>CAWJSY010000001.1:0-459547 GCA_963845645.1 uncultured Actinomycetota bacterium
CGCCGGAGACCCCCGCGGCGACCTTGTTGCCGAGCAGGGCGGCCACGGTCTCGCCACCGCCGGCGAAGGCGATGTAGTTGAGGTCCTCGGGGCTCGCCCCGGCAGCCTCGGCGAGGAGGCCGGCCACGATGTGGTCGGTGCCTCCGGCGGAGCCGCCCGCGATGGCCACGTCGCGGCCGTTCGCCGCCAGGTCGTCGGCGAGGTCCTGGATGGTCTCGTAGGGGCTCTCGGCGGGGACCACGACGATCTCGTCCTCCGCGGTGAGCCGGGCGATCGGGGTGACGTCGTCGAGGGTGGCCTCGGACTGGTTGGTCTCGACCGCCCCGACCATCACGAGACCCATCACCATCAGGTAGTCCTCGCTCTTCTCGTTCGCGAGCTGGGCGAGACCGATGGTCCCGCCGGCCCCGGGGACATTGCTGACCTGGGTGGACTTGGCGAGGCCGGCGCCCTCCAGGCTGCTGGCCATGGCCCGGGCGGTGCCGTCCCAGCCACCGCCGGGGTCGGCCGGCGCCATCAGCTGGAGCCGGGCGCTGGCGCCGTCGGAGGCGCTGTCGGTGGAGCCGGAGCACGCCGACAGGGTCAGCGCCGCGGCGCCGAGGACGGCGGCCACGGTGCCCGCGCGGCGGGGACCCCGTCGAGAGGGGCCCGCGGTGCGGGGCGTGAGCGAGAGGGGCAGGGTCATGGTCGGATCCTTCGAATCGGAGACGTTCGGTGTCGAGATGCTCGGACGCTAGGTCCGGCGCGGGGGGCCGACCAGCCTCCGGTCGTACCGGTCGTACTGGTCGTTTCGGTCGTGACGCACGACACCTGGCGGTGGTGCACGATGGCGGGGTGAGACGTCGGGTTCCGCTAGCAGTGCAGCTGCTGGCCATGCAGGTCGCGATCGTGCTCGCGGTCCTGGTGGCCGCGGGGATGCTGGCGTTCCAGCTCCAGCAGGACCAGACCCGCGACGCGTACGCCGACCGGGTGGTGGGCATGGCGCGGAGCCTGGCCGAGCAGCCTGCGGTGCTCGAGGCCTACGCGTCCGACGACCCGTCGGCGCTGCTCCAGCCGCTGGCCGAGCTCGTCCGACGCGCTGGTGGCGCGGAGTTCGTCGTGTTCACCGACACCGCTGGCCTGCGCTACTCCCACCCGGACCCGGAGAAGATCGGGCGACGCGTGTCGACGGACCCCAGCGTGGCTCTCAGCGGCGGCGAGTTCGTCGGCACCGAGACCGGGACCCTGGGGGTCTCGCTGCGGGCGAAGGTGCCGGTGCGGGACGACGCGGACAGCATCGTGGGCCAGGTGTCGGTGGGGATCCTCGAGAGCGAGCTGTCCTCCGAGCTCGAGGGGGTGCTGCCGCGGCTGGTGGCCTGGCTGACCGCGGCGGCGTTCGTCGGGGTGCTGGGGGCGATCGGGGTGACGCGCCTGGTACGGCGCCGGATCCACGGCCTGGAGCCGGAGGAGATCGTCGAGCTGCTCCAGGCCAGGGACGCGATGCTGCACGGGGTGCGTGACGGCGTCGTCGCCGTCGACGACCGCGGGCGCCTGGCCCTGGTCAACGACGAGGCGATGCGGCTGCTGGGTCTGGAGGACGACCCCACCCGCCGTAGGGCCGACGAGGTGCTCGACGGCGACGACCTGCTGCCGCTCGTCGAGCGCCCCGACGACGTCTCGGACCGGGTCGTGCTGGTCGGGGAGCGGGTCCTCGTCGTGAGCTGCACGACCGCGCGGGTCGAGGGACGCGACGTGGGGCGGGTGCTGGTGCTGCGCGACCGGACCGAGCTGACCGAGGCCCTGCGGGCGCTCGACGGGGAGCGCACGATCACCGACGCGCTGCGGGCCCAGGCGCACGAGTTCTCCAACAACCTCCACGTCCTGTCCGGGCTGATCGAGCTCGGGCGCGGCGACGACGCGGTCGGTTTCATCGAGCGGGTCGGCGGGGGCACGGCCACCGGCGGGCGATCCCCGCTGCGCCACGTGGAGGACCCCTCGGTCGCCGCCCTCCTGCTCGCCAAGACGGCGGCGGCCCGCGAGAAGGGCCACGTCCTGCGGCTCGACCCCGCCTCCGAGGTGGCCGACGGCGCCGGCGACGACGTCGTCACGATCATCGGCAACCTGGTCGACAACGCGCTGGAAGCGGTCGGCCCCGGAGGCGTCGCCGACCTCCTGGTCACCCACACCGCCGGTGGTCGCGTCCGGCTGTCGGTCAGCGACGACGGTCCCGGCGTGCCGGCGCGGCTGCGCGACGAGATCTTCCGGATCGGGGTGAGCACCAAGGAGTCGACGAACGAGCACCGGGGCCGGGGGATCGGGCTCGTGCTGGTGGCGCGGATCGTCGCTCGCCGGGGCGGGACGATCACCGTCGGCGACCGTCCGGGTGGCGGAGCGGTCTTCACGGTGGACCTGCCGGCGGTCGCGGCGGGCCCGGTCGCCGCGAGCGCGTCGACGGCGGGGGAGGCGTGATGGCCGTGAAGGCCCCCATCCGCGTCCTGGTGGTCGACGACGACTTCGCCGTCGCGGAGGTGCACCGCGCCTACGTCGAGGCGGTGCCCGGCTTCTCGGTCGTCGCGGTGGCCCAGACCGGCGGCCAGGCCCTGCTCGCGGTCGAGGAGCAGCAGCCGGACCTGGTCCTGCTCGACATCCACCTGCCCGACATGTCGGGCCTGGAGGTGCTGCGGCGGCTCCGCTCGCGGGTCGGTGGCACCGACCTCGACGTCCTGGCCATCACCGCGGCCCGCGAGGTCGAGACCGTGCGCACGGCCATGGCCGGAGGCGTGACCGACTACCTGATCAAGCCCTTCCCGATGCGCGTCCTGCGGGAGCGCCTGGAGGCCTACGCGCGGCAACGGGAGCAGCTCCGGCACCTCGCCGACCGGCAGGCCACCGTGCAGGACCAGCACGAGGTCGACCGGATGCTCTCCGCCCGGCTGCACCGCAGCGAGCGCCGCGACCTCCCCAAGGGCCTGGCCCAGCACACGCTGACCCTGGTCGCCGACGTGCTGCGCGACGCGGGAGGCGACCTGTCCGCGGGCGAGGCCGCGAGCCGCAGCGGGTTGTCGCGGGTCAGCGCACGCCGCTACCTGGAGCAGCTGGCCGCGATGGGCCTGGCCGAGATCCGACCGCGGTACGGGTCGGCCGGCCGGCCCGAGCACGGCTACCTGTGGTCCGGCGGTCCGGGTGCGGGGCCGGGCTAGCGCCCCTCGGCCGGGGCGGCCGGGCAGCCGTCAGCGGCCCGCGGTCGCTAGGTTGGGCGGATGGACGGAACCGGAACCCCCGAGGACCCCTGGCAGTTGACGACGGCGCCGGGCAGCTCGACGTACACGATGCACCGCGACGAGTCGGCCGACCCGCCGCTGCTGGTCTGCCAGGTGGGCTCGACCAAGCTCACCTACCTGGCCTCGGCGGTCGACGACCTCCACGCGTGGCTGGTCGAGCAGGGCGACTGGGTGCCGCTCGGCGCCGCCGACGAGAAGAAGGACGCCGCCGACGGCACGGTCGAGGCCTTCGGCCGCGCCGAGGACAACCCCGCCGGCGGCTGGTACGGCCAGCGCAAGGGCTACCGCGGCCGCTTCGGCATGTACCTCCCGCCACTGCTCGAGGCCCTCGGTCTCGTCGAGCTCGAGCACAACGCCCGCAACAACCGCGTCCGCGCCCTCTGAGCGAGGGAGAGCGACGCACTCGCCCCGGGAAGCGAGACAGCGAGGGTTCTCAGTCACTGGGTGACTGAGAACCCTCGCTGTCTCTGAGGTGCAGGTCGGCGCGGGTCAGCCGCGGAAGCCGACGGTGCCGGAGACGCCGCCACCGATCTCGACGTAGGCGATCTTCGAGGCCGGGATGACCGTGCGGCGGCCCTTGCTGTCGGTCAGGGAGAGCAGGCCGCGCTCGTTGCCGAGGGCCTCGGAGACCAGGCTCTCGATCGCCTCGGCCTTCTCGTCGCTCTCGATGACGATCTCGCGGGGGGCGTGCTGGATGCCGATCTTGACCTCCACGGTCGGTACTCCTTCAGGTCTGTGGTGCTGGGTGGGGTGCTCGGGAGCGAGAGGGTGGGAGCGGGATGGCGGGAGCGGTCAGTGCTCGTCGGTGAGCGGGTAGCCGCGGATGCCGCGCCAGGCGAGCCCGGCAACCAGGTCGGAGGCCTGCTTGCGGGCGATGCCGCCGGCCTCGGTCAACCAGAACCGGGCGCTGACCTGCGCCATTCCCACCAGCGACACGGCCAGGAGCCGGGCCGCCTCGTCGGGGAGCCCGGTGTCGTCGCGGATCACGTGGGCGATCAGGTCGGCGCACTCGGTGGTGACCCGCTCGACGTGCTCGCGCACGGCCGGCTCGTTGGTGAGGTCGGACTCGAAGACCAGGCGGAAGGCGCCCGTGTCGTTGGCGACGTAGTCGAAGAAGGCGCCGACGGCGGCCTCGACGCGGAGCTTGTTGTCGGCGGTGGACTCGAGCGCGCAGCGGCAGTTGTCGATGATCGCGTCGCACGAGGTGTCCAGCAGCGCGAGGTAGAGGTCGAGCTTGCCGGGGAAGTGCTGGTAGAGCACCGGCTTGGACACGCCGGCGCGCTCGGCGATGTCGTCCATCGCCGCGGCGTGGTAGCCGTGGCCGACGAAGACCTCGAGCGCGGAGTCGAGCAGCTGGGCACGCCTCTCGCGACGCGGGAGGCGCCCTCCTCGGGGTCGCGCCTCCTCGACCGTGCCGTGGGTCTCACTCATGCCTCGGAGCCTACCCGTCGGTACCCGCAGGTCCGGATGACGGGACGCGCGGGTCGGGCGACCGGCTGCGAGACACGATGGGAGCACGAGGGGAACACGGCGAGCGGATCCGACGTTGTGTCGGTTCCCGCCCCGCCACAGACGTGACCCCCAGGTCGTGATCAAGGAGTTGTCCCGTGAGTTTCCCCGCGCTGGTCGAGCCCGCCGATGAGCTGTCGGTCGACGAGGTACGTCGCTACAGCCGCCACCTGATCATCCCCGACGTGGGCATGACCGGGCAGAAGCGCCTGAAGAACGCCAAGGTGCTGGTCATCGGCGCCGGTGGCCTCGGCAGCCCCGCCCTGCTCTACCTCGCCGCTGCCGGTGTCGGCACGCTCGGCATCGCCGAGTTCGACGAGGTCGACGAGTCCAACCTGCAGCGCCAGATCATCCACACCCAGTCCGACATCGGGAAGTCCAAGGCGGTCTCCGCCAAGGAGTCGATCAACGAGGCGAACCCCTACGTCGACGTGGTGCTGCACGAGGAGCGTCTCGACAACGACAACGTGATGGGCGTCTTCGAGGGCTACGACCTGATCGTCGACGGCACCGACAACTTCGCCACCCGCTACATGGTCAACGACGCGGCGTACTTCCTCGGGATCCCCTACGTCTGGGGCTCGATCTACCGCTTCGACGGCCAGGCCTCGGTCTTCGCGCCGTCGATGGACGACGACGCCCCCTGCTACCGCTGCCTCTACCCCGAGCCGCCGCCGCCGGGCATGGTCCCGAGCTGCGCCGAGGGCGGCGTGCTGGGCGTCCTGTGCGCCAGCATCGGGTCGATCCAGGTCAACGAGGCGATCAAGGTGATCACCGGCATCGGTGACCCGGCCATCGGCAAGCTCGTCATCTACGACGCCCTCGAGCTCGAGTGGCGCAAGCTGAAGGTGCGCAAGGACCCCCACTGCGCGCTCTGCGGCGAGAACCCCACGGTCACCGGCCTGATCGACTACGACGCCTTCTGCGGCGCGGTCTCCGAGGAGGCCGCCGACGCCGCGGCCGGATCGACGATCTCGGTGACCCAGCTCGAGCACATGCTCAAGGAGCGCGAGGAGGGCACCCGCGACTTCGTCCTGGTGGACGTGCGCGAGCCCAACGAGTACGAGATCAACCAGATCCCCGGCTCCGTCCTGATCCCCAAGGGTGAGTTCCTCAACGGCAACGCGCTCGGCGTGCTCAGCCAGGACACGCCGGTGGTGCTCCACTGCAAGAGCGGCGTGCGCTCCGCCGAGGCGCTCGCGGTGCTCCACGGCGCGGGCTACTCCGACGCGATCCACGTGGGTGGCGGCGTGGTCGCCTGGGTCAACCAGATCGACCCCAGCCAGCCGTCGTACTGACCTCGGGCGCCTGACGTCTGGGGCCGCCCCACCATCGGGACTACGCCCGTCTAGTCATTTGTGACTAGGCGGGCGTAACCCTTTCGGAACACGCTCGTTGGCATAGTCATGTTGACCACCAAGCCGCGACTCGGCCGCACCCTCGCCACCCTCGCCCTGGCCACCACGGCCACCCTGGGCGCCACCCTCTCCGTCGCCGCCCCGGCGACCTCGGCCGGACAGGGCTACGCCCCCGCCGACACCGCCACGATCACGCCCGGCGTGCAGATGTACACCGACGGTGCGCAGTGCACCGGCAACTTCGTCTTCACCGACGCCAGCGCCAACACCTACGTCGGGTACGCCGCCCACTGCGCCGGCATGGGCGCGGCCACCGACACCAACGGCTGCCTCAACGACTCGGTCCCGCTCGGCACCGCCGTCGACTTCCGCCGCGGCGGGTCGCTGGTCACCGGCGGCACCAAGGTCGGCAGCGGCACGCTGGCCTACAGCTCGTGGCGCACCATGCGGGCTCAGGGCGAGAACCCGGCCAGCAACGCCTGCGCCTACAACGACTTCGCGCTGGTCAAGGTCGCCGCGGGTGACGTCGGCAAGGTCAACCCGAGCATCCCGTTCTGGGGCGGTCCGACCGGCATCGACACCGACGGCACCGACGCCGGCGACCGGGTCTTCTCCTACGGCAACTCCAGCCTGCGCGGCGGCATCGAGGCCCTCTCGCCGAAGACCGGCATCTCGCTCGGTGACGACGCGGCCGACGGCGGCTGGTCGCACCCGCTCTACACCGTGACCCCCGGCGTCCCCGGAGACTCGGGCTCGGCCTTCGTGAGCGAGAGCGGCCAGGCCATCGGCACCCTCTCCACGCTGGGCCTCGCCCCGCTGCCGGCGTCCAACAACATCGGCGACCTCTCCAAGGAGCTGGCCTACGCCCAGGCCCACTCCGGCATCGCCGGGCTGCGCCTGGTCGCCGGCACCGAGCCCTTCGACCCGATCCTCTGAGCCTGGGCTCGACCCCGCCCCGGCGGTAGGTTGGGCCTCATGACCGAGCACACACGGGCACTGCCGCTGCGGCAGTGCCCGTGAGTGCTGTCCGGGCGGACCCCGACGACCATGTCGAGGCGGTGCTCAGCCTGGTCGAGCAGGTGCCGCGCGGGCGGGTGACGACGTACGGCGCCCTGGCCGCCGTGGTGGGTGGCGGACCACGGCAGGTCGGCGCCGTGATGGCGCGGCACGGCGGTCCGGTCCCGTGGTGGCGTGTCGTGCGGGCCGACGGCTCCCTCCCACCGAGCCACCTGGGCGAGGCGCAGCGGCGCTACACCGAGGAGGGCACGCCGCGACGGGCGTCGGGTGCGGTCGACATCGGCGCGGCCTTCTGGGACCCCGCCGAGGTCGCCGGCTCCTGAGCCTGCTCACCGGAGCCGTTCGAGGAAGTCGGCCGCCAGCCGCACCTCGCCCAACCGCCGCTCCCAGGTCACGCCGACCGCGGTGAGCAGCGCGCCGGCGACCCCGATCAGCACCCACTGGGGGGTCTGGGCGGCGTACGGCGCGAGCTCGCGCAGCACCAGCACCGCGCCGCCGACCGCGCCGACGACCAGCGGGGCGTTCCACCGCATCCGGGCGCCGGCCAGCGTGAGGGTCAGCAGGGCGCCCCCGAGGAGCACCGCCCGGGGCGAGACCGGCTCACCGAGCACCCAGAGGAGCGACGGCACGGTCGCGAGCAGGAGACCCGGGAGCAGCACGGCGGTCGGGGAGCCGGGACGCCGGCTCAGCCGACGCAGACCCAGCAGGATCAGCACGGTCGCCGACGGCAGGGTGTAGGCCTCGGGGGCGCTCACCCCGAGGTCGGCGAGCCTGACCCAGGTGGCGGCCGCGAGCAGCAGGCCGCCCAGGCCCGCCGCGGGGCGACGGTGGTCGTGGAGCAGCGACGTCGAGGTCACCAGGGCACCCGCGACGGTGAGGTGCAGGGCGAGCGCCGTGGCCGGGTCGGCGGCGGCCCCGACCGCTGCGACACCGGCCACCAGCGCCACCAGGCCCGCGGCGCCCTCCACCTCGAACCGCGGCAGGGCCAGGGCGACGAGTCCGACGGCCACGAGGACGGGCAGGCCGCGGGCGGCGACGTCGAGGTCGACGACCTCGCCGAGCGACCACAGCGCGCCGGCCAGGGTGACCGGGAGCAGGAGCCCGGCGCCGAGGTCGGCGCGCGGCCGGTGACCGGTGAGGAGCAGGCCGGCGGCGACGAGGGTCGCCGTGGCTGCGACCAGGGCCGTCAGGCCGGCGCTGGGCAGGGCCACGACGACGGTGGCGGCCAGCACGGCGGTCGCTGCGGCCAGCGCGGATTCGCCCGCGACCACGCCGCGGGCGGTCAGCGCCCCGGCGAGGACGAGCAGGGCGACGGTCACGGCCCAGAGCGGGGTGGGGACCAGGCCGAGCGTGGCGACGCCGGCGAGCGCGAGGATCGTGAGCGGCGCCGTGAGCGGGACCCGGACAACCCGGGAGCCGAGCCCCACCAGCGCCACCAGCAGGAGGACCGCCACGACCGGGACCAGGACGGCCGGGGAGGCCACCAGCTCCAGCGGCTCGACCCGGGTGCCGGCGTCGGCGGAGAACGGCTCGCCGAGCGCCAGCAGCGCTGAGGCCGCCTGCGCGGACAGACCGAGCGCCGTCGCGATCAGCGGCAGGGTGGCGAACCCAGCGGGGGTGAGCGGGACGCCCGCCCAGCGGCGGGGCAGGGTGACCGCGACCAGCGCACCCAGAGCGGCGACGCCCAGCGCGGCCAGGGTGACCCGGGTCAGGCCCTCGTCGACCACCGGCAGCGTCGCGACGGCGACCACCAGCGACAGGGCGCCGCCGAGGCTCAGCACCCGGACGGGGTGGTCACGGACCACGGCCAGCGGCAGCATCAGGAGGGCGGCCGAGGCCAGCAGCGACCACGCCGTGCCGTCGGCCGACCAGAGGGCCCCGAGCGTGGGCTGCTCCAGGGCCTCGCCGAGCCCGTCGAGGGTCAGCACCGACCAGGTGAGGACGCCGGCCGCCAGGCCGACCCACGGCAGCACGCCGGCGCCCCGGACCCGGCCGAGCGCGACCAGGCCGGCGGCCGCGACCACGGCCAGTGCCTGGATGGGCATCGCGTGGAGGGTGAGCTCCGTCGCGCCGACGTACGCCGTGAAGAAGCCGAGGCCCGCGATCAGCTGCGGCGCGGCGAGCACCGGCTGGGCCAGCGTCCAGACGAGCGAGGCGGCCAGCAGCGTGAGACCCACGGCCAGCAGGGTCTGGGGGTAGTCGAGGAGGCCCAGCCACCCGGCGTGCTCGGCGCCGAGCACGTCGAGGGTCAGCAGGCCCAGGGCGACGGTGCTCAGCGACTCGCCCGCGACCCGGAGACCGCGCCGGGCCAGACCGACCCCGAGGGCGGCCGAGGCGGCGGTCAGGGCGACCAGGACCGCCGTACGTCCGCCGACGCCGAGCCACGACCAGGCGACGGCCAGGAAGATGACCGCGGCCACGAGCAGGCACAAGGCCCCCAGCCCGAGCAGGACCCCCGGCACGGAGGCCAGGCGCAGCCCGCTGCGTCGCGGGGCGATGCTCGGTACGGCGGGGGCAGCGGGCGCCGCCGGGGCGACGGGGGCCGGCGTCGCGGAGACGGCGCGCAGACGCCCGAGGAGCAGGTCGGCGCGCTGCAGGGCCCCGAAGAGCTCGTGACTGAGCGCGTGACGCAGCAGCAGTCCGCACGCCGGGCAGGCGTGGGAGCCCGCGGGGAGGTCGGCGGAGCAGTCGGGGCAGACGTGCGGGTCGGCGTAGCGGGTCATGGGTCCATTGACCCCCGCGGCACCTGCTCGGTGCCGCGTCCGTCCCACTCAACCGGGGTGAGTACCCGGGCTCAGGCCGTGTGGCTCGAGATCAGGGCACGCCCGCCGGTCTGCGGCTCAGGCGGTGAGGCCGAGCGAGGAGACCGCGGCGTCGTAGTCGGGCTCCTGGGCGATCTCGGGGACCAGCTCGGTGTGGATGACCTTGCCGTCGGCGTCGACGACGACGACCGCGCGGGCCAGGAGGCCCTCGAACTTGCCGTCGAGGAGCCGCACGCCGTAGTCGTCACCGAAGCTCGAGCGGAACGACGAGGCGGCGGTGACGCCCTCGATGCCCTCGGAGCCGCAGAAGCGGGCCTGGGCGAAGGGCAGGTCCTGGGAGACGCAGACGACCTGGGTGTTGTCGAGGTCGGCCGCGATCTCGTTGAACTTGCGCACGCTCTGGGCGCAGGTGCCGGTGTCGACGCTGGGGAAGATGTTGATGACGGTGCGCGTGCCGGAGGACAGCGAGACGTCAGCGAAGTCGGAGCCGATCAGCGCGAACCCCGGCGCGGCCGAGCCCACGGTGGGGAGGTCGCCGACGGTCTGGACGGGGTTGCCGCCGAGTGCAGTGGTAGCCATGCCCACATTTTGACAGGAGAGTGGTCATCGCTCCGCATCCGCGCGGGCTGTCGCCGCGCGGGAGAGGTCGGCCAGCCGGGCCAGCGCCGCCGGGAAGATCTCGGCCGGCGGGGTCACCAGCCCTGCTCCGACCTGGCCCACCCCGGCGACCTTGCCGGCCATGCCGGTGTTGATCTGGGGCAGGATCCCGGTGCGGCAGACCCGGGTGACGTCGATGCCGGTAGGGGTGCCCTGGAACTCCAGGACGGGCACCGACCACCGCGGGTTCTCGCCGAGGGTGATCTCGTGCATGCGGCGTGTGGTGGCGAGCGCGTCGGGCACCGACCCGCCGACGAAGCGCACGATCGCGGGGGCCGTGGCCATCGCGAAGCCACCGAGGCCAGCGGTCTCGGTGATCGCGCTGTCGCCGATGTCGGGGTTGGCGTCGTCAGGGCCGAAGTCGCCGAGGTAGAGCCCGTCGGCGACCTGGGCCGGTCCGGTGAACCACTCCTCGCCGGTGCCGGCGGTCTGGATGCCGAAGTCGGTGCCGTTGCGGGCCATGGCGACCACCACCGTGGAGCCCTCGATGTCGCGGGCGGCGTCGAGGGCCAGCTTGCAGGCCGGCATGGCGAGGTTGAGGAAGAAGTGGTCGTTGCCGCCGACGAAGCGCAGCACCTCGGCGACGTCAGCGGGGTCGCCGGACCCGGCTCCGGTGGTGACCAGCGCCGGCGCGAGGTCGCGCAGCAGCATCAGGGTGCCCGCGCGGTTGCGGTTGTGGGCCTCGTCGCCCATCTGCAGCATCTGGGTGAGGATGCCGGTGACGTCGACGGGCTCGGCCTCGCCGACCGCTCGTACGGCGCCCCGCAGCAGCGGCCCCAGCACCTCGCCCATCCAGCGCAGCCGGACGAGCACGTCGGGGGAGTAGGCGCCGTAGCGCAGCACCTTGCCGAGGCCCTCGTTGAGCGAGCAGTGCGTACGTCGCCCGGTGGCGGGGTCCTCGAGGACCCACATCCACATGCTGGGGGTGACCACCCCGGCCATCGGCCCGACCGTGCGGCGGTGGTGACAGGGCTCCAGGCTGACGCCGTCGCCGCGCTCGAAGAGGCGGACGGCGTCCTCGGGGTCGTCGACCAGGCCCTCGAGGGCGGCGCCGGCCATCAGCGCGCCGCGCAGCGGCCCCGACGCCCGGTCCCAGCCGATCGGCGGGCCGGCGTGCAGGAACTCGCCGGGCTGGAGGTCGAGCACCTCCGAGGCCGGGCCGACGTCGACCAGGTGGGCGGTGACGCCGAGCACGGCGGCCAGCGCGCGCGCGTTGGCATCGGCCCGGCGGGGGTCGGCGGCGACGGTCGCGAGGTCGGCCTCGGTGCCGGGCATCGGGGGACGCCAGTCGACGCGCGTCACGTCGACGGCCTGCGCCGCGATCGCGTCGCCGAGCAGGTCGAGACCGGTGCTGACGACCCTCACGGGCCCACCTCCGTCACGCTCCGGTCGCCGACCCAGCGCAGGGCGTAGCGGGCGGCGGCGGCGTGGGAGACGTGCACCTGGGCGCCGGCCTCGGCCAGCGTCCGCATCTGGCGCTCGAGGTCCTGCGGGTCGCCCCGGGTGCCGACCACCGCCACCGACACGAGGGGGCCGGCACGGTCGAGCAACGGGGCCAGGGAGGCGGCGGGGTCGGCCTCGGCCCCGTGACCCAGGACGACGTCGAGCAGCACCACGGAGGTGGTGGCATCGGCCAGGACGACGCGCAGGTGCTCCAGCCGCAGCGTCGGGTCGATCATGGGGTGGGCCCGGCCGCGGGTCAGGGTGTCGTCGCCGAAGTCGACCACGGCGTGCCCGGTGGTGAGCGCGTCGAGCGTGCTGCCGACCTCGCCGAGCTGCTCGACCGCCAGCTGGCGCGCCTCGCCGGCCAGGGTGCCGCCGACGAAGAGCCCGCGCAGGAAGCCGGAGCGGTCCTCGGTCCGGCGTCGCCGCGCGCCGACCGTGGGCCAGTCGGGGACGCCCCACCCCAGGCGGCGCAGCACGGTCTCGGTGGCCGCGGTCAGGTCGGGCCGGCCGGGCCCGAGCAGCGCGAGCTCGACCGGGGTGTCGAGGGTCGCGGCGTACTCCTCGACGGCGGCGGCGACCTCGGGGGCCGGTGGCTTGGAGACCACCACGATCAGCTCGACGGCCGGGTCGGCGTCGAGCCGGCGCAGCGCCTCGCGGGTGGCGAGGCCGCCGACCTCGCTCGAGAGGTCGCGTCCGCCGACCCCGAGGGCGGCGCTCACGCCGACCCCGGCGTGCTCGAGCAGGGCCAGCACCTGCTGGCAGCCGGTGCCGGACGCGGCGACGAGTCCGACCGGGCCGGGCGTGACCACGTTGGCGAAGCCCAGCCCCACCCCGCCGACGAGGGCGGTGCCGCAGTCGGGCCCCATCACCAGCAGCCCGCGGGCAGCCGCCGCCTGCTTGAGCGCGACCTCCTGCGCGAGCGGCATGTTGTCGCTGAAGACCATCACGTCGTGGCCGGCCTCGATCGCGTCCGTGGCCTCGACGAACGCCGAGTCGCCCGGCACCGAGACCAGCACGACCGTGTCGGCGGCGGGGCCGGCAGCGGCGGCGTCGCGCAGGGCGGCGGCCGTGGTGCGGTGCGGCGCGACCTCGCCGGCCCCCGTCGGGCGTCGGCCGGTCTCGGCCAGGGCCCGGCTGACGCCGGCGAGCGCCGTCGCGAGGTCGGCGTCGGCGCCCAGCCGCAGCGCCACCACGAGGTCGTTGACGCCGGCCTCGGGGGGCACCGCGAAGCCCATGTCGCTCAGCACCTCGATGTTGAGCGGGGTGGCCATCGCCACCTGCGCGGTGACCACGTCGGGGAGGTCCTGGACCGCCCGGCTGACCTGGAGCAGGGTGACCGAGTCGGCGTAGGCACCCGGCCGCAGCTCGACGTGGTCGACGGTCGCCGCCTGGTCGACGCTCATGCCGCCAGCGCCCAGCGTGCGCCCTCGAGCAGCCCGGCCCCCGACGAGCCGCCGACCGCGACCAGCGCGTCGGTGGCCGCGGGCTCGGCGGGGGTGCCGAGGGCCGTGAGGTAGGCGGCGTACTCGGGCAGCACCTCGCCGTGCAGCGGCGCAGTCGAGCAGCGTGGCCGAGAGCAGGGTGGTGCGCGGGAGCAGCCCCCGGACCGCCCGGTCCGCGTCGGGCGTGGGACGGCCGACCGCCCGGTGGGCGGCCAGCCAGCCGCAGAGCACGTCGTCGCCGTACGGCGTCAGGCCCGCACCGGCCCCGACCAGGTCGGCCACCGGCGTGCGCAGGGCGCCGAGGTCGCCCGGGCGGTCGACGAGCCGGGGCACGCCGACGTGGACGATCCGCCCGACGACGTACGCCGTGCCGTCGAGCAGCAGCCGCCCCTCGCGCACCTCGACGGTGCGGGGCGGTCGCAGGACCGCGAGCCCGGTGCGCAGCGCGCAGGGGACCGCGCGGGCTCGGGCCGACAGCACGCCCAGGCACCGGCCGTCGAGGTCGACGTAGACCGCGTCGGGGCCGGCGTGCACGATCGACCGGGGCCCGTCGGCGGCCGCGCGCAGCCGCTCGGCGACGCGCGCCGGGGCGCTCACGGGGACCGGTGAGGGCTGCACCACGCCGACGCTACCTCGTGGCGCTGCTGTCCCGGGGTGCGCGCCGGTGCGGCGTTCCTCCGCCGCGCCGGGGCCTGGAGGGTGTCTCATGGGGCCAGGGGCGGGCTCCACCGCCCGCAGCGTCGAGAGGGTGCGCCATGTCGATGTTCAGCTGGCAGGTCGTCGATCCGGGTCCGGACGAGGCGGTGGCTCCGCACGAGCGACTGTCCTGGGGCAAGACGGTGGGGCTCGGTGCCCAGCACGTCGTGGCGATGTTCGGGGCGACGTTCGTCTTCCCGATCATCATGGGGCTCAACCCCAACCTCGCGATCATGATGAGCGGGATCGCGACCATCTGCTTCCTGCTGATCGTCAAGGGCAAGGTGCCGAGCTACCTCGGCACGTCGGCGGCCTTCGTCGGCGGCGCCACGGCGATCTACACCTACGAGGGCGCGGGCGGCCCCGGCGGTCCCGCCGACGTCACCGGCGCGATCCTGGTCTCCGGCGTGGTGCTCGCGCTGGTCGGCATCGTGATCCACGTGATGGGCGCCGACGCGGTCAACGCCGTGCTGCCGCCGGTCGTGACCGGTGCGGTCGTGATGCTGATCGGCTTCAACCTGGCGCCGGTGGCGACGCAGACCTACATGCCCGCCGACCCGTGGGTCGCCCTGATCACGATGACGCTGGTGATCGTGATGGCGGTGGGCCTGCGCGGGTTCTTCGGCCGGATCGCGATCTTCCTCGGGCTGATCGCGGGCTACCTGGTGTCGTGGGTGGCCGACGTGCTGTTCGGGAAGACCGAGCTGCCGGTGCCGGGCAACCCCGACCCCGGCCCGCACGACCGGGTCAACTGGGACGCCGTCAGCGGCTCCGACTGGTTCGGCTTCCCGGCCGCGACCCAGGACGGCCTGGTCGGCAACCAGAACGCCAACCCCGACTTCCTGTCGGTAGTGGGCTGGCACCTGCCGTCGTTCTCGATCGTCTTCGTGCTGCTGGTGCTGCCGGCCGTGATCGCGCTGGTCGCCGAGAACCTCGGGCACGTCAAGGCCGTCGGCGAGATGACCGGCGTCGACCTCGACCCCGTGATGGGGCGCGCGGTCGCCGCCGACGGTGTCGGCACGGTGATCGCCACCTCGGTCGGCGGCTCGCCCACGACGACGTACGCCGAGAACATCGGGGTCATGGCGGCCACGAAGGTCTACTCCACCGCGGCCTACTACGTGGCGGCGGTCGTGGCCATCCTGCTCGGCCTCGTGCCGAAGTTCGGTGCCCTGGTCAACGCCACCCCGCCCGCGGTGCTCGGTGGCATCACCCTGGTGCTCTACGGGATGATCGGGCTCCTCGGCGCCAAGATCTGGAAGGAGAACGGCGTGGACTTCGGCCGCCCGATCAACCTCGTGCCGCTGAGCGCCGGCATCATCCTGGCCATCGGCGACGCCAGCCTGGCGATCACCGACGACTTCGTGCTCAGCGGCATCGCTCTCGGCACGATCGTCACGGTGCTGGGCTACCACCTGGCGCGGCTGGTCAGCCGGGGCGGTGACGACGGCACCGTGATCGCCGTCGGCCGCGGGGGGGCCCACCGAGAGTGAAGCCCGCGCCGTTCGCGTACCTGCGCCCGTCCTCGCTCGAGGAGGCGGTGGCGGCCCTGGCCGCCGACCCGGGCGCCAAGGTGCTCGCGGGCGGGCAGTCGCTGGTGCCGCTGCTGTCGATGCGGCTGGCGTCGCCGACGCTGCTGGTCGACCTCAACGGCCTGCCCGGGCTGGCCGGGGTCGAGGTCGACGGCGCGGGCGTACGGGTCGGCGCCCTCGCCCGGCACAGCGACGTCCTGGCCTCGCCCGACGTACGTCGGGTCCAGCCGCTGCTGTCCACGGCCCTGACCTACGTGGCCCACCCGACCATCCGCAACCGCGGCACCGCCGTCGGGTCGCTCGTCCACGCCGACGCGGCCGCCGAGCTTCCGGTGGTGCTGCGGCTGCTCGGTGGCTCGGTCGACGTGGTCGGCGCCGGCGGCGCCCGCACGATCAGCGCCGACGAGCTCTTCGTCGGACCGCTCGAGACCTCGCTGGCCCACGACGAGATCGCCGTGTCGGCGTGGTTCCCGGCCCTGGCGCCCGGTGCCCGCACGGGGTTCGCGGAGATCGCGCGGCGCCACGGCGACTACGCGCTGGCGGGCGTTGCCGTGGTGGCCGACAGCGCCTCGGTGCGGGCGGGCTACGTGTCGGTCAGCGACACCCCGGTCGTCGTCGACCTCAGCGGTGTCCCGCCCGACGAGGCCGGAGACGTGGCGCTGGGCCACCTCACGCCCGGTGACGACGTCCACGCGACGGCCGACTACCGCGCCCAGCTGGTGCGGGTGCTGACCGCGCGGGTGCTGCGCGAGGTGCAGGCGGAGGTGGCGGCGTGAGCGAGTCCGCCGAGCAGCTCCACGACGTACGACTGAGGGTCAACGGGGTCGCCCACGACGTCCGGGTCCCGGCCCGCCGGCTGCTGTCCGACGCGCTGCGCCACGACCTGGGGCTGACCGGCACCCACGTCGGCTGCGAGCACGGCGTGTGCGGCGCCTGCACGGTGCTGATGGACGGACGGCCGGTGCGCGCGTGCCTGCTGCTCGCGGTGTCGGCGGTCGACGCAGAGCTCACCACCGTGGAGGGCCTCGCGCCGAGCGACGGCCCGATGAGCCCGGTGCAGCGGGCCTTCGCCGAGTGCCACGCCCTGCAGTGCGGCTTCTGCACCCCCGGCTTCCTGACCACGGTCACCGCCGGCCTGCGCGACAACCCCACGCCCACGCACGACGAGGCGCGACAGATGATCGCCGGCAACCTGTGCCGCTGCACCGGCTACCAGAACATCGTGGCCGCCGTGGAGCGCGCGGCCGAGATCGTCGCGGCCGAGCACGAGCCGGAGGGGGAGCGGTGACCACGAGGCTGATGGGCACCGGCGTGCCGCGGGTCGAGGACGAGCGCTTCCTGCGGGGGCAGGCGCGGTTCGCCGACGACGTGGCCGTCGGCCCGGCGACCCTGCACGCCGCGGTGCTCCGCTCGCCGCACGCGCACGCGCGCATCCTCGACATCGACGTCGAGGCGGTGCTCGACCTCGAGGGCGTGCACGCGGTCTGGACCTACGAGGACCTCGCCGGGCTGTCGGCGCCGATGGCCGACCCGCTGCCGCTGCTGATCCCGCACCCCGACCTGACCCACGGGCGCACGCAGCACGCGCTCGCCAAGGAGCAGGTCAACCACGTGGGCGAGGCGATCGCCTTCGTCGTCGCCACCGACCGCTACGTCGCCGAGGACGCCGTCGGCCGGATCCGGGTCACCTACGACGTGCTGCCCCCCGTCGTCGGGCTGCCGGCGGCCCGGGCGGCCGACGTGCTCGTCCACGCCGACGTGCCCGGCAACGTCGGGGCGCGGATGGAGCAGAACACCGGCGACGTCGAGGCGGCGCTGGCCGCGGCCCCGCACCGGCTCGCGCTCGACCTCACCGTCGAGCGCAGCGCCTGCACGCCGCTCGAGGGCCGCGGCACCGTCGCCCGCTGGGACCCCGACTCCGGGCGGCTCCAGGTCTGGACCTCGACCCAGACCTCCACCGGCGTCCGCGCCGCCGTGGCCGTCAAGCTCGGGCTCGACCTCGGGCAGGTCGACGTGATCACCCCCGACGTCGGCGGCGGCTTCGGGGTCAAGATCAACCACCCGTGGCCCGAGGAGCTGCTGGTCCCGCTGGCCGCGCGAGCCCTGGGCCGCACGGTGAAGTTCACCGAGGACCGGCGCGAGCACTTCATCTCCACCGCCCACGAGCGCGGGCAGGTCCACCACGTCGAGGTCGGCTTCGACGACGACGGGCGGCTGCTGGGGCTCGACGTGACGTTCTGGCACGACCACGGCGCCTACACGCCGTACGGGCTGATCGTCCCGATCATCACCTCGACCCAGCTGCTCGGGCCCTACAAGCCCGACGTCTACCGGGTGCGCTTCGAGTCGCTCTACACCAACACCGTGATGGTCACGCCCTACCGCGGGGCCGGGCGGCCGCAGGGCTGCTACGTCATGGAGCGCACGATGGACGCGATCGCCGCGGCGCTGGGCCGCGACCGCACCGAGGTGCGCGCGGTCAACTTCATCCAGCCCGACGAGTTCCCCTTCGACCAGGGGCTGATCTTCCAGGACGGGCGCGAGCTCGAGTACGACTCCGGTGACTACCCGGCGATGCTGGAGAAGATCAAGACGCTGGTGGGCTGGGAGGAGTTCCCGGCCTTCCGCGAGGAGATGGCGGCCGAGGGACGCCGGGTCGGGCTCGGGCTGGCCTGCTACGTCGAGGGCACCGGCGTCGGTCCCTACGAGGGCGCCCACGTGCACGTCGAGACCACCGGCAAGGTCAAGGTCTCGACCGGCCTGACCACGCAGGGCCAGGGGCACGAGACCGTCTTCGCGCAGCTGGTCGCCGACGCGCTCGGCTGCCGGTTCGACGACGTCGAGGTGGTCACCGGCGACACCCGCCGGATGCCCTACGCCGTCGGCACGTTCGCCTCGCGGGCCGCGGTGATGAGTGGGTCGGCCATCCACCTCGCGGCGCTGCGTACCCGCGAGAAGGTGCTGCGCATCGCCGCCGACGCCCTCGAGGCCGCCGAGGACGACCTCGAGATCGTCGAGGGCACCGTGCGGGTCAAGGGCTCGCCCGGCTCGGCGATCGACCTCGGCACCGTGTCGGTGCTGTCCAACCCGTTGCGCTACGCCTTCGACGAGGCGTCCAAGGCCGCCACGCAGTTCTCGGTCGGCGACCCCGGCAAGCCCCCGGTCGCCGAGGACGACGAGCCGGGCCTGGAGGGGCGCGACTTCTACTCGCCCGAGCGAGCGACGTTCGCCTCCGGCATGCACGCGGTGATCGTGGAGACCGACCCCGACACCGCCGAGATCACGGTGCTGAAGTACGCGGTCGTGCACGACTGCGGGCGGCTGATCAACCCGATGATCGTGCGCGGCCAGATCCACGGCGGCGTCGCCCAGGGTGTCGCGGGCGCGCTCTACGAGCGGATGGCGTACGACGAGTCCGGCCAGCTGCTCAACGCCTCGTTCATGGACTTCCTGATGCCCTACGTCACCGAGGTGCCCGACGGCATCGACATCGACCACCTCGAGACGCCCTCGCCCCTCAACCCGCTCGGGATCAAGGGCGCCGGCGAGGCCGGCGTCATCCCCTCGGCCGCGGTCTTCGCCGCCGCCATCGAGGACGCCGAGCGGCTGTGTCCTGGTTCCCTGGCGATCACCGCGATGCCGATCTCGCCGTCCGACCTCCACCACCTGAGGCTGAAGTACACCGAGGAGCGCTCATGAAGGTCGCCGACCAGGTCACCGTCCCCGCCCCGCGCGATCAGGTGTGGGCCTCGATCCTCGACGGTCAGGTGCTGGTCCGCGCCATCCCGGGCTGCGAGCGGCTGGTGAGCACCGGCGAGCACGAGTACGACATGACCGTGACCGCCGGCGTGGCCTCGATCCGCGGGACCTACGAGGGGCACTGCCGGCTCTCCGAGCTCGTCGAGGGCGAGTCGCTGCTGATGACGCTGAGCGGGGCCGGCGCGCCCGGCACCGTCGACGCCACCGTGCGGGTCCAGATCTCCGACGACGGGGACGCTACGACCGTGGCGTACGACGCCGACGCCGTCGTCGGCGGCATGGTGGGCGGCGTGGGTCAGCGGATGCTGTGCTCGGTGTCGCGACGGATGGCGCGGGAGTTCTTCGACAACCTCGCGGCCCAGATCGCCTCCCCACCGGCGGCCGGGGCCGAGGCTGGGAGCGAGACCGCCGCGGCGCCGGCCGGGGTCGCCGGAACAGCCGCGGGCGGAACGGCACAGCCGACCGTGTTCCTCGCCCCCTCGGCGTCGGCTGCGGGTAGTGCGGGAGTGGGCGGCGACTTCGTCCGCGGCATCGCCGTCGGCGCCGGCCTCGTGCTGATCGGCGTACTCGCCGGCGCCCGCCTCGGCCGCCGCCGCGACTGAACCGACCGGCGGTGGGTCTGCCACCGAAGTGTTGATGGAAACCGTGGTTGAGCCACCGCCGCTGGACGCCGCCGGCGCGCGCGGCGAGCGGCGGTGGGTGCACCACCGAAATGCTGGCGGAAAGCGTGGCTGAGCCACCGCTGCCGGTCGTCCGGCCGGGCGCGCGGTGATCGGCGGTGGGTGCACCACCGAAAGGCTGACCGAAAGCGTGGCTGAGCCACCGCCGCCGGGGGCGGCTGCCGCGGGGCGGTGGGTGTGCCACCGAAATGCTGGCGGAAAGCGTGGCTGAGCCACCGCTGCCTCGTCCGGCCGGGGTGCGCCGTGAGCGGCGGTGGGTGTACCACCGAAAGGCTGACCGAAAGCGTGGTTGAGCCACCGCCGCCGGGGGCGGCGGCCGCGGGGCGGTGGGTCTGCCACCGAAGTGCCGACGGAAAGCGTGGCGGAGCCACCGCCCCCGGGGCGGGCGGTCGGGCATGCTGGCCCCATGTCTCGGACCGAGCTCACCGCCTTCTCGACCGCCCGTGAGATGCGGGACGCCGTGCAGAGCAGGGAGGTCTCGGCGCGCGAGCTGCTCGAGCTGCACCTGGAACGGATCGCCGCGCGCAACCCCGAGCTCACCGCGGTCGTGGCCCTCGACGTCGAGCGGGCCCGCGCGGGCGCGGCTGCGGCCGATGACCACACGGCTTCCGGTGCGCCGACCGGACCCCTGCACGGTCTGCCGTTCGCGGTGAAGGACACCCACCACGTCGCCGGGTGGACCACGACGTACGGCTCGCGGCTCTTCGCCGACCACGTGCCGACGGTCGACGACCTGGTCGTCGAACGGGTGCGGCGGGCCGGCGTCGTGCTGCTGGGCAAGACCAACGTCCCGGAGTTCGCGGCGGGGTCGCACACCTTCAACCGGCTCTACGGCACCACCCTCAACCCCGCCGACCCGAGCCGCTCCGCCGGTGGGTCCAGCGGGGGTGCGGCGGCGGCCCTGGCCTCGGGGATGGTCCCGCTCGCCGACGGCTCCGACATGGGTGGGTCGCTGCGCAACCCCGCGTCGTTCTGCGGCGTGGTCGGGCTACGGCCCTCGCTCGGTCGGGTGCCGTCGTGGCCGGCGTCCAACCAGTGGGAGACCACCTCGGTCAGCGGTCCGCTCGCCCGCACCGTCGGCGACGTGGCGCTGCTGCTGTCGGTGCTCGCCGGCCCCGACCCCCGCACCCCGATGGCCCTCGGCGACCCCGGTGCGAGCTTCGCGCCCCCCGTGCGCGGGACGCTCGAGGGGCTGCGCGTGGCCTGGTCGCTCGACCTCGGCGGCGCCTTCGAGGTCGACACCGAGGTGGCCCGGGTGACCGAGGAGGCCGGACGACGGATGGCGCGCCACGGGGCCCGGGTCTTCGACGCCCACCCCGACCTCACCGGCGCCGACGAGACGTTCCGCACCCTGCGCGCCTGGCACCTGCACGCGTCGTACGCCGACCTGCTCGCACGGCACCCGCAGGAGATCAAGCAGTCGCTGGCCGACAACATCCGCGCCGGCGCACCGCTGACCGGCCCCGACATCGCCGCGGCCTACCGCACGCGCACCGAGATCGGCGAGCGCCTGCGCCGGTTCTTCCTCGAGTACGACGTGCTGGTGCTGCCGGTCTCGCAGGTGCCGCCGTTCCCGGCCGACCAGGAGTACCCGACGTCGATCAACGGCCGACCGATGAGCAGCTACCTCGACTGGATGCGCTCGGCCTACCTGATCTCGGTGACGGGCTGCCCGGCCATCTCGGTGCCGGCCGGCCGCACCGCCGACGGGCTACCGGTCGGCGTGCAGATCGTCGGCCCGCACGGCGCCGACCGCCGGCTGCTCGAGGTCGCCGCCGCGTTCGAGGCGGTCTCGGACGCCGGCACGGGTCACGACTCGTAGGTCCGGCCCCCGAGCTTGAGCTGCGACTCCCAGGTCTCGCCGCCCTCGGTCCAGCACATCGTGGCGCCTTGCGGATCCGTCTCGCAGACCTCCTTCTGCGGCGTCGGCGGCGGCATCGTGATCCCGTGCGGGCTCTCGGTGCACGCACCCGTGCCGGTGTCACAGGTCGTGACCGCCTGCTCCCCGACCCGGAAGAGGTCGCCCGCAGCGGTCCACCCGTAGTCGTAGACGTAGCCGGGCATCGAGACGTGCTCGCCGCTGTCGACCGAGTAGACGTCGAACGAGTCGTCGCCGGAGAGATCGGCCTCCTCGACCACAGCCACGGCGTAGCGGCCGTCGGGCGAGAGCATGAAGTAGGCGTAGCTGCTCACCTCGACGCTGAGCAGGGGCTCGCCCTCCGCGTCGAGCACCGAGATCTCGTCCTCGCCGTACGTCGTCGTCCTGTCCTGGCCCTGGGGGACGGGGGCGTCGCCGAGATCCTCGACCCCGCCCGAGCGCCAGTCGACGGCGAAGAGGCCGTCCCCGGTGTCGGCGTAGACGGTGTCGCCCGCGAGCGTGACCGGGGGAGCGGCCCACCCACCGTCGGGGTCGGCGCTCGGGATGGCGACGCGAGCCGCCTCGGTGTCGTCGCGCAGGTCGCGCACCACGACCTCCGCCTCGCCGCCGGTGACCTCGGCCCAGGCCAGGTAGGGCTCGGCGGGGTCGGTGCCCGGCACGGTCTCCTCGGTGGTGACCCCGATCCGGTCGACCGTGCCGTCAGGATTGACCAGCGAGAAGCGTTGCGGCCCCCCGCCGTCGCTGTTGGGGTTGTTGCCGTGCCGGACGAGGAGGCCTGCGGAGGTGTAGTAGAGCGACTTGATCGCGCGGTCGTCGATCTGCGCGGCCACGGCCCCGCCCTCGAGGTAGACCGTGGTGCCGAGGGCGAAGACCGCTCCGCTGCCCCCGGGCGAGGCGGGGTCGATCACGGCGCTCGTGTCGCCGCCGAGGGAGCTCAGCCCGACCGCACCGGCACCGACGGCGGCCACGACCGCCAGCGTGGCCGTGGCGCCGCGCACGTGCCGACGTCGGCGGACCCGACGACCGCGGTGCAGCGTCGCGGCCGCATCGGGGGCCGGGACGTCGAGCCGCTCGGCCTCGGCGTGGAGCAGGTGGGTGAGTCGCTCAGTCATGGTCGCCTCCTGGGGCCGTGCGGCCCGGTCGTCCGGAGCTGGTGCTGGTCTGGGGGAGCACGGCGTCGCCGAGCAGTGATCGGAGGCGAGCCAGGCCGTCGGACGTCTGGCTCTTCACGGTGCCCTCGGAGCAGCCGAGGGTCCGGGCCGTCTCGGCGACGCTGAGGTCCTCGTAGTAGCGCAGCACGACCACCGCGCGCTGCCGTGGCGCGAGCTGCGCCAGCGCGTCGACCAGGGCCGGCCGGTCGGTCGGGTCGACCTCGTGACCGCCCTCGGGCAGCACCTCGGTCGGCCGTTCGTTGCGCCACGCCTTGCGGCGGAACCACGACGACGCCGTGTTGACCACGGCGGTCCGGGCGTACGCCGGGGCGGCCGAGACGTCGCGCACCCGGCCCCACGAGGCGTACGTCTGGGCCAGGGCGGTCTGGACGAGGTCCTCGGCCAGGCCCCGCTCACCCATCAGCAGGTAGGCAGTGCGGTAGAGCGAGGCCCACGAGGCGTGGACGAGCTCGGTGAACTCGGCGTCCGTTGGTGGACGAGACATCGGCGGCTCCCTTGCTGGTCATCTAGTGAGACGCGGCAGACCGCCGCCCGGTTGGGTGGCCGGTGTCGCTGGCGTGCAGGTGGGAGGCTGGTGTCGTGCCGTCTCCGCGTCGTCTGCTGCTGCTCCTCGTCGGGTGCGTCGTCCTCGGCCTCGGCGTCGCCCTGCTGCTGACCGCCGACCTCGGCTCCGACGGCTACTCGACGCTGGTCAACGGGCTCTCCCTCGGCAGCCGGGATCTCGTTCAGTCTCGCCAACCTGGTCGTGGGCGTGACCTTCGTGGCCCTGGCCGCGGTGCGGGGGGTGCGCCCCGGCTTCGGCACCGTCGTGCAGGTGGTGGTGGTCGGGGTCGTGGTCTCGGTCGTCCTCGGCGCGACCTCGCCGGCCGAGCACCTGCTGGCCCAGGTGCTGCTGCTGGCGGCGGCGTTCCCGGTGCTGGCGGTGGGGATCGCGATGTACCTCGGCAGCAACAGCGGCGCCGGGCCGGCGGAGGCGATGGCGCTGGCCTGGGACCCGCCGGTGCCGTTCCGCTGGAGCTACAGCGCGGTCCAGGGCGGGGGAGCGCTGGTCGGCTGGCTGCTCGGCGCCACGGTCGGGCCCGGCACCGTCGCGGTCATCGTGCTGCTCGGCCCGGGGGTCGACCTCGCCAGCCGGCTGCTGCGGCTCGACGTGCACCAGGGCCCGCCCCCGGCCCCCGGTCAGCAGGAGGCGGCGCGCTCCTAGGATGAGCGCATGCCCGAGATCACTAGGACCGAGGTCGCCCATCTCGCGACCCTGGCGCGGATCGACCTCGACGACGCCGAGCTCGACCACCTCGCCCCGCAGCTGTCGGTGATCCTGGAGTCGGTCGCCTCGATCGCCGGGGTCGCCGGCGACGACGTGCCCCCGACCTCCCACCCGATGCCGCTCACCAACGTCTTCCGCGAGGACGTCGTGGTGCCCGGGCTCACCGCCGAGGAGGCGCTCTCCGGCGCCCCCGAGGTCGAGGAGCAGCGCTTCTCCGTGCCGCGGATCCTGGGGGACGAGCAGTGAGCACCCCCGACCTGACCCGCCGCACCGCGGCCGACCTGGCCGCCGACCTCGCCTCCGGCGCGGTCACCTCGGTCGACCTCACGCAGGCCCACCTCGACCGGATCGCTGCGGTCGACGGTGCCGTCCACGCCTTCCTGCACGTCGACGCCGAGGGCGCGCTCGAGCAGGCGGCCGCCTCCGACGCCCGCCGCGCGGCCGGCTCGCCGGCCAGCGACCTCGACGGCGTACCGATCGCGGTCAAGGACGTGCTCGCCACCCGCGGGCTGCCCACGACCTGCGGCTCGAAGATCCTCGAGGGCTGGGTGCCGCCGTACGACGCCACCGTGGTCACGCGGCTGCGCGAGGCCGGGCTGCCGATCCTGGGCAAGACCAACATGGACGAGTTCGCGATGGGCTCCTCCACCGAGCACTCCGCCTACGGCCCGACCCGCAACCCCTGGGACCTCGACCGGATCCCCGGCGGCTCCGGCGGCGGCTCCGCGGCCGCGCTGGCGGCGTACGAGGCTCCGCTCGCGCTCGGCACCGACACCGGCGGCTCGATCCGCCAGCCCGGCGCGGTCACCGGCACCGTCGGGGTGAAGCCGACGTACGGCTCGGTGTCGCGCTACGGCCTCGTGGCCCTGGCCAACTCCCTCGACCAGGTCGGCCCGGTCACCCGCACCGTGCTCGACGCGGCGATGCTGCACGAGCTGATCGGCGGCCACGACCCCCGCGACTCCACCTCGATCCGCGGCTCCGTGCCCGACCTCACCGACGCGGCCCGGCTCGGCGCCACCGGTGACCTGAGCGGCGTCCGCGTCGGCGTGGTCACCGAGCTCGGCGGCGATGGCTACCAGGACGGCGTGCTCCAGCGCTTCCAGGAGTCGGTCGACCTGATGGTCGCCGCCGGCGCCGAGGTGGTCGAGGTGTCGTGCCCGAGCTTCGTGCACGCGCTGGCGACCTACTACCTGATCCTGCCTGCGGAGGCGTCGAGCAACCTCGCGAAGTTCGACGCGATGCGCTACGGCCTGCGGGTGCTGCCCGAGGGCATCGATGCGCCGTCGGCCGAGGAGGTCATGCGGGCCACCCGCGACGCCGGCTTCGGCGACGAGGTCAAGCGCCGGATCATCCTCGGCACCTACGCGCTGTCGAGCGGCTACTACGACGCCTACTACGGGCAGGCCCAGAAGGTGCGCACGCTCATCGCACGAGACTTCGACGCCGCCTTCGGGCAGGCCGACGTGCTGGTCTCGCCGACCTCGCCCACCACGGCGTTCAAGCTGGGCGAGAAGCTCGACGACCCGATGGCGATGTACCTCAACGACCTCGCCACCATCCCGGCCAACCTCTCGGGGGTGCCCGGCATCTCGGTGCCGAGCGGACTGGCCGACGAGGACGGGCTGCCGGCAGCCGTCCAGATCCTCGCCCCGACCATGGCCGACGACCGCGTCTACCGCGTGGGCGCCGCGCTCGAGGCGCTGCTGGCCGAGAAGTGGGGCGGGCCGCTGCTCGCCCAGGCCCCCGAGCTGGCCGACCCGAACGGAGGCGCACGATGACCACCTCAGCGACCACCCTGGTGCCCTTCGACGAGGTGCTCGAGCGCTACGACCCCGCCCTCGGCCTCGAGGTGCACGTCGAGCTCAACACCCACACCAAGATGTTCTGCGGCTGCCCGGCGTCCTTCGGCGAGGAGCCCAACACCTCCGTCTGCCCGGTCTGCCTGGGCCTGCCCGGTGCGATGCCGGTGGTCAACGGCAAGGCCGTCGAGTCGGCGATCCGGATCGGGCTCGCGCTCAACTGCGAGATCGCCGAGTGGTGCCGCTTCGCGCGCAAGAACTACTTCTACCCCGACATGCCGAAGAACTTCCAGACCAGCCAGTACGACGAGCCGATCTGCTTCGAGGGCTACATGGACGTCACGCTGCCCGACGGCGAGACCTTCCGCGTCGAGATCGAGCGCGCCCACATGGAGGAGGACACCGGCAAGTCGCTGCACGTCGGCGGCGCCACGGGGCGCATCCACGGGGCCGACCACTCGCTCGTCGACTACAACCGGGCCGGCATCCCGCTGATCGAGATCGTCACCAAGCCGATCATGGGCGCCGGTGAGAAGGCCCCCCTGGTGGCGCGCGAGTACGTCTCCCAGCTGCGCGACCTGATCGTCGCGCTCGGCGTCTCCGAGGCCCGGATGGACCAGGGCAACCTGCGCGCCGACGTCAACCTCTCGCTCGCGCCCGTCGGCACCGGCACCCTCGGCACCCGGACCGAGACCAAGAACGTCAACTCGTTCCGGTCGGTCGAGCGCGCGGTCCGCCACGAGATGTCGCGGCACGCCGGCGTCCTCGACGACGGAGGCTCGATCCTCCAGGAGACCCGCCACTGGCACGAGGACACCGGGGTCACCACCAGCGGTCGCGAGAAGTCCGACGCCGACGACTACCGCTACTTCCCCGAGCCCGACCTGGTGCCGGTCGCCCCGTCGCGCGAGTGGGTCGACGAGCTGCGCGGCACCCTGCCCGAGAACCCCGCGGCCCGACGTACCCGGCTCCAGGCCGAGTGGGGCTTCTCCGACCTCGAGATGCGCGACACCGTGGGCGCCGGGGCGCTCGGCCTGGTGGCCGAGACGATCGCCGCCGGCGCGTCCCCGCAGGCCGCCCGCAAGTGGTGGCTCTCCGAGCTCGCCCGCCGGGCCAACGACACCGGCGTGGAGATCGCCGAGCTCGGGGTCACCCCGGCCGACGTCGCGGGCGTCCAGGCGCTGGTCGACGCCGGCACGATCAACGACAAGCTGGCCCGCCAGGTCTTCGACGGGCTGCTGGCCGGCGAGGGCACGCCCGAGCAGATCGTCGAGGCCCGCGGCCTGGCCGTGGTGTCAGACGACGGCGCGCTCGGCGCTGCGGTCGACACGGCGATCGCCGCCAACCCCGACGTGGCCGACAAGATCCGCGACGGCAAGGTGGCCGCGGCCGGGGCCCTCATCGGTGCGGTGATGAAGGAGATGCGCGGCCAGGCCGACGCCGGCCGGGTCCGCGAGCTGATCCTCGAGAAGCTCACCTGACCCGAGGTGGGCCCCGCTGCGGGGTCGTGTGCCTCACATCGCCTCGGACGACGTTCTCAGACCCACGACCTACGCGGTACGCTGCGCTCGCCAAGCACCACTCATCACGCCCGTGGGCGGGGGAAGCCGGTCGAAGTCCGGCGCTGACCCGCAACCGTAGGCCCGCACCGCCAGCTCAGCTGGAGGTGCGAGCGAGCCGGAGCACCCACCACGACGCGTCCTGAACCATCGCTGTCGCGGAAAGCAGCGGGTGGGTCCTCGCGGAGCCTCCCGTTGTGTGCAGCGGGAAGGAACCCATGTCCAAGCTCCACTCGCGCAGGGTCGGCGCACTGCTCGCCGCCGGCGCCGTCACGGCCGCCGTGCTCAGCCCCACCTCGGCCACCGCCGCCGGAGGACCGACCACCGGCCCGTCCGCGGCTGCCGTCTCCTGGATCGGCGGTCAGCTCGACGGCGGACTGTTCCCGGGGCAGTACGGCCCCGAGTACCCCGACTACGGGCTCACGATCGACGCCGGGCTCAGCACCGTCGCGGTCGGCGGCAGCGATGCCGTCGTCCAGGAGATCGCGGCCGCGATCGAGGAGAACCTCGACCAGTACATCTCCTACAACTTCCCCGACGGGGAGACCGTCTACTACGGCGACGTCGCGGGCGCGACGGCCAAGGCCGCCACCCTCGCGCAGAGCACGGGCGCCGACCCGACCGACTTCGGCGGGGTCGACCTGGTCGAGCGGCTGGAGACGCTCACGATCGACGGCGGCGCCACCGCCGGCCGGATCTTCGACACCGCGCAGGACGAGCCCGACTACGCCTACGCCAACACCATCGGCCAGTCCTTCGCCGCCCGTGCCCTCACCGAGGCCGACAGCCCCGAGGCCGCGGCCGCGACCGACTTCCTGCTCGCGCAGCAGTGCAGCGAGGGCTTCTTCCGGCTCAGCTTCTCGGCTCCCGACGCGGCCGACCAGACCTGCGACGGCGACCCGGCCTCCGCCGGCGACACCGACGTGACGGCGTTCGCGCTGCTGGCGCTGGCCGAGCAGGCCGGTGACCCCGACGTCGACACGGCGATCGCCGCCACCGTCGGCTGGCTCGAGGACACCCAGGCCGAGGACGGCTCCTTCGGGGGCGGCGTCGCCACCGAGGCTCCCAACGCCAACAGCACCGGCCTGGCCGGCTGGGCGCTCGGCGAGGCGGGTGCCGGTGACTCCGCCGCGGACGCCGCGGCGTGGGTGGCTGCGCTCCAGGCTCCCGCCGACACCGACTGCGTCACGGGTCCGCTCGCGGCCGAGGCCGGGGCCCTCGCCTACGACCAGGCCGCCTACGACGAGGGTGTGGCCGACGGCATCTCCCCGGAGCGGGGCGACCAGTGGCGGCGTACGACGGCGCAGGCCCTGCCTGTCCTCCAGCACCTGGACGGGGTGGCAGCCGTCGACGGGCTGCGCCTCACCGGCCCCCGTGGCTTCCAGCGGGCGAGCTCGGACGTGGGTATGACCGTCCGCGGCCTCGGCGCCGCGGGTGACGCCTGCGTGACCGGGCCCGGCGCCCAGGTTGCCGTGACCGGTGCTGCTCCGTCCGCCTCGGTCACGCTGCCGGGCGGCACCGGCGAGCGCACCTACACCGCCTCCTGGCTCGGCAACCCGGCCACGACGACCGTGAAGGTCCTCGGAGCCACCAGGCTCGCCGTCGACGCGAAGCGGGCCAAGGTCAGGGCCGGCCGCAAGCAGGTCGTCAAGGTCAAGGGCCTGGTCCAGGGCGAGAAGGTCAAGGTCTTCCTTCGCGGCCGCAAGGTCGACACCGGCCGTGCCTCGCGCTCGGGTCGCTTCACCGCCCGCTTCGTGGTGCGCGGCAAGCCGGGTCGCGCGAAGGTCAAGGCCGTCGGTCACTTCGGCAACCGCAAGGGCACCGACGCCTTCCGCGTGGTGCGGTGACGTGCGGGCCGTCCTGAGCCGCCTGGGGCGGCTGACGGCCGCGGCCGGGCTGACCGCGGCCGCTGGGCTCACCGTCGTCGGCGGGGCCGCGAGCCCCGCCGCGGCGGCCGGCTGCCCGTCCGCCTCCGGCATCACCGTGGTGGTCGACTTCAACGCCCTGGGCGGCGGCGTGCGCGAGGCGTGCGCCGCCGGCGGCGGGAGTCGCTCGGCGGCGGCGAGCTTCGCCGCGGCGAACGTCGCCCTGGAGCGCGTCCAGCGCTATCGAGGCGCCGTCTGCAAGGTCGAGGGCGCGCCCGCCGACACCAGCTGCGTCAACATGCCGCCGGCCGATCGCTACTGGTCGCTGTGGTGGTCCGACGGCAGCTCGGGGTCGTGGAGCTACTCCTCGGTCGGCGTCGACTCGCTCAACATCCCCGAGGGCGGGTACGTCGGGTTCTCGTGGAACACCGGCGGTGACCGGGACGCCCCGTCCTCCAACCCCGCGGCGCACGCCCCCGAGCCCACCCCGACCCAGACCCCGCCCCCGGGCGGCGGCGGTGGTGGCGGTGGCACCCCGCCCGGCGGCTCAGGCGGCTCGGGCGGCTCGGGCGGCTCGGGCGGTGGCGGATCCGACGGCGGTTCGTCGGGCGGCTCCGGCAGTGCCGGCAGCTCCGGCAACCAGGGCAACCAGGGCGGTGGCTCCGGGTCCGCCGGTGGCAACGCCACCGGCGCCGCGAGCCCGACCGCCGACGGGAGCAGCGCCGGCGACGGCACGACCCCGAAGGCCGGGGCGTCGGCCACGTCCTCGGCGAAGCCCGGGCGTCGGGCCGGCGAGCGGGACGAGAAGGGCACCCCTCGGAAGGGTGACCGCAGCGCTACCGCGGAGCCGTCGAGCTCCGACAGCGCCACGGCCCTCGACGAGGCCGAGTCGTCCGAGCAGCTGACGCCGACGGCGTCGCCGCCCGACGCCGACGGTGGGCTGCCCGGCTGGGTGGCTCCCGGCGTGCTCGTGCTGCTCTTCGGGGCGGTCGGCGCGACCGTGCTCGTGCGACGCCGAGGCACCCCCGGGCCGTGAACCCCCGGCTGCCGCGAGACCTGCACCCCGTGGCCTGGTGGCTGTGGGCGATCGGTCTCGCGGCGGCTGCGTCGTTCACGACCAACCCCTGGTTGCTCCTGCTGCTGGTCGGGGTGGCGGCCCTCGTCGTGATGGTCTGCCGCTCCGACCAGCCGTGGGGCCGGTCGTTCCGCCTCTACGTGTGGCTGGGGGTGGCGATCGTCGTGCTGAGGGTCGTGTTCCGGATCCTCTTCGGCGGCAGCTATCCCGGCACCGTCGTCCTCGACCTGCCGCAGGTGCCGCTGCCCGACTGGGTCCTCGGCATCACCCTGCTCGGGCCGGTCACCCGTGAGGCGCTGCTCTTCGGTCTGTACGACGGCCTCCGGCTCGCGACCATCGTCATCTGCATCGGCGCGGCCAACTCCCTCGCCAACCCCAAGCGGCTGCTCCGCTCGGTGCCGCCGGCGCTCTACGAGATCGGCACCGCGCTGGTGGTGGCGGTGACCGTGCTGCCGCAGTTCGCCGACAGCGTGCGCCGGGTGCGCGCCGCGCAACGGCTCCGGGCCGGTGCCCGGGGGCGGGTCCGGGGGCTGCGTCGGCTGGTCGTGCCCGTGCTCGAGGACGCCCTCGAGCGCTCGCTGGCGCTGGCCGCCGGCATGGACACCCGCGGCTACGGCCGCGCGGGCGACCTCACGGCGACCCAGCGACGTACGACCGGGGCCCTGATGCTGACCGGTCTCTGCGGCGTGTGCGTCGGCGTCTACGCCGTCCTCGACCGCACCGCCCCGCGACTGCTCGCGCTGCCGATGCTCGGCCTCGGCCTGGGCCTGGCGGTGGCCGGGCTGCTCAGCGCCGGGCGCCGCGTCCAGCGCACCCGCTACCGGCCCGACCCGTGGCGCGCGGCCGAGACCGCCGTCGCCGCCTCGGGGCTGGCCGTGGCCGTCACCGTCTGGTGGGTCAACGCCCACCAGGTGGCCATCGCCTACCCCGACCCGGCCTTCGCCCCGCAGCTGAGCCTGGTCGCGCTCGTCGGCGCCCTGGTCGGGGTCGCGGCGCTGCTCGCCGCCCCGCCACCGCGGCTGGTGAACGCATGATCGAGCTGCGCGACATCACCTTCGCCTACGACGACGCCCGCGTGCTCGACCGCATCGACCTGAGCGTCGACGACGGCGAGCTGGTGCTCGTCACCGGACCGACCGGGTCGGGCAAGTCGACGCTGCTGGGGGTCGTGACCGGGCTGGTGCCGCGCTTCAGCGGCGGCCGGCTCGCCGGCGACCTGCTGCTCGACGGCACCAGCATCATCACCACGCCCCCGCGCGACCGCGCCCACCAGGTCGGGTACGTCGGCCAGGACCCCGCCGCCGGGTTCGTGACCGACACCGTGGAGGAGGAGCTGGCCTACGGCATGGAGCAGCTCGGCCTCCCGCCCGAGACCATGCGGCGGCGGGTGGAGGAGACCCTCGACCTGCTGGGGGTGGCCGACCTGCGTCACCGCGACCTGCGCACCCTCTCCGGCGGGCAGCAGCAGCGCGTGGCCATCGGCTCGGTGCTGACCATGCACCCGCGCCTGCTCGTGCTCGACGAGCCGACGTCCGCCCTCGACCCCACCGCGGCCGAGGAGGTGCTGGCCACGCTGACCCGGCTGGTCCACGACCTGGGCGTCTCGGTGCTGCTGGCCGAGCACCGGCTCGAGCGGGTCGTGCCCTTCGCCGACCGGATGTGCCTGCTGCCCGGTGACGGCAGCCTCCTGGTGGGCGAGCCCGCGACGCTGCTGGCCACCTCACCGGTCGTGCCGCCGATCGTCGAGCTGGGCCGTGCGGCGGGCTGGTCGCCGCTCCCGCTCTCGGTGCGGGCCGCCCGACGGCTGGCCCGCGACCTCACCCTCACCCCCCCGACGTACGTCGAGCCCGCCCCGGCCCCGGTCGGCCTGGCGGCCCGGCGACTCACCGTGGCCCACGGCCGCACCGTCGCGGTCAAGGACCTCGACCTCGGCCTGGGAGAGGGGCGGGTGACTGCGCTGATGGGCCGCAACGGCGCGGGGAAGTCGTCGCTGCTGTGGGCGCTGCAGGGCTCGGGGGCGCGGCGCGCGGGCTCGGTGACCGTGGCCGGGCAGGACCCCGGCGGCCTGGACCCGGCCGCGCGGCGCGCGCTGGTGGGGCTGCTGCCGCAGAACGCGGCCGACCTGCTCTACCTCGAGACCGTCGACGAGGAGTGTGCCGCCGGGGGCGTCGGCACTCGCGCGATCCTCGACCGGCTCGTGGCCGGCATCGACGGCGACGTGCACCCCCGCGACCTCTCCGAGGGCCAGCGGCTCGCGCTGGCGCTGGCGTTGGTCCTGGTGGCCCGGCCGCAGGTGCTGCTGCTGGACGAGCCGACCCGCGGCCTGGACTACACGGCCAAGGCCGAGCTGGCCCGGATCCTGCGCGAGCTCGCCGAGGCCGGGCACGCGGTCTTCGTGGCCACCCACGACGTGGAGTTCGTGGCCCACGCCGCCGACGAGGTCGTGGTCATGGCCGAGGGCGAGGTCGTCTCGTCGGGCTCCGCGCGGCAGGTGCTGCCGGAGTCGCCGGCGTTCGCGCCCCAGGTGACCAAGGTGCTGGGGCCGGCGTGGCTGCGCGTCGACGAGGTCGTCGCCGCGTTGGCCGACCGGGAGTCGGCGTGAGCGCGCCCACCCACGACGCCGGGCGGGCCCGGGCGCAGCGGCCGGTCTCGGCGATCCGCCTGTCGGGCCGCTCGGCGCTGGTGCTCTCCGTGGCCTCCCTCGGCGGACTGATGATGCTCTGCTGGCCGCTGCTGCTCCAGGTGCCGGACGACGCGCGCGTGGACCCGCCGTTCCTCTTCCTGGCCCTGCTGCCGATCGTGATCGCCGTCGTCCTGGCCGAGATCAGCGAGGGCGGGCTCGACCCCCGGACGCTGGCGATCCTCGGGGTGCTGTCGGCCTCCGTGGCGGTGCTGCGCGGCATGTCGGCCGGTACGGCGGGCGTCGAGCTGGTGTTCTTCCTGCTCATCCTCGGCGGCCGCGTCTTCGGGCCGGGCTTCGGCTTCGTGCTGGGCTGCACGTCGCTGTTCGCCTCGGCGCTGATGACCGCCGGCGTCGGGCCGTGGCTGCCCTTCCAGATGCTGGTGTCGGCGTGGGTCGGGATGGGCGCCGGCCTGCTCCCGCGGCGGGTCTCGGGGCGCGGCGAGATCGCGATGCTGGTCGTCTACGGCATCCTCGCGGCGTACGTCTTCGGCCTGCTGATGAACCTGTCCGGCTGGCCCTTCCTGCTCGGCGTCCAGGTGCCGGGACACGAGGGATCGCTGGCCTACGTGCCGGGCGCGCCGCTGCTGGAGAACCTCAAGACCTTCACCGCCTACACGCTGATCACCTCCACCGGCAGCTTCGACACCGGCCGGGCCATCACCAACTCGGTCGCGATCGTGCTGCTCGGCCCGGCCGTGCTCACCACCCTGCGGCGAGCCGCGCGGCGTGCGGTCGTGGAGCCGGCTGCCTAGTCGCCGCCGCAATCAGCGTCAGGCGACCTTGGCGAGGAAGTCCAGCAGCAGCCGGTGCACGCGCTCGGGCTGCTCCATGGCCACGAAGTGGGAGCCGCGGAGCTCGACGTACTCGGCGCCGAGGACGTGGTCGGCGGCGGACCTCATGTCGCGGGCACCGGCGAGCAGGTCGAAGGTGGCGGAGACGAACATCGTCGGGACCTGGATCCGGCTCAGGCTGACCCGCGCGTGACGCGAGGTGCTGAGCGCCAGGTGGAAGTACCAGTCGATCGGCGTGCTGAGGAACTCCTTCATGCCGAGCGCGGCCAGCTCGGGGTCGGGCATCCGGAAGAAGAAGCCGGTACGTCGCACCAGGTCGACCGCGCGGGCCCCGATCGGCAGCCGGGCGACGACCGGGGTGAGCGCCCACCCGCTGAGGCTGAGGGTGCGGGCGAGGTTGACGGTCAGCACGCGGGCGAGGGCGTGCGGCACGTGCAGGGGCGCGAGCATCGTGCGGAACGTGTCGCCCGGCACGCCGCAGACCGCGAACAGGCCGGCGACCCGCTCGGGGTGTCGCACGGCCAGCTCGAACATCGTGTTGACGCCCATCGACCAGCCCATCAGCACCGCACGGTCGATGCCGAAGTGGTCCATCACCGAGAGCCCGTCCTCGACGAAGTGCTCGATCTCGACGTTCTTGGGGTCGAGCGGTCGGTCGGAGCCGCCGACGCCGCGGTGGTACCAGGAGACGACGCGTACGCCGCAGTCGGGACGCAGCAGGGCCGGCCACATGAACGGGTTGGTGCCGAGCCCGTTGCACAGCACGACGGTCGGACCGTCGATCAGCAGGTCGGGGTCGTTGGTCCAGGCCCGCAGGCGCGTCCCGTCGTCGGACCGGATCTCGTGGTGGCTGATCGACGAGGCCGTGGCGGACCGGGCTGCGGAGGTCGGCATCCTCCGATTGTGCCCGACGACGAGCGGCTGAGCGGTCAGCCGTGCGCGTGGCGGACGGCGGCAGGCGGAGCGCCAGCGGGGCCGGCAGGGTCGCCGGCAGTGACGCTGCCGGGGTCTCCGGCAGGGTCGCCGGCGGTGTCGGCCTCCGCCGGCTGGTAGCGCTGGCGGAGGAAGTCGGCGACGTCCTCGCGCTCGATGCGACGCCGGGCGCAGGCCGTGGCGGCGACCATCGCGTTGCGACGGGCCACCTGCTGGGACTCCACCAACCACTGGCGCGCGGCGGTGGTCAGACCGGCGAGCCCGAGAAGCCCGTGGGGGCCCGTGCGGCCGGTTCGAGAGGGGGTGCTCATGGTGCTCCAGGTGCGACGGGGAGAAAGGTGCTTGACCCCGAACCTAGACCCTCGGAGGTGTCCTGGGCACCTCCGTCGTGTGACTTCTGTGTGAACCCTCAGCCGCCGCTCAGGTCGTCGCGAGCCGGGTCAGTCGGGGACCGGCTCGGCGATGGTGCCGCTGCGCGTCGCGCCGATGCTGGCCACCACGACGCACGCCATGGCGAGCAGCTGGAGCGGCGTCAGCAGCTCACCGAGCACGACCAGCCCGGCGAGCGCCGCCGCCGCAGGCTCGATGCTCATCAGGATGCTGAAGACCGACGCGCGCAGCGAGCGCAGCGCCACGAGCTCGCAGGTGTAGGGGATGACCGAGCTGAGCAGGCCGACCAGGGCGCCGAGCAGCAGGATCCGTGGCTCGACGAGCGACGACGTACCGCCGAGACCGACCATGAGCGGGAACAGCACCGCCGCGGCGACGATGCTGGCCATCGTCAGGCCGTCGATGCCGGGCCAGCGGCGGCCGGTCTGCGCGCTGAGCAGGATGTAGCCCGCCCAGCTGGCGCCGGCGAGCAGCGCGTAGAGGACGCCGGCCAGGGTCAGGTCCGCGCGCTCCAGCCCGAGCAGCAGCACCCCGGCGGCGGCCAACCCCACCCACACCAGGTCGCGAGCCCGCCGGGAGCCGAGCACCGCCAGGGTGAGCGGGCCGACGAACTCGATCGTCACCGCGATGCCGAGCGGGATCCGGGCGAAGGACTGGTAGATCGACCAGTTCATCAGCCCGAGCGTGGCGCCGAAGGCCAGCACCACCATCCAGTCCTGGCGCGACCGCCCGCGCACCGCCGGTCGGGCCACCAGCGTCAGCACCAGCGCGCTGGCCGCGAGGCGCACCCACACGATCGTCGTGGGTCGGGCCTCGTCGAAGAGGTCCTTCGCCACGCTGGCCCCGAGCTGGACCGAGAGGATGCCGATCAGCACCAGCCAGACGGGCGGGACCCGTCGCCACAGCGGGAGAGATGACGCGCGCGCCGATGAGTTCGCCGTGGTCATCCGGTCAATGTAGGAGCAGAGTAGGAGAGGTCGATGAGAGGGGACTGCATGAGCACCGTGCTGCTGGTCGGGACGCGCAAGGGACTGTGGATCGGCAGGTCCGACGACGACCGCACCACGTGGGACTTCACCGGCCCCCACCACGACATGGAGGAGGTCTACTCCTGCCTGGTCGACCCCCGGGTCACCGGCCCGGACGGCATCCCCAGGATCTTCTCCGGCGCCTCCTCGATGTGGCTCGGACCGCAGGTGCGCTGGTCCGACGACCTCGGCGCGACCTGGCACGAGACGCCCGGGGGCGGCGTCCGCTTCCCCGACGGCGCGGACGCCTCGGTCGAGCGGGTGTGGCAGCTCGTGGCCGGCAGCGAGCCGGGCGTGGTCTGGGCCGGCACCGAGCCGGGCGCGGTGTGGCGCTCGCGCGACGGCGGCGAGTCGTTCGCGCTCGAGGAGGGGCTGTGGAACCACCCGCAGCGCGCCGAGTGGGGGGCGGGCTTCGGCGGCCAGGCGTTCCACACGATCCTGCCCCACCCCACCGACCCCGCGTCGGTCACGGCGGCGATCTCGACCGGCGGTGTCTACCAGACCACCGACGACGGGGCCTCCTGGACGGCGCGCAACCAGGGCATCCGGGCCGAGTTCATGCCCGAGGGGCAGCAGTACCCCGAGTTCGGGCAGTGCGTGCACAAGGTGGCGCGCCACCCCAGCCGGCCCGAGCGCCTCTACCTCCAGAACCACGGCGGGGTCTACCGCTCCGACGACCACGGCGGCTCGTGGCAGTCGATCGCCGAGGGGCTGCCCGCCGACTTCGGGTTCCCCGTGGTGGTCCACCCGCACGAGCCCGACACCGTCTACGTCTTCCCGCTCGGCGGCGGTGACGGCCGACGTCCGCCGGGGGGCCGGGCCCGGGTGTGGCGCTCCTCCGACGCGGGCGAGTCGTGGACGGCCCTCGAGGACGGCTTGCCGGACTACTTCCACGTCGCGGTCATGCGCGACGCGATGTGCACCGACCAGCACGACCCGGCCGGGCTCTACCTCGGCGCCCGCAACGGCGCCGTCTGGGGCACCGCCGACGCAGGGGAGACCTGGCGTCCGCTGGTGGCCAACCTGCCCGACGTGATGGTCGTCAGGGCGGCGACCTTCTGACAGCATGCGTGCATGGGCAGCTTCGAGGTCTCACGCTCCACCCACGTCGCAGCGGACCCCGCGCTCGTGCACCGCCTGGTCGACGACTTCCGCGAGTGGCGCGACTGGTCGCCCTGGGAGGGCCTGGACCCCGCCATGCAGCGCACCTACACCGGGGCCGACTCCGGCGTGGGGGCCCACTACGCCTGGAAGGGCAACCGCAAGGCGGGGGAGGGGACGATGGAGATCATCTCCTCGACCCCGGAGCAGGTCGTGCTCACGCTGACCTTCCTCAAGCCGTGGAAGGCCACCAACGAGGTCGCCTTCGACCTGACCCCGACCCCCGGCGGCACCGACGTGGTGTGGCGGATGAGCGGCGAGCAGAAGGGCCTGATGGCGGTCCTCGGCAAGGTCATGTCGATGGACCGGCTGGTCGGCAAGGACTTCGAGCGCGGGCTGGCCCAGCTGAAGTCCACCGCCGAGGCCTGAGCCGCGAGGTCGCAGCCGGCCAACTAGCCTGGACCCATGACCGACCCCGGCACCGACCCCGGCTCCGCGCCCGACATCAAGCCCCGCTCGCGCGACGTCACCGACGGACTCGAGCGGGCCGCCGCGCGCGGCATGCTGCGCGCCGTCGGGATGGGCGACGACGACTTCGCCAAGCCGCAGATCGGGGTCGCCTCGAGCTGGAACGAGATCACCCCCTGCAACCTCTCGCTCGACCGGCTGGCCAAGGCCGTCAAGAACGGCGTCCACGCGGCCGGCGGCTACCCGTTGGAGTTCGGCACGATCTCGGTGTCCGACGGCATCTCCATGGGTCACGAGGGCATGCACTTCTCGCTCGTCTCCCGCGAGGTCATCGCCGACTCCGTCGAGACCGTGATGATGGCCGAGCGGCTCGACGGCTCGGTGCTGCTGGCCGGCTGCGACAAGTCGCTGCCCGGCATGATGATGGCCGCCGCGCGGCTCGACCTCGCCGCGGTCTTCCTCTACGCCGGCTCCACGATGCCCGGCTCGGTGGACGGTGAGGACGTCACGATCATCGACGCCTTCGAGGCCGTCGGTGCCTGCCTGGCCGGCAAGATGAGCCGCGAGCAGGTCGACAAGATCGAGCGCGCGATCTGCCCCGGTGAGGGCGCCTGCGGCGGCATGTACACCGCCAACACGATGGCCTCGGTCGCCGAGGCGATCGGCATGTCGCTGCCCGGCTCCGCCGCCCCGCCCGCCGTCGACCGGAGGCGCGACGGCTTCGCCCACCGCTCGGGCGAGGCGGTCGTCAACCTGCTGCGCCAGGGCATCACCGCGCGGCAGATCATGACCAAGGAGGCGTTCGAGAACGCCATCACCGTGGTGATGGCGCTGGGCGGCTCGACCAACGCCGTGCTCCACCTGCTGGCCATGGCCCGTGAGGCCGAGGTCGACCTCACGATCGACGACTTCAACCGGATCGGCGACAAGGTCCCGCACCTCGGCGACCTCAAGCCCTTCGGCAAGTACGTGATGAACGACGTCGACAAGATCGGCGGCATCCCCGTGGTGATGAAGGCCCTGCTCGACGCCGGGCTGATGCACGGCGACTGCCTCACCGTCACCGGCAGGACCATGGCCGAGAACCTCGCCGACCTCAGCCCGCGCGACCTCGACGACGACGTCATCCGCAGCCTCGACCGGCCGATCCACGCCACCGGCGGCATCACGATCCTCAAGGGCTCCCTGGCCCCCGAGGGCGCGGTGGTGAAGTCGGCCGGCTTCGACGAGTCGGTCTTCACCGGCACCGCCCGGGTCTTCGACGGCGAGCGTGCCGCCATGGACGCGCTCGCGGCGGGCCAGGTCGTCGCCGGCGACGTCGTGGTGATCCGCTACGAGGGTCCCAAGGGTGGGCCCGGCATGCGCGAGATGCTGGCGATCACCGGTGCCATCAAGGGCGCCGGCCTCGGCAAGGACGTGCTGCTGCTCACCGACGGTCGCTTCTCCGGCGGTACGACGGGTCTCTGCGTGGGCCACGTCGCCCCGGAGGCGGTCGACGGCGGGCCGATCGCGTTCGTCCGCGACGGCGACCCGATCACCCTCGACGTGCTCAACCGCACCCTCGAGGTGGAGATGACCGACCTCGAGGAGCGCAAGGTCGGCTGGGAGCCGCGGGCGCCGAAGTACACCCGCGGCGTCCTCGGCAAGTACGCCAAGGTCGTGCAGTCGGCCGCGCACGGTGCGGTGACCAGCTGAGCCACGATCGACCGAGCAGCGACCGCGACCGTTCGCTGCTCACCGCCGCCCTCCTGGTGCTGGTCGGCCTGGTGCTGCTGGCCGGCGGGCTGCGGCTGGTGGAGGACCATGACGCACGGACGCGGACGGCGGCGGAGCCCGCTCCTCGGGCCGGCTCGGCGCAGCGCACCGAGCCGTCGCCGGCCGCGGGGGCACGGTCGGGCGCGACCGGACCGCGGTCGACGTTGCCGTGGGGCGGTCGACGGATCTTCGACGGCGAGCGCTTCCTGGTCGCCTACTACGGCACCGGCGGTACGCCGGCCCTGGGCGTGCTGGGCGAGGACCGCCCGGCGGTGATGCACTCCCGGCTGGTGGCGGCCGCGCGTCCCTTCGGCAGTCTGGGCCGGCCGGTGCAGCCGGTCTACGAGCTGATCGTCACGGTGGCCGACGCGACCCCCGGCCCCGACGGCGACTACAGCCACGACATCGACCGCGCCGTCGTGCAGCGCTACATCGACGCCGCCCACCGGCACGGCGCGCTGCTGCTGCTCGACGTGCAACCGGGCCGGACCGGCTTCCTGATGGCCGCGCGCCGCTGGGCGTGGGCCCTGCGCGACCCCTACGTCGGGCTCGCCCTCGACCCCGAGTGGCGGATGGGACGGGGTCAGGTGCCGGGCCGCACGATCGGGTCCGTGCACGCCGACGAGGTCAACGACACCTCGGCCTGGCTCGCCGAGCTGGTCCGCCGACGCGACCTGCCCGAGAAGCTCTTCGTGCTGCACCAGTTCCGCGAGGACATGATCGACCGGATCGGGCTGGTCCGCCGCCGCACCGGCCTCGCGCTGGTCCAGCACGTCGACGGCTTCGGCACCCGCGGCCAGAAGCAGGCGACGTACGCGACGGTGCAGCGGGGTGAGAAGTTCACGATGGGCCTGAAGCTCTTCTACGACGAGGACGTGCAGCGGATGGGCCCGGCCCAGGTCGGCGCGCTGCGCCCGCGGGTCCGGTTCGTCTCGTTCCAGTAGCCCACCGGTCACGCCAGCCCCACTGGGTGGGCAGTCCCTGCTGGGCCCTCGCGAGGGCCCACAAGTTCAGGGATCCCCGGTCGACCGGGGATCCCTGAAACGGCCCCACCGGCGCTGCTGTAGACAGGGACCGTGCACCCCGAGAACGCCGCCGACCTCGACCGGAGCGACCCGCTGGCGGTCCACCGGGCAGGGTTCGTCGGCGCCGACACCGACCTCGTCTACTTCGACGGCAACTCGCTCGGGCGGCCGCTGGTCGCCACCGCCGGTCGGATGAGCACCTTCGTCGAGCAGGAGTGGGGCGGTCGGCTGATCCGCGGCTGGGACGAGTCGTGGTTCGACCTGCCGCTGCGCGTCGGCGACGACCTGGGGCGCGTGCTGCTCGGCGCGGCGCCCGGCCAGGTGGCCGTGGGCGACTCCACCACCGTGCTGCTCTACAAGCTGATGCGCGCGGCGGTCGCGGCCCGGCCCGGTCGCACCGAGATCGTGGTCGACCGCGACAACTTCCCGACCGACCGCTACGTCGCGGAGGGTGTCGCGCGCGAGTGCGGGCTGGAGGTCCGGTGGGTCGACGTCGACCCCGCCGCGGGGCTCACTCCCGCGCAGGTGGCCGACGCGGTCGGCCCGCGCACGGCGCTCGTCGTGGCCAGCCACGTCGCCTACCGCTCCGGCTGGATCGCCGAGGCCGCCGAGATCACCCGGCTGGTCCACGACGCCGGCGCCCTGGTGCTCTGGGACCTCTCCCACTCCGTCGGCTCGGTGCCGGTCGACCTCGACGGGTGGCGGGCCGACCTGGCGGTGGGCTGCAGCTACAAGTACCTCAACGGCGGCCCCGGGGCGCCGGCCTTCGGCTACGTGGCCGAGCGGCTGCTCGCCGACCTCGACCAGCCCGTCCAGGGCTGGATGGGTCACGACGACCCGTTCCGGATGGGGCCTGGCTACACACCGGCCGCCGGGATCCGCCGGCTGCTCAGCGGCACCCCGTCGATCGTGGCCATGCAGCCGCTGCGCGACATGCTCGCGCTGCTCGAGACGGTCGGCATCGAGGCGGTGCGGGCCAAGTCGCAGGCCCTGACGGCGTACGTCGTCGACCTGGCCGACGAGGTGCTGGCGCCGCTCGGCGTCGGGGTGGCCTCGCCGCGCGACCCCGAGCGGCGCGGCGGCCACGTCACGCTGACCCACCCGGCCATGCGCGAGGTCAACGCGCTGCTGTGGCAGCGCGACGTGATCCCCGACTACCGCGACCCCGAGGGCCTGCGACTGGGGCTGTCGCCGCTCTCGACGTCGTTCGCCGAGGTCGCCGCCGGCGTCGAGGCGGTCCGCGAGACGATCGAGGCGGTCGCGGGCGGCTGAGCCCCGGGGCCAGTTGTGCGGCTCAGCCCTGGCCGCCGCCCGGCGCGCGCCGACGACGCGACGTGCGCTCGCGCAGCGGCCCCACCAGGCGTGGTCCGGAGAGCCGGTTCTCGAGGCGGCGGGCCTCCCGCTTGAGGGGCTGGGCGACGTACTCGCCGAGGATCACGCCCGCGGCGAGCGCGAGTGCGGCCGACGCCGCGGTCACCAGCGCGAGCACGCCGCGGGTCTCGCCCCCGGTGTCGGCCAGCAGCGACAGCCCGCGGTAGATCGAGAGCCCCGGGAGCAGCGGCACGATCGCGGACACGACGACCACGAGGGGTGGCACCCGCACCCGGCCGGCGACCCCGAAGCTGACCAGGCCGATCCCGAACGCCGCCACCCCGACCGACCAGGCCCGGCCGAAGCCGGTGTAGTCGATGCTCTCGGCCGTGAGCGCCGCCGCGGCCGCGATCACCGCGATCGCCGGCACGACCCGCCAGGGCGCGTACGACGCGACGGCGAAGGCGGCGGCCGCGATGCCGGCTCCCACGGCCATCAGCGTCAGCGTGTCGAGGTTCGCCACCCGGCCGGGCACGATCCGGCCCACGCCGATGCCGGCGATGTTGGCGATCGCGAGCCCGCCCGAGACCCCCGCGATGATCCCGGCCGTCGCCAGCACGGCCTCGATCATCCGCGCCGAGGACGTGACGTAGAAGCCCGTGAGCGCGTCCTGCAGCGCGCCCATCAGACCGATGCCCGACAGCAGCATGATGATGTTGGCGGTGACCACCAGTGACGGGTCGTCGGTGAGGCCCACGGCGGTGGCCAGCACCGCGAGCAGCGTCGCGACGCCCCCGCCGGCGACCTGCTGGTAGAACCCGGGGAGCCGACGGCGCGACATGGTCAGCTGGAGCCGGTCGATCGACATCGCCGCCACGGAGGCGATCAGGGCGACGACGGGCCCTCCGCCGAGCATCAGCCCGACTCCCGCGCACATCACGCCCCAGGCCAGCGTGACGGCCGCGCGCGGCGTGTGGTGCCCCGAGGAGGCGATCCGGGCCGCCTCGCTGCGGGCCTCGGTCACCGTCAGCCGGTCGGCCAGCAGGTCGCGCACCAGGTGGTCGACGCGGGTGAGGTCCTCGTAGTCGATGTCGCGCTGCTTGACCTGCCGCAGGATCACGATCGGGTGGTCCTCGGGTGCGGCCTGGAAGCTCATCGACAGCGACGTGAACGTCACGTCGATCTCCACGCCGCGCAGCCCGAAGTGGTAGGCCAGCGCGCGCATCGCGGCGGTGACGTCGGCCGCCCCGGCGCCGTTGGACATCAGGATCTCGCCGACCCGCAGGCACAAGTCGAGGGTGAGGGAGACCTCGCGTGACTCGGACATGCTCCGATGGTCCCAACCCCCCGGGCCGGGCCGCAGCCGGGGGAGGGGTCAGCCGGTCCGGTCGGGGCGCGCGGTGCGGTCCAGGGTCTCTCGGGGCGTCGCGGCGGCCCGCCCGTCGACCAGTGCGGCCAGCGCGAAGAAGACCAGGAACGCCACCGTGATCCCCACCGAGGCGACCACCACCGCGGCGGCGCCGTCCTCACGGTGGTCGAGGAAGGGGTAGGGGTACCACCCGCTGAGCCCGCCGACCACGAGCGTCCAGGCCAGCCAACCGAGCGGCCAGACCAGCACGCGACCGACCAGCCCCCAGCCGTCCGGCGCGATCCGCGGCCGCGGCCCGACCACCGCCCAGGCGGCGACCGCCAGCGCGGGGACGACCATGTGCAGCAGCTTGTCGGCGGCCCAGTCGGCCCCGGTCAGGTCGAGCAGCGGCCGGAGCAGGACGAAGTGCACGACGCCGGTGATCGTGATGCCCACCAGGCCCGCGGCGCGCAGCACCCGGAAGGCCCGGCCGTCGTACGTCGGCGTGCGCGCCAGCCAGGCCGCCGTCACCGCCACGAGCAGGTTGCTCTGGATGGTGAAGTAGGAGAAGAACCGGTAGACCCGCGTCACCAGGTCGGGCGGATCGGTCTCGTCGAGCACGGTGCCGCCCTGCACGACCAGGACCAGCTGGAAGACGACGGCGGAGGCAGCGACGGCCGCGGTGACCGCGTGCCAGCGCGCCGCGTTGGTGCGGGTGGGGGGCATGGCGCGACCCTAGGCCGCGCGGCGCCTGCTGTGGCAGGGTCGCGCCGTGGACCAGCGGATCAGCTTCATCACGCTCGCGGTGGCCGACGTCGCCGCCACCCGGCGCTTCTACCTCGACGGCCTGGGCTGGACGGCGGCGCTCGACGTCCCCGGCGAGGTGCTGATGATCCGGGCGGGGGAGCGGCTGGTGCTGTCCTTCTGGGTCGACCGGGCCTTCGAGGCCGAGGTCGGCCCGCTGCGGCGGGGCGCGGGCGTCGCGCCGATCACCCTGGCGCACAACGTGCCCTCGCCTGCTGAGGTCGATGCGGTCCTGGAGACCGCCCGGGGTGCCGGTGCCGAGCCGGTGCAGCCCGCCGTCCAGCGGGAGTGGGGTGGCTACACGGGTTACTTCGGGGACCCGGATGGCTACCGATGGGAGATTGCCTACAACCCCGGACCGATCGGACAGGTGGTGCTGCCATGAGCGACCAGACGCAGGACGAGCAGAGCGCGGACGAGCAGAGCGCGGACGAGCAGGCGCAGGACGAGCAGGCGCAGGACGAGCAGAGCACGGACGAGCAGGCGAAGCCCTCGAAGGACTACCGCGAGGTGAAGGCCGAGGCCGTCAGCCGCGACCCGAAGCAGACCCTGACCGGGCACGACGTCGAGGCCGAGCTGCTCGCCGACTGGCGGGTCATGTTCGCCACCCTCCAGGCCCGCTTCCGCACCGGTGACTTCGCCACCGGGCTGCGCCTGGTCCAGCAGATCGGCGAGGCCGCCGAGGAGATGAACCACCACCCCGACCTCGACCTGCGCTACCCGACCGTGCACGTACGGCTCTCCAGCCACGACGTCGGCGGCATCACCCAGCGCGACATCGACCTGGCCCGGACGATCACCGACCTGGCCGGGCGGCTCGGGGCCAAGGCCGACACCGACGCGGTGCAGGTGCTCGAGATCGCCCTGGACGCCGCCGACGCGGCCGCGATCCGGCCGTTCTGGGCGGCGGTCCTGGGCCTGGAGGCGCCCGAGGACGTCCCCGACGAGGTCAACGACCCCAGCGGGATCCTGCCCAGCCTGTGGTTCCAGGAGACCGACCACCACGAGACGCCGCGCCAGCGCTTCCACCTCGACGTCCGGGTGCCGCCCGAGGTCGCCGAGCGCCGGGTCAAGGCCGCCCTCGCGGCCGGCGGGACCCTGGTCAGCGACGAGCGGGCGCCGACGTTCTGGGTGCTGGCCGACGCCGAGGGCAACAAGGCCTGCGTGACGACCTGGCTCGGCCGGGCCACCTCGCCCGACGAGACCGCCGACAGCACCGCCACTGACGCCTGAGACCGCCCGGATGGCGGGATGACTGTCCCGCCATCTGGGACGGATGGCACACTGGACCCGGCTCCGGGACCCGGGCGGCTACCGTGTGGTCATGCTCCAGGACCTTCTCGTACCCACCCGGCGTGCCGACTGACCCGTTTCAGTCCGCGCGTCACCCCTCGTAGCCTCAGGCCCGAGGGGTTTTTTGTTGCCACGAGACCCACGAACCCCCAGCAGTGAGGAAGCAAGCGGCATGACCGAGATGACCGGCGCGCAGAGCCTGATCACGTCGTTGGAGGCTGCCGGGACCGAGACGATCTTCGGCATCCCCGGCGGCGCCATCCTGCCGGCGTACGACCCGCTCATGGACTCCTCCATCCGGCACATCCTCGTCCGCCACGAGCAGGGTGCCGGGCACGCTGCCCAGGGGTACGCCGCGGCGACCGGACGCGTGGGCGTGTGCATGGCCACCTCCGGCCCCGGTGCGACCAACCTGGTCACCCCGATCGCCGACGCGCACATGGACTCGGTGCCGATGGTGGCGGTCACCGGGCAGGTGGGGGCGTCGATGATCGGCACCGACGCCTTCCAGGAGGCCGACATCCGCGGCATCACGATGCCGATCACCAAGCACAACTTCCTGGTCACCAACCCCGCCGACATCCCGCGCACGATCGCCGAGGCCTTCCACATCGCCTCCACCGGTCGCCCCGGCCCGGTGCTGGTCGACGTGGCCAAGTCGGCGCTGCAGGCGATGACCACCTACGCGTGGCCCGCCGAGCTGCACCTGCCCGGCTACCGCCCCGTCACCCGGCCGCACGCCAAGCAGATCCGCGAGGCCGCCCGGCTGATGCTCGAGGCGCGACGTCCCGTGCTGTACGTCGGCGGCGGCACGATCCGCGCCCGGGCCTCGCGCGAGCTGAAGGCGCTGGCCGAGCTGACCGGCATGCCCGTGGTCACCACGCTGATGGCCCGCGGCGCCTTCCCCGACAGCCACCCCCAGCACCTCGGCATGCCGGGCATGCACGGCACGGTCGCCGCGGTGGCCGGGCTGCAGAAGAGCGACCTGATCATCAGCCTCGGCGCCCGCTTCGACGACCGCGTCACCGGCGTGCTCGACTCCTTCGCGCCGGGCGCGAAGGTCATCCACGCCGACATCGACCCGGCCGAGATCGGCAAGAACCGTCACGCCGACGTGCCGATCGTGGGCGACGTCCGCGAGGTGCTCAGCGACCTCGTCGTGGCGCTGCAGGCCGAGGCCGACGCCGGTCACACCGGTGACTACGAGGGCTGGGTGAAGTTCCTGGCCGGGGTCAAGCAGACCTACCCGCTGGGCTACGACACCCCGGCCGAGGGGCTCTCGCCGCAGTACGTCATCGAGCGGCTCGGCGTGATCTCCGGCTCCGACACGATCTTCACCTCGGGCGTGGGCCAGCACCAGATGTGGGCGGCCCACTTCATCTCCTACGAGAAGCCCAACACCTGGCTCAACTCCGGGGGCCTGGGCACGATGGGCTACGCCGTCCCGGCGGCGATGGGCGCGAAGGTCGGGATGCCCGGCTCCACGGTGTGGGCCATCGACGGCGACGGCTGCTTCCAGATGACCAACCAGGAGCTCGCCACCTGCGCGATCAACGACATCCCGATCAAGGTCGCGATCATCAACAACGAGTCGCTCGGCATGGTGCGCCAGTGGCAGACGCTGTTCTACAACGAGCGCTACTCCAACACCGACCTGCACTCCAAGCGGATCCCCGACTTCGTCAAGCTCGCCGACGCCTACGGCTGCGTGGGCCTGGCCTGCGAGAGCCCCGGCGACGTCGACGCGACGATCGAGAAGGCGATGTCGATCAACGACCAACCCGTCGTCGTGGACTTCCGGGTCTTCCGCGACGCGATGGTCTGGCCGATGGTCGCCGCCGGCACCAGCAACGACGAGATCAAGTACGCCCGCGACCTCGCTCCCGAGTTCGACCGGGTCGAGGACGACTGGGAGGTCCGCCCCGCATGAGCACCCATACCTTGAGCGTCCTGGTGGAGGACAAGCCGGGCGTGCTCGCCCGGATCGCCGGCCTGTTCAGCCGCCGCGGCTTCAACATCGACTCCCTGGCCGTCGGCCCCACCGAGCACGCCGACATCTCGCGGATGACGATCGTGGTCAACGTGGCGGAGTCGCCGCTGGAGCAGGTCACCAAGCAGCTCAACAAGCTGGTCGAGGTGATCAAGATCGTCGAGCTCGACCGCGACGCCTCGGTCAACCGCGAGCTGGTCATGGTCAAGGTCTCGGCCTCCGCCGACAACCGCGGCCAGGTGCTCGACACCGTCCAGCTCTTCCGGGCCACCGTGATCGACGTGGCCCCCGACGCGATCACCATCCAGATCGTCGGCAACATCGCCAAGATCGCCGACTTCATGCGTGTCATCGAACCGTTCGGGGTGCGCGAGCTCGTGCAGTCCGGACAGGTCGCCATCGGTCGCGGCTCGCGCTCCATCTCCGAGCGCAACCTGCGCCCGGTCTCGGTGCCGCTCCCGCCCGCCGTGGGCTGACCGACGTACCAAGCTCACCCAGCAGCAACCGACCCAGCAGCAACCGACGAAGGAGAGCCCACCAGTGGCTGAGATGTTCTACGACGACGACGCCGACCTGGCCCTGATCCAGGGCAAGAACGTCGCGGTGATCGGCTACGGCAGCCAGGGGCACGCGCACGCGCTGTCGCTGCGCGACTCGGGTGTCGACGTCCGCGTCGGCCTCCAGCCGGGCTCGAAGAGCCGCGCGAAGGCCGAGGCCGAGGGGCTGCGCGTGCTGACCCCTGCCGAGGCCGCGGAGGAGGCCGACGTCATCGTCGTCCTCGCCCCCGACCAGCACCAGCGCAAGATCTACGCCGAGGAGATCGAGCCGCAGCTCGCCGAGGGCGACACGCTCGTCTTCGGTCACGGCTTCAACATCCGCTTCGGCTACATCACCGCCCCCGACGGCGTCGACGTCTTCATGGTCGCGCCCAAGGGTCCCGGCCACCTGGTCCGTCGCGAGTACGTCGACGGCCGCGGCGTCCCCGTGCTCGTCGCGGTGGAGAAGGACGAGTCGGGCAACGCCTGGCCGCTCGCCCTCTCCTACGCCAAGGCGATCGGCGGCCTGCGCGCCGGTGGCATCAAGACGACGTTCACCGAGGAGACCGAGACCGACCTCTTCGGCGAGCAGGCCGTCCTGTGCGGCGGCGCCTCACAGCTGGTCCAGTACGGCTTCGAGGTGCTCACCGAGGCCGGCTACCAGCCCGAGGTCGCCTACTTCGAGTGCCTCCACGAGCTGAAGCTGATCGTCGACCTGATGTACGAGGGCGGCATCGCCAAGCAGCGCTGGTCGGTCTCCGACACCGCCGAGTTCGGCGACTACGTCTCCGGCCCGCGCGTGATCACCCCGCAGGTCAAGGCCAACATGGTCGAGGTCCTGGAGGACATCAAGAACGGGGCCTTCGCCAAGCGGTTCATCGACGACAACGAGGCCGGCTCGCCGGAGTTCAAGAAGTTCCGCGAGGTCTCGGAGAAGCACCCGATCGAGTCCACCGGCCGTGAGCTGCGCAAGCTGATGGCCTGGGTGAAGTCGCACGACAGCGACTACGTCGAGGGCAGCTCCGCCCGCTGACGTCACCCCCGGCACGACGACGGCCCCGCCACGAGTGTTCGTGGCGGGGCCGTCGTACGTCCGGATGTGGTGCCGGGTTACTTCACCTCCGAGCGGAGGACCAGCCGTACCCCCACGGCCAGGGGGATCACGAGCCAGAACAGGCCGGAGACCCCGAGCTCGGCCCACTGCTGGGCCGTGACGGTCCCCTCGAAGAGGGAGCCTTGTGAGTAGTTGAAGTCCACCCAGCCACGGATGTCCGCGAACCACTGCTGGTTGACGGCCAGCAGCTCGGTCAGTCCGGTGAGCACGAAGGAGTAGACGAAGTAGCCGACGATCGCCGCTGCGGAGCTGCGCAGCAGGACGCCGAGCATGAAGCCGATCATCATGCCCAGCACGTTGGCCAGGATGATCAGCGCGAGGTTCGCCACGGTCACGTCCCACACGGTGTCGACCCCAGCGATCGTGCTGCCGACCAGGTTGCCGAGTGCGCCGATGCCGGCCGCGACGAGCATCGAGACCACGCCGACCCCGATCGCGCAGATCGCCTTGGCGGTGATCACCCGGCCCCGGTGGGCCACGAAGGCGAAGGTCGTCAGGCCGGTGCGCTGGCTCCACTCGCTGGTGACCGACAAGACGGCGATGATCGGGAGGACCACGGCCATCGGGAAGCCGATCGCCGCTGCGAACGACCCGTAGGTGAGGTCGGCCTCCGCGCCGAAGATGATCACGGCCGTGGTGGCGAGCAGGGAGAGGATCCCGATGCTGCACAGCAGCCAGAAGCCCGAGCGGGTGTCGAACATCTTGCGCAGCTCCACCGAGACGACCCGCGAGAACGGGATCGGGGCGAAGGTCTCCCGCGGTGACGGAGCGGACGGCGCGGGGCTGGTGGTGACGGGAGGTGTGACGGTGGCGGTCATGCCACGGCTCCGATCTGGTGGGTCGACGGGTGGGTCGAGGTGGACGGGTGGTCACGCTGGGTGTCGGCGGTGAGCTCGAGGAACATCTCCTCGAGCCCGGCGCCCTCGGCGGCGCGCAGCTCGAGCAGGGGTACGCCGGCGGCCAGGGCGACCTGGCCGACCAGCTCGGCGTCGGCGTCGGCCCGCAGGCCGCCGTCCACCGGCGACGTCGCGACCGCGGACTCGGCGAGCGCGCGGGCCAGGGCGGCGACCTCGTGGGTGCGCACGAGCGTCCCGGCCCCGGCGAGCAGCTCGGCCTTCGTGCCGCTGGCGACGATCCGGCCGTTGCCGATCACGACCAGGTCGTCGGCGATCACCTCGATCTCGTGGAGCAGGTGCGAGGAGAGCAGCACCGTCCCGCCGCGCTGGGCGTAGCCGCGCAGCAGGTCACGCATCCAGCGGATGCCGGCGGGGTCGAGGCCGTTGGCCGGCTCGTCGAGGATCAGCGCGGCCGGGTCGCCGATGAGCGCGACCGCGATGCCGAGCCGCTGCCGCATCCCCAGCGAGTAGTGCCGCACGCGACGGCCCGCCTCCTCGGGGGTGAGGCTCACGAGGTCGAGCATCGCGTCGACCCGGCCCGCCGGCAGCCCGAGGGTGCGCTGGGCGATCGTGAGGATCTCCCGGCCGGTCCGGCCGTCGTGCTGCGCCGAGGCGTCGAGCAGGACGCCGACCTCGCGGCCGGGGTTCGGCAGGTCGGCGTACCGCCGGCCCGCGATCGTGGTGCTGCCCGAGGTGGGCGGGGTGAGTCCGACGAGGACCCGCATGGTGGTGGACTTCCCGGCGCCGTTGGGGCCGAGGAAACCGGTGACGCGGCCGGGCCGCGCCGTGAACGAGACGTCGTCGACGGCGGTGAAGCGGCCGTAGGTGCGAGTGAGGTGGTCGACAGTGATCATGCTCGGAAGCCTGCCGTCGCGGCTGCCCCCGGCACATCGGGGAAACAACCCGACCGGACCCCGGTCTGCGACCCTGAGACGTCTCAGGGGAACAGACCCGACCCCCTCCGTGGTTGGCCTCCCATGCGCATCGACATCTGGTCCGACATCGCCTGCCCCTGGTGCTACATCGGCAAGCGCCGCCTCGAGTCCGCGCTCGCCGGCTTCGAGCACCGCGACGAGGTGGAGGTCGTGTGGCGCTCCTTCCAGCTCGACCCCGGGTCCCCGGCGCAGCCGGACCCCTCGACGACGATGGCCGAGCACCTCGGTCGCAAGTACGGCGGTGGCGCGCCCGCCGGCCAGCAGATGATCGACCGGATGGAGGCCGTCGCGGCGGAGGAGGGCCTGCTCTTCCGGCTCGGCCAGGCCCAGCGGGTCAGCACCCTCGATGCCCACCGGCTGCTGCACGCGGCCGGCGAGCGCCAGGGCGACCTCAAGGAGGCGTTCCTGCACGCCTACATGATGGAGGGCGCCAACATCGCCGACCACGAGACGCTGACCAGGGTGGCCGTCGGGGTCGGTCTCGACGCAGACGAGGTGGCCCGGGTGCTGGGCTCCGACGAGCACCACGACGCCGTGTACGCCGACCTCGACCAGGCCGCCGACTACGGCATCCAGGGCGTGCCGTTCTTCGTGCTCGACCAGAAGTTCGCCATCTCGGGCGCCCAGCCCGCCGAGGTCTTCACCCAGGCCCTGCACCAGGCCTGGGACGCCGCCCACCCCGTGCTCCAGATGGCCGGCCTGGTCGACGGCAACCCGGGCGAGTCCTGCGGGCCCGACGGCTGCGCCGTCTGAGGAGTGCCTGAAGCACGAACGCCGTGGATCTCAGTCACCCGGTGACTGAGATCCACGGCGTTGTCGCTGGTCGCGTCGGCTAGCCGCGACCGCTCCGGGCCCGCTTCTTGCGCGAGACCGAGTCGATCGTCACGGCGAGCAGGAGCACGCCGCCGGTGGTCATGAAGCGCACCGAGGAGTCGACGTTGACCTGGTTGAGGCCCGACTCGATGGACTGCAGCACCAGGATGCCGAGCATGGCGGCGTACGCCGAACCGCGGCCGCCGAAGAGGCTCGCGCCGCCGATGACCGCCGCAGCGATCGCGGTGAGCTCGAGGCCGTTGGTGCCGCTGTCCTGCGAGACGCTGCCCAGCACCCCGGCGGCCATCAGGCCACCGAGGGCGGAGAAGGCGGAGCAGGCCATGAACACCGTGATGTAGGTCCGGTCGACCTTGACCCCGGAGCGGCGCGCCGCCTCCTGGTTGCCGCCGACGGCAAAGACGTGCCGACCCCAGCGGGTCTTGCGCAGCACGATGTCGACGAGGACCACCAGCGCCACGAACAGCACCCAGACGTTCGGCCACCCGCGGTCGACGTTGAGGTAGGAGGTGAGGAACGCCAACCCGCCGCCGAGCGCCGCGGTCTTGATGACCACGAGCGGGAACCAGGTGTTGGACAGCCCTCCCTCGGCCCGTCGGCGGCGGACGAGCAGCTGGGAGCCGAGGTAGGCCAGGGTCACGGCCGCCACCAGCAGGTAGGACGCGAGGTGCGAGACGTGCCCGAACTTCGCGAACTGCACCAGCCAGGAGTCGACCGGCAGCGTGATCGTCCCTTGGTCGCCGAGGGTGTAGAGCAGCGCACCCTTGAAGCCGAGCAGCCCCGCTAGCGAGAAGACGAAGCTGGGTACGCCGATCCTGGTGCGCAGCAGGCCGTAGAGCAGCCCGATCACCGCCCCGAGCGCCAGCGAGGCCAGCATCGCCACGAGGATCGACTGCCCGTGGCGTACCACCAGAACGGCGAGCACCGCGGAGGAGAAGCCCGACAGGGTGCCGACCGACAGGTCGATCTCTCCGAGCAGCAGCACCAGCACGATGCCGAGGGCGATGATGCCGGCCGGCGCCGCGAAGCGGGTGATGCTCACCAGGTTGAAGGAGGAGAGGAAGCGCGGTTCGAGCAGGTAGAACGCGGTGCAGATCAGCAGCAGGCCGATCACCACCGGCAGGCTGCCGAGCTCGCCACCCTTGAGCCGGTGCCAGGACTGGCTGACGACGGCGCTCAGGCTCTGCTGGTCGATCAGCCGTTCGTCTTGGAGGTCGGACAGCGCCGGGCCCGTGGGCTCGACGGGCGCCTCCGTGGTCGTGTCAGACATGCTGGCCGCCCTTCTTGGTCACGCGCGCGGCCACGACGTTGTCGGAGGCGCCGGTGATCGCGGCCACCAGCTCCTCGGTGGTCGCCTCCTCCACGCGGAACTCCGCCGCGTTGCGGCCCAGCCGGAGCACGCAGATGCGGTCGGCGACCGCCTGCACGTCGGCCATGTTGTGGCTGATCATGATCACGCCGAGCCCGCCCTCGCGCAGCCGCTCGACGAGGTTGAGCACCTCCGCGGTCTGCGCGACGCCCAGGGCCGCGGTGGGCTCGTCCAGGAGCACGACCTTGGGCTGGCCCACCAGCGACCGGGCGATGGCCACGGTCTGGCGCTGGCCCCCGGAGAGGCTGGCGATCGGGATCCGGACCGAGGGGATCTTGGCCGACAGGGTGCGCAGCAACCGCCAGGCCTCCTTCTCCATCAGCACCTCGTCCATGGCCAGGCCACGGGTCTTCTCCTGGCCGAGGAAGAGGTTGGCGACCACGTCGAGGTTGTCGCAGAGCGCCAGGTCCTGGAAGACGGTGGCGATCCCGAGGTCGCTGGCCTGCCGCGGACCGGCCACGTGGATGGCCTTGCCGTCCAGCGTGATCGACCCGCCGTCGGGCTGGTAGACCCCGCAGATGATCTTGACCAGCGTGGACTTGCCGGCGCCGTTGTCGCCCACGAGGGCCACGACCTCGCCGGCGGCCACGTCGAGGTGGACGTCGGTGAGCGCCTGGACGGCGCCGAAGCGCTTGGTGACCCCGGTCAGGGAGAGGATGCTCTCCCTGACCGGGGTGGCGGCTGCTGAGACCATCAGTGTCTGCCTCAGGTCACTTCACGCCGGCGGCGGCGCAGGCGTCGGCGTAGGCGTCGGTGCAGATGTCGGCGGCGCTGTAGAAGCCGTCGGCCACGACCGTGTCCATCACGTTGTCCTGCGTGACCACGATCGGTTCGAAGATGTACGACGCGACGCCCTCGTAGTCGTCAGGCGCGGACACGTCGTCGCCGTTGGCGAGCTGGACCGCCAGCTCGGCGGCGGTCTCGGCCTCGATCTTGATCGGCTTGTAGATGGTCATGGCCTGCTCGCCGGCGACGATGCGCTGGATGGCGGCGAGCTCGGCGTCCTGGCCGGTCACCGGGGGCAGGCCGTCGGGCGAGACCCCGGCACCGGTCAGCGCGGAGATGACCCCGCCGGCCTGGCCGTCGTTGGCGGCGTACACGCCCTGGATCTCGCTGGCGTCGTACTTGGCGAGCTGGTCGGTCGTCCACTTCTGGGCGTTCTCGGGGCTCCAGTCGGGGTTGTCGTACTCCTGGAGCACCGTCAGCCCGGAGCTGTCGATGACGCTGTGGGCGCCGGCCTTGAACTGTCCGGCGTTGGGGTCGCTGGGCGCCCCGTTGAGCATCAGGATGCTGCCCTTGTCGCCCATCGCCTCCACGAGCGCCTCGGCCTGCTTCTTGCCGACCGTCTCGTTGTCGAAGGACATGTAGTAGTCGGCCTCGGCGATGAAGCGGTCGTAGGCGACCACGGTCGCGCCTGAGTCCTGGGCGGACTGGACCATGCCGCCCGCCCCGTCGCCGTTGACGGGGTCGAGGACGACGACGCTGGCGCCCTTGCCGATCGCGGCGTCGACCTGCTCGTTCTGCTTGGTCTCGTCCTGGTCGGCGTTGTAGTAGTCGACGGTGCAGTCCGAGCACAGCTCGGCGACCTTGGCCTCGAACAGCGGGCGGTCGAACGCCTCGTAGCGGGTGGTCTTCGACTCGGGCAGCAGCAGCGCGATCTGGGCGCCCCCGCCGCCGGCGCTGTCGCTGCCACCGCTCTGCGAGTCGTTGGCGCCGCAGGCGGTCAGGCCGATCGCGCCGACGAGCAGCGCGACTCCGGCGCTGGCCGCGCGGGTGAATGCAGTAACCACGGGTTCCTCCTTGGACGATCTCGCGCCCCTCGTGAGCACGGCGATTCGCTCGAAAGTGTGCGCCATCACACCCGTAGTGGTCAAGAGATGAATGAAACAATTCGAGATTGACGCGATTCGCCCTATTTAGCACTCATCACTTGACCGCTACGTGTGGCCTGTTGCACAGTGACCGCCATGATCAGCGGCGGTACGACGAGCGAGGGACCCAGCGAGATGGTCTCACCGGGCTCCACCGCGTCCCTGCGCCCGGCCAACCAGCGCCGCGTCGTCGACGTGCTGCGCGGCAGCGCCGCGGACCCGGTGACGCAGGCCGACCTGGCCCGGCTGACGGGGCTGGCCTCCGGCACCATCTCCAACATCGTGCGTGAGCTCGCCGCAGCAGGCCTGGTCGACACCGACCCCGGCAGCGGCCGGCGCGGCACCGTGGTCCGCCTGAGCCGCACCGCCGGGCTGGTCGTCGGCGTCGACGTGGGCCACACGCACCTGACGATCGCGGTGGCCGACCTGACCTCCCGCACGCTCGTCGAGCGCCGGCAGCGGCTCGCCCCCGACCACACGAGCACCGAGGCGCTCGACCTCGCGGAGACGCTGGTCGACGAGGCGCTGGCCGAGGTCGGGCACGGCCGGGACGACGTCCGCACGATCGGGATGGGGCTGCCGGCGCCGGTCAGCGAGGGGGTCGTCCGGTCCTCGGCGATCCTGCCTGGCTGGGCCGGCGAGCACGCCCAGGAGGTCGCCGAGCGGCGCTTCCACCGACCGGTCCACCTCGACAACGACGCCAACCTCGGCGCGCTCGCGGAGGTGCGGGTGGGGGCGGCCCAGGGCCAGGACCAGGTCGTCTACGTCAAGGCCTCCTCGGGTGTCGGCGCGGGCCTGATCGTCGACGGCCAGATGCTGCACGGGGCACGCGGCACGGCGGGCGAGATCGGCCACCTCACCCTCGACGAGCAGGGTCCGGTCTGCCGGTGCGGCGGTCGCGGCTGCCTCGAGGCGTACGTCGGCACCGGCGCCATCGCCGCCATGCTGGGCGGTCAGCTGCCCGGCGCCGACATCGACGAGGTCTTCGCCGCGGCGACGGCGGGCGACGTGGCCGCCTCCCGGGTGCTCGAGGACGCCGGCATGCAGCTGGGCCGCGGACTCGCCGCGGTGGTCAACCTGCTCAACCCCGGGGTGGTGGTCATCGGCGGCGACCTGGCCCGCGCGGGGGAGCCGATGCTGGAGGCCATCCGGCTGGGCATGCGCCGGCACGTGCTCGCCGACGCCGTCGCCACCCCCGTCGTGCTGTCGCGGCTCGGGGAGCGCGCCTCGGTGCTCGGGGCGGTGCTGCTCGCCGCCGACCGCACCACGCTGGTCGTGTGACCCGGGTCCACCGGAGCATGAGGTCGGGCATCCTGAGCTCGATCCATCACGCTCGCTGAGCGCCGGCATCAGGTCCGGCCCCGCCCTCCACACCCTCCCCAGGCGGGGCGGACGCCGCCTGTGGAGAGCGATGTTTGCGTCGTGGCCACCCGGGGATCGTCGACCCACCAGCGACGTGCCGTCCGCACGAGACGTGACTGATGTGAGGAGACGCCCATGCACCCGCAACCCAGCGCCGAGGAGGCCCTGGACTCGGTCCACCAGGCCGTGGCCGCGGCCCAGGACCGCGCCGAGCGCGCCCACGACTACCGCCGCCGGCTCGACCGGCTGCACGTCACCGGCGTCTCGCGCGACGGCGATGCGCGGGTGACGCTCAGCCACACCGGCGCCCTGAGCGACCTCCACCTCGAGCGGACGGCCGAGCACCTCGGCGCGGAGCGGGTCCGGGCCGTCGTGCTCGAGGCCAACCGCGCCGCCCAGAGCGACCTCGTCGCCGCCGTGACCGAGGTGACCGCCGAGGCGTTCGGCCGCGACTCTGCCACCGCCCGCGAGATCGCGCGCCAGTACGCCGACCTGTTCCCGCCCCCGGCGGAGCCCGGCGCCCCGGTGGCGACCGACCGGCCGGGGGTGCTGCGGTGAGCGACGTGGTCGAGGTCGGCACCGACGCGATGCGTCGGCACGCGGGCGAGGTCGAGGCCCTGGCGGGCGCGGCGTACGACGGCGTGCAGGCAGGGCGGCACCTGGCCGTCTCCGGCGAGGCCTTCGGCAGGCTCTGCGGATTTCTCGGTGCGGCGCTCGCGCCGGTGCAGGCCGCCGGAGTGACCGGCACGTCGCTGGCGGTCGGCAGCCTCGGCGCGACCGCCACCCAGCTGCGAGCCACGGCACGGATCATCGACGAGGTCGACCGGCTGGTCGTCCGGGCGATGCCCGAGGCCCCCGGTCACGGAGGCTCGTGGTGAGCGGCGAGGCCCTGCTCGTCGGGCGGGAGGACTCCACCGGTCCCCTCACCGGCATCGCCTCGCTCGACGTGCTCGTCGGCACGGGGTCCGCCCTCGCCGACGGCGACTGGGTCGAGGCCGGCGTGCTCGGGGTGGCGGGCGGGCTGGAGGGTCTCGGGCTCGTGGCCGACCCGTTCGGGGCGCTGGTCGCAGCCGGTGTCGGATGGGTGGTGGAGCACCTCCAGCCGCTCGCGGGCTGGTTCGACGACCTGGCCGGGGACCCCGACCAGATCCACGCGTTCGCCTCGTCGTGGCACCGGATCGCCGGGCTGGTCCACGAGACCAGCGACCGCTACCTCGGCGCGGTCGACCGTGCGACGTCGCCGTGGGACGGGCTGGCGGTGAGTGCCTACCGTGCCGCCGCCCGTGGCCAGGCCGCGGTCATCGACGCCCTCGGCACGGGTGTCACCGGGGTCGCCGCCGCCACCGAGACCGCGGGGTCGGTCGTGGCGGGGGTGCGCGAGATCGTGCGCGACGCCCTCGCCGAGGTCGTCGGGCAGGTGGTCGCGAAGGCCGCCGAGCTGCTCTCCGCCGTCTTCACGGCGTCGGCGATCGTCGACATCGCGATGACCGTGGCCGCCTGGGCGAGACGCGTCTCGGGCTTCGTCGAGGCCCTGGTCCGATCGCTCTCCACCCTGAGCCGCCACCTCGACGACCTCGTCGTCGCCGTCGAGGGCGCCGGCCGGGCGATGGCGCGGCTGGCCGACACGTGGACCAGTGCCAGCGCCTCCGTGCTGGTCCACCCCGGCGCCACCGGCGCCGCCCAGTACGCCACCGGGCTCGACGACCGAGCCGGGTGAGCGACCGCGCGTCGGAACACCCTCGGCCTCGGGAACCCCTCGGGTACAGTCACAGGTCGCACAGCGTCGTGCCTCCCCTGCTCGTGATCGTTCCGTCGAGACCCTCAGGACAGCCGCTGTGACCGACCGCCCCGTCGTCCTCATCGCCGAAGAGCTCAGCCCCGCCACCATGGAGGCGCTCGGCCCCGACTTCGAGATCCGCCACTGCGACGGCGCCGATCGCGCGGCGCTGCTGCCGGCGATCGTCGACGCCGACGCGCTGCTGGTGCGCTCCGCGACCAAGGTGGACGCCGAGGCGCTCGCCGCGGCCACCCGCCTGAAGGTCGTGGCGCGCGCCGGGGTCGGCCTCGACAACGTCGACGTGCGGGCGGCGACGCAGGCGGGGGTGATGGTGGTCAACGCGCCGACGTCCAACATCGTGAGCGCGGCGGAGCTGGCGGTGGCGCTGATGCTCGCCGCCGCGCGCCACGTCTCGCCGGCGCACGCGGCGCTGCGCACGGGGGAGTGGAAGCGCTCGCGCTACACCGGCACCGAGCTCTACGAGAAGACAGTCGGCATCGTGGGCCTGGGCCGGATCGGCGTCCTGGTCGCCCAGCGCCTGAGCGCCTTCGGGATGAACGTCATCGCCTACGACCCCTACGTGCAGGCCGGCCGGGCCGCGCAGATGGGGGTGCGCCTGGTCGACCTCGACGTGCTGCTGGCGGAGTCCGACTTCATGTCGGTGCACCTGCCGAAGACGCCGGAGACGATCGGCCTGATCGGCGCCGACCAGCTCGCGCGGGCCAAGCCCTCGCTGGTGCTGGTCAACGCGGCGCGCGGCGGCATCGTCGACGAGACCGCGCTCTTCGACGCGCTCAAGACCGGTCGCATCGCGGCGGCCGGCCTCGACGTCTTCGCCACCGAGCCGTGCACCGACAGCCCGCTCTTCGAGCTCGAGAACGTCGTGGCGACCCCGCACCTCGGCGCCTCGACCGACGAGGCCCAGGAGAAGGCCGGCATCGCCGTGGCCCGGTCGGTGCGACTGGCGCTGTCGGGCGAGCTCGTGCCCGACGCGGTCAACGTGCAGGGCGGGCTGATCGCCGAGGACGTGCGCCCGGGCATCCCGCTGACGGAGAAGCTGGGCCGCATCTTCACCGGGCTGGCGGGCGAGGTGGCTCAGCAGATCGACGTCGAGGTCCGTGGCGAGATCACCGACTTCGACGTCAAGGTGCTCGAGCTCGCGGCGCTCAAGGGCGTCTTCGCCGACATCGTCGAGGACCAGGTCTCCTACGTCAACGCGCCGCTGCTCGCGGCCGAGCGCGGCACCGCCGTACGCCTGGTGACCGAGTCGGAGAGCGCCGACCACCGCAACCTGATCACGATCCGCGGCACGCTCGCCGACGGCAGCCAGGTCTCGGTCAGCGGCACCCTGATCGGCATCCACCAGCGCGAGCGGCTGGTCGAGGTCAACGGCTTCGACATCGACATCGAGCCCACCGACCACCTGGCCTTCTTCACCTACGCCGACCGGCCCGGCATGGTCGGCACCGTGGGCCAGATCCTCGGCGAGGCCGGCGTCAACATCGCGGGCATGCAGGTCTCCCGCGACACCAAGGGCGGCCAGGCCCTCGTCGCCCTCAGCGTCGACTCCGCGATCCCCGCCGACACCCTCGGCGAGATCGAGTCGGCCATGGACGCCGTCTCGGCGCGCGCCGTCAGCCTGACCTGACCTCGTCGGGGGTGACCCAGGTGGGGTAGTCCTGGACGGCCCTCACTGGTGGCGGAAGTCGATCACCAGCCGCTGCGGACGCTGCAAGAAGAAGATCCGGTAGTCGGCGCGGTGGTTGAGGGCGAAGCCGAAGCCGACCGAGCCCTCGAAGTCACCGGTGAAGGCCAGCGCCTTCAGGGTCTCCAGCCGGGGCCGGGCGACCCGCGGGCCGGTGTAGATGTTGTTGCCGTGGCGGTCGTGAGCCGCGGCAGGCATGAGCGCGAGCGCGATCCCGGAGCGGCCCCGGATGCGGACGGGGTTGCCCGATCCGTCCATGGTGAAGCGTCGCTGGTAGCGGGCGTTGCCGCCGGGGATCTCGCCGCGCAGGTCGATGACGACCCGGTCGAAGTCGGGGTGTGCGGCGAACCGGAGACCGACGACCTTCGGCAACCGTGCGGACGGGTTGGTCCAGCTGGTCGGGGTGTCCTCCCAGGCCGGCGGCGGCGTGGCCTGGGCGGGCGCGGTGAGCCCGACGCCCAGCAGGGTGAGAGCGGTGAGGACCACGGCGAGCATGGTCGCCGCAGGGGTGGTGCGGGTGCGGTGCATGTGGGGTTCCTCCTCGGATGCGGATCGGCGGCGCACCCCACGACAGCGCCGGGACTGGATCTCCAGAGTCGCACGATCCGGCCCCGATGCACCCGGGATATTTCGGCGCCGCTCCCGCTCCGTTCGGACGGGTCAGGCGGACGTCGTCAGGCGGGGCGCTCGACCCGGGCGAGCCACTCGGCGACGAGGGCGCCCAGGAGGACGGGCTGCTCGTGCGGCAGGGCGTGGCCCGCGTCGTCGACCACCGAGAGCGAGGCTCGCGGGTAGTGGTCGACGAGGTCGGTGGCCGCGGCGTACCCGACCGTGGAGTCGAGTCGGCCGGCGACGATCAGCGTCGGGCCCGGGTACGCCGGGGCGTCGGTCGTGGCGATCTCCCACCGCGCGCCGATCCGCTCGAGCGCGGCCTGGTCGACCAGGGCGGCCGCGGGCGCGACGTGGCGCTCGTACCGCTCCAGCATCTCCGGGGTCTGGACCACGAAGTAGCCACGGAAGTCGTCGTCGCCGATCGCCCCGGACCCGGCGACCACGCGGTGCTGCGGGACGTCGCGGACGCCGGCCGTCAACGGGCAGACCAGCGCCAGGCCGGCGACCCGCTCCGGAGCGCGCGCGGCCATCGCCTGCGCGAAGTAGGCGCCGGCCGAGTGGCCGATCACGAGCATCGGGCCGGGGCCGGCGACCTGGTCGGCGAAGGCGAGCAGGGTGCTGAGGACGTCGTCGGCGCTGCGCAGGTCGGAGGGGGCCGCCGTCCGACCCATGCCGGGGAGGTCGGGGTAGATCCGCCGGAGCCCCGCGTGGACGCCGAGGACAGGTTCGAAGCAGGCCTCGGCCTCGTGGTGGTCGACCCCGGCGCCATGCAGGACCAGCACCGGTCGCCCGACCCCGTGCTCGACGTGGTGGACGGCGACCGTGCCCGAGTGCGGTTCCATCCCGGCAAGGTAGCCGCGCGCACCGACGGGCGGAAGCACCCGGTCAGCGGGGCTAGGCGTTGCCCAGCTCCGCCAGCTCCGCCAGCCGCGCGAGGCCAGGGCCCTGGTGGGCGCGGATCCGCGCGAGCGCGTCGTCGACCGCCGGTGCGCCCGCGTGCTCGGGCGGGATGCGGGCGGGGTTGAGGGCGACCCGGCTCGACCAGTCCGCGACGTCGGGCTCGGCGCCGAACGACAGCGAGCTCCGCATGCCCAGCACGGTCATCCGCGCCCAGTCTCCGAGCGTGTCGCCGTACGACGACGGCGGGCACAGCGCGTTCTTGTGGGCGTCGTCGTCGCGGGTCGCCTCGACGTACCCGGTGATGGCGGCGCCGAAGCACGGGAAGCCGGCCCGGACCGGCTGGAGGGTGATCGCCTCCCGCTGCCAGATCGGGAGGCGTGGGCGCAGCGGCAGGCCGTCGGCCGCGCAGTTGACCACCAGGGCGTCGTCCGCGATCGCCACCGAACCGTCGGCGAGGTCGAGCCGGCCGACCTGCACCGCGCGCAGGTGGCCCAGGCGGACGACGTGGTCGATGGTGCGCAGCAGCGCGAGCTCCCAGAGACCCAGCGTCGGGGCCTTGGCCATGGTCGGGGTCACCGCGCGGTCGATGCGGAGCATGACCCCGGCGTCCTCGAGCCGCAGGAACACCTCCGACAGCGACCGCGCGTCGGTCGCGGCCTCCACCAGGTCAGCGACCATGCCGAGGTAGAGGGCCGGGTCGGGCTGGATGACCGCGCGGTCCAGCATCCACGGCTCCCGCGGGCGCACCCAGCAGACGGCGTCCGGGTCGACCCCGTGGGTGAGCAACCAGACGCAGGCGTCGGTGGCGGTCTTGCCCGAACCCACGACGACGTACTGGCTCGGGTCGTGCTCGACCCGCGGGAGGTCGTTGACCGGGATCACCCGCGCGTCGTCGGCGACCGCGAACCGCGGCGGCGTCTCGGCCGGGATGTCGGGAGCCAGGTAGCGGGCGTCCACGACCCGGCAACGGGGGCCGACCTCGTAGCGCTCGCCCGTGGTGAGCGAGACGAACGTCCGGTCGCCCAGGTAGTCGCACCCGGCGAAGAGCTCGACGCGGCCCGACGGCAGCAGCCGGTCGGCCAGGAGGTCGTCGTAGTAGGCACAGATGGCCTCCCGGTCGGCGCGTTCGTGCAGGCCCGCCTCGGGCCCGTCCTGCTGCCGTCGCCCGCCGCCGAGCAGGGTCGAGGCGACACCGTAGAACGACGACGCCTGGTGGAGGCGCACGAAGGGGTAGGCCTGGCGCCAGTGGCCGCCGACCCCGTCGCGGCGATCCACGTGGGCCACGCGCACGTCGGCATGGTCGATCAGCGCGTCGGTGAAGGCCAGACCGGTGGCCCCGGCGCCGACCACCAGGTAGTCCGCCTCGACGACCCTGGTCATCCGGACGAGGAGCCCAGGGAGTCCGGGGAGCCCGGGGAGTCCGCGGAGTCCGCGGGGCCCGGGCCCTGCTGCTCGCGCCGCTCGTGCAGGCGCTGCTGGGCCTCCGGGAGGTAGGCCAGGCAGGGCGCCTCGGCGTCGGGGTGCTTCTCGACGAGGTGGAAGGTCCAGCGGTCCATGGCGGCCATGAACCCGTTGTCGTCGCCCGGCCGGTACGTCGACCACTTGAGGTGGCCGCGCACGACGCAGTCGGTGCAGGCGATCTTGTAGACGAACTGCTGGGTGCCGTCGACGTCGATCTTCACCGTCGCCAGCGGACCGCCCTCAGCGGCGGCCTTCCTCTCACGAGCGGATCGGCTCGCCGTCATCTCGTCCCTCTCGTCGGCGGTCGCTCGAGCCTACTGGGGCCCCGCCGCCCCCAACCGCCCCCGCCGTACGCTGGCCTCGTTGAGGGTCGAGGCGGCATCCGGGGCTAGCATTCGCGCTCCGCGCCCCGCGCTCCGCCCGAGAGGAACCACATGGCCACCGACTACGACGCATCACGCAAGACCGAGGACGAACAGAAGGAAGAGAGCCTGGAGGCCCGCCGCCTCACCTCCGGTGAGCAGGACAAGACCTCGGGCAAGGTCGACGAGGACGAGACCGAGCTGGCCGAGACCTACGAGCTCCCCGGCGCCGACCTCTCCCACGAGACCCTCTCCATCGAGGTCACCCCGAAGCAGGCCGACGAGTTCACCTGCACCGCGTGCTTCCTGGTCCAGCACGTCTCCCGGCGCTCGGCGCCGAACACCGACCTCTGCAACGACTGCGCCTGATCTCCGAGCCCCGCCTGCTCCTTGCGGTCGACGCCCCCTCGCTGCTGCACCGCAACCACCACGCCCGGCTCGGGTCGGACCTGCGCGACCGGGAGGGCCGGCCGGTGTGGGCGCTGCACGGGATGGTCCGGCAGATCCTCGAGGCCATCGACCAGTTCGCGCCCGACGCGGTGCTGTTCGGGTTCGACTGCCGGACGTCGTCCGTGCGGGAGGAGGCCTACCCGGCGTACAAGGCCGGGCGCGCGGCCAAGGACCCGGCGCTGATCGACCAGCTCGAGCGGTCCGGTGCGCTGCTCGACGCACTCGGTCTGCTCACGCTCACGCCCCCGGGTCTGGAGGCCGACGACGTCAGCGCGTCGGCGGCGACCTGGGCGGAGCAGCACGGCTGGCACTGCGTGATCGTCACCTCCGACCGCGACTCCTTCGCCCACATCAGCGACTCGACCCGGGTGCTGCGCCTGATCGACGGCGGCATCAACGGCTCCCCGCTGCTCAACCCCGCGCGGCTGCGGGCGCTCTACGGCATCGCCGCCGAGCACTACCTCGAGTACGCCGCCCTGCGCGGCGACAGCAGCGACAACCTGCCCGGCGTACCGGGGATCGGCCCCAAGACCGCGCCGGTCCTGCTCGCGCAGATGGGCTCGATGCAGGCGGTCTGGGCCGACCTCGAGCACTGCGACGGCGCCAACCTCGTCGCGGCGGTCGACTCCTACTGCGAGGAGGCGGGCGTACGCCGGATCGGCGCCGGGCTGCGCACCCGGCTCGCCGCCCCCGGGGCGCGCGAGCGCTTCGAGTTCAACCTCTCGATCATGTCGGGCCGCACCGACCTCGACCTCGGCCTGACCCCCGACGTCCCCGGCACCCCCGGGCTGCTGCCGCTGGACACCGAGCGGGTCGCGCGGGTGGTCGGCTACCTCGGCGTCCCCGCGACCACCCAGCTCGCGCTGCGGGTGCTCACCGAGCCGCCCGCCTCGACCGACCGGTCCTGACTCAGGCCACCATCACGCGGCCCCGCCCACCGGGGCGACGGGGAGTGCGGACGCGGTCGGTGTCCCAGGCCAGCGCGAGCCGGTCGACGGCGTCGCGGAGCTCAGCCGGGGGGCGGGTCCAGGGGATCCGGACGAAGCGGTCGAGCCCGCCCTCGGGCGCGAAGGCCGGGCCGGGGGCGACGATCACGCCGTGCCGCTCGGCCTCGAGGGCGAGCGCGGTGCCGGACGAGCCCTCGGGCAGCTCGCACCACAGCGCCAACCCCCCGCCGGGGCGGTGGAAGCGCCACGCGGGCAGCCGGGCGGAGACCGCGCTGACGAGGGCGTCGCGCTGCTCGCGCAACCGGACACGGTTGGCCTCGACCACCGTGTCGCCCTGCTCGAGGAGCCGGGCCAGCACGAGCTGCTCCAGCACCGGGGCGCCGAGGTCGAGCCCGACCCGGGTGTCGGTGAGCCGTTGCTCGGAGCCCCTCGGGACCCGCAGCCAGCCGAGCCGCAGGCCTCCCCAGAAGGACTTGCTGGCCGACCCGACGCTCAGCGCGTCCGGGGCGTGCGCGGCGAAGGGGGACGGCATCGGCTGCCCGTCGAGCGCCAGCGCCTGGTGCGCCTCGTCGACGATCGCCACGGTGCCGCTGCGGCGCAGCGCGGCGGCGTACGTCGCCCGCTGGGCGTCGTCCATCAGCAACCCGGTGGGGTTCTGGAAGTCCGGCACCAGGTAGGCCACCCGCGGGGCGACCTGGCGCAGCGTGGCGGCCGCGGCGTCGAGGTCCCAGCCGTCGGGGTCGAGCGCGGACCCCACGACCCGGGCGCCACTGTGCCGGATCGCCATCGTCGCGTTGGGGTAGGCCGGTGAGTCCACCAGCACCCGGTCGCCCGCACCGACGAGAGCCTGCGCCGCGACCGAGATGCCCGAGAGGGCGCCGTTGGTGACCAGCACCTGCCCCGGCTCGGTCGGCAGGCCCCGCGCCTCGTACGTCGCCGCGATCGCGGCCTGCAGCTCGGGCAGGCCGGCCGGGAAGTAGCCGTGACCCCCGAGGTACGCCGGGATCTCGGCCGCCGCGGCGGCGTACGCCTCGGCGATGCCGGGCGGCGCCGAGGTCGCCGCGCAGTTGAGGTCGATCGCCTCGTGGTCGCCGGCGCGCGGGGACAGCGCGTGGTCGCGGGCCCGAGCCCGTCCGCCCGGCACCCGGGTGAAGGTGCCTGCGCCCTGGCGAGCCTCGGCGTAGCCCGCGTCGCGCAGCGCGGCGTACGCCCGGGTGACGGTGGTCCGCGAGACGGCCAGCGCCTCGGTGAGCTCGCGCTCGCTGGGCAGGCGGGTGCCCAGGCCGATCCGGCCGTCGCCGATGAGGTGGGTCAGGGCCGTCGCCAGGCCGGCGTACGCCGGGGCCCGATCGAACGCCCCGACCAGGGTGGCCACCCGGGCGGCGCTGATGGCGGTCTTCATGCAGGCCACTGTTCCACGATTGGCTATTCGCCACCAGGCCAATCGCCCTTCAGAATGGGGGCATGTCCGCTGCTCCTCCCTCCACACCCGCCGCCGGGCCGACCGTTCCTCCCGGCCTGGCCGGCCTGGCCGACCTCGGCCCGATCGCCCAGCTGCGCGCCGGCCGGCTGCCGCGCCGGTTGGTCCAGCTCTTCGTCGGCCTGGTGCTCTACGGCGCCAGCCTGGCCTGGATGGTGCGCGCCGACCTCGGGCTGGCGCCCTGGGACGTGCTGCACTCGGGGCTGATCCGGCACGTGCCGATCACCCTGGGCCAGGCCGTCGTGCTGATGAGCTTCGTGGTGCTGGTGCTCTGGATCCCGCTGCGGGAGACACCGGGCATCGGCACGCTCAGCAACGCCGTGGTGGTCGGGCTCTCCGCCGACGCGACGCTGTGGCTGATGGACGCCCCCGCAGGCCTCGGGCCGCGGATCGCGCTCATGGTCGGCGGGGTGCTGCTCTGCGGCTTCGCCACCGCGCTCTACATCGGCGCCCAGCTCGGCCGCGGGCCGCGCGACGGGCTGATGACGGGGCTGCACCGACGCACGGGCGTCTCGCTCCGGCTGGTCCGCACCGCGCTGGAGGTGGGGGTGGTGCTGCTCGGGCTCGTCCTCGGCGGGGTGCTCGGCCTCGGCACGGTGCTGTTCGCGCTCGGCATCGGCCCGGTCACGCAAGCCCTGCTGCCGGTGCTGGTGGTGCGGCTGGAGCCACCGGCGACTCGGTAGCGACTCGGGAGCGGCTCGCCCCGACCAGCGGTGGGCGGGCCTTGACGGGCCATGCCGGGGGGCCCAGGTGGGCTATTCCACGCGTGACCCACCCTGCCTACGGTCGCCTGGTGGCGAGAATGCTCGGGGGAGTCCTGTCGGCCAGCGCACTGGTCCTGGGGGTGATGACCGTCCCGGCCCACGCCGGGCCGGCCGCGACCTCAGCCGTGACCGGAGCCGCGGCCGAGGGCGATCCGGTCTGGGTGGCCAAGCTGCAGCGCGCGGGCACCGACGAGACGGGGGCGGCGATCGCGGCCCACGCGGGGACGACGTACGTCGCGGCGACGAGCGTGGACCTCGGCGGTAGCCAGGAGCACGGCCAGCCCGCCCGCGACGTGGCGGTCACCAAGCTCGACGCCCGCGGTCACGAGCTGTGGTCGCGCCGCGACGGCACCGGCTACCTCGACGACGCGGTCGACGTGGTCGCCGGCGACTGGGGCGCCCTGGTCCTGTCGTCCGGCGCCGAGACCGTCAGCGGCTGGGACAGCACGGCGGGCTTCTCCGTCACCCGCTACGACGCCGCCGGCAACCTCGTCTGGACCCGCTGGCGCGACGACACCGACACCATGCGGGGCCTCGCGGTCGTCGGCGACAGCTACTACGTGGTCGGCGGCTCCCACGTGCGCCGCTTCGACGTCGCGAGCGGGGCCCTGCGTCGGGAGCACGCCGGCGCGGTCACCGAGCAGGTCCACGCCTCGTGGACCTCGGTCGCGGTCCTCGGCGACGACCTCGTCGTCCTCGGCGGCTCGGCCGCGGGCGCGGGCGACCAGTACGTCCTGCGCCGTCTCGACGGGCAGACGCTGACGGTCGAGTGGACCCAGCCCTTCGACGTCGACCAGCAGGACTACCCCGGTGACGTGGTGGTCGCCGACGACCGGATCCTGCTCAGCGGCACCTCGGGCGAGAGCTTCCAGACCGACCCGGGTGAGTACGGGCTGCTGCTCGCCGCCCACGCGGCGGACGGCGCCCGGCTCTGGCGGCGCACCTTCCCCTTCGGGGCGTTGCGCGGCAGCCCGGCGCTGGCCGCCACACCCGGTGGGCCGGCGGTCTTCTCCACCGGCTACACGATCCGCGGCGATCGGCTCGGCATGACGCTCCAGACCTTCACCCCCGACGGCGTGCTGCGGAGCGAGAGCTTCGTCGGCGAGGAGTACGCCCGGGCCACCGGCACCGACGTCGCGTGGGACCTCGCCGCCGGGCTGCGGGTCGCCGGGAGCGACGAGGGCGAGACGTTCGACCCGGCGACCGCCGACCAGGACGCGTTCGTCGCCGGGCTCACCGACACCGCGCTGCTGGTCCAGGCCCGGCTGTCGCCGCGCCGGCTCGTGCTGAGCCCGGGGAGGACCCGGACCAGCCGGTTGCGGCTGACCAACCGGGGGACGGGCCCGGCCGTGCTCGCGGTGCAGGGCTGCGGCCACCAGCGGGGCGTGCGGCTGCGGGTGCGCAGCGGCGGCGAGGACGTGACCCGCGCCGTACGTCGCGGCACCTGGCGCTCGGAGTCCCTCGACCGGGGCCGCACCGTGCTGCTGACGATCCGGGCGCGCGCCAAGCGCTCGGCCTCGCCGGCCAGGACCGGCTGCCTCCTCCAGATCAGCCAGCCCGGCACCAGCGCCGTCCCGTTCGACAAGTACCTGCGGATCCGGGTGCTCCGGCGCGGCCGCCCCTGAGGGGCCACGTCGGATCGGCCGCGACCACGGGGGGTGGGTGGGGCTAGTCTCCGACCACTGACTTCTCGTCCGCGCATCGGAGGCCGCCATGACCGAGACGCCCAGCCAGGCGCCCAGCTCGTCCGAGCCCGCCGGCGGCGCAGCGGCCGTCGCGCCACTCGCCCCGCCCGAGCCGGCGATCACGCTCACCGCGCCCGCGCCGCCCGCGCTGGTCCTCGAGACCCAGGCCCCGTCGATGGCGCCCCAGGTCTCGGCCGAGGCGCGGCCCGAGCTCGACGCGAAGGTCGACTCCTTCCTCACCGCGCTGAGCTCGACCGAGCCCGGCAGCCCCGGCTTCGCGGCCCAGGCCGAGAGCGTGCGCACGATGGGCGACGCCGACATCCGCAAGGCGGCCGAGACGTCCAACCGGATGCTCGACCAGCCCGTGCGCGCGCTCCAGGAGGGCGGGATCGCCCAGGGCTCGGCCGTGGGCCGCACCCTGCTCGAGCTGCGCCGCACCGTCGAGGACCTCGACCCGAGCCAGGCCACCGGCGCCAAGCGCTGGCTCGACCTGCTGCCGTTCGGCGACAAGATGACCGACTACTTCCGCAAGTACCAGTCCGCGCAGAGCCAGCTCAACGGCATCCTGCACAGCCTGCGCAACGGCCAGGACGAGCTCACCAAGGACAACGTCTCCCTCAACCTCGAGAAGACCAACCTGTGGGCCGTGATGGGCCGGCTCAACCAGTACGTCTACGTCGCCGAGCGCCTCGACGCCAAGCTCGCCGCCCGGATCGCCGAGCTCGAGCTCTCCGACCCCGAGGCCGCCCGCACGCTCTCGCAGGACGTGCTCTTCTACGTCCGCCAGAAGCACCAGGACCTCCTCACCCAGCTGGCGGTGTCGATCCAGAGCTACCTCGCGATCGACATCATCATCAAGAACAACATCGAGCTGATCAAGGGCGTCGACCGGGCCTCGACCACGACGGTCTCCGCGCTGCGCACGGCGGTCATCGTCGCGCAGGCCCTCGGCAACCAGAAGCTCGTGCTCGACCAGATCAGCGCCCTCAACACCACGACGTCCGGCATGATCCAGCGCACCTCCGAGATGCTGCGCGACAACTCCGCAGCGATCCAGGAGCAGGCCGCCTCCTCCAGCATCGGCATCGAGCAGCTCCAGGCCGCGTTCGCCAACATCTACGCGACGATGGACTCCATCGACGAGTTCAAGATCCAGGCGCTCGACTCCATGTCGGCCACGATCGGGGTCCTCGAGACCGAGGTCGAGAAGTCGCGGTCCTACCTGCAGCGGGTCCAGCAGCACGACCAGCGCAACGCCGCCGGTGTCCTCGACCTCTCCCAGCTGCCCACCGGCTGAGCGCGGGGTCGACAGGACACGCGCGTGGGACTGAGATCGTGGCTGCAGGGGCGCCGTGAGACCGAGCCGGTCTCGACGGTCCCGGCGCCGCCGACCGAGCAGGAGATCCTGGCCTCGCTCAACCGCGTCCACGCCCAGCTGCGCGACGGCAACGCCCCGCCGGTGGTGACCTCCCGGGTGGTCCGGATCGCGCGCACGATCAACGACACGCTCCCGCGGCTGCGCCACCTCGGCCTCGGCAGCGCGGAGGCCTACTCCGTCGTGGCCACCGCCACCTCCTACCTGCCCGAGGCGGTCGGCGGCTACCTCCGGCTGCCCCGCGACTGGGCCGACACCCGTCCGATCGACGGCTACAAGACCTCGCTGATGGTGCTGATCGACCAGCTCGAGCTGCTCGGCTCGACCATGGACGACATCCTCGACGCCGCCAACCGCGCCGACGCCCAGGCGCTGCTGGCCCACGGGCTCTTCCTCCAGGCCAAGTTCGGGACGCCCAGCGGCCCCGACCTCACGCTCGGACCGCCCGCATGAGCGGCCTCGGCCTCGCCGCCGCCCTCGACGCGCTGGCCGCGCTCGCCCGGGTCGCCGGCGCCGACCCCGACGCCGCGCGCCGCGAGGGGGAGTGCCTGGCCGCGACGGTCGCCGAGCCCGCCCGCGGCGCCTTCGTCGGTTGGACCCAGCAGACCGGCGCCGACGGAGCCGCCGGCAGCGCCGAGGCCTTCACCGACGCGGCCTCGCGCGGACGTCGCTACCGCTCGGCCCCCACCCCGACCATGGCCGCGCTCGCGCTGGCCGGCTCGACCCACGCGCCGGCGTACGCCGCGGCGCTGGGCGACGTGGCCCTCGCCGCCTGCACCCTGGGCGAGCCCCACCCGAGGGTCGTCGGCAACGCCACCACCGCCGCAGCCGCCCAGCGCGGCGAGGTACGAGCAGCGACCCCGGTGGTCGAGGCGCCAGGCCCGCCGCCCACCGCCCCGGAGCCTGCCCCGGAGCCTGCCCCGGAGCCGGCCCCGGAGCCGGCCCCGGAGCCCAAGACCGTCGAGGAGCTGTTGGGCGAGCTCGACGCGCTGATCGGGCTGAGCGACGTCAAGGCCGAGATCCATCGTCAGGCGGCACTGCTGCGGGTCGAGGGTCTGCGGGCGGAGGCCGGTCTCAGCGCAGCGACGATCACCCGCCACATGATCTTCAACGGCAACCCCGGCACCGGCAAGACCACCGTGGCCCGCCTGGTGGCCGGCATCTACCGGGCGCTCGGCCTGCTCTCCCAGGGGCAGCTGGTCGAGGTCGACCGCTCCGAGCTGGTCGCCGGCTACCTCGGCCAGACGGCGATGAAGACCGCCGAGGTGGTGGCCTCCGCAGCCGGCGGGGTGCTGTTCATCGACGAGGCCTACTCCCTGGCCGGCGACCAGTACGGCCAGGAGGCCGTCGACACGCTGGTCAAGGAGATGGAGGACCGGCGCGACGACCTGGTCGTGATCGTCGCCGGCTACCCGCTGCCGATGGAGGTCTTCGTCGCCCAGAACCCCGGCCTGGCCAGTCGCTTCCGCACCACGATCGACTTCGCCGACTACACCGACGACGAGCTCGCGGCGATCTTCCAGGTGATGGTCGAGGCCGCCCAGTACGACGCCGGCCCCGAGGTGGGCGACCGCCTCCGGGCGCTGCTGCTGCTGGCCGAGCGCGGGCCCAGGTTCGGCAACGCGCGCTGGGTGCGCAATGCGCTCGAGGCCGCGATCGGCCGGCACGCCTGGCGACTGCGCGAGATCGAGCGGCCGACGCTCGAGCAGCTGCGTCGTCTCGAGCCCGACGACCTCGACCCGGTCGCGCTGGTTGAACCCGACGCTCCCGGGCGAGACGATGCTGGCGCCCCACCCGCTCCCGAGGAGACCCCATGACCCAGGCGCACGCCGCTGCGACCGCGCCTGCGTCCGCGCGGACCGCGCCCGAGAACGTCCCGGCGCTGCTCAATCGCTGGCAGGTGGTGGCGGTGGCCACCTGCCTGGTCTTCGGGGTGCTGGCCGCGCTGCTCCAGCTGCTGGCCCACCAGGCCGGCGAGCGGGCCGCGAGCAACACCGAGCAGCTGGTCCGGGTCCAGAGCATCCAGGCCTCCCTGCTGCGGGCCAACGCCCTGGCCACCAACGGCTTCCTCACCGGCGGGCTGGAGCCCACCGCCCAGCGCGACCAGTACGACGAGTCGATCGACGCGGTGCTCACCCAGGTGGCCGAGGCGGCCGAGGCCCAGCCGGCCGATCGCGACGCGCTCGCCGCGCTCAACCGCTACGTCTCCGACTACACCAACGCGGTCACCCAGGCGCGCGACAACAACCGCCAGCTCAAGCCGGTCGGCAGCGAGTACCTCCTCGACGGCAGCGCCACCCTGACGGCCGACGCGCGGCCGGTCCTCGCGGCGCTCGTGGCGGCCAACACCGAGCGCGCGCAGGACGAGCTGGGCGCCAACCACCCGTGGTGGCTGCTCGCGCTCGGGATCGCCGCCATCGTGGTGCTGTGGTGGATCCACAGCGAGATCGCGCGGCGCTTCCACCGCCGCATCAACCAGGGCATCGCCCTGGCCGTGCTCGTCGTCACGGTGCTCGCCCTCGTCTCCGTGGCCTACGCCGCCCGCACGGCCTCCGACAACGACGACCTGCTCGCCGGCGACTTCGCGACCGCGGTCTCCACCGCGACGTCCCGCTCGGCCGCCAACGACGCCAAGGCCAACGAGAGCCTGCGGCTGATCAAGCGGGGCTCGGGTGCGGTCTACGAGGAGCGGTGGGAGGAGTCGGCGTCCGAGGTCGACCCCGGCAGTCTCGACACCCGCTGGTCCGAGAGCTGGGTCGACTACCTCGACACGCACGCCCAGGTGGTCGAGCTCGACGACGGCGGCGAGTGGGAGCTGGCGGTCCTGCTCGCCACGTCCACGGAGCCCGACGGTGGCACCTTCGTCTTCGACCAGCTCGACCAGCAGCTGCAGGTCGAGGTCGACCGGGCGGCCGCCGACACCACCGAGGCGCTGCGGTCCAACGGGTTCGGCCCGGTGCTGGTGGCGCTCACGCTGCTGGGTGGGCTCGGGGCCGCCGCGGCCACGGCGTGGGGCATCAACCAGAGGCGCCGGGAGTACGCATGAGACACGTTCGAGGGCTGCTGGCCCCCCTGCTGCTGAGCGCTGCGCTGGTCGCCGGGTGCGGTTACGACGCCACGCCCGTGCCGCTCCCGGAGGCGGTGCCGGTCTCGGTGCCCGACCCGGCCGAGCCCCAGACCTGCGTGGAGCCGACCCGCTCCTACGCGCCTCGCGGCTCGGTGGCCTCGTTGACCGACGGCGCCACGATCGCCCGGATCCGCAAGCGCGGCCGGCTGGTCGCCGGCGTCTCGGCCGACACCAACCTGCTGGCCTCGCGCAACCCGCTGACCGGGGCGATCGAGGGCTTCGACATCGACGTCGTCCACCAGATCGCCCAGGCGATCTTCGGGCCCGGCGGCGAGACCCGCGTGCAGCTGCGGGTGATCACCGCGGCCGACCGGATCCCCGTGCTGGAGAGCAGGGCGGTCGACGTCGTCGTCCGCAACATGACCATCAACTGCGACCGCTGGGAGCAGGTGGCCTTCTCCGCCGTCTACTACGAGTCGGGTCAGAAGGTGCTCGTGCGCGCCGACCTCGCCGACACCGTCCGCGGGCCCGCCGACCTCGCGGGGCTGCGGGTCTGCGCGCCCAACGACACCACCAGCCTGGCCAACATCGCCGCGGCGTCGCCCGACGCCGAGATCGTCCCGGCCGACACCCACACCGGCTGCCTGGTCCGGCTCCAGCGCAGCGAGGTCGACGCCATCACCGGCGACGACACCGTGCTCGCGGGTCTCGCGGCCCAGGACCCCTACGCCGTGGTGCCGGCCGCCCAGGCGGCGTTCACCGAGGAGCCCTACGGCGTCGCGATCAACGCCGGCGACGTCGACCTGGTGCGCTTGGTCAACGCCGTGCTCGAGCAGATGCGCGCCGACGGGTCGTGGCAGCGCAGCTACGACCGGTGGCTGCGACCGACGCTCGAGCAGCAGACCCAGCCGAAGCCGACGTACGGCCGGTGAGCACCCGATGAGCACCCGATGAGCACCGGATGAGCACCCGATGAGCACGCGATGAGCAGGGCCCCCCAGGCTCCGGGGCGGATGGGCGTCGCCATCGAGCCGGCGGCGATCCAGGCCTACCTGGGCGAGCTCGACGACTGGCTGCGGGCTCGCCGTACCGAGCTCGACGAGCTCGACGCCGCGGCCCTCGCCGGCGACCGAGGCGGTCAGGTCGCAGGCGACATGATGCTGTCGCTGGCCCTGTGGAAGGCCGTCCACGACCGCTACGGGCTGATCAACGCGACCTGGGACGGCGGCCGCGTGCTGGACGCCGAGCGCGAGCGCATCTCCGTGCTCGTCTGGGGCCGGCTCGACGGCGCCAGCGAGATCCCCGGCGGAATGGCGGTCTCGGTGCCGGAGGCCTGCCGGCTCTCCGACGCCCTCGCCGCCCAGCTGCGCACGACGCTCTCACTGGTGCCGGGGGCCGACGCGGCCACCGCGCGCCTGCGGGCGCTGCGGGCCCAGCTCGAGCGGCTGCGCGACCAGGTGGCGCTCGAGCCGGTCCACGCGCGACCGGTCGCCGCCGCCCGGGTGGTGGCGCTGGCCGAGCGCCTGGCGACGACCACCGCGAAGGCCGAGCGGGGCGGTGACGTCGTGGGGCTGCTGGGTCCGCTCGAGGCCGACGCCACCACCTGCGAGCGCGACCTCATCGTCGGCAACGCCCAGCGCCGCGACGCCCGCGACCAGCTGGCCAGCGTCCGCGAGCTCCGCGCCGACCTCGAGGCGCGGGCCGAGGCGCTGGCGCTGCTCGCCGCGACCTGCGTCCGCACGGTCCACCCCAGCCCGCGCTACGCGGTGCCCGACGTCGCCGCGCTCGGACCGGTGCCCAACACCCCCGACGGGCTGCGCGCCCACCAGCAGCGGCTCGCGCGCGTGTCCGAGGCGCTGACCCTGGCGCAGCACGCCTACGCCGATGCCCTCGACGACCACGTCCAGCTGGTCGGGCTGCTCGACGCCTACGTCGCCAAGGCCCGTGCGCTCGGGGTGGCCGACCGTCCCGACCTCGCGTCGAGCGAGCAGCAGGCCCGCGAGGTGCTGGAGCGCCGTCCGGCGCCGATGGCGGTCTGCCGCCAGCTCGTGGCGACCTACCAGAGCTGGCTGGTCCAGGCCGGCGACGGCCCCGGAGCCGGCACGACCAAGGAGTACGCATGAGTGACGCCCAGGAGCAGTGCCGATGACCAGCATCGCGACGAGTGCCATGCGCAGCGAGCGCTGCACGCAGCCCGGCTGCGACGGCGTGATCAGCGACGGCTACTGCGACGTGTGCGGGATGGCCGCGGCGTCGCCGGCCGCGAGCGGCCCGGCTGGTGCGTCCACGGGCGGCGGTGACGGCGCGACGTGCGCGCAGCCGGGCTGCGGCGGCACGATCAGCGACGGCTACTGCGACGTGTGCGGGATGGTCTCGGCAGGCTCGACCACCGGGGGCGGCTCGACCACCGGGGGCGACGCGGCGGGGGAGGCGGCGCCGCTGGCGGGCGAGGGGTCGGTGGCGACGTCGGCGAGCAAGGTGCAGTCGACGGCGTTCGGCTCGGCGCGGGCGACCCACGCCACCGCGGCCACCGGACGCACCCGCACGGGCTCGCAGCGGATGCGGGCGGCGCGGCTCGGCGCCGGGCTGACCAGGGTGCCGCCGGCGCCGCCGGTCGACGCGGCCACCGCCATCAACCCCCACCCCGTCGTGCCCGAGGACAAGCGCACCTGCTCCAAGTGCGGCACCGCGATCGGTCGCGGCCGCGACGGGCAGCCCGGCCGCGAGGAGGGCTTCTGCCCCCAGTGCGGGCAGGAGTTCTCGTTCACCCCCAAGCTCGGGGCCGGCGACCTCGTGGCCGGGCAGTACGAGGTGGCCGGAGCGCTGGCCCACGGCGGCCTCGGCTGGATCTACCTCGCGCGCGACCGCAACGTCTCCGACCGCTGGGTCGTGATGAAGGGCCTGCTCAACGCCGGCGACCCCGACGCACTGGCGGCCGCGATCGCCGAGCAGCAGTTCCTCGCGCAGGTCGAGCACCCGCTGATCGTCGAGATCTACAACTTCGTGACCCACGAGGGCGCGGGCTACATCGTCATGGAGTACGTCGGCGGCACCTCGCTGAAGCAGATCCTCAAGCAGCGCATGCGCGACAACAACGGTGCCTACGACCCGCTGCCGATCGACCAGGCGCTCGCCTACGTGCTCGAGGTGCTGCCGGCGTTCCAGTACCTCCACGACCTCGGGCTGGTCTACTGCGACTTCAAGCCCGACAACCTGATCCAGGTCGGCGACGCCGTGAAGCTCATCGACCTCGGGGGCGTGCGCCGCATCGACGACCTCGAGTCCGCGATCTACGGCACCGTCGGCTACCAGGCCCCCGAGGTGGCGCAGGTCGGCCCCAGCGTGGCCTCCGACATCTACACGATCGGTCGGTCGCTGGTGGTGCTCTGCCTGGAGTTCCGCGGCTACCAGGGCACCTACCTCCACTCGCTCCCGCCGCCGGCCTCGACGCCGCTGTTCGCGGCCAACGACTCGTTCTACTGGCTGGTGTCCAAGTGCTGCGCGCCCGACCCGGCCGACCGGTTCGTCTCGGCCGACGAGCTGCGCACCCAGGTGGTCGGCGTGCTCCGCGAGTACGTCGCCCGCCAGACCGCCGCGGTCGCGGTGACCTCGGCGTCCTCGGTGCTCTTCGAGCCGCCGACCACGTCGACCTCGGCGCTCACCTGGGACCGGCTGCCGCGGCTGCGCGAGGACACCACCGACCCCCAGCACGCCTGGCTCAGCGGGCTCAGCGACGACGACCCCGTCCAGCGGCTCGCCGAGCTGGAGACCGCCCCGGAGACCTCGGCCGAGGTGCTGCTCGCCCGGGCCCGCACCTCGCTCGCGCTCGGTGACCCGGCGCGGGCGAGGGGCTACGCGGCCGCGCTGCTCACCGACGACCCGTGGGAGTGGCGGGCCCTCTGGATGGACGGCCTGGCCGCCATGGCGACCGACGACTGGCCCACCGCCCAGGCGTCGTTCAACGCCGTGTGCCAGCAGGTGCCGGGCGAGCTGGCCCCCAAGCTGGCCCTGGCCGTCGCCTGCGAGCGGGGCGGCGCGCCCGACGTGGCCGAGGGGCTCTACGACACCTGCGCGCACACCGACGCGGCGTACGTCGCCCCGGCGTCCTTCGGTCTGGCCCGGGTGCGGGCTGCGCGGGGCGACACCTCCGGGGCCGTGGCGGCGCTCGACCAGGTGCCGTCGAGCAGCCGCGGCTACGTCGAGAGTCGGCAGGTACGCGCCGACGTGCTGCTCAGCGCCCAGCGGCACGACCTCGGCCTGCTCGACGAGGCCATGCGCACGGTCGAGTCGGTGGCGATGGATCCCGTCACCCAGCGGCGCTACACCGTGCGGATCCTGCGCGAGGCCCTCGACGTCGTCCTGGCCGGCGCGGCCACCTCCGCGCAGGCCCGCGCCACCGTCGGCTCCCACCAGGCGACCGAGCCCGGGCTGCGCTCCGGTCTGGAGCAGACGCTGCGTACCCTCGCCCGCGACACCCCGACGCTCGAGGAACGCATCGACCTCGTCAACCAGGCCAACGCCGTGCGGAGCTGGACGCTGACATGACCGAGACCCCCACCCGTGCCTGCCCGCACTGCGACCAGCCGGTCGACGACGGGGCCCGCTTCTGCGAGAGCTGCGGACGGCCGGTCGACCCGTCCGCGGGCGCGCCCGGCAGCGTCGGCGCGGCCGAGGCCGTCGTCGGGCAGGCCGCCCTGGCCGCGGAGGAGGCCGCGCCGGGCGACGACCTCGGCACCGGCCCGATCAGTGCGCCGACGCGGCGCAACGCCCCGACCGGCGCGGGCGACCCGGCGGCGCCGGGGGCGACCGGTCGACGGCCCTGCCTGTCCTGCGGGGGCGAGGTCGGGGCCGACGGCTACTGCGAGCAGTGCGGCACCAAGGCCGCCAGCGAGCGCGACCACTTCCGCGAGCAGCCGGCCGCCTGGGTCGCGGGCGTCTGCGACCGCGGGCTGCGGCACAGCCGCAACGAGGACGCCATGGCCCTGCTGGCCTCCCCGACGCCCGGCGAGCACGCCGTGCTCGTGGTGCTCGACGGCGTGTCCCGCACCGACGACTCCCACCTGGCCTCGCTCGCCGGCGCCCGCGCTGCGCTCGAGACGCTCCGCACCCCGCTGCCGCGAGGCCTCGGCACACCCGAGAGCCGCGCGTCGGTCGTGGCGCGCGCCTTCGCCGACGCGGTGGTCGCGGCCAACGACGCCGTGGTCGCGACCACGCCCGACGGGTCGCTCGCCCCGCCGTCGGCGACCTTCGTCGCCGCGATCGTGGAGGGCGGCGCCGACGGCGACACCGTGTGGTTCGCCAACATCGGCGACTCACGGGCCTACTGGCTGCCCGACGGCGCGCCGGCCCGCCAGCTCTCCGTCGACGACTCGGCCGCCGAGCAGCAGATCCGGGCCGGCGTACCCCGGATCGAGGCGGAGACCGGACCGATGGCCCACGCGATCACCCGGTGGCTGGGGCCCGACGCCCCCGACCTGACGCCGCGGGTGGGGCGGCTCGACGTCGACCGACCCGGCTGGGTGCTGGTCTGCTCCGACGGGCTCTGGAACTACGCGTCCGAGCCCGACGCGCTGGCCCAGCACGTGCGGGCCGTCGGCGCGAGCGACCCCGCGGTGCTGTCGCTGGCGCTGGTCGACTTCGCCAACGCCTGCGGGGGGCAGGACAACATCACGGCCACGCTCGCGCGGGTCGGGGCGGGGCACAATGACCCCCACGACGCCACCGAACGACCCGTAGGGCAGGCCACCGACATGCACAGCGAGACCGAGAGAGGCTCCGATGGCTGAGTTCACCGCCGCCGTCTACCAGAACGAGTACCTGCCCGACGGCGGGACCGACGTCAACGCGATCGTCACCGTCACCTGCACCGGGGCGGGCTCGGCGGGCCAGGCGGGCTCGGGGTCCGCCGGCGAGATCATCATCGTCGACACCTCCGGCTCGATGGGCCCGCGCAACATGGCCGCGGCCCGCGACGCCGCGAAGGCCGCGCTGAGCGAGGTGCTCGACGGCACGATGTTCGCGCTGGTCGCGGGCTCCGACCGCGCCGCCCTGGCCTACCCGCAGGTGACCTCGGGGCCGGGGCTGGTGCAGATGGACGCCGCGACGCGCGTCGAGGCGATGCGAGCGGTCGACCAGTTCGTCTCCAGCGGCGGCACCGCGATGAGCACCTGGCTCGACCTCGCGGTCACGCTGTTCGCCTCGGTCCCGCAGGTGTCCCAGCGCCACGCGATCCTGCTCACCGACGGCGAGAACCGCGAGGACGGCGGCAAGCTCGACGCCGCGATCCAGCGGGCGACCGGGGTCTTCCAGTGCGACTGCCGCGGCATCGGCACCGACTGGGTCGTCGAGGAGGTGCGACGGATCGCCCAGGCCCTGCTCGGCTCCGTCGACATCATCCCCGGCCCCGAGCAGCTGCAGGCGCAGTTCCGCGAGATGATGCAGACCTCGATGTCGCGCGGCGTGGCCGACGCCCAGCTGCGGGTGTGGTCGCCCCAGGGTGCGCAGGTGCTGTTCGTGCGTCAGGTGGCGCCGACGGTCGAGGACCTCACGGCCCGACGTACGGAGGTCAACGCCCTCACCGGCGCCTACCCCACCGGGGCCTGGGCCGACGAGTCGCGCGACTACCACGTCGCGGTGCGGGTCTCCGCGAAGGCGATCGGTCAGGAGCAGCTCGCCGCGCGCGTGCAGCTCGCGCTCGGCGCCGACGTGGTCTGCCAGGGGCTGGTCAAGGCGACGTGGTCCAACGACTCGGGGCAGACGACGCGGATCGACCCGCAGGTCGCCCACTACACCGGGCAGACCGAGCTGGCCTCGATGATCCAGGAGGGCCTCGCCGCCAAGGCCTCCGGCGACGAGCGCACCGCGACCACCAAGCTCGGCCGAGCCGTGCAGCTGGCTGCCGAGACCGGCAACGGCGAGGCGACCTCCAAGCTGCGCAAGGTGGTCGACATCGACAACGAGGCGGAGGGCACGGTGCGGCTCAAGCGGACGGTCGACAAGGCCGACGAGATGGCTCTCGACACCGCGTCGACCAAGACGACCCGGATCAAGAAGTGACCACCTGCCCCTCGGGCCACCCGACCCGGGCCACCGACTACTGCGACGTCTGCGGGCTGCCGGTCGAGGCGGCGGGCGAGACCGCGGTGCTGCCCGTGGTCCCGGCCGGCCCCGCGAAGGACGGCCCCGCGAAGGACGGCCCTGCGAAGGACGGCCCTGCGAAGGACGGTCCCGCAGAGGACGGCGCTGCGGACGTCGCGGCGGGCGGGTGCCCGAACTGCTCGACCGCCAACCCGCCCGACGCGCTGTTCTGCGAGGCGTGCGGCTACGACTTCACCACCGGCAGCCTGCCCCGCCCGATCGCGACCGCCGACGCCACCGCCGACGCCACCGCCGCCGCGACCGGCGACGCCGACCCGCCGGTCGCGACGCCCGCGGACGACGCCAACCCCTCGCCCGCCCTCAGCCCGGGGTGGGTGGCCGAGATCTGGATCGACCCCGACTGGTACGCCGACCAGGCCAGCACCGACGCGCTGCCCTCGCCCGGCCTGCCGATCGTCCTCCCGCTGGCGCACCAGTCGGTGCTGGTCGGTCGCGCCTCGCGCAGCCGCGGCATCACCCCCGACATCGACCTGTCCTCCGACAACGGCATCAGCCGGCGGCACGCCCAGCTGACCAGCGACGGCACCCGCTGGTGGGTCGAGGACCTCGGCTCCTCCAACGGCACCTACGTCGGCCCCGCGGTCGGCCCCCTGCCGACGCGACCCGTGCCCCAGGGCCAGCGCCAGGAGATCTCCGCCGACGACCGTGTCTACCTCGGTGCCTGGACCCGCCTCGTCGTCCGCAAGGCCGCCCCCGGCGAGGGCTGAGCGCCGTGCGGGTGCGGCAGCATGGGGGCGTGACCGCTGCCGGAGAGCTGCTGAGCCTGGAGCGCGCCGAGACCGAGCGCCGGCTGGTCGGCCTGGTCGCCACCTTCGACGAGGTGGTGGCTGCCTCGAAGGACACCAACGCCGACGACGAGCACGACCCCGAGGGCGCGACGATCGCGTTCGAGCGCTCTCAGGTCGACACCGTGGTCAGGCAGGTGCGGCAGCACCTCGCCGAGATCGTGGCCGCCCAGGCGCGCCTGGACGACGGCACGTACGGCGTCTGCGAGCAGTGCGGCGAGCCGATCCCGCCGGGCCGGCTCGAGGCGCGGCCGACGGCGCGCACGTGCCTCGCCTGTGCTTCCGGGCCGCCGCGGTCCCGCTGACGGGGAGGGCCAGGCTCAGCGCTTGGTGGCGATCAGCGTCGAGGCGTCGGGGGCCACCATCACCTCGACGGTCGTGAAACGCTCGTCGGAGAGCCACTCCTCGCGCAACGTGTCGACCCGCCCGTAGCTGATCGGCGGCCACAGCTCGCAGGGGGTGAAGTCGTCGAGGACCACGATCCCGCCCTCCTCGACGAGGTCGATGACGGCGTCCACACCGACCTCGGCGGGCTGCCCGGAGTCGAGGAAGAGCAACGAGTAGGGGCCGCGGTCCAGCAGCGTGGACCAGTCGGCGGCCAGCACGTCCACCTGCGGGTCCTCGACGAAGATCTCGGCCGCGGCGCCGGCCAGGCGCGGGTCGAGCTCGGCGGTCACGATGTGCGTGTGCTCGCCGCGCACGCCCGAGCGCAGCCAGGCGGTGCCGACGCCGCAGCCGGTGCCGAACTCGGCCATCGTCCCGACCCGGGTGGCGGCCAGCGCGGCCAGCAGCCGTCCGGTCTCGTTGCGGCAGAAGGACACGTAGCCCGCCTTGCGGCAGACGTCGAAAGCGCGGCGGACCACGTCGGGGAGATCGGGGGGCGCGGACATGCCGTGAGTCTCTCATCGCGGGACAACCGTCTCGACATGCGGACGATTCGTGGATACGGGTGGTCAGGACAAGCGAGGACGTCCTAGCATCGACGGACCATGCGGAGCGTTCTCGTAATTCTCGAACGCCGCGGCGGGGCCTGACGAGAGGCCACCTCGCCGCGGTGATTCGGCGTTGACGGGCTTCTCGACACAACTCAAGCCCGAAGACGCCCGCTGTAGCGGATCGCCAGTGTCAGCCGCCGCGCGATCCGCATCCTGCCGCTTTTCCTCCTCCGTGTGATCCACGAGGTGTTGCGCCCGCTACGGCGGGGGTCTTCGGACAGCTTTGGACAACACCTCGCTGCTGGTCCCAGCAGCGATCACACGACACAGGAGAAGGACGAGCCATGTACGACATGTATCCCGAGTGGGGCCCGGCGAAGCACCGCACCGAGACCACGCGCTACGAGGACCGGACCGGCGCGGTGCAGACCGCGCTTGACCTGCGAGACAACGGCGGCGAACGGCCCGACGACAACTAGCCTCGCCTCCCATGAGCACCGTGAAGCTGGCAGTCATCCCGGGCGACGGCATCGGTCAGGAGGTCACGGCCGAGGCACTGAAGGTGCTCGAGGTCGCGGCGCCGACCGGGACCAAGTTCGAGCCCACCCGCTACGACCTGGGCGCCGAGCGGTACCTCGCGACCGGCGAGGTGCTGCCGGACTCCGTGCTCGCCGAGATCCGCGACCACGACGCCATCCTGCTCGGGGCCGTCGGCGGCAAGCCCAACGACCCGAACCTGCCGCCGGGCATCCTCGAGCGCGGGCTGCTGCTCCGGCTGCGCTTCGAGCTCGACCACTACGTCAACCTGCGTCCCTCCCGGATCTTCCCCGGCGTCACCTCGCCGTTGGCGGACCCGGGCGAGGTCGACTTCGTGGTGGTGCGCGAGGGCACCGAGGGGCCCTACACCGGCAACGGCGGCGCCCTGCGCGTCGGCACCCCGGCCGAGGTGGCCACCGAGGTCTCGGTCAACACGGCGTACGGCGTCGAGCGGGTCGTGCGGGACGCGTTCGCGCGGGCCCGGCGGCGTCCGCGCCAGAAGCTGACCCTGGTCCACAAGACCAACGTGCTGGTGCACGCCGGAGCGGTGTGGTGGCGGCTGACCCAGCAGGTCGCCGCAGAGTTCCCGGACGTCACCGTCGACTACATGCACATCGACGCCGCGATGATCTTCATGACCACCGACCCCGCCCGCTTCGACGTGATCGTCACCGACAACCTCTTCGGCGACATCATCACCGACCTGGCCGCCGCCATCACCGGTGGCATCGGGCTCGCGGCCTCCGGCAACATCAACCCCGACCGCACCGCTCCGTCGATGTTCGAGCCCGTGCACGGCTCGGCGCCCGACATCGCCGGCCAGCAGGTGGCCGACCCCACCGCCGCGATCCTCTCGGTCTCGCTCCTGCTCGACCACCTCGGTCACCCCGAGGCGGCCGCCGCCGTCGAGACCGCCGTGCTCGCCGACCTGGCCGAGCGCTCCTCCGGCGGCACCCGGCGTACCCCCGAGGTCGGCGACGCGATCGCCGCGCGCCTGGCCTGAGGGTGCGAAACACCAGCATCCGCTGGTAACTCGGCGCTTCTGGGCCACCCCAGCACCCCAGAAGCGACAGTGGAGGCCCAGAAGCGTCGGGCTCGCCGGACCGACCCCCGGTCGGGCGCACGCCCGGCTGCGGGAGCCTGCCCTCCCGACCTACTAGGAAGTTCGACTACTTTGTCTGCCATGGAGATCAGCACCACGCGCTCGGAGTCCCCGGTCAGCGACGAGCGGCTCGCGGAGATCCTCGCGAACCCCGGCTTCGGCACCTACTTCACCGACCACATGTTCACGGTCGAGTGGACTCCCGACCGGGGCTGGTACGACGCGCGGGTCACGCCGTACGCGCCGCTGACGATGGACCCCGCCACGGCGGTGCTGCACTACGCGCAGGAGACCTTCGAGGGGATGAAGGGCTACCGGCACGACGACGGGTCGGTGTGGACCTTCCGCCCCGAGGAGAACGCCGCCCGGATGGTGCGCTCCAGCCACCGCCTGGCGTTCCCCGAGCTGCCGGTCGCCGACTTCGTCCAGGCCGTCGACGCCCTCGTCGAGGTCGACCAGCGCTGGGTCCCGGACAACGAGGGCGAGAAGAGCCTCTACATCCGGCCGTTCATGATCGCCACCGAGGTCTTCCTCGGGGTCCGTCCGGCGCAGCACGTCACGTTCCTGGTCATCGCGAGCCCGGCCGGCGCCTACTTCAAGGGCGGGGTGAGGCCGGTGACCCTCTGGCTCACCGAGGAGTACACCCGCGCGGGTCGCGGCGGGATGGGCGCGGCCAAGACCGGCGGCAACTACGCGAGCTCGCTGGTCGCCCAGCAGGAGGCCACCGCCCACGGCTGCGACCAGGTCGTCTTCCTCGACGGCCAGGAGGGGCGCTACGTCGAGGAGCTCGGCGGCATGAACCTCTACTACGTCTTCGCCGACGGCCGGATCGTCACCCCCGAGACCGGCACCATCCTCGAGGGCATCACCCGAGCCTCGATCATCGAGCTCGCCGGCAAGCTCGGTCACCAGGTCGAGGAGCGCAAGCTCTCGATCGACGAGTGGCGCGACGGCGTGAGCAGCGGCGACATCGTGGAGATCTTCGCCTGCGGCACCGCCGCCGTCGTGACGCCGGTGGGTGCGCTGAAGTGGGAGGGCGGCGAGGCCCCGGCCCCGGCGTCCACCGACCTGACCATGCGCCTGCGCCAGGCCCTGGTCGACATCCAGTACGGCCGCGCCGCCGACACCTTCGGCTGGATGCACCGCGTCACCTGATCTGGCGGCCCGCCGCGGGTAATCTCGGGTCGTGACGACGCAGCCCGGCCCGCAGTCGCCCACGCTCACCGTGGGCGACTACGCCGTGCTCGCGAAGATCGGCGAGGGCGGCATGGGCGTGGTCCACCTCGCGCGCAAGCCGGGCGAGCCCCGGGTCGCGCTGAAGATGCTGCGCCCCCACATCGTCGGCGACGACGAGGCCCGGGCGAGGCTGGCCCGCGAGGTCAGCTCGCTGCGCCGGATCCGCAGCCAGTGGGTCGCCGAGATCATCGACGCCGACCCCTGGGCGCCGGTGCCGTACGTCGCCACCCGCTACGTCCCGGGGCTCGCGCTCCACGACCACGTGATCGAGCACGGCCCGATCGCGGAGCGCGACCTGCTCTGGTTCGCGGCCTGCCTCGCCGAGGGCGTCGCCTCGGTCCACGCGGTCGGGGTGCTGCACCGCGACATCAAGCCGTCCAACGTGCTGATGGAGGGTCGCACCCCCATCCTCATCGACTTCGGTCTGGCCCGGGTCGCCGACGACCCCAAGCTCACCCACACCGGCTGGTTGCTCGGCACCCCGGGCTACCTCGCCCCGGAGATCCTCTACGGCGACGACGCCACCAACGCCTCCGACGTGCACTCGTGGGCGGCGACCGTCGCGTACGCCGCCACCGGGTCGCCGCCCTACGGGCGGGGTCCGTCGATGGCGATCATGGACCGGGTACGGCGCGGAGAGCACGACCTGAGTGCGGTCCCCGACCCGCTGCGCGACGTCCTCGACGCGGCGCTCGCCCCCGAGCCCGGCCGGCGGCCCACGCTCGAGGCGATCCTGGCCTGGCTGCGTCCGCAGACCACCCGCCCCGACCCCCGACAGGAGCTGCCGCCGCCGCCCACGGGCGGCGCCTCCGACGTCTTCACGGCCCCGCTGGCACTGGCCTCGCAGCCGGCGCCGCAGACGCTCGCGATGCCGACCGCCGTCGAGCCCGTGGCGGCGCCGTCCGTCGCTCCGCCGTTGCCGGCCCCCGCCCCGCTCCCCGCGCCCGATCGCCAGGATCGGCTCGAGCGCGAGTGGGACGAGCAGCACGACCAGCCCTGGGGCGAGCAGCCGGCGCCACCGGTGCCGTGGGTGGAGCGGGCTCGCCGACTGCTGCTGGTCGCGGTCGCGGCCACGGTCGTGGGTGCCGCGTCGGCGGCCGCCCCCTGGGTCACCGCGAGCCTGGTGGTGGTCGCCGTCTGGTTGCTGCGCAGCGCCTCGCTGGCCGCGGGTGCGGTGGGCGACAAGCGCCGCCTGCGCGGTCGCCGCTGGTACGACGGCCTCCAGCTCGTGGTGTCGTCGCCGTGGCGGGTGGTGCAGTCGCTCCCGTCGACGCTGGGGCTGCTGCTCTGGAGCGCCGGCCTCGCGGTGGCCGCCGCCCTGCTCTGCTACGCGTTCGCCGCCGGGCTGGCCACGACCCTGTTCGTCAGCGGCGTCGTGCTCGCCGTCTCGCTGTGGTGGGGCCCCGGCGGCAGCCGGGTGCGCGGCCCGCTCAACCGGGTGGTCCGACCGCTGGCGCGGGGCGTGGGCGCCTGGCTGGCCGCCGTGGCGGTGCTGGCCGTCGTCGTGCTCCTGCTGGGCCTGCAGGTCTCCTCCCACGGGGTCAGCTGGCTCCCGGCCGCGGAGCGTCCGTTCGCGTCCTTCGAGGTGCCCGAGGGCGGCATCCTCGGGCGCTGACCGCATCCCGAGACCCATGGCCGGATCCGGCGGGCCGTGGCACCATGGGGGACGTGGCACACCACCGCATCATCATTCGCTAGCGCATCGAGTCCCTCGATGCGCCGACCTCTCGTCCTCGAGAGGTTTTTTTGTGCCCGCACCCAGCCGCACCACCCCGACCGACACGGAGCCCGGACCCCACCATGGACCTGCACGGCGACTTCCACGTCTACGACACCACCCTGCGCGACGGCGCGCAGCAGGAGGGCCTCCACCTCACCGTCGCCGACAAGCTGACGATCGCCCGGCACCTCGACGGTCTCGGCGTCGGCTACATCGAGGGCGGGTGGCCGGGCGCCAACCCCAAGGACACCGAGTTCTTCCGCCGGGCCGCCGTCGAGCTCGACCTCCAGCACGCCCGCCTCGCCGCCTTCGGGGCGACCCGCCGGCCCGGCGCGGCCGCGGCCGACGACCCGCAGGTGGCGGCGCTGCGCGACAGCGGCGCCGGGGTGGTCACCCTGGTCGCGAAGTCGCACGACCGTCACGTCGAGCTCGCGCTGCGGACGACGCTCGAGGAGAACCTCGCCATGGTCCGCGACACCGTCGCCCACCTGCGCGGTGAAGGGCAGCAGGTCTTCCTCGACGCCGAGCACTTCTTCGACGGCTACCGCGCCAACCGCGACTACGCCCTGGAGGTGCTGCGCACGGCGCTCGAGGCCGGCGCCGACGTCGTCGCGCTCTGCGACACCAACGGCGGCATGCTCCCGCCGTGGGTCTCCGACGTCGTGCTCGACGTCATCGAGAGCACCGGGGGCCGGGTCGGCATCCACGCCCACAACGACAGCGGCTGCGCGGTGGCCAACTCGCTGGCCGCGGTCGACGCCGGCGCGAGCCACGTCCAGGGCTGCATCAACGGCTACGGCGAGCGCACCGGCAACGCCGACCTGGTCACGGTCGTCGCCAACCTCGAGCTCAAGCTCGACCGGCCCGTGCTCCCCGAGGGTCTGCTGCGCGAGTCCACCCGGATCGCGCACGCCGTCGCCGAGGTCACCAACTTCCCGCCCGCGTCGCGCCAGCCGTACGTCGGCTCCTCGGCGTTCGCGCACAAGGCCGGGCTGCACGCCAGCGCGATCAAGGTCGACCCCAACCTCTACCAGCACATGGACCCCAGCGGCGTCGGCAACGACATGCGGCTGCTGGTCTCCGACATGGCCGGCCGGGCCTCGATCGAGCTCAAGGGCAAGGAGCTCGGCTTCGAGCTCGGCCACGACAAGGCCCTGGTCACGCGGGTGACCGACCGGGTCAAGCAGCTCGAGGCGGGCGGCTACACGTTCGAGGCCGCCGACGCGTCCTTCGAGCTGCTGCTGCTCGAGGAGCTCGAGGGCGCCCGGCCCTCCTACTTCGAGGTCGAGAGCTGGCGGGTGATCACCGAGACCCTCACCCACTCCACGCCGGGGGAGGAGGCGGTCTCCGAGGCGACGGTCAAGCTCACCGCGGCCGGGGTGCGCTACGTCGTGACCGGCGAGGGCAACGGACCGGTCAACGCCCTCGACGCCGGGCTGCGCAGCGCCATCAGCCAGGCGTTCCCGGAGGTCGCGAAGTTCGAGCTCATCGACTACAAGGTGCGGATCCTCGACCAGGGGCACGGCACCGACGCGATCACCCGGGTGCTGATCGAGACCAGCGACGGGGAGTCGTCGTGGGTGACGGTCGGCGTCGGGCACAACGTCATCGAGGCCTCGTGGGGCGCGCTGGTCGACGGTCTCACCTACGGTCTGCGCCGCCACCACCAGGACTGAGCGGACTGTCCGACCACACGTCCGGTCCGACCACCCGGCGGGCCAGGTCGACCCAGCCGTCGTGCACGCGCTCGATCGGGATCCCGTCGACCCGCAGCTGCTGCTCGAGGATCGGCACCTCCAGCGGCGCGAGCAGGGCGGTCGCCAGCATCGGGAGGTCGCCGGAGACCCCGAGCTCCCCGAGCAGGTAGCGCACGTGCATCGTCGTGAACGAGTACGCCGCGTACGAGCGCGTGCCGAAGGCCCCCGCGGCCCGGATCAGGTCCGCGTGCCGCAGGGTCTGCTCCAGGCGCGACCTCCCGAAGGCGAGCAAGCGCTGCTGGGGAGGGGCTCCCGGCCCCAGCGGCGGCGGACCGGCGATCACCAGCCCCTGCCACGCGGTCTCGCTGAAGTTGAGCAGTGCGCCCATCAGCCCCTCGCGCGAGCCGAAGCGACGGAAGACGGTCCCCTTGCCGACCCCGGCCCGGGTCGCGACCGCCTCCATCGTGACCGCGTCGACGCCCTGCAGGGCGACCAGCTCCTCGGCGGCGACCAGCAGCGCCAGTCGGTTGCGCGCGGCGTCGCGGCGTTCGGGTGGGGGGTTCCCCAGCAGCGGCAGCTCGCGGGCGTGCGCCACGTCGAGCAGGGGGAGGGGCGAGGCGTCTGCGCTGGGATCGGACATGGCCACCCCACCCTACGAGGAAGGCCGGGGAGAGGAATAGAAGCGGACTGCGGTCCGTTTAGCCTCCACAAGAATCCACCTTCCCACCTCCCAGGAGCCTCAGATGTCCACCACCACCCGGGTCGCCGTCCTCGTCGGCAGCCTCCGCGCCGACTCCGTCAACCGTCGTCTCGCCGAGCTGCTGCGCGACCGGGCCCCCGAGGGCGTGACCCTCGACCTGGTCGCCGGCCTCGACGCCCTTCCCTTCTACAACGAGGACCTCGACGGCGCCGAGCCGCCCGCCGCCGCCGTCGCGGTGCGCGAGCGCGTGGCTGCCGCCGACCGCGTCCTCGTGGTCACCCCGGAGTACAACGGCACCATGCCCGCCGTCATCAACAACGCGCTCGACTGGCTCTCGCGGCCCTACGGCGCGGGCGCGATCGTGGGCAAGCCCTTCGGTGTCGTCGGTGTGACCCCGACCCCGTACGGCGGCAAGTGGGCCCACGCCGACGCCCTGCGCTCCGCCGGGATCGCCGGCGCCACCGCCGTCGCCGAGGTCACCGTGTCGCAGTCGGCCCTGGAGGTCGACGTGCTGACCGACGCCACCGTGCGCGCCACGCTGCTCGCGGCCCTCGACCGTCTGGTCGGCTTCGAGTCGGCGCCGGTGGCCGCCTGACCCGGCACCGCCCGAGCGGCTAGGTTCGGGTCCGTGAGCGAGCTGCACGACCTGACCGCGCTCGAGCAGGGCGACGCCGTACGTCGGCGCGAGGTCTCCTCGACCGAGCTCGTCGAGCACTACCTCGATCGCGCGGCCCGGCTCGACGACGTGGGGGCGTTCGTGACGCTCACCCCCGACCGGGCCCGCGCCGCCGCCGAAGCCCTGGCCGAGCCCGGCCCGGCCGACTCACCGCTGCACGGCGTGCCGACGGCGATCAAGGACCTCAACCTCACCGCCGGCGTGCGCACCTCGTTCGGCTCGCCGGTCTTCGCCGACCACGTGCCGTCCGTCTCCGACGCCGTCACGCTGGCGATCGAGGCGGCCGGGATGGTCAGCCTGGGCAAGACCAGCACTCCCGAGTTCGGCTCGCCCTGCTACACCGAGCCGGAGGGTGCGCCGCCTGCGGTGACCCCGTGGGACCGCTCGCGGATGGCCGGGGGCTCCTCGGGCGGGGCCGCCGCGGCCGTCGCGGCCGGACTGGTGCCGGTCGCGCAGGGCTCCGACGGCGGAGGCTCCATCCGGATCCCCGCGTCGTGCTGCGGGCTGGTGGGGCTCAAGCCGACCCGGGGTCGGATCAGCGGCTACCCGATGTACGGGGACCCGGTCGGCCTGGCAACTGCCGGCTCCATCGCGCGCACGGTCCGGGACGCGGCCGCGCTGCTCGACGTCCTCGCCGGTCGTCGGGCGGGTGATCCGTCGTGGGCCCCACCTCCGTCCTCGGGTCCTTCCCCGTTCCTGGCTTCCTGTGACCGTGACCCGGGCCGCCTCCGGGTCGCTCGCTTCATCACACCAGTCATCACCGACACCCCCGTCGACCCGGAGTGCGTGCAGGCCTACGACGACGCGTCGCGCCTGCTCGAGGGGCTGGGTCACGACGTGGTCGACGTGCCGGTCCCGCTGCCGCGGGAGGCCGTGCCGGTCTTCGAGACCTGCTGGGCGGTGCTCACCGCGCTCTCGGTCGTGCCGCCCGAGGAGGAGCACCTCCTGAGACCGCTCACCCGGTGGCTCACCGAGCGCGGCCGGGCCGTGAGCGGTCCGGACTTCGGGCTCGCGATCGGGGCCGTGCGCCGCTTCGCCGCCCAGGCCCTCGAGGCCCTGGCGCCGTACGACGCCGTGCTCACCCCGACCCTGGCCGCGCCCCCGCTGCCGGTCGGAGCGCTCCGGGACGACGCGGATCCAGCGGCCGACTTCGAGGCGCAGAAGTCCTTCACCCCCTGGACGTCGGCCTGGAACGTCACCGGCATGCCGGCGGTGTCGCTCCCGCTGCACCACACGCCGGCCGGGCTGCCCGTCGGGGTGATGCTCGCGGGACGCCCCGCGGAGGAGGAGCTGCTGCTCTCGCTGGCCGCCCAGGTCGAGGCCGCCGCGCCGTGGCGCCACCGGACGCCGCCGGGCTGGTGAGCGCGACCGGTCGACGTGCTAGCCGAGCCCCCAGGCGGCCCGGAACTCCTCGGGGGTGAGCGTCTCCATCTGGTCGCGGACGATGGCGACCAGGGCGGGGGCGTCGTCGGCCGACTGCAGCGGCACGGTCAGCTCGACCGCGCCGTCGGTGCGCCGCCGGACGACGAGGTCGCCGGCCCGGGTCAGCTCCATCCGGCCGCCGGTCATCGCGCACCACAGGTCGAGGGCCCCGAGGAGCACGCGCCTGGCCGGCGCTCGGCGTCGGGGCTCCAGCGCGAGGTCGTAGACCTCGTCGGCGCTCAGGGGCTCGAGGGTGGCAGTCACCTCACCAGCGTACGGACCGGGGGAGCGTCAGGAGCGACCTGACGCCGTACCTGTGCGTCTTGGCTCAGTCCTCGCCGATGCCTCGGGCCTGCAGCGCGTCGCCGGTCTCGTGCGCCCGCGCCACGACCCGCACGACGAACGGGGTCAGCAGCGCACGCGGGCGCCGCTCGACCCCGCGGGCGCGGGCGGCGTCGCGGGTCTCCAGGGCGAGGGCGACGGTGCCGGGCAGCGCCTGGATCGCCAGGGTGAACGTGAGCGCCACCCGGTCGGGGTCGACGCCCAGCCGGCGCAGCGGCCGCAGCCAGCGCACCAGCGCATCCAGCATCGCGTTGATCGGCGTCGTGGCCGAGACCACGATCGCCATCAGGGCCAGGGCGACCAGGTCGACCAGCGTCTCGATCGCCTTGTCGCGCCCGTACCACCACCACTGCAGGGCCGCCACGAACACCGCGAAGACCAGGATCACCCGGGTCGCGCGGGCCAGCGTGGCGAGCCGGACCCGGGCCACCAGCGCCACGGCCACGGCCACGGCGAGGAACGCCCAGGACGCCGGCATGCTGCGGGTCAGCACCACGGCCAGGCTGAACGCCGCCAGGCCGGCGACCTTGAGCCCGACCGGTGCCCGGTGGAAGAGGGTGTCGCCCGGCTGGTAGACCCCGACCAGGACGGAGGAGCTCACGCCTCGACCAACGAGACGTAGTGGTCGACCGCGGAATCGGCCGGGCCGTCGTGCACCACGGCGGCATCGGCGACGACCAGGACCCGGTCGCAGCGGCGCGCCAGCTCGAGGTCGTGGGTCAGGAGCACGAGCTGCTGGTCGAGGGAGAACAGCAGGTCGGAGACCCGTCGGGTGTTGGCCAGGTCGAGCAGGGTCGTGGGCTCGTCGGCCACCACGACGTGGGGCTCGGTGGCCAGCACGCCGGCCAGCGCGAGCAGCTGCTTCTGGCCGCCCGAGAGCGCATGCACGCTGACGTCGGCGTGCTCGGCGAGGCCGAACCTCGCCAGCACCGCCAGCGCCTGCTCCCGCCGGGCGCGGCCGTCGCGCACGTGGCGCCTCAGCGAGAGCTCGACGTCCTCGGCGCACGTCGGCATCACCAGCTGGGCCGCCGGGTCGGTGAAGACGAACCCGACGCGGCGTCGTACGGCGGCGCCGTGGCGGGCGACGTCGACGCCGTCGAGCAGCACCCGCCCCGACGTCGGCTTCACCAGGCCGTTGAGCAGCCGGGCCAGCGTCGACTTGCCCGACCCGTTGGCGCCGATGACCCCCACCCGGTGCTCGGTGAGGGTCAGCGTCGTCGGCTCCAGGATGACTCGCTCGCCGTCGGGGACGTCGACCGTGACGGCCGCGGCCTCGAGGGTGAGCGTCGGCACCTGTGACCTAGCGGCGGTGCAGCAGCTGCGGGAACGCCCGGTGCACCTCGGCGGCGACGAGTGCGACCAGGGCGGTCTTGATCAGGTCGCCGAGCCAGAACGGCGTGTCGTAGCTCCACGCGGTGGCCCACGAGACGTCGAAGAACAGCTTCATGCCGACCACGCCCATCGGGTGGATGACCAGGATGCTCCCGGCCAGCGAGCACGCGAACACGACCAGGGCGCGGGTCTTGCCGGTCTTGCCGGCCACGCGGAGGACCAGGAACCCGGCGAGCGCGGCCGCGATCGGGAACGAGAACAGGTAGCCGGCCGAGGGGCCGGTGAAGACGCCCAGCCCCGAGGAGTGCTCGGCGAAGACCGGGAGGCCGATGGCGCCCAGGCCGAGGTAGAGGGCGGCGGCCAGGAAGCCGCGCACCGGCCCGAGCAGGCAGCCGCCGAGCATGATCGCGAAGGTCTGCAGCGTGATCGGCACGCCGGCGCCACCCACCGGCACCGCGCCGATGTAGGCCACGGCGGCGGTCAGGGCAGCGAAGGCGGCGATCAGCGCCAGGTCGGTGGTGGAGAGGCGCCGCGTACGGCGCGTGCGTCCCTCGGTGTCGGGCGTGTCCGTCATGCTCATGGGCTTCCTTCGCCGTCGTGACCTGACCGTTGGTCAGGTGAACGGTGTTCAGGTTAGGGTCGGCGCGCGGGCCCGTCAACGCCGGGTCCCGGACCGGAGGTGTGAGGTGCGCTACCACCGCGCGGACGTCGTCGACCGGGCTCTCGACGTCCTCGACCGCTACGGACTGGCCGACCTCACGATGCGCCGGCTGGGCGCCGAGCTCGGGGTCCGGCCCAGCGCGCTCTACCACCACGTGGCCAGCAAGCAGGTGCTGCTGGCGGCGGTCGCCGACGAGCTGCTCGCGCGTGGACGTCGGCCCCGCACCGCCACGACGTGGGACGCCCGCGTCGCCGAGGTCTGCGCCGAGCTGCGCGACGCGATGCTGGCCTACCGCGACGGCGCCGAGGTGGTGGCGACCGTGCACGCGTTCGGGCTGGGGGCCACCGAGCCCGGCGAGGCGATCACCGAGGCCCTGCAGGACGCCGGTCTCGCCCGCGAGGTCGTGACCACGGCGACGCGGACGCTGCTCCACTTCGTGTTCGGCCACGCCGCCGACGAGCAGACGCACCTGCAGGCCGGCAGCGCCGGCGCGATCCCCGGCGAGCCGCGCGAGGGCTCCGACTTCGGGCTCGGGCTCGCGCTGGTCCTCGACGGCATCCGGGTGCGGGTGCCCGGAGCGTCAGCCGACGTCGACGACGGCGCCGTGCTGCTCGGCGAGGCGCACCGCACCCGCTAGGTCGAGCCGGGTCTCGCGCAGCCGCGCGGACGCGAGGTCGACGTCGTCGAGGTCGGCGCCGCGCAGGTCGGTCGCGGTGAGCACGGTCTGGCGCAGCACCGCGCCGCCGAGCCGGGCCCCGCGCAGGACCGACCCGCTGAGGTCGGCCAGGGACAGGTCGGACTCGCGGAGGTCGAGGTCGCTGAGGTCGAGCCCGGTGAGGTTGGCGCCGCGGAGCGCGACCCCGCGCCACTGACCGCCGACCACCCTCACCGGCCGCAGCGTGCAGCGCTCGAAGCTCGACCCGGTCAGCTTGCACCCCTCGAACGTCGCGTCGAAGAGGCTGGTGCCCTCGAAGCGGCACCCGACGAAAGCGGTGGCGCGGTGCGTGGAGGAGTTGAGCCGGCAGGACCGGAAGACGCAGCGCTCGAACACCGCGCCGGCGCTGCTCACCTCGGTGAGGTCGACGTCGACGAACGTCACCTCGACGAAGCGGGCCGCGCCCAGCTGCTCGCCGTACCAGTCCTCGCTGCGCACGCTGCCGCCGTCCGGGATGTCCACGGCTCCAGCCTCACACCTCGCCCTCGGCGCGAGGTGGTGGGGCCGAGGTGGTGGGGCCGAGGTGGTGGGGCCGGGGCCGGAGGGGTACTGGCCGGCCGACGCCGATGCCCACACCCAGTCACACCCAGCCACGCCGTCGCACACCGACCCCGTCCGCACTGAGGAGCACCACATGAGCACCGACGCCATCGTCCTGCTGAAGAACGACCACAAGGCCATCCTGAAGACGTTCAAGGAGTTCGAGAAGGCCGGCGACCAGGCCTACAAGGAGAAGGGCAAGCTCGTCGACCGGATGATCGAGCTGCTGACCGTGCACACCTACCTCGAGAACGAGGTGATGTACCCGCGGGTGCGCGAGCTGCTGCCCGAGCTCGAGGACGACGTCCTGGAGTCCTACGAGGAGCACCACGTCGCCGACCTGCTCGTCGTCGAGCTCGCGGCCATGAAGCCCGACGCCGAGCGCTTCACCGCCAAGACCACGGTGCTGATCGAGAACGTGCGCCACCACATCGAGGAGGAGGAGAAGGAGTGGTTCCCGCAGGTCCGCTCCGGCCTCTCCCGCACCGTGCTCCAGGAGATCGGCGCCGAGATGGAGAAGAAGCGCAAGAAGGCGCCCAAGCGCCCCTCGCAGCCGAGCGCGCTGAAGAAGACGGTCGACGCCGTGATCTCCTGACGCAACCTCTCTCGCCCCGCGCGCGTCAGGTGGGGTGAGAGAGAGGAGCGGTCATGGTGTTCACCACGACGAAGCAGGCGCAGGACGCGCCGAGCTTCGAGGAGTACGCCGCGTCCGCGTGGCCGTGGCTCTACCGCTGCTCCTACCTGCTCGCCGGCAACCACGCGGACGCCGAGGACCTGGCGCAGCAGACGCTGCTCCAGGCCTACCGCTCCTGGTCGAAGGTCAGCCGGGCCGACCAGCCGGCGGCCTACCTGCGTCGGATGCTGACCAACCTCCACATCTCCCAGCACCGCCCGGTCTCCCGGAAGCGCGAGCTGCTGGTCGACGTACCGCCCGAGGGGCGCTCGGCCCCACCCGCGGGGCCCGAGGAACGGATGGCCCTGTGGCCGCACATCGCCTCGCTGCCGCCGCGGCAGCGCGCGGTGATCGTGCTGCGCTACTACGAGCAGCTCAGCGAGCGCGAGATCGCCGACGCCCTCGGGTGCTCCACCGGCAACGTGAAGTCCACGGCCCACCACGCGCTCCGCGCGCTGCGAGCCGCCGTCGGGCCGCAGGCCCACGAGGGAGGGGAGGTCTGAGATGAGCACCGAGCTGGAGAACGCCCTGGCCCGCGAGCTGCGCGAGGTCGCCGACGGCATCCACGTGCCTCCCTTGCCGTCGCTGCCCGGCCACGACGAGCAGCGTCCGCTCGCCGGCTGGCTCTGGCCACCGCTGCTGGTGGCCGCGGCCGTCGTGCTGATCGCCGGGGTGCTGGCGCTGACGCTCGATCGTCCGGACGACCCGGCTGTGCCGAGCGGCCCCGGGCCCAGTGGCACCCCGACGAGCAGCCCGTCGAGCAACCGGCAGGACGGCACCATCTCGTCCGCGTCTCCGACGGTGCCCTTCGTCCTCGACCAGCGCCTGTACGTCGACGGCGCGCAGGTGCCCGGCACGTGGTGGTCGGTCGAGTCCCGGGGCGGCCAGTGGCTGGCCGCGAACGCCGACGGCTCCTGGTGGAGCGGGGGTCCGGGCCGGGACACCGGCCCGATCGCCGCCGAGGTCGACCAGCCTCCGGTGATGTCGCCGAACGGCCGCTACGTCGCGTTGGTCGACCTGAGCAGCGGGGTCCCCACGGTCACCGGCTTCGACACCCTCCCGGCCGGTGAGGGCTTCGGCTCGGCGCCGATCGAGCTGCCCCGCACGGAGGGTGGCGTCGCGCCCCGGGTCCGGGCGGTGACCGACGACGGCACCGTGATCGTCCAGGGTCGGCGCATCAGCCTGGTGTGGCTCGCCCAGCAGGGCGGCCAGCAGACGGTCCTCGACCTGTTCGAGACCGCGCCCGACCAGCAGGTCCTGGCCGCCACGGCTGCCGGGCTCGTCGTCGTGGACGGGGTCGACGCCGACCCCCAGAGCACGCCGGCCTACCTCGCCGACCTCTCGGACGACGGGCGGCTGACGCCGACGGGCACCCTGCCGACGTACGACGACCTTGAGATCAGCCCCGGCGGCTCGTGGCTGGTGCTCTCGCCGGCCGGGACCCTCGGCGGCGAGGTCACCTCGGTGGCGAGCCTGACCGCGCAGGAGGTCACCGGCGGCGACGAGGTCGGGCTCGAGGCTCCAAAGGGCTGGGGCTTCGCGGTCGACACCTGGGCCTGGGAGGACGACCGCACCCTGGTCGCGGCGCTGGTCTGGCAGCGCGACGAGGCGCGGCCCGCGGGTCTGGCCCGCTGCGACGTCACCCTCGGCGAGTGCCGGACCCTGGAGGCGCCGGGGGCCGCGACCCTCGTGGCGGAGGCCGAGGTCCAGGAGAGCTCCTCCTCGGAGGCTGTCGTGGACTACAGCGCCGAGGCGACGCTGGACGACGTGGTCGAGGCGGTCGTCGCCGGCGATCGCGCCGGCCTCGTCGACCAGGCGGTCGTCGGCGATGCCGAGTGGGACCAGCTCGTGGGCTACGCCGCCGACGGCGGCGGATCCGGCGGCACCTGCCGCGACAACGGTGGCGGCACCCAGGACTGCGAGATCGCGTTCGACGCGGCCCCGGCCACCACCTACTACGCGATCCTGGAGCCCGCGCCGAACGCCTACGGCTGGCGGATCAGCTACGTCAGCATCGCCGACGGGTAGGCCTCACTCGTCGAGCACCCGCAGGCCCACGTGCGTGGTGTCACCGACCTCGAGGTCCTCGGCCCGACGCACGGACTTCTTGACGGGAAGCACGAAGCAACCCCGCGTGGCGTCGGGGAAGACCGACGTCCGCCAGGTCGAGCCGCCGATCGTCACCTCCACCCGCACCGAGCCGAAGCCGCGCGGCGGACCGCCGAGTGCGCGTACGTCGTCGCTCAGGTCGGCCGGCACGCTCGCGAAGACCCACCCGCCCGGCATCTCCTCGGGCGACCACAGCTCGGACTCGAACGCGAACTCGTCCATGTGCTCAGTCTGCGCCGAGTCGCCGACACCGGCTGCTGCCCGTTCCGAGCGCGGGGCCCGGATGGCCCGGGGGAGGGGCCGTTCGGCCCTGATGACGCGAGCCGGAGCCGACCGACACTGAGGAGACAGCCCACCAGGACGGGGAGCGCGATGACGGGGATACCGGCTCGACAGGCTCGGTGGAGGACCTGAGAAGCTGTACTCGTCGACGCCGAGTGCCTCGTAGTGGCGCGAGCCGCGTCGATGACCTCGGCGGGAGTGCCGATCATCGCGGTGCGGTGCAGCGACTCGGGCTCGAACGCGGGCGCTCGGCGAACTTCGACTCCGGGCTGGGCGCGAGGAAGCCGTTGACCGGGCTGGGTCTTGTTGCCGAACCAGGCGTCGAAGGTGCGATAGAAGCGCGAGATGGCCTCGGGCGCCGGACGCCACCCTTCAGGGTCCTCGGTCGGGGTGGACGTGGGTGTGGCGCAGCACCATCAGTCGCGGGCGCGGCACGTCGGGGTGGTTGTCGCAGGGCGGTCTGGAACTTGCGCTGCAGGTCCTCCACCTCTTCGTCGCCCTTCATCAGCGGGGTGACCATGACGTTGCAGCCGGATCGGACGGCGAAGTCGTGGGAGTCGGGGTCACGGGCGGCGATCCACATCGGCGGGGTCGGCGCTGGACGGGCTTCGGTACGCTGGTGGAGGTTGGGAACTGCCAGATCTCGCCGTCGTGGGCGTAGTCGCCTTGCCACAGCTCGCGCACGGCCGGTACCAGCTCGCGCAGGGGCTTGCCGCCGTCGGTGGCGGGCAGGCCGTCGGCCATGCGGTCGAACTCGAACTGGTAGGCGCCACGGGCCAGGCCGACCTCCATGCGGCCGTTGCTGATCACGTCGAGCAGGGCGCACTCGCCGGCGACGCGGATCGGGTTCCAGAACGGCGCGATGATGGTGCCAGCGCCGAGGCGGATGGTCGAGGTGCGCGCGGCGAGGTAGGCCAGCAGCGGCATCGGGCTCGGCGAGATCGTGTACTCCATGGCGTGGTGCTCGCCGATCCACACGGTGCTGAACCCGCCGTGCTCGGCCATCAGGGTCAGCTCGGTCAGGTCCTCGAACAGCTGGCGATGGCTGACCTGGTCGTCCCAGCGCTCCATGTGTACGAACAACGAGAACTTCACTTCGGCTCCTCCTGGGTGTGGGATGGTGGTGGTCGGGCGCGGGCAGCGCCATCTCGGCGACGGTGACGTCGCCGGTCGCCCAGTGGGTGCGGGGCACCTCGCGGACGATGACGCGGATGTGCTCGGGCCGGGTGCCGGCAGTGCGGTGCGACGGCGTCGTGCAGGGCGTGGATCAGCTCGCGGACCTGCTCGGGGGCGCGACCCTCGGTGAGGGTGACGTCGACGAGAGGCACGCTCAGCTCCGCAGCACGAACGGGTCGGCGACCGGTCTCGGACGAGGTGTTGATCCACACGCTCTTGAGACGCGTGTACTCCTTGATCGACTCGGGGCCGTGCTCGACGCCGACGCCGCTGTTCTTGAAGCCCTGGCGCGGCGACATGGGGGACATCGCCCGGTAGGTGTTGACCCAGATCGTGCCGGCCTCGAGCCGCGCGGCCACCCGGTGTGCGCGGCCGAGGTCGCGACGTCCAGACGCCGGCGGCCAGGCCGTACTCGGTGTCGTTGGCGAGGCGGACGACCTCGTCCTCGGTGTCGAAGGGCATCACCGCCACGACCGGGCCGAAGATCTCCTCGCTGCACGACGCGCATGCTCGTTGTCGACGTCGACGAGCACGGTCGGCTCGTAGAAGTAGCCGCCGAGGCCGCCGTCGGTGGCGTGGCCGCCGGTGAGGACCGGGCGCCCTCGCTGCGGCCGAGGTCGACGTAGCCGGCGACCTTGTCGCGCTGGTCCTCGAAGGCCAGCGGGCCCGAGCTCGGTCGCCTCGTCGAGCGGGTCGCCGATCCGGATGGTCCGGGCGCGCTCGGCGACGCGTCTCGAGCAGCTCGTCGTAGACCGAGCGGTGGGCGAAGACCCGGCTGCCGGCGATGCACGTCTGGCCGGCAGCGGCGAAGATGCCGGCGACGACGCCCATGGCGGCGTTGGCGACGTCGGCGTCCTCGAAGACGATGTTCGGGCGACTTGCCGCCCAGCTCGAGCGTCGAGCCGAGGAAGCGCGCGGCCGACGCCGGCGGCGATCCGCGACGCCGGTGCCGGTGCTGCCGGTGAAGGAGATCTTGGCGATGTCGCGGGTGGTCGACCAGCGCCTGGCCGGCCTCGGCGCCGAAGCCGGTGACGACGTTGACGGCGCCGGGCGGGAAGCCGGCCTCGCTCGACCAGCTCGGCCAGTCGCAGCACGGTGGCCGAGGTGTACTCGGACGGCTTGATCACCACGGTGTTGCCGGCGCACAGGGCCGGGGCGAGCTTGCTGGTGGTCAGCGTCAGCGGCGAGTTCCACGGCGTGATGGCGCCGACCACGCCGAGCGGCTCGCGCATCGTGTAGTTGAGCACCGTTGCGGTCGGACGTCGGGATCACGTCGCCCTGGATCTTGTCGGCGAGGCCCGGCGTAGTACCAGTAGTACTCGGGGAGCGCGGTCAGCTGGCCGCGCATCTCGCGCAGCAGCTTGCCGTTGTCGCTAGGACTCCGGTCCGGGCGAGCTCCTCGGCGTTCTCGCCGATCAGGTCGCCGAGACGGCGCAGCAGGTGACCGCGCCGCGTCTGGCTCAGGTCGCGCCAGCGCGGGTCCTCGAAGGCGCGCGGGCGGCCGTGACGGCGCGGTCGACGTCGGCGGCGTCGCCGCGTGCGGCGGCGTAGAGCGCCTCGCGGGTGGCGGGGTTGTGGCTCGTCGAAGCAGGCGCCGGACGCCGGCTCGACCTGCTCGCCGCCGATGAAGTGTTGGCGGCGGTCGGGGTGGTCGACTCAGGCATGGATGCGTGCCTTCCGATGAAGCTGTGGATGAGGGTGGTCGGCGAGGTCGCGGGGCCTGGACGGGGAGCATGTGGCGGGCGCCGGGGGCGACCACCGCACGGCAGCCGGGCACGGCGTCGGCGAGGCGTCGCGTCATGTCGGGTGTGGAGCCGGGGTCGTCGCTCGCCGGTCACCGCCGATGCTGGGGACGGCGATCCGGCCGAGCACGGGCGAGACGTCCGCGTCGGCGGTGGCGAAGACGCGGTAGCAGGCGAGGAAGCTGCGCCGGGTCGTTGGCGCAGCAGGACCTCGGCGGGTGTGGCGCGATCGACCTCGGCGTCGACGGCGGTGCCGTCGATACCAGCGGTGCAGCGAGGCCTCGACGCTGGCGGCGTAGGTCGGTCTCGGCGGTGGCCAGCCGCAGCCAGCACCGCGTCGCGCTCGGCGTCCGTACGTCGGCAGACCGAGCTCACGCTGAGGCAGCGAGGCGACCAGGTCGGGCCGGTGGACGGGCGAGGTGCTGGGCGACGAGCGCGCCGAGCGAGAACCCGACCACGTGGGCACCGGTCGGGGATGTCCCGTGCGGCGACGCGCCGGCCAGGCCGGCGAGGTCGACGTCGTTCGGGACCGCGCACGCCGGCGCCGTGACCCAGGAGGTCCGGACGACGCACGTCGTACGTCGTCTCGAGGATCGGCGGCCACCGGCTCCCACACGGTGTGGTCGAGGCCCACTCCGTGGAGGAGGACCAGCGACGGGGCGGTCGCTGGCTCACCGCTGCGTCACTGCTCGGTCGAGAGGCGGCGAGGCGCTGCTGCGGTCGGCCCTGGGCGGCGGCGGCGAGCGCGACCACGATCTCGCCGGGGTGGGGGGCGTCGGGGACGCGCACCTCGAAGGTCTGGTGGTGCGAGCGGATGGTCGCGTCGGTGATGTGCTTGAGCGGGATGTCGAAGAGCGACGCCCGCCGGCCCGCGCTTCTCGACCGCGGCAGCAGCGTGGTGGCCGTCGGCGGCGTTGCGGAAGTGGTCGCCGAACTTGAGCGTGTGGATGAGCGCCGAGCCGTGCTCGATCTCGCCGTCGAGGCCGACGACGGCGGCCTTGCCGTAGGCCTCGGCCGGGGCGCCGAGGGCCTCGAGCACCAGCGGAGCGAGCAGCGCGCCGAGGTCGGAGGCGTGGGCGTCGATGCCAGGAGCGAGGTCCTCGACGAAGCCCTGGCCGGCCCAGGGGTTGGCGATGACAGCGGCGACGACGGCGATGCGTGCGGCAGGGTCGACCGCGACGGCCGCCCTCGGTGTGCACCTCGTCGACGATCGTGACGATCTTGCGGATCTGCATGACTGGCTCTGGCCTCTCGTGATGCGGTTCGGGTGACGGTCGAGGCCGCCGCTTCCCCGACGCCTCCCGACCCGGCGACGGCGCCGGCCGCCACAGAGCTGTCCGGATCGCCGTCCGAGGTCGCCCGCGGTCGGCTCGGTTCGGTCTTCTACGCGTCGGTCACCGTCTGTGCCGCTGTTCGTCGGCTGGGCGGTGTTCTGCGACCGACAACCTCAACGCGGTCACGACCGGCGGCGCTCAACTGGCTGACCGCCACCTTCGGCTGGGCCTACCTGGTGATCACGCTGGCGATCCTGATCTTCCTCGTCTTCCTCGCCTTCAGCCCGTTCGGCGAGATCCGGCTGGGCAAGGACGAGCGACCGGCCGGAGTTCAGCACGTCCCACCTGGTTCGCGATGATCCTCAGCGCGGTGATGGGCATCGGACTGGTCTCCTACGGCGTGGCCGAGCCGATCTCGCACTTCGCGCAACCCGCCGCACGGGCTGGCCGAACCCGGCACGTCCGAGGCCGCCGTGCGCGCGCTGCAGTACAGCTACTTCGACTGGGGTCTGCACGCGTGGGCGGTCTTCGCAGTGTTCGGGCTCGCGATCGGCTACTCGACGCACCGGAAGGGACGGCGCGTGCTGGTCAGCCAGCTGTTCCGCCCGTTGCTCGGTGACCGCGTGGACGGCCCCATCGGCAAGACCATCGACGTGCTGGCCGTCTTCTCGACGCTCTTCGGCACCACCACGTCGCTGGGGCTCGGCGCCCTGCAGGTCAACAACGGCGCTCGCGTCGCTGTTCGGCCTGCCGGTCAACAGCCTGACGCAGGTGCTGATCATCGCCGTCCGTGACAGCCGATGTTCACGCTGTCGGCCGTCACGGGCGTCAGCAAGGGCATCAAGTGCCTCAGCCAGGGCAGCGCCGGCCTCGCGATCGCGCTGTTCGTCTTCATGCTCGTCGTCGGCCCGACGGTCTTCCTGGCCAACCTCTACATCGAGTCGGTCGGCACCTGGGCCATCCGACTTCTTCCGGATGAGCCTGCAGGGCACCGCGTTCGGCGACCTGGAGTGGATGCAGTGGTGGACCTACTTCATGTTCGCCTGGTGGGTGTCGTGGGGCGCGTTCGTCGGGGTCTTCCTGGCCCGCATCTCCAAGGGCCGCACGATCCGCGGGTTCATCATGGGGGTGCTGGTCGTGCCGACGCGTGGTCGTTCTTCACCTGGTTCACCGTCTTCGGCGGCACCGCCATCCACGTCGACATGTTCGGCGGCGGCACGATCGCGGAGCAGACCGCTGCCGACATCAACAGCGCGTTCTTCGCCACGCTCGACTACTTCCCGCTGGCCGCGGTGACCTCGGTGGTGGCCATCATCCTGGTGATCATGTTCTTCGTCTCCGGCGCCGACGCCAACACGTACGTGCTGGCCATGATGACCACCGACGGCTCGATGCACCCGCGCCGCTGGGTCCTGATCATGTGGGGTGGCCTCACCGGGGTGACTGCCATCGTGCTGATGCTGGCCGGCGGTCTAAGCGCGCTTGCAGAACACGGTGATCGTCGCCTCGGCGCCGTTCCTGCTGATCATCGCCGGCCTGGCCGTGTCGTTCTGGCGCGAGCTGGTGCTCGACCGCCGGACGGAGCAGGCTCGGCTCGCGGAGGCAGGCTCGACTGCCGGGCGCTCAGTGGTCGGGGCTCCCGCGCAGCTGACGTCCGCCTGATCCCTGTGCACGAAGCACACCGACAGGAGGCCACCGATGTCCGCCACCGCAGCACGACATCGCCGAACGACGACCGCCGCCAGCACATCTATGAGGCTTGGCGGCGGCCTGGGACGAAGGGTCGGTCGAGGCGCTCGACGGACTGCTCTCACCGGACTACCGGCGACGCAGCGCCGGTGACGACGAGCGGGCTGACCCGTGACGAGTTCAAGGCCTCGATCACCACGACCCGCACGCGCCTTCCCGACCTGGTCACCTACGTCGAGGACGTCGTCATCGAGGGTGATCGGGCTGCGGTGCGCTGGCACAGCGTCGGCACGCACCAGCACTCGTTCCTCGGGGTGCCGCCGACGGGGCGCTCGGTGGAGGTGTCCGGCGCGACGTTCGCGACGTACGGCGAGGCCGGGCTGATCGTGGAGGAGCAGGTGACGTGGGACCCCCGGGCTCTGCTCACCGCGCTCGGCATCATCACGCTGGGCACTGACGCAGTGACCGGCGTCCGACTCGCACCCGTCCGACCCGACCCAGGAGGCCTCCGTGCCCGTCACCGCGCACCTACACCTCCCGATCTCGACCTGCTGAAGGACGTCAACCGCCGGTTCATCACTGGCGTCACGCTTGGTGACCACGATGCACGAGGGGGCGCCGAAGGGATTGGCGGTAAACGCGTTCGCCAACATCTCGCTCGACCCGCCGACCGTGATGGTCTGCGTCCAGCGGACGTCGTCCACGCACGACTGCCTGTTCCGCGCGACCCACCTGGCGATCAACATCGCCTCGACCTCGCAGATGGACGTGCATGGGTCAGCTCTCGTCGAAGGTCGCGGACAAGTTCGCCGGTGTCGACTGGACGCCGGGAGTGCACGGCAGCCCGATCCTGGCCGGTAGCAGCGCGCACATGGAGGTCGAGATCCGCGAGCGGCTGCAGGCCAGCACGCACACGGTGTTCATCTGCCGCGTGGTCGCACGCAGCGGTGAGCGACGAGCCATCCGTCATCTACAGTGCCGGGCGGTTCTTCGACTCCCTCGACCTGCCACCCCTGGCCTGAACGTGCTCGCGACGACTCCACCGACCTCGTCCGGGAGGACATCATGAGCTCCGCCACTGCGGTGCCGCAGCAGCAGCATCCAGGCCCGTGTCATCGGTGAGATGCGCCGGCGCATCATCTCCGGTCAGGCGGCGTCCGGCATGTTGCTGTCCGAGCTGGCGCTGGCCGACGAGTTCGGCGTCAGCCGGACCCCGGTGCGGGAGGCCCTCGAGCAGCTGCAGACCGAGGGGCTGGTCGAGATCCGTCCGCGGGTCGGCACCTTCGTCGCGGCCCCGTCACGGCGTGACATCACCGAGCTGTTCCAGATGAAGGAGCTGCTCGAGGGTGCCGCCGCGAGGCTGCTGGCCCAGCGGGGGAGGGTGTCCGAGGTGGAGGCGCTCGAGGAGAACCTGCGGCAGGCTGATCTCGCCGTCGCCCACGACGATCGGGTCCGCTACGCCGCCTGGTCGAGGAGTTCCACGACCTGCTCATCGTGGGAGCCGACAACACCAAGCTCGATGCGCACTACCGGACGCTGATGAACCAGCTCGCCTACTCACGGTTGGTCACGACGTCGCTCGCCCAGCCCGGTCGGGCGATCCAGTCCGAGCGCGAGCACCACGTCGTCCTCGACCTGATCATCGCCAAGGACGGCGACAGCGCCGAGCGTGTCATGCGCGAGCACGTCCGCGCCAGCCGCTCCGCGCTGCTGGCGGGGCTCGACCCCTCGAGCTGACCTCTGCTGCTGCGGGCCAGTGGCGTGCAGCACGCCCGTACCACTTTACTCACCGACACCACCGAAGGACGCCGACCGATGACCCTCGCGCCTGCAGGCCCCACGCTGGCCGACCATCCCCACCTGCACCGACCTCGCGCCCGAGAGGGGCGTGCTCGTCGGAGGTGAGTGGCGCGCGACCGGGTCGACCTTCACCCTCGAGGACCCGGCCGACGGCGCGCCGCTGGCGCAGGTGGCCGACGGTGGCGTGCGCGAGGCAGCCTCGGCGGTGGACGCTGCGACCGCGGCCGGACCACGCCTGGCGACGTACCGCCCCGCGCGCCGCGCTCCGAGGTGCTGCAGCGAGCCCACGCGCTTGATGCTTCGCGACGCCGATCGTCTCGCCTGGCTGGTGATGTCGGAGAACGGCAAGCCGGAGGCCGACGCCCGCGCCGAGATCACCTACGCGGCCGAGTTCTTCCGCTGGTACGCCGAGGAGGCCGTGCGCAGCGACGGCTCGTGGGGCGAGTCGCCTGGTGGAGGCACCCGATCGATCGTCACGCACCATCCTGTCGGGGTCGCCGCTCTCGTCACGCCGTGGAACTTCCCCGCCGCCATGGTCACACGCAAGGTGGCGCCCGCGCTGGCCGCTGGGTGCACCGTCGTGGTCAAGCCGGCTGAGGAGACCCCGCTGACCGCGTTGGCGATCGCCCGGCTGCTGGCCGAGGCCGGTGCGCCCGAGGGTGCTGTCAACGTCGTACCGACCACGTCAGCCGGTGACGTCGTGTCCACCTGGCTCGATGACAACCGGGTCCGGACGATCTCGTTCACCGGCTCGACCCGGGTCGGCGAAATACTGCTGCGCCAGGCCGCGGACCGTGTGGTCACGACCTCGATGGAGCTCGGCGGCAACGCGCCTTTCGTCGTCACGGCCGACGCCGACGTACATGCGGCGGTACGCGGGGCGCTCCTAGCCAAGTTCCGCAACGGTGGGCAGGCCTGCACCGCTGCCAACAGGTTCTTGGTGCACGAGGCCGTCGCCCCCGAGTTCACCGCCCGGCTCGGAGCAGCGGTCGAGGCCCTGCGCGTGGGACCGGCGCACACGCCCTGGCGGTGTCGACGTCGGCCCGATGATCACCGCGGCCCAGGCGCGACGCGTCGAGGCCATGATCCAGTCGGCCGTCGACGCAGGCGCGCGGGTGGCTCACCGGGCCTCGCTCGACGCCGACCTGACCGGTCACTTCGTGGCGCCGGTCGTGCTCGGCGACGTCGCTCCTGACGCAGCGGTGGTCACCGAGGAGATCTTCGGGCCCGTCGCGCCGGTCGTGACGTGGAGCGACGACGACGACGTCGTCGCGCTCGCCAACTCCTCCGACTACGGCCTGGCCGCCTACGTCTACGCCGGCGACGTACGGACCGCCATCCAGCTCGGCGAGGCCCTCGAGGCCGGCATGGTCGGCGTCAACCGCGGCGTCGTCTCCGACCCCTCGGCGCCGTTCGGTGGCGTCAAGCAGAGCGGCCTTGGCCGCGAGGGGGCGCGCGACGGACTCCGGGAGTTTCAGGAGACCCAGTTCCTCAGTGTGGACTGGCCAGTCGATTCCGGCTCGCGTCGCCCCTGGTAGCCGCCGGGGGTCATGTGGCCCTGACAGCGGGTCCGTTCGGCCCTGACCGCTCGACCCACCGTGGATCAACACTCGGAGGTAATCCAGCAGGACGGGGAACCCGATGACCAGGACACTCCCTCGAACCGCTCGGCCGGGCGCGTCGTGACCGCCGGACCGCGTCGGGTGCTGACCGTCGTCGTCGGTGCGATCGCCCTGCTGGCCATCGCCGCCGGGGTGCTCGCTGCCGTCCGTGACGTCACGGAGTACGACCTGGCGACCCCCGAGGGCACGGTGCAGGCCTACGTGTCCGCCGTCATCGACGGCGATCACCTCACCGCAGACGGTCTGCTCGACGACACGGTCTCCTGCGACCTGCAGGACCTCGACCAGTACTGGGTCCCGGACGACACCCGGGTCGTGCTCCGCGGGACCCGGATCGACGGTGACCGGGCCGACGTACGGGTCGGCATCGCGCGGTCCACGTCCGGCGAGCTGTTCCTCGCCTCGGAGCAGTTCGAGCGGCACACCTTCCGGCTCGAGGGCGGCCCCGGGCAGTGGCGGATCACGGGTCAGCCGTGGCCCCTCGAGTGGTGCGACGAGCCAGGTGTCTCGTGATCAGCCTGCTGCTCCCGGTCGTGGTGATCGCGATCGTCGTGATCATCATCCGCCGGGCCAACGCCGGTCACGACGCTGTGCCGGCCGACCCCCACGCCCTGCGTCGGATCTTCCAGTACGCCGTGCTGTTCGGCCTCCTCGTCGTCGTCGCCGCGGGCCTCTCCGGGCTCCTGGGCCGGCTGCTCGAGCGCGAGCCGATGATCGCGGGCTACGAGACCGAGCTGGCGCGCGACCTGTCGTTCCTGGTCGTGGGCGGCCCGTTGCTCGCTGCGCTGGCCTGGTGGTCGCGTCGCCGGCTGACCGACGACCCGACCGAGGCGCGCTCGTGGGGCTGGGCGGCCTTCGCCGGCTTCGCTGCCGTGACGTCGTTGCTGCTCGCCGCCACGGCGCTCGAGGAGCTGCTCGGCTGGGCGGTCGGAGTGGATCGCTGGTCCGGCGCCGCGGCGTCGAGCTCGCTCGTGTGGGGTGCGGTGTGGGGACTCTCGTGGTGGCTCGACCGGAGGCACACGCCGTCCGCGCACCGCCGGCTGCACCTGCTGATCGGCTCCGGCGTCGGGCTGGTACTGGCCGCCAGCGGGCTGGGCGGCGTCCTCTCCGGATCGCTGAGGGTGCTGCTCGGCCTCGACCACGAGTCCGTGCTCGCCAGCGGTGGCAGTCCCCTGCTGCGTGGACTCGTGACCGTCGTGGTCGGGGCACCGATCTGGTGGATCTACTGGGTGCGGACCACCGCGCGACAGGAGCGCGAGACCCTCTGGGTCGTCTACGTGCTGCTGGCCGGGGCCGGTGGCGGACTCGTCACGGCGGTCGTCTCGGGGAGCGCCCTGGTCTACTCGGTCCTGGTGTGGCTGGTGGGTGACCCGGGCACGGCGACGGCCGGGGAGCACTTCGACGGCGCACCGACTGCCGTCGCCGGCGTCGTGGTCGGCACCCTGGTGTGGTGGTACCACCAGACGGTGCTCCGCGAGGACGGAGCGACCGAGCGCACCGAGCTGCGCCGGCTCTACGACTACCTCATGGCGGCGATCGGGCTGGTGGCGGCGGCGGTCGGCCTGGTGCTCGTGGTGGCGGCCCTGGTCGAGGCGGCGACGACGGGCGACGTGCTGGCCACCGGGACGCCGCTCAACACGCTGCTCGCGGCGTTGACCGCGCTGGGCGTCGGCGGCGCCGTGTGGTGGAGGCACTGGCACCTGGCCTCACGGGCCCGTGGTCAGGCACCGGAGGCGGAGGCCTCGTCCCTGGTCCGGCGCATCTACCTCGTCGCGCTCTTCGGCTCGGGTGCCGTGGCCGCGGTCATCGCCCTGATCGTGGGGGTCTACCTGTTCTTCCAGGACGTCGTCGACGGCAGCCTGGACGCCGAGACGCTGCGCCGCATGCGCTTCGCCGTCGGCGTCGTGCTCACCACGGCAGCCGTGGCGGTGTACCACGCGGCGGTCTTCCGCAGCGACCGCGAGCACGTGGTGCACGACACGGCTCCCGGCGGCCCCGTCGCACCCACGGATCCGACCGGGCCCGTCCGGCTCCGGTACGTCCTGCTCGTGGGCCGCGCCGACGCCGACGTGGCCCGCGACGTCGGACGCCGTACCCAGGCGTGGGTCGAGACCTGGGCGATGGCGGACGACGGCGCCACCCCGTGGTCCGCCGACGACGTCCTCGCGGCGCTGGCCCGCACCCCCGCCGCCGAGGAGGTGATGGTGCTCGCCGAGCCCGGTGGTCCTCGGGTGGTCCCGGTGCACACCGGACGCGGGCGGCCCGTCGAGCCTCAGGAGCGTCAAGGTGAGTCGCCGGGCGTCGGTACGCGCGGCCGCAACCCCGTCTGACCTGGGCAAACAGGTCTTCTGTCGCGTGAGATCGCGTTGTCGGTGGTCGGTGCTTGACTGGGTTCATGCTGGGGGTGCAGGCGTTGGAGGAGATGTCGGAGGAGGAGGTCCTCGACGTCGCTACGGCGTGTGCTGAGACGGTGCGTCGGGCGGAGGTCGACCTGTTGCGGGTGGCCTACCAGTGGGCGGTGCTGCACGACCCGGCGCGGCTCGACCCCGCCGAGAGCACCAGGCCCGGGCGGGAGCGAGCGCGGCGCTACGGCGGTGCGGGGGTGGCGGAGGTGTGCGAGTTCGCGGCCGCTGAGCTGGGGGCACGGATCGGGCGCACCACCCATGCCGCGGCTGCGCTGATCGCTGATGCCCAAGACCTCCATCACCGCCACCCGGTGCTGTGGGCGCGGGTGCAGGCCGGTGAGGTGCGGGCCTCCTACGCCCGCCACGTGTGCGGTCAGACCCGTGAGCTGTCGCCGGCCGAGGCGGCCTACGTCGACGCCGAGGTGGCGGAGTCGGCTGATGGGCGGATCCCGTGGACCCGGTTCGAGGCGCTGGTCACCGGCAAGGTCGCTGCGGCAGCCCCCGCCCTGGCGCGGGCCAAGGAGCGCAAGGCGCGGCGGGCGCGGTTCGCCAAGCGGATCGGGAAGACAGAGCACGGCATGGGCTCGTTCCTGGTCCGTGCCGACCTCGCCACCATCGAGGCCCTCGACGCCGCCGTCACCGAGGTCGCCGGCCGGCTGACCGAGGTCTACCCCGACGACCCCGACCCCGACGCCGACGCCGGCGCCCTCGAGCCCGGCGAGACCGCGATGGGTGTGGACGACCGCCGGGTGCTGGGCCTGCTGATGCTCACCAACCCTGGCTGCACGCCCGACGCCCGCGCGGGCGTCGACCTGGGTGACCTGCTGCCCCGGGTGACGCTGTTCGTGCATCTCGACGGCCGCCCCGAGCGCGAGACTGACGAGCACGGCCAGCCGTTGCAGCCGTTGCAGCCGTTGGAGCGGGTGGCGCGGGTCGAGGGCCACGGCCCGGTGACCGAGTCGTGGCTGCGTGAGGTGCTCGGGCCCCATGCCCGGTTCACCGTCACCCCGGTGCTCGACCTGGCCGGGCAGGTGCCGGTCGATGCCTACGAGATCCCGCAGCGACATCGCCGGGCCGTGCGTCTGATGACGCCGGCCGACGTCTTCCCGTTCGCCTCCTGCACCTCACCCGCGATGCAGGTCGACCACACCGTCCCCCACGACGGCGCGGCGAATCAAGGCGGGCCGAGCGCGATCGGCAACTACGGCCCGATGACCACCACCCACCACCGCATCAAGACCCACGGCCGGTGGCAGGTCCAGCAACCCTTCCCCGGCATCTACGTGTGGCGCGACCCCCACGGCGCGCACTACCTCGTCGACCACACCGGCACCCGCCGGCTTGCCGCCGCAGAGGAGACGCCCCGGCGTCCGGGCCCGGTCGTCGAGCTCTACTTCAGCGGGATCGACGTGGCGTTCGCTGCCTGAGCCGTCGCCCGGGTCAGGGGGCCTCGAGCACCTCAGCCCTGCACCGTCGTTTCAGGTGCCGAGCGGGCACGCCGGTCGTGGGCTGCGCTGGTGATCTGCCCCCCGCAGGCGGTCAGCGCATGGCGTACGTCGCCAGCGAGACCGCCACGTAGTGCGCGACGAAGGCCAGGATCGTGAAGGCGTGGAAGACCTCGTGGAAGCCGAACCACGCGGGACTGGGGTTCGGCCTCTTGAGTGCGTAGACGACGCCACCGAGGGTGTAGAAGAGGCCGCCGATCACGAGCAGCACCACCACCGCCACGGCGGTGGCGGTGCCCAGGCGGCCGGCGCCCTCGACGAAGTCCGGGATGAAGAACACCGCGAACCAGCCCAGTCCGATGTAGATCGGCGTGTAGAGCCAGCGTGGGGCGCCCGTCCAGAAGACCCGGAAGAGCACGCCGAGCAGGGCGCCGCTCCAGATGCCGACGAGGAGCTGCACCCGGGCATCTCCCTGCAGGAGCAGCATCGCGAAGGCGGTGTAGGTGCCGGCGATGAGGATGAAGATGTTGGAGTGGTCGAGCCGGCGCAACAGCGCCCAGACGGCTGGCTGCCAGGTGGCGCGGTGATAGATCGCGGACACGCCGAACAGCAGGAGTGCCGAGCCGGTGAAGACCCCCGCGCCGACCTTGGTCCCGGTGCTCGGGGACAGCACGATCAGCACGACTCCCGCCGCGATCACGAACGGCACAGAGCCCGCGTGCAGCCAGCCCCGCAGCCGTGGCTTCAGCTCCGCCATCTTGTCGGCCATCACCACGAGGGCCGCCTCGTGATCGAGGAACTTCCTCACGACAGGTTCCGCAGGGCCGCGGGCTGGACCTCGACGACGACCGGGGTCGTCGCCGACATTGGCACTGCGACGAGCGGCTCGCCTTCACCGGCGATCGGCACCGATGGGGCCCCGCTGATCTCGACCTTGGCTCCGCGCAACACCGTCACCTGCTCCAGCTCGATGTGCCCGCCACCGTGGATCTGGGGCAACGCCCTCATCATGGCGCATCGTGAGGCTGCCTCGATCCCACCACGTCGGCAAGGCCGCCGGTCACCGAGACCGATCCCGTCACACACCGCTTCGCGGGGCTGGACCTCGTCCGGTGAACTCCCCGGCGGTGGTGGCCAAAAGACGAAGGCCAGGGCGCGTGATGCGTCCTGGCCTGCGATTTTGTACGGCATCAGGGACTCGAACCCCGAACCCGCTGATTAAGAGTCAGCTGCTCTGCCAATTGAGCTAATGCCGCGCGTGGTGAAGCGACCGCAACGTTACCAGCGGCTCCCGACGCGGTGAAATCGAGATCCACCGACCGCGCCCGACGTGCGCCAGGTCACCGCAGCTCGAGCACGGCCTGGGCTGCGTTGTGCCCGCCGAGGCCGGACACGGCACCGCCGCGACGGGCGCCGGCGCCGCAGAGGAGCACCGCAGGATGGTCGGTCTGGACGCCCCAGCGCTGGGCCGGGGTCTCCAGCCGGGCGCGGTGGGGAGCCCAGGGCCACTCCAGGTCACCGTGGAAGATGTGGCCTCCGGGCATGGCCAGGTCGCGCTCGATGTCCTGCGGGATCTTGGCCTCGAGGCACAGGTTGCCGTCGCCGTCGCGGGCCACGCAGTCGAGCAGCGGCTCGGCCAGGTGCTGGTCGAGGGAGGCGATGGCCCGCTCGACGGCGAGCTCCTTGGCCGCGGGGTCGGCGTCGAAGAGGCCGGCCGGGGTGTGCAGGCCGAAGTAGGTCAGCGTGTGGGTGCCCTCGGGCACGTCGCCGAGGATCGAGGGATCGGTCAGCGAGTGGCAGTAGACCTCGCCGGGCATCGAGGAGGGCACCCGGCCGGCGGCCGCGTCGGCGTACGCCGCCTCGAGCTGGGAGTAGTCCTCGTCGAGGTGGAGGGTGCCGGAGAAGGCGACCGCGGGGTCGAGACCGGACTTGAGTCGCGGGAGCCGGTCGAGCAGCACGTTGATCTTCAGCTGGGCGCCCTCCGGCTTGGTCGCGGCGTCCTCGGGCTCGCCGAGCAGGATGCCGAGCACCCAGGGCGCGACGTTGGCCAGCACGTGGCGCGCCGACGACGTCCGCTCCCGCTCGCCGTCGTGCCAGACCACCTCGGCCCCATTGGACTCGCCGGCTCCGGCCGCGCTGGCGGAGGCCTCGCCCGTACGGATCCGGCTCACCCCGGCGCCGGTGACGATCTCGGCACCCGCCTCGACGGCCGCGCGGTGCAGGGCGGTGGTGACCGCGCCCATCCCGCCGACCGGCACCCGCCACTCACCCGTGCCGTTGCCGATCAGGTGGTAGAGGAAGCAGCGGTTCTGCACCAGCGACGGGTCGTGCAGCGAGGCGAAGGTGCCGATCAGCGCGTCGGTGGCCACGACGCCGCGCACGGTGTCGTCGGCGAACCGCCGCTCCACGGTCTCGCCGAGCGGCCGGGTGACCAGGTCGCGCCAGATGCCGGGGTCGACGCGCTCGGTCAGCGACCGCTCGGTGGGCAGCGGCGCGAGCAGCGTCGGCGCCACGGCGGCAGCGAGCTCGGCCACGTCGGCGTAGAACTCCCGCCACGCCTCGTAGTCGGCGTCCGAGCCGGTCAGGTCGTGGAAGGAGCGTCGGGTCACCTCGCCCTCGTCGTGCTCGACGTAGAGCCCGCCGGGCTTGCCCGCGCGCAGCGTGGGTGTGTAGGACGCCGTGGCCCGCGACGAGAGCGCGACGTCGAGGCCGAGCTCGTCGATGAGCTGCTGGGGCATGAGCGAGACGAGGTAGGAGTAGCGCGAGAGCCGGGTCGGCAGCCCCGGGAAGGCCTGCGCCGAGACGGCCGCACCCCCGGTGTGGTCCAGGCGCTCCAGCACCTGGACCGAGAGCCCGGCCCGCGCCAGGTAGGCCGCCGCCGTGAGACCGTTGTGGCCTGCACCGACGATCACGACGTCGTAGTCCATCCGGGCAACCTACGACACGGCCCGAATCCCGTGGGTCGGTCGGTGCCGGCGAAGGCCGAGCCGTGCGGTAGACACGGCACCAAGGCTGCGTGGGGAGAGGGGACGTCGTGACGACGTGGTGGACGCGCCGACCCGTCGTCGTGCTGCTGGTGCTGCTCGCCGCTGGTGGCATCGCCCTCGCGGCGATCCCCCACGGAGGCCGGGTCGACGGTCTGTGGCCGGTGGGCATCGCCGCCGGCGTGCTGGTGCTCGCTCAAGGGCGGGCCTGGCGCCAGGTGCCGCTGGGCCCACCGGTGCTGGTGGCGATCGCGGCCCTCGCCTACATCACCAGTCTCGACGGCTCCCGGTCGGCGGAGGTCTCCCTGGGTCACGCGCTGGCCATCACCCTGGAGTGCTGGGTGGTCGCCCGGATGCTCGGCGACGGCACCGGAGATCGGCCCCGGCTGCGCAGCGACAGCGACCTGGGCCGGCTCGTCGCGGCCAGCATCGCCGGGGCGCTCGTGGGCGGCGGTGGTGGCATGGCCACCGCGCTGCTGACCGGAACCGGCGTGCCGATCCAGGTCGGGCTCACCCTCGGGTGGGGGCACCTGGCCTCGCTGCTCACGCTGCTGCCGTTCTTCACCGACCTGCCCGACCACGACGGCGTCGTGAGGCCGGCGGAACGGATCGCCCAGTGGACGGCCCTGCTGGTCCTCACCCCGATGTTCTTCACGATCAGCGAGGTTCCGCTGCTCGTCGTGCTGGTCATCCCGCTGCTGGCCTGGGGGGCGCTGCGGGTCAGCGCCCTCGAGTCCCTGGCCCAGCTGCTCTTCGTCCTCTTCGTTGCCGTGCAGCTGACCCGCGCCGGCATCAGTCCGCTGGCCGACATCCCCGAGCGCTACGGCCTCTTCGCAGGCGCCCCGGTGGTGCTCCTCGGCGTGTACGCCGTCACCTGCTCCCTGGTCGTCCTCCCACTGCTGCTGCGGGTCGGCCAGCACCTCGCCGCCGAGCGGCAGGTCGCCACCGAGCGCGACGTGATCCGCAGCATCGTCGACGGCGCCCAGGGCGTGGCGATCATCGGCGCCGACGAGCACGGCCTGATCACCCTGTTCAACCCCGGGGCGGAGCGGCTGCTCGGCTACACGGCCGAGGAGGTGCAGGGCCGTCCGGTGCGCGACTTCTACCCCCCGGACGCGGTCGCCGCGAAGGCAGCCGACTTCGGGCTGCCGGCCGACTTCCGGGCGCTGGCGGGCCGCCTGTCCGACCCCGGGACCGGACCGGTCCGCATCCCCGTACGACGCAAGGACGGCGAGCTGCGCCTCCACCTGATGACGCTCAGCCGGCTCCAGGACGACCGTGGGCGGGTCACCGGCTTCGTCAGCACCTCCGAGGACGTGACCGAGCTGCTCGAGGCCCAGCGCCGGCTCGAGGACTCGCTGCGCACCGAGCGCGACGCCCTCGAGCGGCTCCGCCAGGTCGACATCGTCAAGGACTCCTTCGTCTCCAGCGTCAGCCACGAGCTGCGCACGCCCATCACCTCGATCGTGGGCTTCCTCGAGCTGCTCCAGGACGGCTCCTACGGTCAGCTCAGCGCACCGCAGGACGACGCGGTCGGGCGGATCCACACCAACACCGGCCGGCTGCTCGCCCTGATCGACGACCTGCTCACCCTCTCCAGGCTCCAGGAGCAGGTGGCGGGTGACGAGGCCACGGAGTTCGACCTGCGTGACGCGGTGCGGGCCGGCCACGTCGTGGTGGCTCCGGCGTGGGCGCCGCCCAGGGTGCTCGACGTGCGACTCGACCTGCCGACGGAGCGCCTGCCGTTCAGCGGCGACCAGGACGCGATCGAGCGTGTGGTGGTCAACCTGCTCGGCAACGCCGTGAAGTTCACCCCCGACGGCGGCCGGGTCTGGGTCCGGCTGGCCCTGGAGGACGGGTGGTTGGCGGTGCTCGAGGTCTCCGACACCGGGATCGGGATCCCCGCCGAGGAGGAGCACATGCTGTTCTCCCGTTTCTTCCGGTCCAGCACCGCCACGGACAACGCCGTGCCCGGCACCGGCCTCGGCCTCTCGATCAGCCAGACCATCGTCGAGCAGCACGACGGGACGATCAGCATGCGGGCCCGCCCCGGTGGAGGGTCGACGTTCACGGTCCGGCTGCCGGTCGGAACAGAGCAGCCCGCGCGACGGTTGACCGAGGAGAGTCCCGCCGAGGAGTCTGTGAGACCCGAACCCGAGAGGTAGCGCCATGCCCGCGATCACCGTCGACGACCTGACCGTCCTGGAGCGGCTGCGTCCGCCCGGGCTCGGCGACCAGCCCCGCCCGGTGCGGCAGGTGACCACCGCGCCGCAGGGCTACGAGGGTGAGGGCTTCCCGGTCCGTCGCGCCTTCGCCGGCCTCGACCTGGCCCTCGTCGACCCGTTCATCATGATGGACCAGATGGGTGAGGTCGACTACGCGCCGGGCGAGCCCAAGGGCACCGCCTGGCACCCCCACCGCGGCTTCGAGACCGTCACCTACATCATCGACGGCACCTTCGACCACCAGGACTCGCACGGCGGCGGCGGCACGATCACCGACGGCGACACCCAGTGGATGACCGCCGGCAGCGGCCTGCTCCACATCGAGGCGCCCCCGGAGTGGCTGGTCCAGCAGGGCGGGCTGTTCCACGGGATCCAGCTCTGGGTGAACCTGCCGCGCGACGCCAAGATGAGCGACCCGCGCTACCAGGACATCCGTTCCGGGCAGGTGCAGCTGCTCAGCACCCCCGATGCGGGCGCGCTCGTCCGGGTCATCGCCGGCACGGTCGACGGGCACGCCGGCCCGGGGTCGACGTACACGCCGATGACGCTGGTGCACGCCACGGTCGAGCCCGGCGCCCGCGTCGACCTGCCGTGGGACGTCGACTTCAACGCGCTCGTCTACGTGCTCGGTGGCTCCGGCACGGTCGGCATCGACGGACGACCGATCCGCACCGGCCAGGCGGCCGTGCTCGGCGCCGGCGACTACCTCACCGTGAGCGCCGACCGGGCCCAGGAGAGCCGCACGCCCCGGCTCGACGTCATCGTCGTGGGCGGACAGCCGATCCGTGAGCCGCTCGCGTGGGCCGGTCCCTTCGTGATGAACACCAAGTCCGAGGTCATGGAGGCCTACGAGGCCTTCCAGCGCGGCGACTTCGGGCACGTCCCCGCCTGAGCAGCGAGCCACCGTGGCCCGTACCTACCGCGACGCCCAGGGCGTCCCGCACGTCCGGGCGCGCGACGTGCTCGACCTGGCCCGTGGCCAGGGGGCGGTGGTCGCCCACGACCGGGCCTGGCAGCTCGAGTGGCTGCGCCGCCGGGCCACCGGCACGTCGGCGGAGGTGACCGGTCCCTCGGCCCTGCCGTGGGACCGGTTCGCGCGACGGGCGCTGCTGGCCCGGACCGGACGCCGGGCCCTCGCGGCGCTGGACCCGGAGAGCCGGGCCTTCGTCGCGGCGTACGTCGAGGGGGTCAACGACGTCCTCGGCTCCGGGGCGTACGCCGACTCGCCCGAGCTCACCTCGCTCGGGATCGACCCGCAGCCGTGGCCGGAGTGGATGCCGCTGGCCACCTTCCACGCCCAGCACGTGCTGTTCGCAGGGCTCGGCAACGCCCTGTGGTGGGAGCGGGCGCACGCGGCGCTGGGCGACGACGTCGCGCTGCTCGCCCACGAGGGACCGGTCTCCAGCGGCAGCAACGCCTGGGCGGTCGGGGGAGGGCGGACGACCACCGGCTTCCCGCTCCTGGGCGGCGACCCCCACCGGGGCTTCGAGTCGCCGGGCGTCTACCTGCAGGTGCGGCTGTCGGTGGAGGGGCCCGACGCGCTCGACGTCGTCGGCTTCGCGTTCGCCGGCGTCCCCGGCGTCCAGCACTTCGCCCACGCCGGGCCGGTGGCCTGGGCGATCACCAACGCCATGGCCGACTACCAGGACGTCGTGCCCCGCTCCGAGGCCGGTGCCGTGGTCGAGCGCTGGAGCGAGACCGTGGCCGTTCGCGGCGGTCCCGACGAGCCGGTCGAGGTGGAGGTCACCGAGCACGGGCCGGTGTTCACCGACGGCCACGCCTTCCGCGGACCGTCGACCGTGCTCGGCGACCTCGGCTTCGCGGCCCTGCTGCCGTTGCTGCGCGCCCGATCGGTCGACGACGTCGACCGGGCGCTCGACCACTGGGTCGAACCGGTCAACAACGTGCTGATCGCCGACCGCGCCGGCGCGGTGCGCTACCGGCTGGCCGGCCGGGTCCCGGTGCGGTCCGCCGCCGGCTGGGCCGGGTGGGTCGGTGCGCACCGCGCCGAGGTCGGGCCGGACGGCCAGGTGGTGAGCGCCAACGAGCGGCGGGGCCCGGAGAGCGACGAGGTCGGCGTCGGCTTCGCGCCGTCCTTCCGCGCCGACCGCATCCACGCCCTGCTCGCGGGGCGTGACGACCTGCGCGCCGCCGACTTCACCGCCGTCCACCGCGACACCCACCTGGCCACCGTCGACCTGCTGCGCACCCTCGTCCCCGGCGCGTACGACGACTGGGACGCGCACATGGACGCCGACTCGGTCACGGCCGCCCGGTGGTCGGCGTGGCGGTCCGCGCTCTGCCGACGGATCGCGGCCGAGCCGGTCTTCGCGCCGTTGCACGCGCCGGCGCCCGACCCGGTGCACGCGCCGTGGCTCGACGTGACCTCACGGATCGGCCTCGCCCTGCCGGGGCTGGTCGCCGCCGCGACCCCCTTCGGGATCGACCTGGCCGAGCACGCCCGGGCCGCGCTCGCGGACGTCGACCGCGACCACGACCACGAGCAGGGGCAGGAGCCGGAGGCGGCCACGACGTGGGGCGAGCGGCACGTCTTCACCACGATGCACGCCTTCGACCTGCTGTCGGCCGCGGACGCCGACGGTCTCGCCCGGCCCGAGCACCCGCGCCCCGGCCTGGACGGCGACGGCGACTGCGTGCGCTGCACGGGCGGCTCACCCGGGCTCACCGACGACGCCTACCGGGGGTCGGTCGCCCGCTACGTCTGGGACCTGGCCGACCGCACGGCCGGCGGCTGGGTCGTGCCGCTCGGCGCCGCGGGAGCCCCGGGCCCGCACCACCACGACCAGCTCGCGGTCTGGGCTGCGGGCGAGCTGGTGCCGCTGGTCACCGACTGGGGCGAGCTCTCCCCGGTGGCCGAGCCCGGATCGGGGTAACGGCGGACGAACCTAGGAGGTTGTCTCGTGGAGACCAGCACCGTGATCGTGATCATCGTCGTCGCCCTCGTGGTGGCGGCGGCCCTGGCGGCGCTTGCCGTCATGGCGCGCAAGCGCCGCGCCCAGCGCGACGAGCACCGTCGTCTCGAGGCCGGCCAGCTGCGCCAGGAGGCCAGCGCAGCGACACCCGACCTGACCGCCGCCCAGCTCGGCGCCGACGAGGCGGAGGCCCGCGCCGAGCGGGCTCGCGCCGAGGCCGAGCAGGCCGAGCAGCGCGCCGCCGAGGAGCGACGCCGGGTGGCCGCCGAGGAGGCCCGTCGCGAAGAGCTGGTCCGCGAGGCCGACCGGCTCGACCCCGACGTCGACCACCGGGCGCGCGACTACGCGCCGCAGGTCGACGGCACCCCGCCGCCGGAAGGCCAGCGGCCCGTCGAGCCCCCGCCGGTCGAGGCGGCGCCGGGCGAGCCCGCGCCGGTCGAGCCTGCGCCGGGCGTCGAGCCGCCGCCCCGGAGCGGTACGCATCGCGCCTGATCGCCACGGGCTACCGGGACGGGTGCCCCACGACGTGACCGACCACTTCGTCCGCGTCCGGGGGGCCAGCGAGCACAACCTCAAGCACGTCGACGTCGACCTGCCGCGCGACGCGATGGTCGTCTTCACCGGGGTCTCCGGCTCCGGCAAGTCGTCGCTCGCGTTCGGCACGTTGTACGCCGAGGCGCAGCGGCGCTACTTCGAGTCGGTCGCGCCCTACGCGCGGCGGCTGCTGCAGCAGGTCGGGGCCCCGCACGTGCAGGAGATCACCGGCCTGCCGCCGGCCGTGGCTCTCCAGCAGCGGCGCGGTGCCCCCAGCTCGCGCTCGACCGTCGGCACCCTGACCACGCTCTCCAACCTGGTGCGGATGCTCTACTCGCGCGCCGGCACCTACCCGGCCGGCGCGACGCGGCTCGAGGCCGAGGCGTTCTCGCCCAACACCGCAGCCGGCGCCTGCACCGTGTGCCACGGACTGGGCGAGGAGCACGACGTCAGCGCGGAGCTGATGGTGCCGGACACCTCGCTGAGCATCCGCGAGGGCGCGATCAAGGCCTGGCCGGGGGCCTGGCAGGGCGCCAACCTGCGCAGCATCGTGACCGGGCTCGGCATCGACGTCGACGCCCCCTGGCGCACGCTGCCCCGCAAGGACCGCGACTGGCTGCTGTTCACCGACGAGCAGCCCAAGGTGCTGGTCGAAGCCGGAGCGCGACCGGATCGACCACGGCTACCACGGCCTGTTCTGGAGCGCCCGCGCCCACGTCAACGCACGTCCTGGCCACGTCGAAGAGCCAGATGATGCGCGACAAGGCGATGCGCTTCGTGCGCAGCCTGCCCTGCTCGACCTGCCACGGCACGGGCCTGCTGGCCGAGGCGCTGGCGGTCACCTTCCGGGGGCTCAGCATCGCCGAGCTCAACGCGCTGTCCCTCGTCGATCTCGTGGTGCTGCTGCGTCCGGTCGCCGAGCTCACCGAGGCGGCGGCCGCGACGTCCTCGGCCGACTCGGGAGAGGGGACCGAGGTCGCGGTACGCCTCTGCGCCGACCTCGTGGCCCGGGTGGAGGTGCTGCTCGACCTCGGGCTCGGCTACCTCGCGCTGGGTCGCACCTCCACGACGTTGTCGCCCGGGGAGGCGCAGCGGCTGCGGATCGCCACCCAGCTGCGCTCGGGGCTGTTCGGGGTCGTCTACGTCCTCGACGAGCCGTCGGCGGGGCTGCACCCGGCCGACGCCGAGCCGTTGCTCGACGTGCTCGACCGGCTCAAGAGCTCGGGCAACTCGCTGTTCGTCGTCGAGCACGACCTCGACGTCGTACGCCGCGCCGACTGGATCATCGACATCGGTCCGGGCGCCGGCGAGCGGGGCGGCGAGGTGCTGTACTCCGGGCCGGTGGCGGGCCTCGAGCACGTCGCGGGGTCGATCACCGCCGAGCACCTCTTCGGGCGCGCGGAGCCGCTCGAGCGTCCCCGGCGGACGCCGCACGGCTGGCTGCACCTGCGCGGGATCAGCCGGCACAACCTCGTGGACCTCTCGGTCGACGTACCGCTGTGCGTGCTGACGGCCGTGACCGGGGTGTCGGGGTCGGGCAAGTCGACCCTGGTCACCCAGGTGCTCGCCGAGCTCGTACGTCGTCACCTCGGCCAGGCGCCCGACGACGCCGAGGACGACGAGCTCGAGATCGACGTCGACGACGCCACCGGTCTGGAGGCCTTCGACCGGCTCGTGCGGGTCGACCAGCGTCCGATCGGGCGCACCCCGCGCTCCAACCTGGCCACCTACACCGGGCTCTTCGACGCGGTGCGCAAGGTGTACGCCGCCACCCCCGCGGCCCGCGAGCGCGGCTACGGCGCCGGCCGCTTCTCGTTCAACGTCGCCGAGGGGCGCTGCGAGACCTGCCAGGGGGAGGGCTTCGTCTCGGTCGAGCTGCTGTTCCTGCCCGGCACCTACGCGCCCTGCCCGACCTGCGGCGGGGCGCGCTACAACGCCGAGACGTTGGAGGTCGACTACCGCGGCAAGAACGTCGCCGAGGTGCTGGCCCTGTCGGTCGACGAGGCCGTCGACTTCCTGGCCGACGTGCCGGCGGCGGCGCGCAGCCTGACCACGCTGCGCGAGGTCGGCCTCGGCTACCTGCGCCTGGGGCAGCCGGCGACCGAGCTGAGCGGCGGCGAGGCCCAGCGGATCAAGCTGGCGACCGAGCTGCAGCGGGCCCGGCGCGGCCACGCGCTCTACCTGCTCGACGAGCCGACCGCCGGGCTGCACCCCGCCGACATCGCCCTGCTGGTCCGCCAGCTGCACCGCCTGGTGGACGCCGGCAACACGGTGGTCCTGGTCGAGCACGACCTCGACACGATCGCCAGCGCCGACTGGGTCATCGACCTCGGCCCCGGCGGGGGTGACGAGGGCGGTCGCGTGGTCGCCACCGGGACCCCCGACGAGGTCGCACGGGTCGCAGGCAGCGCCACCGCGACGTACCTGGCCGCCCGGGTGGGCGTCGCCGGGGCCAAATAGATTGAAGTCACCTGGCTGCGTCGAGCGGCCACTACTGTGCTCGCCATGGGTGTGATGGAGAGACTTGTCGCCCTTCGCCGTCATCGGTGGGCCCGTGAGATCGGCTCTCTCTATGGCCTCGACGTCCCGCGTGAGGTACGCATCGGGACCGACTTCGTACTGCACCACCGGGGCGCGGGCACGGTCATCCATCCGCTGACCCGCATCGGTGACCGGGTGACTATCTATCACCAGGTCACTGTCGGTCGCGCCGATGCTCACGTGCCGTTTGCCGACTCCCCGATGGAGCACATCGAGATCGGCGATGACGCGATCCTCTACCCCGGCGCGAAGATTCTCGGTGGTCCCGGCGTGACCAGGGTGGGTGCGGGGGCGATCGTGGCTGCGAACGCCGTGCTGCTGACGTCGACCGGCGACTGGGAGGTGTGGGCGGGCTCACCGGCGAAGAAGGTGGGGGACCGCACGCGGTCGTAGCAGCGCGATTAGGGGAACGCCGTGACCGCACGTGGCACAGTAAGAGAGCCAGGCCGGGACTGGTGTCCGGACCTGGCTCTCCGTTGGGGTGAGTAACGGGACTTGAACCCGCGACATCCGCCACCACAAGGCGGCGCTCTACCAGCTGAGCTATACCCACCACGGCGCCCGTGGCGTCAGCAGACGCCCTGGGACCGACAGAATTGTAGACGGATCAGGCGTCGGTGCCGGAATCGGGGGCCGACGATCCGGTCAGTGAGCCGCCGTGGTGCCCGGCGAGCCGTTTCGCAGCGGTGGAGTCGGGTCCGGGGGAGGGCACGAAGACCGCCTCGCGGTAGTAGCGCAGCTCCTCGATGCTCTCCTGGATGTCGGCGAGCGCGCGGTGGTTGCCCTGCTTGGCCGGGGAGGCGTAGTAGGCGCGGGGGAACCAGCGGCGCGCGAGCTCCTTGATCGAGGAGACGTCGACGATCCGGTAGTGCAGGAACGCGTCGAGGTCGGTCATGTCGCGGGCCAGGAAGGCCCGGTCGGTGCCGACGGAGTTGCCGGCCAGCGGCGGTCGGCTGCCCGAGGGGCACTGCTCGGCCAGGTAGGTCAGCACCTGCTCCTCGGCGTCGGCCAGCGAGACCCCGTGCTCGAGCTCGGTGAGCAGCCCGGAGCTCTCGTGCATCTCGCGCACGAAGGGGATCATCTGGTCGAGGGCCTCCGCAGGAGGCTTCACGATCACGTCCACGCCCTCGCCCAGGACGTTGAGGTCGAAGTCGGTGACGAGCGCAGCGACCTCGATCAGGGCGTCGGCGCCGAGGTCGAGCCCGGTCATCTCGCAGTCGATCCACACCAGTCGTTCGTTCACGACGGTTCACCCTACGGCTTGCCTCTCAGGGATCGCTCAGCCCCTGCTCCTAGAGTGACGCCCGTGAGTGCATGGGTCGGCCTGGTGGCGCGTCTGGTCGTCGGCGGGGTGTGGCTCGTCGCGGGCGCGCTCAAGCTCACCGACCCCAACGGGAGCATCGCCGCGGTCCGGGCCTACGAGCTGCTGCCGGACGCCGCGGTGGTGCCCGTCGGCTACCTGCTGCCGCCCCTGGAGATCGTCGTCGGGCTGGCGCTGGTGCTCGGGGTGCTGACCCGGGGCGCCGCGTTCCTCTCCGGTCTGCTGTTCGTGGCCTTCATCGTCGGCATCGCCTCGGTGTGGGCGCGCGGGATGGAGATCGACTGCGGCTGCTTCGGCGGTGGCGGGGCCGACCCCGACGCCCCCGCGAGCTATCCGTGGGAGATCGCCCGTGACGCCGGCCTGCTCGGGCTCTCGGCCTACCTCGTCTGGCTCCCGCGCTCGCGGCTGGCCCTCGACTCCGTGCTCTTCTCCCGCTCCGTCGTCCCGGAAGGCGTCTGATGTCCAACAAGCCCAAGAGCTCCGCCAGCAAGTCCGCCCAGCGGGCCGAGCGCTCCGAGCGCGCCGCCGTGCTGATGCGCGAGCAGCGGGCCCGCGAGCGCCGTCGCAACCTGATCACCGGCGGGTTCGTGGCGCTGGTGCTCGTCGTGCTGGTGGCCGTCGGCATCATGATCAGCAAGCGCGGCGACGTCGAGTCGACCGCGGCCGGCAGCAGCGAGTACGGCGTCACGATCGGCGACGCCGACGCGCCGCACTCCGTCGTGGTCTACGAGGACTTCCTCTGCCCCGCCTGCGGTGAGTTCGAGGCGGCCACCGAGGAGCGGCTGGTCGGCCTGGCCGAGGAGGGGAAGGTCTACGTCGAGTACCGGCCGTTCGTGCTGCTCTCCCAGTTCGGCGACTACTCGGCCCGGGCGACCGAGGCCTTCGGCGTCGTGCTCTCCGAGTCCGGACCGGTGGAGGCCAAGAGCTTCCACGACCTGCTCTTCGCCGACCAGCCGGAGGAGTCGGCCGAGACCTTCCCGGACGCGGACTGGCTGGTGGAGAAGGCCGTCGAGGCGGGCGCCTCGGAGGACGACGTACGGCCGGGGATCGAGGCGGGCGCCGGCGACTTCGCCGAGGGCGCCACGGCCGAGGCCGCGGCCGCCAACGTGCAGGGCACGCCCACGGTGGTCGTCGACGGCGAGACCTTCAACGGGGGCTCCTACGACGACCTCTTCGAGATGCTGGACTGAGCCCGGCGCCTCGGGGGCGCGGCGATTTTCGGCTCGGACGTGACGTCGGTCATGATCGAGCGATGACCTCGGAGAGCCTCACGTCCTGGATCGCCGGCCTGCCCAAGGCCGAGCTGCACGTCCACCAGGTGGGGTCCGCCTCGCCGCGCATCGTCGGCGAGCTGGCCGAGCGCCACCCCGGCGTGGTGCCGAGCGACCCCGAGGCGCTGCGCGACTTCTTCACCTTCCGCGACTTCGCCCACTTCATCGAGGTCTACCTCGCGGTCGTGGGCCTGGTCCGCACGGCCGACGACGTCCGCTACCTGACCTACGAGATCGCCCGCGACATGGCCCAGGGCCAGTCGCTGCGCTACGCCGAGCTCACCTGCACGCCCTTCACCTCCGTCGCGGCCGGCGTACCGATCCAGGCGTACGTCGAGGCCATCGAGGACGCCCGTGTCGCAGCCGAGCGCGACTTCGGGCTGGTGCTGCGGTGGATCTACGACATCCCCGGTGAGTCCGGGGTGCCGGCGGCGGACGACACGCTGCGCTACGCGCTCGAGCACGCGCCCGACGGCCTCGTCGGCTTCGGTCTCGGCGGTCCCGAGCAGGGGGTGCCGCGGGCCCAGTTCCAGCCGCACTTCGACGCCGCCCGGGCCGCCGGCCTGCGCTCGGTGCCGCACGCGGGGGAGACCACCGGGCCCGAGACCGTGTGGGACGCACTGCGCCTGCTCGGCGCCGAGCGGATCGGTCACGGCACCTCGGCGGCCAGCGACCCCGCGCTCCTGGCCCACCTCGCCGAGACCGGCATCCCGCTCGAGGTGTGCCCCTCCTCCAACGTCGCGACGCGGGCGGTGCCCTCGCTGGCCGAGCACCCCCTGCCGGTGTTCGTGGACGCGGGGGTGACGGTGACGATCAGCTCCGACGACCCGCCGATGTTCGGCACCGACCTCAACCAGGAGTACGGGATCGCCGCCCGGCTGCTCGATCTCGACGAGTCCGGGCTGGCCGACCTGGCCCGCACGGCAGTCCGGGTGTCGTTCGCCCCCGACGACGTGCGCGCCCGGGTGCTCGCCGAGATCGACCAGTACGTCGCCGCGCCGGCTGCCACCGCGCGACCGGCCTGACGCCCGGCCTGATCGGCGTACGGCCCGCGGACGCGCGCGGCCCCGCCAGCTCATACCCGGCGGGGCCTCCACCGTTGTAGCCCGCCGCCCGCCGCGGTCGGGGGAGGCGCGCGGTCAGCGCACGACGGTGAGTGGGCGTTGACGGGTCGGCGGCTGCGGGAGCTGTTCACGCAGCTGCCGATGGATCCGGCTCAGGATCCGGGAGACCTGCGCCTGGGTGACGCCGAGGTCCTCGGCGATCTCCTGCTGCGTGTGCTCCTCGGCGTACCGCATCCGCAGGACCCGACGATCACGCGCCCCCAGCTCAGCCAGCAGGGGAGTGAGCACGGCCCGGGCCTCGGCCGCCGCGACGGCGTCCTCCTGGCCGTCTGCCGAGGTCGGCAGCACGCGCGCGAGCTGGGCGTCGGTCCCGTCGAGGAGGGTCGGCGGCAGGCAGGCCCGGGCCTGGAGAGCGGCCGAGACCTCGGACCGCGTGAGCCTCAGTCGGCCGGCGAGGTCGTCGAGGACGGCGGCGCTCGGCGTCTCGGGCGGGAGGTCGACCTCCTGGTCGATGAGGCGCTGCACCTCCTGCAGCCTCCGGGGGAGGCGCACCGTCCAGCCGTGGTCGCGGAAGTGTCGCTTGACCTCCCCGTCGATGCAGGGGACCGCGAAGGCGAGGAAGTCGTGTCCGCGGTGGAGGTCGAAGCGGGTGACCGCCTTGACCAGCGCGAGGTAGGCGACCTGCTCGAGGTCCTCGAGGTCGACCCCGCGCCGGCCGTAGCGGCGGGCGATCGAGCGGGCGACGGTGGCGTTGACCAGGACGATCTCGTGCTGGGTCCGAGCCCGTTCCTCGGGAGTGTCGGCAGACGTCAGCCGGTCGAAGAGCACCGCGGTACGGCGAGCCCGCTCGGCGCGCGGCGTCTCGTGGAGCGACGAGGTCCTGATCGCTGCCAGCGGCGCGGCGGCAGGTTGGCGACCCTGATGTGCTTGCGACACGACGACTCCGCACCGTCGGAGGTGACGCGTCGGGGGCCGGGACGCCGGTCCGTCCAGTGTCGCATGTCGAGCAGGCGGTGTCAGCCCGGAAGGTCGTCACCGCCCAGCAGCCGCTGGGCCACCTCGCTCACGCTCTGCTGGCTGGACCGGGCCCGCGCCCGCAGGAGCTCGAAGGCCGCGCTGATGGTGATGCCTTCGCGCTGCGCGAGCGCGCCCTTGGCCTGCTCGATCACGACGCGGCTGTTGAGGGCGCCCTGGAGCTGCTCGGTCAGGGCCTCGGCCCGGGTCAGGCTGCGCTCCTGGAGGAGCGCGATGGTGGCGACGTCGGCCAGCGACTGGACCACCTTCACGTCGTCCGGTTCGTAGATCGTCGCCGTCGTCCCGAACAGGTTGAGGGCGCCGATCACGGTGGTACGCAGACGCATCGGGAAGGCGTGCACCGACGAGAAGCCGCTCTCCAGCGCCCGGGGTGCGAACGTGGGCCAACGGTCACGGGCGCTGGCGAGATCGGCGTTGACGACCGCTCTCCCGGTGCGGAAGCAGTCGAGGCAGGGACCCTCGGCATTCTGCAGCTGGAGCAGCTCGAGCATCTCGCCCGACTCGTTGGAGGCCGCGATGAGGCGCAGCTGGTCGTGGTGGTCGGTCAGCACCAGCCCGACCGAGTCGGCGCCACTGATCGCCGCGGCGTGCTGGGTCAGGGTGTGCAGGAAGTCGATCAGGTCGAAGTCGTCGACCAGCGTGTCAGCGACGTCGACGAAGACGTCGGTCAGTCGATCGATGGAGATCACGGGGCCTCTTCTTCTGGTGGCCGTGGGGTGGCACCGATGTCTTGGGGCAGCGTCAGACTGCCGCCGATGATGGCCAGAGCGACCTCCGCGAGGTCGCGCCCGGAGGAGAAGGCGTAGGCGCGCATGCGCACCAGGGCCTCGGCGAGGCTGACGTCGAGCGCCACCATCACCATGCCCTGGGCCTGGTAGATCTCGCTGCGCAGGTGCAACGCCTGCTGGAGGACGGGGTCGGGGCTGGCCTGCGAGCCGTTGGTCGAGCTGGTGAGCAGCAGGTCGGTGGCGAGCTCGGCCAGGACCAGGCAGCGCCGCAGCTCCGGCTCCGTCAGCTCGCGGGCGGACTCGGAGTGGGCGGTCAGGACGCCGAAACGCACGGCTCCCAGCTGGACCGGGAACGAGTACGCGGCGCCCACCCCGATCGCGGCGGCCTCGGGCGCCCAGCCGGGCCAGCGCGTGGCGGCTCGTCCCAGGTCGGGCGCCAGCACGGGCCGCCCGTAGCTGAAGGCCTCGATCGCGGGCCCCTCGCCGAGGGTGAAGCTGACCTGTTCCAGGGCCCGGCTGCGTCGGTCGGAGGCAGCCACGACCGCCTGGGCGCCGCGGTCGGTCATCACGCTCAGGGCGGCGCCGGACAGGCCCAGCTCGTTGCGGGCCATGGCGCAGACCCGGGTCAGCGAGAGCGAGACCGGCTGCTCCGCACCGCGGTGCGGCCGGAGCTGCTCCTCGAGCCGAGTCCGCCACTGCACCAGCAGGTCTGGGTCCGACTGCGCCACCATCACCTCGCCCCTTCGCCCCTAGCAGCAGGCGTTCGCCCACCATCTCAAACATACTCCTGGTCGCGGGCGCTGGAGGCGTGAGATCGCGATCGCGCGAGAGGCGTCGGCGTGGAGGTATGAGGGCACGTCCTGGGGGATAAGGCACTGGTGAGGCGGGTCCGGTCGTCTCCTGGCGAGCCAAGGGGGGGCGTCAGGAGGGGCCGGACCCGCTGCGTGTCCCGGGGGTGCTCAGCGCAGGCCCAGGACCTTCATCGTGCGGTGGGCCATGGCCCGCTCGCCGAGGGCGTTGGGGTGCACGATCACCGGGTTGGTGCCGGCGAGCACCGGCTCGACCCAGCGGGTGCCGAACGGCGCGCAGGCGTCGTGCCCGTTGCTGGCGCGGTTCAGGTTCACGTACGTCGTCCCGGTGCGGCGCGCGGCGCGCTTGACCGCGTTGTTGAGCACCCGCTGCAGGTCGCGCAGGTAGGGGACGTCGCCCCGGGCCACCGGCATCGTCGGGTAGCAGCCGCCGGACTTGGGCATGATCCACGGGTAGCCGAGGATCGCCACCCGGGCCCTGGGTGCCGCGCGCTTGACCGAGCGCAGCGCCTTGACGAGCGACGGGAAGGTCTTCTGGCGCAGCGTCGTCACGAACGAGTCGCCGTACTGGTCCTGGCACGGGCTGCCCCGGCCTCCGGACGCCAGGCCCGCGGCGCCGCACTGGAGGATCGAGTTGATGAAGACGCCGCTGTCGTTGCCTCCGATGGTCATCGTCACCAGGCGCGTACGTCGGCCCAGCGCGTCGAGCTGCGGCGGCACGTCGTCGTGCTGGGCCTGCTTGAAGTCCTTGGTCTCCGCCGCCCCGCACGAGACGTCGGTGAGCCGCGCGCCGATCGCCTTCGCGATCACGTGCGGGTAGTTGCGCGTCGACTGCAGGCACTGCGGCGGGAAGCCAGGTGTCAGCGGCAGCACGCCGCTCGCCGCGCTGTAGGAGTCGCCGAGCGCGACGTACCGCAGTGGCTTGCCCGCCTTCTCCGTGCCCTGACCTGGCGCGGGCGCGCCGAGGGCTGACGTCGTGGACAGCGTGAGCGTGCCCAGCAGGAGGGCGAGCAGGCCCACCAGGACGGCGCTGGTGGAGCGGCGGAGCGACATGGGGAGCCCTTCGAGGCGGTCGGACAGACGTGGTGAGCAGACGGTAACCCGCCGCCGAAGCCTTCGAGGGCGGACGCTGGTGACTGGTCAGCGTGATGACCTCTACGGTTCGGATCATGAGCAAGCACACCGGACTCAGAGCCGGCCTGGCCGCGATCGCCGTTGCCGGCCTCGCCGTGCGGGCGACGTACCCGGGGGTCGGCCGGCTGACCTTGGCGGCGTCGATGGCGCTGGAGTCGCGTCTGGCCGGTCTGCGCCCCCGGGTCGTGGAGGTCGACGGCCTGGCGATGGCCTGCTACGAGGGCGGTCGGGCCGACGGTCCGGTCGTGGTGATGCTGCACGGCTACAGCGCCGACCGCAGCGTGTGGGTGCGCTTCGCGCGTCACCTGAGCGCCGACCACCGCGTGGTGATCCCCGACCTGGCCGGGCACGGCGCGACAGCCCACGTGCCCGGGGCCGACTACTCGCCCCCGGCCCAGGCGGCCCGCGTGGCCGGGCTCCTCGACGGGCTCGGCATCGAGCGGGCCCACGTGATCGGCAACTCGATGGGCGGCTTCGTCGCGGCCTGGTTCGCGCGCAGCTTCCCGGAGCGGACCCTGTCGGTCGGCCTGAGCGACGCAGCGGGCCTGACCTCGCCGACGCCCAGCGAGCTCGACGGCATGCTCGACCGCGGCGAGAACCCCTTCGAGCTCACCGATGTCCGCGACTTCCCGGCCTTCTACGCGATGACGATGGCCCGCCCGCCCGCTCGTGCCCGGCTTCGTGCGCGCCGCCATGGCCCACGACTACGTCGCCCGCCGCGAGCAGCTCGCCGAGATCCTGGTCGGCTTCCGGCTCGGCTTCCTCCTCGACGACCACCTCGCCGAGATCACCGCCCCGGCGTACGTCATGTGGGGTGCCGAGGACCGCCTGGTCGACCCCAGCGCCGCCGCCGTCTGGGCCGACGGTCTCCCCGACGCCACGCTCGTCACCTACGACGGCATCGGCCACATGCCGATGGTCGAGATCCCCGCCCGCAGCGCCGCCGACTACCGCACGTTCCTGGCGGGACTGTCCGGCTGACGAGAGGGGCGGAGGCTCAGGGTGCCCCCGGCAGGATTCGAACCTGCGACCGGCGGATTAGAAGGCCGCTGCTCTATCCAGCTGAGCTACGGGGGCGGGGGGTCGGATTTCTGACCCGGGTCAGCCTAGCGTCTGGGCGGCGCGAGGCTGAGCCGCGGCGGCGGACAGCGCGGCCCGGCGCGGATCGTTCGACGTCCTGCCGGCGTGGATAACTCTCCCGCATCGGTTGGGTCTGCGTGCTGCTGACCTCCTCGATCGCGGTCAGACTGGGCGGGTGCGTCGATGTGCGGTGGCCGTGGCGGCAGGGGTCGTGCTGGGACTCGCCCTGGGAGCGTGCTCGGCCACGACCGAGAGCCCCGCCGACGATGACGCTTCGGCCGCCGCTCCCGCGGGCGGTGACGACGCCGTGCTGGCCGCCCGCGCGGCTCACACGATGACCCTGCTGCCAGACGACGATCTCCTGGTGGCGGGCGGCTGTGACGTCGACGGTTGCTCCTCGGCGACGAGGTCGACCTTCGTCGTCTCGGGGTCGTCGGCCGAGGCCGTCGCCGACCTGCGGCAGGCGCGCGATGCCCATGCGGCGGTTGCCCTGCCCGACGGCCGAGTGCTGGTCGTGGGCGGCTTCGCGGCGGAGGGCCAGTCACCGCTGGCCAGCGCGGAGCTGTTCGACCCGACCACGAGGCGCTGGACCACCACCGGCTCGCTGGGGCTGGGGCGCGGCGGTCACGCCGCCGCCCTGCTGGGCGACGGTCGGGTGCTGGTGGCCGGAGGCTGGGTCGGCCCCGCGACCTTCACCGACACCACGGAGATCTACGACCCCCGGACCGGTGAGTTCACGCCCGGTCCGCGACTTCCGGTGGCCGCGGACGGTCTGGTCGCGGCGCCGTTGTCCGACGGCTGCGTGCTGGTGGTGGGTGGTCAGACCCGCTCCCAGGTCGCGACCGGTCGGGCGGCCACCATCTGCCCGGACGGGCTTCTTCGCACCGTGGGGAGTCTCGGAACCGCGCGGTTCAAGCACGGCGTCGCCGTGCTCCCCTCCGGAGAGGTCCTGGTGGTCGGCGGTACGCCGGACGACGCCACGCTGCTCACCGGCACCGAGCTCTACGATCCCGCCACCCGGCGCTTCCGTCGCGGGCCCGACCTGCTGTCCGGTCGGTACAAGCTGACCGACTCGGTCGCGACGTTGCCCGACGGCCGTGTCGTCGTCGCCGGTGGCGGTGACGGCGTGGAGGTGATCGACCTGGTCACGGGGCGGGCGAGGGCCATCGCCCTGCTCGCCGGCGGACGGCGTTCGTTCTCGACGATCGGCGTCACCGGCGGTCAGCTCGTCCTGATCGGTGGGTACGACGAGTCGATCCGGCTCACCCGCACCTATCGCGCCGTACCCGTCGACGATCTGTGACGGGAGTCGGGCTGGTGTCCGGCAGGGGGGTGGCGTGGTTCGCGGGGCTGGCTTAGCGTCTGGCCATGACCGACACCTATCGAACTCTTGGGTCCGGATCGCACACCGTGCTGTGCCTGCACGGGTGGTTCGGGTCGTCCACCGGTTGGGGCGAGGACTTCTGCTCCCTGCTCGACCCCGACGCCTTCCGCTACGTGTTCGTGAACTACCGCGGCTACGGCGAGCGGATCGAGGAGACCGGGGCGTTCACGGTCGAGGAGATCGCGCGCGACACCCTGGCGCTGGCCGACGAGCTGGGCGCCGAGCGCTTCTCGCTCCTGGGCCACTCGATGGGCGGCAGCGCGGCCCAGCGAGTGCTGTCCCTGGCTCCCGACCGGGTCGACAAGCTGGTGGGGGTCAGCCCGGTGCCCGCCTCCGGCGTGCCGTTCGACGACCAGAGCTGGGGCCTGTTCAGCGGCGCTGCGCAGGACGACGGCAACCGTGCGGCGATCCTCGACTTCACCACCGGCAACCGGCTGTCGTCGCGCTGGGTGCAGGCGATGGTGCGGCACTCGGTCGAGCGGTCCACCCGGGAGGCCTTCGGCGCCTACCTGGAGTCCTGGGCCAAGGACGACTTCGCGGAGAGTGTGGCGGGACTGGCGGTGCCTGCCCTCGCCGTCGTCGGCGAGCACGACCCGGCGATCGGGGCCGAGACCATCCAGGCCACCTGGATGCAGAGCTACCCCAACGCTCGGCTCGAGGTGATGGCCAACGCCGGCCACTACGCCATGTACGAGACCCCGGTCGCCCTGGCCACGGTGGTGGAAGCCTTCCTGGCCGAGTGAGCGGCCGACCGGAATGAGTCGAGCGGTCGCCGCGGCCCGGAGCGGGCTCGACCCGGCGATCACGGAGATGACGCGGCGGGTCCACGACCCGGGCAGCTACACCTCCGGGGTGCCCTTCGACGACCTCGCCACCCTGCGCGAGCAGCAGAGCGTGGTGCCGGTGGCCGAGCCGGCGATGCCGGGCTGGGCCGCGGGTCCGGGGTACTGGCTGGTGCTGCGTCACGAGGACGTCGACCGGGTGCTCAAGGACCCCGCGACGTTCTCCTCCGCCCTGGTCGGCACCCAGGTGCGTGACCCTGCGACCGAGGAGGACCTGGCCTTCGTCCGCCGGATGATGCTCAACCAGGACCCGCCCGAGCACTCGCGGCTGCGCAAGATGCTGGCCCGCTCGTTCACCCCTCGGGCGGTCGCCCGGCTCGAGGGCCAGATCGAGGGCCACGTCCGCGGGGTGGTCGACCGGATGCTGGCGTCGGGGACCGACGGCACCCAGGGGACGTGCGACTTCGCGAAGGACGTGGCGGCCGACCTGCCGCTGTTGACGCTGGCCGACGTGCTCGGCGTCCCTCCGGAGGACCGGTGGCTGCTGTTCGACTGGTCCAACCGGGTGATCGGCTGGCAGGACGAGGACTACGCCACCAGCCGGGCCTTCGACCCCGCGAGCGGCAGCGCGATCGCCCGGGAGATCGCGCCGCTGCGTCCTGAGCCGGGGCCGGACGGCCGGATGCCCGACCCACGCTCACGTGCGGGGATGCCGGACCTCTACGCCTACGCCCACCTGCTGGGTCGCTCGAAGCGGGAGCGGCCCGGTGACGACGTGATGTCGATCCTGATGTCGCAGCGCGACGACGGCGGGGGATCGGTGAGCGTGGAGGAGTTCGAGAACCTCTTCTGGCTCTTCGCCGTCGCCGGCAACGAGACGCTGCGCAACGGGGTGCCCGGCGGCATGGTCGCGCTGCTCGAGCACCCGCACGCACAACGGCGGTTGCGGGCCGACCCCTCGTTGGTGCCCGGCGCCGTGGAGGAGATGCTGCGCTGGTGGACGCCGGTGATGACCTTCCGGCGTACCGCCGCCCGAGCGACGCGGCTGGGCGAGGTCGAGATCGCGGCCGGCGACAAGGTCGTGGTCTCGTTCACCGCTGCCAACCGCGACCCCCGGGTCTTCGCCCGACCCGACGACTTCGACCTCGACCGCGGCGGCCGGGGCCACCTGTCGTTCGGGGCCGGCCCGCACTTCTGCCTCGGTGCCCACCTCGCGCGGGTGCAGATGCGGCTCCTGTTCACCGAGCTGTTGGCGCGGACCACCTGGATCGAGGCGGACGGCGACCCGGCGTGGCTGCGCTCGAGCTTTCAGCGGGGTGTGAAACGACTGCCCGTGCGCTGGACGGCCAGCGCCACGCGCTGAAGCCTCCGCGCGGGGCTACGGGCTGACCCGTCCGAGGAAGCCGGCGAGCCGGTCGCTCGGCGGCGCCGAGGCCGGTACGTCGACAGCGGTGGCGAAGCTCGGACCGCGGGCGTCGTCAGCCAGCAGCGCCGCCGCGAGCGTCCGCACGTCGTCGGCGAGGTCGGGCGGAGTCAGGTGGTCCGAGTCCCGGGCCGTCCCGAGGTCCCAGCCGTGGGCGGTGAACTCGATCGCCCCCGCCTGAGCCGCGGCCTGCGCGCGTTCGGTGTCGCCGGTCGCCAGTGCGGCCGCGAGCCGAGACATCGAGTCACCGGCCTCCGCCACCGGGTCCGGGCCGGCGGTCCGGGGCGGATCGGGGAGAGCCAGGTGGCCGGTCTCCACGAGGGCGACGAGCCCGTCGGCGACGTCCGCAAGATGGAGGGCGACCCGAGCCGCATCCCAGTCGTCGCAGGGGGAGGGCCGGCGCAGGTCGTCGGGGGTGAGCGAGGCGAGCACCCCGTCGGCGTACTGCATGGCCCGGCGGCACAGCTCGACGCTCATGCGGTGCCTCCCGCCGGCACGTCCCAGGGCGCGGTCGGCAGCACGTCGCCGGTCTCCAGCAGGGACTTGAGGTTGGCCAGCACTGCGGGCCAGCCGCGCGAGATGCCGTTCAGCATGTCGACGTTGGGCAGGTTCTCGTGGGTCACGGTCAGGCGGACGATCTCGGCGTGCGGCTCGACCACGAACCGGACGACCGACGGCCCGTGGGCCCGGTCCTCGTCGGAGTCCTCGAAGGTGATCGTGAGCCGGGTGGGTGGCTCGGCCTCGAGCACGGTGCCCACGGCGTCGAGGGCGTCGGACCCGTCCGCACGACGGTGCTCCCACGGGGAGCCGGCCTGCCAGTCGGAGACGTTCGCGTGCCCCCAGTAGCGCGCGGTCAGGTCGGCGTCGGTCAGGGCCTGCCACACCTGCTCGGCGCTGGCTCGGATGTAGGTCACGTACACGTACGTCGGCACCGGCGTCGGTGTTGGCGTCGGTGTTGCGGTCGCCGTCTGGTTCGTCGCGGTGTCGGTCATCTGAGACTCCTCTGCTTGTTGTCTGATCCTGCTCAGCGTGGCCAGTCGAGGCGCGTCGTACGCCGCGATCCAGCGCTCGCCGATCTCGTGGATGGGGGCGGGGTTGAGGTAGTGCAGACGCTCCCGTCCTCGTCGTACGACGCTGACGAGGTCGGCCCGGACCAGGAGGTCGAGGTGCTGGGTCACCGACTGGCGCGCCATGTCGAGGCCGCTCCCCAGCTCGGAGAGCCGCTGCCCGTTCTGCTGCCGGAGCCGGTCGAGCAGCAGCCGGCGGGTCGGGTCGGCCAGGGCCTTGAACACGGGCCCGAGCCGGTCGTCCTCCGGTGTCATGCGCACCATCATGCAGGCATTTGCCTGCCTATGTCCAGGGGATGTGTGACCCCGCCCCGGCTCGCTGGTCGTCGTGACCGGCATCACCTCGTGGTTACCGTGGCGGCATGACTCGAGAACTGCGCACCGTCGTCTCCGGGATGTCCTACACCGAGTGCCCGCGCTGGCACGAGGACCGCTTGTGGTTCGCCGACTTCTACACCCACGCGATCTACTCGGTGGGCGAGGACGGCGCCGACCTGCGCACCGAGGTCGAGGTGCCCCAGCAGCCCTCGGGCTTCGGCTGGATGCCCGACGGACGTCTGCTGTACGTGTCGATGAAGGACACGAAGGTCATGCGTCGGGAGGACGACGGCTCGCTGGTCGTCCACGCCGAGGTGGGGTCGCACGTCACGGGGCACCCCAACGACATGGTGGTGGACGCGGAGGGCCGGGGCTGGCTCGGCAACTTCGGCTTCGACCTGATGGCGGGCGCCGACATCGACACGGCCGGACTGCTGCGGGTCGACCCGGACGGCAGCGTCACCCGCGTCGCCGAGGACCTGTGGTTCCCGAACGGGAGCGTGATCACCCCTGACGGCAGCACCCTGATCGTCGACGAGACGTTCGGCAACCGGGTGAGCGCCTTCGAGATCCAGGACGACGGGACGCTGGGCCCCCGCCGCGACTGGGCCCGCTTCGGCGACCTGCCGACGTCCCGGGCCGTGATGGAGGCCATCCCCGAGGCGGTGGTGGCCCCGGACGGCTGCGCGCTGGACGCCGAGGGCTGCCTGTGGCTCGCCGACGCCATCAACGGCCGGGTGGTCCGGGTGCGGGAGGGCGGCGAGATCATCGACGAGGTCTCGCCCGGCACCGGCGTCTTCGCCTGCATGCTCGGCGGCGCCGACGGCACGACGCTGTTCATGTGCTGCGCCCCCGACTTCGACGAGCACGCGCGCAGCGCCGCCCGTGAGGCGGAGATCAAGGCCGTGACGGTGGAGGTGCCGCACGCCGGACGGCCCTAGTCGGAAGCGCCGTCCGCGCTCGGTCGCTCAGCATCGTCGGTGGAAGCTGACGGTGCGGTCGGGGTGGATGGTCGTCTGGTAGCGGGGGTCGTGGGCGTGGTGGTGGTGTCGGGGGCACAGGGGGATGCCGTCGGAGTTGGTGGCGCCGCCGTGGCCCCAGGGGTGGGGGTGGTGGAGGTGGCACAGGCCGGGGGGCCAGTCGCAGTCGCGGGTGGCGCAGCCGTGGTGGCGCAGGCTGATGGCGAGGCGTTGGGCTGGGGTGTGGAAGCGGCGGGTGCGGCCGAGGTCGAGGACCTGGGAGTCACCGCCGAGGACGGCGGGGATGACACCGGCTTCGCAGAGCAGGCGTCGGGCGGTGCCGGGTGAGAGGTGTTCGCCGGTGTCGAGGGCGCAGGCCTTGAGGCCGCCGTGGAGGGTCTCGATGGGCATGGTGACCACGACCGAGGCGGCCAGGCCGCCGGCGTCGGGGAGCCGGTCGAGGGGGTAGCGCTCGATGTACTCCACGAGGGCTTGGCCGAGTCGGGTGGGTGAGGGCCGCCCGGGGGTGCGGGGCGTGGCCGGTGACGGCGGTCTGGTGTTTGGGGGCGGCGAGGGCGAGCAGGGCCTTCTTGAGCATCGCCGCAGCGCTGGTGGGCAGGGTGAACCGGCCGTGGGTGCGGCCGTGTCCGTCGTCGACCATGCGCAGCGAGGCGGCTTCGTAGGCGGCGGCTTCTTCCTTGGCCAGGAGGGCGGCTTCGTGGGCGTCGGCGGCGTCGGGGTCGATGACGTCGAGCAGGCGGCGGCCCAGGATGCGTAGGGCTTTGGCGTCGTGGTCGGTGGCCTGGGTGAGCAGGAACGCCTCGGCCTGGGTGATCAGGTCTCGGGTGTGGTGTCGTCGGGCAGGGCGTCGACGGCGTCGATGATCACCCGGGCCTGGTCGGGCAGCAGGTCACCGGCCGCCAGTGCGTTGCGGAGGGGGGTGTGCTGGTCGGTGTCGAGGGCGGTGGCGAGGTGGGTCTTGCGGTGGGCCTCGGCGCGGGTCATCTTCGTCTGGGTGGCCCACCACACTGCGGTGGAGGTGGCGCCGGACTGGTCTTCGAGGTGGCGGGTGTGGGCGGTGGTGGCGAGGCGGGCTTCGAGCTCGGCGAGCCGGGCGCTCAGGCGGGTGACCTCGAGGAGGGTGTCGCGGACCTCGCCGTCGCTCATCGACCAGGTGGGGGTGTCGGTGAGGTGGTCGAGCTCGGCTCGGATGTGGGCGCACGCGACGGGAATCGGGTGACCCGATCCGGTGCCGTCGAGGTGCTTGCTCATGGGTCCACTCAAGCAGGGGGCACCGACACTGAGAGCCTGGATTCGGGGTTGTCCACAGGGGTCTCAGGTCACGGGTCGGTAACGACTTTCGGGCTCAACGATGGGGGTCTCGCGGGGTGGCTAGGCGCGGCGGGCGGTGCCGCGGTTGAGGGCCAGGTGCGCGCCGAGGAAGCCGGCGCAGACCATGACCGCGTGGGCGGCGAGGCCGCGCCGACGGGCGGCGGCGTACCGGCCCTGACGCCGCGCGACGAGCGAGCCGAGGAAGAGGAAGGTGGCGACGTCGGTGCCGAGCGCGTGGGCAGCGCCGAGCCGTCGTTCGCTGCCGCTCATCTCGGCCCAGTCGGCGGCGCCGGCGACGGCGGTCGGGACCGCCGCGACGACGCCCGCTCCCGCCAGCAGGGTGGCGGCCCGACGCGACGACGTACCGCCGACGACGTCGAGCAGCGACGCGCTGGTCCAGCAGCCCAACGTCACGTCGGTGAGCATCGGGTGCAGGGAGTGGCCGAGCACGTCGGTGTGCAGCGGGCTGTGTCGGGCCCAGTCGAGCACGGGCCCGTAGACGAGCGCCTGGGCGTCAGCCACCCTCTCGGCGGCGGCACTCTCGGCGACGGCCCGGGCAACCCGGCGTGGCAAGGACGGTGCGTCCACACAGACCACGGTACGCCGATCCGGCGTGGTGGGGGAGCCCGAGCGGGGAGACGTCTACTGCTCGCTGGGCGGTCGGGGCGGACGGCGCACCATCCGGACGCCGAGCCAGACGGCGAGGGGGATGCCGACGAAGATCACGAGCAGGGTGAGCAGACCAGAGGTGGACACGGGGCCCCGGTGCCCCGTGTCACCCCGTCCTACTCAGCGTCGGGAGCAGGGCAGGACGTCGAAGGTCGGCATGCTGCCACCGAAGGTCTCCACCTTGGTCGGGTAGGTCCGTTGGGTCTTCGTCGCCCACGCTGTGTAGAACGGCTGCTCGCCGTCGCTCTCGGGGACGAAGCGGTGCACCCGGATCGGGAGCTTGACCCGGCTGCGGGAGGTCCCGGCCCAGCACGGGAAGCCCGTGGTCGCCCCCGCCACCTTGCGGACCCCCACGCGCGAGCCGACCGGGTTGCCGCCGTACCGGAAGCCGACCATCAGGGCGGGCTCGTCGTCCTCGGGGACCTTGACGATCGCCAGCAGGCCACGGGTGTGCCGGGTGGGGGTGGTGAACGTGACCCGGCCGTTGCGGACGGTCTTCGTGGGGGAGTCGTAGGCGACGGAACCGTTGCGCCGGCTCCGGATCAGTCCGATCGTGCAGCCGTCGCAGTCGGTGACGTCGAGGATCACCTGGGTGCGAGCGGCCCCGGCCGTCTCGGGCGACGGGCCGGCCGAGGCGGACGACGTGGAGAGACCAGCGAGGGCACCGGCTCCCATCATCAGGGCAGCAGCGCCGCCGACGAGGCGACGCAAGCGCGGACGGGACAGGGACATGGTTCCTCCTGGAGGGTGGGGGGAGTGACGTCACGACCGAGCCGGTTCCCGCGGGGGCGGCAGAGCTCGTCGGTAGCGGCTCGCGACAAGGTACGCCGCGAGAGGACCTCGCGGGCCGTCGGCTAGACCAGCGCGACGCGCACAGGACCACGCCGGTCAGTCGTCGCCCTTCTCCTTGTCCTTGTCCTTCTCGTCCTTGTCCGGCTTGTCCGGCTTGTCCGGCTTGTCCTTGTCAGGCTTGTCGTCGTCCTCCGGCTCAGCCGTCTCGACGTCCTCCGACGGTGGGGCCGTGGTGGTCTCCGGATCGAGGTCGGGGGTCGCGAGCTCCAGGGGAGGGGTCTCCGTCTCGGGCTCGGGCTCCGGCTCGGGCTCGGGCTCCGGCTCCGCGCCGGGGAACGCCGCCAGCAGCGCGTCGGCGGTGTCGAGGATCGCCTCGGCCTGGTCGGCGTCGAGGTCGCCGGCCTCACGGGCCGCGGTGGTGTCCTCGACGAGAGCAGCGACGGCCTTGCGCGCCGCGGCGTACCGCTCCGCTGCGACGGCAGTCTCGACCGCGTCGAGCCGCTCAGCGAGGGCCGGTACGTCGTCGACGGGCGGGGGATCGTCGGCACCGCACCCCGCCGTGAGCATCAGCACCGCGAGACCGAGCGTCGCGACGAGCCGGCGCCTCATGAGCCTGTCCCGAGCACGGCGTCGTGCAGGTCCTGCATCGGCCCGCGCAGGTCCGGTGGGGTGTCGGCCGGGATCTCACGGTCGGGCTGGTCGCCGTCGGGCTGGCCTCCGTCGCCCGAGCCGGACGAGGAGGCCACGGCGGCCACCACGATGAGCAGCACGATCGCGGCCACGGCGATCGCGGCGTTGCGGAGATGGGCCGGCGTCTGCGCGGCCTTCTCCAGGAGCGCCGCACCCGGCCTGGGGTGAGCGACCTGGGCGACCGCGGTCGGGGCCGTCATCACGCGCGTCGCGCCCGCGCCGTCATCGACCGGCACCGGGGCGCGCAACCGAGCCGCCACCTCGCCGGCGTCGGGACGGTCACCGGCCTCGATCGCCGTCATCTCCGACAGCAGCGCCGGCCAGGGGGCAAGAAGGGTGTCGGGGACGTGCGGCGGGCGGTGCAGCCGGGCGAGCGCCGCCTCGGTGGCCGGGCCGGGGTAGGCCCGCTCGCCGGTGAGCGCCTCCAGCAGCACCAGGCCCAGGGCGTAGACGTCGGCGGCCGGGGTGAGGTCGGCGCCCAGGACCTGCTCGGGCGCGAGGTAGGCCGCCGTCCCGATCGCCTGCCCGGTCTTGGTGTGGCGCACGGTGTCGCCGACCAGCCGGGCGATGCCGAAGTCGGCGAGCTTGACGCCGCCCTTGCCGAGCAGCACGTTGCCGGGCTTCACGTCGCGGTGGATCACGCCCTGCCCGTGGGCGTAGGCCAGGGCGTCGGCCAGCTGCGCCCCGATCTGCGCGACCTCGGCCGCGCCGAGGGGGCGCTCGGCCGCGCGTTGCGCCAGCGTGGGCCCCTCCACCAGCTCCATGACCAGGAACGGCTGGTCAGCGGTCGTGCCGGCGTCGAGCACCATGACCAGGTGGCGGTGGTTGAGCGCCGCGAGCGTGCGGGCCTCGGAGGTGAACCGCAGGCGGTCGGTCTCGTCGTCGGCGGTCTCGCGGAGCACCTTGACCGCCACCTCGCGGTGCAGCACGCGGTCGGTGGCGCGGTGGACGTCCGCCATGCCACCTGACCCGAGGCGCCCGCCGAGCTCGTAGCGGTCGGCGACCACCCAGGCGTCAGCCGTCTCGCTCAAGGTCGGTGCTCGGCCATCCACGCCTCGACGTCGTCGGCGCTGCGGGGGAGGGACGCCGACAGGTTGCGGACGCCGTCGGCCGTGACCACGACGTCGTCCTCGATCCGCAGGCCGATGCCGCGCAGCTCCTCGGGCACCAGCAGGTCGTCGGCCTGGAAGTACAGGCCGGGCTCCACGGTGAGGACCATGCCCTCGGCCAGGGTGCCCTTGGCGTAGGACTCGGGCGCGGCCCGGCCGCAGTCGTGGACGTCGAGACCCAGCATGTGGCTGGTGCCGTGGAGGGTCCAGCGGGCGTGGACCTTCGACTCGGGGTCGAGGGACTCCTCGGCGGACACGGGCAGCAGCCCCATGTCGTCGAGCGCGTGGGCCAGCACCGAGGCCGCGGCCAGGTGGGCCGCCTGGAAGGGCTGCCCGGGGCGGAGCGCGTCGATCCCGGCCTGCTGGGCGGCCAGCACGATCTCGTAGAGCTCGCGCTGGAGGGGGCTGAAGGTGCCGTTGACCGGCAGGGTGCGGGTGACGTCGGCGGTGTAGAGCTGGCGACCCTCGACGCCCATGTCGAGCAGGGCCAGCTGGCCGGGCGTGATCGGACCGGTGTTCTCGATCCAGTGCAGCGTCGTCGCGTGGGCGCCGCCGGCCACGATCGAGTCGTAGCCGATGTCGTTGCCCATCGCTCGCGCGCGCCGGAAGAAGGTGCCCTCGAGCCAGCGCTCGCCGTGCTCGATGACGCGGTCCCACTCGCGGACGCAGTCGGTGAAGCCGAGCGCCGTGATGTCGCACGCCTCCTGCAGCTGGGCGACCTCCCAGTCGTCCTTGATCAGGCGCTGCTCGGACACCACGCGGGCCAGGTCGCGGTCCTGGGTGTCGTCGTCGGGGACCAGCCCGTCGACGTACGCGGAGACGCCGCGGTGGACGCGGGTCTTGCCCGCGCGTCCGAGGTCGTCGGCCAGCCGGTCGACGTGACGCACCTCGAGCCCGAGCGCGTCGGAGAGCTCGCCCAGGGAGGGACGGCGCCCCGCCCACAGCTCGCCGTACTGGCGGTCGCGGAAGAACTCGTCGCTCTCGCGCCCGGCCCGCGGGCGGGCGTAGAGCACCGCGTCGCCGTCGTCGAGCACCAGCACGGCGTCGGAGGTCTGGTTGCCGGAGTAGTAGACGTGGGCCGTGTCGACGCGGAAGCGGAAGTCGGTGTCGTGGGAACGGACCTTGAAGCCGCCGCCGGGGAGCACGAGGCGCTCGCCGGGGAAGGTCTCGGCCAGGCGCGCACGGCGGGCAGCGGCGTACGACGCCACGGGGTCGGGGCTGACCGCTCGCTCGCGGTCGTCCCAGCCCTGCCTCATGAAGGCCAGGTAGGCCTCCGACACGGCGGGGTCGTGGGTCTCGGTCCGCGGCTCCGCGGCTGGGCTCGTCGTCTCCTCGCTCACCCCGCCACTGTAACGCCGTGCGTTCCGGAGCCCGCCTCCGGAAGCAGGGGCGAGGACCCGCTCCCGATAGGCTGCGCCGGTGCCCTCCACCACGCGTCGCGACAGCGCTGCCTTCACCGTCACGGTGAGCGTGCTGATCGGGATCACCGGGGTGTTGATGCTGGTCATCCTGGCCTTCTCGGGCGCGCCGGCCATCACCCTGCTGGCCACCGTGCTGGCGGCGGTGCCCGTGGTGCCGCTGGTCCTCTGCTACCTCTGGCTCGATCGCTACGAGCCCGAGCCGAAGCGGCTGCTGGGGCTCGGGCTGCTGTGGGGCGCCTTCGTGGCCACCGGCAGCGCGATCCTGATCGGTGGCATCGGCGGCCTCGTCGTCCCGATCACCGAGGCGGCCTCGCTGGCGGTCGTGGCGCCGGTCACGGAGGAGGCCAGCAAGGGCTTCTTCCTGCTGCTCCTGCTGTGGTGGCGGCGCGCGGAGATCGACGGGGTGCTCGACGGCATCGTCTACGCCGGCATGGTCGGCATCGGCTTCGCCTTCACCGAGAACATCCTCTACCTCGCCTCCGCCTACAACGGCAGCGACGACATGGGCCCCGGCGGCGTCGTGGGGATCACCACCACGTTCGTCCTGCGCTGCCTGCTCAGCCCCTTCGCCCACCCGCTGTTCACCGCGTTCACCGGCATCGGCATCGGCATCGCGGTCACCTCGCGGCGGCGGTCGCTGCGCGTCGTCGCCCCGATCGCGGGCTACGGCGTCGCGGTGCTGGCGCACGGGCTCTGGAACGGCTCGACCATCTACGGGGCGACCGGCTTCTTCGGCGTCTACCTCGTGCTGATGGTCCCGGCCTTCGCCGGCCTGGTCACGCTGGGCGTGTGGGCCCGACGCTCCGAGAGCCGGATGCTGCACGCCGCTCTCAGCGACGCGGCCGGCCGCGGTCTGATCCCCGCCACCGACATCGGCTGGGTGGTCGACCTGCGGGCGCGCCGCGCAGCGCGGACCCACGCCCGCGCGCAGGGCGGGGCGGCCGGGGCGGCCGCCATGCGTGACTACCAGCAGGCGCTGGTCGAGCTGGGCTTCCTGCACCACCGGCTGCTGCGCGGCACCGCGCCGGCCGACTGGCAGCTGCGGGGCCAGGACCACCTCGCCGTGATCAACGCCGTGCGCCCCACCATCGCCTTCCCCGGACAGGTGGTGCCGACCCGATGACGGGGCCCACCCATCGCGACGAGTCCGCGAAGCTCGCCGACGGCAGCCGGATGCTGACCGCGCTCGTCCGGCTCCGCGGCGCCCTGCAGGGCGTCGCCCTGCCGCTGGAGATGCCCGGCGTCGACGAGCCGCGCGTGGCCCAGCGCGAGATGATCGACCAGCTCGAGGACTACATCATCCCGCGGCTGATGACCATCGAGGCGCCGCTGCTGGCCGTCGTGGGCGGCTCCACCGGGGCCGGCAAGTCGACGCTGGTCAACGCGCTGGTGGGTCACCGGGTGACCACCCCCGGGGTGCTGCGCCCCACCACCCGCTCGCCGGTGCTGGTCCACCACCCCGACGACGCGTCGTGGTTCGGGCAGGACCGGCTGCTGCCCGACCTGGTGCGGGTCAACCACAGCACCAACGACCCCGACGCCCTCCAGCTCGTCGCGACCACGTCGATGCCGCAGGGGCTGGCCGTCCTCGACGCCCCCGACGTCGACTCCGTCGAGGAGCGCAACCGTCAGCTCGCCGCCCAGCTGCTGGCGGCCGGCGACCTCTGGCTCTTCGTCACCTCCGCCGCCCGCTACGCCGACCAGGTGCCGTGGGGCTTCCTGAAACAGGCCGCCGAGCGCTCGACCGCGGTCGCGATCGTGCTCGACCGCACGCCCGCGGACGCCGTGCAGACCGTGGCCTCCCACCTGGCCCGGATGCTGGCCAGCCGCGGTCTCAAGGACTCGCCGCTGTTCACCGTCACCGAGGGGACGGTCGACGCCGACGGTCTGCTGCCGCCCGAGCACGTCGCTCCCATCCGCGCGTGGCTCGACTCGTTGGCCGCCGACTCCGACGCGCGGACCGCGGTGGTCAAGCAGACCCTGGAGGGGGCGATCCGGTCCCTGACCCGACGTACCCACGGGGTGGCGGACGCCGCGGCCGAGCAGGTCACGGTGGCCGCCAGGCTGCGGGTCGACGCCGACCGGGCCTACGACGCCGCGGTCACGGCCGTCGGTGAGGCCTCGGCCGACGGCACCCTCCTGCGCGGCGAGGTGCTCGCGCGGTGGCAGGAGTTCGTCGGCACCGGTGAGCTGCTGCGCTCGCTCGAGGACAAGGTCAGCCGGATCCGTGACCGGCTGGTCAACGCGGTCAAGGGCAAGCCGCAGCAGGCCGAACGGGTGACGGTCGCCGTCGAGTCCGGGCTGGAGACCCTGATCATGGAGCACGCCGAAGCGGCGGCCGAGCGGGCCGAGGCCTCCTGGCAGCAGCTCGCGGCCGGTCAGGGCCTGCTCGCCGCCGCTCCCGAGGACCTCGGGCGGGCCTCGCGCGACCTGCGCCGCAAGGCCGAGAGGTCGGTGCGCGACTGGCAGCAGGAGGTGCTCGAGATGGTCCGCACCGAGGGTGCGGACAAGCGGTCGACCGCGCGGTTCCTGGCCTTCGGCGTCAACGGACTGTCGGTCGCGCTGATGGTCGTGGTCTTCGCCCACACCGCCGGCGTCACGGGCGCCGAGGCCGGCGTGGCCGGTGGGTCGGCCGTGCTGGGCCAGAAGCTGCTCGAGGCGGTCTTCGGCGACCAGGCCGTGCGCTCGCTGGTCGAGCGCTCGCGCCGCGCCCTCGAGACGCAGGTCCAGGGCCTGCTCGAGGACGAGCGGGCCCGCTACCTACGCTTGGTCGACGGACTCGCGCTGCGTGAGTCCGCGTCCGAGGAGGTCCGCGAGGCCTCGCGCCGGGTCGACGACCTGCGGTTCGCTGCGCGTGGCGGCACGGCGGCCCTCAACGCGGGCACGACGACCGCGACCCAGACGATGGCGGCGGACTCCCCGCCGTCGGACGCACCGGGCACCGAGCCGGGAGGAGATGCGTGACCAGCTTGCTCGAGGGCGCTCGACGGTTGATGACGCGGAGCGCTGACACCGGCGCGCGGGTCGAGGGCCTGCTCGCCGCCGCCGAGGCCGCGCGCGGTCGGCTCGACGACGCGATCGTCGACGACGCCGAGACGGTCGCCCAGCGGGCCGCGACCCGGTTGCGGCTCTCCGCCGAGCACACCGTCGTCGCGATCGCCGGCGCCACCGGCTCGGGCAAGTCCTCGACGTACAACGCGCTGACGGGGCTGGAGCTCTCCTCCGTCGGCGTACGTCGGCCGACCACGTCGTGGGCCAGCGCCTGCGTGTGGGGCACCGAGGGCGCCACCGAGCTGCTGGAGTGGCTCGGGATCCCGCCGCGCCACCAGACCCAGCGCGACTCGATGCTCGACAGTCGGGGCCGGCGCGACCACGACCTCGACGGGGTGGTCCTGCTCGACCTGCCCGACCACGACTCCACCGAGGTCTCGCACCACCTCGAGGTCGACCGGCTCGTGCAGCTCGCCGACCTGCTGGTGTGGGTGCTCGACCCGCAGAAGTACGCCGACGCCGCCATCCACGAGCGCTACCTCGCCCCGCTCGCCACCCACGCCGAGGTCATGGTGGTCGTGCTCAACCACATCGACACCGTGCCGGAGGACCGCCGTGACGCGATGGTCGGCGACGTACGACGGCTGCTCGCCGCCGACGGCCTCGGCGACGTCCCGGTCTACCCGATCAGCGCCCGCCACGACCTCGGGGTCGACGCGCTGCGCCGGGAGGTCGCCGGGCGCGTGGCGGCCAAGAAGCAGACCCGCACCCGCCTGGAGGCCGACCTGCGGGCCTCCGCGACCCGGCTGAGCGAGGCGAGCGGGCCCGGCAAGACCCGCGCCCTCTCCGAGAAGCGGGTCGAGGACCTCGAGGACGCGCTGGCCGAGTCGGCAGGAGTGCCCACGGTGGTGGATGCCGTCGAGAAGTCGATGCGGCTGCGGGCCCGCCGGGCCACCGGGTGGCCGCTGGTCTCGTGGTTCTCCAAGCTGCGCCCCGACCCGCTCAAGCGGCTCCACCTCGACCTGGGGTCGGCCGGCAAGGCCCTGACCGGCACCTCGCGCACCTCGCTGCCGCAGACCACCCCGGTGCAGCGGGCCCGCGTCGACACCGAGGTGCGGGCTCTCGCCGACGAGGCCTCCGACGGCCTGGGCCGACCGTGGGTCGAGTCCGTGCGCCGGTCCTCGACCTCGCGCCTCGGCGACCTCGGCGACCGGCTCGACGCAGCGATGGCCGCCACCGACCTCGGCGTCGAGCGGGTGCCCCGGTGGGTGGGGGCGGTCCGGATGGTGCAGTGGCTGCTGATCACGGCCGCCCTGGTCGGTGGCGCCTGGCTGCTGGCGCTCGGCGTCATCGGCTGGATGCGGCTGCCGGAGCTGCCGACCCCGTCGGTGGGGGTCGTCCCGCTCCCGACGCTGCTGCTGGTCGGTGGGGTGCTGCTGGGGGTCCTGCTGGCCCTGCTCTCCCGGGCCTTGGTCGGCGTCTCAGCCCGGCGGCGCGCCGACGCGGCCGACGAGCGGCTCCGGGCCGCCGTGCGCGAGGTGGCCACCGAGCTCGTCGTGCAGCCGGTCGCCCGAGAGCTGCAGGCGCACGCGACGCTGCGCGACTCGCTGGGGCGCGTGCTCGGCTGACCCGCTTGTCGTCCACAGGCGGCGTGTCTCGCCGGTCTGTCCCCAGGCCGCGGGCGTCGAGACCCGTCCTGTCGGTGGGTGTCCGGAGGCTCGTCCCGTCCCTGGCCGCTCGGCCGGGGAGACGAGGAGGAGACATGTCCAACGACACGATGGTCACCCTGCAGGGCTGGGTGGGGGGCGACGTCGCGCTGCGACCGGCCGCCGGCACGTTCGTGGCGCACTTCCGGGTGGCCTGCACCCCGCGCCGCTTCCACCGCAGCTCCGAGCGGTGGGTCGACGGCCCCACCCAGTGGTGGACGGTCAACGCCTGGCGCGCGCTCGGCGAGCACTGCGACCGGTCGCTCCGCCGCGGTGATCCCGTGATCGTCCACGGGCGCCTGCAGCAGCGCAGCTACGTCAACAAGGCGGGCCTGGAGGTGGTGGCCCTGGAGGTCGACGCCACGCTGGTCGGCCACGACCTCAACCGGGGGGTCAGCCAGTTCCGGCGGCAGCCGCCGGCCGCGGGCGCCGAGACACCTGGCGCGGACGCGGCGACGGGCGAGGCCTCGACGACGGAGGAGGCCACGACGGCGGCGTGAGGGTGTCCACCGGGCTCAGGGGGTCCAGCTGGTCCAGACGGGGTCGCGGGCGAGCTCGCGCAGCTGGTCGGCGTCGAGCGGGGGCGCGGAGGCTGTCGGGGCCTCGTAGCCGGGCTTCTCGCCGGTGGAGTCGGCCACGTAGAGGTAGACCCGGCCGTTGTCCGGCTCGCGCACGACCGCCTCCCGGTACGTCGTGCCCTGGTCCGTCGCGGTGGAGAACCGTGCGGTGGGGGTTCCGTCGGTCCGCACCTGTCGACACTGCGCGTGCACCGGGGCGCACCGCAGCTCGGCGGCCCGGACGGCCCGTTCACCACTCCCGGCGGCCGGCGGCGACAGCATGACCTGGAAGGCGCCCGGCCCGGAAGGTCCGCGGAGCACCCCGCTCACCGTCCCGCGGGCCAGGACCCGCTCGTCGCCCCCGGTCTCGACCAGGGGGTCGACGCTGACCAGGGTCACGCCCTCGGGCAGCACCCGCTCCAGGCGCTGCGCCAGCTCGTCCGCCGGCACGTCCCACCAGCCGGGCGACGCGCTCGGAGGCACGATCGTCGGGTCCGCGAGCGTGGTCGGGGGCACGGTCGACGCCGGAGCGGCGGGGGAGGCCGGGTCGGTGCCGCTGCTCGGCCGCCCGGAGCCCTGGAGCGTGGTCACCGCGAGCCCGATCACGACGACGCTCGCGGCCAGCCCGCTCCCGGCCGCCACCGCCCGACGCCGGCGGCGGATGCGCCGTCCTCGGGCGAGCACCGTGGTCTGCAGGTGGTCGGGCTGGTCGAGGTCGCGCAGCGAGCGCTCCATCACGGTGCGGAGGTCGGTGGCGTCGTCGAGGTGGGTCATGGCGTGCTCCGGGTGGATGGACGAGAGACGGACGAGGAGGTGGTGAGCAGCGGCTCGGAGGGCTCGGTGAGCAGCCCGCGCAGCGTGCGCAACGAGCGCAGGCTGCGGTTCTTCACCGCGGCCTCGGTGAGCCCGAGCGCCGCCGCGGTGCGGGCCACGCTCTGGTCCTCCCAGTGGCGCAGCACGACGACCGCGCGGTCGAGAGGGTCGAGCTCGGCCAGCGCGGCCAGCAACGCCAGCCGCTCGGTCGGGTCGTCGCGGTGGGCCTCGGCCCGACCCTGCAGGGACGGGTCGGCGACCGGCAGCTCGCTGCTGCTCCGTCGCCGGCAGTGGGAGAGGAACGTCTTGATCAGGACGCCGTGCACGTAGGCGACCGGGTCGTCGGCCGACCGCACCCGCCCCCACGCGACGTACGCCTTCGTGAGAGAGGTCTGGAGCAGGTCCTCGGCGGCTGCAGGCGAGCCGGTCAGCATCAGCGCGCTGCGGTGGAGCTGGGGCGATCGCGCGGTCATGAACTCCACGAACTCCGCGTCGTGTGGGGTGGTGCGTCGCACTCGTCCTCCTCAGGTGGCCTTCACCCTAGAGACGCGGCCACCCCCGATCAGGTCTCACCCGCGTTTCCACGTAGGCTCGCGGACCATGGCGGAGTATGTGTTCACCCTGCGCAACGTGCGCAAGGCCCACGGCGACAAGGTCGTCCTCGACAACGTGACCCTCTCGTTCCTGCACGGGGCGAAGATCGGCATCGTCGGGCCCAACGGCACCGGCAAGTCGACGTTGCTGAAGATCATGGCGGGCCTCGAGCACGCCAACAACGGCGACGCGATCCTCGACCCCGGCGCGACGGTCGGCATGCTCCAGCAGGAGCCGCCGCTGACCGAGGGCAAGACGGTCCTGGAGAACGTCCAGGAGGCGGCGGCCGAGACCTACGCCAAGATGGCCCGGCTCAACGAGCTCTACGAGGCCATGGGCGAGGCCGATGCCGACATCGACAAGCTCTCGGCCGAGGCCGGCGACCTGCAGACCGAGCTCGACAGCGGCAGCGCCTGGGACCTCGAGAGCCGGCTCGACCAGGCGATGGACGCGCTGCGCTGCCCGCCGCCCGACGCGATCGTCGACACGCTCTCCGGTGGTGAGCGCCGCCGGGTGGCGCTGTGCAAGCTGCTGCTCCAGCAGCCCTCGCTGCTCCTGCTCGACGAGCCCACCAACCACCTCGACGCCGAGTCCGTGCAGTGGCTCGAGAGCCACCTCAAGTCCTACCCGGGCGCCGTGCTGGCCATCACCCACGACCGGTACTTCCTCGACAACGTCGCCGAGTGGATCCTCGAGCTCGACCGCGGCAAGGCCCACCCCTACGAGGGCAACTACACGACCTACCTCGAGACGAAGAAGGACCGCCTCAAGATCGAGGGGGCCAAGGACGTCAAGCGCGCGAAGATGCTCGAGAAGGAGCTGGAGTGGGTCCGCTCCAACGCCAAGGCGCGTCAGACCAAGAGCCGCTCGCGGCTCGCGCGCTACGAGGAGATGGCGGCCGAGGCCGACCGGATGCGCAAGATCGACACCTCCGAGATCAACATCCCCGCCGGGCCGCGCCTGGGTGACGTGGTGCTCGAGGCCAAGGGCCTCACCAAGGGCTTCGAGGGCCGCACGCTGCTCGGCGACCTCTCCTTCTCCCTTCCGCGCGCCGGCATCGTCGGCGTCATCGGGCCCAACGGCGTCGGCAAGACCACGCTGTTCCGGATGATCACGGGCGAGGAGAAGCCCGACGAGGGGTCGCTCGACGTCGGCCAGACGGTCAAGCTGTCCTACGTCGACCAGAGCCGCGGCGGCATCGACGGGCAGAAGAACGTGTGGGAGGTCGTGTCCGACGGGCTCGACTTCATCAAGGTCGCCAACTTCGAGATGAACTCGCGTGCGTACGTCGCGTCGTTCGGCTTCAAGGGCCCCGACCAGCAGAAGAAGGCCGGCGTCCTCTCCGGCGGTGAGCGCAACCGCCTCAACCTCGCGCTGACCCTGAAGATGGGCGGCAACCTGCTGCTGCTCGACGAGCCGACCAACGACCTCGACGTGGAGACCCTGTCCTCGCTCGAGGACGCCCTGCTCGACTTCCCGGGCTGCGCGGTGGTCACCTCGCACGACCGGTGGTTCCTGGACCGGATCGCGACCCACATCCTCGCCTGGGAGGGCGACGACGAGGACTCCGCGAAGTGGTTCTGGTTCGAGGGCAACTTCGCCTCCTACGAGGAGAACAAGATCGAGCGCCTCGGTGCCGAGGCCGCCCGCCCCCACCGGGTCACCCACCGTCGCCTCACCCGCGACTGACCGACCCCTCGCGGCCCAGCACGTAGGCGACGAAGCGGCGCTGGTCACGGCCGCAGACGGTGAACAACCAGACCTCGGTGCCGCGACGCCGGGTCCGGGACAGTGCTCCCCGCACCGGGTGCTCGCTGTGTCCGGTCATCGTCCCCACCTCCTCGCGGCCCGGCTCGGTGCCGGCCGCTCTCCCCTGGACGGAGCGGGGGAGGAGGGCGGTTGATACGGGTCAGTCGGCGGAGCGCATCTCCATCTCGGGGTGGCGGGCCACGAGGTCGTCGGCGACGGCGTCCATGACCCGGCCGAGGGTGAGGAAGTCGTCGCGGTCGACGAGGTCGACGAGGTGGGCGCGGACACCCTCGACGTGGCGGGGGGCGACGTTGCGCAGCAGCTGGAGGCCGCGCTCGGTGATCCGGGCGACGACGCCGCGGCCGTCGTCGGGGGAGTCGCAGCGCTCGACGAGGCCGGCGTTCTCCATCCGCTTGACCGTGTGGGTGACCCGGCTGCGGCTGTGGGCCATGGCGTCGGCGAGCTGGGCCATGCGCAGGTGTCCGTCACGCTCGGAGAGCCGGACCAGCACCTCGTACTCGCCGAGGGAGATGTCGAAGCTGCGCCGCAGGTCGTCGTCGAGCCGGTCGAACAGCAGCGTGGAGCCCATCACCAGGGCTCGCCACGCGCGCTGCTCGGCCGCGTCGAGCCAGCGTGGGTCCTCACCGATGTCGGGCGCCATGCCCGCAGTCTAGGGACCACGACCGGTGACGGCCGGAGGCGTCCGCTCAGGGCGAGCCGTGGGGGCGGGTGCCTCGCAGGGCGTCGAGCAGCTGGTCGAGCTCGGCGCCGGATCCCCCGGCCACGCAGTGTGCGGCGGGGGTCGCGTCGGCCTCGTCGAGGCAGAACGCCTGGGTGAGCACGCGCTCGTTGACGAGGGTGACCATCGAGAGGGCCACGCCGGTCGAGACGACGTAGACAAGGGCGCGCTCGAGCACGGCAGGACTCCTGAGGACGATGGGGACGGGAACAGGACGAGGTCTGCCTGCTCAACGACCCTGGCGCCGCGAGGTCACCCTGAGATCGACCACGGCCGGCCGACCTCCGCAGAGGTCGACCGGCCGCGGCAGCGATCAGATGCGCTCGAGGATCATGGCCATGCCCTGGCCACCGCCGACGCACATGGTGATCAGGCCGGTGGACTTGTCGTGCCAGTCCAGCGAGTTGAGCATCGTGTTCTGCAGGCGGGCGCCGGTCATGCCGAAGGGGTGGCCGACCGCGATCGCCCCGCCGTTGACGTTGAGCCGGTCGAGGTCGATGCCCAGGTCCTGGTACGACGGCACCACCTGCGCGGCGAAGGCCTCGTTGATCTCGACCAGGTCGATGTCGCCGATGCTCATGCCGGCGGACGCGAGGGCCTTCTTGCTGGCCTCGACGGGGCCCAGGCCCATGATCTCGGGCGAGAGGCCGGAGACGCCGGTGGAGACGATCCGGGCGAGCGGGGTCAGGCCCAGGTCGGCGGCCCGGGTGTCGGACATGATGATGACGGCGGCCGCGCCGTCGTTGAGCGCGCAGCAGTTGGCCGCGGTGACCACGCCGTCGGGGCGGAAGACGGGGTCGAGCTGCGAGGCGGCCTCGATGGTCACGCCGGCGCGGGGGCCGTCGTCCTTGCTGACCACGGTGCCGTCCGGCGTGGTGACGGGGGTGATCTCGCGGGCCCAGAAGCCGTCGTTGATGGCCTTCTCGGCGAGGTTCTGCGAGCGCACACCGAACTCGTCGAGCTCCTGGCGAGAGAGGCCGCGCAGCTTGGCGAGGTTCTCGGCGGTCTGGCCCATGGCGATGTAGGCGTCGGGGAGCACGCCGTCCTCGCGGGGGTCGTGCCAGCCGACGCCGCCCTTGGCGGTCTCGATCGTGCGCTCCTGGGCCTCGGCGAAGAGCGGGTTCTGGGTGTCGGGCCAGTGGTCGGAGGTGCCCTTGGCGAAGCGCGACACCGTCTCGACTCCGGCGGAGATGAACACGTCGCCCTCGCCGGCCTTGATGGCGTGGAAGGCCATCCGCGAGGTCTGCACCGAGGAGGAGCAGTAGCGGGTGATCGTCGCGCCGGGGACGCTGTCGAGGCCCATCAGGACGTTGACGATCCGCGCCATGTTGTTGCCCGACTCGCCGCCGGGCAGCCCGCAGCCGAGGTAGTGGTCGTCGATCGTGCTGGCGTCGAGCCCCGGGATCTTGTCCAGCGCCGCCTGGATGATCGTGGCGGTCAGGTCGTCGGGGCGCAGGTCCTTGAGGGACCCCTTGTTGGCGCGACCGATGGGGGAACGTGCAGCGGAAACGATGACGGCCTCGGGCATGGATGGAACTCCGATCTGAGTGGGGCGTCGCAGGTCTACTGGACTGCCCTTCAGACTAGAACAGGTATCACCGGCGCGGTCTGGCAGAGTCCATGCTGTGCGTCACGTCTACGAGTGCCCGATGAGGTGGGCCGACCTCGACATGCTCGGCCACGTCAACAACGTCACCTACGTCGACTACCTCCAGGAGGCGCGGGTCGACATGCTGCGCTCCCACGACCGTCGGCAGGCGGGGGAGGAGCTCACGGAGGGGGTCGTGGTGGTGCGCCACGAGGTGAGCTACCGGGCTCCGCTCGTCTTCGGGTTCGGTCCGGTGCGGATCGAGTGCTGGGTCACCGAGCTGCGGGCCGCCACCTTCACCATGGCCTACGAGGTCTTCCACGACGACCCCGACGCCGAGTCGGGCCGTCAGGTCTACCTGAGGGCCTCGACCGTGCTGTCGCCGTACGTCTTCGCCACCGAGCGCCCCCGCCGGCTCACCGAGGACGAGCGGGCCACGCTCACGTCGTACCTCGAGCCGGAGGAGCGCTCGCGGCCGGCCCGGTTCACCGTGCCGCGGCGCGACGACGGCCACTTCGCGGTCCACGTGCGCTTCTCCGACGTCGACGTCTACGGGCACGTCAACAACGTGAAGTACTTCGAGTACCTCCAGGAGTCGCGGATCCGCTGGTACGCCGCGGTCAACCGTGGCCTCGAGGTGCCGGACGTCCACTTCGTCACGGCCCAGACCGACGTCGACTACCGCCGACCGATCCTGCTGCGGCCGGAGCCCTACGACCTCTGGACCCACCTCGCGCACCTCGGTCAGCGGTCGATGACCCTGGAGTCGGAGATCTGCGACGGCGACGAGGTGCTGGCCCGGGCGCGGGTGACCACGGTGTTCTTCGACGTCGAGAGCCAGCGCTCGACCGCTCCCCACCCGGAGATGCGCGACCGGCTGGCGGCGAGCCTCACTCGAACGTGTTGACCATGAACTGTGCGGCGTGGGTGACGTAGTCCCAGAACTTCTCGTCCTGCTCGGGCGTCAGGTCGACCGAGTCGAGACCCTCGCGGAAGTGCAGCAGCCAGCGGTCCTTGGCCTCGGGGTTGACCGCGAACGGCGCGTGCCGCATGCGCAGGCGAGGGTGGCCGCGCAGGTCGGAGTACGTCGTCGGCCCGCCCCAGTACTGGACCAGGAAGAGCAGGAACCGCTCCTCGGCGGGGCCGAGGTCCTCCTCGGGATACAGCGGCCGGAGCACCTCGTCGGAGGCCACGCCCTCGTAGAACGTCGCGACGATGCGGCGGAAGGTCTCGAAGCCGCCGACCTCGTCGTAGTAGGAGGTGGTCACGCTGGTCATTGTGCCGCCCTCCGTCGCCCCGACCACGGCCGGGCCCGGGCTCCGGTCGCCGACTGATCAGTCAACGTGCTCTGCGTCCGTGCGCTCGCGGCCGTTGCTGCTGGAGGTGTTGTGGGGGTCGTCGCGGTGCCAGACCACGCGCTGGGCGAAGGGGATCTCGATGCCCTCGTGGTCGAAGCGGGACTTGATCCGCTGGCGCATCTCGCGGGCCACGGACCACTGCTCGAGCGGCGCGGTCTTGAGCGCGACGCGCACGGTGACCGCGTCGGCCGCGAGCTCCTGCACGCCCCACACGGAGGGCTCCTCGATCACACGGCCCTTGAAGTCCTCGTCCTCCCACAGGTCGTGGGCGACCTCCTCGAGCACGCGGCGCACGCGGGCGAGGTCCTCGTGGTACGCCACGGCGATGTCCAGGACGGTGCGGGCCCAGTTCTGGCTCATGTTGCCGACCCGCACGATCTCGCCGTTGCGGACGTACCAGACGGTGCCGTTGACGTCGCGCAGTCGGGTGACCCGCAGGCTCACGGCCTCCACCACGCCGACGGCCTCGCCGAGGTTGATCTCGTCGCCGACGCCGTACTGGTCCTCGATGATCATGAACACCCCGGAGAGGAAGTCGCTGACCAACGACTGGGCACCGAAGCCCAGCGCGATACCGATGATGCCGGCGCTGGCGATGATCGGGGCGATGTTGACGCCGATCTCGCTCAGCATCATCGTGGCGATCACGGCGGCGACCACGCCGGTGATGATGCTCTTCAGCAGGCTCCCCATCGTCTTGGCGCGCTGCACCCGACGGTTGGAGCCGGCCACGGCGGTCAGGGACGGTCGGGGGGCCTCCTCGCGAGCGCTGCGCCGAAAGAACCGGCCGCCCGAGTGGGGCCGCACCCCCTCCTCGGCGCGGGACACGAGACGGTCGACGAGGCGGTGCAGGACCCAGCGCAGGCCGAGGCCCAGCAGCAGCAGCCCGGCGAGGGCCGTGGGAGTGCCGATGAGCACGCTCGACACTTCTGAGAGCTGAGGATTGTCGGTCCAGCGGAAGACGGTCTCGCAGACCTGCTGGCCGTCTTCGCACGGGTTGGCGGTCTGCAGGGAAGGCATGCGCTCATGCATAGCATCCGTGGCAGCCTCGATCGAACCGAGCCGATAGGCTGCGCGCGTGATGACTTCGATCGCCGCTCCCGTACGCCGGGCCGTTGTCCTGACCGTGTCGGGGATCACGGCCCTCGCTCTGTCCTTCGCCCTCTCCCTGGCGCTGGCCGGGCCGGCTGCCGCTGACGTCCCCGAGGGCTGGCCCGTCGCCGACGAGGTCGACAAGCTCAGCGCGCTGGCCATCTTCGTGGGCGGCCCGCTGGTGCTCGCGCTGCTCGCCTTCGCGCTCGTCTACCTGCCGGCGATCATGCGTGGCGAGCGGGTGGCCCCCGGCACGAGCCCGGTCTCGGACCAGTGGCTCGGCGGACCCCGCCGCAGCGCTGGTGAGCTGGCGGCCCCTGACTCGAAGGAATCCAAGGCGGGTGGCGCAAGTGGCCGCTGGTGACCCCTTCAGCAGCAGCGAGCGCTTCGCGCTCGACGAGGCGATGCGCAAGGCCGAGCAGCTGTCCCGTGCCGAGTTCTCGGTGTTCGTGGGCCGCATCCAGGGCGAGGCCCGCGAGTTCGCGACCAGCCTGCACAACTCGCTGGTCGCGCCGTCGCGGAGCATCCTGATCCTGGTCGACCCCGACGCCCGCGTCGTGGAGGTCGTGACCGGCGGCCACGTACGCCGCCACCTCACCGACGCCGAGGTCGAGCTCGCGGTCGCCGACATGCAGAGCGCCTTCGCCCTCGGTGACCTCGTCGGCGGCCTGCGCCGCGGCATCCAGATGCTCGCCGACCACGCCCGCTCGCCCGAGACCCTCCACGCCGGCGAGTAGCCGGCGGCCGGCGGCCGACCGCCCGGGCTACTGCTGGGCGTCCCTCGCCTGGGCGGTGAGCGCGCGGGCCACCTCGGCTGCACCCTCGCGCACGTAGCGCAGGGCTCCGGGGTTGGCCGTGGCGGTCTCGAGCCAGGTCTCGACGCGCTCGAGCAGGTCCGGGCTGGCCAGCACCCGCGGGAAGATGTGCTCCAGCGCGACGGCCCCCTTGTGGGCGCCCAGCACCTCCCAGGTGTGCTCCACGGCGTCGAGGTAGGCGCCGACGTACGGCGCCAGCACCTCCTCCTGGCCCGAGCGCATGAACGACAGCACGATGCTGCGGTGGGTCTCGTTGGGGGTCTCGGGGTCGAGCATCGCCCGCTGCCAGGCCGCGGCCTTGGCGGCGGCCGTCGGCATGGCCGCGTGGGCAGCGGCGGCGAACTGGCGGCCCGAGATCGTCTCGTCGCGGGCGAGCTCCTCCTCGATCCGGGCGTCGTCGGCCCGGCCCAGCCGGGCGAGCTCGGTGACCAGCGACCAACGCAGGTCGGTGTCGACCTCGAGGCCCTCGTAGTCGAGGACACCCTCGAGCAGGGCCTCCAGGTCGGACGCCGCCTGCTCGCTGCGGGCGGCGCGGGCGTAGGCCCGCGCGAAGGTCAGCTGGGAGTCGCTGCCGGGCGCCGCGTTGTCGAGCAGCTTGCGCAGCCCCTGCTCCCACGTCTCGGCGAGGGCGTCGCGGGTCGCGGGCGCGGAGTACTGGGCGACGGCCTGGGCGGCACACACCGGGATCCGGCTCATGCCCCACGGGTCGGACTCGGTGCCGATGTTGCCGAGCACCAGCGCGACGTACGCGGTGGCGGCCATCTCGCCGTCGCGGGTCATGTCCCAGGCGGCACCCCACACCAGCGCGCGGGCCAGCGAGTCGTCGAGCCGGGAGAGACCCGCGGTCGCGGTGGTCAGCGAGTGCTCGTCGAGCCGGATCTTGGCGTAGGCGAGGTCGCCGTCGTTGAGCAGCAGCAGGTCGGGACGGCGCCGCCCCACGGCCTCGGGCACGTCGGTCAGCTCGCCGTGGACGTCGATCTCCAGGTAGTCGGTGCGCACGATGCGGCCGTCCTGGTCGTCGTACCAGCCGATGCCGAGGCGGTGCCGGCGCAGGGTCGGCTGCTCGGCGCTGGCGCCCTGGCGGATGGCGAAGGCGCTGAAGGTGCCGTCGTCGGCGACCTCGACCTCCGCCGACAGGGTGTTGACCCCGGCGGTCTGGAGCCACTCCTGGGCCCACGGGCCGAGGTCGCGGCCCGAGGACTTCTCCAGCGCGGAGAGCAGGTCGCCGAACTCGGAGTTGCCGTAGGCGTGGTCCTGGAAGTACTGGCGCAGGCCCTGGAGGAACGGCTCGAGCCCGACCCACGCCACGAGCTGCTTGAGGACCGAGGCGCCCTTGGCGTAGGTGATCATGTCGAAGTTGACCTCCACCGCCTCGAGGTCGTAGTTGTCGGCCGCGATCGGGTGGGTGGTCGGCAGCTGGTCGGCGCGGTAGCCGGTCTGCTTGCGCGCGTTGGCGAAGCCGGTCCAGGCGTCGGTGAACTCCGTGGCCTCCGCCTCGCACCAGTAGCAGGCCCACTCGGCGAAGGACTCGTTGAGCCACAGGTCGTCCCACCAGCGCATGGTCACCAGGTCGCCGAACCACATGTGGGCCATCTCGTGGGTGATCACCGAGCAGCGGAACTCGTAGAACGAGCGCGGCTGGCGGCTGCGGGGGAGGTACTCGTCGCGCAGCGTCACGCAGCCGGCGTTCTCCATCGCGCCCATGTTGTACTCCGGCACGTACAGCTGGTCGTACTTCTCGAACGGGTAGGGGAAGGCGAACTGCTCCTCGAAGAACGCGAAGCTGCGCCGCGTGAGGTCCACCAGCACGTCGCGGTCGAGGTGCTCGACGAGCGACTGGCGGCAGTAGTGGCCGAGCGGAATGGTGCCGTGCCGGCCCTCGTAGACGTCCTGGACCTCGTGGTACTCACCGGCCACGACGGCGGTGACGTAGGTCGAGAGCGGCTTGGTGGCCGGGAAGCCCCAGAACGATGCGTCGGGCTGACCCTCGACCGCGACCGGCTCGGGCGTGGGGGCGTTGGAGACGACCTTCCAGTGCGAGGGCGCGGTGACGCGGAAGGTGAACGGGGCCTTGAGGTCGGGCTGCTCGAAGGTGGCGAAGACGCGGCGGGCGTCGGGCACCTCGAACTGGCTGTAGAGGTAGACCCGGTCGTCGGCGGGGTCCACGAACCGGTGCAGGCCCTCGCCGGTGTGGGAGTAGGTGCAGTCCGCGCGCACGACCAGCACGTTGTCGGCGGCCAGGCCGCGCAGGGCGATCCGGTGGTCGGCGTACGCGGAGAGGTCGAGGTCCTCGCCGTTGAGGGTGATCTGGTGGACGGTCGCACCGACGAGGTCGGCGAACGTCTCGGCGCCGGGCTCGCGGCACGTGAAGGCGATCGTGGTGGTCGAGCCGAACGTGCCCGTGTGCTTCTCCACGGTGCCGGCGGTGAGATCCAGGTCGATGGTGTACGACGTCACGTCGAGCAGGGCCGCGCGGGTAGCGGCCTCCTCGCGGGTCAGGTTGGTTCCGGGCATGAGCGGCATCCTGCCATCGCGACCCCGGCCGGCGCCCATCCGGGATCACCCCGGCCCGCGAGCACGAATCGGGAACCACAAGCATGTAATTCTCAAATGTCAAGCGTGACACGCGTGTGACTGGTGAGTTTTTTGGGGTTTTTGTTGCTATTCGGCACTCGTGTCGCTCAGAGTGTCTGTCGTGCCCCCCTGCTCCCGCCTTCTCGATCGTGCCCGCACGAGCCTGCTGGGAGCCTTCGCGGGCGTTCTCGTCGGCGTCCTCGCGCTGGGCCTCCTGGTCGTCGCCCCGCCCGCCGGCAACGCCAGCTCCACCTACCTCTGCACCGGCTACTCGGCGTGCAACCGCGCCGGCTACTCCGACGGGGGCTACGGCGCCAACAACGGGCGGATGTACTGGCGGATGTACGCCGGCCACAACTGCACCAACTACGTGGCCTACCGGATGATCCGGGCCGGCATGTCGGGCGAGCGACCGTGGTCGGGCAGCGGCATGGCCTACAACTGGGGTCACGTGCGCAGCGACATCACCGACCAGACGCCGCGCGTGGGCGCGGTCGCGTGGTGGGACCGCAACTCCGGCGGGGTCGGCTCGAGCGGTCACGTGGCCGTCGTCGAGCGGGTCGTCTCCAGCCGCGAGATCGTCGTCTCCGAGGACAGCTGGGGCGGTGACTTCGACTGGCGCCGGATCGTGCGCGACGGCCGGGGCTGGCCCTCCGGCTTCATCCACTTCGTCGACCAGCCCGCGCGGGTGCTGACCAGCACCTCGCCACCGACCGTGACCGGCACCCCGCGGGTCGGGGCCCCGCTCCGGGCCACCGCCGGCGGCTGGGCGGGCGGACCCACGTCCTACGCCTACCAGTGGCTGGCCGACGGCACGTCCGTGCCGGGGGCCACCGCAGCCAGCTACACCCCCACCACCGCCCAGCGGGGCTCGACGCTGGCGGTCCAGGTCACGGCCCGCCGCAGCGGCTACGAGCCCGGCACGGCGAGCTCGGCCAGCACCGCACCGATCGACAAGGGGGCCTTCGCGATCACGACCCCCACCACGGTGACCGGGACGCCGCAGGTGGGCGAGACCCTGACCGCCACCGCCGCGACGTTCGCGCCCGAGCCGGCCACGCGCAACCTCCAGTGGCGCGCCGACGGTGTGGTGATCCCGGGGTCCGGCGGCCGCACGCTGACCCTCGACGCCTCGCTCGTCGACAAGACCATCACCGTGCTGACCATCGCCCGGGCCGAGGGCTACGCGAAGTCCACCTCGATCTCGACCCCGGCCGGCCCGGTGACCGCTGCCGGGATCGAGGTCACCGAGCCCTACACCGTCGCCGGCCTGGCGCGACTGGGCGAGGCGCTCACGATCCAGCCGGGAGTCGTGGACCCGCCCGACGTCGCCTTCTACTACACCTGGCTGCGCGACGCCGCGCCGATCCCGGGCGCCACGGCTGCCACGTACACCACCACGGTCGACGACGTCGGACACGACGTCAGCGCGCAGATCCGCCTGGCCAAGGCCCAGCGGACCGAGCGGATCGAGATCGTCCCGGTCGGCGTCGTCCGCACGGCCGGTCAGGTGGGCGTGCGTCCCGCAGGCCGAGTACGTCGCGCGAAGGTGCGCGTGACCGTCGCCGGAGCGGGCGTCGCGCAGCCGCCGGGCGAGGTCGTCGTCTGGATCGGCAAGCAGAAGGCCACCGGCGTCCTGTCGGGCGGCACGGCCGCGGTGCTGGTCCGCGACCTCAAGCCGGGTCGGCGCAAGGTCGTCGTGCGCTACACCGGGTCCGAGGCGGTCGAGGCCGCCCGCGGCGCCGGCTGGGTACGGGTCAAGAGCTCCCGGCGCTGACCGGTCGGCCGAGCGTCGGGGAACAGGCCGAGCACCGAGGTTGTTGAACGTTGCATGACCAAGACGACGGCCGACTTCTGGTTCGACCCCCTCTGCCCCTTCGCCTGGATCAGCTCACGCTGGATCCTCGAGGTGGAGCAGGTCCGTGACATCGAGGTCACCTGGCACATCATGAGCCTGGCCTACCTCAACCAGGACAAGGACATCTCGGACGACTACCGGGCGCTGCTCGAGCCGGCCTGGGGCCCCGTGCGGGTGCTGATGGCGGCCGAGCACAAGCACGGCCGTGACGTCCTGCTGCCGCTGTACACCGCGATGGGCACCCGGATCCACCAGGGCGGTCAGAAGATCTCGCGCGAGCTGGTCGCGGCCGCGCTCGCCGAGGCGGGCCTGGAGCCGGGCCTGATCGAGGCGATGGACGACACGTCGCTCGACGAGTCGGTGGCCCGCTCCCACCACGAGGGGATGGACCAGGTGGGCAACGACGTCGGCACCCCGACGATCGCGATCGAGGGGGCCGCGTTCTTCGGCCCCGTGCTCTCGGCGATCCCGCGGGGCGAGGAGGCCGGCCTGCTGTGGGACGGCTGCGTGGCCGTGGCCAAGGTGCCCTACTTCTACGAGCTGAAGCGCTCCCGTACGGGAGACCTCGACTTCAGCTGAGCGCAGGCACCCGCGACACCGGCGGAGGTGCCCGCCTTGCGTCTGTGACTGATGTGACGCATGGTGTAGGAGATGACGTATCGGGGGACACGGCTGCCACTTCTCGGCGCGCTGGTGGCGGCAACGCTGTCGGTGCCGTCGTCGGTCGCGGCCACGACAGGACCGACGGGCGACCCGGAGGGCGGGCTGATGCGCCTGGCGCCGGCCGCCGAGGGCGTGGCTGCGCTCGACCTCCCGCTGGGCGCCGACCGGCTCGACCGGCCGCTGCGCACCTCCGTCTTCGACCTGGCCGGCATCACCTGGCGGGGCGACGCACCCCCGATCCGGGTCCGCACCCGGACCGCGGGCCGCTGGAGCGCCTGGCGGGCCACGTCGGTGCTGGCCGACGGGCCCGACCGCGGCTCGGGTGAGTCCCGCTCGGTCCGCGGGACCGACCTGCTCTGGGCCGGCGGCGCCGACCGGATCATCGTCGACGTGCAGGGCCCGGCCCCGCGTGACCTCAGCCTGACGCTGATGGAGGTCCCCGCACAGGCCCCGGACTCACCGGCGGCGGTGCGGTCCTCGGCCTCGTCGGCGCGGACCTCCGCCGGTGGCCGCAACCGCTTCCGCCCGCGCTACTACGGACGCCGGACGTGGGGGGCCGACCCCTCGCTGCGCAGCGGCCGGCCGACGTACAACCGCACGATCCAGCAGGTCCACGTGCACCACACGGTCAACAGCAACGACTACGCCGCCCGCGACGTGCCGGGCCTGATCCGCGGCATGTACCGCTACCACACCCAGAACCTCGGGTGGTCCGACATCGGCTACAACTTCCTCGTCGACCGCTTCGGCCGGCTCTGGCAGGGCCGGGCCGGTGGCGCCCGCAAGGCGGTGCGCGGCGCGCACACGCTCGGGTTCAACAGCACCTCGACCGGCGTGGCGGTGATCGGCAACTTCGAGACCGGTCGGCCGTCCCAGAAGGTGCTCACGGCACTGGTCCGGCTCGCGGCGTGGAAGCTCGACAAGCACGACCGCCGCCCGCGCGGCAACGCGACGGTCTTCTCCCACGGCAGCGACCGCTACCCCTACGGCCGCAAGGTGCGCCTGCCCGTCATCGACGGCCACCGCGACACCAACGACACGGCCTGCCCCGGGTCGGCGCTCTACCGCAAGATGCCCGGCGTACGCCGGCGCGCAGCGGCCCGGATCGCCCGCTTCCGCTGACCCGCGGCCGCTCGGCCCTAGCCGGCGGCCGAGGCTCCGGCTGCGGCGACCGCGTCACGGACCGCCTGGGCGGCCCAGTCGCCCGCGCCGACCTGCTTGGCCCGCCGGCGCACCTCGCGGCGCGACGACCCCTGGTGGTCGACGACCTTGTGGGCGCGGTCGATGGCCGAGAGGAGCGCGACCAGCGAGGTCGTGCGGGCGTCCGGCTCGGCGCCCCGGACGAGCACGTCGGTGAGCGTGCGCCGTACCTCTCGCTCGTGCGTCGCGTCGCGCTCGGGCCACCGGGTGCGCGGGAGGACGCCGAGCACCTTCTGGTCGTGACGCTCGAGGACGCCGCTCGCGGTGAGGCGGTCGCCCACCGTCCGGAGCAGGCCCTTGCCGAGACGGGTGACGAGGACGGACGCGGTGCGCTCCTTCTCCGCGGTCTGCTCGAGGGCGGCTCGCAGGACGGGGTCGGCCGGCGGCGACGACGAGGTGTTGACGCGGACCCTGGCCTGACGCCACAGCCCCGACCTCTCGCTCAGCGTGACGTGCCCCGACAGCGCCAGGTCGGCCAGCACCGCGCCGCCGAGGGCGACGTCGGCGTGGGTCCCGACCGGCAGGCGCCCCGACGCGGGGTCGAGCAGGAGCAGCAGCAGGTCCTCGACCAGCAGCATCGCCATGGGCCGACCTTAACCTTGTCCGATGACCCCCGGCCCGACCCCCAGCCCGACCCCCAGCCCGACCTCCAGCCCCAGCGCGCGCCTGTCCTCTGTCCGCCGCTACCCGCTGAAGTCAGGCCGCGGGGAGTCGCTGGATGCCGCCGTGGTCGAGCCGTGGGGGCTGGCCGGTGACCGGCGCTGGATGGTGGTCGACGCCGCCGGGGAGGCCGTGACGGCCCGGGAGGTCAACCACCTGGTCCTGGTCACTCCGAGGCTCACCGAGCGCGGACTGCGTCTGGAGGCTCCGGGTCGGCCGGTCCTGGACGTCGACCGGCCGACGTCCGGTCGTCGCCGCCGTGTCGCGGTGTTCGGCTCGTGGATGCACGCGCCGGTCGCCGAGGAGGCGAGCGCCTGGATCAGCGAGGTGGTGGGGGAGCCCGCCGACCTGGTGTGGCTCGAGGACCCGACGCAGCGTGGCGTCGACCTCCGCTACGGCGAGGAGGCCGACCGGGTGTCGTTCGCCGACGGCTACCCGCTGCTGCTCGCGTCGGAGACCTCGCTCGCGGCGCTGGACGACGAGGTGCTCGCGCGGGCCCAGGACGGGCGCGAGCCCCTGCCGATGGCGCGGTTCCGGCCCAACCTCGTCGTGACGGGTGCGCCGGCCTGGGCCGAGGACGACTGGCGTCGCGTCCGGGTCGGCGAGGTGACGTTCCGAGCGGTCAAGGGCTGCGCGCGCTGCGTGATCACCACGGTCGACCCCGACTCCGGGCAGCGGGAGAAGGAGCCGCTGGCCACGTTGGCCCGGGTACGTCGGTTCGACAGCGGCACGTGGTTCGCGATCAACCTCGTGCCCGAGACCGCGGGCGGCACCCTCCACGTGGGGGACGAGGTCGAGGTGCTGGAGGCGGTCGTGCCCGGGGGCGGTCCGCTGCGGCGTACCTCCTGACAGGCCAGCGGCCGCGCCACCCCGTGCGCTCCCTAGGATCGACGCCATGACCCACGTCCTGTCCGCCGTCGCCTGGCCCTACGCCAACGGTCCCCGCCACATCGGTCACGTGGCCGGGTTCGGGGTGCCCTCCGACGTGTTCAGCCGCTACATGCGGATGGCCGGCCACGACGTGCTGATGGTCTCGGGCTCCGACGAGCACGGCACCCCGATCCTGATCGCCGCCGACGAGGCCGGGGTGACCCCGCAGGAGCTCGCCGACCAGAACCACCGCCTGATCGCGGAGGACCTCGTGGCCCTCGGGCTCACCTACGACCTCTACACCCGCACCACCACCCCCAACCACCACGCCGTCGTCCAGGAGCTGTTCCGCGGCGTCCACGACAACGGCTACTTCGTCGAGCAGACGACGTACGGCGCGATCTCGCCCTCGACCGGGCGCACCCTGCCCGACCGCTACATCGAGGGCACCTGCCCGATCTGCGGGGCCGACGGCGCCCGTGGCGACCAGTGCGACAACTGCGGCAACCAGCTCGACCCGGCCGACCTGAAGAACCCCGTCTCGCGGATCAACGGCGAGACCCCCGAGTTCATCGAGACCCAGCACTTCTTCCTCGACCTGCCGGCGCTGGCCGAGGCGCTCACCGCGTGGCTCGACGAGCGCGCCGCCACCGACCTGTGGCGACCCAACGTGATCCGGTTCAGCCAGAACATCCTCAAGGAGATCCGGCCCCGGGCGATGACCCGCGACATCGACTGGGGCATCGCCGTCCCGCTCGAGGGTTGGCGCGACAACCCCACCAAGAAGCTCTACGTGTGGTTCGACGCGGTCATCGGCTACCTCTCCGCCTCGGTCGAGTGGGCCCGGCGCAGCGGTGACCCCGACGCCTGGCGCCAGTGGTGGAACGACCCGGAGGCCTTGTCCTACTACTTCATGGGCAAGGACAACATCACCTTCCACAGCCAGATCTGGCCCGCCGAGCTGCTGGCGTACGACGGTGCCGGCGAGCGCGGCGGGACGCCCGGGGCCTTCGGCGCGCTCAACCTGCCGACCGAGGTGGTCTCCAGCGAGTTCCTGACCATGGAGGGGCGCAAGTTCTCCTCCTCCAAGAAGGTCGTCATCTACGTCCGCGACCTGCTGAGCCGCTACCAGCCCGACGCGTTCCGCTTCTTCGTCGCCTCGGCCGGGCCGGAGAACCAGGACTCCGACTTCACGTGGGCGGAGTTCGTCCGGCGCACCAACGACGAGCTCGTCGCCGGGTGGGGCAACCTGGTCAACCGCACGGCGACGCTCATCGCGAAGAACTTCGGCGAGCTGCCGCCGGCCGGACCGCTCACCGAGGACGACGAGGCCGTGCTGGCCGTCACCGAGCAGGCCTTCGCGGTCGTGGGCGACCTGATCGGCCGCCACCGCCAGAAGCAGGCCATCGGCGAGGCGATGCGGGCGGTCGGCGAGGTCAACAAGTACGTCTCCGACTCCGAGCCGTGGAAGCTCAAGGGCGACGACCAGCGCGAGCGCCTGGGCACGATCCTGCACGTGGTGGCGCAGTGCGTGGCCGACCTCAACCTCGTGCTGTCGCCGTTCCTGCCGTTCTCCGCCAACGCCGTCGACCTGGCCCTCGGCGGCACCGGCGCGATCGCCCCGCTGCCGCGCCTCGTGGAGGTCGACGACCTCGACGGGGGAGCGCCGTACCCGGTCATCACCGGCGACTACACCGAGGTGCCGGCCTGGCGGCGCCACCCGATCGTGCCCGGCACACCCGTGGCCAAGCCGACGCCCGTCTTCACCAAGCTCGACCCGGCGATCGTCGACGAGGAGCTCGAGCGTCTGGCGTGACGGATGGTCGAGCCGCGAGCGACCAACCGCGGGCCGACGCAGCCTCGATAGGGTCACCGCCATGACCGACCAGATGTATCTGCCGACGTTCTTCGTCAAGCAGAAGTTCGCGATGACGACCAACCGCTACGAGCTCTACGCCGCCGCTCCGGACGGCAGCCTCGGTCAGCTGATGGGGGTGGCCGAGCAGAAGCGCCTGGCCTTCAAGGAGCAGGTCACGTTCTTCGCGGACGCGACCAAGACCCGGCCGGTCTTCGGCTTCAAGGCCCGCAAGCGGATCGACCTCAACGCCGGCTACGACGTCACCGACGAGGCGGGTCAGCAGATCGGCTTCTTCCGCAAGGACTTCGGCGCCAGCCTGCTGCGCTCGACCTTCCACGTGGAGGGGCCGGGCTACGCCGGCCGCGGCCAGGAGCGCAGCCAGGCGGTCGCGCTCATCCGGCGCTTCGCCGACATCCCGTTCCTGCCGATCCACTTCGACTTCGTCACCCCCGAGGGACAGCCGCTGCTCGGCGTCGAGCGGCAGGGCAGCGTGCGCGACAAGTACACCGTCCACGTGCCCGACCAGCGGGTCGACTTCCGGGTCGCCGCCGCGATCGCGGTGGGCCTCGACGCGTTGATGCAGCGCTGACCCGTGGCGCTCTACCCGCAGGCCCGAGCCTCGATCGCCCAGGCTGCCGACGAGGTGCCGATGAGCAGCGAGGGCTTCGACATCGCCGCGTCCCGCGAGGCTGCTCGGGCCGAGGCCCGCGCCGAGCCGCGTGAGGACGTCGCGTCGGTGGTCGACCTCGACGCCGCGGGCGTCGCGGTCCGGCTCTACGAGCCGAGCGGGGCCGCGGCCGGGGTGGTGGTCCACCTGCACGGCGGCGGCTTCGTCTTCCACGACGTCGACGTGCACGACGCCGCCGCCCGAAGGCTGGCCAACCGGACCGGACGCCGGGTGCTCAGCGTCGACTACCGCCGGCCGCCGGAGCACCGCTTCCCGGCCGCGCCCGACGACGCGAGCACCGTCCTGGCGTGGCTGGCGTCGGACGCCCCCGACGCGTTGCGCCAGGGGCCGCTGGTCCTCCACGGCGACAGCGCCGGCGCCAACCTCGCGCTGGTGGCGGCCCTGCGGCACCCCGGCCGCGCCGCCGCGGTCGCGCTGGTCTACCCGTTCCTCGACCCGACGGCCGGGTTCGAGTCCTACCGCACCGCCGCCGACGGCTTCGACCCGCGAGACGCCGCCTGGTACTGGGAGCAGTACGCCGCCGGGCCCGACGACCTGACCGACCCCGACCTCGCTCCGCTGCTGTCCGACCGCCTCGGCACGCTGCCCCCGACGCTGGTGGTCACGGCCGAGCACGACCCGCTGCGCGACGAGGGCGAGCACCTGGCGCACCTGCTCGCCGAGGAGGGGGTGCCGGTCACGGCCGCCCGCTACCTCGGGCAGGTGCACGGCTTCTGGCGCCACCCGACCGTCTTCCCGGCCGCCGAGGCGCTGCTGGCGCAGACCGCGGGCTTCCTCGACCTGCACCTCGGCCGGCACCCCGGCAACGGCGACCGCGGATCGCGATGACCGAGTCCAGACCGCACGTCGCCCGCCTGGTCGAGGACCGCTGGAACCTCGGGCTCGCCGCCGTGCTGTCGCGCCGGGGCTGGGGCCACCGGGTGATCGCCCACACCGGCTACGCGGGTCACGACTTCGTGCGCGTCCTGGCCCGGGTGCTGCTGGCGCCGTCGTCGTACGACCCGAAGGCGGGCGACGCCCTCCTGCAGCGGCGCGGCTGGCGCAACTTCGTCACCCCCGAGGCGCTCGACACCCCGGTCCGGGTCACGGTCGGCGACGAGGTCCACGAGGTGGCCACCGACCGGTCGGGCAACCTCGACGCGCGGCTGCCCAACCCCGGCCTGCCTCCGGGCTGGGCGGAGGTGACGATCCAGGCCGGTGAGGCCGACCCCGTCACGGCCCGGATCCTGGTGGTCGGCGACGACGTCGACTTCGGCATCGTCAGCGACATCGACGACACGGTGCTCAGCACCTACCTGCCGCGGCCCCTGCTGGCGGCGTACAACACGTTCGTGGCCCGCGAGGAGGCCCGCCGCCCCGTGCGTGGGATGGCCGACCTCTACGCCGGGCTGCTCGCCGACCACCCGGGCGCGCCGACGTTCTACGTCTCGACCGGGGCCTGGAACACTGCTCCGACGCTGCGCCGGTTCCTGCGGCGCCAGGGCCTGCCTGAGGGCCCGATGCTGCTCACCGACTGGGGTCCCACCAACACCGGGTGGTTCCGCTCCGGCCAGGAGCACAAGGCCACGTGCCTGCGGTCGCTGGCCGGCGACTTCCCGGCGATCCGGTGGTTGCTGGTCGGTGACGACGGACAGCACGACCCGATGATCTACGCCGAGTTCGCGCGCACCCACCGACGCCACGTGCGGGCGATCGCGATCCGCGAGCTGCCGTTCACCCAGCAGGTGCTGGCCCACGGCACGCCGACGGGTCGGGCCGCCGACCCCGACGACGCCGGCGACGACGGGCTGGACGTGCCCGGGGTGCCCCAGGTCGGCGGCGCCGACGGCGACGCGCTCAGGGCCCCGCTGCGCGAGGTGCTCGGCTGAGCCCCGGAGCCGCTCTGGAAGACTGCCGCCCATGCGCGTCCACCTGGGTTCCGACCATGCCGGCCTCGAGCTCAAGGACCACCTGCGCGACTGGCTGGTCGACCAGGGCCACGAGCCCGTCGACCACGGCCCCTTCGTCTACGACGCGCTCGACGACTACCCGGTCTTCTGCCTGCGCGCCGCCGAGGGGGTCGCGCAGGAGCGCCGCGACGGGCTCGACAGCCTCGGCGTGGTGATCGGCGGGTCCGGCAACGGCGAGCAGATGGCGGCCAACAAGGTCGCCGGCATCCGCTGCGCCCTGGTCTGGTCGTCCGAGACGGCCGCGCTGGCCCGTGAGCACAACGACGCCAACGTGGTCTCGGTCGGTGGCCGGATGCACTCCCTGGCCGACATGACGTCGTTCGTGGGCACGTTCCTCGCGACCGCGTTCTCCGGCGACGAGCGGCACGTACGACGGATCGGCCAGCTGGCCTCCTACGAGGACACCCGGGTGCTGCCCGACCTGCCCGCGTCGGCGCGCGGGTCCGATGCCTGAGGGGCACACCCTCCACCGGCTCGCCCGCGACCTGACCGAGGCGTTCGCCGGCCGCCGGGTGCGCGTGAGCAGCCCGCAGGGCCGGTTCGCCGACTCGGCCGCGCTCCTCGACGGGGAGGTGCTGCTCGGGGCGGAGGCCTGGGGCAAGCAGCTGTTCGTGGAGTTCTCGGGGGAGCGCTTCGTGCACGTCCACCTCGGCCTGATCGGCGCGTTCGACGTGCGCACCGGGCAGGCGGAGGTGCCGCCGCCCGTGGGCCAGGTGCGGCTGCGGATCGCGACCGGCTCACCCCAGGGCGCGGCGTACGCCGACCTGCGGGGCGCCACGGCCTGCGACCTGTGGACCCGTGACCAGCGCGACGTGGTGGTCGCTCGCTCGGGCCCCGACCCCCTGCGCGCGGACGCCGACCCCGGCCGGGCCTGGGCGCGGATCAGCCGCAGCGCCACGCCGGTGGGCGCGCTCCTCATGGACCAGCAGGTGCTGGCCGGCGTGGGCAACGTCTACCGGGCCGAGCTGCTCTTCCGGCACCGGATGCACCCCCTGCGCCCCGGCCGCACCCTGCGGGTCGGCCAGTGGCAGGCGATGTGGGACGACCTGGCGGAGCTGATGACCGAGGGCGTCCGCACCGGGCGGATCGACACCGTGCGCCCCGAGCACACCCCGGAGGCGATGGGGCGTCCGCCGCGCCGCGACGACCACGGGGGCGAGGTCTACGTCTACCGCCGCACGGGTCAGCCGTGCCTGGTGTGCGGCCGGCTGGTGCGCACCGAGGTGCTCCAGGGCAGAAACCTCTTCTGGTGTGCTCGATGTCAGCCCGTCTTCCGGTCGCGCGCCGTACCCTGATCGCACGTTCCTCTCCCCTCGAGCCCCTTCTGCGAGACCATGACCGCCGTGAGCCAGGCGCACCGCGCCGCCACCGGGATGCCCCGCTCCCGGAGCTGGCGCTCCACGGTCAGCCGCGGGGTCACCCGCGAGCACCGGGTCGCGCTGCTGCTGTCTGCGGTGAGCGTCCTGTGGACGGGTCTGATCGTCCTGCTGCCGAACAAGACGCCGACGACGGCCCTGATGATCCCGCTGCTCTTCGGCAGCCTGGTGCTCGGACCGCGGATCCTGCCCCGCGTCGTGGTCCTGCTGATGGTCTGCGTGACGGTGGCGATCCTGGTGCAGGAGAGCCTCACCGACCGCTTCATCAGCGCCACCATCGTGATGTACATCATGGGCGTCATCGTGCTGGTGATGAGCTACCGCCGGGTCCGGCTCGGGGTGGGCGGGGTCAGGGGGGAGTCGATGCTGGTCGACCTGCGCGACCGGATCCTGACCCAGGGCACGATCCCGCAGCTGCCGGCCGAGTGGGACGTGCAGTCGGCGCTGCGCTCGGCGGGCGGGACGCCGTTCGCCGGTGACTTCGTGGTCGCGGCCAAGTCCGACGGTGGCCGGCGCCTGGAGGTCGCGGTCGTCGACGTCTCCGGGAAGGGCGAGCAGGCCGGCACCCGGGCCCTGCTGCTGTCGGGCGCCTTCGGTGGTCTGCTCGGCACCCTGCCTCCCGAGCAGTTCCTGCCGGCCGCCAACGCCTACCTGCTGCACCAGGAGTGGGAGGAGGGCTTCGCGACCGCCGTCCACCTGTCCCTCGACCTCGACACCGGTGCCTTCGAGATCCGCACGGCAGGCCACCCGCCCGCCGCCCACCGGCTCGCCGGCTCGGGTCGCTGGCAGGTGCTGCGCAGCGACGGGCCTGCGCTCGGCCTGATCGACGACGCGACGTTCACCAGCTCGGTGGGCCGGCTGCGCAACGGCGACGCGGTGCTGCTCTACACCGACGGCATGGTCGAGAAGCCGCGCCGTGACATCGACCTCGGCATCGACCGGATGCTGGGAGCGGCCGAGGCCCTGCTGCGCGGCAGCTTCGAGGGGGCCGCGGCCCGGCTGGCCGACGCCCTGGGCTCACCCGACGACGACCGCGCGATGCTGATGGTGCACCGCCGCTGACCCCTGGCTGCCGTTTGGGGAGGCGGACACGGGGTGTGGCACGATGATCCACGCTGATTCGCCGCGCTCCGAGCACCGGAGCCGGCACTGCGGATGTAGCTCAATGGTAGAGCCCCAGTCTTCCAAACTGATTACGCGGGTTCGATTCCCGTCATCCGCTCCAAGAGGCCGTCCCGGCCCGTCCGGGGGGCCACTTGGCGGGGCGTAGCGTAGTGGCTAGCGCGCCTGCTTTGGGAGCAGGAGACCGCAGGTTCGAGTCCTGTCGCCCCGACTCCAGCACGACCACCACCGCACCTGACACCCCCAGACACGTAGGAGATCACCTGTGAAGAGCGCCGTCGAGACCTTGAGCCCGACCCGGGCCAAGCTGACCGTCGAGGTGCCCTTCGAGGAGCTCAAGCCGAGCCTCGACGCGGCGTACAAGAAGATCGCCCAGCAGATCAACATCCCGGGCTTCCGGCGGGGCAAGGTCCCCCCGATGGTGATCGACCGCCAGGTCGGCCGCGGGGCCGTCCTCGACGAGGCCATCAACGAGATGCTGCCGAAGAAGTACGTCGAGGCGCTGCAGGAGAACAACCTCGAGCCGCTGGCCCAGCCCGACATCGAGGTCACCAAGCTCGAGGACAACGACGTCCTGGAGTTCACCGCCGAGGTCGACGTCAAGCCCTCGATCGAGCTCCCGGCCTACGACGGCCTGACCGCCACGGTCGAGGACATCGAGGTCAGCGAGGAGGACCTCGACGCGCAGGTCGAGGCGATGCGCGAGCGCTTCGCCACGCTGAGCGACGTCGAGCGTCCGGCCCAGGACGGCGACTTCGTCGTGATCGACCTCAAGGCCACCCAGGACGGCGAGGTCGTCGACGGCGCCGAGGTCACCGGCATGTCCTACCGCGTGGGTCGCGGCGGGATGATCGAGGGCCTCGACGAGGCCCTGGCCGGTCTGTCCGCCGGCGAGGAGAAGACCTTCACCACCCAGCTCGTGGGCGGCGACCTGGTCGGCTCCGAGGTCGAGGTGGCGGTGGCCGTCACGCAGGTCCAGGAGCAGGAGCTCCCGGAGCTCGACGACGAGTTCGCCCAGGAGGCCTCGGAGTTCGACACCGTCGAGGAGCTCACCGCCGACCTGCGCGAGCGGCTCGGCAACGGCAAGCGGCTCGAGCAGGCCGCGGCCGCCCGCGACGCCGTCCTCGAGGCGCTGCTCGACCAGGTCGAGGTGCCGCTGCCCGAGACCGTCGTGGCCGAGGAGCTCACCGCGCGTCGCCAGGGCATCGAGCAGCAGCTCGCCCAGGCCGGCATCACGATGGAGGCCTACCTCGACGACGAGGGGCAGACCATCGACGAGTTCGAGGCCGACCTGGAGAAGCGGGTCCGCGACGCGGTGGCCGCCCAGTTCATCCTCGACGAGATCGCCAAGAAGGAGGAGCTCGGCGTCGACCAGAGCGAGCTCTCCCAGCACCTCGTGCGCCGCGCCCAGCAGTCGGGCCAGGACCCCCAGGAGTTCGCCAACCACATGTTCGAGCACAACCACGTGCCCGACCTCGTGCAGGAGATCCTCCGCGGCAAGGCCCTGGCCACGATCGTGGAGACCTCGGTCGTCACCGACGCCAGCGGCAACGTCGTGGAGCTGAAGAACCTGCGCCCCGACGGCACGATCGGTGAGCCCGAGCCCGAGGCCGAGGTGGCCGACGAGGCCGAGGCCGGCGCCGGCGGCTCGGTGGAGTACACCATCGGCGGCACCGACGCCGGCACCGACGCTGGCACCGACGCTGGCACCGACGCTGGCACCGACGAGCCCGCGGCGGACGACGCCGAGGAGACGCCCGCCGGCTGAGCGGCACCCCCGGTCGTGGACGCGCCGAACCCCATCTGAGTGCACGCTTGTGCACTCAGATGGGTATGCTGGGGCCTTCCGCTGAGGAGGCCTGATGACGGTGACCGCCCCTGGTCCACGTGTGCTCGACGCGCTCGCGCTGCTCTCGCAGGTCGGCGACGAGCTGGTCGTGCGCAGCGTCCGCGACACCCATCTGGCCTGGGCCGAGCGCGTCCACGGTCTCGCTCGAGGCGCCACGGGCGGCGCCTCGGCGGTTCCTGAGGCGGTGCACCGCGGCATCGCCGGTGCCGTCTACGGCGGCCTCGGCGCCGGGCTGCGGGCGGCGTCGGTCGGCCTCGACCGGCTCGCCGGCGCCGGCGTCGGGCCCGCGCTCGAGGACTCTCCCCGGGGCCGGTTCGTCAGCGCCGCGGTCAACGGCCTGATCGGTGACCGGCTGCTGCGCGAGCGCCCCCAGCTCGCGATCCCGCTCGCGGTGCGCGCCGACGGCCGCGACGTCGAGCCCGACGGCCCGGGCCTGGCCGCCGCGTTCCCCGACGCGACCGGTCAGCTGGTCGTCTTCGCGCACGGCCTGTGCGAGAACGAGACCTACTGGCGCCGCGACCGTGACGAGGTCGGCACGACCTACCCCGAGGCGCTCGCCGCCCGGGGCTGGACGCCGCTGATGCTGCGGGCCAACTCCGGCCTGGGGCTGCGCGAGAACGGCGTGGCGCTCACCGCCCTGATGCAGCGCGTGGTCGACGCGTGGCCGGTCCCGGTGACCCGGATCGCCCTCGTGGGGCACTCGCTCGGCGGGCTGGTGATCCGGGCCTCGGGCGCGGTCGCCGCGGAGCCGCCGACGTCCGGGGTCGACTGGGTCTCACGCGTCTCCGACGTGGTCACGCTCGGCACCCCCCACCTGGGCGCGCCGATCGCCTGGGGCATCGGCCACGGCAGCCGCGGGCTGGCCCGACTGCCCGAGACGGCGGCGTTCGGCCGGATCCTCGACTGGCGCTCGGTGGGGGTCCACGACCTCGTCGTCGGCCTGGCCGAGGACGTCCCCCCGCTGCCGCACGCCCGCTACCACCTGGTCTGCGCGACCCTCACCGCCTCCCGACGCCACCCGGTCGGCCACGTGGTGGGCGACATGCTGGTGCGACCGCGCTCGGCGTACGGCCGCGACCGGCACGGCGGCCGGCTCTTCCCGGACGCCGACGTGCTGCACGTCGGGCGCACCGGCCACTTCGGGCTGCTGAACCACCCCGCGGTGCACCGGGCGCTGCAAGACTGGCTGGCATGACCGCTCCCGAGCAGACCACCGGTGCCGCGCGCGAGCTGCGGGCCGAGGCCACCGTCCATGCCTCGCCCGAGCGCGTGTGGGCGCTGCTGACCGACTTCTCGCGGATGGCGCGGTGGAGCCCCGAGACGATGCGGATGGTGCCTCTCGGGCGCGGCGGCCTCCGGGTGGGGCAGTCCTACCTCGGCCTCAACCGGCGTGGCCCGGTGGTGTGGCCGACGCGCTCGGTCGTCGCGGTGCTCGAGCCCGGCCGGGCGCTCGCCTGGGACACCCGGTCCAGCGGGGCCCGGTGGATCTGGGAGCTGACCCCGGCGGGCGACTCGACGCACGTGGTGCACCGCCGGCCGGTGCCACGACGGCTGACCCTGGGCAGCAAGCTCGTCGCGGGCACGCTGCTCGGCGGGTCCGAGGGTCACGCCGACGAGCTGGAGCAGGGCATGGCCCAGACCCTCGGGCGGCTCAAGGACGCGGCCGAGGCCGGCTGACCGGTCCAGCCCTCCAGGCGCGGCGGGGTGCTTTCTCTCCGCTGTCGGCGAACAGGCGGGGATATCCCGTGGGTGTGTCGGTGACACGGGCTAGGGTCGGCGACGTGAACCAGATCAACGAGACGCCGCAGCAGCCTCAGTCCAACGGAGGCGCTGGGCTCAACGTCCTTGACGACCACATCTACCAGCGACTGCTGCGCGAGCGGATCGTCTTCCTCGGCTCCGAGGTGCGCGACCAGAACGCCAACGCGATCTGCGCGCAGCTCCTGCTGCTCTCGGCCGAGGACCCCGAGGCCGACATCTTCCTCCACATCAACTCCCCGGGCGGCTCGGTCGACGCGGGGATGGCGATCTACGACACGATGAACTACATCCCCAACGACGTCGCCACCGTCGGCATGGGTCTCGCGGCCTCGATGGGTCAGTTCCTGCTCTGTGCCGGCACCAAGGGCAAGCGCTACGCCCTGCCGCACGCGCGGATCATGATGCACCAGCCCTCCTCGGGCATGGGTGGCTCGGCCTCCGACATCAAGATCCAGGCCCAGCAGTCGCTGCACATCAAGAAGGTCCTGCTCGAGCTCATCTCCGAGCACACCGGCCAGACGGTCGAGCAGGTCACGACCGACGCCGACCGCGACCGGTGGTTCACCGCCCAGGAGGCCCAGGACTACGGCCTCGTCGACCAGGTCGTCAAGAGCGCCCGCGAGGCGGCCGACGACGGCCGCCCGGCCCACAAGAAGGACTGAGCCCCATGAACTACTACATCCCTCAGTGGGAGGAGCGGACCTCCTACGGGTTCCGCCGCATCGACCCCTACGCCAAGCTCTTCGAAGAGCGCATCATCTACCTCGGCACGCCGATCTCCGACGACGTCGCCAACGCCGTGATCGCCCAGCTGCTGTGCCTGCAGTCGATGAACCCCGACCAGGACATCAGCATCTACATCAACTCGCCCGGCGGCTCGATCACCGCGCTGACCGCGATCTACGACACGATGCACTTCATCAAGCCCGACATCCAGACCGTGTGCCTGGGCCAGGCCGCCTCCGCGGCCGCGATCCTGCTCGCCGCCGGCACACCCGGCAAGCGGCTGGCGCTGCCCAACAGCCGGATCCTGATCCACCAGCCCTACACCGAGGGCACGTTCGGCCAGACCTCCGACATCGAGATCCAGGCCAACGAGATCATCCGGATGCGCGAGATGCTCGAGAAGATGATCGCCGACCACAGCGGTCGCAGCCTCGAGCAGGTCAGCCGCGACATCGAGCGCGACAAGATCCTCACCGCCGAGGGGGCCGTCGAGTACGGCCTGATCGACGCCGTCCTGCAGTCGCTCAAGGACACTCCGGCGCTCGCCTGAGTCCCCTCGTGACGACCTCCCAGGCCGGCCCGCCTCCGATCGTGCCCGTGTTCGTGTCCCGCACCCGTCGGGGCCCTGCACGCGGTACCGTCAGGGGGTTGCGGTCCGTCGGGTCGTCGGGGGACCACGCGGCCGACCCGTTCGGTGCAGCGCAGCAGCACGACCGGCACGACCCGCATCTCTCGTTGGCTATCAGGAGGACCGCCCGTGGCACGCATCGGTGACGGAGGTGACCTGCTGAAGTGCTCCTTCTGCGGAAAGAGCCAGAAGCAGGTCAAGAAGCTCATCGCGGGCCCCGGCGTCTACATCTGCGACGAGTGCATCGATCTCTGCAACGAGATCATCGAGGAAGAGCTCAGCGAGGGCGGCGAGGTCAGCCTCGACGAGCTGCCCAAGCCGCGCGAGATCTTCGACTTCCTCAACAGCTACGTCATCGGTCAGGAGCGGGCCAAGAAGGCGCTCGCCGTAGCGGTCTACAACCACTACAAGCGGGTCCAGGCCGGCCTCCAGCCGGTCAGCGGCAAGCACACCAAGGACGAGGTCGTCGAGGTCGCCAAGTCCAACATCCTCGTCATCGGGCCCACCGGCTGCGGCAAGACCTACCTCGCGCAGACCCTGGCCCGGATGCTCAACGTCCCCTTCGCGATCGCCGACGCCACCGCCCTGACCGAGGCCGGCTACGTCGGTGAGGACGTCGAGAACATCCTGCTCAAGCTGATCCAGGCCGCTGACTACGACGTCAAGAAGGCCGAGACCGGCATCATCTACATCGACGAGATCGACAAGGTCGCGCGCAAGGCCGAGAACCCCTCGATCACCCGCGACGTCTCCGGTGAGGGCGTCCAGCAGGCCCTGCTCAAGATCATCGAGGGCACCTCCGCCTCGGTGCCGCCGCAGGGCGGGCGCAAGCACCCGCACCAGGAGTTCATCCAGATCGACACCACCAACATCCTCTTCGTGGTGGGTGGGGCGTTCGCCGGCCTGGAGCAGATCGTCGAGCAGCGGGTCGGCAAGAAGACCCTGGGCTTCACCGCCGAGGTGCGCGGCGAGGCCGAGCGCGCCGAGGAGGACCTGATGGCCCTGGTCCGCCCTGAAGACCTCACGAAGTTCGGCCTGATCCCCGAGTTCATCGGTCGCCTGCCGCTGATCGCCAGCGTCAGCAAGCTCGACCGTGAGGCGCTGGTCGCCATCCTGACCGAGCCCCGCAACGCGCTGGTCAAGCAGTACCAGAAGCTCTTCGAGCTCGACGGCGTCGACCTCGAGTTCACCGACGACGGCATCGGCGCGATCGCCGAGAAGGCCCTCGAGCGCGGCACCGGAGCCCGTGGGCTCCGCGCGATCATCGAGGAGGTCCTCCTCCACGTCATGTACGACGTGCCCTCGCGCGGCGACATCGCCAAGGTGATCGTCAACCGCGGCGTCGTCGACGACGACGACGCCCCCGAGCTGGTCCTGCGCGAGTCCGAGGCGAAGAAGAAGAAGTCCGCCTGATCCGACCCGCGCCAGCGGGCCGGATCGTCGGTGGTCGAGCGTGTCGAGACCCCGGCGCGCGCCGCTGAGGCCCCGCCCCCGGCCTACTCCGTGGGGGCCAGCTCGGCGGAGACGCTGAGCTCGGAGGCGTCGGTGGCGGTGAAGACCAGCTCGCCGGTGATCTTGCCGGCGGCGCGGAGGTCGTCCGCCGCGCCCTCGGCGGCGCCGACCTGGGCCTGGGGTCCGCTGACCTCGACCCGGGCGAGCTCGGCGCGCATCGACACCTTGGCCTGCGACTTGGCTCCGCGGATGCCGATCAGGACCGCGGCGACGGCGTCCACCGCGATCGGGTCGGTGGCCGCCGCGGACCCGAGCTCGGTCACCTCGGGCCACGTGGCGTGGTGCACCGACCCGGTGCGCCACCACGACCAGACCTCCTCGGTGACGTAGGGCAGGAACGGCGCCAGCAGCCGCAGCAGCACGTCGAGGGTCAGGGCGAGGGTCGCGCGGGCCGAGTCGGTGCCGGCGCCGCCGTCCTCGGCGTACGCGCGCTCCTTGACCAGCTCGACGTAGTCGTCGCAGAACTCCCAGAAGAACTTCTCGGTGGTCTCCAGGGCCGTGGTGTAGTCGTAGGCCTCGAACGCCTCGGTGGAGCGGGCGATCACGCCGCGCAGCCGGCCGAGCAGCGCGCAGTCGATCGGGGCGGTGATCGTGACCGGGTTGGCGTCGGTGGCGCCGACGTTGCCGAGCACGAACTTCGACACGTTGAGGACCTTCATCGCCAGCCGGCGACCGACCTTCATCTGGGTCTCGTCGAAGGGGGAGTCCAGGCCGGGGCGGGCCATCGCGGCCCGCCAGCGCACGGCGTCCGCGCCGAACTTCTCCAGGATGTCGGTCGGGACGACGACGTTGCCCTTGGACTTCGACATCTTCTTGCGGTCCGGGTCGAGGATGAACCCGGACACCAGCGCGTGGGTCCAGGGCGCGGCGTGGTTCTCGTAGTGGGCGCGCACCACGCGGGAGAACAGCCAGGTGCGGATGATGTCGTGGGCCTGGGTGCACAGGTCCATCGGGAAGACCCGCTGCCACAGGTCGTCGTCGGACTCCCAGCCGCCGGCGATCTGCGGGGTCAGCGACGAGGTCGCCCAGGTGTCCATCACGTCGGGGTCGCCGAGGAAGCCGCCGGGCCGACCGCGCTGCGCCTCGTCGTAGCCGCTGGGCGCGTCGGTCGACGGGTCGACGGGCAGGTCGGTCTCGCGGGGGAGCAGGGGGTGCTCGTAGTCGGGCTCGCCCTCGTCGTCGAGGGGGTACCAGACCGGGAACGGGATGCCGAAGAAGCGCTGGCGCGAGATCAGCCAGTCGCCGTTCAGCCCGCCGACCCAGTTGTCGTAGCGGTGCTTCATGTGGGCCGGGACCCACTCGACCTCGGCCCCGCGCTCGAGCATCTCGGAGCGGACGGCCGCGTCGCGTCCGCCGTTGCGGACGTACCACTGGCGGGTGGCCACGATCTCGAGCGGCTTGTCGCCCTTCTCGTAGAAGTTCGTCATCCGCTGGGTCGGCTTGGGCTCGCCGTCGAGGTCGCCGGACTCGCGCAGCTTGGCGACCATCGCCTCGCGGGAGGAGAACGACGTCTTGCCCTTGAGGTCCTCGTACGCCGCCGCGGCGGTCTCGCCGGAGAGCCACTCGGGCGTCTCGCGGGTCATCCGGCCGTCGCGGCCGATCACGGTCCGGACCGGGAGCTGGAGCTCGCGCCACCAGGTCACGTCGGTGAGGTCACCGAAGGTGCAGCACATGGCGATGCCGGCGCCCTTGTCCATCTCGGCCAGCGGGTGGGCCAGCACCGGCACCTCGACGCCGAAGACGGGGCTGGTCACGGTGGTGCCGAACAGCGGCTGGTAGCGCTCGTCGTCGGGGTGGGCGATCAGGGCCACCACGCTCGGGATCAGCTCGGGGCGGGTGGTCTCGATGTGCAGCGGCGTGCCGTCAGGCTGGTGGAAGGCCACCCGGTGGTAGGCGCCCGCGTGCTCGCGGGCCTCCAGCTCGGCCTGGGCGACCGCGGTCTGGAACGTGACGTCCCACAGGGTCGGCGCCTCCTGGAGGTAGGCCTCGCCGCGGGCGAAGTTGCGCAGGAAGGCCCGCTGGCTGACGGTCTGGGCCTTCGGCCCGATGGTCGTGTAGTGCTGGGTCCAGTCGACCGAGAGGCCGAGCGTGCGCCACAGGGACTCGAAGACCTGCTCGTCCTGCTCGACGAGCTGCTCGCACAGCGCGACGAAGTTGGGTCGGCTGACCGGCACCTGCTTCTTCGGGTCCGGCTTCTCGGGCGGGGTGAAGTCGGGGTCGTGGGGCAGGCTCGGGTCGCAGCGGACGCCGTAGTAGTTCTGCACCCGGCGCTCGGTCGGCAGGCCGTTGTCGTCCCAGCCCATGGGGTAGAACACGGTCTTGCCGCGCATCCGCTGGAAGCGGGCGATCAGGTCGGGGTGGGTGTAGGAGAAGACGTGACCGACGTGCAGGCTGCCGCTCACGGTCGGCGGCGGGGTGTCGATCGAGAAGACGTTGGCGCGGGGCTGGGTGCGGTCGAAGGCGTACGTCGCCTCGTCCTTCCAGGCCGCCGACCACCGGGCCTCCAGGCCCTCCAGCGCCGGCTTGTCCGGTACGACGACGGCACGCGGCTCGGTGCTCGTCGTCTCCGGGGCTGGGGCGGCAGGCGTGTCGGTCATGGGCAAATCGTAGGGGTGGGGGCACCTCGATAATCAATCGGCTTCAACCGCCTGGCCCGTCTAACCTGCGCAGATGCTCTCCCTGGACTTCCACGACGACCCACGGGCGTTCCTCGACGCCGCCGGTGAGCACCTCGCTGCCGACCCGCTGGTCAGCACCGTGGTCACCACGGTCGCGCACCGGGCGGCCGACGGTGAGCTGCCCGGCGGCGACGGCCCGCGGTGGTGGGTCGTCGCCCGCGACGCGACACAGGTCGTCGGGGCGGCGATGCGGACCGCGGCCGCCGCTCCGCACCCGTTGTTCGTGCTCCCGATGCCCGAGCCCGCCGCGGTGGCCCTGGCCCGCGCCCTGCACGAGCGCGGGGAGGACGTGCAGGCCGTCAACGGCGCGCTGCCGAGCGCCGCGGTCGTGGCGGGGGAGTCGGCGCGGCTGACCGGTCGGAGCGTCCGGACCAGCACGCGCACCCGGTTGCAGATCCTGGAGGAGCTCGTCGAGCCGGTCGGCGTGCGCGGTCGGCTGCGCGCCGCGACGTCCGCCGACCTCGACCTCTGCCTGGCGTGGTTCGCCGTCTTCGAGGCGGCCGCCGCCGAGCAGGCCGGGCGGTCGGACGGTCACGGGCCGCTCGAGCCCCAGGACGCCGACTCGATGATGCGCCGGATCGAGGCCCGACGGGTCTGGCTGTGGGAGGACCCCGCCGGGCAGGTGGTGCACCTGACCGCGGCCAACGCGCCGACGTACGGCGTCGCCCGGGTGGGTCCGGTCTACACGCCTCCGGGGTCGCGCGGTCACGGGTACGCGAGCGCCGCCGTCGCCGGGGTGTCACGGATGCTGCTCGAGGGCGGGGCGCGGGTCTGCCTCTACACCGACCAGGACAACCCGACGTCGGTCAGGCTCTACGCGTCGCTCGGCTTCCGCCCGGTCGTCGACATGGCCGACCTGGTCATCGGCTGATCACCAGACCAGGACCGGCTTGACCACCCGACCGGCCAGCACGTCGGCGACCGCGACGTTGATGTCGCTGAACGCGTAGGTCGTGACCAGGTCGTCGACGGCGAAGCGGCCGGAGGCGTTGAGCTCGATCAGCCGCGGCACCATCTGCTGGGGGTCGGACTCGCCCTCGACGGACCCCTGGAGGGTCTTGCCGTTCTGGAGCAGGTCGATGGCGTCGATCTCGTACTCCTCGGCGCCCAGGCCCAGGGCCACGAGCCGGCCTCGGGGGGCCAGCGACTGCAGCGCCTGCTTCACCACGGCGGGGACGGCGGTGGTGTCGAGGCCGGAGGTGGCCCCACCACCGGTGAGCTCCTTGACCCGGTCGACGACGCTGACGCCCTCGGGCAGGGCGGTCGGGTCGACCGGCAGGGCGCCCAGGGCGGCGGCGGCGTCGCGGCGCGCCGGCAGCAGGTCCACCGCGACGACCGGGCCGGTCTCGAGATGCTGCACCGCTGCCAGCGCGGCCAGGCCGACCGCGCCGGCGCCGAAGACGACGAGGCTGTCGGTGGGGCCGGGGCGCAGCACGTTGAGCACCGTGCCGGCACCGGTCTGGTAGCCGCAGCCGTACGGCGCCAGGCGGGTGAGGTCGAGGGAGCGGTCCACCACGACGCAGTTGTCGGCGTAGGCCAGGACGTGCCGGGCCAGGCTGGACTGCCCGAAGAACGACCCGAGCACCGGGGAGCCGTCGCGCGACATCGTGGTGGATCCGTCCATGCGCAGACCCATGTAGTTGAGCAGCAGCGTGGAGTCGCAGTAGCCGACCTCACCGGCGGCACAGCGGGCGCAGGCGCGGCACGAGCGGAAGCTCAGGACGACGTGGTCGCCGACCTCGAGGCCGCTCACGTCGGCGCCGACCTCCTCGACCACACCGGCCCCCTCGTGGCCGAAGACGTTGGGGAACATCTCCGGCGGCAGGAATCCGCGCAGGGTCAGGTCGGTGTGGCACAGGCCCGTGGCCACGATCCGGACCAGGACCTCGTCGGGCCGCGGTTCGTCCAGGTCGACCTCGTCGAGGACGAAGTCCCCGCCCTGCTGCTCGACGATCGCCACGGTGGTCCGCATGGGCGTCAACCTAGAACGTGTTGCAGGACCTGTCACGGGAATGGGGACCCGTGCCGTCCTCCTCCCTAGACTCGGGGGTGATGAGTGAGTCACCCACCGCCCCCCGCCTCGCCGAGACCAGTGCCGAGGTCGAGGACGCCCTGCTCTCGCGCTGGCCCGAGACCCGGCTCGAGCCGTCGCTCGACCGCATCCAGGCCTTCACCGAGCTGCTCGGCGACCCCCAGCGCGGCTACCCGGTCATCCACCTGACCGGCACCAACGGCAAGACCTCCACCTCGCGGATGATCGACGCGCTGCTGCGCGCCCTCGACCTGCGCACGGGGCGGTTCACCTCGCCCCACGTCGAGCGGATGAACGAGCGGATCTGCGTCGACGGCGAGCCGCTCGACGACGAGGCCTTCGTCCGGGCCTTCAACGAGATCGCGCCCTACACCCACCTGGTCGACGCCTCCGCCGACCACCCGCTGTCGTTCTTCGAGACCGTGGTCGGCATGGCGTACGCCGCCTTCGCCGAGGCGCCGGTCGACGTGGCCGTGGTCGAGGTCGGCATGGGCGGCTCGTGGGACGCCACCAACGTCGCGGACGCCGCGGTGGCCGTGGTGCTGCCGATCGCGCTGGACCACACGGCGTACCTCGGTGACACGCAGGAGGCGATCGCCGCCGAGAAGGCCGGCATCATCAAGCCCGGTTCGACCGCGATCCTCGCCGAGCAGGACCTGGCGGCCGCCACCGTGCTGCTCGCCCGCGCCGAGGCGGTCGGCGCCACCGTGGCGCGCGAGGGCCTGGAGTTCGGGGTCGTCCACCGGGCGGCCGCGGTCGGCGGGCAGGTCATCACCCTCCAGGGCCTGCGGCAGCGCTACGACGAGCTCTTCCTGCCGATCTACGGGGCCCACCAGGCCCAGAACGCCGCGGTCGCCCTGGCCGCGGTCGAGGCGTTCGCGGGCGACCAGGCCCTCGACGACGCCCTCGTGCGCGAGGCCTTCGCCGGCATGACCTCGCCGGGACGGCTCGAGATCGTGCGGCGCAGCCCGACGATCGTCCTCGACGCCGCGCACAACCCCCACGGGGCGGCGGCGGCGGCCGCGGCCCTCGAGGACTCCTTCCAGTTCTCCCCGCTCATCGGCGTGGTCGGGGTGATGTCCGACAAGGACGCCGACGGCGTGCTCGCGGCGTTCGAGCCCCACCTGGCCCACGTGGTCTGCACCCAGAACTCCACCGACCGGGCGATGCCCGCCGAGCGGCTGGCCGCGACGGCGATCGAGATCTACGGCGAGGACCGGGTCACGCTCACGCCCCGGCTCGCCGACGCGCTCGAGCAGGCGGCCACGCTGGCCGAGGCCGGCGAGGCCTTCGGTGACCCGCTGGGCTCCGGCGCCGTGCTCGTCACCGGCTCGGTCGTGACCGTGGGCGAGGCCCGCACGCTGCTGGGATCGCGCCGATGAGCGGGACCGATGGGGCCCCGGGGCGCTCGCCCCGGCGCGGCATGTGCGCCGCCGTGCTGTCGCTCGAGGCGATCACGCTCGGCCTGACCACGCCGGTGATGATCGCCCTCAGCGACGTCCCGGTCGGCGCCGCGGTCGCCGTCGGGGTCGGACTGATGGTCGCCTGCCTGGTGGTCGCAGGGCTGCTGCGCCACGAGTGGGGCTACCTGCTCGGCTGGGTGGTGCAGGTGTGGGCCGTCGGGCTCGGTCTCGTGGTGCCGATCATGTTCGTGCTCGGCCCGATCTTCGCGCTGCTCTGGGGCACCGCCGACCTCCTCGGTCGCCGGATCGAGCGCGAGCGCGCCGCGGCGTACGCCGCCCTCGCCGCCGAGACCGACTGACCACCCGGCCGGCTTCCTCGACCGGGCTGCTCAGGCCAGCGCGCGCGTGAGGGAGGCCAGGGCCCGGTCGAGCTCGTCGTCGGTCACGCCGCCGAAGCCGACGACGAGGCCGGTCAGCCGCGCGGAGCGGCAGTAGTCGGAGAGCAGGTTGACCTCGAACCCGTCCGCGCGTGCGGCGGCATGCGCAGCCAGCGCGCGGTCCTGGGGGAGCAGCCAGCAGGAGTACATGCCGGCCGAGGGGCCCGCCGCCGCGGCGTACGGCGACAGGGCGGCCGCCACCCGCGGCGCACGGTCGGCGTACACCCGGCGCGCACTGCGGACGACCTTGTCGAGGTAGCCGTCGCGCAGGAGGGAGAGGAAGGCGCGCTGCACCGGCCACGGGGCGGCGTCGTGGGTCACGGCGCGCCGCCGGTCGATGCGGTCGCGCAGGTCCGCGGGCGCGAGCAGCCAGCCCAGGCGCAGGCTCGGCGCGACCGACTTGGCGGCCGTGCCGAGGTAGGCGACGCGGTCGCGGCCCAGAGCGGCCAGCGCGGGCACGGGGGCGACGTCGTAGCGGAACTCGGAGTCGTAGTCGTCCTCGACCACGAGGACCTCGTCGCGGCCGGCCGCCTCCATCAGCCGCACCCGTCCGGCGGCGGGCATGACGTGACCGAGCGGGTGCTGGTGGGCCGGGGTGACGTACGCCGCCACCAGTCCGGTCAGCCCGTGCCGCCCGCCCGCGGGGTCGACGGCCGGCAGGTCGCGGACCTCGCGGCCCAGGGCGCGGGCCGTCTCGACGGCCGCCCGGTAGCCCGGGTCCTCGAAGCCGACCGGCCCCGGCCCGATCGCGCCGAGCAGGTGGCGGAGCCCGTCGGTCGTCCCGCAGGTGACGAGCACCTCGTCGGCCGCGCAGCGCACGCCCCGGGTCCGGCCCAGCCGCTCGGCCAGTGCCTCCCGCAGCTCCGGCAGGCCCCGGGGGTCGTCGTAGCCGCGGGGCGGCGTGGCCGTGGACACCTCGCGCCAGGCGCGCCGCCAGCCTGCCGCGTGACGCGGATCGATCCACGGCGTGCCGGCGTCGAGCCGCACCCGGGGCGCCGGCGAGGGTGCGCTCCTGGCCGGCGGGCCGGGGCGTGGCGTGCCGCGCGGCCCCGCGCCGGAGGCCACGAACGTCCCGGACCCGCGCCGCGCCTCCAGCCAGCCCTCGGCGACCAGCTGCTCGTAGGCCTGGTCGGTCACCGACCGCGAGGTGGCGAGGTCGACCGCCAGCGCCCGCGAGCTGGGCAGCCGGTCGCCGACCCGCAGCGTCCCGTCGAGGACCAGCGAGCGCACCTGGGCGGAGAGCTGGACCCCCAGCGGGTCGCGCGAGGCCCGGTCGAGCCGGACCGGGAGCATCGTCATGGGCACCTCGCGGCGAGCGGCCAGCGGCGGCGGAGAAGTGGCCTGGTGGACTGTGCGTGAAATGGCCCGTGTCCTCGGGCCACTTCCGCGCCAGGCTAGGCCCATGAGCGCACCCCTGTCACCCACCCCCCGCACCACCGTCACGCGCGGACGCAAGCGCGCGGTCGAGGACCGCTCCGAGCTGCACCGGCTGCTCGACGACGCGCTCGTCGCGCACCTGGGCGTGATGGCGGGTGATCACCCCGTGGTGCTGCCGGTGGCCTTCGCCGTGGATCTCGACGGACCGGACGAGGGCGGCACCCTCTACGTGCACGGATCGGTCGCCGCCGGGTGGCTGGGCCGCTCGGGCGGGGTGACGGTGTGCGTGACCGTGACCGAGCTCGACGGGCTGGTGGCGGCCCGGTCGTCGTTCCACCACTCGATGAACTACCGCGCCGCCGTCGTGATCGGAGAGGCCCGCATCGTCACCGACGAGGACGAGAAGCGGCACGCCCTGGGCCTCACCGTCGACCACATGGTCCCCGGACGGTCGGCGACGTTGCGGGCCAGCACCCGCAAGGAGCTGGCCGCGACCTCGGTGCTCGCGGTGCCCCTGCACGAGGCATCGATGAAGGTCCGCGCCGAGGGACCGGTCGACGAGCCGGAGGACGTCGCGGCCGGTGTCTGGGGCGGCGTGATCCCGGTACGACGCGTGGCCGGGCGCCCGGTCTCCGGCGACGACTCGCACGGCGACGTGCCTGCCGACGTACGTCGTCGGGCGGCGCAGCTCGCGGGCGCGGGCGAGCCGGCGCACGCGGGTCGATAGGCTGCGCCGCATGACCGATCCGTCCGCTCAGCGCACCCTGGTCCTGCTCAAGCCCGACACCGTCCGTCGCGGGCTCGTGGGTGAGGTCCTCTCCCGGTTCGAGGCCAAGGGCCTGCGGATCGTGGCCATGGAGCACCGCACGATCGACGGCGAGCAGGCCGACCGTCACTACGCCGAGCACGTCGACCGCGACTTCTACCCGCCGCTGCGCACCTTCGTCACCAGCGGTCCGATGGTCTCGCTCGTGCTCGAGGGCGACGAGGCGATCGAGGTGGTGCGCACCCTCAACGGGGCCACCGACGGCCGCAAGGCCGCGCCGGGGACCATCCGTGGCGACCTGTCGCTGTCCAACCGCGAGAACCTCGTGCACGGGTCGGACTCTCCCGAGTCCGCCGACCGCGAGATCGCGATCTGGTTCCCGCACCTCTGAGTCGCCGGTCCACAGGACTGAGGTCCTCGGTTTCCGAGGCGCTCGTCCTGGGCACATAAAGGGGCATGGAGCTCCGCAGCAGCACGGCCCCGGTCGACGACCCGTTCTTCGCGCCCGTCCGCCGTCGTCACCCCGACGTCGACATCGTCGTGCTGCCCGCGACCGAGGCAGCGCCGTCCGCCGACGAGGCTGAGGTCCGGGGCGACGACCCGGGCCCCGACCCGACCGACGCGCTCGCCCGCGTCGAGGCCGCCACCCGACCGCTGCTGGCCGCGCTCGACGCGCCCGAGGGGGCCCGGGCCGAGACGACGTTCCGCTTCGGGGTCGAGGAGGGCGTCGTCCGGGCCACCGCCACCGCGGTCTCCCGCCCCGAGCACGGGCTCGCCGTCCTCGACCAGCTCCACCACCTGCTGCTCGACCACGGGTGGGCGGTGCTGAGTCCCACGCAGGGCCTGCCCCGCGTCACCGGCACCCACCCCGGCACCCACGCCGGGCTCACCGTGACCGCATCCTTCGCCGCCGCCTCGCAGACGCTGCTGCTCACCGTCGCCTCCGAGCCCCTGTCTGTCGGCGTCGTCGACGCCCGTGCGCTGGTGGCCCAGCGGCCGACGGACTGCTGATGCAGGTCGTTCCGCTCTCGGTGGGTCGGGCGTCACGCGCCTGGGACGAGCAGCACCTCGACGTGACGGCCGCCGCCGACCAGGTGCGCGAGGCGCCCACCGGAGGCTTCACGCGTTCCGTCAGCGGGACGGCGGCCCGCTTCACGGCCGCGTGGGAGCGACACGTCGACGCGCTGGCGTCGGAGTCCGAGATCCGGGCCGACGGCCTGCGCGCAGCGCTGCGCGACTACGTCGGCAGCGACCAGGTCGTGAGCGCCGACCTCCTGGCCCTCTCCGCCTACCTGCCGGAGCTCCGGTGACGATCACCCTGCCACCTCTCCCGCGGCCGGTGCCGCCCCTGGTGGTCGACCCGGGGGCGGTGCGCGAGTGCGGCGGGCAGCTGCTGACCGCCTCGGCCCAGGTCGACGACCTCGGCAGCTTCGTGGCCGGTCCGGCGCGGCTCGACGACTGGCTGGGGCAGGGCTCCTCGGCCTACCACGCGGGGGTCGCCCCGCTGGGGCGTCGCGCCGACGCGATGTCGCTGGCCCTGCGCGCGGTGGCCCGCCGGGTCGAGGCCCACGCCGGCGAGATGACCGCCCTCCTGGAGCGTCGCGTCGACCTGCAGGAGCGCCGCGAGCACCTGGGTCAGCAGGTCGTGACGCTGCGCGAGCAGGCCCTGACCGCGACCGTCGACGACGCGGCGGCGATCCAGGCCGACTGCGACCGCGTCGCACGCGAGGTCGGCGCCCTCCACGCCGACGTGACCGTCTGGGCGAGCGACCTGGCCGCCGAGGAGCAGCAGATGACCGAGGCGTTCACCCGGGTGCTGAGCCTCGACGACGTCGAACGCCGCCACGGGGGACAGGTCGACCCCGCCGACGCCGCCCTCGCCACCAGGCCCCCGGCCGGGTCCCCGCCCGAGCAGGTGGCGCGCTGGTGGGAGGGCCTGACCCGCGAGCAGCAGCAGGCGGTCGTCGTCGCGAGCCCCGGCTCGGTCGGCAACCTCGACGGGATCCCCGCAGGCGCCCGCGACGCCGCCAACACGGTCGCCCTCGACCGCGACCTGGCCACCTGGGGCATGCTCGAGGAGGCCGGGCTGCTCCGCGACGACGAGCGCACGTGGCTCGACAACGCCCGCGCGGCCGAGCGCGCCCGTGACGCCATCGCCGGCCGCACCGACCCGGTCACCGGCGAGCCGATCCAGCCCCAGGTCTACCTCTACGACCCGGCCGCCTTCGGCGGTGACGGACGGGTCGCCATCTCGGCCGGCGACCTCGACACCGCCGACCACGTCGCCGTCGTGGTGCCGGGCTTCGGCACCGACGCGCAGAGCGCTCCCTACCAGGCCGACCGGGCGGCGACGCTGTTCGAGTCGGCCCGCTTCCTCGACCCCGACCAGAGCAGCGCCGCGATGTTCTGGATCGGCTACGACGCCCCCGACAACCTGCCCTGGAAGCTCGACGGCTTCGACGCCGCCGGGGTCCTCACCGAGGGCGCCGCGGCCGAGGGCGGCGAGCGGCTGGCCGACGCCATCGACGGGCTGCGGGCCGGGCGCGACGGCGACCCCGCCCACCTGACGACGATCGGCCACAGCTACGGCTCGACCACCACCGGCCACGCGGCCCACGACGAGGGGCTGGCCACCGACGACCTCGTCTTCGTCGGCAGCCCGGGCGTCGGGGGCGACACCGACCACGCCGGCGACACGGGGGTCGACCCCGACCACGTGTGGGCCGGGGCCAACAGCCGCGACCCCGTCACCTACGTCGGCAACCACGGCTCCTTCCACCTCGAGGTGCTGGGCGGCGGCGGTCTGGGTGACGACCCCGCCGAGGACGACTTCGGGGCCCGTCGCTTCGAGGCGGAGTCGACCACGCGCGGGTCGGACGTCGACCTCGACCAGCACTCGCTCTACTTCGACCACGACACCGAGTCGCTGCACAACCTGAGCCAGATCATCCTCGGCCACTACGACCAGGTCTCGCTCGCGCCGCACAACTACGACCCCTGGCTCGACGGGGTCCAGGACCCCGAGCTCGATCGCACCCCGACCAGCGTGAGCACCCGGTGACCCGGCCGCCCGGGCGAGGTCGGGCCCGGTGGCCCGCGCTCGCGCTGATCCTCTCGCTCACCCTGACCGCCTGCAGCCCTGGAGACGACGTGGACCCCGAGACCGCCCGCACCTCCCTGGAGCAGCAGCGCGCCGAGGTCCGTGACCTCGTCGCGCGCCTCGCCACCGGCGTGGCGGACCGGCTCGGAGGCCAGGTCCGTCCGTACGGCGGTCGTTACAGCGGCTGCACCTCGGTCTTTCCCGAGGGTCACCGCGACTTCCAGTACGTCGTGCGGCTCCGCATCGACGCCGGCCCCGAGGCCACCACGCCGCTGCTCGGGGCGGTCGAGACCGTGCTGCGCGACGCCGGGCTCGAGGCGAGCGCCGGTGAGCGGGTGGGCGGTCAGACGATGGAGGTCCGTGAGGGCCAGGTCGGGGTCGTCTTCTCCGAGCTGCCCGCGCAGGGCAGCTACCTGCTGATCGACGCGTCCGGCCCGTGCGTCGAGGTGCCGAAGGAGCAGCGCGACGAGTGGGAAGGGCTCCAGGACGAGACCCCGGTCGTCGGCTGAGCCGGTCCGGGGCCGGCGAGCGGGCGACGTACCACCCGTCACACCGGCATCACCGGTCCGGCGCGTCCCGGCGTGCCTGCGCCGATCTCGCGCTCGGTGAATTTAGGGTCACGAGCGTACGACGGCACCGTGCGCGCGTCGTACGGCTCGACTCTTCCCCGGGCGCACGTACTGAGCATGCGAGGCAGGCGCGCATGGCGAACAGCTTCATCGGCCGCGACATGGCGGTAGATCTCGGCACCGCCAATACTTTGGTCTACGTGCGCCGCAAGGGCATCCTGCTCGACGAACCCAGCGTCGTCGCGCTGCACGAGTCGACCGGCGAGATCCTCGCCGTCGGCCACGAGGCCAAGCGGATGATCGGGCGCACCCCCGACGACATCCGGGCGATCCGACCGCTCAAGGACGGCGTCATCGCCGACTTCGACGCCACCGAGCAGATGCTGCGCTACTTCATCCAGCGGGTTCACCGGCGCCGCTACCTCGCCAAGCCGCGCATGGTCATCTGCGTGCCCAGCGGGATCACCCCGGTGGAGCAGCGGGCGGTCAAGGAGGCCGGCTACCAGGCCGGCGCGCGCCGGGTCTACATCGTCGAGGAGGTCATGGCCGCCGCGATCGGCGCCGGGCTCCCCGTGCACCAGGCGACCGGCAACATGGTCGTCGACGTCGGCGGCGGCACGACCGAGGTCGCGGTGATCTCGCTCGGCGGGATCGTCACCTCGATGTCGGTGCGCACCGGTGGCGACGAGCTCGACGCCGCCCTCATCACCTGGATGAAGAAGGAGCACTCCCTGATGCTGGGGGAGCGCACCGCCGAGGAGGTCAAGGTCACGCTCGGCTCGGCCTTCCCGATGTCGCAGGAGCCCTCGGCGGAGGTCCGCGGCCGCGACCTGGTCTCGGGGCTGCCCCGCACCGTCCACGTGTCGAGCGCCGAGATCCGGCAAGCCCTCGAGGAGCCGCTGCACACGATCGTCGACGCCGTCCGCGCCACGCTCGACCAGACCCCGCCCGAGCTCGCCGGCGACATCATGGACCGCGGCATCGTGCTCACCGGGGGCGGCGCGCTGCTGCGCGGCCTCGACGAGCGGCTGCGCCACGAGACCGGCATGCCCGTCCACGTCGCCGAGAGCCCGCTGCTCTCGGTCGCGCTCGGCGCGGGCCGCTGCGTCGAGGAGTTCGAGGCGCTGCAGCAGGTGCTGGTCTCGGACACGAGGCGGCGTTGATGGGTCTCGGCAGGCTCGACCACCGGGGCCGGCTCGACCGACGGGGGAGTCTCGATCGGCTGGGGCGGGGTCTCGGCAAGCTCGACCACCGGGGTGCGGGGTCGCGCTCGCGCCGCGAGCCGCCGCGTGGACTGATCGTCGCGCTGGTGCTGGCCAGCGCCACGATGATGGCGCTCGACGGCAACGACGTGACCGACTCCGCGCTGGAGCCCGGTCGCCAGGTGCTCGGTGAGGTGCTCGGGCCGGCGCAGGCCGCCGCCACTGCGGTGACGCGCCCGCTGACCTCGGTGCCCGGGTGGTTGCGCAGCCGCGACCAGCTGCGCGCCGACATCGACGACCTCGAGACCGAGAACGCCGAGCTGCGCACGCGCGCGCGCACCGCCGGCCTCGACCGCAACCGGTTGGCGGAGTTCGAGGAGCTGACGGCGTCGGCCGGCACCCTCGGCTACGCGCTGGTGCCGGCCCGGGTCGTCGGCCTGGGGCCCTCGCAGTCGTTCTCGAGCACCGTGACCATCGACGCCGGCTCGCAGGCCGGCCTCACCCCTGACATGACCGTGCTCAACGACGACGGCCTGGTGGGCCGGATCCTGCGGGTCACCCGCACGAGCGCCACCGTGCTGCTCGTCGTCGACCCCGATTCGACCGTCGGCGGCCGGATCGGCGAGAGCATGGAGGTCGGGTTCCTGCGGGGCCGCGGGGGAGTCGGTGACGATGCCCGGCTCGACCTCGAGCTGGTCGACGACGGCGTGGTGCCGGCCCGTGACGACACCGTCCTCACCTGGGGCAGCCAGGGTGGCGCGCCGTACGTCGCCGGCATCCCGATCGGCCGGGTGACCAAGGTCTTCACCAGCCTGCGCGACCAGACCCAGCGCGCCGAGATCGTGCCCTTCATCGACGTCGGCTCCCTCGACCTGGTGGGCGTGGTGGTGCCCTCGGGCGTGACCAGCGACCGGGCGGTCATCGAGGCCGACGGGGGTCTGCGATGACGAGCGTGCGGGTGGCCGTGACCGGCCTGGCCCTGGCCGTCGCGCTGGTCCTCCAGGTCTCGGTCTTCCCGCGGGTGTCCTGGCAGGGCGTGGTCCCCGACCTCGTGCTGCTCGTGGTGGTCGGCGCGGCCTTCGTGCGCGGCCCGCAGTTCGCGATGGTGCTGGGCTTCGCCGGGGGAGTCCTGCTCGACCTCACCCCGCCCGCCGACCACGTCGCCGGCCGCTGGGCGCTCGCGCTGCTCGTCGCCGGGTACGTCGCCGGCCGGGTCGCCCAGGACGTCCGGTCAGAGAGCCGCCAGCAGGCCCGACCGCCCGTGGCGCTGGTCCTGGTGACGGTGGCGGCCTGCTCCTTCCTGGCCACGTCGGTCTTCGCCCTGTCGGGCATGGTGCTGCGCGACCCGCCGATGGCCGTGCCCGACCTGCTCCAGGTGGTCGTGGTGGCCATGCTCTGGGACCTCCTCCTCGCCCCGCTGGTCGTGCCCCTCGTGATGAGCGCCCTGACCCGGCTCGAGCCGGAGCACGCCACGTGAGCGGCCCGACCCCGGCGTCCGCGGGGCGCTCCGGCGCGCTCCCACCCGGGGCTCGTGGGCGTCGGAGCCGGCTGCGCATCGTGGTCATCCAGGCGCTGGTCTTCTCGCTCTTCGCGACCCTGTTCGTGCGGCTCTACTACCTCCAGGTGGTCAGCGGCGACGAGTACACCGCCAAGGCCGCGGCGCAGTCGGTGCGCGAGGTGGTCGTCCAGCCCGAGCGCGGGCTGATCGTCGACGACCAAGGACGCCCGCTGGTGACCAACCGGCTGTCGTGGGTGGTCTCGCTCGACCGCGGGATGCTCGACAAGCTCGCCGAGCGCGACCGTCAGCGGTTGGTGAAGCGGATCGCCGACGAGATCGACGTCCGGGCGGAGCGGATCAACCGGCGACTGGTCACCTGCGGCGAGGAGGGCAGCGTCTCCGGCCTGTGCTGGAACGGCTCGCCCTTCCAGCCGGTGCCCGTCGCCCAGGACGTGCGCGAGGCCGTGGCCCTGCGGATCCTGGAGCAGCCCGAGGACTTCCCGGCCGTGGTCGTCGACCGCCAGAGCGTGCGCGCCTACCCCCGACCGTTCGGCATCAACGCCGCCCACGCGCTCGGCTACCTCAGCCCCGTCACCGACGACGAGCTCGACCGGGCCGAGGACGCCGGCGACCGCTCGGTCAACGGCGCCTCGACGGTCGGCCGCGCCGGCGTCGAGCAGGAGTACGACCAGTGGCTGCGCGGCATGCCCGGCTACCGCAGCGTCGCGGTCGACTCGATGGGTCGGGTCCTCGGCAACGACGGCGAGGTCGGCAGCCAGCCCGGCGACACGCTGGTCACCTCGCTGGACGCCAAGGTGCAGAGCGTCGTCGAGCGCCAGCTCGCCGACGCGATCTCGGTCGCCCGGTCGACGCGCGACACCGTCACCGGCCGCAACTACGTCGCCGACTCGGGCGCCGCGGTGGTGCTCGAGGCCGACACCGGCCGGGTGGTCGCCATGGCCAGCCAGCCGACGTACGACCCGAGCGTCTGGGTGGGCGGCATCGAGAAGCGCCAGCTCGACCGGCTCTACTCCGAGAAGGCCGGCACCCCGCTGCTGGGCCGCGCGACCCAGGGCCAGTTCGCGCCCGGGTCGACCTGGAAGCCGTTCATGACTGCCGGGGCGCTCACCAACGGCTACTCGACCGACACCCGGCTCAACTGCTCCTCGGCCTTCCGGGTCGGCAACCGCGACTTCAAGAACTACGAGTCCGGCGCCTACGGCTACATCGGGTTCGCCCAGGCGCTCGAGGTCTCCTGCAACACCTTCTTCTACCGCGTCGGGTTCGACTTCTGGCAGCGCTTCGGCTCCGACGTCGACGACGTCGACGCCAAGGACCCGCTCGTCCGTGAGGCCCAGGAGTTCGGCTTCGGCAGCGAGACCGGCATCGACATCCCCGGCGAGGCGTCCGGCCGGATCGCCGACCGCCAGTGGAAGCGGGCCTACTTCGAGTCGCAGAAGGACTACTACTGCGGCATCGCGGACAAGCCGCAGAGCGCCCCGGCCAACAAGGGCATCAGCGACTTCGTCTACAAGTTCGCCGGCGAGTTCTGCGTCGAGGGCTTCGCCTACCGGGCCGGCGACGCGGTCAACTTCGCGATCGGCCAGGGCGACACGATCGTCACCCCGCTCCAGCTGGCCCGGGCCTACGGCGCGATCGCCAACGGCGGCACGCTCTACGCGCCTCGGATCGGCAAGGCCGTGGTGGCTCCGGACGGCACCGTGATCCGGCGGATCCCGCCCAAGAAGGTCGGTCAGGTCGACCTGCCGAAGTCCGTCGTGGGCTACATCGACGAGGCGCTCAAGGGCGTCACCCGCCAGGGCACGATGGCGTGGCGGATGGGTGGCTTCCCCCTCGAGGAGGTCCAGGTGCGCTCGAAGACCGGGTCGGCCGAGGTCTACGGCAAGCAGTCGACCTCGTGGGTCGCGTCGTACTCCGACGACTACGTCGTGGTGATGATGGTCAGCCAGGGCGGCACCGGCTCGGGTACGTCGGGTCCGGGCGTGCGCGCGATCTGGGAGGCCCTCTACGGCGTCGAGGGCGAGGCGGTCGTGCCCGCGAAGGCCGCCATCCCCGGCACCACGTTGCCCCAGGAGCTGCCGAACTTCCGCCGTGACGGGTCGATCCTCCCGCCGGCGCGCGAGAAGGGCCGATGAGCACGCGCCCGGCCGAGACCGGCCCGAGCCGGTTGGCCCGCCTCGACTGGCTGCTGCTCGGGGCCGTGCTCGGCCTGAGCCTGATCGGCTGTCTGCTGGTGTGGTCGGCCACGTCCACCCGCGACGACCTCACCGGCGGTGACCCCGCGGCGTACCTCTGGAAGCAGGGGATCAACATCGTCCTCGGCATCGTGCTGCTGGGGGCCGTGCTCCTCACCGACCACCGGTGGGTGCGGATCGTCGCGCCGCTCGTCTACCTCGCCTCGGTCGTCGGTCTGGTGCTCGTCCTGGTCATGGGCACGACGATCAACGGCTCGCGCTCCTGGCTGATGATCGGCGGGATGTCGCTCCAGCCGTCGGAGTTCGCCAAGCTCGCCGTGGTCATCGGCATGGCGCTGCTGCTCGCCGAGCGGTCCGAAGGACGCTGGCGCAGCGACATCGGCCTGGTCGAGGTGATCGGCATGCTGGCCGTCGCCGGCGTTCCTGCCGTGCTCATCGTGCTGCAGCCCGACCTCGGCACGATGCTCGTGCTCTCGGCCACCGTCTTCGGCGTCCTCGCCGCCGCCGGTACGCCGCGGCACTGGCTCGCGCTTCTCGCCGGGGGCGGCGTCACGGCCGCGGTGGCGGCGGTCGCGAGCGGGGTGCTGAAGGAGTACCAGGTCGACCGGTTCCTGGCCTTCACCAACCCCGGCCTCGACCCCCGTGGCGCCGGCTACAACGTCGAGCAGGCCCGGATCGCGGTCGGCAACGGCGGCCTGTTCGGCCAGGGTCTCTTCGACGGGTCCCAGACCCAGTCGGGCTTCGTGCCCGAGCAGCACACCGACTTCGTCTTCACCGTGGCCGGCGAGGAGCTCGGCCTGCTCGGTGCCGCCGTCGTGATCGCCCTGCTCGGCGTCGTCCTCTGGCGCGCGCTCCGCATCGCGGTCCGCACCGACGACGTCTTCGGTCGCGTCGCTGCCGCGGGCATCGCCTGCTGGCTCGGCTTCCAGGCCTTCCAGAACATCGGCATGTGCCTCGGGATCATGCCGGTCACCGGCGTCCCGCTCCCGTTCGTCTCGTACGGCGGCAGCTCGATGTTCGCCGGCATGCTCGCCGTCGGCCTGCTGCAGAACATCCACCTGCGCGCCCAGGCCTCGCCCGCCGCCCGCCTCGAGCCCGCGCGCGTGCTCGTCCGCCGCTGATCTCCGATCCGCTTCGGGCTGGTGGCTTCGGGGGTGGTGGCTTCGGGCTGGTGTGGCCCGCGCGCCTAGCTGTGATGTCCAGGCACGTTGGTCGAGAACCTGCGACGACACGGTCTGATGTTCTAGATGGGTGAAGGCCTCCCGATGTGAAGTGGAGCTGTCTAAGAAACCGCTTCACAACCAGGAGGCCTTCATGTCCCACGCTACCCATGCCAACGCCGCTTTGACCCCTCGCGCCCGTCTGCGGCTCGCGCGTCTGGTCGTCGACCAGGGCTGGCCACTCGCGCGGGCCGCTGAGCGATACGACGTCTCGTGGCGCACCGCGAAGAAGTGGGCACAGCGCTACGCGGCCGAGGGGCCGGCGGGGATGAACGACCGCTCCTCGCGCCCCCACCACCAGCCGAACCGGACCCAGCAGCCGATGGTGCGCAAGATCGTGCACCTGCGCTGGAAGCAACGACTCGGACCGGTCGAGATCGGCGACCGCCTCAAGATGCCGGCCTCGACAGTGCACGCGGTACTGGTGCGGTGCCGGATCAACCGGCTCACCCACGTCGACCGTGCGACCGGTGATCCGATCCGGCGTTATGAGCACGAGAAGCCCGGCGACCTGCTCCACGTCGACGTCAAGAAGCTCGGCAAGGTCCCCGACGGCGGTGGCTGGCGCTACGTGGGCCGCGCTCAAGGCGGGAAGAACCGCGCCGCGACCGTCGTCCGCACCGGCACACCCCGCAACAAGCACCGGAACCCGGTGATCGGGACCTGCTACCTGCACACCGTCATCGACGACCACTCCCGCGTGGCCTACGTCGAGGCTCACGACGATGAGACCAAGGAGACCGCCACCACTGTCCTGCGCAACGCCGTGGCCTGGTTCGCTGAGCGCGGGGTCATCGTCCAACGGGTGCTGTCCGACAACGGCAGCTGCTACAAGTCCCATCTGTGGCGTGACACCTGCGCGGACCTGGGCATCACACCCAAGAAGACCCGGCCCTACCGACCCCAGACCAACGGCAAGATCGAACGCTTCCACCGCACCCTGGCCGAAGGCTGGGCGTTCAAGAAGTTCTACAACTCCGAACCCGCCCGCCTCGCCGCCCTGCCATCATGGGTCCACCAGTACAACCACCACCGGCCCCACTCAGCGATCGGTAAGCAAGCACCCATCACCCGGTTGACCAACCTGGCTGGACATCACACCTAGCAGGTCGGGTCTCACTGTCAAGGGTTCGCTCCGCCGCCTTCGGCGCCCTTGACAGTGAGCCTCGCCCGACCTGCTGAGTCGGCGCACAGGCGGCACGGCTCCGCCGCGCCGCCAGCGCAAGCGCGGGCCCTGCGGGCGTTGATCGAGCGATAGCCGTGGATCCAAGTCAGCCCGTGACCAGAAACCACGGCCATCCCCACGCGGGGGGCCTGATCCGAGGTGAGCTCCTCAGCGGGGCCCGCGCTTGCGCGGGCGGCGGCTTGCCGCCGCCCCGTGCGCCGCTCAGCAGGTCGGGCGAGGCTCGCGGTCAAGGATGGCCGCAGGCCACCGCGCAGCGGCGGAGCGCAGCGACGTCCTTGACGGCGAGACCCGACCTGCTAAGCGCGCGGGCCCACCACCCCGAAGCCACCAACCCGAAGCCACCAACCCGAACCCCGGCCCACCACGGGCGGTGGTGCACGGATCGCCGGCGCCGGGCGGGTAGGGTGAGGCGCGCTGAGCTTCCCCCGCGGCACACGCACCGGCGTCGCCCGCGTCAGCGCCGTCCGGCGACCTGATGGAGTCTCGCGTTGTACCTGAAGAGCCTGACCCTGAAGGGGTTCAAGTCCTTCGCCTCCTCGACGACCCTGCAGCTCGAGCCGGGCATCACGTGCATCGTCGGGCCCAACGGCTCCGGCAAGTCCAACGTCGTCGACGCGCTGGCCTGGGTGATGGGCGAGGCGAGCGCCAAGAGCCTGCGCGGCGGCAAGATGGACGACGTCATCTTCGCCGGTACGTCGGGCCGTCCGCCGCTGGGCCGGGCCGAGGTGCTGCTGACCATCGACAACACCGACGGCGCGCTGCCGATCGAGTACGCCGAGGTCACGATCAGCCGCACGATGTTCCGCAGCGGCGGCTCCGAGTACGCCATCAACGGCACCTCCTGCCGGCTGCTCGACGTCCAGGAGCTGCTCAGCGACTCCGGCATCGGCCGCGAGATGCACGTCATCGTCGGCCAGGGCCAGCTCGACACGATCCTGCACGCCACCCCCGAGGACCGGCGCGGCTTCATCGAGGAGGCCGCCGGCGTCCTCAAGCACCGCAAGCGCAAGGAGAAGGCGCTCCGCAAGCTCGACGCCTGCGACGGCAACCTGACCCGGCTCAGCGACCTGCTCAGCGAGATCCGCCGCCAGCTCAAGCCGTTGGGCCGCCAGGCCGAGGTGGCCCGCAGGGCCGCCGGGGTGCAGGCCGACGCTCGCGACGCCCGGGCCCGGCTGATGGCCGACGACCTGGTCACCGCCCGCAGCGCCCTCGACCAGGAGCTGGCCGACGAGTCGATCCTGGTCGAGCGCCGCGCCGAGGTGGAGGCCGCGCTGGCCGCCACCCGCGAGGCCGAGGGCGCCCTCGAGGCGGCGCTGCGCGAGGACCTGCCGGCCCTCTCCCAGGCCCAGGACACCCAGTACGCGCTCGGGGGGCTCCGCGAGCGCCTGCGCGGCACCCAGGGGCTGGCCGCCGAGCGGGTGCGCAACGCGGCGAGCGTCGCCGACACCGAGGTGCAGCAGGGGCGCGACCCCGACCAGCTCGAGGCCGAGGCCGAGCGCGTCCGCGCCCAGGAGCAGCAGATCGCCGCCGAGGTGGCCGCCCACCGCACCGCCCTGGAGCAGTCGGTCACCGCCCGCAAGAGCGCCGAGGACGCCGCCGCGGAGGAGGAGCGCCGGATCGCCGGCCTCGTCCGCGCTGCCGCCGACCGGCGCGAGGGGCTGGCCCGTCTGCACGGCCAGGTCAACGCGCTGAAGTCGCGCGCCGCCGCCGCCGACGAGGAGATCGGCCGGCTCGGCCTGGCCCGCGAGGAGGCGCGGGCCCGCGCCGACCGGGCGCAGCGTGAGTTCACCTCGCTCGAGACCAAGGTCGCCGGCCTCGACGCCGGCGAGGAGGGGCTGGACGCCGAGCACGAGGGCGCCGTGGCCACGCTCGACGACGTCGCGGAGCGCCTGGCCAAGACCCGCGAGGAGGCCCAGCAGGCCGACCGCGACCGCTCCACGCTCTCGGCCCGCAAGGACGCGCTCGAGATGGGCCTCAACCGCAAGGACGGCGTCGGCGCGCTGCTGGCCGCGTCCGACTCGGTCTCCGGCCTGCTCGGCTCGGTCGCGGCGCTGCTCACCGTGCGCCCGGGCTACGAGACGGCGGTCGCCGCGGCCCTCGGCTCCGCCGCCGACGCCGTCGCCGTGACCGGCCCCGACGCCGCGTTGGCCGCCATCGGCCACCTCAAGGACGGCGACCACGGTCGCGCCGGCATGCTGCTGGCCGGCGCAGCCGCCCACGAGCGGTCCTGGCCGGCGCTGCCGCAGGCCACGGACGGCGCCACCGGGGCGGCGTACGCCGTCGACGTGATCGAGTGCCCGGCCGACCTGCGCCCGGCCCTCACCCGCCTCCTCGACCGGGTGGTCGTGGTGGACGACCTGACCGCCGCCCAGGCGCTGACCGCCGACGTGCCGGAGGTCACCGCCGTCACGCGCGACGGCGACCTGCTCGGCACCCACCTCGCCGCGGGCGGCTCGACCGCCCAGCAGAGCCTGATCGAGATCCAGGCGGCGGTCGACGAGGCCACCGCCGCGCTGGCCGAGGCGGTGGCGGCCGGCGAACGGCTCGGCTTCGACCTCTCGCGCCTCGAGCACGAGCGGCTCGACGCCCAGCAGCGCGTCGACGTGGCCCTGGCCAAGCTGCACGAGTCCGACGCCACGCTCGCCGCCGTCGCCGAGGAGCTGGGCCAGCACCACTCCCAGGCGCGGGCCGCGCGCGGTGAGGCCGAGCGCCTCACCGTCGCCATCGACAAGGCCCAGGCCGCGCGCGAGCAGGACCTGGCCGGGCTCGCCGACCTCGAGGCCCGGCTCGCCTCCGCCGAGGACGCCCCCGACGAGGAGCCCGACACCTCGGCCCGCGAACGCCTCGTCGAGGCCGCGCGCAGCTCGCGCCAGGCCGAGACCGAGGCCCGGCTGGCGCTGCGCACCTCGGAGGAGCGGGCCCGCGCCCTGCACGGCCGGGTCGACTCCCTCCTCCGCGCCGCCCGCACCGAGCGGGAGGCCCGGGCCCGGGCCGCGGAGCGCCGCGAACGGCTGCTGCGCGAGGGCCGGGCCGCCGAAGCCGTCGGGGTCGCCGTCGGCTTCGTGCTCACCCGGCTCGAGGTCAGCATCGACCGCGCCACCCGGGCTCGCCAGGCGGTCGAGGAGCAGCGCCGCGGTCGCGAGCAGGAGCTGATGACCGTCCGGGCGCGGCTGCGCGACCTCGGCCGTGAGCACGACGAGCTGGTCAACTCCGTCCACCGCGACGAGATGGCCCGCACCCAGCAGCGGATGCGGATCGAGCAGCTCGAGGAGCGCGCGCTCGAGGAGCTCGGGCTCGAGGCCGCCGGGCTGGTCGCCGACTACGGCCCCGACCAGCTGGTGCCGTTCGTGGGGGAGGTCCCCGAGGGCGAGGAGCCCCCCGAGCCCACCCCCTTCGTGCGCGAGGAGCAGCAGAAGCGGCTCCGCTCCGCCGAGCGCTCGCTGACGATGCTCGGCAAGGTCAACCCGCTGGCGCTCGAGGAGTTCTCGGCCATGGAGGAGCGCCACAAGTTCCTCACCGAGCAGCTCGAGGACCTCCGCAAGACCCGCAAGGACCTCCTCGACATCGTCCGTGAGGTCGACGCGCGCGTGGAGCAGGTCTTCACCGAGGCGTACGCCGACGTCAGCCGCGCCTTCGACTCGACGTTCACGCGGCTGTTCCCCGGCGGCGAGGGCCGCCTGGTGCTCACGGCCCCCGACGACATGCTCAACACCGGCATCGAGGTGGAGGCCCGGCCGGCCGGCAAGAAGGTCAAGCGGCTCTCGCTGCTCTCGGGCGGTGAGCGCTCCCTGGTGGCGGTGGCGTTCCTGGTCGCGCTGTTCAAGGCCCGGCCCTCGCCGTTCTACATCCTCGACGAGGTCGAGGCCGCGCTCGACGACACCAACCTCGGCCGGCTGCTGGAGATCTACGAGGAGCTGCGCGAGAGCTCGCAGCTGCTGGTGATCACCCACCAGAAGCGGACCATGGAGGTCGGCGACGCGCTCTACGGCGTCACCATGCGCGGCGACGGCGTGAGCGCCGTCATCAGCCAGCGCCTGCGCGAGCCGGCGTAGCCCGCCGTGAGCGACGAACGCACCCGGCCCACCCGGCCCACCCGGGCCGACTACGTCGTGTGGCGCCAGGCCACCACCCGCTGGGCCGACGACGACGTCTACGGCCACATGAACAACGCCCGCTACTTCGAGCTGATCGACACCGCGGTCAACGCCCACCTCGCCGAGGCCACCGGCGGCGACATCCGGGCGCTGCCCGCCGTGGGCGTGGTGGCCGAGGTCGGGTGCCGCTACTTCCGCGAGATCGGCTACCCGCGCCCGGTCGAGCTCGGGCTGGTCGTCGACAAGATCGGCAGCTCCTCGGTGGTCTACCGGATCGGGCTCTTCCAGGGCGGCTCGGGCGACCTCGACGAGGAGGCCGCCGCCGAGGGCCGCTTCGTGCACGTCTACGTCGACAACACCTCGGCCGAGCGGCCGGTCGTCGCGATCCCCGACGTGGTGCGGTCGGCGCTCACCCCTCTGCTCGTCGCTCAGAGCCGTGGTTGAGCGGATCTGAGCCTGCGCGGTGACCAGGATTCGGTGATCACCGGCTCTGTGTGACACCGTGGTGATTCAGCGCGAACGCATACTCGGAGGTTCCCCCCGTCGTGTTTTTCCTCATCCTCTCCATGCTGATGATCCTCGGCGTCTGTGCCCTCCTGGCCGTCTTCGTGGCCTTCCCCCACGGCGGTCACCAGCTGCCCGGCTTCGCCCAGGTCGGCGAGACCCTCAACCGGTTGGCCCACGAGCTGACCGAGCGGCTGCCGATCCTGCACGAGACCGACGCCGACCCCGACCCTGTCGTCGCGCGCGAGCGTTCGACGGCAGGCAGCACCCGCTCCTGACCCTGCGTCACTGAGCGCCACCGGGTCGGCCCAGCGAGGGCCTGCCTGGTTGGATGGAGCCCATGGGTGACTGGCTCTTCCTGATCATCGGCATCGCCGCCGTCGCCGTCCTCGGCCTCGTCGGCCTGGTCACGACCCGCGTCCGCGGCGGTCGCCGCGGCCCCGGGACGCCGACCGCGCCGCCGCCGTCCTCGGCCGGCACCGACGTCCTGGCGCCGCCGGCCGAGGCGCCGCCCGAGCCGGAGACGCCGCAGGCGCCGCCCGCTCCCGAGGCCCCGGCCGTCGAGGTCGAGGAGCCGCCGGCGCGCGAGAAGCCGGAGAGCACGGCCTCACGGCTGGTCCGCCTGCGCCAGCGGCTCGCCGGGTCGCAGGGCGGCCTGGGTCGCGGCCTGCTCTCGCTGCTCAGCCGCGACCGGCTCGACGAGGACACCTGGGAGGCGATCGAGGACACCCTGCTGGCCGCCGACGTCGGCGTCGCCCCCACCCAGGAGCTGGTCGAGCGGCTGCGGACCCGGCTGCGGGTCGACGGCAAGGCCGCCGAGGCCCGCGCCGTGCTCCGTGAGGAGCTGCTGACGTTGGTCGACGGGGGCATGGACCGTCGCCTGCAGGTCAGCGGCGCCGACGGCCGTCCGGGCGTGATGCTGGTCGTCGGCGTCAACGGCGCCGGCAAGACCACCACGGTCGGCAAGATCGCCCGGATCCTGGTCTCCGAGGACCACTCGGTCACCCTGGGGGCGGCCGACACCTTCCGGGCCGCCGCCGTCGACCAGCTCGCGACGTGGGGCGAGCGGGTCGGCGTCGAGGTGGTCCGGGGCGCCGAGGGCACCGACCCCGCCAGCGTCGCCTTCGAGGCCGTCAAGCTCGGCGTCGCCGCGGGCGTCGACACCGTCATCGTCGACACCGCCGGGCGGCTGCAGAACAAGCAGGGCCTGATGGACGAGCTCGGCAAGGTCAAGCGGGTCATCGAGAAGCAGACGCCGGTGACCGAGGTGCTGCTCGTCCTCGATGCGACGACCGGTCAGAACGGCCTGATCCAGGCCCGGGTCTTCCGCGAGGTCGTCGACGTGACCGGCATCGTCCTCACCAAGCTCGACGGCTCGGCCAAGGGCGGGATCGTGGTCGCGGTCCAGCGCGAGCTGGGTGTGCCGGTCAAGCTGGTGGGGCTCGGCGAGGGGCCCGACGACCTGGCGCCCTTCACCCCTGAGGCGTTCGTCGACGCACTGCTCGGCTGAGCCGGCGTACGGCCCGGCGCGGCAGCGACGCCGGCGACGGCGCCTGCTGCTGCCGCTTCAGGCGGCGTACGTCGCGCCGGGCGGCGGCCAGCTGCCGCTCCAGCTGCTCGACGCGCTCGCGTCGCCGGTTGAGCCGCGTCCGCAGCTCGTGCTGACGGGCCTTCAGCTCCACCCACTCGGCGAGCCAGTCGGGCATCGCGTGCTCGGGCTGCGGCTCGTCGGCGAGCAGGTCGGCCGTCCAGCCCGCGCGGGGGAGCCGCCGCAGGACCATGAAGAACTCGTTCTCGTCGCGACGGGTCGCCTTCATCGACTCCACCCGCCACTGCGAGAGCCCGAGGTCGCGCAGCTCGACGAGCTGCTCGAGCAGGCTGCCGGGGGTGAAGGTCCACACGTGCCCGTCGACGTACTCACCCTTGCGGGCGAGGTCGACCTGCTCCTGGACCTGCTCGAGGGTGTAGATGCGCTTCTCGTAGCCGGCCACGCGCCCGGCCCAGATGTCGGGGGCGCGCACGCCGGCGTGGCCGCGCTTGTAGTCGTAGACGGCCCGGACCGACGGCACCACGTCGCCGGCCTCGTAGGCCTGGAGGAGCTGGCCCACGGTGGTGCCGGGGCGGTGCAGGTCGAAGCAGTAGCGGCGGTCGGGCACGACCAGCACCAGGGCGGCGCCGTCGACGGTGACCTGGGCGACCTGGTCGAGCCAGCCGATCACGTCGGGGACGTGCTCGATGACGTGGGAGGCCATCACCCAGTCGTACGGCGCGACCCCCGTCAGCGTCTCGGGGATCGAGCGCACCCGCTCGCCGTCGTGGAGCGCGAAGTCGATCTCGGGGATCCGGTCGGGGTCGACGTTGAGGTGGCCCTCGTAGTTCTTCAGCAGCTGGTCGCGCGGGAAGACGTCGAGGTAGTCGACGTCACCGTGCTCGCGGAGCACCGAGGCGTTGTGCAGGGGGCCGATCTCGAGACCCCGGCCGCGGCCGAAGTCGTAGAGGTCCCACAGGCGCCGTTGACGGCCGTTCAAACGCTCGGGGCGGAGGTGAGTCACGCCGCAGACCCTATCGGGGAGGCCCCTTCGGCGCTGATAAGGTCGCCGCCATGGTGACACCCCAAGGCGGGGCCGACGAGACGACCGGCCCCCTCCGTTTCAAGTGGTTCGACCAGATGCTCGGCACCTTCCCGGTGGGCAGGCTGATCGACCTCGGGTCCGGCCACGGCATGTTCGCCCGGGCCGCGGCCGACGCCGGGTGGAAGGTCACCGCGCTCGACGCCCGGGGCGACCGCTACCCCGACGACGAGCCCCGCGTCGAGTGGGTGGTCGGCGACGTCCGTGACGTCGACCTCGGCGGCTTCGACGTGATCGCGTGCCTGGGCCTCTGGTACCACCTGACGATCGAGGACCAGCTCGACCTGCTCAAGCGCTGCCAGGGCACCCCGATCATCCTCGACACCCACGTCGCCAACGACCGTCCGGTGCCGATGAAGAAGTCGCTGTCGGAGCAGGTGACCCTCGAGGGCTACACCGGCCGGCTCTACAAGGAGCCCGACCAGCTGACGAACTCCCCGGCCTCCTGGGGCAACGACTTCTCGTTCTGGCCGCGCACCCGCGACCTCTACAAGATGCTGGACGCCCACGGCTACGACGTCCTCACCGCGACCCCGTGGTACATGCCGAGCCGCACGTTCTTCCTCTGCCTGCCGCAGCGCGACGCCTGAGCTCGCGGTCGCTCGCTGCGAGATACCAGCATCTGCTGGTAAGTCAGCGCTTCTGGGGTGTTGTGCTGCCCCAGAAGCGCCAGGAGAGGCCCAGAAGCGGCGAGATACCAGCATCTGCTGGTAAGTCGACGCTCCTGGGCCATCGTGGCGCCCCAGAAGCGCCAGGAGAGGCCCAGAAGCGAGGACGCCGCCGTCAGCGGGTACGTCGGGCCGCGCGCTCGCGGGTCAGCCGCGCGGCCTCGGCGAGCAGCTCCTCGGCCCGGGCGTCGAACGAGTGCGCCGCGGCGACCCGCTCGGCGGCGCGGACCCGCTCCTCACCCGAGGGGAAGAGCGTGTCGCGCTCGCGCACGATGCGGGCGAGGTCGTGCTCGTCGTGCCAGGTCTGCACGAGACCGCCGAAGACCTCGGTGAGGTCGAGGCCAGGGAGGTCGTCGCTGGCCACCCGGGCGCCGCTGGCGGCGGCGTCCATCAGCCGGTTGGAGACGAAGCCGGTCAGCCGCATGTCCTCCCAGTGGTCGTTGAGCACCACGCCGGCGGCGGTGTAGAGGGCGCCGAGGTCGGCGTTGTCGACCAGTCGCGAGGCGACGGCGCCGCGGGGGAGCATCTCGTTCCAGCCGGCCCCGTGCACGGTGACGTCGATGCCCGCGGCGGTGGCGTGGCGCAGCGAGCTGCGGAAGATGCCGCGGGAGTTGCCGACGAACAGCACGTCGGCGCCGGTGTCGAACTCGGCCCGTCCGGGGTGGAAGAGCGAGGGGTCGGTGGCCTGGAGCAGCGGACGCACCTCGACGCCCCAGTCGTCGCTGGCCCGTCGCGACCAGTGGTGGCTGGCGGCGAAGACCCGGTCGAAGCCGTGCGCCTCCTCGGGGGTGACCAGGTCGGGGTGGCTGATGATCCACTCGAGGTTGACCCGGCCAGGACGCGGCGCGACCAGGTCGAGGCCCCGCAGGACGAGGACGACGTCGTCGTGGTCGCGGCTGGGGCGGTGGCGGGTCTCGCGCGCGTCGACCGCGACGTGCTGGCCGCGGCGCCGCAGCGCGGCGGCGAGCGCCTCGCCGTAGTGGGTGTCGCCCCAGGCCCGCCCCGGCGGACCCACCGGGGAGGCGAGGTCGATGGCCCAGCGCAGCGCCGGCGGGGTCTCGGCGACCACCTCGGCGCGCAGCGGCCGGAGCAGCGCGACGGGCTGCAGCACCGGGTGGTCGAGGGCGCCGGTCGGCTGCCCCGGCAGTACGTCGTAGCGGTGGCCGGTCACCTCGAAGCCGGCCGCACGCCAGGCGTCGTCGGAGCCGCCCGGGACCTGCCGGTGGCGGGCGGCGAGGACCCGCGCCGCCGCGGCGACCTCGGCGTCGTCGGGCGCCGGAGTGGTGCGGGAGACGACCTCGACGTCGGGGTGGAGCACCGTGACGCAGGCTTCGGCGTCGACCTCGGCAGCCGCCGCGCGCAGCGCGAGGTCGGTGAGGGCGAGCGGGCCGCACAGCGGGTCGAGCCCGTCGAGCCGCGCGAGGTCGGCCCCGCGGAGCGCGACGACCGGGCCGGCGGCCGCGGGCAGGCGCACCCGCCCGGCCCGACGTACGTCGGCAACGGCGTGGCCGGCGAGGAACTGCTGCGGGACGGCGGTGTCGGGGTCGAAGACGGCGCCCGCGGTGAGCACCGCGCCCGTGGGGTCGAGCGCGACCGGCTGCGTCAGCACCCCGGCGTGGTCGGAGCCCTCGGCTCCGTCGAGGTGGGCGGCCAGGGTCATCAGCGCCGGTACGTCGGGCTCGAGCGGGTCGAGCACCAGCACGACCCGTTCGCCGACGGCGGCGGCGAGGCCGACGTTGGCTCGCACAGCGGCCCCCCGGTCGGCCTGGATCGTGACCAGGCGGGAGTGGCCCAGGGTCTGCGCCAGGACCTCGAGCACGACGTGCTGCCAGCGGGGCAGTCGTACGCCCACCACGACGGCGTCGAGCGCCGCCCCGGCCTCGGCCGCGTCGGCGACGGCGTGCAGCCAGTGGGTGAGGGTGCGCACCGACCCCTGGCCGGTGAGCACCAGCGTGGTGTGGCCGGGGGTCCGCTCGGCGGCGCGGACGGCGTCCCAGTCGACCAGGTGCCGCGAGGCGATGACCGAGAGCCACGCCGGCGACTCGTGGGTGCTGATGCGTGGGCCGGTCGCCCCCGACCCCGAGCCGGAGTCGTCGGTGTAGTCGACGCCGATGTGGCGCACGAGGTGGAGGTCGGTCACCGCCGCCATCTTCAGCACCAGGTCGTAGTCGACGCCGCGACGCAGCGACTCGTCGAAGCCGCCCACCTGCTCCAGCAGCGCGCGCCGCGCGACGAGCACGTTGAGGTCGACGTGGTTGGCGACCAGGAGGTGCTTGTGGGTGCCCTGGAAGGCGCGGTAGTAGACCTCGCCGTCCTTGGTCGCCCGCAGCGCCGCGTGGGCCATGCCCCACTCGGGGTGCGCCTCCAGCTCGGCCAGCACCACCTGGAGGAAGGTCGCTCGCCACTGGTTGTCGGTGTCGAGGAACGCCACGTAGCGGCCGCGGGCCCGGGCGAGGCCCTCGTTGCGGGCGGCGGAGACGCCACGGTGCGCGGCCGGCACCACCACGATCCGTTCGTCGAAGGCCGCCAGCCCGCGCACCACCGCGACCGAGTCGTCGGTCGAGCCGTCGTCGACGATGACCAGCTCCCAGGCCTGGAGGGTCTGGCGCTGGACCGACTCGACGGCCTCGCGGACCACCGTCGCGCGGTTCCACAGCGGCATGACCACGCTGACCAGCGGTACGCCGCCAGCCTCAGCCTCCGGCATCACACCGGGCTCGACCAGGTCGGCGGGCGGCTTCGCGCTCGTGCGCGGCGCCTGCCGCCAGCCCGCCTCCTTGCGCCAGCGCCGCAACGCGGTCTCGCTGGCGGCGATCACCTCACCCAGGGTGGTCGGGCGTCCGCCCGCGCCGCCCGGCAGCACGGAGTCGGCGGTGGCCGACTCCAACCACCCGACGAGCGGGCCCAGCCGGTGTGCGGCGGCGTCGGGGTGGCTCGCCGCCATGGCCTCCAGGTCGACGAGGGGGTGCGGCGCGGCCTTGGTGCGGACCCGGTTGCTGTTGAGGTACCACAGCAGCGCGTTGCGCCCGGCTCTCGGACGTCCGAAGCGGGAGTCGACGTGCTCGATGAAGAACAGCGGGTGCGGCGAGAGGTCGGGCGAGTCGAGGTAGGCGTCGAGGGCGGCCTCGCGGGAGGTGAAGCTGCGCCCGAGCTGGACCTCGACCCAGCGCTGGTCGAACAGCGGCGAGTCGAGCAGGGCGCGGCGGCCGGCCGCGCCCACCTGGCTGCGGGGGCTCGGCGGGGCGGGGGTGGGGCGCAGACCGGCTCGGCGCGCGACACCACCGGCGAGGCGCCCGGCGCGTCGGCCGAGGGAGGAGGAGTCAGGCACAGCCGTACTCCACCAGACGTCGCAGCGGTCGCAGGCCCACGGGGGTACGGCGCAGGACCGTGTCGGGCCGCGTGGCCGACAGCGGCGCGGTCTCGCGCAGGTAGTCGCGGACGCCCTCGAACTCCTGCGGGAAGCGCTTCTCGCAGAGGTCGAGCAGGCGTGCGGCCCCCAGGCCGTAGGGGTCGTAGCGCAGGGTGTCGATCTTCACGTAGGGCAGCCGGCCGGCGTCGAGAGCGACGTCGGCGAGGGCGATGGCGGGGTTCCAGGGGTCCTTGGTCTTGGCCCGCAGCCACTCGACCTGACGTCGGCTGCGCGGCGGCGGCAGGCGGTGGAAGGACCACCACGCGACCCGCCGCTGCGCGAGCGTGCGGTCGGCGTCGGTCTCCTCGAAGTACGCCGACCAGCGGAACCCGCCGTCGGTGAGGGCCCTGGTCAGCCCGACCTCGTACTCCTGGATCACCCGCCCGCGGTCGGAGACCGGTGACATCCCGTCCCAGAAGCCCCGGAAGGCCTGCGAGTCGACCAGCCACGGGCGGAAGGCGACGAAGAAGCTCTGCACGTGGGGGTGCACCCGCTGGGACGCCGTGAGGCCCCAGAAGTCGACGGGGCGCGTCGCCATGGTGGCGAAGACCTGCGGGTAGTCGACCAACGGGCCCACGTAGGTGTCGTTGCAGATGACGACCTCGTCGTGGTCGCCGAGCCGCGACGCCTCGAGCCCGGTCTTGTAGCTGAAGAAGTCGTAGCCGTAGTTGGCCCGGCGGACCAGGCGCGCGTGCCGCGCGAGGAAGTCTGCTCCCTCGTCGTCGAGGTCGGCCGTGGAGACCACGACCAGGTCGTCGACCGCGTCGGCCAGCGCCAGCACGTGACGGCGCACGTGCGGGGCCACCCGTCCGCGCGGGTCGTAGTGGGCCATCACGGCCAGTCTGCTCACGGCCCACGACCCTAGCCGTCCGCGGGGGACGACACGGCGTAACACCGACGTAACGTCGGGGCGGGACTCGTTGCCTGCACGCAACACGGAGCGCTGCGCCGCGAAATCTCCGCCCAGCAGGCTCTGCAGGAATCCCGGGCGGACCGCCCTCGACACCGTCGTCGTGCGCCGGCCGCTTCCGAGCCCAACTCCTCATGGAGGTTCCGTGGACGGCTATTACGCCTTCATGCTGATCGCGACCGCCCTCGTCCTGATGATGACCGTGCCGGCCCTGGCGCTCTTCTACGGCGGCATGTCGCAGTCCAAGTCCGTGCTCAACATGATCATGATGTCGTTCGTGTCGGCGGCGATCGTCGGCATCCTCTACGTCGCCGTCGGCTGGTCGATGGGCTTCGGCGGTGACGGCGTCTTCTTCGCCAACCCGTTCGAGCTCTTCTGGCTCGACGGCGTGACCACCGACGGCTACATCTACGTGATGTTCCAGATGACGTTCGCGGTCATCACCGCTGCGCTCATCAGTGGCGCGGTCGCCGGCCGGATGAAGTTCTCCGCCTGGGTGGTCTTCCTGCCCCTGTGGGCGCTCATCGTGTACTTCCCGCTGGCCCACATGGTCTTCGGCTGCAGCGACGCCGCGCTCATCTGCACCAAGATCGGTGCGCAGGACTACGCCGGCGGCACCGCGGTGCACATCAACGCCGGGGTCGCCGCCCTGGTCCTGGTCCTGCTGCTCGGGAAGCGCGTGGGCTGGCCCAAGGACCAGATGCGGCCGCACAACCTGACGCTGACCATGCTCGGCGCCGGCATGCTGTGGCTGGGCTGGTACGGCTTCAACGTCGGCTCGATCGTCTTCACCGGTGCCACCGAGGAGGAGAACATCGCCCAGTTCTTCTCCGAGACCGGCCGCACGTTCGCCAACACCACGCTCGCCGCCATGGCCGCCATCCTGGGCTGGCTGATCATCGAGCGGGTCCTGCACGGCAAGGCCACCTCGCTCGGCGCCGCGTCCGGCATCGTGGCCGGCCTGGTGGCGATCACCCCGGCCGCGGGGGCCGTCGACATCAGTGGTGCCGTCGCCATCGGCGCGATCGCCGGCGGCGTGTGCGCCTGGGCCGTGTCCTGGAAGTTCCGGCTCGGGTACGACGACTCGCTCGACGTCGTCGGCGTCCACCTCGTCGGCGGCATCCTCGGGACCGTGCTGATCGGGTTCTTCTCCACCTCCGAGGGGGCCGGCGGCATCGACGGCCTGTTCTACGGCGGCGGGTTCGGCTCGCTGGGCGACCAGTCGCTCGGGGCGCTCACGGCCATCGCGTACTCGGCGGTGCTCACCACCATCATCGCCCTGGGCATCAAGTACACGATGGGGCTGCGGATCTCCGAGGAGGACGAGGTGGAGGGCATCGACTTCACCGAGCACGGCGAGTCGGCCTACGACCTGCACACCAGCACGACAAGCAGCAAGGGCACCGGCGTCCTGGCCGCCATCACCAAGCCCGCGTCGGAAGGAGCCAACGCATGAAGCTCGTGACCGCGGTGATCAAGCCGCACAAGTGGGAGGACGTCCGCGAGGCCCTCGAGGCCTTCGGCGTGGCCGGCATGACCGTCAGCGAGGTCAGCGGCTACGGCCGCCAGAAGGGCCACACCGAGGTCTACCGCGGGGCGGAGTACGACATCGCCCTGGTGCCGAAGATCCGGATCGAGATCGTGGTGGACGACGCCGACGCCGACGACATCGTCGGCATCGTGGTGAAGTCCGCGCACACGGGTCGCATCGGCGACGGCAAGGTCTGGCTGAGCCCGGTCGACGGCGTGGTCCGGGTCCGGACCGGCGACCAGGACGAGGCGGCCCTGTAGCGCCGGCCCTGCCGTCAGCGGGACGGGCACCGCGTTCGCGCGCGGTGCCCGTTCCCGTGCTCCCTGCGTCCGGCATCATCGGGAGCGTGTCCGCACCACACCACGAGGAGAGCCCATGAAGCTGGTCACCGCCGTCATCAAGCCGCACAAGTGGGAGGACGTCCGTGCCGCCCTCGAGACCGCCGGGGTGACGGGTATGACGGTCAGCGAGGTGAGCGGCTACGGCCGGCAGAAGGGCCACACCGAGGTCTACCGCGGGGCGGAGTACGACATCGCGCTGGTGCCGAAGATCCGGCTCGAGGTCGCGGTCAACGAGGACGACGTCGAGCAGGTCGTCGAGGCCATCCGGACCAGCGCCCACACCGGGCGGATCGGCGACGGCAAGATCTGGGTCTCGCCGCTGGACACGGTGGTGCGGGTCCGCACCGGCGACCGCGACGACGCCGCCGTGTGAGCATCGTGCTGGGCCCTCGGTGACCGCCTCCGAGCGTGCCGCCAGGACGGTGGAGGCCGACGCCCTGTGCCTCGCGGCGTACGAGGGCTGCGGCGGCCCCGACCTCGGAGCGGCGCTCGTCGCGGTGGGCGGCTACGGACGCGGTGAGCTCGCGCCGTGCTCGGACCTCGACATCGTCCTGGTCTCCGACCCCGGCACCGACGTGGGCGAGCTGGCCGAGCGCGTCTGGTACCCGATCTGGGACGCCCGCTTCCAGCTCGACCACTCCGTGCGCACGCTGCCCGAGATGCTGTCGGCGGCCGAGGCCGACCTGCGGGTCGCCACGGGGCTGCTCGACCTGCGCCACCTGGCCGGCGACCCGAACCTGACGCTGCGGCTGCGCACGACCGTCCTGGCCCAGTGGCGGCGCGATGCCCGCGCGCGCCTCCCCGAGCTGCACGCGCTGGTGCGCGACCGGCACGCGCGGGTGGGGGAGCTGGCCCACCTCTCGGTCCCGGACCTGAAGGAGGCCGAGGGCGGGCTGCGTGACGCCACCGTGCTCCGGGCGCTGGTCGCGACCTGGCTGGTCGACGTACCGCACAGCGACGTCGAGCGCTGCCGCCAGAGCCTGCTCGACGTGCGCGACCTGGTGCACGCCGCCACCGGACGCGCGACCGACCGGGTGAACCCCGAGACCTGGCGCGCCCTCGCCGACGGGCTGGGCACCGGCGCCGGACCGGAGGGGGAGCGGGCGGCCCAGGTCAGGGTGCGCGAGCTCGGCCGCCGGATCACCCACCTGTCCCGGCTGGCCTGGCGCCGGGCCGACGGCGTCCTGACCCGCCCGGCCTCGCCCCGGACGGCCCGGCGCCCCTGGCTCGAGCCGGTGGCCGCCGGCGTGGCCCTGTCGGGCGGCGAGATCGTGCTGGACCGACGGGCCCGGCCGGCCGAGGACCCGGCGCTGCTGCTGCGGGCCGCGGTCGCCGCCGCCGAGCGCGACGTGGTGCTCGCCCCGCCGACCGCGGCCCGGCTGGTGCGGGAGTCGCCCCCGCTGCCCGAGCCGTGGCCCGACGAGGCCCGTCACCTGCTGGTCCGCCTCCTGGCCTCGGGTCGCGGGCTGCTGGGGGTGTGGGAGACGCTCGAGGAGACGGGTGCGCTGGCGGGCTTCCTGCCGGAGTGGGAGCGGATCCGGCTGCTGCCGCACGCCTCGGTCATCCACCGGTTCACCGTCGACCGGCACGTCGTCGAGACCTGCATCGAGGCCTCGTCGCTGATCCGGGGCGTCTCGCGTCCCGACGTGCTGATGGTCGCCGCGCTGCTGCACGACATCGGCAAGGGCGGCCTGGTGGAGCACAGCGTGGCGGGGGAGCCGATCGCCCGGGCGATCGCCACTCGGATGGGGTTCGACGCACCCGCCGTCGACCTCGTGGGCCTGCTGGTCCGCCACCACCTCCTCCTGGCCGCCACCGCGACCACCCGCGACCACGACGACCCGGCGACCGTCGAGCTGCTCCGGAGGCACGTCGGCAGCGCGGAGGCCCTCGCCCTGCTGAGCGCCCTCACGGAGGCCGACGCGCGCGCCACCGCCCCGACGGCGTGGACCGCCTGGCGCGCGGGGCTCGTCGGCGGGCTGGCGCGGCGTGCGCTCGCGACGTTCGAGACCAGCCCGTCGACCGCGCCGGAGCGGACCGAGGAGGTGGCGCTACCCGACGACCTGCGCCCGGACGCGGTGGCGATCACCCTGGAGCCGACCCCGGACGGCGCCCGGGTCACGCTGGTCGGACCCGACCGGGTCGGGCTGCTGGCCGACGTCGCGGCCACCTTCGCCCTCGCGCGTACGCCGGTGCGCGCGGCCCGGGCCTGGGCGCAGGGCCGCCACGGGATCTCGATCTGGGAGGTCGCCGACCTCGACCTCGACCCGGCCGTCCTGCGGACGACGTACGACGCCGTGGTCGGCGGACGCGTCGATCCCGACCGACGGCTGCGCCGTGGCATCGGCCCCGGTCTCGCCCCCTCGGTGGTGGTACGGCCCGAGGCCAGCGTGCAGGCCACCGTGCTGGAGGTGCGGGCCGCCGACCGGCTCGGGGTGGTCTACCTCGTCTGCCGCCGCCTGGCCGACCTCGACGTCACGGTCCGCTCGGCCCACATCGACACCCTGGGTCCCCAGGCGGTCGACGTCTTCTACCTCCAGGAGTCCTCGGCCGGGGTGCTCTCGGACACCCGAGCGGCGCAGGCCGCCCACGCGGTGCGCGAGGTGCTGTCGGGCGACGGCGGAACCGCCTGACCGCGGCCGTTAGGCTGGAGGCTCCGTTCCGACCTTCCGAGGACTCCCTTGTTCGCCACACTCTCCGACCGTCTCGCCGACACGTTCAAGCACCTGCGCGGCAAGGGCCGCCTGTCCGAGGCCGACATCGACGCCACCGCGCGCGAGATCCGGATCGCGCTGCTCGAGGCCGACGTGGCCCTGGCCGTGGTCAAGGAGTTCGTCGCGGCGGTCAAGGAGCGCGCGCGCAGCGAAGAGGTCAGCGGCGCGCTCAACCCCGCGCAGCAGATCATCAAGATCGTCAACGAGGAGCTCGTCGAGATCCTCGGCGGCGAGACCCGTCGGCTGCGCTACGCCAAGTCCGGCCCCACGGTCATCATGCTCGCGGGCCTCCAGGGCGCCGGCAAGACCACGCTGGCGGCCAAGCTCGCGCTGTGGCTGAAGGAGCAGGGCAAGCAGCCGCTGCTCGTGGCCTGCGACCTGCAGCGACCCAACGCCGTCAAGCAGCTCCAGGTCAACGGCGAGCGGGCCGGCGTACCCGTCTTCGCGCCGGAGGCCGGCAACGGCGTCGGCGACCCCGTGCGCGTGGCCACGGCCTCGCTCGAGGAGGCTCGGCGCAAGCTCCACGACGTCGTCATCGTCGACACCGCGGGCCGGCTCGGCGTCGACGCCGAGCTGATGCAGCAGGCGGCCGACATCCGCGACGCGGTGCGACCCGACGAGGTGCTCTTCGTCGTCGACGCGATGATCGGGCAGGACGCCGTCGTCACGGCCCAGGCCTTCCTCGAGGGCGTCGGCTACGACGGCGTCGTCCTCACCAAGCTCGACGGCGACGCCCGCGGTGGCGCGGCGCTGTCCATCCGGTCGGTGACCGGCCGGCCCGTGATGTTCGCGAGCGCCGGTGAGAAGCTCACCGACTTCGACGTCTTCCACCCCGACCGGATGGCCGGGCGGATCCTCGACATGGGCGACATGATGACGCTCATCGAACAGGCTGAGAAGTCGTTCGACGAGGAGAAGGCGCTCTCCGCGGCCCGCAAGCTGAGCGGCGACGGTGAGTTCACCCTCGACGACTTCCTCGAGCAGATGCAGCAGGTCCGCAAGCTCGGCTCGATGAGCAAGATCCTCGGCATGCTGCCCGGGATGGGCCAGATGCGCGAGCAGCTCGAGAACTTCGACGAGCGCGAGATCGACCGCATCCAGGCCGTCATCCAGTCGATGACCCCGGCCGAGCGCAACAACCCCAAGATGATCGACGGGTCGCGACGGGCCCGGATCGCCAAGGGCTCCGGGCGCCAGGTCTCCGACGTCAACCAGCTCGTCGACCGCTTCTTCGAGGCTCGCAAGATGATGATGCAGATGGCGCGCGGGGGCGGGATGCCCGGCATGCCCGGCATGCCCGGGATGCCCGGCATGGGTGGCCCCGGCGGCGGCAAGCGCACCAAGGGCAAGCAGGTGGCCAAGAAGGGCAAGGGCAAGCGCGGCTCCGGCAACCCGGCCAAGGCCGCCCAGCAGGCGGCCGCCGAGAAGGACAAGGCCGCCAAGGCCGGCAGCAACCCCTTCGGTCTGCCGGGTGGCGAGGAGGTCGACTACGAGCAGGCCGCCGCCAACCTCGACCTGCCGACGGACTTCAGCAAGTTCTTGAAGTGAGCCTGCGGTGAGCCTGCCGTGAGCGTCGGGTGAGCGCCGGGTGAGCCCTCGGGTGGGCACCACCTTGGTCGTCGACGGGGCCAACGTCGTGGGCGCCCGCGCCGACGGGTGGTGGAAGGACCGGGCGGGTGCAGCGCAGCGCCTCCACGAGGAGCTGATGGTGGCCGACGTCGCCTACGACGAGGTCGTGCTCGTGCTCGAGGGCGCCGCGAAGGGCGGGGTGCGCGCCGGGCGTGACGCCCACGTCCGCACCGTCCACGCGCGCGGCAACGGCGACGACACGATCGTCGCCGAGGCCAAGGCCGCCGCCGAGCGGGGCAGTCGGGTGGCCGTCGTCTCCGCCGACCGCGCCCTCCAGGCCCGCGCCGCCCGCTGGGCCGAGACCTCCCTCGGCCCGGTCTGGCTGCTCGACCGACTCTGACCCGGGCCGGCCAGGCCGGTCCCGAGCCCCCCGGCTACCTGGCCGTCGCGTCGGTGGCCTCGGACAGGCTCGCGGTCGGCTCGACCCGGCCGTGCATGATCTTGCGCACGGTCAGCGGGCTCGTCGTCCCCGTGATGACGTTCCTGAGGTCGGACACCGAGAGCGAGGGTGAGGCGGTGCGCAGCAGCGCTCCCTGGGCGGCGACCACGGGGGTGGAGGCCGACGTGCCCGACCACCGCACGTAGCGCCCGTCGGGCGCGAGTCCCACGATGTTCTCGCCCACGGCGGCCACCGAGACCCACCTGCCGTGGCTGGAGAACGAGGCGAGGCGAGTGTTGGTGGCGTCCGTCGACGCGACCGCCATCACCGAGGCGAGGTTGGCGGGGTAGTGCGGGATGGCATCACCGCTGTTGCCGGCGGCCGCCACCACGAGGATGCCGGCGGTCTCGGCGGCGGCGATGGCCTCGTTCAGCAGCGGCGAGCGCTCGTCGTCGTCGGTGCCGAAGCTCAGGTTGATGACGTCCACGTCGGCGTCCACCGCGTCGAGGATCGCTTGAGCCGCCGCGAAGACGGTGCCCTGTCCGTTGCTGTCGAGGACGCGCAGCGGCAGGATCCGCGCCGCGGGGGCGACCAGGCCCACCGTCCCGGCGACGTACGTGCCGTGGCCCACGGCACCGTCGACACGGCCATCGCGGTCGGTGTCGCAGCGGCACGCCGAGTCGTCGGGCAGGTTGTCCCCGTCCACGTAGTCCCACCCCGCGAGCAGGCGTCGCGACAGGCCCGGGTGCGTGGCGTCCACGCCCGTGTCGAGCACCGCGACCACGCTGCCGGCGCCACGGCTCGTCCGGTGCGCCCCGGAGAGGCCCAAGTCCCGCGTCGCCCGCTGGCTCTGCCAGTCCGCGGCCACGGCTGCCTCAGGGGGATCCTCGGTCCACGAGTGGAAACGGTCACCCCTGAGGGTGAGCAACGAGTCGGCCTCGGCGAAGCCGATGCACGCGTCGCGGCGCAGGTCATCGGCCAGCGCCTCGGCGCGCTCCGCCCCTCGGTCGAGGTCGGGGTCCGTCCGCGTGACGCGATAGACCCGACGCGCGCCGAGGACCGTCTCCTCCACCTGCAACCGGTGTCGCGAGGAGACCCGTGACAGCGAGCACGCGGTGGTCGTGCGGGACAGGCGCATCACCACCGGGTCGGCCGCTGCGGCCGCTGCGGCCGGCGCGGGGGCGCCGGCCGCAGCGACGTGGGCGGCGCCGACCACGGTGAGGCCGAGGCCGCTGAGGGCCGTCAGGGCGAGGCCAGCCGCGAGAGAGACGTGCGTGCGTCGGGTCATCGGATGTCCTTGTGGTTGGTGGCGGAGGGACCCGCGACGTACACGAACGGGGCCCAGTAGTACGGGTGCGGATGGTGTGCTGCGAGTCGCCGTTGCGCGCTGCGTAGAGCCTCAGCCGGGGTCAGGCCGTCGGCCAGCCCCTGGTACATGTCGGTCATCAGCTCGAGCGTGACCTTGTCGTCGACCACCCACTGGCTGACGACGACCCCGGAGGCGCCGGCCGCCAGGAACGACCACGCCAGCCCGACCGGTTCTGCGGTGCCGCGCCCCGGGCGACCGGACTCGCAGGCGCTCAGCGTGACCAGGGCCCCCCGGAGGTCGAGGTCGAGCACCTCCGCCCCGGTGACCCAGCGGTCACCCATCTGCAGGGCCGAGAACAGGGGGTTGTCCGGTCGGTACAGCCCGTGACAGGCGAGGTGGACGATCGCGTCGTGGCCGATGCCGTCGAGACGGCCGAAGCGGGCCTCCGCCCCGACGTGGACCCGGGCGTAGGGGAACAGCCGCTGCAGGGTGCTGGCCTCCTCGGCGATCTGCGGGCTGCGCTCGTCCGGCACCGCGAGCACCGTCACCGGCTGCCCCCGACGGGTGCGCATCGGGGTCGGGCGCTCCGAGGGGGTGATCGGGGAGACGACGATGGTCCAGCGGTCGAGCAGGTGTCCGGGGCCGTCTCGGAGCGCGTGGAACGGCACCTGGTGCAGCGGGCCGTCGGGAACCACCACCAGCTCGCGACCGCTCAGCTGGTCCAGGAACTCGGCCACCGGAGCGACGAGGATCTCGTGGAGGTCGCCGAGCAGGTTCTCGGTGGCGGCCAGGACGGCGTCGTGGTGCCGCTCCAGGAACGCGGGCCCGAGCCTGAAGCGGCTCCACTGCGCCGAGAGGTCACCGACCAACGTGTCGACCTCGACGCGCTTGCCCACCAAGCGGCGGCTGCGCACCTCGGTGCCTTCCAGGACGAAGACGACGATGTCGTCGCCGACGCAGTGGTAGGCCAAGGTCGGCGGTCGTTCCGTCAGGGCGGTCGGCAGCCGCAGGGGGCGCCGGTACCTCTGCTGCGGCGCGGCGGCGACCGAGGCCTGCACCCGCAGCGCGCGGATCTCGGTCTCCAACCCACGGGCCCGTTGCAGGGCGGCGGCGCGAGTCGTGGTCTCGACCCCCTGGTGGAGCGCCTCGAACGCGCTGCTGAGGTCGCTAGTCCTCTGGCGCAGCTCGCGCAGGGTGGCGGCTCCGGCGGAGGCGTCGGCCTCGTCGCGGCGCAGGTCGGGACCGGGGGACGAGCCGACCGTGTCCCGGGCGAGGTCGACCAGCGTGCGCGACTTGGCCTCGTCGCTGACGAGCAGTGCGCGGACGAGGTCCCCGTCGTGGTCTCGGACGACGAGGGCGTCGACCAGGCCGACCAGCGCCTCGGCGTGGGCCGCCCGGAAAGCCAGCCGCAGGATCGTGTCGGGCAGCCGTTGGCCGCGGTCCTGGACCTCGGTCACCGCCCGCTCGAGCAGCGTGACCGCCTCGTCGAGATCGCCGGCCTGGAGGGCGACGCGGGCGCGGCGCACGGCCAGGGAGTGGTGCAGGGCGGGGACGTCGAGGCCGGAGATGACCTCGACGCAGCGCTCGAGCGTCTGGGTGCGGTGGGTCCCCTCGGAGACGTCGAAACGCTGGAGCAGTCCCCAGGCCAGCGGGACCCGCCAGCCGCCCTGCTCGAGGGCGTCGACCGCGCCGTCGAGCGCCGCGACGGTGGTGTCCAGGTGCCCGGAGCGTCGGGCGATGTCGGCCCGCAACAGGTCGGCCCGAGCGCGGAACTGACGGTCACCGACCCGGTCGAAGAGCTCGACCGCGGCGGCCACCTCGGTCGCCGACGCGGGCAGGGCCCCGATCTGGAGGTGGGCGGCCGCCTTGGTGAGACGCGCGAAGGCCTCGTCATGCGGCATCCGAGCGTTGACGGCGATCGCGATCGCCTTCTCCGCTTGCTGGACCGACTCCTCGTGCAGGCCCGCCGCGAGGTAGACGCTGGCTTGCTGGGCCCTGACCCGGAGCACCTCGGCGTCGACGCCGAGCGGGCCCAGCGCCGCGCTGGCGGTGTCGAGCGCCCCCATCGCGGCGGTCAGCTCGCCCAGGTGCTGGTGGGCGTCCGCGAGGTGGACCAGGCACTTGGCCGCCCAGAGCTGGTCGCCGGAGGCGGCGAAGTCGTCCGCGGCCCAGCGCAGCGCGTCCCTGGCCTCGCGGGCTCGGCCCAGGGCCAGGAACTCGATGCCCTGGTTGGCGCGCTGTTGCGCCACCTGCGGCAGCAGCCCGACGGACTGGTAGGCCGACTCCGCCTCGATGTAGAAGGCCAGGGACCGGGCGTGCTCGCCGAGGAAGCCGTGGGCGACGCCGAGGTTGCACAGCGCCGCGGCCCGTGCCGTCGTCAGCGCGTGCGGGTCGCCGGCGTCGCCGGCGAAGGTCGCGAGCTCGGCCAGCAGGTCGTTGCCCAGGCTGATCGCTCCCTCGTGGTCGCCGAGGTCGTCGAGCACCTGCATCCGACCGAGGTGGGTGCGCAGGGCGCCGAGGTGGTCACCGGCCTCCGTGTAGCTCGCGTGCGCCGCGGTGATCAGCGCAAGGGCGGACTCCAGGTCACCGGACTCTGCCCGGACCCGGGCCAGCAGATACTCGACCCGCGCGGCGAGAGCGGGCAGCCGGAGCTCCGCGGCACCGACGAGGACCACCGAGGCGAGCGCCGCGGCGTCGGCGGGGGCGGTGTGCACCCGGGCCTCGGTCTCCTCGGTCAGGTACGTGAGACCAGCGGCGTCGAAGCTGGCTGCCTCGCGGGCCCGGGCGATCCGGTCGGCGAGGGTAGGTGCTTGGAGGACAACGTCCACGACGTTGTCTGCTGAGGCGCACACGATCATGGCAGATCGACGGCGAGGTCGATCCGGACCGGCCCGTTGTCGGCCGTGAACCGGGTGAGGGGCGCCAGGACGGCCGGGAGCCGGAACCGTCCGGCGTCGTCGCCCCGAGCCTGCGATAGCGTGTCCTCGCCGCGGTGCACCGCAACCGCGAAGTCGCCCGCGGACGCGTCGCCGCAGGTGAGGATCTGGCCGGCGACCGTCATCCGCCCCGCGGAGTCGACCGTGACGTCGAGGACCACGTCGGCCCGCTCGGCGGAGTAGGCGAGGTGGATGACGTCGCCGGACGTCGCCACGGCGCGCACCCCGTCGAGAGGCAGGTCGTTGCGGCTGTCGAAGAACAGGTTGAAGCCCTGACCGCCCTCCGACCTGACCAGGTCGGGCGTGGCGGCCTCTTCATGGCCCGTCACGTGCGCGCGGTCGCGCTGTGAAGTGCTCCAGCGACCCGTGTCACGGGGCCGTCGGACGGCGTGAGCTGTGCTGATCCACCGCAAATGAGCGCGGCCAGACAAGGATCGATGTGCACGGTATTTCCCCCCATGGAAATTCGTTGCGTCCGCTCAGTGTGCCGTGGCGATGGCCCGACCGCCTGGTTCTTGAGGAAACGTTGAGAAACCGTGCTAGACCGCAGCGGGGCGCACCCCGGCTTCGCCCGGTCCGGCGCCGTGGCCCGCCGCTTGTAACGTCCCGTCATGACGGGACTCAGGTTCTCCGGTCCGGTGCTCCCCGACGGCGAGGCGCGCGAGCTCTTCGTGGTCGACGGACGTGTGACGCACGAGCGGCCGGCCGGGGCGGAGACCGCGGCCGAGGGGTGGATCGTGCCGGGGCTGGTCGACGCGCACTGCCACATCGGTCTCGACGACCACGGTCCGACGACCGACACCGAGGCCGAGGCGCAGGCGCTGGAGAACCGCGACGCCGGCACGCTGCTGATCCGCGACTGCGGCTCCGCGCTCGACACCTCCTGGATGCACGAGCGCGAGGACCTGCCGCGGCTGATCCGCGCCGGGCGCCACATCGCGCGCACCAAGCGCTACATCCGCAACTACGCCCACGAGGTGGAGCCCGACGAGCTGGTCGCCCACGTCGTCCAGGAGGCCCAGCGGGGCGACGGGTGGGTGAAGCTCGTCGGCGACTGGATCTCGCGCGACGCCGGCGACCTGGCCCCGTCGTTCCCGGCCGAGTCGTTCGCGGCCGCCATCGCCGCCGCCCACGAGCACGGGGCCCGGGTCACCGCCCACTGCTTCGGCGAGGAGGTGCTGCCCGGGCTGATCGAGGCCGGCATCGACTGCATCGAGCACGGCACCGGGCTCTCGCAGGACCTGGTCGAGACCATGGTCGCCAAGCGGATCGCGCTGGTCCCGACGGTGATGCAGATCGAGAAGTTCCCGCAGTACGCCGAGGCGGGCGGGGCGAAGTTTCCCCGGTACGCCGCCCACATGACCGACCTGCACGCCCGGCAGCGCGAGACGATCATGGCGGCGTACGACGCGGGGGTGGCGCTCTTCGCGGGCTCGGACGGCGGGGGAGTCTCGCGTCACGGCAACCTGCCCGGCGAGGTCGTGGCCATGGCCGGCCTCGGCATGTCGACCCACGACGCGCTGGGCGCGGCGTCCTGGCGGGCCCGCGAGTGGCTCGGCTGGAACGCCGGCCTCGAGGAGGGTGCGCCGGCCGACTTCGTGGTCTACCCGCGCGACCCCCGCGACGACCTCGGCGCGCTCTTCGAGCCGACCTGCGTGGTGCTCCGGGGCCGGGTCGTCAACGGCGTCGCCTGAGCCCGCTCCGCCAGACGTCGGTCAGCGCGGGGCCGGTACGTGGCGGGGCCGCCCGGTCGCGAAGAGGATGACCAGCACGATCAGCAGCACGAAGCCGCCGCCGCCCAGCAGCAGCGCGAGCAGGATCCCCGCCGCGAGCCCACCGACGAAGGAGCCGATCTCGGGCGCCGGGCCGATCTGCAGCGGCCCTCCGCTGGGGTCGCACGTCACCTCCAGGTCGCCCGAGCCGGGATCGAACCGGCCCGCCCCCTCCCACGACCCCGAGCCGCCGGACTTCGTGTACGTCGCACCCAGCCCCCGGGTGACGATCTGCTCGCCGGTCGCGGCGTCGACGATCGCGCACGAGGCCGGCTGCCCCGGTCGGGCCCACACCATCCGGTCGCGGTCCGTGGCCACGCTGACGACCCGGGCCTGCCCGTCGGGCTCGACGGTCACGTCGACCTCGGTGAAGGCCCGCACCGACTGGACGATCAGCAGCACCCCCACGACCACGCCGGCCAGCATCAGCCCCGCCGCGACCGCGAACCACCAGCCGCTCGGGCGGCGTCGCGACGGCACCGGCTTCTGGTACGCCGGCCAGCCCGGCGGGGGCTGCTGGCCGCCGCCGTACGGAGGAGGTGGGGTGCTCATGGCCTCAGTATCGGCCGGGCCGGGCCGGATTCGGTGTGTCCGCCCGCCCTCTGGCACAATCTCAGGCTGAGTCCTGCCCGTCCGGCCCCTCTCACCTGGCGGAGCACGGCCCATCCGAGGTCCGACACCTGGCGTCCCCACGCAGGACGTCGTGCCTCACCACCACACGAGTTCCGAGGAGACACCACAGACGTGGCAGTCAAGATCCGTTTGAAGCGCCTGGGCAAGGTCCGGGTGCCGCAGTACCGCATCGTCGTCGTCGACTCGCGCAAGAAGCGCGACGGTCGAGTGATCGAGGAGATCGGCAAGTACCACCCCAAGGAGGAGCCGTCGCTCATCGACGTCGTCTCCGACCGGGCCCAGTACTGGCTCGGTGTGGGCGCCCAGCCCACCGAGGCCGTCCACAAGCTGCTCCGCGTGACCGGTGACTGGCAGACGTTCAAGGGCCTCCCCGGCACCGAGGGCACCCTGCGCGTCGCCGACCCCAAGCGCGACAAGCTGGAGGCCTTCAACGAGGCGCTCAAGGACGCCGGCAGCGAGCCGAAGGCCGACGCCGTGACCAAGAAGTCCGCGAAGAAGGACGACAAGGCCGCGGACAAGTCTGAGGACAAGGCCGACGACAAGGCCGACGACAAGGCCGAGAAGGCCGACGACAAGCCGGCCGACAAGACCGAGGCTCCGGCCGAGGTCCCCGCGGACGAGACCCCCGAGGGTGCGGCCGACAAGGTCGAGTCCGCCGAGGCCTCCTCCGAGCCGAGCAGCTGATGCTCGCCGACGCCCTGGAGCACCTGGTCCGCGGCGTCGTCGACAACCCCGACGACGTCTCGGTCCGCGACAAGCAGCTGCGCCGTGGATCGCTGCTCGAGGTCCGGGTCCACCCCGACGACCTCGGCAAGGTGATCGGACGGGGTGGCCGCACGGCCACCGCGTTCCGCACCGTGATCTCGGCGCTCGCCGGCACCGGCGGCGCGCGGGTCGACTTCGTCGACGTCGACCGCCGCAGCTGAGGTGACCGACCGGACCGTGGAGGTCGTGGTGGGGCGCATCGGCAAGCCCCACGGCCTGCGCGGCGAGGTCACCGTCGAGGTACGCACGGACGAACCCGAACGCCGGTTCGCGACCGGGTCCGCGCTTCGCGCGCAGGCCCCCAGCGGATCGGCGTTCGGCCTGTCCGCCCTCACCGTCACCCGCAGCCGCTGGCACCAGACCACGCTCCTGGTCACCTTCGAGGAGCTCGCCGACCGCAACGCGGCCGAGGCGGCCCGTGGGGTGCTGCTGCGCGCCGACCTCCCGGCCGAGCAGCGCCCCGAGGACCCCGACGAGTACTACGACCACCAGCTGGTGGGTCTCGCCGTCCACGACGTCGACGGCACGCCGCTGGGCGAGGTCACCGGGCTCGTGCACGGCGGTGCGCAGGACCTGCTCCAGGTGCGCGCGAGCGACGGTCGCGACACCCTCGTGCCGTTCGTGAAGGCGCTCGTGCCCGAGGTCGACCTCGAGGCACGCCGGGTGGTCGTCGCCGACCGCCCCGGGCTCGTGGCGCCGCTGCCCGACGACGAGTAGCCCCGTGCGCCTCGACTACCTCACGATCTTCCCCGACTACCTCGCGCCGCTGCGGCTCTCGCTGCCGGGGCGGGCGGTCGACTCGGGCCTGATCGAGGTCCACGTCCACGACCTGCGCACCTGGACCCACGACCGGCACCGCACCGTCGACGACACCCCCGCCGGCGGCGGAGCCGGCATGGTCATGCGCCCCGAGCCCTGGGGCGAGGCCTTCGACGAGCTCGCGATCGACGGCGCGACCGTGGTGGTGCCGACCCCCTCGGGAGTGCCGTTCACCCAGGCCCTGGCCCGCGATCTCGCCACCCGCGAGCGCCTGGTCTTCGCCTGCGGCCGCTACGAGGGCATCGACCAGCGGGTCGTCGAGCACGCCGCCCAGCGGGCCGAGGTGCTCGAGGTCTCGATCGGCGACTACGTCCTCAACGGCGGCGAGGTGGCGGCGCTGGCCGTCACCGAGGCCGTGGTGCGGCTGCTGCCGGGCTTCATGGGCAACCGCGCCTCGCTCGAGGAGGAGTCCCACGAGGACGGGCTGCTGGAGTACCCCGCCTACACCAAGCCCCCGTCCTGGCGCGGCCTCGACGTGCCGGCGGTGCTGCTCTCCGGCGACCACGGCGCCGTCGCCGCGTGGCGCCACGACCAGGCGCGCCGACGTACGGCGCAGCGACGGCCCGACCTGCTGCGTCCCTCCTCGCTCGGCGAGTACGACGTCGCGCCGGCGCGTCCCGGCGACGTCGGTGAGCTCTACACGCTCCAGCTCGCCTGCTGGGTCCAGGAGGGCCACGACAACCCCGGCGTCCGGATCCCCGCCCTGCACGAGTCGCTGGCCGACGTGGCGGAGTGGACCGGGCGCGGCGTCGTGCTCGTCGCGCGAGCGGGCGGGCGGCTGGTCGGCGCGGTCCGGGGCCACCAGGACGGCGCCACCTGGCACGTCGGGCGGCTGATGGTGGCCCCCGACCACCGTGGCTCGGGTCTCGGACGTCGCCTGCTCGCCCTCGGCGAGGCGGCCGCCCCGGCCGGGGTGACGACGTACGCGCTCGTCACGGGGGCCCGCAGCGCCCGCAACCAGCGGATGTACCGGAAGGCCGGCTACCGCCCCGCCGGCGGGCCCGAGCCCGAGCCCGGCGCCGTGCGGATGACCAAGCCCCGCCCGTCGGGGTAGTCCCGGACGCGATTTCCGACGGCGTCGGGCGCTGTGGCAGACTCGACCCCCGGCCCAGTCGGCCGAAGGACCGCTCCCGCACCACACCAGGAGGGTCTGCGTCAGCCACCTGCCACAGGGGGTGCCTCACGCCGCCGGCTGCCACGTCTGGGCCTCCGCACCACCCATCACCTACCGCGGCTGACCTGTGGCACCTGCGAGGAGAAAACTCATGACCAACATCATCGCCGAGCTCGGCAACGCCCAGAAGCGCGACGACGTCCCGGAGTTCCGCGCCGGCGACACCGTCAAGGTCCACGTCAAGGTCGTCGAGGGCACCCGCGCCCGCGTCCAGATCTTCCAGGGCGTCGTGATCCGCATCCACGGCTCCGGCATCGGTCGCACCTTCACCGTCCGCAAGATCTCCTTCGGCGTCGGCGTCGAGCGCACCTTCCCGCTGCACTCCCCGATCTACGACGAGATCGAGGTCGTGACCCGCGGCGACGTGCGTCGCGCCAAGCTCTACTACCTGCGCAACCTGCGCGGCAAGGCCGCCAAGATCAAGGAGCGCCGGGACGTCTGAGCGGCCGGCCGCGGCCCGTTGGCGCGACCTACCTAGACTCAGCGCGTGAGCTCCGACCAGACCGAGACCGACGCCGGCGACACCGCGGCGGACGGCAGCAGCCAGCCGGAGCCCGACGAGACGGCAGGCGCGAAGCCGGCCAAGCCGCGGCGTCACCTGCCGATCTGGCAGGAGACGATCGTGCTCCTGGCGCTCGCGCTGGTGCTGGCCGTCGTGATCAAGTCGCTGTTCGTCCAGGCCTTCTACATCCCGTCGGAGTCGATGGAGCCGGGCCTGGTCAAGAACGACCGGATCCTGGTCCAGAAGGTCTCCTACTGGTTCGGCGGCTCGCCGCAGCGCGGTGACGTGGTGGTCTTCGAGGACCCCGGCGGCTGGTTGAGCCCGACCGAGGAGTCGGGGCCGACCAACGCGCTGACCTCGGCGATGGCCAAGATCGGGCTCTACCCCACGGGCGGACACCTGGTGAAGCGGGTCATCGGCGTCGCCGGCGACACCGTCGAGTGCTGTGACGACCAGGGTCGGATCATGGTCAACGGTGAGCCGCTCGACGAGGAGGGCTACATCCTCGACGAGGGCCTCGACTGCAACGGCCCCATGCCGCAGACCTGTGACACGGGGGGCTGGAGCGCCGGCCCCATCCCGGAGGGCGAGGTCTTCGTCATGGGCGACAACCGCGGCAGCTCCGCCGACTCCACCGTGCACCTGTGCACCGAGGGGATGACCGAGTGCACCCTGGACCCCTTCGTGGAGACCGATCTCGTGGTCGGCAAGGTCTTCGTCCTGGCGTGGCCCCGCGACAGGTTCGACTTCGTGCAGCGTCCTGCCGCGTTCGACGACGTGCCCGACGCCTCCTGACGGGGCGCCCGGGGGAGACGTGTCCGACCTGCCACGCGGGCTGACGGTACGGCGGGACGCCGGCCTCTACGGCTACGAGCGTGCGCTGCGGCGTCATGGCATCGAGCCGGTCGCGGGCGTCGACGAGGCCGGACGCGGTGCCTGCGCGGGCCCCCTCGTCGCGGGGGCGGCGATCCTCCCGCCCGGCAAGGCCGGGATCGTGCCCGGGCTGGCCGACTCCAAGCTGCTGACCCCGCTGGCGCGCGAGCGCTGCTACGACCAGGTCGTGCGTCGGGCATCGTCGTGGGCGGTCGTGGTCGTCGGTCACGAGGAGTGCGACCGGCTCGGCATGCACGTGGCCAACATCGAGGCGCTGCGGCGCGCGGTCGCGCTGCTCGACCTGTCACCGGCGTACGTGCTGACCGACGGGTTCCCCGTCGACGGACTCGGGGTGCCGGGTCTCGCGGTGTGGAAGGGCGACCGGGTCGCGGCCTGCATCTCGGCTGCCTCCGTGCTGGCCAAGGTCACGCGTGACCGGATCATGACCGACCTGGACGGCGAGTGGCCGGCGTACGACTTCAAGACCCACAAGGGCTACATCACCGAGACCCACACCGAGGCGCTGACCCTCCACGGCCCCAGCCCGGTCCACCGGATGCGGTTCGTCAACGTCCGGCGGGCCGCGGGCCTGGAGCCGAGACCGCCGGGGCACAATGACGACGTCGCCGCCCCACTGGAGGAGCACGTATGAGCGCCGAGGACCTCGAGAAGTACGAGACCGAGCAGGAGCTCACGCTCTACCGCGAGTACCGCGACGTGGTCGGCATCTTCAAGTACGTCGTGGAGACCGACCGTCGCTTCTACCTGTGCAACCAGGTCGACGTGAAGGCGCGCACCGAGGCCGGCGACGTGTTCTTCGAGGTCTCCATGTCGGATGCCTGGGTCTGGGACATGTACCGTCCGGCGCGCTTCGCCAAGAGCGTCAAGGTGCTGACCTTCAAGGACGTGAACGTCGAGGAGCTCGCCCCTGCCGAGATCGACCCGCCCAAGCCGTAGCCGCCGGGGTTACGGGCCGAACGGCCGGACTTCCTAGTCCTTTCGGACTACTCGCGCACGAGCGGCCCACGCCGCGACCGTGCAGCCCCTAGCCTCGGCACAGCGGCGAGGGAGCCGTGCCGCGTGCTCGTCACGTGGACCGAGGGTAGGGAAGACGCATGGATGCTGGGCGACGTCGGGCACGCCGCCGCGACGAGTCGGGCGCGGCCGCGGTCGAGTTCGCCCTGATCGCCCCGCTCCTGGTCTTCCTGCTCTTCGCCATCATCGGCTACGGCTACATGCTCAGCTTCCGTCAGGGGCTCAGCCAGGCCGCGGCCGAGGGGGCTCGTGCCGCCGCCGTCGCGCCGGCGGTGCTGACGCCGGCCGAGAAGATCGCCCGCGCCCGCACCGCGGTCAACGACGCGCTCGGCAGCTACGGCGTCTCGTGCACCGACGACGGACGTCTGGTCCGCGGCGCCCAGAGCGCCGGTAGGTGCGTGGTGACCATCCCGCAGACCTGCACGTCCAGCACGATCGGCGCCGACTGCGCCCGGGTGACGCTCGACTACACCTACCGCGACGACTCCCTGCTGCCCGCGTTCCCCGGGCTCGACATCGTGCTGCCCGAGCACCTCGCCTACACGACCGAGGCGCAGGTGAGCTGACGTGCGCCCACCGTCCTGCCCGGCCCCAGCAGCCCGATCTTCCGCGCGCGCCCGCGCCCGCGGCGACGAGCGCGGGGCCGTGCTGCCCGTCGTGGCCGTGATGATGACCGTCCTGGTCCTGATCGCGGCGTTCGCGGTCGACCTCGGCATGCAGCGCGTGGCCCGCCGCGACATGCAGGCGCTGGCCGACGCCGTGGCCCTCGACCTGGCGCGCCTGGTCGACGGGCGTACGGCGGCCCAGATCGCGGCCGGCTCGCCGCGGTCGCTGGGGATCGAGGCCGCCAAGGTCGCCAGTGAGCAGCGCAACGAGGGCACCGCCCTGGGGGAGGACCCGACCGTCGAGTGGACGCTGGTCACCCTCGACCTGCGGGGCGACCCCGTCCGCGGTCCGGGTGGCGGCGTGTCACCGGTGACCGGCAGCGCCGTCCCCGACGCGGTCTACGTCACCGCCCGCACCTCGGTGGACTTCGCCTTCACGACCGGCTCGGGCGCCGCCGGCCGCTCGGCCGTCGGCATCGCCTCGACCACCGCCTGCCACCGGCTCGGCTCGTTCGTCGCCGCCCTCAACAGCGGGGACTCCGCGGTCCTGTCGCAGCTCAACGAGCTCATGGACGTCGACCTGAGCCTGGCCTCCTACCAGGGCCTGGCCGACGTCGGGGTCTCGCTGGCCGACCTCGCGCTGGTGATGGGGGCCGGCGACGTCGACAGCCTGCTCACCGGCTACGTCAGCTACGCCTCTCTCGTGCAGGCGTCCATCGACGTGCTCAACGAGAAGAAGCCCACCGGCTACGCGGCCGCGGTGACCACGCTGCGCGTGTTCCTGGGCAGCGCCGGCGGGATCGGGCAGGTGCGCCTCGGCGACGTGCTGAGCATCTCGCCGAACGACCGGGCGGCCCTGGCCACGAGGCTCAACGTGCTCGACCTGCTCGCCGGGTCGGTGCTGGTCGCCGACGGCACCCACGCCATCTCGGTCCCCAACCTCCAGGCCGGTGTGCCGGGGGTCGGCAGCAGCTTCACCGGCCGTGTCGACATCATCGCGGCGGCCCAGCTCGCCTGCGGGGAGCCGAACACCGACATCGCCCGCGCGTCGAACAGCCAGATCGTGGGCGACCTCGGCATCGAGTTCATCAACCTCCCGAGCCTGAACATCAACGCCGGGATCCTCAAGGGCACCCTGCAGACCAGTCGTGGGACCGGCAACCTGCACGTCGCCCTCGGCAACGCCCGGTCGCAGCTGGTGCAGCCGCCTCAGGTGGTCTGCGGCGACAACACGGTGGCCGACCCCAGCCGGTTCTCGGTGTCGGTGGAGTCGGGGCTCGCGGAGTACTCGCTCGACGCCGAGCTCGAGGTCACGCGGGACGATCAAGATCGGCGTCGGTCCGCTCGCGGTGACCGCCGACGTCGTCGTGGTGGTCGGGCTCGGCCTCGCTGCCCCGGGTGCCGACGGCAGCGCCCTGGCCCCGTTGAGCCTGCCTCCGCACGACCGGACGCCGTACCGCACCGGTTCGCCCGTCAGCCTGCTCAGCCCGCTCGTCCCGGTGATCAAGTCGTCCTCGGTGAAGGTGGGCCCGCTCAGCGTGGACGCCGCCTCGGTCACCCTGGTCACCGACGCGATCGTGGCCTCGCTGACGACGGGCAACAACAACTTCTTCGACAAGACGCTGCGGCCCCTCGCCGCCAACATCGACCAGCAGCTGATCGGTCCGAGCGCCGCCCTGCTCGGGCTGCGCGTCGGTGGCGCCGACGTGTTCGCCGTGTCGGCGACCTGCGGTGCGCCGATGCTGGCCGGCTGAGGCCTTTTCGGCCCAGGAACCGTCCACAGTCGGCTCCTCGACCTGCGTCGTCCACAGCTCACCGGTCGCACCGGCCGGGCTGTCCCCGTGTCCGGCGAGCCTGGGCGCGAGGAGGTCGAGATGACGACGACAGCGGCCAAGCAGGCGATGGGTGCCTACGGCGAGGAGGTGGCCCGGCGCCACCTGACGGAGCGGGGGCTGGTGCTGCTCGACCGCAACTGGCGGTGCGAGCGCGGTGAGATCGACCTGGTGCTGCGCGAGGCCGACGTCCTCGTGGTGTGCGAGGTCAAGACCCGCAGCACCAGCCAGTCCTGCGGTACGCCGCACGAGGCGGTCACCGCGACCAAGCTCCGGCGGCTGCAGCGCCTGGGTCAGCTCTGGCAGGAGGCCCACGGCGTGCGCGCCGCAGAGGTCCGGGTCGACCTCGTCGCGGTGCTCCGACCGCCACGCGGCCCCGCCGAGGTCGAGCACGTGCGGGGCATCGGCTGATGCCGTTCGCGACCGCGACCACCGTCTCCCTCAACGGCGCGTTCGGCCACCACATCGACGTGCAGGCCGACGTCTCGCCGGGCCAGGTCATGACGACGCTGGTGGGCCGTCCCGACGCCTCGCTCAACGAGTCCAAGGACCGCTGCCGACTGGCGATCATCAACAGCGGGCTGTCCTGGCCGGCCACCAAGCGGATCACGATCCTGCTCTCGCCGGCCGACCTGCTCAAGTCCGGCACCCACTACGACCTGGCGATCAGCGTCGCCCTGCTCGCGGCCGACGCCCAGCTGCCCGTGGCGGCGCTGCGCGAGACGGCGTTCATCGGCGAGCTGAGCCTCGACGGGGGTCTGCGCTGCGTGCCGGGGGTGCTGCCGATGGTGCTGGCCGCGGTCGAGCGGGGCGTGACCCGCGTCTTCGTGCCCGAGCCGCTGGCCCAGGAGGCCTCGATGGTCGCGGGCGTGAGCGTGCTCGGCATGCGGTCGCTGGCCCAGGTCGTGGCCGAGCTGCGGGGCGACGTGGTGCCCGAGGCCCCGGCCGTGCCACCGCTCTCGAGCAGCCGGCTGCTGTCGTGGCAGGGCGACACCCGCCTCGAAGAGCTCGACCTCGCCGACCTGCGCGGCCTGGCCGAGACCCGCTACGCCATCGAGGTCGCCGCTGCCGGAGGACACCACGTCCTGCTCACCGGGCCCAAGGGGTCGGGCAAGACCAGCATCGCCGAGCGGATCCCCACGATCCTGCCGCCGCTCAGCCCCGAGGAGTCGCTGGAGCTGACCGCCATCCACTCGCTCGCCGGCATCCTCGACCCCGCGCAGGGCATGATCACCGAGGCGCCCTGGGCCGCCCCCCACCACGACGCCAGCAAGGCCAGCCTCATCGGGGGCGGCTCGGGGCGGGTGCGGCCCGGCGAGCTGAGCCGCGCCCACGGGGGCGTGCTGTTCCTCGACGAGTTCCCGCTCTTCCGCGCCGACGTGATCGACGCCCTGCGCCAGCCGATGGAGAGCGGTGACGTCACCGTGGCCCGCCAGGGCGAGTCCGCGGTGCTGCCGGCCCGCGGCATGATCGTCCTGGCCGGCAACCCGTGCCCGTGCGGCGACTTCACCAGCAACGCGGGTGACAACCGCTGCCAGTGCCGCGAGCCCGTGCGCCGCGAGTACCGGCGCAAGCTCAGCGGCCCGATCACCGACCGGGTCGACATCACCCGTCACGTCGAGCCGCTCGCCCCGCACGAGGAGCGCGACCGCTTCGCCGTGGTCGAGAGCTCCGAGGTGGTCCGGGCCCGGGTCGAGCTGGCCCGCCGCCTCCAGGCCGTCCGCTACGCCGGCTGCGGGTGGCGGCTCAACGCCCACGCCCCGGGGCCGGTGCTGCGCGACCGCTGGCCGCTGACCCAGGCCGCCCAAGGCGTCGTCGACGACGAGGTCTACCGGGGGCGGCTCACGCGTCGCGGAGCGGTGCGCGTGCACCGGCTGGCCTGGACGATCGCCGACCTGACCTCGGTGCGCCAGGGGGTCAACCGGTCGCCCGGCTCGGTCGAGGTCGACGTGGCGCTCCGCCTCCGGCTGGGCACCGCGCTGCAGATGCGCACGGTCTCGGCGGTGGCCGGGTGAGCGGCGAGGCGGCCCGGGGGCCCGACCCCCGGCGCGAGGAGCGGGTGGCGCGGGCCGCGCTGAGCCGGCTCGCCGAGCCGGGCGACCCGCGGATGACGCGGCTGACCACCGAGCTCGGCGGCGTCGAGCTCTTCCGGCTGCTCAGCACCGGGCGCAACCCCCACGACGGTCTCCTCGACGACGTGGCGCTGCGGCTCGCCGAGACAGACGGCGCCGGCGAGCTCGCCCGTGCCGAGCGGCTCGGCGTCCGGCTGGTGATCCCCGGCGACGACGAGTGGCCGCCGCAGCTCGACGACCTGGCCGCGGTCGAGCCGATCCAGGAGCGAGGAGGCACCCCCATCGGGCTGTGGGTCCGCGGCCCGCTGACCCTCGACCGGCTCGAGGGGTCGGTGGCGGTGGTCGGCTCCCGGTCCTCCACCAGCTACGGCGACTCGGTGTCCGGGCAGATCGGCGCGGTCGCTGCCCGGGCCGGCTGCGTGGTGGTGTCGGGTGGGGCCTTCGGCATCGACCAGGCCGCGCACCGCGGAGCCATCTCGATGGGGGCGCCGACCGTGGCCGTCCTCGCCTGCGGCGCCGACCGCGCCTACCCGAGCGCCCATCGCGCCCTCCTCGACCACATCGCGACCACGGGCGCGGTCGTCTCGGAGTCCCCGATCGGGTGCGCTCCGCTCCGGATCCGCTTCCTGGCCCGCAACCGGCTGATCGCGGCCCTGACCCGCGGGACGGTCGTGGTCGAGGCGGCCGTGCGCAGCGGGGCCCTCAACACCAGCAACTGGGCGAACCGGCTCCACCGCGTGGTCCTCGGCGTGCCCGGTCCGGTGACCAGCGCGCCCTCGGGCGGCGTCCACCACCTGATCCGCACGGGCGCGGCGACGCTGGTGCAGGGCGGCCACGAGGTGCTCGAGGCGATCGGGGCGTCGGGCCAGCACCTCCTCGAGGAGCCCCGCGGCCCGACGCGCTCGCGCGACTCGCTCTCGTCCCGGCATCGACAGGTGCTCGATGCGGTGCCGGTCTCGCAGGGCGCCAGCAGCGACTCGGTGGCCCGCACCGCGGGCATGGCCCTGCTCGAGGTGAGCACGAGGCTGGCCTACCTCGAGGAGCGGGGCCTGACCGAGCGCACCGAGGAGGGGTGGCGGCTCGCCGCGCTCGCGCTGCGCGACTGAGCCGAGAGGGCCGGCGTCGGCTCAGTCCCGCAGCGAGAGCGCGCGGAGCGCGAGGGAGAGGCGCAGGTGGTTCTCGCTGTCGTCGACGACCACTCCGGTGACGGCGCTGACGCGGTGCAACCGGTTGAGCACGGTGTTGCGATGGCAGTACAGCGCCTTCGCCGTCCGGCTCGGTGAGCCGTCCTCGGCCAACCAGGTGCGCAGCGTGGTGAGCAGCACGTCGGCGTCCGGCAGGTCCAGGACGGGGCCGAGCACGACGTCGACGAGCCGGTCGGCGAGGTCCGGCGAGCGGTCCAGGAGAGCCTCGGGCATCCGCTCGTCGAGCGAGACCGGCCCCAGGTGGCCGCGACCGAGCGTCGAGAGCGCCAGCCGCGCCTCGGCCCAGGCCCGGTCGATGCCCGTCAGCGTCGCGCAGTCGCCGAGCCCTGCCGGACCCTCGGGCATGGCGCCCAGGGCCCGAGCCACCGCTGCGGCACGCCGGCCGCGCAGCGGCACCAGCCCGACGCTGTGGCCCTCGTGGCTGGACCACACGCTGCCCAACCGCACCGAGGTCAGGGCCGTGCGGGCCCAGTGCTCACCGTCCGGGCGGGTGGCGACCACGACGTACCCACCCTGGTGCGGCAGGCCGAAGCGGATGCGGGCCTGGTCGGCGACGTCCGGGTCGCCGGCGCCGCCGAGCAGCAGCCGGGCCACCAGCGCCTGGGTCTCCCTGGCGTCCCGGTGGACCCGCTCGGCCTCGGTCGCGCGGTAGGCGGTCGCCACCTCGGTCGAGAAGTCGTCGACCACCGCCCAGACCGACGTGGCGGCGTCGAGCAGCGCGTCGGGGTCCCGGGTGCCGGCCCTGTCTCGGGCGACCAACGCCTCCCAGATCAGCCGGCCGCCCACCCGGTAGGAGTGCAGCACCGACTCCAGCGGCACGCCCTGCTCGGCCCGCCGGCGACCGGTCTGCTGCGGAACGTCGTAGGGGTCGGCGTCCTGGGCCACCGTCCCGGCGAGCGTCTCGATGACCCGGGCCAGGTTGGCGCGGCAGGACCGCCGCAGCTCCTCGCGGGAGATGGAGCCGCCCACGTAGGAGTCGTCGGTCTGCCAGATCGCCGCGACCAGCTGCTCGGTGAGTCGGTCCGTCTCCTCCACCAGGTCGCGGGCGAGCACGGCCGCCCTGACCGCCCGCCCCACCCCCGGATCGGACCGCCGTGCACACATGGTCGCCACGGTAGCCCGCTGGGCGAAGCCCACGACCAGGCTCGATCGCGGCGAGTTATGTACTCGATGCACAACATCGGGCCAGGTCTGCTGTGCACCGGTCCCGATCGGCGCGTGTGACGCGGGGCACAGGTGGTCACACGTCGACCCGCTTCTTCTCGGGAGTAACCATGCGCCGTCCCACCTCCACCCTGTTGACCCTCGTCCTGGCGGGGGGTGTCATCCCGTTGGGCGCCACCACGCTGACCGGCCCCGCCACGGCCGCCGATCGCGGCAAGCCCCGTCCCTCGGTCGTAGGGAGGTTCGGGGCGCCCTTCGAGCAGCCCCAGGGGATCAACTGCCTCAAGGCCAAGACCGAAGCGCCCGAGTGCAAGCCGGCCGCGATGGCGATGGCGGCGCTGCCCAACGAGTCGGTGCTCTACTACGACGGCCTCGAGGGCATGCGCAACGTCGACTACAACGTGGTGCTCGAGTTCAGCAACGTCGCGGAGAACGACCAGAGTCGGGTCATGGACCTCGTCGGCCGGCGTACGCCGCGCTGGAGCACCCCCCGGCCCGAGGACGGCGGTGCCAACCCCGGCGGCAACGACGATGACGCCGAGTACCTGCCCGGGGTGCCGCACAACAACGACAACCTGGCCAACGACGGCGACCTGTTCTGCTCCGACCTCGTCTTCCTCGCCGACGGGCGGGTGCTCGTGACGGGTGGCACCAACTACTACCTGGAGCCGGGCGTCAGCGGAGTGCCGTACGGCGTGACCGAGCTCGAGGGGCTGCCCAACAGCCGGATCTTCGACCAGCGGACCAAGAAGTGGACCCAGAGCGGGTCGATGCACCACGGCCGCTGGTACCCCTCCATGGTCACCCTCGGCAGCGGCAAGGTCTTCGTGGCCAGCGGCGTCACCAAGCTGATCAAGCCGGTCTACCCCGACCGTCCGCTGGAGTCGGGCACCAATGTGAAGCAGACCGAGGTCTACAACCCGCGTACCGGGAAGTGGAGCGAGAACCCCGACCGGGCCGACCGGTCGCTGCCGCTCTACCCGCGGCTGCACCTGCTGCCCAACGGCCACGTCTACTACGACGCGGCCGGCCAGACCTTCAACCCGGCCGGGCAGTCCTACGACGAGGCGCTGTGGAACATCGCGGCCTCCTTCGACCCGAAGTCGAAGACGTGGAAGGACCTCGGGATCCCGACCATCGGGGGCGCACCGCTCGGCTTCCGGGGTTCGGGCTTCTCGGTGATGATGCCGCTCGTGCCGAACCGTTCCGGCGACTACACGAAGGCCACGTTCCTCTCCGGCGGCGGGGTCGTCGGCGTCTCGCCCGGGACCTACCTGGCCACCGACACCGCGACCCTGAACACGGTCGACACCACCCGGGGCGACGCGCTCACCAGTCGTCCGACCGGCAAGCTGAACCGACCCCGCTGGTACGGCACCGGGACCGTGCTGCCGACCGGTGAGGTCTACCTCGCGAACGGAGCCAGCGCCGACGAGGTGGTGCTCCCCGGCTCCGCCAAGCCGATCACCACCGCTGAGATCTACAACCCGAAGACCGGTCAGTGGCGCGATGCCGCTCGGCAGAGCCACGGGCGGACCTACCACAACACCGCGATGCTGCTGCCCGACGGCCGGGTCCTGCTCGGCGGCCATGCCCCCATCGCGACCGGCTACGCCTTCCAGACCGACGCCGGGCACGAGGCCATCGGCCTCTCGAAGTCCGGGCACGACCCGTCGTTCGAGATCTACTCCCCGCCGTACCTCTTCCGCGGCACGCGGCCTCGGATCACCCGGGCGCCGGCCAAGGTGCGCAACGACTCCCGCGTCACCATCACGGTGAAGTCGCCCTCGCGGGTGAAGAGCGTCCGGCTGGTGCGCAACACCTCGTTGACCCACCTGATCGACGGCGACCAGCGCAGCGTGGTGCTCGACGTGGTCAAGCGTCGCGGCAAGCGGATCACGGTGCGGGTCCCGGACAGCGACGTGCTCCCGGCGGGGCCCTACATGCTCTTCGCGAACCGGGGGTCCAAGAAGGGGGAGATCCCCTCGAAGGCGACGCAGACCTTCGTCCGATGAGGGCCGCGCGCGCCGGGCTGGTCGGGCTGGCCCTGGGGTTCAGCTGTGCTCGCCGCCCCCGCTCCGCAGGCGGCGGCGCACGGTGACGACCCGCTGCTGCAGGTGCGGCTGGACTCCGTGGAGGGCGCTCCCGACGACGTCACCGTCCAGGTGCAGACGTCGGTCTCGGAGCAGATGGTCGTCTCGAACCCCTCGCCGACGCCGTTGAAGGTGCTCGACCCGTCGGGTCGGCCGTTCGTGAAGGTGAGCCGCGAGGGGGTGCGCGTCGACGTCCGCAACCCGTTCTTCTTCCGCACGCTCGGACCTCCCGACGCCCCGGTCGCCCCGCCGCCCGACGCGACCGGAGGCAGCAGGGGCGCCGACTCCGCCGCGCAGTGGCGGCTGGTGACGAACGAGTCGTCGTGGGGCTGGTTCGACCCTCGGCTGCACCCCGCCGACACGGCCGAGGGCACCGGGGTCGTCGCCGGCTGGGAGATCCCGCTGGCCTACGGCAGCGAGCCGCTCGAGGCGCGCGGCTCCTTGGTGCGGGAGCCGATGCTCGGCAGCTGGGTGCCCGGCCGGGTGGAGGCACCAACCGACCTCACCGTCCAGCTCCTGCCGGGCAAGCGGCCCGCTGTGGCGCTGACCCGCGGCGCCGCGGACACGGTGGTCGTCCTCGACGACGCCGGCCAGCCGATGCTCCGGCTCGACGACGACGGGGTGGCCCTCGACCCGCTGAGCGATGCAGGTCTGACGACCTCCGCCCCCCCGCAGGCGATCGCGGGCGGCGACCGTCTCGTCCCGGTGGGTGGCGGCAGCTTCCACGCCTGGCTCGACACCCGGGTCCAGCCCGTCAACGGTGCGCCGTCGGACCCCACCCAGGTCAGCGCCCAAGGCTGGGAGATCCCGGTGCTGGTGGACGGCGAGCGCGTGACGGTCTCGGGGGAGTGGCTCTGGCAGCCCGCTGACGCGGCGCTCTCGTCGGCGGCCGAGACCCCCCACGATGGGTCCTCGATGCCGATGACCATGACGGGCATCGTGCTGGCCCTCGGTCTGGCCGGAGCGGTCGGTCTGCGCCTGGCCAGCCGGCGTACGACGCTCCGGTCGGCGTCGGCGTCGGCGACGGCGACGGGTCAGCGGGCATGAGCGTCGGCGTCGGCCACGACTACGACGTCGTGGTGGTCGGCAGCGGCTTCGGGGGTTCGGTGACCGCGCTGCGGCTGGCCGAGAAGGGCTACCGGGTCGGTGTCCTCGAAGCCGGACGTCGCTTCAGCGACGACACGCTGCCCAAGACCAGCTGGCGGTTGCGCCGGTTCCTGTGGCTGCCGCGGCTGGGTCTGCGAGGACTGCAGCGGATCAGCTTCCTGCGGGGGCTCGTGGTGCTCTCCGGAGCCGGCGTGGGTGGCGGGTCGTTGGTCTACGCCAACGTGCTGTACCGACCGCCGGAGACGTTCTACCGCGACCGGCAGTGGGCCCACCTGGCTGACTGGCGCAGCGAGCTCGAGCCGCACTACGCGACCGCGGAACGGATGCTCGGCCGGACGACCAACCCCACGACCACCCTGCCCGACGAGGTGCTGCGGGAGGTCGCGGAGGAGATGGGTGCGGGCTCCACCTACCAGCGCACGCCGGTCGGGGTCTTCTTCGGCGAACCCGGGGTGGAGGTCCCCGATCCGTACTTCGGGGGGGAGGGTCCGGCTCGCCGGGGCTGCCTCGAGTGCGGCGAGTGCATGATCGGGTGCCGCTACGGCGCGAAGAACCGCCTCGACGTCAACTACCTGCACCTGGCGACCCGGCGCGGAGCGGAGATCCTGCCCGACTCCGAGGTGGTCGCCCTCCAGCCACTCCCAGCGGGCGGCTACGAGCTCGAGGTGCGCACGCCCGGACCCTGGCCGGCGCGCCGCACGACGGTGCGCGCGGCGCAGGTGGTGCTGGCGGCGGGTCCGCTGGGGACCCAGCGGCTGCTGCTGAGGATGCGCGACCGTGGCGTCCTGCCCCGGCTGTCCCCGGCCCTGGGCCGGCAGTTCCGCAGCAACTCCCAGTCGCTGCGCGCCGCGACGACGTCCCGACCAGACGCACGGCTCTCGCGCGGGGTCGCGATCACGTCCTCGGTCCACCCCTCGGAGGACACCCACGTGGAGCCGGTGCGCTACGGCCGCGGCAGCAACTTCATGGGCGGACTGTTCACCGTCCTGCTCGACCGCGACCGCAGGCCCGAGGCGTCGCCGTGGCGGGTCTTCGCCCGACAGCTGCTGCGTGCCCCGACGGAGGTGCTGCGCTTCGCGTGGCTGCGCCGCTGGTCCGAACGCACCGTGGTGCTGGTGGTCATGCAGACGCTCGACAACTCCTTGACGGTCCGTCGGGTCCGCTCCCGGTGGGGTCGCGAGCGCCTCGAGACCAGCGCCGGGCACGGTGCGGGCAACCCGGAATGGATCCCGGCCGGCAACGAGATCACGCGCCGGGTCGCCGAGCGGATCGGCGGGCGCGCCGGAGGCACCCTCGGTGAGCTGGTCGGCGCGCCGATGACCGCGCACCCGATCGGTGGGTGTGTCATCGGGGACTCCGCCGAGACCGGGGTGGTCGATGAGTTCCACCGCGTCTACGGGTACGACGGTCTGCACATTGCCGACGGGTCCGTGGTGCCGGCCAACCTCGGCGCCAACCCGGCGCTCACCATCACCGCGATGGCCGAGCGCGCGATGTCGCTGTGGCCGGCGGTCGGGGAGCGGGACGAGCGGGTGCCGTCACGGGCTCGTCGGGCGGTCGCCGACGCGGCTCGGCCCGGCTGACGCGGAGCCCGGGCCGGAGCAGGACGCGCGCGCGACACCGGACCGGCGAGGCCCGAGGTGCCGGGCCGAGGGACCCGTAGTCCCTACGATCGGTCCATGGGTCAGAGCGAGCCGGCGTCTGCGACGCCGGTCGCCGACGCCACGAGGGAGACGAGCGCGAGCTCGCCGCAGGGCGCGTTGCCCGAGCCGATGGCGGTCGTGCTGGGGGAGTACGAGCGGCACCTGGTCGCTGAGCGTGACCTGACGCCGCACACCGTGCGGGCCTACCTCGGTGACGTGGCCGGCCTCCTGGACCATGCCGCGCGGCTGGGCATGAGCTCGGCGACCGAGCTCGACCTCCGGACCCTGCGCAGCTGGCTGGCCAAGCAGCAGACGATGGGGCGCTCCCGCACCACCCTGGCCCGCCGAGCCACGGCCGCGCGGGTCTTCACCGCGTGGTTGGCCCGGACGGGACGGATGCCGGGCGACCCCGGCGCCGCGCTCGGCTCGCCGAAGGCGCCGAAGACGCTGCCGCCCGTGCTGCGGGTCGACGAGGCCGGTGAGCTGATCCGCCTGGCCGCCGCGCTGGCCGACGACGGGAGCCCGGTCGGGGTGCGCGACATCGCCATGCTCGAGCTGCTGTACGCCACCGGGATCCGGGTCGGCGAGCTGGTCGGCCTCGACGTCGACGACGTCGACCGCGACCGCAACGTCGTGCGGGTGCTCGGGAAGGGCCGCAAGGAGCGGTCGGTGCCCTTCGGTCACCCGGCTGCCGCGGCGCTGGACCGGTGGCTGGCCGTCGCGCGACCCGCCCTGCGGGCGGAGGGCGCGGGACCGGCCCTCTTCCTGGGCGCCCGGGGTCGGCGCATCGACCAGCGAGCGGTGCGCACGCTGGTGCACCGACGGATCGCGGAGGTGCCGGGCGCCCCCGACATCGGGCCGCACGGGCTGCGGCACACCGCCGCGACGCACCTGCTCGAGGGCGGGGCGGACCTGCGCTCGGTCCAGGAGCTGCTGGGCCACGCCTCGCTCGCCACGACCCAGCTCTACACCCACGTCACCACCGACCGACTGCGTCGGGCCTACCGGCAGGCGCACCCCAGGGCGTGACCCCGGCGCCGCCAGGGGCCACGGGATCGTGGCGCCAGAGGGGGAGCAGCCGGACCGGTCGCACCCCCACCAGCCGCAGCGGGTCGAGGTAGGTCTCGCCGGCGATCCAGCCCCAGTGCAGGCAGGCGCGGGGGAAGCAGTGGGAGCCGCCCAGCTCCAGGTGGCCGATCGGGTCACCACGCGCCACCGGCGCGCCCAGCGGGACCGAGGCGTGGACCGGCTCGTACGTCGTCCGGGTGGCTCCGTGGGTGACCACGACCACGCCCCGCCCAGCGATCGACCCGGCGAAGGCCACGGTGCCGGGCAGGGCGCTGCGCACCGGCTGACCGGGACGGCCCGCGAGGTCGACCCCGCGGTGGCCCGCGCCGTAGGGGGAGGTGGGCGGCGCGAAGGAACGCACCACCTCCGGCTCGGGACGCAGCGGCCACGTGCCCACCGGATCGGTCGCGGGCGCCTCGGGAGCCACCGCCGCGCCCGCCGGGGCGAGCGTCAGCAGGACGCCCAGGACGACGGTGAGGAGCGTCGGGACGAGGATCCGGCGGGCGGTGGTCATGAGCAGGAGCCTGGCTCCCGGAGCCGAGCGGCGCACCTGGGTGCTGCGCTCCTGGGGACGAGGGGGGCAGCGGGGGCGCCTGTGGACGGTCATCGGGCCGTGCTGGCCGCTCGTGGGCCCGCCCTGCTCGATTCGCGACCCGGCTCCCGGCTCGACTACGCTGGCTCCCATCACTCCTCGGAGTGAAATTCGCACGTCTGCAGACCGCGACGAGGCAGCTTTCCGGCCTCGATCACCCGTGGGCGACGATCCTCGGTCCGACCGGTCCTCCGGGACCACGTCGGTGGGGTCGCGCGCAGGCGTCAGGACAGTCGGCACCCGTCGGCTGTGGGAACTGAAAACGACCGGAGTCTTGCCCCGGTGCGCCCTGGCCTCACGGCTCGAAGGGGGCACAGGCGGGGCCTGCCTCCACCACAGGAAGAGAACCACCATGGCAGTTGTGACCATGCGCCAGCTCCTCGAGAGCGGCGTCCACTTCGGGCACCAGACCCGTCGCTGGAACCCGAAGATGAAGCGCTTCATCATGACCGAGCGCAACGGCATCTACATCATCGACCTGCAGCAGTCGCTGGCCTACATCGACCGCTCGTACGCCTTCATCAAGGAGACCGTCGCCAAGGGCGGCACCGTGATGTTCGTCGGCACCAAGAAGCAGGCCCAGGAGGCCATCGCCGAGCAGGCGACGCGCGTCGGGATGCCGTACGTCAACCAGCGCTGGCTCGGCGGCATGCTCACCAACTTCCAGACCGTGCACCAGCGGATCAACCGCCTCAAGGAGCTCGACGAGGTCGACTTCGACGACGTGGCCGGCAGCAGCCGCACGAAGAAGGAGCTGCTCCAGATGCGCCGCGAGCGCGACAAGCTCAACAAGTCGCTCGGCGGTATCCGCGAGATGAGCCGCCCGCCGTCGGCGGTGTGGATCGTCGACACCAACAAGGAGCACCTCGCCGTCGAGGAGGCCCGCAAGCTGCGGATCCCGATCATCGGCATCCTCGACTCCAACTGCGACCCCGACCTGGTCGACTTCCCGATCCCCGGCAACGACGACGCGATCCGCGCCGTCGGCCTGCTGACCCGCGTGATCGCCGACGCCGTCGCCGAGGGCCTGATCTCGCGCTCCGGCGCCAAGACCGGTGAGGGCCAGGCGGCGACGCCGGGCGCCGAGGAGCCGCTGGCCGAGTGGGAGCGCGAGCTGCTCGGTGGCGACGCCGACAAGGCCGCCGTCGAGGCGACCGGTGGCGACGCCGCGACCGAGACCCCGGCCTCCGAGGCCACGGGTGCGTCCTCGGAGTCGACCGAGGCCCCCGCCGAGGCCACCGAGGCTCCGGCCGCTGAGGCCACCGAGGCCCCGGCCGCTGAGGCTCCGGCTGCTGAGGCCCAGGCGGCGCTGAGGCTCCGGCCACCGAGGCTCCGGCCGACGAGGCGCCCGCCGCCGAGGCCACCGAGGCCCCGGCGACCGAGGACGCCACGCAGGCCTGACCGACCACCCCAGACTCGACACACAGATCCGAGGGAACGAAGAGATGGCATTCTCCGCCGCCGACGTCAAGAAGCTGCGCGAGCAGACCGCCGCCGGGATGATGGACTGCAAGAAGGCGCTCGAGGAGACCGACGGCGACTTCGACAAGGCCGTCGAGCTGCTGCGCGTGAAGGGTGCGGCCAAGGCCGCCAAGCGCGGTGCTGAGCGCGAGGCCTCGGCCGGACTGGTCGTCACCTCGGGTGGCGCGCTGGTCGAGGTCAAGTGCGAGACCGACTTCGTCGCCAAGAACGCCGACTTCATCGCGGTGGCCCAGCAGATCGCCGACGCGGCCGAGACCGCCAAGGCGGGCGACGTCGACACGCTCAAGGCGGTCCCGCTGGACGGCAAGACCGTCGGCGAGGTCGTCGAGGACCTCGCGATCACCATCGGCGAGAAGATCGAGCTCGGACGGGTCGTCTACTTCGACGGCCCGGTCGCGGTCTACCTCCACCGTCGTGCGGCCGACCTGCCGCCGGCCGTCGGCGTGCTCGTCGAGTACGACGGCGACGAGACGGCCGCGAAGGGTGCCGCCATGCAGGTGGCGGCCATGCGCCCGCAGTACCTCACGCGCGACGAGGTCCCCGCGGACGTCGTCGAGAAGGAGCGCGAGATCGCCGAGGCGACCTCGCGCGAGGAGGGCAAGCCCGAGCAGGCGATCGCCAAGATCACCGAGGGTCGCCTCAACGGCTTCTTCAAGGACGTCGTCCTGCTCGAGCAGCCGTCGGTCACCGAGAACAAGAAGAGCGTGAAGGCGGTCCTCGACGAGGCCGGCACCACGCTCAAGCGGTTCGCTCGTTTCGAGGTCGGGGCCTGATCCACTAGGTTCACACCCAGACGTCACCAGGAGGCCGGTTCGATGAGACATGCAGTACTCATCGCACCGGCCTTCGACGTACCCGCACCCCCACCAGCGACTTTCGGGAGCATCGAATGACTGGCTACCAGCGTGTCCTGCTCAAGCTCTCCGGCGAGATGTTCGGCGGCGGCCAGGTGGGGGTCGACCCTGACGTGGTCCAGAAGATCGCCGGCGAGATCGCCTCGGTCGCCCGGGCCGGCGTGCAGATCGCCGTGGTCACCGGTGGCGGCAACTTCTTCCGCGGCGCCGAGCTGCAGCAGCGTGGCATCGACCGCGTGCGGGCTGACTACATGGGGATGCTCGGCATCGTCATGAACTGCCTCGCCCTCCAGGACTTCCTCGAGAAGCTCGGCGTCGAGACGCGCGTGCAGACCGCGATCACCATGGGCCAGGTCGCCGAGCCCTACGTGCCGCGCCGCGCCATCCGGCACATGGAGAAGGGGCGGGTCGTGATCTTCGGTGCCGGCATGGGCATGCCCTTCTTCTCCACCGACACCGTCGCGGCCCAGCGGGCGCTGGAGACCAAGTGCGAGGTCGTGCTGATGGGCAAGAACGGCGTCGACGGGGTCTACACCGCCGACCCCCACCTCGACCCCACGGCCACCAAGCTCGAGGAGCTGACGTTCGCCGACGCGCTGCAGCAGGGCCTGCGGGTCGCCGACGCGACCGCCTTCGCGCTCTGCATGGAGAACAAGATGCCGATGATCGTCTTCGGGATGGAGCCCGAGGGCAACATCCTGCGCGCGGTGCAGGGTGAGAGGATTGGCACGCTGGTCAGCGCGAGCTGACCTCCGACGACGACGGAAGTAGGACGCACCAGTGATCAACGACATCCTCCGCGAGGCCGACGCCAAGATGGACAAGTCGGTCGAGTCGACCCGAGAGGACTTCGCCGCGATCCGCGCCGGACGGGCCGCTCCGAGCATGTTCAACAAGATCCTGGTCGACTACTACGGCACCCCGACGCCGCTCCAGCAGCTGGCGTCGTTCACCTCGCCCGAGGCCCGCATCATCATGATCGCGCCCTACGACATCGGCGCCATGGGGGCCGTCGAGCGGGCGATCCGCGACTCCGACCTCGGCGTCAACCCCTCCAACGACGGCAAGGTGCTGCGCGCGGTCTTCCCCGAGCTCACCGAGGAACGGCGCAAGGAGTACATCAAGGTCGCCAAGGCCAAGGCTGAGGACGGACGTGTGGCCGTGCGCAACCTGCGCCGAACCGCCAAGCAGAGCCTCGAGAAGCTCGAGAAGGACGGCGAGGTCGGCAAGGACGACGTCACCGGCGCCGAGAAGAAGCTCGACACCGTCACCAAGAAGCACACCGACGCCATCGACGAGATGCTGAAGAACAAGGAGTCCGAGCTGCTCGAGGTCTGAGCCTCGAGACCCGGACCCCCCGCGATGACCAACCTCCCCCCAGACCCCGTAGGCCCTCGCGACGGCTCCTCGTCCGTCGGCCCGCTGCCGACGGACCACGGCCGCGCCGGACGCGACCTCAAGGCCGCGATCACGTCCGGCGTGCTGCTGATGGCCGCGATCGCCGGCTCCCTGTACTTCTGGAAACCGGCCTTCATGGTCATCGTGGTGGTGGCCGTCGTGGTCGCCGTCTGGGAGCTGCGTCAGGGCCTGTTGGCCAAGGGCATCGACCTCCCGGAGCAACCGCTGATGCTGGGCGGTGCGGTGATGGTCATCACCGCCTACCTGTGGGGCGCCGAGGCGCTCGTGACCGCGACCGCGGTCACCGTCCTGGTGGTGATGCTCTGGCTGCTGCGCCGCGGCATCGACGGCTACGTCAAGACCGCGACGGCGGCGGTGTTCACCCTGATCTACGTGCCGTTCCTGGGCTCCTTCGTGGCTCTGCTGCTCTCGGAGGGTGGTCTCTCCGGCGGAGGGCTCGACAACGACGGCGTCGCCGGCATCCTCACCTTCGTGCTGGTCACCATCGCCTCCGACATCGGCGGCTACATCGCCGGCGTGCTGTTCGGCAAGCACCCCATGGCGCCCGTGATCTCGCCCAAGAAGTCGTGGGAGGGGTTCGCCGGCTCCTTGCTCTTCACCGTCGGCGCCGGCTTCGTGCTCGTGGTCTACCTGCTCGACGGTGACTGGTGGGTCGGCGTCGCCCTGGGCCTGATCACCGTCGTGATGGCCACCCTCGGCGACCTCTGCGAGTCGGTGATCAAGCGCGACCTCGGCATCAAGGACATGAGTCAGGTGATACCCGGGCACGGCGGCCTGATGGACCGGCTCGACTCGCTGCTGGCCACGATCGCCCCGATCTGGCTGCTGCTGCACTACCTGGTGTTCTGAGCGAGGTCCGGCACGCCGGACGCTGTGGAGGCCGTGATCGGCCTACCATCGGTCCGATGAGCACCGACGAGGGTCCCGCGGCGGACGCGGCTGCCGGCCAGCCCAGCTGGTGGCACCGCGACCACCCGACGTTCGCGGCGCTCACCGGCTTCTACACCGGCCTGCTGACCGTGATCGTCGTCCCCGGCGCGTACGCCGCGATCCTGGCCGTGATGTTCAGCCCCCAGCGAGCCGAGAGCCTGTTCCCCTTCGTGCTCGTCGTCTTCGCTGTGCCGGCCGTGCTCATCGTCACCCCGCACACCCGGCGTTTCGGGCGCTACATGCTGCTCGGCATGGTGCTCACCGCCCTCGTGGTGGCCGGGGTCGCGGCCGCGGTGCTGACGGTGCTGATCAAGAGCTCGTAGGGGCTGCCTCCGCCGGCCGCGCCCAGAGGGCCAAGGCGGTGCCGCGTACGTTGGACCGGGTCGACGTCGCCTGACGTCGCACCAGACCTGACGTGCCCCCATCCGAGAGGTGCCCTGATGCGCTCCGTCCCACTGTCGCCCGAGTCCCGTGACCTGTCCCTGCAGGCGATGGCGGCCGAGGAGCTCGACATCCTGGTCATCGGCGGCGGGGTGGTCGGCACCGGGGCCGCGCTCGACGCCGCCACCCGGGGGCTGAAGGTCGGTCTGGTCGAGGCCCGCGACTTCGCCTCCGGCACCTCGAGCCGGTCGAGCAAGCTGATCCACGGGGGCCTGCGCTACCTGGAGATGCTCGACTTCGGGCTCGTGGCCGAGGCGCTCAAGGAGCGCGGGCTGCTGATCCAGCACCTCGCCCCGCACCTCGTCCGGCCGGTGGCGTTCCTCTACCCGCTGCAGCACCGCGGGTGGGAGCGCTTCTACGCCGGCGCCGGGGTCGCGCTGTACGACGCGATGTCGCGGGTCTCGGGTCGGGCCGGGTTGCCGCTGCACAAGCACCTCTCGCGACGCGGTGCCCGCAAGCTGGCCCCGTCGCTGCGCAAGGACGCGCTGATCGGGGCGCTGCACTACTACGACGCCCAGGTCGACGACGCGCGGCACACGATGTTCCTGGCCCGGACCGCCGCGGCCTACGGAGCCCACGTCGCCAACCGGGCGCGGGTGGTCGAGCTGCTGCGCGAGGGTGAGCGGGTCACCGGCGCGAAGGTCCACGACCTCGAGAACGGCACGATGGTGACGATCCGGGCCCGCCAGGTCGTCAACGCCACCGGCGTGTGGACCGACGAGACCCAGTCGCTCGGCGGGCAGCGCGGCGAGTTCCGGGTCCGGGCGAGCAAGGGCGTCCACCTGGTCGTGCCCAAGGACCGGATCCGCTCCGAGGTCGGGCTGATCCTGCGCACCGAGAAGTCCGTGCTGTTCGTGATCCCGTGGGGCCGCCACTGGATCATCGGCACCACCGACACCGACTGGGAGCTCGACAAGGCCCACCCCGCCGCCAGCCAGGCCGACATCGACTACCTCCTCGAGCACGTCAACACCGTGCTCGAGACGCCGCTGACGCGTGACGACGTCGAGGGTGTCTACGCCGGCCTCCGCCCGCTGCTGGAGGGCGAGTCCGAGGCGACCTCCAAGCTCTCGCGCGAGCACGCCGTGGGTCACCCCGCGCCGGGCCTGGTGGTGATCGCGGGCGGCAAGTACACGACGTACCGGGTGATGGCCAAGGACGTCGTCGACGAGGCCGTCTACGGCATGGTCAAGCACGACGACCTGCGGGTGCCGGAGTCGGTGACCCACGACATCCCGCTGCTCGGGGCCGAGGGGTTCCAGGCGCTCTGGAACGCCCGGCACCGGCTGGCCGACTCCTCGGGGCTGCACGACGTCTGGATCGAGCACCTGCTGCAGCGCTACGGGTCGCTGGTCCACGAGCTGCTGGACCTGGTGGCCGAGGACCCCTCGCTGGGTCAGCCGCTGACCGGCACCGCCGACTACCTGCGCGTCGAGGTCGTGTACGCCGCCAGCCACGAGGGGGCGCGGCACCTCGACGACGTGCTGACCCGACGTACGCGGATCTCGATCGAGACCTTCGACCGCGGGCTGGGAGCGGTCGAGGAGGCCGCGTCGCTGGTGGCCGGGGTGCTGGGCTGGAGCGAGGAGCAGGTGGCGCTCGAGATCGAGCACTACCGGGCCCGGGTCGCCGCCGAGCGCGAGAGCCAGCAGATGCCCGACGACGAGACCGCGGACGCCGCGCGGCTCGGCGCACCCGACGTGGTGCCGCTGAGCTGACCCGAGGGTTCGCCGCGACGGCCGGGCGGGTGGGAGACTGGGCCGATGTCCGAGACCCCCACGCCGCCCGCGGGCGCGATCGCGCTCCCGCTGGTCTTCGACGAGCCGCGCGGGCGCAAGAAGCCGCCGCGGCACCTCGCCGACCTGTCCGCGCCCGAGCGCAAGGCCCTGCTCGAGGAGCAGGGGCTGCCGGGGTTCCGCGCCAAGCAGCTCTCGACCCACTACTTCTCTCGGCTGGTCGACGACCCCGAGCAGATGACCGACCTGCCGGCCGGTCAGCGCGCCGACCTCGTCTCCGCGCTGCTGCCGCACCTGATGACCCCGCTGCGCACGCTCGAGGCCGACAAGGGCACCACCCGCAAGACGTTGTGGAAGCTCTTCGACGGCGCGCTGGTCGAGTCGGTGCTGATGCGCTACCCCGACCGGGCCACGATGTGCGTCTCCAGCCAGGCCGGCTGCGGCATGGCCTGCCCGTTCTGCGCCACCGGCCAGGGCGGGCTGCAGCGCAACATGTCGACCGCCGAGATCGTCGAGCAGGTCGTCGCCGGCGCGCGCAGCTTGGCCCGCGGCGAGGTGCCCGGCGGGCCGGGCCGGGTCTCCAACGTGGTCTTCATGGGCATGGGCGAGCCGCTGGCCAACTACAAGGCCGTGATCGGTGCGGTCCGCCGCCTCACCGAGCCCGCGCCCGACGGGCTCGGCATGTCCGCGCGCGGCATCACCGTCTCCACGGTCGGCCTCGTGCCCCGGATCCGCCAGCTCACCGAGGAGGGCATCCCCGTCACGCTCGCGCTGAGCCTGCACGCCCCCGACGACGAGCTGCGCAACGAGCTGGTGCCGATCAACACGCGCTCCTCGGTGGCCGAGACCGTCGAGGCCGCCTGGGACTACGCGCGCGTGACCAAGCGCCGGGTCTCGATCGAGTACGCCATGATGCGCGGCATCAACGACCAGGCCTGGCGCGCCGACCTGCTCGGTGAGGTGCTGCGCGGCTACGGCGACTGGGGCTGGGTGCACGTCAACCTGATCCCGCTCAACCCCACGCCGGGCTCGAAGTGGACCGCCTCCGACCCCGCCGACGAGCGTGAGTTCGTCCGCCGGCTCGAGGCCAAGGGCATCCCCACGACGGTGCGCGACACCCGCGGCAGCGACATCGACGGGGCGTGCGGCCAGCTCGCTGCTGTCGAGTAGCTCACCGGGTCCGGCGCTGGCGCCACCGCCACCGCCGCCGCCGGTGGGTGCGCCACGTAGTACGGACGGCAAAGGGTGGTGGACCACCGCCGCCTGCGGTCGGGGCGGGTCAGCGGTGGCTGGGCCACGTACTGCGGGCGGAGAACGGTGGCTGACCCACCGCCGCCCGGGCAGGCGGGTCAGCCGTGGACGGCGCCGACCACCGCGACCGCCTCGTCGACCGAGTCGACGAGGTGCGCGTGCTGCTCCATCGGCCGCCCCCGGGCGAGGCTGCGCAGGAGTGGCCACGCGGGGAGCGTCTCGGTCCAGTACTCGACGCCGACCAGCACCATCGGCGCCACGGCGGTCTCGTCGGCGTAGTAGTTCTCGCAGGCGTCCTGGAAGATCTCCTGCACGGTGCCACCGGCGCCGGGGAGGAAGACGATGCCGCGGTCGCAGACCTCCAGCAGGACCGCCTCGCGGGTGGCGTTGCCGAAGTACTTCGCGATCGCGGTCGCGAAGAGGTTGGGCGGCTCGTGGCCGTAGTGCCAGGTGGGGATGCCGAGCGACTCGGTCGGGTCGGGGAAGCGCTCCCGAACGCGTCGTGCCGCCTCGACCCAGGCGCCGACCGAGGACGGAACGACGGCACCGCCGCGAGCAGGTCGAGCGCGGCGACGAGGTCGTCCTCCGGGCGCCCGGCCAGGCTCGCGCCGAGGTTGGCCGCCTCCATGGCGCCCGGCCCGCCGCCGGTGGCGACCACCGCGTGCCGCGCCAGGTCGCGGCCGAGCCGGGCCGCGTCGGCGTACGCCGGCTGCCCGCGCTCGGCCGCGTGGCCGCCCATGACGCCGACCAGGTGGCGCCGGTGGGTCCAGGCGGCCAGCGCGGTGTCGATCGCGTGGTCGTGCAGCGCCTCGGCGAGCCGGTCCTCCGCGGACGACGGACGCTGCGACCACGCGTAGGCGCGGGCGTCCAACGAGCGGGTGTAGGCGGGGTCGTCGTACAGCTCCTCGGGGGCGTACAGCCCCGAGCGGTAGACGTCGACCGGGGCCTGCGCCAGCTCGGGGAGGACCAGCCCGCCGTGCGCCTCGACCCGTTCGGCGTCGCCGGCGGCGAACGTGCAGCCCAGGAAGGTCGCACCGCGCAGCCGGCACGCTCCCAGGGCCGCGCTGTGGCCGGTCAGGTCGAGTCCGCGCAGCCGCCAGCCCGCCAGTGAGCTGGCGCCGGCAGCCAGCCGCTGGTCGAGCTCGTCGAGCGTCTCGACGTCGACGATCTGGCCCCGGGTGCGCTTCACCCGGACGAACCTAGCCGGGTCGGTCCCGTCGCCGCGCTCAGAGCGCCTGCGCCACGAGCTCGGCGAAGAGCTCGTGCTCGTCGGCGGCGTCGAGTCCTCGGGAGCGGAACCACGCGCAGACGTTCGTGCAGTCACGCATCAGGAAGTCCAGGCCGGCGGCGTTGCCCGCCAGGTCGACCACCTGCGGCAGGTCGATGATGACGAGTCGTTCCCCGGCCGCCAGCACGTTGTACGCCGAGAGGTCGCCGTGGGCGAAGCCCGCCCGGGTCATGGTGGTCATCGCCGAGCGCATCTGCTCGAAGTAGGACGCCATGAGGCCGGGCTCGGGGCGGGTCTGCGCGAGCCGCGGCGCGGTCTCGCCGTCGTGCTGCACCCACTCCATCAGGATCTCGGTCCCGTCGACCTGCACGGGGTAGGGGACCGGCAGGCCGAGCTCCCAGCAGCGCTGCAGCGCCGACCACTCCGAGACCGCCCACTCGCCGGCGGCGACGACCTTGCCCCAGGTGCTCTTGCGCTTGAGCGCGCGCTCGTCGCGGGAGCGCTTCACGCTGCGCCCCTCGGTGTAGGCGGCCGAGCGGTGGAAGGTGCGGTGCTCGGTGGAGCGGTAGCGCTTGGCGGCCATCACGACCCCTCCCTCGGGGTCGAGCGGGTCGGCGCGCTCGAGCAGGAAGACGTCGGCCTCCTTGCCGGTCTTGAGGATGCCGAGGTCGGTGTCGACCGCGCCCTGCGAGGTCACGACCCAGTCGGGGCGTGGCTCGGGGCCGCGGCAGAGGGGCTCGACGGAGGTCCAGGTGGACCAGCGCTGGCCGTCGTCGAGGTCGTCGTAGGCGGTGAAGTCGAAGACGAAGCGTGGATCGAGCTCGTCAGGGGTCGACGAGGACGGAAAGGGTGAGGACACGGGCGGTGCTCCAGAGGATCGAGAGGGAGGTGGCTGCTGGCAGGCCAGCGACAGTCGTGGTCATGTCACGCTCCTCTCGTCGGGCACCGACGGACGTCGGGTCACTGCGACCCAGCGTGGGGGAGACGGCGGTGGGCCGCAACCCATTTACGCGACCTACGCGACCTACGCGACCTACGCGACCTACGCGACGAGAGCGCGCAGGGCCGCGTCGTCCCACTCCGCGCCGAGGCCCGGGCACGTGGCGAGGTAGTCGGCCACCTGCCCGGCGTCCCAGCCATGGGTCTCGACCAGGCCCTGGGCCATCGTGGCCAGGTAGGGCCCGGTCGGGCTGCTGAGCTCGAGGCCGTCGTGGTCGAGCCCCGCCGGCGAGGTGAGGGTGACGACCGGCAGGTCGTCGAGCCGCCCGACCACGTGCATCGACTCGTAGCGTCCGGGGCCCAGGTCGTGCCGGCCGTGCGGCCCACAGCGCCTCGAGCGCGAGGTCGGTGCCCGGTTCGCGGTGCATCTCCTGGTGGGCGAGGTCGGAGAGCTGACCCAGGCTCAGCCGGTACGCCGTCGCGACCGACCGGCCGGGAGCCTCGGGGTCGTAGAAGGCGACGCCGCCGCCCCAGGTGGGGGAGTGCCACGCGAAGTAGACGGCGCCGTCGAGCTCGACCGGCCGCTGCTCGCGGGGCAGCGTGCGGTCGCGGGCACCGGCGTACGTGCGGGTGGCGCCCGGAGGGCAGCCGCCGGCGAGGTAGCAGTGCAGCCGTGCGGCCGACATGTTGCTGCCGTACGCGGCGTACCAGAGGTCCATGCCTCCCAGCCTCGTGGGCTAGGTTGCTGCGGTGCAAATGTTGCCGTCGTCGCGGCGCTCGTGGTCCCGGTCCCGCACGACGGCCCTCGTGGGCTGCCTGGCCGCCGTGCTGACGCTCGGCACCACGTCGGCGCCGAGCAGCGGGGCCGAGCCCGACGTGCTGGCGGGCTCCGACGGGATCGGCGACCCCTACTTCCCGGCAGACGGCAGCGGCGGCATCGACGTGCTGCACTACGACGTCCACGACCGCTACGACTTCGGCAGCGGCCGGCTGCGCGGCTTCACCCGGCTCACGGTCCGGGCGACCCAGCCGCTCACCTCCTTCGGGCTCGACCTGCTGCTGCCGGTCCGCGACGTGCGGGTCGACGGGAAGCGGGCCCGCTTCCACAAGCCCAGCCGCCACGAGCTCCGGATCGTGCCCGCGACCCCGGTCGCCACCGGCGCGACGATGCGGGTCAAGGTCGTGTACGCCGGCCGCCCGGCGCGGGCGTCGTACCTCGGGGAGCGCAACTGGCTCGCCGACGCCTCCGAGGTCGTCACGATGAACCAGCCCCACATGGCGCCCTGGTGGTTCCCGGCCAACGACCACCCGCTCGACAAGGCGTCGATGGACCTCCACATCACGGTCCCGACCAACCGCCGCGTCATCGCCAACGGCCGCCTGGTCTCCCGGCGCGAGCACGGGCGCCTGACCACGACCCACTGGCGCGCCCGCGAGCCGATGTCGTCCTACCTCGCGTTCTTCGCGGCCGGCTTCTTCGACGTGGCCCGGGGTCGCAGCCGCGGTCGTCCCTGGTACGTCGCCGTCTCGCGCCAGATCGACCCGCGGCAGCGCGCCGGGCTGATGCGGCTGATGAAGCGCACCCCGCGCATCACGCGGTGGCTCGAGCGCCAGCTCGGGCCCTACCCCTTCTCCACCACCGGCGGAGTGGTGACCGGGCTTCCGGTGGGCTTCGCGCTGGAGAACCAGACCCGGCCCACGTACTTCGCGGGCTCGCCACGTGACGTGCCGCTGGTGGTCCACGAGATGGCTCACCAGTGGTTCGGCAACTCCGTGTCGCTCGAGCGGTGGCGTGACATCTGGCTCAACGAGGGGTTCGCGACCTTCCTGGAGGTCCGCTGGGACGAGACCCACGGCGGACCGGCCGGCGCCCGCTGGCTGCGCGAGACCTATGCGGCCCACCCGTCCAGGAGCGACCTGTGGCGGCTGCGCATCTCCGACCCCGGGGCCTCCCGGATCTTCGACGGAGCGATCTACCGCCGGGGCGCGATGGCCCTGCAGGCCCTGCGCAACCGGGTCGGCGAGCGCGACTTCTGGCTGATCCTGCGCTCCTGGGCCGCCGGTCGTCGCCACGGCACCGGCTCGAGCGCCGCCTTCCGGGCGCTGGCCGCAGAGGTCAGCGGCGAGGACCTCGCACCGTTCTTCACGGCGTGGCTCGACACCACCGCGCGACCGGCCGACACCGCGGCCAACGGCCTGGGCTGAGCCGAGCCCCGCTCAGCGGCCCCGCTACGCCGGGCGGGCCGGGGTGATCGTGACCGTCGCCGGCCGACCGACCCGCGCGAAGCGGGCCGAGCCGAGCACGACCGTGAACGACTCCTCCGTCTCGGGGCCCTCGTCGGCCGAGTCGGGCAGCAGCGTCACGTCGACCTCGAAGCGGCGGCTCCCGGCCGGGACCATGACCCGGCGGCGCAGCGGCTGGACGTCGCCCGGGCCGGCGGTGCCGGGCCGGGTCTCGACCACGACCGAGATCCGACGCAGCGAGACCCGGTCGAGCCGGAACCGCACGGGCACGGTCGTCGCCCCCGACGTCGGCTCGGCCGCCCTCCGGTCGACCCCGTCGATCAGCGGGGCGGGGTCGGCGTCGCGGACGACGACGCGCTGCCGACCCCGCTTCACACGCAGGCCCTGAGGGGAAGCCAGGCGCAGGTCCAGCCGCCGCGTCGGGCCGTCGAGGCCGTCGCGGGTCGTCGGCAGGGTGGCCCGGGCCCTGGTGCGTCCGGCTCGGAAGGCCACGCGCACCGACCCGGCCGGGGCACCGGTCTTCTTGTCCACGGCCAGCACCCGCAGCGACGTGGCGCGCGCGGTCGGCTTGTCGAGGGTGAGCGAGAGGCGGACCGGTCGACCCTCCGCCACCCGGGGGGTGGACACGCTCAGCGACGCCGTCGGGGTCGGGAAGCCGGGGCGGCCACGCTCGTCGAGGGCCACGAAGCAGTAGCCGCGGCGCCGTGCCTCCCGGATGATCCGCGGGACGGCCGAGATCGACGCGGGGCTGTTGCCGACCCCGTCGTGCTGGAGGACGACGTTGCTGGAGTGAGGGCGCAGGGAACCCAGGATCCGGCTGGCGATCGTGGACGACGAGATGCCGGTCCAGTCGCGGGAGTCGATGTCCCACAGCACCGGGACGTACCCGGTCCGGCGGATCGTCGCGCGCACCGAGTCGTTGATGGCGCCGTACGGCGGCCGCATCAGCCGGGTGGGCACGACCCCGGCGCGGCGCAGGGCGGCGTCGGTCGAGCGCAGCGTGGCCGCGACCTGCGCCGACGACTGGCTGGTCATGTCGGCGTGGGCGTAGCTGTGGTTGGCGATCAGGTTGCCGGACCGGGCCACGAACCGCGTCGTGGCCGGTGAGGCGTCGACCCGCTGCCCGACCATGAAGAACGTCGCCGGCACGTCGGCCCGCTTCAGGATCCGCACCAGCCGCGGGGTCTGCGTTGACGACGGCCCGTCGTCGAAGGTCAGCGACACCGTGCCCGTGCGGCAAGGCGCAGCAGGAGCAGCGGGAGCAGGAGCAGCGGCAGCGGAGGAGGGAACCAGAGCACCGCCGGCGACACAGAGCAGTGAGGTGGCCACCCCCAGCACCCGCGTGCCCCTCATCGTGCGTCCACGCGCACGCTGGAGGGCACGACGGGGGCGCGTTCACCCGCGCGCAGGAAGCGGCCGGTGCGCTCGCGGCCCAGGATCTCGGTCGGCGAGCCCTCGCGCCACACCTCGCGACCGCCCACGAGCACGTGGGGGACGGTGGCGTCGTTGCGGTTGACCATCCGCGACAACCCGTCGTACTGCGCGACGGGGCTCTCGGCGTACTCCTCCAGGGAGGCGTCGAGCCGGGCGGGGTCGAGGACGAGCAGGTCGGCGCGGTCGCCGACGCGCAGGTGGCCGGCGTCGAGGCCGTACCAGTCGGCGAGCTCGCCGGTGAGCCGGTGCACGGCCTGCTCCATGCTGAGGAACGGGCGACCCGCCTGCTCCGCGGTGTGGGCGTGGCGCAGGAAGCGCAGCCCGAAGTTGTAGAAGGCCATGTTGCGCAGGTGGGCGCCGGCGTCGGAGAAGCCCATCTGGACACCCGGGCTCTGCGCCATCTTGCGCAGCACCTCGGGGCGGTGGTTGGAGATCGTGGTGCGCCAGCGGATCGCGGTGCCGTGCTCGAGGACCAGGTCGAGGAAGGCGTCGACGGGGTGCACGGGGTGCCCGGCCGTGCCGCGGTCGACGCCGACCTGCCCGAAGGACTTGCCGACGACCGTCGGGTCGGGGCAGGCGACGATCTCGGCGTCGAAGAAGTCGCGGTGCCACACCCGCGGGCCGTACTTGCTCTCGTACTCCTTGCGGAAGCGGGTCCGGTAGGCCGGGTCACGCATCAGGTCGTCGCGAGCGACCTTCTCCGACAGGTGCAGCGCCGCGGCACCGGCGCCGAGCTCCTCGAAGATCACCAGGTCGATCCCGTCGGCGTACACCTCGAACGGCACCGGCAGGTGCTGCCAGCGGAAGTCGGCGCCGAGCCGGTTGGCCGCGCCGGCCAGCAGTCGCATCAGGTGGATGATGAACGGGATCGCCTTGATGTCGGCGGCCGAGAGCAGGCTGGTCTTGAGCGGTCGTTTGCCGAGCGAGCGCCAGCCGATCGAGCCCAGCGCCTGGACCACGATCGTGTGCGGGTGACTGGCGTCCGGCCCGGCCTGCAGCGCGCGGCCGCGGCGGCGCAGGATCCGGCGCAGCCCGCGCATCTCGCGACCCTTCGCGTACGTCGACGGCAGCGTGCGCGAGCGACAGGCGTCGCCGTCGAGCTTGTCGAAGAGCAGCTGCTGCGCCGAGAGACCGAGGAAGCCCGCGTCGAGGGCCTCGGTGAGCAGCCGCTCCATCTGGGCGCGCTCCGAGCGCGAGGGACGCACCTCGGGCCGGGTGGCCCGGTCCAGCCCCATCGTGGCGGTGCGCAGGTCGGAGTGACCGATGAAGGCCGCCAGGTTCGGCCCCAGCGGGCGCGCCTCGAGCGCCTCGACGTACTCACGGGCGTTCGACCAGGTGCCGTGCTCGTCGATGGCCCGGATCACGTGGTTGCGGGGGATGGCCTCGACCCGGCCGAACAGGTCACCGGCGTCCACGCTGCCGACGTGGACGGTCGAGAGCGAGCAGGAGCCGAGGAAGATCGTGGTGACCCCGTGGCGCAGCGACTCGGTGAGGTCGGGGTCGGCCAGCACCTCGATGTCGTAGTGGGTGTGGATGTCGACCAGGCCGGGCAGGACCCAGCGGTCGGAGGCGTCGATGACCCGGGGCAGCCGGTCTCGTCGAGCGGGGTGGCCGAGACCTCCGCGACCCGGCCCTCGCGCAGCCCGAGGTGCCGCACCGCCGACGGAGCGCCTGTGCCGTCGAACCAGCGCCCGCCGCGGATGATCGTGTCGTAGGTCATGGGGCTGATGGTGTCGTAGGGAGCCGCCGGGCGGAAGGCATCGACTGCGACAATGGGCGGGTGACTGGACCGGGCAGCAGACGAGACGTGGTGGTCCTCGGGTCGACGGGGTCGATCGGCACCCAGGCGCTCGACCTCGTGCGCGCCCACCCCGACCGCTTCCGGGTGGTGGGGCTGACCGCCGGCGGCGGCAACCCCGACCTCTTCCAGCAGCAGGTCGCGGAGTTCTCGACCGGCTTCCCCGCCCTGGTGAGCGGTCTGGGGGAGGAGGCCTCGGTGGCGGCCGCGGCGCGCCCGTGCGACGTCGTCCTCAACGGCATCACCGGCGCCGTGGGGCTGCGACCGACGCTGGCGGCGCTCGAGGCCGGCAACACGCTCGCGCTGGCCAACAAGGAGTCGCTGATCATCGGCGGTCCGCTGGTCCTCGACCGTGCACAGCCCGGCCAGCTCGTGCCGGTCGACTCCGAGCACAGCGCCCTGGCCCAGTGCCTGCGCGGCGGCTCCGCCGACGAGGTACGTCGGCTGGTGCTGACCGCGAGCGGCGGGCCGTTCCGCGGGCGGACGCGCGAGGAGCTCGCCGCGGTCACGGTCGAGGAGGCGCTCGACCACCCGACGTGGAGCATGGGCCCGGTCGTGACGATCAACTCCGCGACCCTGGTCAACAAGGGGCTGGAGGTGATCGAGGCCCACCTGCTCTTCGGTGTGCCGTTCGACCGGATCGAGGTCGTCGTGCACCCGACGAGCGTGGTCCACTCGATGGTGGAGTTCGTCGACGGCTCGACCCTGGTGCAGGCCAGCCCGCCGACCATGCTGATCCCGATCGCGCTCGGCCTGGCCTGGCCCGACCGGGTGCCCGACGCGGCCCCGCCCGTGGACTGGACGCGAGCGGAGACCTGGGAGTTCCACCCGCTCGACGACACCGCCTTCCCGGCCGTCTCGCTGGCCCGCTCGGCCGGCGAGCGCGGCGGCACCGCCCCGGCGGTCTACAACGCGGCCAACGAGGCCTGCGTGGAGGCCTTCCGCGCGCAGCGGCTGGCGTTCGTCGACATCGTGCCCACGATCGCGGCCGTCCTCGCGCGCCACGACGTATCCTCGGGGGAGACGCTCAGCGTCGACGACGTCCTCGCCGCCGACGCCTGGGCCCGTCGTGCTGCCACTGACCTGATCGGAGCCCCTGCATGAGCGCGCTGTACTACACGCTCGGAGTGGTGATCTTCGTCGGGGCGATCCTGGTCTCGATCGGGCTCCACGAGCTGGGTCACATGATCCCGGCCAAGAAGTTCGGCGGCAAGGTCACCCAGTACTTCATCGGCTTCGGGCCGACCGTCTGGAGCAAGCAGGTCGGCGAGACCGAGTACGGCGTCAAGGCGATCCCGCTCGGCGGCTACGTCAAGATCGTCGGCATGCTCCCGCCCGCCGCGGCGGACCTGGCCGACGAGGTCACCGTCGACGCGTCGGGCACGCAGGTGGTCAAGATCCGCAAGTCCAACACCGGCATGTTCACCCAGCTCATCTCCGACGCCCGCGCGGCCGAGTGGGAGCTGGTCGGGCCCGACGACGCCGATCGCCTGTTCTACAAGATGCCGCCGTGGAAGAAGATCGTGGTGATGGCCGGCGGCCCGTCGGTCAACATCCTCATCGCCTTCGTCATCTTCCTCGGCGTCTACTCGACCTACGGCAACCGCTCGATCGAGGTCGACCCCGGCGCCCCGGTGATCGACTCGGTCTCCCGGTGCGTCATCCCGTACGACCCGGGCGCCGCGCGCGAGCGCGAGTGCGTCGCGACCGACCCGGCGAGCCCGGCCTACGAGGCGGGGTTGCGCCCCGGCGACCAGGTGGTCAGCTTCAACGGCACCCAGGTCACCGGGTGGGAGCAGCTGCGCGAGCTGATCCGAGGCAACGCCGGCGGCGACGCCACGATCGTCTACGAGCGCGACGGGCAGCAGCTCACCGGCACCACCAGCACGACCGTCGAGGCCCGGCCGGTCTCGGCCACCGACGAGACGTTGCGCGAGGTGGGCTTCCTCGGGGTCACCCCCACGACGTCGGTGGTCGCCACCACGGGCGGGCCGATCTACACCCTCCAGCAGATGGGGGGCATGGCGGTCGACACCGTCCAGGCCCTCGCGACGCTGCCGGTCAAGGTCTGGGGTGTCGCGCGCGCCGTCGTCGGCCTCGAGGAGCGCGACCCCGAGGGTCCGGTGAGCATCGTCGGCGGTGGCCGGATCGCGGGCGAGGCCGTCTCGAGCGACCTGTTCCCCGTGGTCGAGAAGACCGTCTTCCTGCTGATGCTGATCGCGGGCTTCAACTTCTTCATCGGGGTCTTCAACTTCGTCCCGCTGCTGCCGCTCGACGGCGGCCACATCGCCAGCGCGAGCTGGGAGGGCCTGAGGCGAGCCGCAGCCCGGCTGCGCGGCCGCCCCGACCCGGGCTACGTCGACGCCGCCAAGCTGCTCCCCGTCGCGTACGTCGTCGCCTCGATGCTGCTGGTCATGGGCGTCGTGCTGATCGTCGCCGACTTCGTGGTGCCGCTCCGCCTCACGTCCTAGAGGGTCGGCCCCGTAACCTGGCAGCATGACCGAGATCAACCTGGGCATGCCGGCGGCCCCGCCGCCGGTGCTGACCCCCCGCCGTCAGACCCGCCAGATCCAGGTCGGCAAGGTCGGCGTGGGCAGCGACCACCCGATCTCCGTGCAGTCGATGACGACCACGCTGACCTCCGACGTCAACGCCACGCTCCAGCAGATCGCCGAGCTCACCGCGACCGGGTGCGACATCGTGCGCGTGGCCTGCCCGAGCCAGGACGACGCCGACGCGCTCGAGGAGATCGCCCAGCACTCGCAGATCCCGGTCATCGCCGACATCCACTTCCAGCCGAAGTACGTCTACGCGGCGATCGACGCCGGCTGTGCCGCCGTCCGCGTCAACCCCGGCAACATCCGCAAGTTCGACGACCAGGTCAAGCAGATCGCGAAGGCCGCCGCCGACCGCGGCACCTCGATCCGCATCGGCGTCAACGCCGGGTCGCTCGACAAGCGGCTGATGGAGAAGTACGGCAAGGCCACGCCCGAGGCGCTGGTCGAGTCGGCCAAGTGGGAGGCGGGCCTCTTCGAGGAGCACGGCTTCCGCGACTTCAAGATCTCGGTCAAGCACAACGACCCCGTGATCATGGTCCGCGCCTACGAGATGCTGGCGGCCGAGGGCGACTGGCCCCTGCACCTCGGGGTCACCGAGGCCGGCCCCGCCTTCCAGGGCACGATCAAGTCGGCGGTGGCCTTCGGTCACCTGCTCGGCCAGGGCATCGGCGACACGATCCGGGTCTCGCTCTCCGCGCCGCCGGTCGAGGAGGTCAAGGTCGGGCTCCAGATCCTGGAGTCGCTCAACCTCAAGCCGCGTCGCCTCGAGATCGTCTCCTGTCCCTCGTGCGGCCGCGCCCAGGTCGACGTCTACAAGCTCGCCGACGAGGTGACGGCCGGGCTCGAGGGCCTCGAGGTGCCGCTGCGTGTCGCCGTCATGGGGTGCGTCGTCAACGGCCCCGGCGAGGCCCGTGAGGCCGACCTCGGCGTCGCCTCCGGCAACGGCAAGGGTCAGATCTTCGTCAAGGGCGAGGTGATCAAGACCGTGCCCGAGTCGAAGATCGTCGAGACCCTGATCGAGGAGGCCCTGCGCATCGCCGAGGGCATGGAGGCCGTCGACGGCGGCAAGACCGAGGTCACGGTCGGCTGACGCCGACCTCGGGCGTCGACGTACACCGACGCCTCAGTCCTCGATGACGTCGAGCCCCTGGCGCCGCAGGTCGGCGAGGCCGTCGCGCATCGCCTGGATCTGCTCGGGTGTGTGTCCCTCCCACTCCTCGAGCTCACCGACGACGCGCACCGGCTCGCGGGTGCGGTAGGACCGGGTCGGGTTGCCGGGGAGCTTCTTGTCCGTCACGTTGGGGTCGTCCTCGAGCTCCCCGAGCGGCTCCACGACGTAGACCCGCTCTCGACCCTCGCCCTGAGCGAGCTCCGCACCCCAGGCGGCGGCGTCCAGCGTCTCCGTCACGTAGACGTGGTTCATCGTGCGGCCCGCTGCGTAGTTCGACGTACGTCCGGGGACGAGCAGGTCGCCGACCGCGAGGTCGGCCCTGGTGCCGTGGAGCAGCGCCCCGGAGGGATGCACCTCGAATGGCTTCGGCATGGCCGTCTCGCCTTTCCGCTGGAGAGCTCCGGCTGAAGCCAGACTAGGCGCCGCGGGCCGTTCGAGGAGGGGCGTGGCCGCACGGAGGACGAGCGTGACAACCGATGGACGTCGCGCCGCGTCTCCCAGTGAGAGGTCGAAGATCGCGAGGGGTAGAGATGGACACGTTGCAGGAGAGGCTCGATCGCTCGTTCGGCGAGGGTCCCCCGCTCCCGCCGGTCGGCATCCACGTCGTGGCCGGCCGACGGGCGCTCAGGCGACGTCGGGTGGCGAGCGGAGCAGCCGGACTCGCGGCAGCCGCGGTGCTGGCCACGGGCTGGTACGTCGTCTCGCCGAGCTCGACGACCGGCGCGGGCCAGCTCGCCGGCGACCCGACTCCCGCTGCCACCCCGAGCCCCTCGGAACCCGCGGAGGGCCCCTCCACGGACCCAGCCGCGACGCCGTGGCCGCGCGGAGAGCTGATCCGCTACGTCGAGGGAGAGCTCGAGATCCGGCCCGGGGTAGTCGTCCACCAGCGCATCCGCAACCCCTACGACTTCGAGCCGCCGTCGCTCTCCGACGCCCTCGACGTGACGTGGAGGGGCCAGCGGCAGTGGCTGATGATCGAGAAGCGCCCGAGGCCGTTGGGCAGCTCGTCGTCGTCCTCGGACCCCAGCAACGGGTGGGCGAGCTTCGCGGACTACGTCGCCGACCAGGTCGACGTGAACGCAGGCAGCGGCTGGCCGGAGACCTTCCGGCTCGACGGCCGGGGGCAGGTCGTCCCGACCGCAGGCACCCGCGTCGTCGACCGCACCGACGACCCGCAGCTCGGTCCCGACTTCGCGCCCCCGGGTGCCACGACGGGCGCGGCTGCCGTCTCGGTGGCCGGTGAGGAGGGGAACTACTTCGTGGTGTGGAGGGTGACCGACGGGACGCTCGACGTGATCACCACCCCTCCCGGGTTCGTCGGTGGCGCCACGTTCGACGAGCTCCTGACCGAAGCCCGTGCCCGGTACGCCTCGGGCGAGGGCCTGCGATGAGCGGAGCTTCCCGGGACGCTGAGTTCAGCGAGTTCGTGGCCGCCCGGCAGGCCCATCTGCGACGCATCGCCTATGCGATCTGCGGCGACTGGCACCTGGCCGACGACCTGCTGCAGATCTCACTGGTCAAGCTGTACCTCGCCTGGCCACGGCTGCATCGCAACGGGAACGCGGAGGCGTATGCCCGGCAGATCATCGTCCGCACCAACATCAGCGAGCACCGCCGCCCCTGGCGGCGTGAGCGGCCGTCCCTCGACATCGGCGACGAGGCCATGCCAGACGGCCTCCCCCTCGAGGAGCGGTCGGCGATGTTCGACGCCCTCCAAGCCCTCCCGGTGATGCAGCGCAAGACGGTGCTGTTGCGGCACTGGCTCGGACTCTCGGTCGAGGAAGCGGCACACGAGCTCGGCATCTCGACCGGGACCGTCAAGAGCCACACCTCCCGAGGCCTGCGCAAGCTGCAGGAGACACTGACCCGCACGTGACCCCCACACACCTCGACCACCTGGGCATGCACCGCGGGGCCAGGCACTCCGGGCTCAGTGCCGTCGGTGGAAGCTCACGGTGCGGTCGGGGTGGATGGTCGCGGCGTAGCGCGGGTCGTGGATGTGGTGGTGGTGCCGCGGGCACAGCGGCAGCGCGTCGGAGTCGGTGCCGCCGTGCTTGGCCCAGGGCTGCGGGTGGTGCAGGTGGCACAGGCCCGGTGGCCAGTCGCAGTCGCGGGCGGCACAGCCTCGATGTCGGACGCCGGCGGCGAGACGCTGGGCCTTGTTGTGGAACCGGCGGGTGCGACCGAGGTCGAGGACCTGGGAGTCGCCGCCGAGGACGGCCGGGAGGATGCCGGCCTCGCACAGCAGGCGCCGGGCCGCTCCTGGTGAGAGGTGCTCTCCGGTGTCGAGTGCTGCGGCCTTCACAGCGCCGTGGAGGGTCTCGACGGGCATGGTGACCACGACGGTGGCGTTGAGTCCGCCGGCGTCGGGCAACCGCTCGGTGGGGTAGCGCTCGACGTACTCGACCAACGCCTGCCCCAGCCTGGTCGCCGAGGGCCGCTCGGGGACGGGTGCGTGACCGTCGACCGCGGCGCGGTGCTTGGGGGCGGCCAGGGCGAGCAGCGCCTTCTTGAGCATGGCTGCGGCGGCGGTGGGCACGGTGAACCGGCCGTGGGTCTTGCCGTGGCCGTCGTCGACCATGGTCAGCGACGCCGTCTCGTAGGCCTGCGCCTCCTCCTTGGCGAGGAGCGCGGCCTCGTGGGCGTCGGCGGTCTCGGGGTCGACGACCTCCAGCAGTCTCCTGCCGAGGATCCGCAGCGCCTTGGCGTCGTGATCTGCGGCTTGCGCGAGCAGGAACGCCTCCGCCTGCGCGCGCGTCGCTGGGTCGATCTCGTCGGGCAGCGCGTCGACGGCGTGGACGATGACCGAAGCCTGGTCCGGCAGCAGGTCACCGGCCGTCAGGGCAGCGCGGACCGGCTCGTGCTGCTCGGTGTCGAGGGCATGGGCGAGCTTGGTCTTGCGGGTCGCCTCGACGCGGGTCATCCGGGTCTCGTTGGCCCACCACACTGCCGTCGACGTCGCCCCCGACTGATCTTCGACGTGGCGGGTCTGGGCCTCTGCCGCGACGGTGGCCTCCACCCCGTTGAGCCGCGCGCCGAGCCGGGTCAGCGTGGGCAGAGCCTCGCGCAGCTCGTCGTCGCTCAGTCGACCACGCCGCGACGTCACCCAGCTCGCCGAGCTCGGCCTCCACCCGGGCGAGCGCCGCCACGATCGGGTGTCCCGATCCGGAGGTGGTGCTCGTGTTGGCCATAGGTCCATTGCAGCAGGGACCACCGACAGTGGGGGCTGCCAAAATGGCCAAACTGGCCGTTGTTCACAAAGTCGGCACCATCAATATTTGGCTCACGATCGGCGCCTGACTGTCGCGAGTCCCCAAGGCCAGATCGGAACGGCACCCGACCTGGCAACGCGCTCATGGACCGGTGCGACAGGGCACTAGATGGGGGCCGTCGCGACCATGGACGAGGGCCGACGATCGGTTCTACCTTGATCGAATGAGCGACCCCGCCGAGCTGATCGACCCGCACTGTCCGACCTGTGGCCAGCCCCTCCGGCACGGTGGCCACCTTCAACCTGACAACGCCACACTGGTGATGGCCTCGGGCAACGCCGGCATCACCTTCGAGACACAAGGGCGCTGCGAGAACGAGGCATGCGCTGACTTCGGCAGCGAGTTCGCACCCGACGAATGGCTTGAGCCAACCAGCGGCGAGTAGCGGGACCCGCAGGCGCGACCTGGGGCGGGCGGCTCCTGTGGATCAGCCATCCATCAGGCGCTGACGTTCAGGACCACGCGGCCCACCGCCTGCCCGGAGGCGAGGTAGTGCAGTGCCTGGCGTGCCTCCCCGAGCGGGAATGCCCGATCAATCACCACGCGGAGCTGACCGGTCGTGAGGAGCCGGCTCAGGACCGCCATCAGCGAGCGCTTGTCCGGTGGCGCGAACGAGCCACCTCGCAGCTGGGGGGCCACGGCGGAACGGGCCACCAGCCCCAGCATGTGCGGGATGCTGCCGAGCCAGTGATGCCCGGTCGCGCCGAATGCGTCATGGCCGATGAGCACGTAACCACCGCCCGGCGTCAAGACCCGGCGAATCTCGGCGAACGAGTGGTTGCCGGGCACGTCGAAGATGAGGTCCCACCGCGCATTGCTGCGGGTGAAGTCTTCCTTCGTGTAGTCGATGATCCGGTCCACGCCCAGGGCGCGTAGGAGGTCGAGCTTGTGTGGGCCGTCGACAGCGGTGACCTCCGCGCCGTAGGACTGGGCGAGCTGGACCGCCACGGAGCCCACGCCTCCAGCGGCACCGTTGACCAAGACCCGATGGCCCACAGCCACTCGGCGTTGCGGCAGGTTGTTGAGCGCGATCAGGCCAACGGTCGGGACCGCTGCCGCTTCCTCGAAGCTGATCGCGGTGGGGATGAGTGCCAGTCCGTCCTCGGGCGCCGTGGCGAACTCCGCGAAGGCACCGCCGTTGCGCCACTGCATGCCACGGATGGTCTCACCGAAGACTTCGTCCCCCCGCCGGAATCGGGTCACGCGACCACCCACGGACACCACCACCCCCGCGACGTCTGTGCCTGGCACACGCATCTTCGGTTGTCGTAGCCCGGACCCCATGAGGCGCAGCACTGCCGGCTGTCCGGTCACGACGTGCCACACGTCGGGATGCACAGAAGCTGCTCGCACCTGGACGAGCACCTCGTCGTCGGCCGGCACCGGGGTTGGGATCTCCTGCAGGCTCAGGTCGTCGATCGAGCCATAGCGGTCTTGGACGATGGCCCTCATGCTTCGGACCGTAGCGCCCACGGACGACCCCCGGAAGCGAGGCACCGCCCGTGGCGCCACAACGATCTTGACGCGTGCGGCTCGCGTATGCGGAGGGCCTGACGCGATCTGCCCTCCTCGTCGCAGGTCAGCCGGGTCCCGGACCGGCTAGGACGGATGACGCCGTTCTCGTAGGCGAAGACGACGGCCTGGATGCGGTCGCGTAGATCCAGCTTGAGCAGGATGTGTCCGACGTGGGTCTTGACTGTGGTCTCGGAGACCACCAGCTCGGCAGCGATCTCCGTGTTCGACTTTCCGCGAGCGAGCTCAGTGAGGACCTCGCGCTCCCGAGGCGTGAGCTGGGTCAGCGCCGGTGACGGTGACACGTCTCGCGGTGGCAGGCGGGCGAACTCCTCGACCACCTTGCGAGTGATGGCCGGTGAGAGCAGTGCGTCTCCTCGCGCCACGATCCGGATCCCTTCGACGAGCTCCTCGGCCGGAGCGTCCTTCAGGAGGAAGCCACTTGCGCCGGCACGCAGGGCTGCATAGACGTACTCGTCGATGTCGAACGTCGTCAGCACGAGCACCCGGCCGGCGTAGCCACCAGCAGTCAGCCGTTGGGTGGCTTCGAGCCCGTCCATGAGGGGCATCCGGATGTCGATCAGCACGACGTCGGGCGAGGTGCGCCCCACCTCGGCGATGGCCTCGACTCCGTTCGCGGCCAGACCCACCACTTCCAGGTCAGGCTCGCCGTCGACGATGGAGGCCAAACCGGTCCGCACCATGGCTTGGTCGTCGACGATCGTGACTCGGGTGGTCATCTCACACCCACGGGGAGCTGCACCCGAACCGCGAAGCCGCCGCCCGGCTCGGGGCCTGCGGACACGCTTCCGCCGTAGAGCTGCACTCTCTCCCGCATCCCGATCAGGCCATGCCCGCCTGGGTCTGCGGGAGGGGCGGGACGCCCGTTGCCGGTGTTCCTCACTGACAGGGCCAGCTCGCCGTCGCCGTAGGAGGTCACGACCTCGGCGCTTGCGCCGCTCGCGTGCTTGAGCACGTTGACCAGGCTCTCTTGCACGACACGAAAGGCCACCAGGTCGAGCCCCGTGGGCAAGGATCTCTGCTGCCCCTCGATCCGATGTCTGACCTCGAGGCCGGCCTCTCGCATCTGTTCAAGCAGTGCGGTGAGATCGCCGAGGCCCGGTTGCGGCGCGAGCACGAGCGAGTGGTGGTCCGGGACGAGCACCCCGAGGAGACGGCGCATCTCGCCCATCGCCTGACGAGCGGTCTGCTCGATGCCCTCCAGCTGTTTCGCGTCCTCAGGGCTGTACTGCTGCACCCGCCGGCGTACCGCGGCGGTCTGCACACTCACGATGCTGACGGAGTGCGCGATCACGTCGTGCAGCTCTCGGGCGATGTGGGCACGTTCGTCTGCCAGTGCCTGGGCCACCAGGGCTTCCCTGGTGTCCTCCAGCTCGGCGGCGCGCTCGACGAGCTCGGCGTTCTCCTGGCTGCGCCTGCGGAGAGCGACACCAATCGCCCAGGCACCGGTGACGATGGCGCCAACGAAGACGAAGTCGGCAGCCCCGGGGCCTTCCTCGATCGTGACCAGGACGGCGAGCATGGCCATCGCGCCGGCCCAGCCGGCGATGGAGGGATGGCGGTCGCGGTAGGCGCCGACCGAGTACAGCGCGAGGATCAAGACCGCCATCACGTAGGCGGGATCCAGCGGGTGACCGGCGAGGTCCATCGCGGCCATGATCGTCAGGATGATGAGGCTGACCACGATCGGCGCCCGACGCCGCCAGGCCAGCGGCAGCGTCATTCCGGCGGCGGCCAGAGCGTAGACCGTGCGAGGCTCGTAGTCGCTGGTCAGCAAGGTCTCCAGCAGGGCCAGGATCAGCAGACCGCACGCAACCGCAGCATCCCGTCCCCTCGGGACTCCGGGACGGAACCTCATGCCTGCTCCGACTGGCATGTTCGCATGCTAAGCGCGGTCTCGGTGCGGCGTCGTCGTTCCCGAGAAGGACATCGGGGAGCGGCACCTCCTCTTCGCGGAGGAGACAGGAATCGGGCCGCCGACCGACGCGGTGTCGCCGCACCCGCTCCTAGCGTGAGCGGATCGAAACCACGACCCCGGGAGCCATCATGAGGCCCACTCGAATCCTGCTTGTCCCCGTTGTGTTGGCGCTCGCCACGGCGTGCGCCGACGACTCCTCGCCGTCACGCGGCACCGCCACGGGGAATCAGTCCCCGGCGGCCGCCGAGGCCCCCGCACTGACGTCGGAGGAGTACGACCCTCAGCCGTACTGCCAGACCACGCGTCGACTCGAGAAGGCAGGTGAACAGGCGTTCGCCGGCCTTGGGCGAAACGCCACGCCTGCGGACTATGAAGCTGCGGAGCGCGGCTTCATCCTCGACAATGCCGCCCTGTTGGACGAGCTCGCCGCCACAGCTCCGGCCGACCTGACCGATGACGTCGAGACCTTCCTCGCCGCGATGCGCCAGCGCGGCGGACTCGAGGACAGCGTGGTGACGCAGCGCCAGGCAACCAAGGCCGAGAACAAACTCCTCGCCTTCGAGGAGCAGCGCTGCTGAACCGCACCTGATGAGCGTCCCCCAGCGCGCCACCCGTGCCGGTACGACATGAGGGCCGAGTCGGGCACAGGCGGTGGAAAGACGCACGGCAGGAGGGGAGCCTTACCGGCGCGGCCCTGGTGGTGAACCTCGCGGCGGCGGCCTGAGCACGCGGTACTCTGCCGACATGGAGCCCGTGTCCGCGATGCCCACGGTCCGGGTCGCCGCAGTCCAGGCGATGCCGGTGGTGCTCGACTTAGAAGCCAGCCTAGACAAGGCGCTCGTCCTCCTTGCGGATGCGGCCGGGCAGGGTGCTCAGCTGGTGGTGTTCCCTGAGACGTTCCTTTCGCTCTACCCGTCGTACGCCTGGGCTCACCTGACGGGCGGCGACGGCAACGCGTTGTGGGAGCGGCTTTGGGCCAGCTCGGTCGAGGTCCCTGGCCCCGTCGTCGACCGGATCGCCGCCGCGTGCCGGGAGCATGGCGTCCTCTGCGCCATTGGCGTCAACGAGCGCGAGCTCGAGCGCCCCGGCAGCCTCTACAACACGCTGTTGTTGGTCGGTCCGGACGGTCTGCTCAACAAGCACCGCAAGCTCATGCCGACTCACCACGAGCGGCTCTTCCACGGCCTCGGCGCGGGCGACGACCTCCGGGTCACCGAGACACATCTGGGTCGGCTTGGTGGGCTGATCTGTTGGGAGAACCGGATGCCGCTGGCCCGGTGGGCCGTCTACCAGGGCGGCCCGCAGATCTGGCTCGCTCCAACAGCGGACGACTCCGACGGATGGCAGGCCACGATCAGGCACATCGCCATCGAGTCCGGCGCCTTCGTCGTGTCAGTGCCCCAGTTCATCCAACGCGCTGCATTCGGCGACGACTTCCCCTGGCCGCTCCCGGACACCGAGGTCCTCGGCCGAGGCGGGGCAGCCATAGTCGCCCCCGCGTCCGGCGAGGTCATCGCGGGGCCGTTCTACGACGCCGAGGGCATCGTTGTCGCCGACTGCGACCTCCGACAAACGCTCCACGCCAAGCGCTGGTTCGACGCCGCGGGCCACTACAGCCGCGCCGACGTCCTGTGGCCCAAGTCGCCCCATTAACGCCGGTCGAGCGTCAACCAAACGTCGTGGCTGCAGGCGCACTTGCCATGCAGACCTCCGGACTTGCGGCCTGGAAGTGGCGCGCCTTGGCGGTGGAACGACGCAACTAGTCGGGGGCATCAGCAGCCGGAGTTTGCTTTAGCGCGTCAAGCGGACCGGGGTTCATGGGAGGCCCGGATCAGGGTGGTCGCTCGCGAACTGTTGCGCGGCGGTGTCGTGGATGAGTCCTTGGTCCAGCAGCCACTCGACGGCCCGGCGCTGGGCTCGAATATCACGTAGGGCATGCCACGACGAGATCAGTTCGGGGTGGTGTTCATGGACCTGGTTCTTGAATTGTCTGAACGGTCGCCGCCCTTGCAGAGCCTGGCTGAGGCGTCGGCCGGCGGCGCTGTCGCTGATGCCGTCAGCGAAGTCCGCCATGTCCTGAAACCACACATAGGACGGGAGAGGATCGATGGGGATGAGATCGAGCTCGTTGATCTCGACAGGGTTCTCCCCATCGAAGCCCGTGTCGCTGGTCCAGAACGCCACCCGGCCAGTCCGTGGGTCAAGCAACCATCGGTGTTCGTAGTCAGTCTGATCCGCGAGTGCGCTGGCGATCTCATCAAGGTCGGTCCCGCTCAGGTCGAGCATCTACTCAGGGTAGAACCCGAGCCCGACATCGACGAAGGACAAAGCCGCGAGGCTCTTTGTCTAGACCTGTCGCATCACCGGGCCCAGCGTCTCAGAGACGACTAGGTCCGCCTAACCATGCCGTGACCCGGGCCGGCGCCCCGAGGATGACGACGGCTGCCTGGCTGGCGCCTGGCTTCGGAGCCCATCGAGCGTCGCCCGCTTATGCGAACGTGCCGCCTAAGACGACGTGTCGTACTCAAAGATGGAACCGAAGAAGATCAGCCACAGCACGATTAGAGCGCCCACACAGGCGAGCACCAAGTAGAACAAGTGCCATGCTGCATCACGCCAGCCCAGCGACGCTTGTTCGTCCTCCGGCGCCCCGTGCATCGGTCTAGTATGCGCGCGACGAGCGAGTTTGCCGCTGGCTTCCAGACGGGGTGAAGAGTCATGTCCCCACAATGCTCCTTGCGTGGCTGGTGTGACAGCGTCTCGACCGCGATCGATCCTCGAATCTCCGCATCCCCGACGCCGTGACTCAAGCGTCGGAATGCGCGCCGCGACGATGGGACCTGGACGAACAGGCGAAGTGGGCCGACGGCGAGCGAAAGAGCGAGCTTCGGAACGAGGACCGCGAGCTGTCGTCGAGCAATTCGCAAGACGCGACAGTGGCTTGCGGTCATCGAGATGGCTGCGCAACTGCGACGTGACGTCAGTCCCTCAGCAGCACGACTGCGAGACGGTCGCCCGCTTGCAGTCCCACCTGTTGCAGTGGCCGATTCGTCCTGCGAAAGCGCCGGGTCGGCGGATGCGGCTTACACGACGTTCACCACGTGCGACCTCCGGGCGGGCATCTGCAGGTTCTGCAGTTGGCCAGCACCAACAGGGACCTGGAGCGAATGGCTGGGCATGTGGCGCGGCTATGGCGCGTGGCCAGCGGCGCCGCGCATGGCAAGCAGTGGCCCGACGAAGAGTTCCGGCGACCCGCGGCGACAGCGTCGCCGGAACTCGCGAGCGCGTTGGTCCCAGACACCAGGGCAAGATACGTAAGCGTCGGGAGCGATCGGAATGTAAACGATGATCGGCAGCGTCACGAAAACTGCGCTCAAAAACGGCGAGCGTGTGGCGTCTCTTCATGCTTCGGTCAGGATCTAAGAAGCCCCGACTGCTCGCTTCCGGAACCGCATCGGCAACCGCGCGTCCAATGAGCGTCGTGGTCTCGCTAGCTAACGGGTGTAGATCGCGATAGATTCGTTGACGTACGCGTCAGGCGTTATCGAGTCCGAGTACTGGTCAGCTGGGTACAACATTCGGCGCATGCTGGACCAGCAGGCACACGAAGACGCCGAAAGACGAGGATCAGGAAACGCTATAGCGAAGATCGTGAAGGCCGTCCGGTCAGGGCCATCGCTGAGCACCGCGACACGAGTGTAGGCACCTCGCTGGCCACTTTGGGACGTCGATGCTGAGACGATGCACCTGCATGACTGTCGCCTCGCGGTGGTGAATCTGTTATCCATGAACGGAGTGAGCGGTGGCTGATCACGACGAGGACTACGTGCTGCGGTGGCCCCGTGACTTGTTCCAGCAAGAGGTCAGCGACCTCGTGGCCCGACGACGCACCATGGACAATTGGGCCGACCGGTGTGCGTTCCTGCTATCGGATGCGTTCGCGAGTGCGGCGCCACGCGACGCTTTCCTCGCCGCGAACACGAGTGTGTCCCAAGATCCTTGGTCGAACCCGATCCCCGCACACCTCGGACCTGACCGCGGCCTTAGCTTCATGCGGACGTTGCTCGAGCGAGCCGACACGCTGCCCGAGTTCAGTATGCGTAAGCCGTACTACTCACAGCGTAACAACGCTGGCGCTACGAGCACACCCGAGTTTCCCACCACGGTTCGGGAATTCGTCCGTGTCGTGAACGACCTCGATATTCGGGGTTACTTCGAGCAATCCTTTGGCAAGGATTGCCCGGACGCACCGAGCAACATTGTTCCTGGCGATGTGATTGCGGCAGAACTGAACAGCTTTGACCTCTGGCCCTTGTCGCCCGCCGTGTTGGGCACTGACCAGACACTGTTGTTTGACGTGATGGAGGTTCTACACGATCTAGTTGCGGCGCCGCAGTCAAGCCGCATGCATGCGTGGGACAACTGTGGACTGCACTACGGGCACTTCTCTACCGCCATCGGAAGACGGGTCTATCGGCACATGGTGAACCGCGTGCTTTCGCGTAGCGATCTTGGCTTGGTGCTGGCGGATGAGGGGGAGGACCGAGGCCGCCTCGTGACCGTCACAGACGAAGCCCGTACCGAGTTAGCGCGGGCCATGACCAAACGCAGTGACGTGGGGACGGGTGACGATGTGCGCCACGCTATTGCCTTGTTCCGTGCCCGTGGGGCGGGAGTTCCAGAAAAGAAGTCGGCGTGCATTGCGCTAGCGGGCGTGTTGGAAAGTCGACGCGTGTTGCTGAAGGCCGGCATGCTGAGCAAGGACGAGGGCTTGCTGTTCAGCCTTGCCAACTCATTCGGAATTAGGCACCAGAACGGGCAGCAGCACGATACATACGACCCGATCTTCCTGGACTTTGTCTTTTGGTTCTATCTAGCAGCGACTGAACTTTCAGACCGCCTGATGGCGAGGCAGAATGCCAACCCGGTGACAGCGACACTTGCTGGCCCTGCCGCGGCACCCCCGGCCTGATCTTGCTATTGGGTCGGGCCGCTATCGATCGCGGCTAACAAACTAGTGCTGCGCATTTGAAATTGTTCGACGGTTGGCCTCTGGAGGACCTGCTCGGCGGTCTTGGTCCAAACGAAGGGGTAGCGGCAGGACGAAATTCGACATGCTTCATGACTTTAAATTTCAAACCATCTAACAATCAACGACACACACCACTAGTCAACGCCTTCTGGACGCCCAGTCTGGTGGAGTCCACTGCGAGTCCTGAGCGCGTCATTCTGGGTGGAGTGACTCACTGAATCGGCGCAGACGGCCAGGGCCTCGGGCATGGCCTGCAGCTGCTTGGGACCGTGGCCCACCCAGTCGACCAGCTCGCCGACGACCTGCACCGGCCAGCTGTTGCGGCCATCGCCCAGCGCGAGCTCGTCACCACTGGCGGCGGCTTCGACGGGCATCGTCACGTAGACATGGTTCGCCGTGCGTCCGCCTCCGAAGGTCGACCGGCGTCCAGGACACCACCAGCTCGCTACTCGCCAGGCCCGCCTTCGTGTCGTCAGCAGCGCGCGCGACCCGTGCACCACGAAGCGGCGTCAGGTCCGAGGTCAGGCCCGCCCCGCGGCAGACGGGACCCGCGTGTCTCGCCGTGACCCCAGCCCGCGGATCGATCGGGCGTCCAGCCAGCGTGGGACGGCCGCGCGGTAGGCGTCGTAGGAGGCCCCGAAGCTCGCGACCAGGGCGGCCTCCTCCGCCGGGACCTGCGTCCGATCGATGACCAGGACGAAGGCGGCGACGGGGGCGAGCGCGGTCCAGGAGCCACGCCAGATCGCGTGCGCCACGAGCAGTCCCGCCATGCCGACGTACATGGGGTTGCGGGTGATCGCGTTCACGCCGGTCGTGACGAGGGTCGACGACAGCTCGGGGTGGAACGGGTTGACGGTGGTCCTCGACCGCCGGAACCCGAGACCGGCCGCTCCGTCCAGAGATATCGAGGCGAGCGCAACTCCCGCAGACGCCGCGCCGCGTGCCGCGGAGGGCGCGGAAGGGCCACCCGCCAGCGCACGCTGGGCCACGGCCGCGGTCAGGGCCAGCAGCGGGGGAGGAACGCGCTTCATCCGGCCCATCCTTCTCCGTGGCGCCGCGCCTGTCGATCCCGACCGTCCGTCGCGGCGGGACGTCCACGAGGATTCCGGCGCCGGCTGCCAGGGGGCTCCCTCCTAGCCTGCTTGCGGCCACTGGGGGCAGGTGCGTTCGTACGGCGTGCTCGGGAAGTACTCCTCCCACTCCGTGAGTGTGAGGTTCCGTCCGGCGATCGCACACGCGCGATCGTCCCACTCGTCGATGCGCGTCTCCGCGGTCCAGGTCCGGCCGTCGGTGGAGGCGATGACCAGGCCGGTGCCGTCGGGGCGGTAGGCGATCGAGAAGGTTCCGACGAGGCTGGGCAGGGAGAGGCTGGCCTGGTACTCCCCGGTGCGACCGTCCCAGAGCCGGATCCGCCCTTCCGCGGCGACCGCGTACTGACTGCCGTCGGGGGCGAACGCCGGTGCCCCCCACTGCCAGCCGGAGTCGGTGTCGATGAGCTCCTGCTTCTCGACGTCGAGCAGACGGACCCGGACACCGGGTCCGGACACCACCATGCGGCTTCCGTCGGGCGACATCACGCCGCCCACGTCCTCGGAGCCGAGCCCCGACCCCTCGCCGACGACCTCGCCTGACTCCGGGTCCACCCGGAGGAACGACCCGTCGCGAGCGTGGAGGACGAACACCGATCCGTCGGGATGGGCGACCAGGGCGCCTGCGTCCGATACCGCGGCGGTCGGCGGGTGTGCCTGCCGCAGGGAGGCCGTGTCCAGCGTCCGCACGGCGGTCCCGTCGTGGACGTAGACATGCTCTGAGTCACGGCTGAAGGCGGCGTGGACGCCGCCGACGGGTGCCGTGAGGGGGTCGGTGCGCGCTGTGACGGAGCCGTCCGACGCGTTCCACACCGTGACGACTCTTTCCGGAGCACGGAGAGGACCGACGACGGAGAGCAGCCAGCGGGAGTCGGCGGACCAGGCCAGGTCGGGGTCGCGGCCCCCGACCCGAGTGGGTTCCGGCGTGGTCTCCCCGGTCCGGGTGTCCTCGAACCACAGCCGGCCGGACCGGACGCGTGCCACCGTGTGGCCGTCGGGTGCGGGGAGGGAGATCGAGTATCCCTCGTCGGGCGGGCCGGTCTCCTCGCCCAGGGTGAGCTGGCGACCGGCCCGAGCGACGTCCCAGGCCTGGATGAGCCCGGCGCCTCCGGCGGTGAACAGTCGGAGATCGTCGTGGGAGAAGGCCAGAGCATTCGCCTGCGCTGCGAACCGATGGAGACGCTCTCCGGTGCGGCCGTCCCAGACCGCGGCGATGCTGTCCTCGGACGAGCTCGCGATGAGCCGGCCGTCGTGGGAGTAGACGACCTCGAGGACCGGGGCCGCGTGGCCGGTCAGGGGCGCTCCGCGCCGTCGGAGGGTCCTCGCGTCGTACCGGATCACCTGGTCGCCGGCGGCGACGGCGAGGGTCGAGCCGTCGGGGCTGAGGGCAGAGGCGCTGGCGCCGTGCGCCGCGACGAGCCGATCCCGACGCGTGGCCAGGAGGCGACCGGAGGCGACGTCGTAGACGCGGAGGGAGGGGCTGCTCTTCGTGGCGGCGTAGAGCCGGTCGCCGCGTGGGCTCAGCGCGACGTGGGAGAACTTCGGCAGCAGGATGCTGAACGACGGCTCCGACGGGGCCGCGGTGTCCCAGACCATCACCCGACCGAGCCGTGCGAACTCCTGGCGGGGCAGGAACCGGTGGAGCTGGGCGGCGAACCTCTCCCCGTCGCCGCTGAAGCTCACGTCGACGTGGTTCCACGGCGTGTAGAGGACCCCCCAGCCCTCAGGGAAGCCGCCCGGCTGCCGCGCGGACAGCGCCCCGGTCGGTACGTCGTAGAGCCGCAGGTGGCCGTAGGAGGCTCCGGCCACGGCCAGCGTGTCACCGGCGGGCGAGAACGCGACCGAGGCGCACTCCGGAGTGTCGTCGGTGAAGGGCAGGCTCCCGAGCGTCGCGGCGTCGAACAGCTGCGCACCGCCCGCCCAGAGGCAACCGACGAGCAGAGATCCCTCAGCGCTGGAGAGCTCGGGGCTGGCGGTCAAGGACGAGATGTGCGCCGTGCCCGTTCGCCCCAGCTCCCGGCCCAGGTCGCGAACGCCGGCCCGGGCACCTGCTCGCGTCAGGGTCGATCCGAGGTTCTCCCAGGCCTCGGCCGAGTCGTCGGCCCTGACCCCCTGCACCGCGAGGAGCAGGCCGGCGGTGAGGTCCTCGTGCAGAACGCCCTGAGCGCCGGCACGACGTGCATCCGCCAGGTGCGCCGCCTGCTCCGCCTGGTCCCGCTCCTGTCCGGCCACGTCACGCTCGCGTGCGGCCCGCTCGGCCGACCGCACGGCGACCAGCCCGGCGACCAGCGTGAGGATCAGCAGGACGCCGACACCGACGAGGGAGCCACGCAACCGTCGGTTGGCTCTCCGCTGATCCGTGAGCCTCGCCTCGGCCGCGCGGACCTCGCTCTCGGCCAGGACAGCGGAGGCGACCAGGAACGCCGTCTCCGTGTCGCTCAGGTCGGGGCCGGCCCGTTCCCGCCACTCCATGGTGCGGGCGAGCCGGGCGCCGCGGTAGAGCTCGCTGTCCGGGCGGCCCATCGCCTCCCAGGCGTCCGCGGCACCGGCCAGGTGTCGGAACACGCGCTGCCCGTCGACGTCGTCGTCGAGCCAGCCACGCAAGCGCGGCCAGACCCTGACCAGCGCCTCGTGGGCGATCTGGACGGAGTCCCCGTCGATGCTCACCAACCGTGCTGTGACGAGCTGTTCCACGAGTCGCTGGTGCTCGTCGTCGGCGGCCACCTTCGCCCGCGGCACCCGCGCCCGCACCGGGTCGCCGTCCTCGGTGGGCATCACGAGCCGCAGCAGCAGGGTGCGCAGGCGACCGCGTTGGGCGGCGTCCATCGCGTCGTACAGCCTCTCGGCCGACTGCGAGACGGCGTGGCGGATCCCGCCGGTGGCCCGGTAGCCGGCCACCGTCAGGGTCGGCCCCTCCCGGCGCTCCCACGTCTCCCGGAGCACGTGCGAGAGCATCGGCAACGCGGCCGGCTCACCCTCGACGTCGCGCACGAGCAGGTCGACCAGGCCGGGCTCCAACCGCAGCCCCGCCCGACGGGCAGGACCCTCGATCGCGCTGCGGAGATCCGGCTCGCTCATCGGTCCCAGCAGGTACAGGCCGTCCTCCAGGAGCCTGGCGATCTCTGGGTACGGCGCCAGCTCGCCCAGGTGGTCCGCACGCATGGACAGGACCAACGCGCCCCCCGAGGTGACGTGGGTGGTCAGCGCCGCGAAGTACCGCTCGCGCTCCGCGGGGTCCTCGCACGACGTGACCGTCTCCTCGGCCTGGTCCACCACCAGCGTCTGCCGGGTCCGCAGCCCGCTGATGGAGTCCGTCGGTCGGGCTCCCGGGGTGGTCACCCGCACCGCCGCGCCGCTGCGTCTCAACGAAGCGACGACCCCGGCGCGGACCAGCGACGACTTGCCGATGCCGGAGGGGCCCACCACCGCCAGCACCCTCGAGTCCCGCAGCTTCCGCAGGCACACCGCCAGGTCGGCCTCCCTGCCGAAGAACGAGTCCGCGTCCTCGGCGTCGTACGGGAGCAGACCGCGGTAGGGGCAGGTGGTGCTGACGTCCCTGGAGATCACCGGGTCCAGGGCGGGGTCGTGCCGGAGCAGCCTTTCCTCGAGCTCCACCAGCTCGCGCCCGGGGTCGAGACCGAGCTGCTCGACCAGCATCGCCCGGGCCTGCTTGAGGGCCGCCAACGCGTCTGCCTGCCGCCCGGCGTGGTGCAGCGCGACCGCGAGCAAGGCCCAGCGTCGCTCCCGGAACGGTGCCTCGGCGACCAGGGCATGGGCGGCCTCCAGCACGTTGCGAGCACGTCCGGCGCGGGTCTCGGCCTCCACGCGGAGCTCCTGGGCATCCATGCGCAGACCTTCGAGCCGTCCGGCCTCCACCCGCCCTGGTCCCCACTCCTCCACGTCGGCCAGAGCCCGCCCTCTCCACAGGTCGAGCGCCTCCTGGACCAGGTACGACGTCCGGTCCGGGTCACCCGCCAGGGTCTCCCGGGCGTGCTCGAGGAGCCGCTCGAAGCGTCGGCTGTCCACCTCGGTCTCGTTCACCGTCAACCGGTAGCCGGCCGCTCCGGACTCGATCGAGGCCGCACCCAACCGCTTCCGCAGGCGCGCGATGCACCCGTGCACGACCTTGGCCCACGACGGCGGCAGGTCGTCGCCCCACAACACGTCGGCCAGCGCCTCGGTGCTGCTCGGGTGACCGGCGCGGACCACCAACGCCGAGAGCACGACTCGGTCCCTCGGGCTCAGGCCGTTGACCTGACCGTCGACCTCGAGCGGGCCCAGCACGGCGATACCCATGCCTCGACTGTCGACCTCGTCCGCAGCCGCGTCAATCGGACCGATACCCGGCTGATACCCGCCCGGCGGGCGGGTGATACCGCCGCGCGCACCCATGGAGGCACCAGCCCCGAGAAGGAGATCAGGTCATGAGAAATTTCAAGCACGTAGCCGCGGCAATCGTGTTGGCGGCGACCCTCGCCGCCTGCAGCGAGGACGACCCAGCAGCGCCCGACTCGCTAGGCGACGAGGGCGAGCAGACGAGCGCCACCGCGACGCCAGCCCCCGACTGCCCGGCCGTGGCGACCCACCGTGAGTCTCTGGAGCCTGGCTGCTGGGCGATCCAGGCCCGCGGGTTGGTCGATGGTCCCCGCGCCGAGCTCGAGCTCCCCGCGGGCTTCACGGGCAACGATGCGTGGGTCTGGGTCAACGCCGACCCGGAGGACGAGTGGGGTGCCATCACGCTCCTGCCGGTCGGCGCCGTGCACCCCGACCCGTGCGCCCGCGCCGAGGACCCTCCGGAGCCCGCTCCCTCGGTGGAGGGCTTCGCCAGGGCACTCGTCGCCCAGAGGGTGACCGCCACGACGACGCCCGTCCCGGTGTCAGTGGGCGGTCACGAGGGGGTCTACCTCGAGCTGTCCGTCCCTGCCGGCTTCGACTCCAGCGCGTGCCGTGGCGAGGAGCTGATCCTCTGGGAGCCGGAGGGCGCGGAGGCCGCAGGTGCTGAGCCTTCGTTCGTGAGCCGCTACTGGGTGCTCGACGTGGACGGTCGGCGCGTGGTCCTCGTCGTGAACACCAACTCCGACGCGCCCGACGAGACCGTCGACCTGTTCACCGGCATCGTCGAGTCCGCGGCCCTCGCCACGGGGTGAGTCTCATCCTCAGCCCGCCTGCGTAGGCTGCGCTCGTGCCGACGACGCGACACGGAGTGCGCCTCCTGGGGTCCTCCGACCTGGACGCGTTCCTGGCGCTGGCCGAGCAGGACCCCGTGGCGAACGTGTTCGCGATCTACCGGGCGCGCACGACCCGCCTCGAGCCGCGCTGGCTCGGGGGAGAGGTCTGGGGGCGCTTCCACGACGGTGAGCTGGTCGCCGGCTGCCACGTCGGGGCCAACCTGGTGCCGATCGGGGCCAGCGTGGACGACGCGCGGGCGTTCGCCGAGCGGGCTCTGGCTCGGGGGCGCAGCGTGTCGACGATCGTCGGCCCGACCGACGCGGTGCGCGAGTTCTGGTACACCGTCGCCACCTCCTGGGGTCGCCCCCGCGACGTGCGCTGGAACCAGCCCCACCTGGTGATCGAGAGCCCGCCGTCGGTGGAGCCGGACCCGCTCGTACGGCGTACCGAGCGCGCCGACATGGACGAGGTCTATCCCGCCTGCGTGGCGATGTACTCCGAGGAGGTGGGCGTCTCGCCCGAGGTCGGCGGCAAGAGCGACCTCTACCGCACCCGGGTCGCCCAGCTGGTCAGCCGCGGATGGTCCTTCGCCCGCTTCGACGAGGGCCGGCTGGTCTTCAAGGCAGAGGTGGCCTGCTCCACCGACGACGCCGCCCAGATCCAGGGGGTGTGGGTCCCGCCGGACCGCCGGGGCGAGGGGCTGGCCGTCGCCGGGATGGCGGCCGTCGTGCAGCTGGTGCGGGAGTCGATCGCGCCCACCGTCTCGCTCTACGTCAACGAGTGGAACGAGCCCGCCCGGCGCGCCTACGAGCGGGTCGGCTTCCGGCAGACCGCGACGTTCTCGACGATCATGTTCTGAGCGCCCGCTGACGCCGGGTGCGCGACCGGGCGCTCGGTGGCCGCCGTCCCAGGAGACGGCCACCGAGCGGTCGGGGGGATCGCCTCAGGCGACCATGCCGTGCGGGTCGATCACGTACTTCTTCGCCGCGCCGGCGTCGAACTCCTGGTAGCCACGCGGGGCCTCGTCGAGGCCGATCGTCACCGCGTTGACGGCCTTCGCGATCTGCGCCTTGTCGGACAGGATCATGTTCATCAGCTGTCGGTTGTAACGCTTCACCGGGCACTGGCCGGTCACGAACGAGTGCGACTTGGCCCAGCCCAGCCCGAGGCGGACGCCGATCTGGCCCTGCTGGGCGTTCTCGTCGATCGCACCAGGGTCGCCGGTGACGTAGAGGCCCGGGATGCCGAGCGAGGCCCCCGCGCGGGAGATCGACATGATGTCGTTGAGCACCGTGGCCGGCGCCTCCTCGGCGTCCGCACCGTGCCCACGAGCCTCGAACCCGACGGCGTCGACGGCTGCGTCGACCTCGGGCTCGCCGAGGATCTGCTCGATCATCCCGGCCAGGTCGTCGCCGCTGCTGAGGTCGACGGTCTCGCAGCCGAAGCTGCGCGCCTGCTCCAACCGGTCCGCGACCATGTCGCCGACGATGACGACCGAGGCGCCGAGCAGCTGCGCCGCGTGGGCGGCGGCCAGCCCGACCGGACCCGCGCCGGCGACGTACACGGTGGAGCCGGTGGTGACGCCCGCTGTGTAGGCCCCGTGGTAGCCGGTGGGGAAGATGTCGGAGAGCATCGTGAGGTCGAGGATCTTCTCGAGCGCCGCGTCACGGTCGGGGAACTTCAGCAGGTTGAAGTCGGCGAACGGGATCATCACGTACTCGGCCTGCCCGCCGTGCCAGCCGCCCATGTCGACGTACCCGTACGCCGCACCCGGGCGGGCGGGGTTGACGTTGAGGCAGATGCCGGTCTTGCCCTCGTTGCACATCCGGCAGCGCCCGCACGCGATGTTGAACGGCACCGAGCAGATGTCGCCCTCCTTGACGAAGAGCACGTCGTCGCCGACCTCGATGACCTCGCCGGTGATCTCGTGGCCCAGGGTCTGGCCGACCGGGGCGGTCGTGCGGCCGCGCACCATGTGCTGGTCGCTGCCGCAGATGTTGGTGGTGACCAGCTTGAGGATCACGGCGTGCGGCGCCTTCTGCTTGATCCCCATGCCGCTGGCGACCTCGCCGGGGATCTCCAGCTTCGGGTAGTCGATGGACTCGACGGCGACCTCGCCGGGGCCCTTGTAGACGACGATGCGGTTCCCAGACATGTGCCCTCCTCGCTGCTCCCGAACGGAGCATGTGTACCTGTCCGGTGCCCACTGTGGCGCAGGTCATACCCGGGCGCGACGCACTAGGGTCCGGGGGTGCCCCTCCCGACCTCTGCCAAGCTCCTGGCCGCCGGCTTCGTCGCCAGCGGTGTCGTCCACCTGGTCAAGCCGGAGGTGTACGAGCCGTTGATGCCGTCGTGGGTCCCGGCCCACCGCGAGGTGATCCTCGGGAGCGGGGTGGCCGAGATCGGCATCGCCGCCGCGATGGTCGCCCCGGCGACCCGCCGCCTGGGCGGCTGGGCCGCGTTCGCTCTGCTGCTGGGCGTGTGGCCCGGCAACCTCAAGATGGCGCAGGACGCCACCAGGACGCGCAGCACGCCGTACAAGGCCGTCGCCATCGGTCGGGTGCCACTGCAGATCCCGATGCTGCGGATCGCGCTGCGGGTGGCCCGCGGCGGGGCGTGACCCCGGGAGCGGTTACTGGTTCGCGACACCGGACCGCCCAGAAGTAGCCTCACCCGCATGACCTCTCCCCACGGCACCGCCCGCTCGGCCCGCTCCTCGGCGGCGACCCCACGGGTGATGAGGATGTCGAGCCTGTTCGTGCGGACCCTGCGGGACGACCCCGCCGACGCCGAGGTCCAGAGCCACCGGTTCCTGGTGCGTGCGGGCTACATCCGCCGCGCGGCCCCCGGCATCTACACCTGGCTGCCGCTGGGTCTGCGCGTGCTCCGCAAGATCGAGCAGATCATCCGTGACGAGATGGACTCCATCGGCGCGCAGGAGCTGTCGTTCCCGGCGCTGCTGCCGCGTGAGCCCTACGAGGCCTCCGGCCGCTGGACCGAGTACGGCGACCTGCTCTTCCGGCTCCAGGACCGCAAGGGCAACGACTACCTGCTCGGCCCGACCCACGAGGAGATGTTCACGCTCGTCGTGAAGGACCTCTACTCCTCCTACAAGGACCTGCCGCTCTCGATCTACCAGATCCAGACGAAGTACCGCGACGAGGCGCGTCCCCGGGCCGGTCTGCTGCGCGGCCGCGAGTTCATCATGAAGGACTCCTACTCCTTCGACACCGACGACGCGGGGCTGGAGACGAGCTACCAGAAGCACCGCGACGCCTACATCCGGATCTTCGACCGGCTCGGCTTCGAGTACGTCATCGTCTCGGCGCACGCCGGCGCGATGGGCGGTTCGAAGTCCGAGGAGTTCCTGGCCAAGGCCGCCATCGGCGAGGACACCTACGTGCGCTGCACGGCCTGCGACTTCGCCGCGAACGTCGAGGCGGTCAAGGTGCCCGTGCCGGCCCCCGTGGCCCACGACGCCGCCCCGGCCGCGCACGCCGAGCAGACGCCGGACACCCCCACCATCCAGACGCTCGTCGACCACCTCAACGACGCGTTCGCGCGCGAGGACCGTCCCTGGGCGGCCGCCGACACCCTCAAGAACGTCCTCGTGGTGCTGGTGCAGCCCGACGGCACCCGCGAGCCGCTGGCCATCGGCGTCCCCGGCGACCGCGAGGTCGACCAGAAGCGCCTCGAGGCCGCGGTGCACCCGGCGGAGATCGAGCCGTTCGGCGAGAAGGACTTCGCGGAGCACCCCGCCCTGGTCAAGGGCTACATCGGGCCCGGCGCGCTCGGCGAGAAGGGCGACTCCGAGATCCGCTACCTCCTCGACCCCCGCGTCGTGGAGGGCACCCGCTGGGTCACCGGCGCGAACGTCGACGGGAGCCACGTCCTCGACCTGGTCGTGGGCCGCGACTTCACCGCCGACGGCACCATCGAGGCCGCCGAGGTCCGCGACGGCGACGCGTGCCCGAGCTGCGCCGCGCGGGGCGAGGAGGGCACGCTGGAGTCCGCGCGGGGCATCGAGATGGGTCACATCTTCCAGCTCGGCCGCAAGTTCGCCGACGCGCTCGACCTGAAGGTGCTCGACGAGAACGGCAAGCTGGTCACGGTCACGATGGGCTCCTACGGCGTCGGTCCCTCGCGCGCCGTCGCGGCCATCGCCGAGGACACCCTCGACGAGATCGGCCTCTGCTGGCCCCGCAACGTCGCCCCGGCCGACGTCCACATCGTCGCCGCCGGCAAGGACCCGGCGCTCTTCACCGCGGCCGAGCGGATCGCCGTCGAGCTCTCCGCCGCCGGTGTGGAGGTGCTCTACGACGACCGCGCGGGCAAGGTCAGCCCCGGCGTGAAGTTCAAGGACGCCGAGCTGATCGGCGTCCCGACCATCGTCGTGGTCGGCAAGGGCCTCGCCGACGGCGTCGTGGAGGTCAAGGACCGTCGTACGGGCGAGCGTGAGGACGTCGCCGCCGACCACGTGGTCGACCACCTGGTCCGCCTGGTCCGCGCCTGACCCGCGGGGGAGCGGTCGACGAGAGCGGTCGGCTACATCTCCTCGTGCACGTCGGGGTCGCCGTCGAAGCGGCGGCCCTCGGTGCGGGCGAGCGCGCTGATCGCGCTCACCTCGTCGTCGCTCAGCGTGAAGCCGTCGAGGTCGAGGTTGGCGCGCTGCCGCTCGGGGCTGGCCGACTTCGGCACCGGCATCGAGCCGATCTGGAGGTGCCAGCGGAGGACGACCTGGCCGGGCGAGACCCCGTGGGCCGCTGCGGCGTCGGCCACGGCGGGCTCCTCGAACGGCGTCGGGCGCTTGCCCAGCGGGCTCCAGGCCTGGGTGAGGACGCCGAGCCGCGCGTGCACCGCGCGCAGGTCCTCCTGCGGGAAGTAGGGGTGCAGCTCGACCTGGTTGAGCGCGGGGGTCACGCCCGTGTCCTCGATGATCCGGGTCAGGTGCGCCTCGGTGAAGTTGCTGACCCCGATGGTGGCGACCAGCCCCTCGCGCTGGGCGTCGACGAGCGCCCGCCACGCCTCGACGTACAGGCCCTGGCTGGGGTTGGGCCAGTGGATCAGGGCGACGTCGACCTGCTCCACCCCGAGCCGCTGGGCGGAGTCGCGCAGCGACTGCAGCGCCAGGTCGTGGGCGTGGAAGCGACCCGGGACCTTGGTGGCGAGCCGTACGTCGCCGCGCGGGAGCCCGGAGCGGCGCAGCGCCTCGCCGACCTCCTCCTCGTTGCCGTAGTTGACGGCCGAGTCGAGCAGCCGGTAGCCCACCTCCAGCGCGCTGACCAGGGCGGCGATGCCGTCCTCGCCCGCGAGCGGATAGGTGCCGAACCCGACCGTCGGCAGGGTCGTCCCGTCGTTCAGCGTGTGCGTCATGCGGCCTAGGGTGCCACCATGCCGATCGACGCCGTGATCTTCGACTGGGGCGGCACGCTCACCCGCTGGCACGACGTGGACTTCCACGCCGAGTCCCTCGCCCTCGCCCAGGCCGTGATCACCACCCCGACGCCGGACGACGACCACCATGCGACCGCGAGCCGGCTGCACGCGGCCGGCAGCGTGGTCTGGGGTCGCTCCCGCGACCACCAGCAGAGCTCCACGATCGCGGACCTCTTCACCGAGGCCGGGCTCGACCACGATCCCGACCTCCTGGCGGCCTACTACGACTTCTGGGTGCCCCACACCGCCACCGACCCCGAGGTGCGGCCGATGTGGGAGGCGCTGCGCGAGGCCGGGATCAAGGTCGGGGTGCTGTCCAACACGATCTGGCCGCGCGCGTGGCACCGCGGCTTCTTCGAGCGCGACGGGGTCCACGACCTGATCGACGGCGACGTCTACACCAGCGAGATCCCGTGGACGAAGCCGTCGGCCCGCGCGTTCGGCGCGGCCATGGACGCCGTCGGTGCGACCGACCCCGCCCGGTGCGTGTACGTCGGCGACCGCCTCTTCGACGACGTGTGGGGCGCCCAGCAGGCGGGTCTGCGGGCCATCCACGTGCCGCACAGCACCATCCCGACCGAGCAGGTCGGCCACACCGAGGGCCACCCCGACGGGGTGGCGCACCGGCTGGCCGACGTCGTGGACCTGGTCTCCGCCTGGGCCTGAGGGGCTACTTCTGCAGGTTCGTGCAATGCAGACTTGTGAGGGAGCCAGGTGGTCGCGTCCGACCCGGCTCGCAGTGCATGCTTCTCAGGAAGCCGCAGGATCCCACCCCCAGCGTCTTCATGGCCTCTGTCCCAGGCCTTCAGCGGTCCGCGTACTCGTTGCTTCCGGGGAACATCTCGGGAATTCCCCGGAAGTCGAGTTCGCGGACCGCTGTCATTTGCAACGAGGTCACCGCCCACCGCCGGGCCGTGCCCGGGCTCGAGGCCACGAGGTGCAGGTACGTCGCCGCACAGGCCCGCTCCAGGCGCAGCGCGCGGCGCGCCACCGCCTCCTCGGACGCCAGGTCGGCCGGCACCTCGTAGACCGGCTCGGCCGCCACCGGGTCGGCGCCCTCGTCGCGCAGCGTCCGGACGAGCTGGTCGCGGCGGGCGCGGTGCTCGGTGTACGCCGTGCGCAGCGCGCCGTACAGCGCCGGGGAGCCGGACTCCGAGGTCTGGCCCCCGAGCACCCCGACGACGTACAGCGCGGCGTGCTCGGCGGCGAGCGTGGTCTGCAGGGCGTCGACGTACGTCATCGGCTCACCCCAGCACCGTCAGCTGCTGCGCGACCCCGGCGGACATCGAGGCCAGCAGCCCGGCCAGGGCCCCGCTCTCGGCGGAGACCGCCGCGTCGGTGAGGAAGCGCTGGAGACCGGTCTCCTGACGTCGCACCAGCCGGAGGGCCTCAGCCGGAGTCGTGGGCACCGCGATGTCGACGCCGTCGCGCTGCGGGGCGTCGGCGAGCGTGGCGTCGAGAGCCTCCAGGTGGGCGCGGTGCAGGCGCCGCAGCGCGCGCTGCCGGGCCCGCTGCGCGGGATAGCCGGCCAGGGCGCCCTCCACCACGGCGGCCACCCGGCCCACGCGCTCCGCCACCGACTCGACCAGACGGGTGTCGGCGTCCACGGGAGGCTCGGACGTGGCACCAGAGGCTCCCGAGGGGGTCGAGGACCCGTCGTCCGACCGCCCTGCGGTGCAGCCGGCGGTGACCCCGCCCACACCCAGCCACAGCCCCGCGCCCACGGCGCTGCCCAGCGCCGTACGACGGGTGGTGGGGGTGGAGCGGATCGGCACGCCCGAGACCCTATCCCGCCCTCGACGACCGCTATGGTGGGTCCGCTCGACCACAACAGCACAAGGAGGCGGACACCCATGAGCGCCAGCCAGGCAGGCCACGCAGCGACAGCCGCGACGGCGAGCCGGATCGAGGACGAGCTGAGGGGTCCCCTCGCCGAGCTCGGCCTCGACGTCGAGGCGGTGGAGCTCACCCCGGCCGGCAAGCGACGGGTGCTGCGGGTGGCCGTCGACCAGGACGGAGGCGTCACGCTCGACGACGTCGCCGCCGCCACCAAGCGGGTCGACCAGGTGCTCGAGACCTCCGACGCGCTGGGGGAGCACCCCTACACGCTCGAGGTGACCTCGCGCGGAGTCGACCGCCCCCTGACGCTGCCGCGCCACTGGCGCCGCAACGCGGACCGGCTGGTCAAGGTGACCCTGGTCGAGGGCGAGGTCCTGACCGGACGGATCACCACCTCCGACGACGACGGTGTCGAGCTCGACGTGGACGGCGTCTCCCGTCGCCTCTCCTACGAGAGCGTGGCCAAGGCCCTGGTCCAGATCGAGTTCAACCGCAAGACCCCCCGGGCGAGCGACGCGGACCCGGACGAGACCGACGAGACCGACGACCCCGGCGACGACGCCGACGAAGAGGACGCCTGATGGACATCGACATGAGCATCCTGCGGATGCTGGAGCGCGAGAAGGAGATCTCCTTCGAGGTGCTCGTCGAGGCGATCGAGCAGGCCCTGCTCACGGCGTACCACAAGACGCCGGGGGCCCAGGAGCAGGCGCGGGTGACCCTCGACAAGAAGAGCGGCCACGTCACCGTGATGGCCACCGAGGTCGACGCCGACGGCACCAAGGTCGGTGAGTACGAGGACACCCCGCAGGGCTTCGGCCGGATCGCCGCCACGACCGCGAAGCAGATCATGCTCCAGCGGCTGCGCGACGCCGAGGACGAGGTCAAGTTCGGCGAGTTCTCCGGCAAGGAGGGCGACATCATCTCGGGCGTGATCCAGCAGGGTCGCAACCCCGACGACGTGATGGTCGACCTCGGCAAGATCGAGGCGATGCTCCCCGTCGGCGAGCGCGTGCCGGGCGAGAACTACGCCCACGGCACCCGGATCAAGTGCCTGGTCATCTCGGTCCGCAAGGGCATGCGCGGCCCACAGATCACCCTGTCGCGCTCCCACCCCAACCTGGTGAAGAAGCTCTTCGCGCTCGAGGTGCCGGAGATCGCCGACGGCACCGTCGAGATCTCGGGCATCGCTCGCGAGGCCGGTCACCGGACCAAGATCGCGGTCCGCACCGACGCCTCCGGCGTCAACCCCAAGGGCGCCTGCATCGGCCCGATGGGTCAGCGGGTCCGCAACGTGATGTCGGAGCTGCACGGCGAGAAGATCGACATCGTCGACTGGTCCGACGACCCCGCGCGGCTCGTGGCCAGCGCCCTGTCGCCGGCGCGCGTCTCCTCGGTCGAGGTGGTCGACCTGGCCGCCCGCTCGGCCCGCGTGGTCGTGCCCGACTACCAGCTCTCGCTCGCCATCGGCAAGGAGGGCCAGAACGCCCGCCTCGCCGCCCGTCTCACCGGCTGGCGCATCGACATCCACTCCGACGAGGAGAAGCCCGACGAGCCCCCGGTGGCGCCGCCGGAGTGAGCGGCCCTCAGCCGAACGTCAGGCGGTGGTGCTCGATGATCGGGGCCGTGGCCTCCAGGTCGCCCTCGCACCCGTAGTGCGCGATCAGTGGCCCCAGGTCGACGTCGTCGGGGGCGGTGTCGATGGCGCGGAAGGCCTCCTCGAGCCCTCCCGGTGAGATCAGCTCCAGGAGCCGGGCCGGCTCGTCGGCGGCGTTGAAGAACGTGTGCCACTCGCCCCGTGGCTTGAAGACCAGGTCGCCCACCTCCGCGACGTGCTCCTCGCCCTCGACCACGAACCAGACCCGGCCCTCGAGCACCAGGCTGAACTCGTCCTCGCGGGTGTGCCGGTGCATAGGTGCCGCGATGGCTCGGGGAGCCAGCAGGTGCTCGACGACCGCGAAACGGCCGCCCCAGGCGGCGGAGTCGACCAGGAACCGGTCGCGGCACCCGGCGGGCGGTCCCAGGACCTCACCCTCGCCGGCGCGGATGACTCGGGTCTCCAGGATCGGGTTCATGGGCCCAGGATCCTGCTCCCGTCTCCTGTCCGCCATGGCACAAATCTGGTAGAGCGTCCTCATGGTCACCCGGGCACGGACGATGGATCGGTTGGAGGGCGTCGCCGCGTCCGGGTCCGACCTGGTCTCGCTGTGGCGCGCAGCGGGCCCCTTGCTGGCCGAGCTGGTGCCGCACTTCGCCGGCCCGTGCTTCTTCACCGTCGACCCGGCCTCGCTGCTCACCACCAGCCACTTCCAGGAGGGGCTGCCGGAGATTCCCGCCGAGTGGCTCGGCCGGGAGTACGCCGAGGGTGACTACAACTCCATGAGCGAGGTGCTCCGCTCCGAGACCGGGGTCGGCACCCTGCACCAGGCCACGGGCGGGCGGCCCGAGCTGTCGCGCAAGTTCCACGAGGAGATGCAGCCCTTCGGCTGCGACCAGGAGCTGCTGGTCGCCCTCCGCACCCGTGACCGCGAGTCCTGGGGCCTGCTCGGGCTCTACCGGGAGCGGGGGCGCCCGGCCTTCTCCGCCGAGGACGTCGACGTCGTACGACGGGTCGCCCCCTGGCTCGCGGCGGGCGCTCGACACGGGTTGCTGCGCGGCCAGGCCGAGGAGCCCGACCTCCCCGACCCGCCGGGGCTCGTCGTCCTCGACGAGCAGCTGGCCGTGGAGTCGGCCACCCCGGTGTCCGCCCGGTGGCTCGCCGAGCTGGGCGGCACCGTCGAGACCCCGCCTCCGAGCGTGCTCGCGGTGGCGGGGCAGGTCCTCGGTGAGAGCACCGGCCTGGCCGAGTCGCGGGTGCGGACCGGCACGGGCTCGTGGATGGTGCTCCGTGGCGCCCGCCTCGACCGGCGTGACGGCGGTCGCCGGGCGTCAGTGGTGCTCGAGGCGGCGCAGCCCGTGCACCTCGTGCCACTGCTCCTGCGCGCGTACGCGCTCACCGCCCGGGAGCAGGAGGTGACGCTGCGCGTGCTGCGGGGGCGGTCGACCCAGCAGGTGGCGGCCGACCTGGGCATCGCGGCCGGGACCGTGCAGACGCACCTGCGCAGCATCTTCGACAAGACCGGGGTGCGCAGTCGTCGCGAGCTGGTCGGCACCGTGTTCCACCGGCACTACGAGCCACGGGTGCGTGACAACGAACGGCGCGCGGCCTCCGCCCGTGCGTCGCGGCACGGCCCGATGGCGACCGCGTCCTCCGACTAGGTGGTGCCCCACGCGCGGCACACCCGGCCGTCGGCGTCGGCCTCCAGCTCGACCACGTCGCAGGGCTCGAGCGGGGCGGGCGACACCTCCATCCGCGCCAGCCCCGGGACGGCCAGGCGGAACGCGTCGCCGTGGCCGACGACCAGGACCGTCTCGCCCGGGTGCGCGTCCGCGACCTCGTCGAGGACCTCACGCAGCGGCGCCACGACGTCGAGGCCGGCCTCGGGCCGGACGTCCAGCGCGTCTCGGGTGGTGACGCCGACACCGAGGCGCTCAGCCACGATCTCCGCGGTCTGCGCCGCCGGCCTCGCGGGACCGGTCCAGACGTGGCAGACCCGTCGTCCGGCCAGCCGGTCCGCGAGGTCGGCCGCCTGGTCACGACCGGTGGGGCCCAGGCCCGTGCTGTCGACGGGCTCGGCGTGGGAGGCCAGCAGCAGGGTGGCCGGGCACTGGAGCGAGGACACGGTTCGACTGTAGGCCGCGGGCGCCGAACGGTCAGTTCGGACTCCGGGCACCGCACCGGGTAAGGTGGTATCTCGGTGACCAGCGAACCGCGAGACCCGGCGTGCCCGGACGAAGTTCCCCTCGGGGGGCCCGTCCGGACCTGCATCGGGTGTCGCCAGCGGGTCACCGCCGCTGAGTTGCTGCGCGTCACGAGCGGCTCGGATGCGAACGGCCGACCAGCCGTCGTACCCGATCCGAGCGGGACGGCACACGGCCGCGGGGCGCACCTGCACCCCACGACCGCGTGCTTTGAGCTCGCGGTGAGACGGAAGGCCTTCGGGCGTGCCCTGCGTGTGCAGGGTGGCGGCCAGGGGTTGACCACCACACCGGTGAGCGAGCACCTGGAGCACCTGGCCAGTGAGCAGCCACAGCACCACAGATGACCGACCGACCGACAGAAATCGGAGCAGCAGCTCATGAGCACTCGATGAGTCACTCGTAATGAGTTTGCCCAACCCCCATCACTGGGAAAAACCAACGGTCTGAGCAACGCCCGACATCGGGTCTCAGGCCAGAAGGAGAACCGTGGCCAAGACCCGAGTCCACGAACTCGCGAAAGAGTTCGGAGTCGAGAGCAAGTTCGTTCTCGAGAAGTTCAAGGAGATGGGGGAGTTCGTCAAGTCGGCGAGCTCCACTGTCGAGCTGCCGGCGGAGATGCGCTTCCGCAAGGAGGTCGGCGCGTCGCTGACGCCCCCGCCCCCGGCGGAGAAGGCGCCCGAGAAGCCGGCCGAGAAGCCGGCCGAGAAGCCGGCCGCAGCCTCTGCCCCCGCGCCCGCCGCCGAGGCGCCGGCCGCACCGGCCGCACCGGCCGCTGCGTCGGCCCCCGCCGCTCCTGCGGCGCAGCCCGCCGCTGAGGCGCCCGCCCGACCCACCGCCAAGCCGGGAGCCCCGCGGCCCCCGGGCTCGAAGGCCCCCGCCCCGGCCCAGCCGGAGCCGGTCGTCGAGACACCCGCCGAGAAGGCTCCCGAGCCGCCGGCCGCGCCCGACGTGCAGGAGCCGCCCGCCGCGTCTGCGGGCTCCGACACCGCCGGCCCGAAGGCGCCCTCGCCGGCGCCCCGTCCGGTCGGTCGGCCCGGTGCCCCGCGACCGGGCAACAACCCGTTCTCCTCCAGCCAGGGCATGGGACGCCGTCCGGCGCCGCAGCCCCCGGCCGCCGGTGGCGCTGCCGCCCCCAGCGAGGGCGACGGTCGCCCGCCGCGTCCGCCCGCCGCTCGTGACGGAGGTGCGCCCGGTCGCCCGGGCATGCCGCGTCCGAACCCGGCGATGATGCCCAAGTCCCCGGCCGCCTTCGGTGGCGGCCCCGGCGGTCGTGGCCCCGGCGGTCCGGGTGGTCCCGGCCGTCCCGGTGCCCCCGGTCGCGGCGGTCCGGGTGCTGGTCGCCCGGGCGCCCCCGGTCGCGGTGCCCCCGGCGCCGGCGCTGGTGCCCCCGGTCGTCCCGGTGGCTTCGGTGGCGGTCGCCCTGGTGGCGGTCGTCCCGGACAGCGCGGTCAGACGCAGGGTGCCTTCGGGCGTCCTGGCGGTCCGTCGCGACGCGGTCGCAAGTCGAAGCGGGCGCGTCGTCAGGAGTTCGAGGCCATGGAGGCCCCGACCCTGGGCGGCATGCGCGTCCGCAAGGGCGACGGCGAGACCGTGCGGCTCCCGCGCGGTGCCTCGCTCACCGACTTCGCCGAGCGGATCGGCGTCGACGCGGCTCAGCTCGTGCAGATGCTGTTCCACCTCGGTGAGATGGTCACCGCGACCGAGTCGGTCAACGACGCGACGCTCGAGCTGCTCGGCGAGGAGCTCAACTACACCGTCGAGGTCGTCTCCGTCGAGGACGAGGACCGCGAGCTGCTCGAGTCCTTCGACCTCGAGTTCGGTGAGGACGAGGGCGACGACTCCGACCTGGTCATCCGGCCGCCGGTCGTGACCGTGATGGGTCACGTCGACCACGGAAAGACCCGGCTGCTCGACGCGCTGCGCAACGCCAACGTCCTCGACAAGGAGGCCGGCGGCATCACCCAGCACATCGGTGCCTACCAGGTCGCCACCGACGTCGACGGCACCGAGCGTCGGATCACCTTCATCGACACCCCCGGTCACGAGGCCTTCACGGCCATGCGTGCCCGTGGTGCCCAGGCCACCGACATCGCGATCCTCGTGGTGGCGGCCGACGACGGCGTCATGCCGCAGACGGTCGAGGCGCTCAACCACGCCAAGGCCGCCGGCGTCCCGATCGTGGTCGCGGTCAACAAGATCGACAAGCCCGACTCCGACCCGACCAAGGTCCGGGGCCAGCTCACCGAGTACGGCCTGATCCCCGAGGAGTACGGCGGCGACGCGATGTTCGTCGACGTCTCGGCGAAGTCCGAGCTCAACCTCGACAAGCTGCTCGAGGCCGTCATCCTGACCGCCGACGCCTCGCTCGACCTGCGCGCCAACCCGACCCAGGACGCTCAGGGTCTGGTCGTGGAGGCCCACCTGGACCGCGGTCGCGGCCCGGTGGCCACGGTGCTGGTCCAGCGCGGCACCCTGCGGGTGGGCGACTCGATCGTCGCCGGACCGGCCTACGGCCGTGTCCGCGCGATGCTCGACGAGCACGGCGACAACATCGAGGTCGCCGACCCGTCGCGTCCCGCGATGGTGCTCGGTCTGACCGCCGTCCCCGGGGCGGGCCAGAACTTCCTGGTCGTCGACGACGACCGGATGGCCCGTCAGATCGCCGAGAAGCGCGAGGCCCGCGAGCGGGCGGCCATGCAGGCCAAGCGTCGCGTGCGTCGTACGCTCGAGGACTTCATGGCCTCCATGGAGAAGGGCGAGAGCCAAGAGCTCAACCTCATCCTCAAGGGCGACGTGTCCGGTTCGGTCGAGGCTCTCGAGGACGCCCTGTCGGCGATCAACGTGGGCGACGACGTGGGCATCCGCGTCATCGACCGTGGTGTCGGTGCGATCACCGAGACCAACGTCGACCTGGCCGCGGCCTCCAACGCGATCATCATCGGGTTCAACGTCCGCCCCCAGGGCAAGGCGACCGAGATGGCCGACAAGGAGGGTGTCGAGATCCGCTACTACTCGGTCATCTACCAGGCGATCGACGAGATCGAGGCAGCGCTCAAGGGCATGCTCAAGCCCGAGTTCGAGGAGTCGCAGCTCGGCCAGGCGGAGGTCCGTGCGATCTTCCGCTCGTCCAAGATCGGCAACATCGCGGGTTGCATGGTCACCAGCGGCACCATCCGCCGCAACGCGAAGGTGCGGCTCATCCGTGACAGCGCGGTCGTGGCCGACAACCTCGACCTCGCCTCGCTGAAGCGGGAGAAGGACGACGCGTCCGAGGTCCGTGAGGGCTTCGAGTGCGGTCTGGTGCTGCGCAACTTCCAGGACATCCGCGAAGGCGATGTCGTGGAGGCCTTCGAGATGCGCGAGATCCCGCGCGCTTGATCCAGCTCGACGCTGCTCGTCACCGGTCTCACCGCCGGTGGCGAGCGGCGTCGGTGTCCGGCTCGTGCAGACGAGCCGGGTCGACGTTAGGAAGAGTTGCATGACCAGTCCGCGTGTACGCAAGATCGCCGACCGGATCCAGGTGATCGTCGCCGAGATGCTCGAGCGTCGGATCAAGGACCCCCGGCTCGGCTTCGTCACCATCACCGACGTCCGCCTCACCGGCGACAGCCAGCAGGCCACGATCTTCTACACGGTCCTCGGCGAGGGTCCCGACCACGAGGGCGACCTGGCCAGCACCGCCGCGGCGCTCGAGTCGGCCAAGGGCGTGCTGCGCTCCGAGGTGGCCAAGCAGCTCGGCATGCGCCTCGTGCCGTCGCTGACCTTCGTGCCCGATGCCCTCCCGGAGACCGCCCGCCACCTCGACACCGTGCTGGCCAAGGCCCGCGAGAGCGACGCCGCGGTGGCCGCGGTCCGTGAGGGCGCGGCGTACGCCGGCGAGGCCGACCCCTACAAGAAGCCCCGCGAGATCGGCGACGACGCCGACGACGCCGACTCCGACGGTTCCGAGGTCGCCGAGGTCGAGGCCGACGACGAGGTCCACGAGGAATGACGTCCGTCGCGGGCCTGGTCGTCGTCGACAAGCCCGCCGGCCTCACCTCGCACGACGTGGTGGCGCGGGTACGTCGGCTGGCCGGGACCCGCAAGGTCGGCCACGCCGGCACCCTCGACCCGATGGCGACCGGCGTGCTGGTGCTCGGCCTCAACCGGGCGACGCGGCTGCTCGGTCACCTGATGCTGACCGAGAAGGCCTACGACGCCACGATCCGGCTGGGGGAGTCGACCACGACCGACGACGCCGAGGGCGAGACGGTCGCGACCGCCGAGACCGCGCACCTCCGGGCCGAGCAGGTGCGCGAGGCGCTGACCGCGTTCGTCGGCGAGATCGACCAGGTCCCGACCGCCGTGTCGGCGATCAAGGTCGACGGCAAGCGCGCCTACCAGCGCGTGCGCGACGGCGAGGAGGTCGCGCTGGCTGCCCGCCGGGTCACCGTGCACGAGCTCACCGTGCACGACGTGGTCGGTGCTGACGTCACGGTCTCCCTGCGCTGCTCCAGCGGCACCTACGTCCGGGCGATCGCCCGCGACCTCGGCGCCGCGCTCGGCGTCGGCGGCCACCTCACCGCGCTGCGTCGTACGGCGGTGGGTCCCTACGGGCTCGACGTCGCCCACTCCCTCGAGGCCCTGGGCGAGACCTTCACGATGCTGCCGATCTCCGACGCCGCGCGCGCCGCCTTCCCGGCGGTCGACCTCGACGCCGACCGCGCGGCCGACGTCCGCGTGGGGCGCCGCCTCGACCTCGACCTCGGCGGGCTGAGCGCGGTCTTCGCGCCCGACGGTGAGTTCCTCGCCCTGTACGAGCCGCGCGACGACGAGGGCGCCCGCCCCGTGGCCGTCTTCGTCTGAGTGCGGCCTCCGCACCGAGTGCTGGGTCTGCGCCACTAGGGTTCAGGGCGTGCAGATCTGGCGAACGCCCGACGACGTGCCGGCCGAGGTCACGGCCACGGTCGTGACGGTGGGCAACTTCGACGGCGTCCATCTCGGTCACCGCGCGGTCATCGACCGCGCCCGGGCCACCGCCGACGAGCGGGGTCTGCCCCTGGTCGCGGTCACCTTCGACCCGCACCCGATGGCCGTGCTGCGACCCGAGCACGCCCCCTCGATGCTGACCGGGCTCGAGACCCGCGCCCGGCTCCTGGCCGAGGCCGGCGTCGACGACGTGCTGGTGGTCCCGTTCGACCGCGACACCGCCGCCTGGTCGCCGCGCGAGTTCATCGACCGGGTGCTGGTCACCGCCCTCCACGCCGCTGCCGTCGTGGTCGGCGCCAACTTCCGCTTCGGCCACCGGGCCGCCGGTGACCTCGCGCTGCTGCGCGAGGTCGGTGCGGCGGAGGGTTTCGAGGCGGTCGGGGTCGAGCTGGACGGCGGCCCCCAGGTCTGGTCCTCCACCTACGTCCGCACCTGCCTGGCCTCCGGCGACGTGGCCGGCGCAGCGGAGGCGCTCGGTGGCCCGTTCGCGGTGCGGGGCGTCGTGGTCGAGGGCGACCGCCGTGGCCGCGAGCTCGGCTACCCCACCGCCAACGTGCCGATCGACCCGGCCGCCGCGGCGCCCGCCGACGGGGTGTACGCCGGGTGGTTGCGGACGATAGGCACCGCGGGCGAGGCCGTGGTCCACCCCGCAGCGATCAGCGTCGGCACCAACCCGACCTTCGACGGGCACCGCGAGCGCCGGGTCGAGAGCTACGTGCTCGACCGCGACGACCTCGAGCTCTACGGGGTCGAGGTGGAGGTCGCGTTCGTCGACCGGTTGCGCGGCATGGTCCGCTTCGACTCGGTCGAGGAGCTGCTCGAGGCGATGGCCGACGACGTCGCCCGGGCGCGCGAGATCCTCGAGCGCGACGGCGCGTGAAGGCCGCACCCACGGGGATCCACGGACCTGCCGAGCTCTGGTTCCTGCAGCACGGGCTGACCTACTTCGTGCCCGAGCGCCGCGCCCAGGTGCGTCAGGCGATGCGACCGAGGCGGATCGTCCCCTTCCTGCTGCTGGTGGCCCTGGTGGGGACGGGCGCCGGTGGCGCGGTCGCCTGGTTCGCCGACCAGCTGACGCTGGGCTCCGCGACCCTGGCGTCCTTGCTGCTGCTCGCCGCCGGCTGGTACGCGCTGGTGCAGCTGCACGCCGGGCCGATCGTGCGGTGGGCCCTGTCGCGCACGTGGGGCAGCCTGCGCACGCTGCTGCCGATGACGACGCGGGCGCTGCCGCTGCTGCTGCTGTTCATCACGTTCCTGTTCGTCAACACCGAGGTCTGGCAGGTCGGCTCCAACCTCGGGGTCGGCGCGCTGTGGTTGACCGTGCTGCTCTTCGGGCTGCTGGCCTTCGCGTTCCTGCTGGTGCGGCTGCCCGAGGAGGTGGACCGCACCGACGACGACGTCGACGACGACCTGCTGCTCCGGGCGTGCCGGGGCACACCCCTGGAGTCCGCGGCCCAGGCGCTCGTGGCGGACCCGGACGCCGACCCGGCGGCGCACGCCGAGGTCAGTGGCTTCGAGCGCTGGAACCTGGTGATCGTGCTGATCATCGTGCAGGTCGTGCAGGTGCTGCTCGTGACGCTCTCGGTCTTCGTGTTCCTGATGGTCTTCGGCGCCCTGATCATGACCGAGCCGGTGATGGAGGCATGGTTGGGCCAGCCCGCCACCAGGATCCTCGGCATCCCCGCGATCTCCGTCGAGCTGGTGGCCGTGGCGACGTTCCTCTCGGCCTTCTCCGGGCTCTACCTGACGGTCTCGACGGTGACCGACGAGACCTACCGCGAGCAGTTCTTCGGCAGTGTGATGGCCGAGCTGGAGCGGGCCGTGGGCATGCGGGCGGTCTACCTCACGCTGCGGGCGACGACCGCGGGTGACGCTCCCTGAGTCTTTGCTCAGGGACGCCAGGATCGGGGTGCCAGCGCGGCCACTGCCTCGTCGATGGTCATGTCGCCAGCGGTGAGCTCGACGTCGGTGCGGTTGAGGTCGGGGTCGAACAGGCTGGCCGCGATGAAGGCTGCCACGTCGTCGCGGGGCACTGCGCCGTACGGGATCGAGACGCCGGCGTTGACCCGCCCGGTGCCGACGTCGTCGAGGAGATCGCCGGGTCGCAGGATGAGGAAGTCGAGGTCCGTGCCGGCGAGGTGGATGTCGGCTTCGCGCTTGATCTTCATGTAGTGCTCGAAACCGTCGGAGCGCGGCTGGTCGCGCAGGGCGTCCATGAACACCGAGACCAGCACGAATCGTCGGACGCCGGATTCGACGGCAGCGTCGGCGGCCTTCTTCAAGCCCTGGCCGTCGATGGCGGCCGTCATCTCCGCGCCGGTGCCATGGGCGCCGGCGCTGAAGACGACGGCGTCGTGGCCTGCCAGGCGCTCGGCCAGGGTCGCGACCGAGTCTTCGACGAGGTCCCCGGTCACCGGGGTTCCGCCGGCGCCGCGGATGACGGCGTCCTGGCCGCCGGCCCGGTGCATGCCGGTGACGCGATGCCCGCGCTCGGTGAGGAGAGCGGTGAGTCGTCGCCCGACGCCGCCGGCGGCGCCGATCAGGAAGACGCTGCGGTCATGGGTGTTCTGGGTGTTCTGGGTGTTCATGGTGTTCCGATCTGCGTTGGTTCGTCAGGGAGCGAGCGAGACGGTGCGGAGGAACCGCACGGGCCTCTGGCTTGCGTTGCGGTAGGTGTAGACGCGGTCGCTGCGCAGCCGGCTGGAGGCCCCAGCCGTCACGACCATCTCTTGATCGTCAGCCGTCAGCGTGAGGGACCCGTCGAGGACGTAGAACAGCTCTTGGGATCGTGCCGGGTCGGCCTGGCCGCGGTAGGTGTCACCGGGCACCAGCCGCCACAGCCAGAGATCGGCCGAGCGTGAGTCGGTGGCCTCGAGCAGGTGAGCTGTGCTGCCAGCCTCACTCGACCACACGAGCGTGTGGTCGTTGGCGGCGTGCACCTCGATGGGTGACTCGGCCGTCGGCTTGTCCAGGAGGTTGGTGAAGTCCGTCCCCAGCTGCCTGGCGATCCTGGTGACGGTGACCAGACTCGGGTTGGCCTGACCGAGCTCGATCTGGGTCAGGAGCCGACGGCTGATCCGGGCACGGTCGGCCAGTTGCTGCACGGTCAGTGACCGCTTGGTGCGTAGCGTCCTGATGTTGGCGCCGACCTGCGACAGGAAGTCCTGGGCCAGCTCGCCTTCCGCGGTCAGGTTGTCGGGTACGACGGGTTCGCGGTCGTCCTGATTCACGCGCGTCACCTCGGCTCAGGCCGCCCCGGGTCAGACGGCGAAGAGCTGCGAGAGGTCCTTGAACGCCTTGAACTCGAGAGCGTTTCCGGACGGGTCGAGAAAGAACATCGTCCACTGCTCGCCGGGCTCGCCCTGGAACCGCACGTACGGTTCGATGACGAAGTCGGTGCCGGCCTCGGTCAGCCGCTGCGCGAGCTCCTGGAAGCGGTCGACGGAGAGCACCAGGCCGAAGTGTGGGACGGGTACGTCGTGTCCGTCGACCGGGTTGGTGCCGGCCACGGCGTTGCGGTGGTTGTCGACCTGGTGCGTCACGACCTGGTGGCCGTCGACGTTCCAGTCAGTCCATCGGTCGTCCGACCGGCCGCGGTCGAAGCCCAGGACCTGACCGTAGAAGTGCCGAGCTGCATCGATGTCGTGAACTGGCAGGGCGAGATGGAAGGGGGGCAGGGTCGTCGACGGCATGTGAGCACTCTACTGCTCGCATGGTGCGTAGTAAATTGCACATGGTGCGTGACCGGACCCGGGTGTGACGCGCACCGGAGTGCGCGGCGAATGCTCAGGCGGTCAGGTCGTAGTCGATCTGGATCGGGCTGTGGTGGATCTCGAGCACCAGAGGCCGAGGTCGTGGGGTGTGCGGTGGTGGCTCGGGGAGCCGGCGGGTGCCGGTGTGGTCGACGAGGTAGTGCGCGCCGTGGGGGTCGCGCCACACGTAGATGCCGGGAAAGGGTTGCTGGACCTGCCACCGGCCGTGGGTCTTGATGCGGTGGTGGGTGGTGGTCATCGGGCCGTAGTTGCCGATCGCGCTCGGCCCGCCTTGATTCGCCGCGCCGTCGTGGGGGACGGTGTGGTCGACCTGCATCGCGGGTGAGGTGCAGGAGGCGAACGGGAAGACGTCGGCCGGCGTCATCAGACGCACGGCCCGGCGATGTCGCTGCGGGATCTCGTAGGCATCGACCGGCACCTGCCCGGCCAGGTCGAGCACCGGGGTGACGGTGAACCGGGCATGGGGCCCGAGCACCTCACGCAGCCACGACTCGGTCACCGGGCCGTGGCCCTCGACCCGCGCCACCCGCTCCAACGGCTGCAACGGCTGCAACGGCTGGCCGTGCTCATCGATCTCGCGCTCGGGGCGGCCGTCGAGATGCACGAACAGCGTCACCCGGGGCAGCAGGTCACCCAGGTCGACGCCCGCGCGGGCGTCGGGCCCGCAGCCAGGGTTGGTGAGCATCAGCAGGCCCAGCACCCGGCGGTCGTCCACACCCATCGCGGTCTCGCCGGGCTCGAGGGCCCAGCGTCGGGCGTCGGGGTCGTCGGGGTAGACCTCGGTCAGCCGGCCGGCGACCTCGGTGACGGCGGCGTCGAGGGCCTCGATGGTGGCGAGGTCGGCACGGACCAGGAACGAGCCCATGCCGTGCTCGGTCTTCCCGATCCGCTTGGCGAACCGCGCCCGCCGCGCCTTGCGCTCCTTGGCCCGCGCCAACGCCGGAGCAGCCGCAGCGACCTTGCCGGTGACCAACGCCTCGAACCGGGTCCACGGGATCCGCCCATCAGCCGACTCCGCCACCTCCGCATCGACGTAGGCCGCCTCGCCCGGCGACAGCTCACGGGTCTGACCGCACACGTGACGGGCGTAGGAGGCCCGCACCTCACCGGCCTGCACCCGCGCCCACAGCACCGGGTGGCGGTGGCGGAGGTCTTGGGCATCAGCGATCAGCGCAGCCGCGGCATGGGTGGTGCGCCCGATCCGCGCCCCCAGCTCAGCGGCCGCGAACTCGCACACCTCCGCCACCCCCGCACCGCCGTAGCGCCGCGCTCGCTCCCGCCCGGGCCTGGTGGTCTCGGCGGGGTCGAGCCGGGCCGGGTCGTGCAGCACCGCCCACTGGTAGGCCACCCGCAACAGGTCGACCTCCGCCCGACGCACCGTCTCAGCACACGCCGTAGCGACGTCGAGGACCTCCTCCTCCGACATCGCCTCCAACGCCTGCACCCCGAGCATGAAACCAGTCAAGCACCGACCACCGACAACGCCGTCGCGATCGACTTCGGGCCCGTTTGCGCAGGTCAGCGGGCAGGAATGACCCGATGGGGGACGGCCTGGGCCGTCCCCCACCGGGTGTCAGGGGCGTGCCTCAGGCGTCGAGGTCCTGGGCGACCAGGGCCGCGATGGCGGCCACGTCGGCCTCGTTGTCACCGGAGACCTCGACCGTGACGCCGTTGCCGGCGCCGAGGGTCATGATCAGCAGGGACGACGCCGCGTCGACGGGCTCGTCGCCGGGCAGACCGAGGTAGACCTCGGAGTCGAGCTCGGCGGCGGCCTCGCTGATGATCGAGGCGGGGCGGGCGTGGAGGCCGACGGCGGAGCCGACGACGACTGACTGGGTGGGCATGGTGCTCCTTGTGGGACGTGGATGTGGATGCGGGACGTGCGGTGGTGCGGGACGTGCGGTGGTGCGGGACGTGCGGGGTGCGGGGGTGCGGGGGTCAGACGGTGGCCATGGCCACGGCGGCGTCCACGGTCTTGTCACGACCGAGCGACTTGAGTCCGATGACCGCAGCCGCGCCGACGACCACACCGGCGACCAGCGCGAACAGGAAGCCGGCCACACCGTCGACGGCGAACAGCACGAAGATGCCGCCGTGCGGCGCCCGGACAGCGACGTCCATGGCCATCGACAGCCCACCGGTGACGGCGGAGCCGGCCATGATCGCGGGGATGACGCGCAGCGGGTCGGCCGCGGCGAACGGGATCGCGCCCTCGGTGATGAAGGAGGCGCCGAGCAGCCAGCCGGCCTTGCCGTTCTCGCGCTCGGGCACCGTGAAGAGACCGGGGCGGATGACGGTGGCCAGCGCGAGAGCGATCGGCGGCACCATGCCGGCGAGCATCACGGCGGCCATGATCCGCAGCTCGGGGGCGTCGGAGGCCAGCGCGGCACCGCCGACACCGACGGCAGCGAAGCTGTAGGCGACCTTGTTGAGCGGACCGCCCATGTCGAAGGCCATCATCAGACCGAGGATCATGCCCAGCAGGATCGCACTGCTGCCGGTGAGCGAGTTGAGGCCGTCGTTGAGCTGGGTCATCAGCCAGTTGATCGGCTTGCCGAGCACCACGATCATCAGCAGCCCGGCCAGGATCGAGGTCAGCAGCGGGATGACCAGCACGGGCATCAGGCCGCGGGCCCAGGTCGGCACCTTCCAGCTCGCGATCCAGTGGGCGATGACCCCGGCGAGGACGCCGCCGGCGATCGCGCCGAGGAACCCGGTGGCCGGGAAGCCGACCCCGTCGGAGCTCGTGACCCCGAACAGGTTGGCGGCCAGGCCGCCCATCACGAAGCCGGGCGCGATGCCGGGGCGGTCGGCGATCGCGTAGGCGATGTAGCCGGCGAAGGCGGGGATGAACAGCGCGAACGCCGTCTTGCCGATGATGAAGAAGAGCGCGCCGAGGTAGACCATCAGCCCCGAGCCGAAGAGCGCGTGGTCGAGCCCGAGCTCAGCGGGGCTCGGGAGGTCGAAGATCGTGTTGTTGACGGCGATGTCGCCGTACGGGCCGACGATCTCGTAGCCGCCGAGCAGGAAGCCCAGAGCGATCAGCAGACCACCCGCGGCCACGAACGGGATCATGTAGGAGACCCCGGTCATCAGCACCCGGCGGGTGCGACCGCCCCAGCTCTCGTTGGCACCGGCCCCGCCCTCGCCGGCGGAGGCGCTGCCCTCGACGCGAGGTGCGTGGGGGTCGTCGGCGTAGCGGAGGGCCTCGGCGATCATCGCGTCGGCCTCCTCGATGGGACGCTTCACGCCCGAGGAGACGACCGGCTTGCCGCCGAAGCGGCCCCGGTCACGGACGCCCACGTCGACGGCGAAGATCACGGCGTCGGCGGAGGCGATGGTGGCCGGCGCCAGCGGGGTGGACCCGGCCGACCCCTGGGTCTCGACGTGGATCTCGACCCCGGCGCGCTCGGCCGCGGCCTCGAGGGCCTCGGCGGCCATGTAGGTGTGGGCGATGCCGGTCGGGCAGGCGGTCACTGCGACCAGGCTGCGCGGTCGGTCCGGGCTGGCGGCCGCGGCGGCCGGGGCGGCCGGGGTGGCGGGCGCCGCCGCAGGGACGGCGGGCTCGACGACCTCGGAGACCAGCGCGGCGACCTCCTCGGCCGACGTCGCCGCCCTCAGCGAGCCGGTGAACTCGGCCTTGACCAGCGCGCGGGCCAGCTTGGTCAGCAGCTGCATGTGGGTGTTGCCACCCCCCTCGGGGGCGATGATCAGGAACGCCAGGTCGGCGGGCCCGTCCTTGGCGCCGAAGTCGACCGGCGGTGAGAGCCGGGCGAAGGCCAGGGTCGGCTCGGTGACCGCCGAGGTGCGGCAGTGCGGGATCGCGATGCCGCCGGGCAGACCGGTGGACGACTGCGACTCGCGTGCGAAGGCGTCGGCGACGAGCTGGTCGACGTCGGTCGTCCGACCGGCCGCGGCGACCACGTCGGCGAGACCGCGGATGGTCTCGTGCTTGTCGGCGCCGAGACTGGCGTCGAGCCGCACGAGCTCGCTCGTGATGAGCTGGGACATGTTCACCCTCCCTGGGTGAGGTGGAGCTCGCGCACGACGACCCGACTGGGGTCTACCTGGGCGGGCGTCGGGATGGTTGTGCCGGGAAGTCCGGCTGCTGCACTGCCGTAGGCCACGGCCAGCGCAAGTCGTTGGGGGGGTGTGAGGCCCTGCAGGTCGCCCAGCAGGTAGCCGAAGAGGCTGGAGTCGCCGGCACCGACGGTGCTGACCACCTCGGTGGGCGGGGGAGTGGCGTGCCAGGCGCCGTCGGCGGTGACCAGCACCGCGCCGGCGCCGCCGAGCGTGGCGAGCACGGTCTCGACGCCGTCGGCGACGAGGACGGCGGCGGCGTCGGCCGCGGCTTGCGGGTCGCTCTCGAGCTCATCGGCGTCGGTGCCGGTGAAGGACGCGAGCTCCTCGCCGTTGGGCTTCATCAGGTGCGGGCAGGCGCCGGGGAGGCCGGCCACGACGGCCGCCAGCGGCGCGTCGCTGGTGTCGAGCGCCACGCGGGTGGACGTGGTGGCGAGGTCGGCGATGACGTCGGCGTACCAGGAGTCGGGCGCACCGGGCGGCAACGAGCCGGCGAGCACGATCCACGTGGCCCGCTCGGCGTGCTCGTGCAGCCGCGCCCCGAGCTCGGCCAGCAGCTCGGGTGTGGCCACCGGTCCGGGGCTGTTGATCTTGGTGGTGGTGCCGTCGGGCTCGGAGATGGTGAGGTTGACCCGCGGGCCCCCGACGGTCGGGACGGCGTCGGAGGGGATCCCGGCCGCGGTCAGCTCGAGCACGAACGGGTCGTCGGCCGGAGCAGGCAGCACCGCGACGGTCGCGACGTCCGCGGTCACGGCGGCGCGCGAGATGTTGACGCCCTTGCCACCGGCCTGCGAGATGACGGACTGCGCGCGGTGGACGGCGCCCCGCTCGAGCCGCTGGGTCAGCGTGACCGTGCGGTCGGTGCTCGGGTGAGGGGTCAGCGTGACGATCATGCGATCACCGTGCGGACGCCGGCGCTCTTCAGCGCCGCGCGGTCGTCGGACGACGGCTCGGTGTCGGTGACCAGCACGTCGACCTGGGCCAGGTCGGCGAAGCGCACCGCGCTGTCGGGGCCGAACTTCGACCGGTCGGCGAGCAGCACCACCTGGCGGGCGGCGGAGATCAGCGCCCGCTTGGTGGCCGCCTCGTCGGGGTCGGGGGTGCTGAGGCCGCGCACGGAGATCGCGTTGGTCCCGATGTAGGCGACGTCGGCCCGGATCCGGTCGATGGCGACCACGGTGTCGGGGCCGACGGCGGCCTGGGTCGCGAGCCGCACCCGTCCGGGGAGGAGGTGCACGTCGACCTGGGCCAGTGAGCTCAGCCGGGCAGCGACGGGCAGCGCGTGCGTGAAGGCGGTGATCTGGACGTCGGTCGGGAGGAAAGCCGCCAGCCGCGCCGTCGAGGAGCCCGCGTCGAAGAGCACCGAGGCGACCGGGCCCACCAAGAGGTCCGCCGCGGCCCGAGCGATCCGCTCCTTGGCGTCGGTGTTGAGCGTGTCGCGCTCGACGACGGCCGACTCGAGGGTGGTCAGCGCTCCCGCCGGGACGGCCCCGCCGTGCACCCGCCGCACCAGCCCGAGCCCCTCGAGCGCGGTGAGATCGCGGCGTACGGTCTCGGTGGTGACGGCGTACTGGTCGGCGAGCTCGTTGACCGACAGACGGCCGTGCTCGACGACGCGGCGCGCCATCGCCTGCTGGCGCTCTTCGGCGTACATAGTCATGGGACCCGTTTCGTTGGTGTGAATCTTTGTAAGTGTTGTTTTATCCTTCGAATGTGTTGACTGTCAAGGGTTTTGGGTCGTAACTTGTGAGGGTGGTCACCAAGAAGCTCACCTCGACGTCCTCTGCCCGCTCCGGCACCCCCGTGGTGCCCGGCCTCGCCTACGCGCCGGTCCTGCTCGCCACCACGGAGGTCCCACCAGCAGTGGTGGCCGCCTTCGGGGACGGCGGGTTCGGCGACGCGGAGGCGGCCCTCGCGGCGTACGACGCCGCCGTTGAGCTCGTTGCCGAGGGCTTCGTCGCGAAGGCCGAGCGTGCGGTCGGCGCGGCCTCGGAGGTGCTCACGGCCAGCGCCGGCCTGGCCCGCGACCGCGGGCTGCGGGGTGCGGTGCGCAAGAACCTGCGCGGAGGTGACGGGCTGCTCGACTCGGTGGCTGCGGGCGTCGAGCAGTTCGTGACGGTCTTCTCGGGCATGGGCGGCCTGATGGCCGAGCGCGTGACCGACCTGCGCGACATCGAGAAGCGTCTGGTCGCCCGCATCGTCGGGGTCTCCGAGCCCGGCGTCCCGACTCCCAGCTCCCCCGTGGTGCTCGTCGCCGACGACCTCGCGCCGGCGGACACGGCCGGCCTCGACCCTGCGCTCGTGCTGGCCCTGGTCACGCAGCGAGGCGGACCGACCAGCCACACCGCGATCATCGCCCGCCAGCTCGGCATCCCGTGCGTCGTCGGCGCCGACGGGGTCCTCGACCTGCCGGGCGGCGTGCCCGTGCTCGTCGACGGCACCGCCGGCACCATCGAGACCGACGTCGAGGAGGCGGACGCCCTCCAGCGGGTCGCGGTCGACCTCGAGGCGCGGGCCGCGCTCGCCACCTGGTCGGGCCCGGCCGTCACCCGCGACGGCCTGCGGATCAAGCTCCTGGCCAACGTCGCCGACGGCGGGTCGGCGGTGCTGGCGGCCGACGGGCCGGTCGAGGGCGTCGGGCTCTTCCGCACCGAGCTCTGCTTCCTCAACCGCACCGAGGAGCCCACGGTCGAGGAGCAGGCCGACATCTACGCCGAGGTGCTCGCGGCCTTCGGCGACGGCCGCCAGGTCGTCGTCCGCACCCTCGACGCCGGGTCCGACAAGCCGGTGGCGTTCGCGACCCACGCCGGCGAGGAGAACCCGGCGCTCGGGATCCGGGGGCTGCGCCTGTCGTTCAGCGACCCCGGCCTGCTCGACCGTCAGCTCGACGCCATCGCGATCGCCGCCGAGCGCACCGGCACCGAGACCTGGGTGATGGCCCCGATGGTGGCGACCGTGGCGGAGGCGGCCGACTTCGCCGCCAAGGTGCGGGCGCGGGGGCTGAAGCCGGGGGTGATGGTCGAGGTGCCGGCGGCCGCGCTGCTCGCTCACCGCATCCTCGAGGTCGTCGACTTCCTCTCGATCGGCACCAACGACCTGACGCAGTACACGATGGCGGCCGACCGGATGGCCACCGACCTGGCCCACCTCACCGACTCGTGGCAGCCGGCGGTGCTGCAGCTGATCGCGATCACGGCGGCCGCGGGCCGCGCCGCCGGCAAGCCGGTCGGTGTGTGCGGCGAGGCCGCCGCCGACCCGCTGCTGGCCTGCGCCCTGATCGGGATGGGCGTGACGTCGCTGTCGATGGCCTCGGCCGCGGTGCGGCCCGTGGGGGCCCGGCTGGCCGGGGTCGACCTGCAGGCCTGCGAGGACGCCGCCGAGGCGGCCCTCGGCGCGGCCGACCCCACGTCGGGGCGTGAGGCCGTGCTGCGCCTGCTCGGGTGACGCGGGTCTCGTTTGTCGCCGCTGGTCGGGGGTACCTGCTCCGTGGTCCCGCTGGCGCCGCCAGCGGTGACCTATCGTGCGACGTCACGATGCCGGCACCCCCGCCCGGCACGACTGAGGAGGTAGGACCATGGGATACGGACTCGGCGTCACGCTGATCACGATCGGCCTGATCTTCGCCCTGGCAGTACAAGACCGGGTCGACGCCATCGACCTCACGATGATCGGCTGGATCATGGCGGGAGCAGGTGTGATCCTGACCGTGCTCACCGCGGTGACGCTCAACAACCGCCGCACCACGGGCGGCGGCACCACCGCCACCACCACGCACCCCGACGGCAGCCAGACCGTCCAGCGTCACGACAACCCCCCGGCCTGAGTCGACGCCACAGCCTCGACGTCAGACCCCGACACCGGGTCGTCGCCCTCGGGCGGCGGCCCGGTGCTGTTTTGGGGCGCGTGCTCACCCGCTGATAGCCTCCTGTGGTCGTCCGGACACCGGGCTGCGCCTGTGTGCGCGGCCGTACGGGCCCCGGACGACGCTGTCCCCACCGCCGTAGAACGGCCGCGGATCCAGAGTGCCCGGGTGGACAGGCCCCGGCGCGCCGCGCAACCAGACCCCTAAGGAGCCGCATGTCGATCGGAACCGACGCCGCGACGAAGAACAAGATCATCGCCGAGTACGCCACGACCGAGGGCGACACCGGCTCTCCCGAGGTCCAGATCGCGCTGCTCAGCCACCGCATCGCCCACCTCACCGAGCACCTCAAGCAGCACAAGCACGACCACCACAGCCGCCGTGGGCTGCTGCTGCTGGTCGGCCAGCGCCGCCGGCTGCTCAACTACCTGCGCAAGACCGAGATCGACCGCTACCGCTCGATCATCGAGCGCCTCGGCCTGCGCCGCTGACATCCGCGAGGGACTCACCTGTTGGTGGGTCCCTTCGTGGCATCCACGGCTGACGCGCCACCTCGCGCGCCCCGTGGCGCGACACAACTCAACAACCAACCAGGAGCGATCCGCGACACCGTCGGCGCGGTCCTCGGTAGTGATCTTCAGGGACGACCTCGTCGCTCCTGCGGGTCTCGATCGAAGACCGGCCATCTCGCCCGGGACTGACCCGGGCCCGCGCGGCCTCGCGGATCTGCTCGCGAACGAAAAGAGACAACCGTGACAGATCCCGTCATCACTGCCGTCGAGACCGTCCTCGACAACGGCTCCTTCGGCACCCGCACGATCAAGTTCGAGACCGGCCTGCTGGCCCGCCAGGCGGCCGGCTCGGTCACCGCCTACCTCGACGACGAGACCATGCTGCTCTCGGCCACCACGGCCGGCAAGCACCCCAAGGACCACTTCGACTTCTTCCCCCTGACGATCGACGTCGAGGAGCGGATGTACGCGGTCGGCCAGATCCCCGGCTCGTTCTTCCGCAGCGAGGGTCGCCCGGGCGAGGACGCGATCCTCACCTGCCGCCTGATCGACCGCCCGCTGCGCCCGACGTTCAAGAAGGGCCTGCGCAACGAGGTCCAGGTCGTCATCACCGTGCTGGCGCTCGACCCCGACCACCCCTACGACGTGCTGGCGATCAACGCCGCGTCGATCTCGACCCAGCTCTCGGGCCTGCCGTTCTCCGGCCCCGTCGGCGGCGTCCGCGTGGCCCTCATCGAGGGTCAGTGGGTGGCGTTCCCGACCCACAGCCAGCTCGAGAACGCCGTCTTCGACATGGTCGTCGCCGGTCGGGTCACCGACTCCGGTGACGTCGCGATCATGATGGTCGAGGCCGAGGCCACCGAGCAGACCTTCGAGCTCGTGGAGTCCGGGGTGCAGGCCCCCTCCGAGGAGGTCGTCGCCGGCGGCCTCGACGCCGCGAAGCCCTTCATCAAGCAGCTGTGCGACGCGCAGGCCGAGCTGGCCAAGCAGGCCGCGAAGCCGGTCCAGGACTTCCCCGTCTTCCTCGACTTCGAGGACGACGTCTACGCCGCCGTCGAGTCCGCCGCCCAGGCCGACACCACGTCCGCGCTGAAGATCGCCGACAAGCTCGAGCGCGAGTCGCGCCTCGACGAGGTCAAGGCCTCGCTGCTCGACCAGCTCGGCGGCCAGTTCGAGGGCCGCGAGAAGGAGATCGGCGCGGCGTTCCGCGCGGTCAGCAAGTCGCTCATGCGCGAGCGCGTGCTGCGCGACAAGGTCCGCATGGACGGCCGCGGCCTCGCCGACATCCGTCCGCTGCACGCCGAGGTCGGCGTGATCCCGCGGGTCCACGGCTCCGCGCTGTTCGAGCGGGGCGAGACGCAGATCCTCGGCGTCACGACGCTCAACATGCTGACCCTGGAGCAGAAGCTCGACACGCTCTCGCCCGAGAAGACGCGCCGCTACATGCACAAGTACGTCTTCCCGCCGTTCTCCACCGGCGAGACCGGTCGCGTGGGCTCGCCCAAGCGCCGCGAGGTCGGCCACGGTGCTCTGGCCCGCCGGGCGATGCTGCCCGTGCTGCCCAACCGCGAGACCTTCCCCTACGCCATCCGCCAGCTGTCCGAGGCGATGGGCTCCAACGGCTCGACGTCCATGGGCTCGGTCTGCGCCTCGACGCTGTCGCTGCTCCAGGCCGGCGTCCCGCTCAAGGCCCCCGTGGCCGGTATCGCGATGGGCCTCATCTCCGGCGAGGTCGACGGCCAGACGCAGTACGTCGCGCTGACCGACATCCTCGGGGCCGAGGACGCCATGGGCGACATGGACTTCAAGGTCGCGGGCACGCCCGACTTCATCACCGCGCTCCAGCTCGACACCAAGCTCGACGGCATCCCGGCCGAGGTCCTGTCGCAGGCCCTCACCCAGGCCAAGGACGCCCGGATGGCGATCCTCGAGGTGATGGCCGAGGCCATCGACGCCCCCGAGGAGATGTCGCTGCACGCGCCGCGCATCATCACCGTGCGCATCCCGGTCGACAAGATCGGCGAGGTGATCGGGCCCAAGGGCAAGGTCATCAACCAGATCCAGGACGACACCGGCGCCTCGCTGTCCATCGAGGACGACGGCACCATCTACATCGGTGCCACCAACGGGGAGTCCGCCGAGGCCGCCCGCCAGGCCGTCAACGCGATCGCCAACCCGACGATGCCCGAGGTCGGCGAGCGCTACCTCGGCACCATCGTGAAGACGACCAACTTCGGTGCCTTCGTCTCGCTGATGCCGGGCAAGGACGGGCTGCTGCACATCAGCAAGCTGCGCGCCCTCGCCGGTGGCAAGCGCGTCGACGCCGTCGAGGACGTCGTCTCGGTGGGCCAGAAGGTCCAGGTCCAGATCGCCGAGATCGACGACCGCGGCAAGCTCTCCCTGATCCCGGTCGTCGAGGACGGCGACCAGGACGGCGAGGCCGCTGCGGACGCCGAGGGCGACGACGCGTAGGTGACCTCCGCGTGACAGCACAGAACCGGACGACCGGCCAGCAGGGTCCTGCTGGCCGGTCGTCGGCGTTTCCTCGCAGGCGCGCCACCACCCGCACGCTCATGACGGTGACCGACGACCACGGTCAGGTCACCTCGCGGGTGCGCCGCACGGTCCTCCCCGGAGGGCTGCGCGTGGTGACCGAGCAGATGGCCGGCACCCGCTCGGCCTGCGTCGGGGTGTGGGTCGGGGTCGGCTCGCGCGACGAGACGCCCACGCAGCACGGCTGCTCGCACTTCCTCGAGCACCTGCTCTTCAAGGGCACCACCGAGCGGTCGGCGTTCGACATCTCGATCGCTCTCGACGCGGTGGGCGGCGAGTTCAACGCCTTCACCGCCAAGGAGTACACCGTCTTCCACGCCCGGGTCCTCGACGAGGACCTGCCGCTGGCCGTCGACGTGCTCGGCGACATGATCACCGGCTCGGTGCTCAGCAGCGTCGACGTCGAGGCGGAGCGCGACGTGATCCTCGACGAGATCGCGATGCACGACGACGACCCCGACGACGTGGTGCACAACCTCTTCGGCGAGCAGGCGTGGGGCAGCCAGTCACCCCTGGGCCGGCCGATCGCCGGCACGGTGGAGTCGATCGAGGCGCTGACCCGCGCCCAGATCCAGCGCTTCTACCGTCGCCACTACCGACCCTCCACGATGGTGGTCAGCGTGGCCGGCAACCTCGACCACGCCACCGTGGTGCGCCAGGTGACCAAGGCGTTCGGCCGCCACGGCTTCCTCGACGGTGACGCCGAGCCGGCGCCGGTGCGCACGTCGTCGCGCCGGGCGCCGGTCCACCCCGGCGCGGTCGCCGCGGTCCGGCCCTTCGAGCAGGTCAACCTCGTGCTCGGCATGGAGGGCCTCGCCCGCGACGACGACCGACGGTTCGCGCTCGGCGTCCTCAACACCGCGCTCGGTGGGGGCACCTCCAGCCGGCTCTTCCAGGAGGTCCGCGAGCGCCGTGGCCTGGCCTACTCCGTGTTCTCCTTCGCCAGCCACCACGCCGACTCCGGGCTGGTCGGCGTCTCCGTGGGCTGCCTGCCCGCCAAGCTCGACGAGGTGCTCGACACCGTGCGCCGCGAGCTGGCGCTGATCTGCACCGACGGGATCACCGAGGAGGAGCTCGAGCGCGGCAAGGGTCAGCTGCGCGGGGCTCTCGTGCTCGGCCTCGAGGACTCCGGGTCGCGGATGGCGCGGCTGGGCAAGGCCGAGCTGGTGCACCACGAGCTGCTCGGCATCGACGAGGTCATCGCCCGCATCGACGCCGTCACCCTCGACGACGTGCAGACCGTCGCGGCCGCGGTCTTCGGCCGGCCCGAGATCCTCGCGGTCGTCGGACCGCGCTGAGCCCGTCCGGTCTGCGCAGGGTCAGTCGACGAGAGCGGACAAGAAGCGCTTCGCGTAGTCGCGGACCGCGCCCTCGTCGGTGACGTCGAGCCGGCCGGCCGGGTCGATGAGGTACGTCGACGCCAGCCGCAGCAGCAGCTCGGCCACCAGGTGCAGGTCGTCGTCGTCCATCCGGGCGCCGGCCCGACGCAGGGTGGCAGCCACCCGGGCCGTGTGCGCCAGCACCAGCGGGCCACGGCCGGGCAGACCGGTGATCACCTCGGGCTCGCTGCTCGCCAACCGGCTCAGCACGGGGATGTCGCGCAGCATCGCGATGCCGCGCACGAAGCACTCGACCACCGCCTCCTGCGGCGGCAGGTCGCCCGCCACCGCGTCGAGGTCGTCGAAGAACGCCGCGGTCTCGCGCTCGACCACCGCGAGCAGCAGGGCCTCCTTGGTGGGGTGGGCGCGGTAGACCGTGCTGCGGCTCACCCCGGCGGCCCGGGCGACGTCGTCGACGGTCGCCCGCCGGGCGCCGTACTGCTCGAAGACGTCGCGGGCGGCGTCGAGCACGGGATCTGTCGCGGGATCTGTCACGGGGTCGGTCACGGGATCGGTCATCGGCGCTCCAGGGTGACGGGGAGCCCGTCGGTGGCCAGCGGGAGCGCCGCGAGGTCGATCGGCATCTCGTAGCCCGGCGGCACGCTCCAGCGGTAGGTGGTCAGCAGCTCGTGGAAGACCGCCCGGACCTGCATGCCGGCGAAGTGCATCCCGATGCACTTGTGGACGCCCGCGCCGAACGGTTCGAAGGCCAGCCGGTGCGCCTTGTCCTCACGCCGGTGCTCGGCGAACCGCTCGGGGTCGAAGCCCGCGGGGTCGGGCCAGACCTCGGGCAGGTAGTGGTTGGCGTACGGCGAGACGGTCACGACCGCGCCTGCCGGGATCCGGTAGCCGTGGATCGACGTGTCGCGGGTGGCCTGGCGGGGGATCGACGGCACCGGCGCACACAGCCGGAGCGACTCCTTCATGACCAGGTCGAGGGAGGGCTGCTGCAGCGCCTGGTCGTAGTCGGGGTCGGTGAGCGCGAGCGCCTCCTGCCGGCACCGCTCCTGCCACTCGGGGTGCCGGGCCAGCTGGTAGGCCATCGAGGTCATCGTCGTGGTGGTCGTGTCGTGGGCGGCCATCAGCAGGAAGATCATGTGGTTGACGATGTCGTCGTCGGAGAAGGCGTTGCCGTGGTCGTCGACGGCCACGCAGAGCCGGCCGAACAGGTCGTCGCCGCCGCTGCGTCGCTTGGCCGGCAGGGCGCCCCGGAAGAACTGCTCGAGCACCCGGCGGGCGCGCAGGCCGCGCGACCACGGCCCGATCCCGCCCGGCAGCTCGTGACGCACGAGCGAGGTGCCGGCGCGGACGGCGTCGATGAAGGCGCGGTTGATCCGCTGTCGCTCGGGCTCGTCGAGCTCGACGCCCACGAAGACCTCGAGGGCGAGGTCGAGCGTGAGGTCCTTGAGCATGACCTGGAGCCGGGGGTGCTCGACGCCCTCCCACGCGGCGAGGCTCCGGCGCAGGTGGGGGATCATCAGCGCGTGGTAGCGGCGCAGCTCATCGGTGCCGAACGCGTGCTGCATGATGCGCCGGTGGTGCAGGTGCTCGTCGAGGTCGAGCAGCATCAGCCCCCGGTGGAAGAACGGGCCGATGAAGCGCGACCACGCAGGGCCGCTGACGAAGGTCTTGTCGCGGTTGACGAAGACCTGCTCGGCGGCGTCGGGTCCGCTGGCGACGTACATGTCGACGCCGAAGGCGCGCATCCGGTAGACCTCGCCGTAGTGCTCGCGCAGCCAGGTGGTGTGCGTGATCGGGTGCGAGCGCATTCGCAGCAGGTGCATCAAGCCGAGACGGAGCCGGGTGACCTCCCGGAGGGGGAGCCGGTCGGTGGTCGTCATCGGTGCTCCTGCCGGCGTGGGCCTGCTCGAACCGTTGAAACAGATTCGTGTCAATGTATCACCGACAGATCTGCGGCAGCGGCTCCGCGAGGTCGACAGCGGTGGGAGGGTCAGCGCTTCCCGATGATGCCGACGACGGCGGGCTGCTTGGAGTCGACGACGAAGACCCGGAAGCCACCCTGGGTGAGCGAGGCGCTGGCCTGCTGGATGATCGTCGGCACCTCCTCGGGCCGCCCGACCTCGTAGAACAGGTGCACCGCCCCGCCGGGCAGCACCCGCTCGTGCAGCAGCGCGACCTCGTCCTGGCACTCGCGCACCCAGAACAGGTTGACGTTGAAGGCGAAGACCTTGGTGAGCCGCTTGACCGGGACCCGCAGCGTGGCCAGGTCGATCTGGCGCACGGTCAGCCGTCCGGAGGCGACGTGCTCGGCGCAGCGACGCTTGGTGCGGTCGACGCCGGACTCCGAGCGGTCGATGGCGAAGAGCTTGCCGGTCTCCAGGCGGGAGCAGATCAGCTCGGCCGCGGCACCCGGCCCGCACCCGATCTCGAGCACGCTGTCGGCGGGCTGGACGTCCATGAAGTCCACTGCCCACCGGATCCGTGCCGGGATCGTCTGTGCTGCCATGGGTTCAGCCTGCCAGACCCGGCACGCCCGTGGTCACCGGTCCCGCTACCTTGGTCGCGTGAGCGCACGCGTGAAGGTGGGGGTGCTGGGTGCCCGGGGCCGGGTCGGGGCCGAGGTCTGCCGCGCCGTGGAGGCCGCGGACGACACCGAGCTGGTGGCGCGGGTCGACGTCGGCGACGACCCCGACGACCTGGTCGGCGCCGGTGCGGAGGTGGTCGTCGACTTCACCCACCCCGACGTGGTCATGGACCACCTCGAGCTGCTGATCGACCACGGGATCCACGCGGTGGTCGGCACGACCGGCTTCGACGAGGACCGCCTGGCCACCTTGCGGGGCTGGCTGGGCGACTCGCCCGCGACCGGGGTGCTGATCGCCCCCAACTTCTCCATCGGCGCGATCCTGATGATGCGCTTCGCCGCCGAGGCCGCCGCCTACTACGAGTCGGTCGAGATCGTCGAGCTCCACCACCCCGACAAGGCCGACGCCCCGTCCGGCACCGCCCGGCGTACGGCGGAGCTGGTCGCGGCGGCACGGCGCGAGGCCGGGCTGGGCCCCGCCCCGGACGCCACGTCGACGTCCCTCGACGGCGCCCGCGGGGCCGACGTGTCGGGCGTCCCCGTGCACTCGGTGCGGGTGCGGGGCCTGCTGGCCCACCAGGAGGTGATCCTGGGCGGCCCGGGGGAGACCCTGACCATCCGCCACGACTCGCTCGACCGGGCCTCGTTCGCTCCCGGCGTGCTCACCGGGATCCGGCGGGTGCGGGAGCGCCCCGGGCTCACGGTCGGGCTCGAGCACCTGCTGTAGCCGGCCTCTGCGGGCGTCCCGCAACTTCTGCACGTTCCTGCGTTGCATCGACCTGCAGGCCGCAAGACCTGTTGCGGATGGGGGTCCGGGCGGCAAGGTCGTCCCAGCGACGTCCACTCGGGGACGTCCGTGAGAGAGGGAACACATGCTCAAGACTCTCGGGCTGGCCGCCACCGCCGTCCTGACCGCCGCCTCCTTCGGCCTCCAGACAGCGAGCGCCTCCGGCGCGGCGCCCGCGGCTCCGGCGGCGCCCGACCCGGCCGTGGCGGCGGTCCAGGCGTTGGCCCAGCACCCGGGGGCGGCGCTCGCCCCGGGCGCGAAGGGCTCGTCGGTCGAGCAGGAGTTCGTGGCCACCGCCACCGTCCGTGACGCCGACGGCGACACCCACGTCCGGCTCGACCGCACCTACGGCGGACTGCCCGTGCTCGGGGGCGACCTCGTGGTCCACCAGGGTCCGACGGGTGCCTGGGAGGGTGCCAGCCAGAGCCTGCAGGCTCCGCTGGCCGTGAGCGTCACCCCGAAGGTCGGCGTCGCCTCCGCCCGCGCCACGGCGCTGGCGCCCGCGGCTGCGACCCGCGACATCGCCCGACTGCGCGCCGCCGACCGGGCGCCGCGCCTGGTCGTCGACACGGTCACCGGCCCCGCCCGGCTGGCCTACGAGGTGACCACGCTGGGGCGTCAGGCCGACGGCACCCCCAGCCGCCTGGCGACGTACGTCGACGCCCGCTCGGGCTCGGTCATCCGACGCGAGGAGCAGATCCACACCGCCGACGGCTCCGGGCAGTCGCTCTACAGCGGGACCGTCCCGCTCTCGATCGGGGTGTCCGGGTCGTCGTACACGCTCACGGACGTCGCGCACGGCAACGCCAAGACCACCGACATGCAGAACAAGACCGACTCCTACTGGTGCCAGGTCTTCGGCAGCGGCTGCACCAACGGGGTGGCGTTCACCAGCGCCGACACCTCGTTCGGCAACGGCACGAACAGCAACCGCGAGTCGGCCGGCGTCGACGCCCACTACGGCGGCGCCAAGACCTTCGACTACTTCAAGCTCGTCCACGGGCGCAACGGCATCTTCGGCAACGGCGCCGGTGCTCCGAGCCGGGTCCACTACGGCAAGAACTACGTCAACGCGTTCTGGGACGGGTCGAAGATGACCTACGGCGACGGCAACGGCACCACGTTCGGCCCGCTGGTCTCGCTCGACGTCGCTGGTCACGAGATGAGCCACGGCGTCACCGAGAACACCGCAGGGCTGGTCTACTCCGGTGAGTCGGGCGGTCTCAACGAGGCCACCTCCGACATCTTCGGCACCATGGTCGAGTTCTACGCGGCCAACCCGAACGACCCGGCGGACTACTTCATCGGTGAGGAGTTCGACCTGGCCACGCACGAGGGCTTCCGGCGGATGGACGACCCGGCGCGCGACGGGTCGTCGTACAGCTGCTACTCGCCCACCGCCGGCCAGGCCGACGTCCACTACTCCTCGGGCATCGGCAACCACTTCTTCTACCTGCTCGCCGAGGGCTCGGGCACCAAGACCATCGGCGGCAAGCAGCACGTGTCGCCGACCTGCAACGGATCCACGGTGACCGGCATCGGTCGCGCCGCGGCGGAGAAGATCTGGTTCCGGGCACTGAACGTCTACATGACCTCGAACACCACCTACGCCCAGGCCAGGACCGCGACGCTCAACGCGGCCAAGGACCTCTACGGCCAGGGCAGCACGAACTACACCAGGACCGCCGCGGCGTGGAGCGCGGTCAACGTCGGCTGAGCATCACCACGCACGAAGGCCCGCACCGGAGAGATCCGGTGCGGGCCTTCGTCGTCGCAGGCTAGACGCTCAGCTGGCTGTCGAAGAGCGCCGCTTCCGCCTCGTCGTTCCACGTGTCGCCCGGTGCGAGCTTGTCGGCGACAGCCGGCAGCTTCTCCTTCAGCTCATCGAGCCCCATCAGGGGGAGGTCGTGGATCTGGGGGAAGATCAGGACCTTCCCGGAGTAGCTGCCGTCGACCAGGGCCTGGAGGCCATCCTTGGCTGCCCGCATGCCGCCGACGGCGCCCACGATGGACCCCGGAGAGAGATCACCCTGGTTGGCCAGGTCCACCACCTGCTGCTGATCGTGGATGGTCAGCCCCGAGGTCCCTGTGTACTGGGCGTTGTCGAGGTAGACCGCGCTCAGGTTCAGCGGCGCCAGGGTGCCGTTGGGAACACCGGCGAAGAAGACCAGCATCCCGTCGGGATTCATCAGGGTGTCGGCCTCGGCCATCACACCGGCGATCGGGACGCTGACCACCACGTCGTCGGCCCCCTGGTTGTCGGTGATGCCCATGACGAAGTCGTGGAGGGACTGGTCCGAGGTCTGTGAGTTGAAGGTGATCAGCTCGCAGTCGTTGCTCTCCGCCAGGTGGGCCAGACGATCCTCGAGGCTCTGCAGGCGCTCGTCGCTCACCTCCGTGGCGACGATCTTGCTGGGGCCGTCGGGCTGTTGGATGGCCCTCTGGACATGCATCAGCCCCATGGGGCCGCCGGCGCCCACGAAGACGGTGGTGCCGCGTGGACGCAGGTCACAGCGGTTGCGCGCCTCCCCGTACGAGGCGGCGACGTCCGGGCCCTGGCCGCCGAGATAGGCGGTGTAGTCGTAGTGCAGGCGGCCCACGTCGGTGTCCACCAGGCCGTCCAGGGCGGTCTCGCCCACCAGGTTGAGGGTGCCTCGCCGGGCGATGTGCTGGGCCACGGCACCCACCGTTGCGGCGGTTCGGGGATCGAGCATGACGATGTCGTCGAAGCCGGCGCCGTCGGTCAGCTCGTCCACCAGGGCCTGGAACTCCTCGGTGGTGGCGCCGTCGCGCACGATCGTCGTGGCCGAGGTCTGCTCCACGAGCCTCTGCACCGAGGCGGGCACGTCAGTCATCACGATGGTGGCCGGGGCGTCCAGACCCGAGGAGAAGAGGTACTCCCGCTCGTCTCCGGGCCGACCGATGATCCACATGATCCCGCCGGTCTTGGGTTCCAGGCGACGTCGCTGGGTGTAGGCCGCCATCACGCAGCCCCACGGCTCCAACGTGGAGGCCTCGGCGTACCCCATCGAGTCAGGGAGGGGCAGCAGGCAGGCACCATCGTCGGTGTCGAGCATCTCCGTGCCCATCAGGTGGTACTGGATCAGTCCGCCGGGAATGGTGTAGCCGTAGGCCGTGCTCTTGCCGTCCTGATAGATGTCGGGCTGCACAGCGAGTCTCTGGCCGGTCTGGTAGCGGTCGGTGAGGTTCTCTCCGACCTCGATGACCGTGAGGCTGACCTCGTGCCCCAGCCGGGTGGGCTCCTTGGCCAGATCGCGGTTGTAGAGCTTCGGGTGGCTGCCGCCCGCGCGGAGGATCTTCACGTCGGAGAAGCAGAGTCCGACGCTGTCGATGCGGACCAGCATCTGGTCGGCGTTCGGTTCGGGGACGGGCAGCAGCTCGGGTTGATCATCCTTGCCCATGTTCTCCTCGCCCGCGCCGTAGACGTTCCAGGCCCAGCTCTCCTTCGGAACGTCGAGGTCGGCCGCGCGGTAGCGCTCGTACTTAGATGTCATGGTTCCTCCGTGTCGAGGTGCCTGGAGCCCCCAGGGGCATTGCCGGTGCGTGGAAGCGCAGAGCCTTCATCGTCGTCCTCCTGTGGTGATCGCGGAAGACGTCAACCGGTGCTGCGCCGCCGTCTGTGTGGTCCAACGTACCCGTTTGTGCCGTGTTTGTCTTTGAATCTGTGGATAAAACTCTTGACGGACACCCAAACGGGCAGATATAAAGGACCCAGCACATCCGGTGACCCGTGTCACACGACGCGACCCCACCGGAGCACCCAAGGAGGGCTTTCATGGCCAGCACCACACCCACCACGACCTCGAGCGGGGGCATGCGCGTCGGCGTCCAACGCTTCGGCACGTTCCTCTCCAACATGGTCATGCCCAACATCGGCGCGTTCATCGCGTGGGGCCTGATCACCGCACTGTTCATCGAGAAGGGCTGGCTGAACTGGGGTGGCTCGGGAGGCCTGGCCCCCGACAGCTGGGTCGCCAAGATCGGCGGCTGGGGCGACTTCGCCGACGGCGGCATCGTCGGCCCGATGATCGTCTACCTGCTCCCGATCCTGATCGGCTACACCGGCGGCAAGGCGTTCTACGACACCCGCGGTGGGGTGGTGGGCGCGATCGCCACCATGGGCGTGATCGCCGGTACCGACATCCCGATGTTCATGGGCGCCATGATCATGGGCCCGCTGGGCGGCTGGTCGATGAAGCACATCGACGCGATCTGGGACCAGAAGATCAAGCCCGGCTTCGAGATGCTGGTCAACAACTTCGCTGCCGGCATCTGGGGCGGGATGCTCGCCACCTTCGGCTTCTTCATCATGAGCCCGGCGGTCAAGTGGCTCGCCAACCGCCTGTCCGAGGGCATCGACGTCCTCGTCACCAACAACCTGCTGCCGTTCACCTCGGTCATCATCGAGCCGGCCAAGGTGCTGTTCCTCAACAACGCGCTCAACCACGGCGTGCTGACGCCACTGGGCACCACCGAGGCGCTCGAGAACGGCAAGTCCATCCTGTTCCTGCTGGAGGCCAACCCCGGCGCCGGGCTGGGCCTGCTGCTCGCCTACTCGATGTTCGGCAAGGGGCTGGCCAAGGCCTCGGCCCCCGGCGCGATGATCATCCACTTCTTCGGCGGCATCCACGAGATCTACTTCCCCTACGTGCTGATGAAGCCCAAGCTGATCCTGGCGATGATCGCCGGCGGCATGACGCAGATCCTGATCAACGTCATCTTCAACTCGGGCCTGAGGGCGCCCGCCGCACCCGGCTCGATCATCGCGGTCTACGCCCAGACGCCCGGCAACAGCTTCATCGGGGTGACCCTGTCGGTGATCGGCGGCGCCGCAGCCACCTTCGTGGTCGCCGCGTTCCTGCTCAAGACCGACCGCACCGAGGAGGCCGAGGACCAGCTGGTGTCGGCCACCGCGAGCATGGAGGCCATGAAGGGCAAGACCTCGGTCGCGTCCTCGGCGCTCCTCGGTGGCCGGACGGCCGCCGTCGGCACCCCGATCCGCAACATCGTGTTCGCCTGCGACGCCGGCATGGGGTCCTCGGCCATGGGGGCCTCGGTGCTGCGCAAGAAGATCCACGGCGCGGGCTACACCGACGTGACGGTGATCAACCAGGCCATCTCGAACCTGACCGACACCTACGACCTGGTGGTCTGCCACCAGGACCTCGTCGACCGGGCGAAGCAGAAGACACCCACGGCGATCCACGTCTCGGTGGAGAACTTCATGAACTCCCCGCGCTACGACGAGATCGTCGAGCTGGTCGAGCGGACCCACACGGGGCCGGTCGAGGGCGGCGCTGCACCCGCGGCTGACGAGGGTCTCGGCTCATCGCTGCTGGCGCCCGAGTCGATCGTGCTCAACGGCTCAGGGTCGACCCGCGCCGAGGCGATCACGCAGGCCGGCGAGCTGCTCGTCGCCAGCGGGGCCGTCGACGCGTCGTACGTCGACTCGATGCACGAGCGGGAGGAGTCGGTGTCCACCTACATGGGCAACTTCCTCGCCATCCCGCACGGCACCAACGAGGCCAAGCCGACGATCCGGCGCACCGCGATCTCGTTCGTGCGCTACCCCGAGGGCATCGAGTGGAAGGGCAAGGAGGTCAAGTTCGTGCTCGGCATCGCCGGGGCGGGCAACGACCACCTCAAGCTGCTCGGCAAGATCGCGGAGATCTTCCTCGACGCCGACCAGGTCGCGCGCCTCGAGGCCGCGACGTCGCCCAACGAGATCCTGGACATCCTGGGGGCCGTCCAGCCGGTCTGATCGCTGCACGGTCCGCTGCGGCCCTGTTCCGGCTCATCAGAGCCGGAGCAGGGCCGCTGTCAGTGCGGACCCGAACACGACGACCAGGAACGGCGCCCGCAGCACCAGCAGCAGCACGGCCGCCGCGAGGGCGGCGGCCCGGGCGTCCAGGGTGAGCGTCGGCCCGTCGGCGCCCTCCCGGGTGAAGACCTGCACGGCGACCAGCGCCGCGAGCAGGGCGACCGGGATCAGGTCGGCCACGCGGGACACGACCGGGTTGGCCAGCACCCGGGGTGGCACCGACAGCCCGGCGAGCTTGAGCAGGTAGCAGCCCAGCCCGGCGCCGAGGACGGCGAGCCAGATCACGACGTCACCTCTGGGCGGCGTACACGCCCGAGCGCTCCGGCGAGCAGGGCCACGCCACCGGCCACCAGGACCGGCACCCCGGCGGGGGTCACCGGGACGACGCCCAGGGCCACCGCGGCCGCCAGCAGCGCCACCAGCCGGTGCCAGGGGTCTCGCAGCCGCGGCCAGAGCAGGGCCAGGAAAGCCGCGCCCACGGCGGCGTCGAGGCCGTAGGTGCGGGGGTCGCCGATCGCGGTGCCGGCCAGGGCACCCACGAGCGTCATCACGTTCCAGAGCACGAAGATCGTGGCCCCGGTGGTGAGGAAGCCGAGCCGGGCCGCCGTCGTCGAGGAGCGCGTGACGCCCATCGCCGTGGACTCATCGATCAGCAGGTGCGCGCCGGCCGCACGCCGCCAGCCCCGCCAACCCAGCAGCGGAGCCATCCGCAGGCCGTAGAGGGTGTTGCGGGTGCCGAGCAGCAGCGCGGTCGCGGCGCCGGCCAGGGGAGTGCCCCCGCCCGCCAGCACCCCGACCAGCGCGAACTGCGAGGCGCCGGTGAACATCAGCAGCGACAGCACGCAGGTCTGCCACACGTCGAGACCGGAGCCGACCGAGACGGCGCCGAAGGAGACGCCGTACGTGCCGGTGGCGAGCGCGACGCCGAGCGAGTCGCGCACGATCGCGGTGCGCTCCAGGGGATCGAGGGCGGGGTCGCTCATCGGGCGTCGGGTGCGGGGGTCGGGCGGCTCAGGCCGGGTCGGTCAGCGCGGTGTGCAGGCGGACCTGCTTGACCACGGTGGTGCCGGTGCCGTCGAGGTCGAGACCACGGTGGGCGGAGTCCGGCGCCCACCCGGCCTCGGTGAGGAAGCGACGTACGGCGTCGTCCTCGGTGATCACCCAGGAGACCGCGCGCTGGAACCGGTCGGCGAGCATGGTGTCGACCGCGGCCTGGAGCAGGCGTGAGGCATGCCCGCGCCGACGCTCGTCGGGAGCCACCGTGAGCTCCATCAGCTCGGCGTCGGCGACGGGGTCGCAGTCGGGGTCGCTGGACGGGGTCGTGATCGTGAACCCCACGACCCGGTTGCGCTCCAGCGCGACCAGCACCCGGGTGCGGGCGTCGGGCGGACGGCTCAGCGAGCTGTGCCAGTGCGAGGTCGCCTCGCCCAGGTCCTGGGGGAGCGCCTCGGGGGGCAGCAGGGCGGCGTACTGCTCGCGCCAGGTGCGCAGCTGGAGCTCGGCGATCGCGGCGGCGTCGTCGGCCCAGGCGACCCGCACGGAGACGTCGGGGCCAGGAGAGGACATGGCCTCATCCTCGCAGTCACGGGGGGCGGGGCGGGGCGCCGGGTTGCCCGGGTGGCTACGGTCGGGGCCATGGAGTTTCGACGTCTCGGCGGCAGCGGTCTGCGCATCTCGGAGATCGCCTACGGCAACTGGCTCACCCACGGCTCGCAGGTGGAGGAGGACGCAGCGCTCGCCTGCGTCCGCCAGGCCCTCGACGAGGGGATCACCACGTTCGACACCGCGGACGTCTACGCCAACACCGCGGCCGAGACGGTGCTCGGCAAGGCGCTGGCCGGCGAGCGTCGCGAGGGGCTCGAGATCTTCACCAAGGTCTACTTCCCGACGAACGCCGGCGGCCCCAACGACCACGGCCTGTCGCGCAAGCACATCCTGGAGTCGATCGACGGCTCGCTGCGCCGCCTCGGGACCGACCACGTCGACCTCTACCAGGCTCACCGCTACGACCACGACACCCCGCTCGAGGAGACGATGGAGGCCTTCGCCGACGTCGTCCGCTCCGGCAAGGCGCTCTACATCGGTGTCTCGGAGTGGCGCGCCGAGGAGATCCGGGAGGCGCACGCCCTGGCCCGCGAGCTGCGGGTCCCGCTGGTCTCCAACCAGCCCCAGTACAACCTGCTGTGGCGGGTCATCGAGTCCGAGGTGGTGCCGACCTGCGAGGAGCTCGGCATCGGTCAGGTGGTGTGGTCACCGATCGCCCAGGGCGTGCTGACCGGCAAGTACCTGCCCGGCGCCGACCTGCCGGAGGGCTCGCGCGCCACCGACGACAAGGGCGGCGCCGACATGATCAGCCGCTGGATGAAGGACGACGTCCTCACCCGCGTCCAGCGGCTGAAGCCGATCGCCGACGACCTGGGGCTGAGCCTGGCCCAGCTCGCCGTCGCGTGGGTGCTGCAGAACGACAACGTGTCGGCCGCGATCATCGGCGCGAGCCGACCCGAGCAGGTCACCGACAACGTCAAGGCGGCCGGCGTACGGCTCGAGAGCGACGTGCTGAAGGCCATCGACGAGATCGTCGACCCGATCGTCGAGCGCGACGCGGCGAAGACGCAGTCGCCGCGGAGGATCGACAGCTTCGGCTGATCCGGCGTGTACCTCGAGAACCTGGTGGTCGACGCCGTCGAGCCGCAGCGGCTCGGTCGGTTCTGGGAGGCGGTCGTCGGCGGTGAGCGGTTGACCGACGCGCCCGAGGGCTTCGAGACCCGGCTCGCCGCCTCGCTCGTTGCGCCACCCCGTCGCTGCGCGCCGACGGCCCCCTCTCCGGCTCGAGACCGGCGACGACCCCGACGGTGTCGCTGCGGGGATCACCGAGCGCGGCGGCCACGAGCGCCCTCACCCGGAGTGGGGAGTGCTGCCCTGGCGGTTCTTCGAGGACCCGTCGGGCAACGAGTTCTGCGTGCTTGCTGCGCGGGTGTGACAAGCGTTTGTCACCTGGGGTGCCGGCCCGCTGGCGCGGTCCGGTCTACCGGTAGTGCTCGGGGAGCTCCTGGCCGATCTTGACCTTCGCCTTGGGCATCCGCATGAACTTCATCTGCAGCGAACGGGTGACGGCGTAGTAGGTGAGGCCCTTCAGCGGCGCCTCGGGGAAGCGGCGACCGACCTCGCGGCGGACGCGGAGGCGCAGCATGACCATGTCGACGACGACCAGCAGCAGCATGCCGAACAGCAGCGTGTTGCCGATGGTGGCCAGGCGGGCGTTGCCGGAGTAGCCCATGATCATCGTGATGATCAGGATCGGGATCATCAGCTCGACGAAGGAGAAGCGGCTGTCGACGTAGTCGCGGACGAAGCGACGCACGGGCCCCTTGTCACGCGTCATCAGGTAGCGCTCGTCGCCGGTCTTCATCGCCCGCCGCACCTCGCGGCTGGACTCGACGCGGGCGCTGCGCTGACGGGCGGCCTGCTCCTTGCGGGTGCGCGGCACCTTCGCCCGGGCCCGGGCCGCGGCCTCCGCCTCCTTGCGGGTCGGGGTCGGTCGCCCCTTGCCACCCACCTTGGTGGACGGCTCGGTCTGGGCGGCTGCGGACTTGCGACGGAACAACGGGTGGCCTTCGGTGCAGAGGACGGGAACGGCGACGGACTGGATCTCGAACCCTACCCGCGCCCTCGCGGTCTGTTGCGACCGCGACATATGGTGAGGCCATGAGCCTCGCCAAACGCATCAGCCTGATCTTCAGGTCCAAGGCCAACAAGGCCCTCGACCGCGCCGAGGACCCCCGCGAGACCCTCGACTACAGCTATCAGCGCCAGCTCGACCTGCTCTCCAAGGTACGCCGCGGCGTCGCCGACGTCGCGACCAGCCGCAAGCGGGTCGAGCTGCAGCGCAACCAGCTGCAGCAGCAGTCCGACAAGCTGCAGAGCCAGGCCGAGAAGGCCCTCCAGATGGACCGCGAGGACCTCGCGCGCGAGGCGCTGACCCGCAAGTCGGGCGTCGTCGGCCAGATCTCCGACCTCGAGGCCCAGCACGCCCAGCTCCAGGGCGAGGAGGAGAAGCTCACGCTCGCGCAGCAGCGGCTGCAGGCCAAGGTCGAGTCCTTCCGTACCCGCAAGGAGACGATCAAGGCGACCTACACGGCCGCCGAGGCGCAGACCAAGATCAACGAGGCGATGTCGGGCCTCGGCGAGGAGATGGGCGACGTCGGCATGGCCATCCAGCGGGCCGAGGACAAGACAGCCCAGATGCAGGCCCGGGCCGGGGCGATCGACGAGCTGATCGCCTCCGGCGCGCTCGACGACGCCTCCCAGGTCAACGCCGGCGACGACATCGCCCGCGAGCTGGAGCAGATGAGCTCACAGTCCGACGTCGAGCTCGAGCTGGCCCGACTGAAGGGGATCTCGGCGCCGCCGGCCCCTGACGCCCTCGGCGCCGGCGCGCCCGAGCAGGGTGAGGGCGCCCCCACCGAGGAGCAGCGGTGATAGTCCGCATCCTCGGCGAGGGTCAGTACGACGTCTCCGACGATGCGCTCGACCGCCTCAACCAGCTCGACTCCGCGGTCGAGTCGGCCGTCGAGGCCCACGACGACACGACGTTCGCGACCGCGCTCACCGAGCTCCACGAAGGCATCCGCACGATGGGCGTGGCCCACGCGATCGACTCGCTCGACGAGTCCGACCTGATCCTGCCGGGCCCGGACGCCACCATCGACGAGGTCCGTGAGCTGCTCGACGACGACGGCCTGATCCCCGGCTAGAGCGCCGCTCAGAGCGAGGCCGAAACCCTTCAGGATCCTCTTGGGATCCTCGGACAGACTGGACGCATGGCCAACAGCCGTTTCCTCCCCGACCGCGGACTCACTCTCCGCATGACCACTGTCATGTTCCTCCTCGGCGCGCTCTTCGTGGCGTTGATCGCCGCCCTGATGGGGGTCCTGGCCAGCCGGGGAGCCGGCGGCCTGGCCGTCCTGGTCGGCCTCGCCGGCATCGGCGTCGCCGTCTACCAGTGGTACACCTCCGACAAGACCGCGATGCGGGCCATGCGTGCCCGCGAGGTCAGCCCCGAGCAGGCCCCCGAGCTGCACGCCATGATCGACCGGCTCTGCGCCCTGGCCGACATGCCCAAGCCCCGGGTCGGCATCTCCGACACCTCCGTGCCCAACGCCTTCGCCACCGGCCGCTCACCCGACCGCGCGGTCGTGTGCGTCACCACCGGCATCCTCCAGGTGCTGACCACCGAGGAGCTCGAGGGCGTGCTCGCCCACGAGCTCTCCCACGTCGCGCACCGCGACGTCCTCGTGATGACCGTCGCGTCCTCGGCCGGCATCGCCGCCGGCATGCTCACCCAGGGCGCCCAGTACGGCGCGTTCTTCGGTGGCGGCCGTCGGGACAACAACAACAACGGGCTTCCCATCTGGCTGGTGGTCCTGGTCGTCAGCCTCGTCGTGTACGCCGTCAGCTTCGTGCTGCTGCGCCTGCTGTCGCGCTACCGCGAGATGTCGGCCGACCGCGCCGGCGCCTACCTCACGATGAAGCCTGCGGCCCTGGCCTCGGCGCTGCAGAAGATCACCGGTGAGATCAACCAGATCCCCGAGCGCGACCTGCGCCAGGTCAGCGCCGCGAGCGCCCTGTGCATCGCGCCGGCGGTGCGCGGGGTCTCGCTCAAGACGCTCTCCGCCACCCACCCCTCGCTCGAGCAGCGCCTCGAGCAGCTGGCCCGCATCCAGACCGAGCTCGGTCGGCCGACCGGATGAGCGCCTGATGGGCCTCTGGAGCTCCCTGATGGGGCGCAGCAGGCCGGGACCCGCCAACCTCGACTCGCTGTTCCTGGTGCCGAGCGCGGCGATCGCGCTCGAGACCACGCTGGGCTACCGCCCCACCGGTGACGGCTCGGTGTGCTTCCGCGCGGCCAGCGGGGCGGCGTTCGAGCAGACGCAGGGCGAGGTCGTCGAGCTGCTCCGCGGCACGGGCGACTCGCCCGAGGTGCGGGTCAGCGTCGACGAGTTCGGCTACTCCTGGATCGAGGTCGACCGGGAGCCCGGCGCCGACGTCGAGGGTCTGTGCACGGGCCTGCACGCGGTCAACACCACGCTCGAGGCCCAGGGCTTCGGCTCCGGGCTGCTGTGCACGGTGGTCGGCTTCGAAGGGCCCGGCGGACGTCACCTCGGGCTCGTCTACCTCTACAAGCAGGGCACGTTCTACCCCTTCGCCCCGACCGGTGAGCTGCGCCGCGACAACCTCCTCGAGGTGCAGGTGCGCGACGCCCTCACCGGAGAGCTGCCGGTCGAGCAGGACCTGAGCCGATGGCTCGCCGTGTGGGGCGCTCCCGGCCTGTGACGCACCACCTACGTTACGGTCGTCCGGTGGCGCCGTTGAGGGAAGGTGACGACCCGATCGTCGACGACGCCGCACGTGAGGCCTCGATCCGGCGCTACGGCGCCCTCGACGGTGCCCCGCGCGTCGAGGTCCTGGCCATCGCGGAGCTCGCAGCGCAGATCACGGGCATGCCGATGGCCGCGGTCAACATCATGACCGCCGACCAGCAGCACACGATCGCCACCGTGGGCTTCGACTCGGACGTGTGCCGCCGTGACGACTCCATGTGCGCCGCGGTGCTCACCGAGAAGAGCCCCGTCGTCGTCCCCGACGCGAGCCTCGACCCCCGTTTCCGCGACAACCCCTTCGTGACGGGGCAGATCGGTCAGGTGCGCTTCTACGCCTCGCACCGGCTGGTCGACCGCGACGGGGTCGTGATCGGCACCCTGTGCGTCTTCGACGACGAGCCCCGGATGCTCGACGACCGGGAGGCGAGGGCGCTCGGCGTGCTCGCCGAGCGGATCGTCGACGTGCTCGAGCTCTCCCTGCGCGGGCGACAGCTCGAGGCCTCCAACGACCGCCTGACTCACTTCGCCGGCCGCGTGAGCCACGACCTCAAGACCCCGCTCACCAGCATCTCGATGACGCTGCAGCTGATCCAGGAACAGCTCGACGAGCGCGATGACACCGACCAGACCGGGTGGCTGATCGAGAAGGCGCTCAAGGGCTCGGACCGGATGGCCTCGATGATCGACGGCATCCTCGCCTACGCCACGGCCGGAGGCTCGGTCGAGCGCGCCCCCGTCGCCCTCGGCGCCGTCACCGCTGATGCGCTCGCCGACCTGCGCAGCGAGCTCGCCGGCGTCCAGACGTCCGTGCTCGACCTCCCGACCGTGCTCGGCGACGAGGTGCAGCTGCGCACGCTGATGCAGAACCTGCTGGCCAACTCCGCGAAGTACCGCGACCCCGACCGGCCGTTGCGCATCGGAGTCGACGCGGAGCAGGGCGACCGCACGTGGCGGATCCGGGTCACCGACAACGGCATCGGCATCCCCCCGGAGCAGCGGGGACGGGTCTTCCAGCGAGGCGTGCGTCTCGACGCGGCCCAGGAGGGCTCAGGCATCGGCCTCGACACGGCGCGCGGGGTGGTCGAGGGTCACGGCGGCACCATCGGCATCGAGGCGGCCGACGGTGGCGGGACCGTCGTCTGGTTCGAGCTCCCGTTCTGAGGGCTCTTGCCGTCCAGCAGGGCCCGTCAAGCAGGGTCCGTCACGTAGGGCCCGTCAGTCGCGGTGCGACTTGCCGGGCAGGTCGAGCATCCGCTGGAGCGCGACCAGGGCCTCGCGCTCGGTCTCGGGGTCGACCTCGATCTGGTTGACGACCTCGCCGCGCACCAGCGACTCCATGGCCCACACGAGGTGGGGCAGGTCGATCCGGTTCATCGTCGAGCAGTAGCAGACCGACTTCTCGAGGAAGGCGATCTTCTTGTCCGGGTGGGCGTCGGCGAGACGCTTGACCAGGTTGAGCTCGGTGCCGATGGCCCAGGAGGAGCCGGCCGGGGCCGCCTCGATCGTGGCGATGATGAACTCGGTCGAGCCGACCAGGTCGGCCTTGAGCACGACCTCGTGGGTGCACTCGGGGTGGACCAGGATCTGCACGTCGGGGATCGTCGCGCGCAGCTGGTCGACGACGGCGGGGGAGAAGCGCCCGTGCACGGAGCAGTGGCCCTTCCAGAGGATCATCTTCGCCGCGCGCAGCTCCTCGGTGGTGAGGCCGCCGCCGGGGAGCTGGGGGTTCCACACGACGCAGTCCTCGAGCGCGAGACCGAGCTGGAGCACCGCGGTGTTGCGGCCGAGGTGCTGGTCGGGCAGGAAGAGCACCTTGGTGTCGGGGCCCTGCTGCGCGTAGGCCCACTCCAGGGCGACCTCGGCGTTGGAGGAGGTGCAGACCACGCCACCGTTGCGGCCGGTGAAGGCCTTGATGTCGGCGCTGGAGTTCATGTAGGTGACCGGGACGACCGAGCCCTGCACGCCGGCGTCGGCCATCGCGTCCCAGGCGGCCTCGACCTGCGCGAGCCGGGCCATGTCGGCCATCGAGCAGCCGGCGGCCAGGTCGGGGAGGATCACCTTCTGGGCCGGGGAGGTGAGGATGTCGGCCGACTCGGCCATGAAGTGGACGCCGCAGAAGACGATGAACTCCGCCTCGGGGCGGGCTGCCGCCTCGCGGGCCAGCTTGAAGGAGTCGCCGGTGACGTCGGCGAACTGGATGACCTCGTCGCGCTGGTAGTGGTGGCCGAGCACGAAGACCCGCTCGCCGAGCGCGTCCTTGGCGGCCTTCGCCCGCGCGACCAGGTCGGGGTCGGAAGCCGGCGGGAGGTCGCCCGGGCACTCGACCCCGCGCTCCGAGCCGACGTCGCGTCCGCGACCGAGGGGCAGCAGCGGCAGGTCCACGGTGGTCATGGCCCCCATCCTAGGTCGGGTCAGAGGAGCGCACCGTGGTGGAGGTACGGCGCCGGTGGCTTGAGCCCGCGCACCCCGAGGTAGCCCTCCGTGTGCAGGTCGAGCCCGGCCGCCATCCCGACCTCGACCGCCCAGGCGTTCGCCCCGGTCACGTGGCCGATCCGCTGCTGGGCTCCGCCGTCGGCGAGCACGGCCCACAGCAACCGGGAGGCCGTACGCCGGTTGGTCGCGGCCAGGAGCTCGAGCCGGCCGTCGGCGGAGACGTAGGCGTAGCCGGACCCGGTCGTGGTGTCGGAGACCAGCGGCCGCCACAGCCGCTGCATCAGCGCGTGGTCGGGGCCGTGCCCGGCTCCGCGGGTACGTCGGTCGATCGAGTCCATCAGCTCGGTGTCGGCGGCCGCGCCCTCGCGCACCTTCTCCACGACGGGGAGCACCGAGCGGTCGACGGTGCCGGAGAGGTGCATCTGAGGGTGCAGGTCGAAGCCGATCGACCGGTAGTGCCGCAGCGCCCGCGGGTCGGACGAGGCCGACAGCAGCCCGTGGAGCGCCGCCCGGCCGTGGTGCAGCGCCGGAGCCAGGACCTGGCGGCCGATGCCCTGCCCCTGCAGCCCCGGCCGCACGGCGTACGTCGCCAGGATCCAGGTGGTCTCGCGGACCAGGCTGGTGACCATCCCGACCATGCCGGTGGCGTCCTCGGCGACCCAGCACCCACCCGGGTCGGTGACCAGGAGGTGGTCGGTGCGGGTCACCCAGGCGTCGGCCCGCACCGCCGGCCGCAGCTCCGGCTCGGGGTCGCTCGCCCGGGCGGTGCGCAGGTCGAGGTCGTGGAAGCTCGTCGCGCTGAGCCGCTCGGCGGCGGGCACGTCCTCACGGCGCATGGGGCGGATCACCGGCAGGCTCACCGGCCCACCGTAGGCAGGCCCCGGGACCGGGGCGAGGATGGGGGCATGCGAGTTCTCGTGGCCCCCGACAAGTTCGCCGGCACGCTGACGGCCGTGGAGGCGGCCGAGGCCATCGCGGAGGGGTGGCGCCGGCAGGCTCCCGACGACGTGCTCGACCTGGCCCCGATGGCCGACGGCGGACCCGGGTTCGTCGACGTGCTGCACACGGCGCTCGGCGGCGACCTGGTCGCCACGACGGTTCCCGGTCCGCTCGGCGAGGAGGTGCCGGTCACGACGCTGTTCGTCGACGGCACGGCCTACGTCGAGAGCGCGCAGGCCTGCGGGGTGCACCTGACCGGCGGCGAGCGCGGCGAGGAGGCCACCTCCGCGGGCGTGGGGGTGCTGATCGCCAAGGCCATCGAGGCCGGCGCCCGGCGCGTGGTCGTCGGGCTCGGCGGCAGCGGCAGCAACGACGGCGGCGCCGGGGTGCTCGGGGCGCTGGGGGCCACCGCCGACCGGCCGCTGGACCAGGGGGCGCAGGCGCTGCCCGGCATCACCCGGGTCACGCTGCCGCGGGTCGAGGTCACGCTGGTGGCGGCCAGCGACGTGGACAACCCGCTCACCGGCATGTTCGGCGCGACCAAGATCTTCGGCCCGCAGAAGGGGGTCGCCGAGGAACGGATCGCGGTGGTCGACGGCTGGCTCGAGGAGCTCGCCGCGGCGACCGACCGACGTACCGCCCTGGAGAAGGGGGCCGGCGCCGCGGGGGGCATCGGCTACGCGCTGCTCTGCCTGGGCGGCACCCGCGAGGCCGGCCTCGGGCTGGTCGCCGAGGCCGTCGGCCTGGCCGACCGGGCCCGCGCCGCCGACCTGGTGCTCACCGGCGAGGGCGCCTTCGACTTCTCCAGCCGCAGCGGCAAGGTGCCGTACGGCGTCGCCGAGGTGGCCGCGGCAGCCGTGCGGCCCTGCGTGGCGCTGGCCGGGCAGGTGCTGGTCGGGTCGCGTGAGATGCGCGCCCTGGGCGTGGAGTCGGCGTACTCGCTGGTCGACCTGGTGGGCGAGGAGCGTGCCTTCGCCGACCCCGCCGGGTCGCTGGCCGACCTGGCCGCCCGGGTGGCCCGCACCTGGTCGCGGTGACCTGCGAGGAATAACCCGTGGTGTGCGACCATTGAACGAGTACGACGTCCCCTCCACGACCTTTGGGAGCAACTGATGACCGAGCAGGTCGAGACCACCGAAGAGCGCCGCACCGACCAGATCAACCTGAGCTCGGTCGCATCCGAGAAGGTGAAGAGCCTCCTCGCCCAGGAGGGTCGCGACGACCTCCAGCTGCGGATCTCCGTGCAGCCGGGCGGCTGCAGCGGTCTGCGCTACCAGCTCTTCTTCGACGAGCGCACCCTCGACGGTGACGTCGTCACCGACTTCGACGGCGTCCACGTCGTGGTCGACCGGATGAGCGTCCCCTACCTCAACGGTGCCCAGATCGACTTCGTCGACAGCATCGAGAAGCAGGGCTTCACGATCGACAACCCCAACGCGACCGGCTCCTGCGCCTGCGGCGACTCGTTCCACTGATCGTCCAGCACGCCTGAAGCAGCACGAAGCCCCCGCCTGTGGCGGGGGCTTCGTCGTGTCTGGGCCTCGATCAGTCGAGGTGCAGGTGGAGCGCGCCGGCGATCCGGGCGGCGGCGGCGCTGATCTCGACGTCGCGCTTGGGGACCTCACGCGGGTAGTCGGCGAAGTGGATGCTGGGCGCGGGGCGGGTGGCGGCGCGGGCGGCGCGAGCCAGCCGGCGGGAGACCGCCTCGCAGTCGGCGTGCATCTCGGCGGGGGTCGCGAGGTCTTCGTAGGGGGTCATGTCTGCGACGTTATTGGCTACTCCCGCGTATCCCCAGTCGTACCGCTCGGTAGGGTTCGGTCCCATGTCTGCCTCCTCCTCGCCCGCCGACGGCCAGCCCACCTCGACGCCCGGTTCGCGGTCCGGCGCGCTGCTCGTCGCCGGCTCCATCGCGAGCGACCACCTGATGTCCTTCGGGGGAAAGTTCTCCGACTCCCTGGTCGTCGAGCAGCTCGACAAGCTGTCGGTCTCCTTCCTGGTCGAGGACCTCGAGATCCGGCGCGGGGGAGTGGCGCCCAACATGTGCTTCGGTCTCGGGCGCCTGGGCCTGCGGCCCGTGCTGGTCGGCGCGGCCGGCGAGGACTTCGCCGACTACCGCTCGTGGCTGGAGCGCCACAACGTCGACTGCGACTCGGTGCACATCTCCGAGAACCTCCACACCGCGCGCTTCGTGTGCACCACCGACTCCACGATGGCGCAGTTCGCGTCGTTCTACCCGGGGGCGATGAGCGAGGCCCGCCAGATCGAGCTGGCCCCGATCGTGGCCCGCGTCGGTGAGCCGGCGTACGTGCTGATCGGCGCCGACGACCCCGACGCGATGAAGCGGCACACCCACGAGTGCCGCCAGCGCGGCTACCGGTTCATCTCCGACTGCTCCCAGCAGCTGGCCTTCAGCGGCGGCGAGCTCATCCGCGACCTCATCGACGGCGCGACGATCCTGTTCTCCAACGAGTACGAGTCGCACCTGATCGAGCAGAAGACCGGCTGGTCGGCCGAGGAGCTGCTGACCCGGGTCGAGACCCAGGTGACCACGCTCGGCAAGGACGGCGTGCGCATCCTCCGCGCCGGTCAGGAGCCGATCGAGATCGCCGCCGCCCAGGGCGTCACGGCCGTCGAGCCCACCGGCGTCGGCGACGCCTTCCGCTCCGGCTTCCTCGCCGGGATGAGCTGGGGCCTCTCCGACGTGCGCTCCGCCCAGGTGGGCTGCGTGCTCGCGGCGTACGTCGTGGAGACCGTCGGCACCCAGGAGTACGAGTTCACCCCCGAGCAGTTCGTGGCCCGCATCGAGGGCTCCTACGGCCCCGAGGCTGCGGCGGAGGTCGCCGCCCACGTCGGCTGAGGCGGCTCAGCCGCGGCGGCGCACGAGGTGGCGGGGGGTGCCGTCCGTGGCGGCGTCCTCGCCGACGTACTCCTGCTCGCGCATCCGGCACCAGGCCGGTACGTCGTAGCGCGCGGCGACGTCGTCGGCCACGACGGCCAGCACCTCGCCGACCCGCACGTCACCGATCCGGCGGGCGAGCTCGATGACCGGCAGCGGGCAGGGTCGACCGCGGCAGTCGAGCTCGAGCGCCACCTCGGGCGACTGCGCGGTCACAGCGCGAGCTCCGCGCGCAGGTCGCCGACCACCTGGGGGAGGGCGGCGCAGAAGGCCTCGACCTGCTCGTGGGTGGCGTCGCGCGTCAGGGAGACCCGCACGTTGCCGTGGGTGAGCGCTCCCATCGCGGCCAGGACGTGGCTGGGCTCGAGCGTCGAGGAGGTGCACGCCGAGCCGCTGGCCACCCCGAAGCCGCGCCGCTCCAGCGCGTGCACGAGCGACTCGCCGTCGACGTACAGGCAGGAGAAGGTCACCAGGTGGGGGAGCCGGTCGACGGGGTCGCCCACGACCTCGGTGTCCGGCAGTGCGGCGGCGGTCGCCCGGACCTGCTCCACCAGGGCGTGGTGGCGCGCGTTGCGCTCGGCGCGCTCGTCGACAGCGGCCTGGAGCGCTGCCGCCGCAGCCAGCGCGGCCGGCACGTTCTCGAACCCGGCGCCGCGCTCGTCGACCCGGTCGTCGTGGGGGAACGGCGACTCCCAGCGGACGCGCTTGCGCACCAGCAGCACCCCCACGCCCGCCGGACCGCCCCACTTGTGGGCCGAGCCCGCAGCCGCGGACCAGCCACGAGGCAGCGGCACCCGACCCAGCGACGCGCAGGCGTCCACGAACAGCGGTACGTCGCCCAGGCCGGCGGCGACCTCCTCCAGCGGCTGCACGGTGCCGACCTCGTGGTTGGCCGCCTGCAGCGCGACGACGGCGACGCCCGGGGACGCCGCGGCGTCGAGCAGGTGCTGGACGTCGACCCGCGCCTGCGCGTCCACCGGCGCGGCCACGTGGGCGTCGGGCCCTGCCCAGTCGATCGCGTGCAGCACGGCCGAGTGCTCCACGGTCGAGCGCACGACCCGGGTCCCGGCCCGGCGGCGGGCGCGGTGCAGGCCCAGCAGGCCACGGTGGACCGCTTCGGTGCCCGAGGACGTGAAGGTCACCTCGTCGGGACGCACGTCGAGGCACTGGGCCACGACCGCCCGGGCGTTGTCGAGCAGGAGGCGCGCGTTGCGGCCGGGACCGTGCAGCCGCCGCGGGTCGGCGTACCCCTGGTCGAGCGCCGCCAGCAGGGCCTCGCGCGCGGCGGGGTGCAGCGGCTCCGACGACGCGGCGTCGAGGTACCCCGCGGCATTTGTCACACCGCCACGTTAGTGCCCGCCCCGCTCTTCTCCACGGCTGCGCTTCGGATAGGCTTACGCCTGTTCTGAGATCGTCCTGAGACGACCCTGAGCACCGTGTCCGCTCCAGAGGAAGGCTCGTTCGTGGGTCAGCAACTCCATGGGCGCAGCGCCGGGTCGTCGCGCCGCCTGCGCCGCGCCGCCCTGACTGCCCTGCCGTTGGTCGCCGTACTCGCCCTGAGCGGTTGCTCGGAGGAGGCGAAGAACCTGGCCATGCCCTCTCCGATCACGGAGGAGGGCAAGCACGTCCTGTCGCTGTGGCAGGGGGCATGGATCGCCGCGCTGCTCACCGGTGCCGTGGTCTGGGGCCTGATCTTCTACGTCGTCGTGCGCTACCGACGCCGCAGCGACGACGAGATCCCGGTGCAGACGCGCTACAACCTGCCGCTCGAGATCTTCTACACGATCTTCCCGATCGTGATGGTGGTGGTGTTCTTCTCCCACACCGTCCGCGTGCAGAACCTCGTCCTCGACGACTCCCCGCCCGACAACACCCTCTACATCGTCGGCCAGCAGTGGTCCTGGACGTTCAACTACCCCGACGCGGTCGACGGTCAGAACGTCTACAAGTCCGGCACCGGCAACGACATGCCCACGCTCTACCTGCCGGTGGGCGAGACCACGCGCTTCGAGCTGCGCACCCCCGACGTGATCCACGACTTCGGGGTCCCCGGCTTCCTGATCAAGATGGACGTCATGCCGGGCCAGGAGAACCACTTCCAGGTCACGCCGCAGACCGAGGGCGTCTACAAGGGCAAGTGCTACGAGCTCTGCGGGGTCTACCACTCCCGGATGCTGTTCAACGTCGAGGTCGTCCCGCGCGATGAGTACGAGGCCCGGCTGCAGGAGCTGGCTGACGCCGGCAACGTCACGGACGAGCCCGTCCTCGGCGGCAAGTTCAACTGCACCCAGGTCGGGCTCGAGACCGACGTCGAGTCCGAGGAGGCCTGCCGATGACCACCACCGCTCCCCAGCCGACGGCGACCCAGCCGGCCCGCAAGCCGTTGGGTCAGCAGCTGGTCCGACTGATGACCACCACCGACCACAAGCTGATCGGCAAGCTCTACCTCGTCACGTCGTTCGCGTGGTTCCTGATCGGCGGCCTGATGGCCATGCTGATCCGCTCCGAGCTGGCCTTCCCGGGCTCGCAGATCGTCAACGACGAGCTCTACAACCAGCTCTTCACCATGCACGGCACGATCATGCTGCTGCTGTTCGCGACGCCGCTGTTCTTCGGCTTCGCCAACGTGATCATGCCGCTGCAGATCGGGTCCCCTGACGTCGCTTTCCCGCGGCTCAACATGTTCAGCTACTGGCTGTTCCTCTTCGGCGGGATCATCGCCGGGTCGGGCTTCCTGACCCCCACGGGTGCGGCCGACTTCGGCTGGTTCGCCTACACACCGCTGTCCGACGCCGTGCGCTCACCCGGGGTCGGCGGTGACCTGTGGATCATGGGTCTCTGGATGGCCGGTCTCGGCACGATCCTCGGCGCGGTCAACTTCATCACCACGATCATCTGCATGCGCGCCCCCGGCATGACGATGTTCCGGATGCCGCTGTTCGTCTGGAACACGCTGGTCACCAGCCTGCTGGTCCTGATCGCGTTCCCGGTGCTCGCCGGTGCCCTGCTCTCCCTCGAGGCCGACCGCCAGCTCGGAGCGCACGTCTTCGACACCGCCCACGGCGGAGCCCTGCTCTGGCAACACCTGTTCTGGTTCTTCGGGCACCCAGAGGTCTACATCATCGCCCTGCCGTTCTTCGGCATCGTGACCGAGATCCTGCCCGTCTTCAGCCGCAAGCCCCTCTTCGGGTACGTCGGTCTCGTGGGCGCCACGCTCGGCATCGCGATCCTCTCGGTCGCGGTCTGGGCCCACCACATGTTCGTCACCGGCGCGGTCAACCTGCCGTTCTTCTCCGGCATGACGTTCCTGATCGCGGTGCCCACCGGAGTGAAGTTCTTCAACTGGATAGGCACGATGTGGGGGGGATCTCTGTCCTTCGACACCCCCATGCTGTGGTCGATCGGCTTCTTGACGACCTTCCTCTTCGGTGGTCTCACCGGCATCATCCTGGCCAGCCCCCCGCTCGACTTCCACGTCTCCGACTCCTACTTCGTGGTGGCGCACTTCCACTACGTGGTGTTCGGGACCGTGGTGTTCGCGATGTTCGCCGGCTTCTACTACTGGTGGCCGAAGATGACCGGGCGGATGCTCGACGAGCGTCTCGGCAAGCTCCACTTCTGGCTGCTCTTCATCGGCTTCCACCTCACCTTCCTGGTCCAGCACTGGCTCGGGGTCGAGGGCATGCCGCGTCGCTACGCCGACTACCTGCCCGACGACGGGTTCACCGTCCTCAACCAGGTCTCGACCGTGGGCGCCTTCCTGCTCGGTGCCTCGACGCTGCCCTTCCTCTACAACGTCTACGTCTCCCGGCGCGGACCGCTGGTCGAGGTCGACGACCCGTGGGGTTGGGGTCGCTCGCTCGAGTGGGCCACCAGCTGCCCGCCGCCGCGCCACAACTTCGTCACGATCCCCCGGATCCGCTCGGAGTCCCCGGCCTTCGACCTCCACCACCCGGAGATCGCGGCCATCGAGCTCGATGACAACGAGGCGGCGCGCAACGGCGGGTTCGCCGACGCGCCCGACATGGAGGGTCGCGAGGACCTCGTCCGCGGCCACGACGACGACTCCGACACCGACACCGACCATGGGGGCGACCACCGATGAAGGCAGAGGCGTGGGTCTTCGGGATCTGCACGGTGTTCCTGGCGCTGGTGGCGCCGGCGTACTGGCTGATCACCGACGCGAGCGACCAGGGTGGTGACTGGACCGGCACCTCCGCGCTGGTGATGACCACCCTGCTGGTCGCGATGATGACGCTCTACCTCGGGTTCCACGCGAAGAAGATGGACCCGCGCCCCGAGGACCGCAAGGACGCCGAGATCGCTGACGGCGCCGGAGAGCTCGGCTTCTTCCCGCCGTTCTCCTGGTGGCCCCTGTGGTGCGGCCTGACCCTGGCGGTCATGGTCTACGGCCTTGCCGTCCTGCAGTGGTGGCTGTTCATCATCGGCGGGGTGTTCGGGGCGATCGCGTTGAGCGGGATGATCTTCGAGTACTACCGTGGTGAGCACGCTCACTGACCAGCAGCCCCGAGAGTTCAAGATCCTGAGCGGCCAGCGGTTACCCTGGAGAGGTCGCCAGCCGGTCTGACGACGTCCCTGCGTCGACACCTCTTGGGAGCCACCAGATGTACCTTCGGCATGCCTCCCTGGCTGCTACCACCGCCACGCTCGCCGTCCTCACGCTGACGGCGTGCAACGCCGGCGCGGCCCTCACCGGGTCGCCCTCCGACGACGCGTCGGCCGGTGGCTCGGCCACCGGCAGCTCCGAGCAGGCCGCAGAGGCTCCCAAGGTCACCCTCAACATCCCCGGTGACGCCTCGGCGGTCCCCGTGGACCGCACGGTGAAGGTCGCCGCGAGCGCGGGGCGGCTGACCAAGGTCGAGGTCGCCTCCGAGGGCGGCCGGCTGGCCGGCGAGATGGCCGACGACGGCGCCGCCTGGACCTCCGCCGACGGGCTCGAGCCCGGCACCACCTACACCGTGCGCACCGTGGCGTCCGGCTCCGACGGCACGGTCGTGCGCGACACCTCGCAGTTCACCACCGTCCCGCTGAGCCTGGCCCAGCAGACCTACCCCTCGGTGGCGCCGCTCCAGGGCGAGACGGTGGGCGTGGGCATGCCGGTCATCGTCAGCTTCGATGTCGCGGTCACCGACCGGGCGAGCTTCGAGCGGCACATGACGGTCAACTCCACGCCCCGCCAGCCCGGCAGCTGGTACTGGCTCAGCGACAACGAGGCGCACTGGCGCCCGAAGTCCTACTGGAAGGCCGGCACCGAGGTGCAGGTCGACGTCGACATCAACGGGGTGTCCGCCGGCAACGGCATCTACGGCCAGGAGGACCGTCAGATCGACTTCACGGTCGGCGACGCCAACATCATCAAGGTCGACGCGGCGTCCTATGAGATGAAGGTCTTCTCCAACGGCAAGCTGCTGCGCACCCTGCCCACCACCACGGGCAAGGCGGGCTTCACCACCCGCTCCGGCACCAAGGTGATCATGGAGAAGTTCGCCAGCAAGCGGATGAACTCCGAGACCGTCGGCATCCCGGCGGGCAGCTCCGAGGCCTACGACATCGACAACGTCCAGTACGCGATGCGGGTGACCAACTCGGGCGAGTTCATCCACGCCGCACCGTGGTCGGTCGGCTCCCAGGGCTACGCCAACGTCTCCCACGGCTGCACCGGCCTCAGCACCGACAACGCCGGGTGGCTCTACTCGCTCGCGAAGCGCGGCGACGTCGTCGAGTACACCGGCACCGACCGCGGCATGGAGCCCGGCAACGGCTGGACCGACTGGGAGCTCTCCTTCGCCGAGTACAAGCAGGGCTCCGCGCTGAGCTGACCCAGGGACCCGAACGCCGCTCGGGCGGGGTGTGGGGTTGACCCCGTTTGGTGGACATCTTGATGGCTCAGGTCCTGGTGGATCTGGGCAGTAGAGGATGTTCATTGTGGGATCACAACGCAAGACGTATACGGCTGCGTATCGCAGCGAGGCGGCGAGGTTGGTGATCGATACCGGTCGGCCGATCGCTCACGTCGCGGCGGAGATCGGGGTCGGCGCGCAGCTGCTGGGACGGTGGGTCGCGCGTGAGCGGGCCAGGATGGATGACCCGCCTACCGCGGTTGATGCCGACCCAGAGGCCGAGCTGGCCCGGCTGCGGGTCGAGGTCGCTGAGCTGCGGCGCGATCGTGAGTTCCTGAAAAAAGCAGCAGCCTTCTTCGCAGCGGAGAACCAGACCCGGTGAGCAAGTACGAGCTCATCGAGGCGGAGAAGGCGAACTACCCGATCACCCGAATGGTCGACCTGCTCGGTGTTGCCCGGTCGGGCTACTACCAGTGGACCCGCCGCGTCGCGGCCGGCCCCACCGCCGCGACCAGACGGCGGACCGAGCTGACCACCAAGATCATCGATGCTCATGGTGAGTCCAACGGGGTCTACGGGGCACCACGGATCCTGGCCGACCTACGGGAGGCCGGTGAGGTCGTGTCGGTCAAGACCGTCGCCAAGCTGATGCGGGGCGCCGGAGTGGCCGGGATCAGCCCTGCGACCTGGCATCCGGTGACCACCCTCAGCGACGGAGCGGTCCACACCATTCCCGACCTAGTCGGCCGTCGGTTCGACCGGGGGATCCTCGATGAGGTCTGGACCTCCGACATCACCTATCTACGCACTGGCGAGGGTGGCTGTACCTGTGCGCGGTCCGCGACGGGTGCTCGCGTCGGGTGCTGGGCTGGGCGTTCGCAGAGACCCTGCACACCGACGTCGTGGAGCAGGCCCTGCGCAGCGCCGTGACCATGCGGGGCCGCGATGTGCGCGGGGTGATCTTCCACGCCGACCGCGGCTGCCAGTACACCTCTGACCAGCTCGCCGGCATCGCTGAGGATGTCGGGGTCACGCTATCGGTGGGGCGCACCGGGGTGTGCTGGGACAACGCGCAGATCGAGTCGTTCTGGTCGACGCTGAAGACCGAGTACTACAACCGGCAGGACTTCGCGACCAAGCACGAAGCCCGACACGGAGTCGGACGCTGGATCGAGGAGACCTACAACCGACGCCGACGCCATTCATCGCTAGCGATGATCAGCCCCGTAGCCTTCGAGAAGCTCCACCACCCCGCGGCACAAGCCGCCTAACCCGGTGTCCACCATCCGGGGTCAACCCCAGGTGGTCAGGGTTCGCCGGGTGCGGGGTCGGGTGGGGTCGCGGGGTGGGTGCCGTGGTGGTCGCGGAGGATGCGGTAGCCGTGCGGGGTGGTCCACTCGTAGCCGGTGGGGTGGATGCGGCGGTAGCGCCAGCGGCTGTGGGTCTTCGCGCGGTGGTGTCGTCGGCAGAGGGGTGCGATGTTGTGTGAGCAGGTCGCGCCGCCCGGTGCCGTCTGGTGCCCAGGGGTCGATGTGGTCGTGGTCGCAGGTTTCGGCGCGGCGGGTGCAGTGGGGGAAGACGCAGGTGTGGTTGAGCAGCTCTGCTTGGTGCTTGATCCGGTCGGGGATCTCGTAGGCCTCGACGTGGTGGTGGGCGGTGAGGTCCTTGATCGGGACGATGGTGATCTGGCCCGCGGTCTGGCACCAGGCGCGTACTTGGTCGAGCAGGATGGGGGTGCGGGTGTTGCCGCAGCGGGCGACGTTGCCGCCGACACCGTGGATGGCGGCTTCGGTGAGGTGGACGTTGAGCACCACGCTCCGGCCGTGGCCATGGCTGGATCTCGCCGGTGTCCAGGTCGAGGGCGAGCTGTTGGCGGGCGATCTCACCGACGGCCATCGAGCGCCTGACGTCCAGGGACTCGGTGGAGCCGAGCTCGGCGAGCTGGGTGGCGGTGCGGCTGACGGCGGCCTCGAGGTCGAGGGCGTCGGCCAGGTCTGACGGCCCTGCGATCTGGACGGTGCCGGCGGTGTCGACGAGGTCGGTCTCGACGTCGAAGCGTCGCCCGTCGGCGGCGCGCCGGCGACGCGCTTCGGCCTGGTCGGGGTCGTGGCGGGCGAGGGCTTCCTCGACGAGGCGGTCGACCTGGCTCCAGGAGCACGTGCCGGCGGCCGGGGCGAGCGCCTGGTCGACGTCGGCGGCCGCGGCCGCGGGGAGGCAGCAGGTGTGCTCGGCGACGCGCATCGCCCGCCACACCGGCAGTCGGCCGGTCATGACGTGGTCCCAGAGTCGGGGGAGGCGGTAGCGCAGCTCGAGGGTCTTGCCGACGTAGGCCTTGCCGGCGTCGGTGGACATGCCCAAGGTGGCGGCGTACTCCATCAGCGCGAACTCCGAGACCAGCGGTGCCCCGGGGCCGGCGATCGGTAGGGCGCGGTCGCCGAAGAGGCTGACCTGGTGGGCGGCCCACTCGCCGTCGGCGGTGCACGGTGTTCTCGACGGCCCAGTCGACGGTGAGCCGGAGCTTGCGGATCTCCACCTGAGCGATGTCGGAGTTGGCCGTGCGCAGCGCACCGAGGAGGGTCTCGGTGGTGGTCTGCGCTGCTTCGGTCATAGGTCTATTGCAGCACCGACCACCGACAGTCCGACCCCGATATCAGGGTTGTGCACAGGGTCTGCGGGTCACGGGTTGGTAACGACTTTCGCGCTCAACCACAGGCGGTTTCGTGGCTCGGGCCTGGCGGCCCTCGCACCTCAACCAGCGTCGGGGTTGCGGTTGCTTGTCGGCGTACGGGGTCTCGATACGGTCGGCCCCGGGGGGCCTTCCTACTCGACCAGCGGGGTGGTCCGGTGGTCGGTGGTTGAGGTGCGAGCGTAGCGAGCCTCGAAACCACTCACGGCGCTCGGTTTCGTGGCTCGGGCCTTGCGGCCCTCGCACCTCAACCAGCGGGGGTCGGGGGTGCTTGTCGGCGTGCGGGGTCTCGATACGGTCGGCCCCGGGGGGCCTTCCTACTCGACCTACGGGGTGGTTCGGTGGTTGAGGTGCGAGCGTAGCGAGCCTCGAAACCATCCTCGCCGCACGTGCGGTTTCGTGGCTCGGGCCTGGCGGCCCTCGCGCCTCAACCAGCGTCGGGGTTGCGGGTGCTTGTCGGCGTGCGGGGTCTCGATACGGTCGGCCCCGGGGGGCCTTCCTACTCGACCTGCGAGATCTGCGAGACGGGGTAGCAAGCAACGAGGCCCGCCGGACCGGGTGGTCGGGCGGGCCTCGTGCGGTGCTGCGGTGCTGCGGGGCTGACTAGTGGTCGCCGCGGAGCGTTTCTCCGTCGACGGCGTGGTGGCCGTCGAACTGGTGACCGTCTGCGGAGCGGCCCTCCAAGGCGTTCTGGAGGTCGTGCTCGTGGTCGGCGTGGTGGTGCGCGTCGGCGATCTCCTGGGCCGTGGGCGCCTGCACGTTGTCGGCGTACATGGCCGAGGAGAGCTTGGCCCGCACCCGGTTGATACGTGACCCCGGGGCCGGGACGCCGTTCTCGTCGGTCTCCGACTCGGCGACGTAGATCTCGTCGCGCTCGCGAGCGGTGAGCGCGTAGGCACGCTCCTCGTTGATCGGCAGGTGACGCTCGCTGTAGCCGCCCTCGGGCGAGCGCATGATCACGCCGGTCTCGTAGCCGTGCAGCAAGTTGTCGTTGTCGCTGCGCTGCAGCGAGATGCACCAGCGCTTGGTGACGATGAACGCGATGACCGGCCCGACGAACGTGAGCACCCGGAAGATGTAGGTGATCTGGTTGATGCTCAGGTCGAACTGGATCGCGATGATGTCGTTGCCGCCAGCGGCCCACAGGACGCCGTAGAACGTCATCAGCGACACCATCACCGCGGTGCGCGTCGGCGCGTCGCGAGGGCGCTGCAGCAGGTGGTGCTCGCGCTTGTCGCCGGTGATCCAGGCCTCCACGAACGGGAGGACCATCAAGATCACCAGCATCAGCGGCGGGAGCAGCAGGATCGGGATCATCACGTTCCAGGAGATGAGGTAGCCGAAGATCTCCGACTCCCACCCGGGGATGATCCGCAGCGCGCCGTCGGGCCAGCCCATGTACCAGTCGGGCTGCGAGCCGGCGGTGACCTTGGTCGGGTCGTAGGGCCCGTACTTCCACACCGGGTTGATCGTCAGCAGCCCACCCATCATGGCGGCGACGCCGAAGACGATGAAGAAGAAGCCACCGGCCTTGGCGGCGTAGACGGGGAGCATCGGGAAGCCGACGACGTTCTGCTCGGTGCGACCGGGTCCGGGCCACTGCGTGTGCTTGTGGAAGACCAGCAACAGCATGTGGGCCGCGATCAGCGCCAGCAGCAGACCGGGGAGCAGCAGCACGTGGGCGACGTAGAAGCGGGGGATGACCGCGTCGCCGGGGAACTCGCCGCCGAAGATGAAGAACGACATGTAGGAGCCGATGACCGGGCTGGCCTTCATGAAGCCGTCGGCGGCACGGACGCCGGTGCCGGAGAGCAGGTCGTCGGGGAGCGAGTAGCCGGTGAAGCCCTCGATGGTGCCGAGGAGCAGCAGGATCGAGCCGATGACCCAGTTGAGCTCACGCGGCTTGCGGTAGGCACCGGTGAAGGCCACGCGGAGCAGGTGGACCATCATCGCGGCCACGAACAGCATCGCCGCCCAGTGGTGCATCTGGCGCATCAGCAGACCGCCGCGCACGTCGAAGGACAGCTCGAGCGTCGAGGCGTACGAGGTCGACATCGCCACGCCACGCATCGGGTCGTAGGAACCCTCGTAGACGATCTCGGTCATGCTCGGGTCGTACCAGAGGGTGAGGAACACGCCGGTGAGGAGCAGGATCACGAAGCTCCACAGCGCGATCTCGCCGAGCATGAAGGACCAGTGGTCGGGGAAGACCTTGCGCAGGTTCTTCTTCATCGCCGTGCCGAGGCCCAGGCGCTCGTCGGCCCAGTTGGCGACGACGCCGACCTTGGACGGCTTGGCGGCGGAGCTGGCCGTGGTGGCGTTGGTGCTGGCCACCTGGCTGGTGTCGACGTTGTGGTTGCTCATGACTTGTTCCGCTCCCAGAAGCTCGGTCCTACCGGCTCGGTGAATCCTCGCTGCGCCACGAGGTAGCCCTCCTCGTCCATCATGATCGGGAGCTGGGGCAGGGGTCGCGCGGCCGGACCGAAGATGACCTTGGCCGCGTCGGCCAGGTCGAAGGTCGACTGGTGGCACGGGCACAGCAGGTGGTGGGTGGTCCGCTCGTTGAGCGAGATCGGGCACCCGACGTGGGTGCAGATCTTGGAGTAGGCGACGATCCCGTCGACGGTCCAGTTCTCGCGACCCTCGGCGTGCTTGATCTCCTCCGGCTGCATGCGCAGCAGGATCAGCGGCGCCTTGGCCTTCGTGATCTGCACCTCGACGCCGTGGAGCACGGGCTCGCCGTCCTCGACCTCGAAGAGGATCTCGGGGGCCGCGTTGACCAGGTCGCCGACCTCGAGGTCGGAGGCCTTGATGCGGGTGCCGATCGCGTCGCGCACGATGTGCATGCCCTCCTCCCAGACGGTGTTGCGCAGCCCGGCGCCGGGGTAGTCGGCGTCGTTGGCCACCTCGCTGGGGGAGGGGCCGAGGTCGCGCAGCGCGACGACGGCCGGCAGGCCCAGCAGGCCCAGCGAGCCGAGCAGGGTGTTGCGCACGAGCGGCCGGCGCCCGATGCCGGACTCCTCGGTGCCGATGGCCAGGGCCTGGAGGGTGCCCTCGCGGTCCTCGTCGGAGGAGCGGGCCGAGTGGCGCATCTCGACGATCTCGTGATCGCCCATGAGCTTGCGGGCCCACTGGATCACGCCGATGCCGATGCAGAGCAGGGCGAGGCCGAGCGTGGTGCCGAGCGCCAGCGTGGAGGCCCCGAGACCGCCGAAGGTGTCCCAGCTGTCCTCGATGTCGAAGGCGAAGTAGGACACCACGAACAGGACCGTGAAGACCATGGAGACCAGGAACAGCGCGGCTACCTGGCGCTCGGCCCGCTTGTCGAGGCGCGGGTCGACGTCGGTGGGACGCCACTGGTGCTCGGGCAGACCCGGGTTGCGGATCGGCTCCTCGGGGACAGCGAGATTCTTGTCGTTCAGGTCGTCGCTCACGCGTCGCCTCCCTTGTGGGCGGTGGCGGGCTTCTTCGAAGTCCGGGTGGTGTGCGCCGCGATCCAGATCGCGAAGCCCACCAACGACCCGATACCCACGAGCCAGGCGAACAGCCCCTCGCTCACGGGGCCGAGGCCGCCGAGCGAGAAGCCGCCGTAGCCGGGCTTGTCGTCGATCGACTCGAGGTAGGCGATGACGTCGCGCTTGGCCTCGGGCGGGATGTTGCCGTTGGAGAAGTTGTCCATCGACTGCGGGCCGGTGAGCATGGCTTCGTAGATGTACTTCGGCTCCACGCCGCGGATCTTCGGGGCGTAGCCGCCGCGCGGCATGGCGCCCCCGCCGCCCTCGAAGTTGTGGCAGGCGGTGCAGTTGGTCAGGAAGATCTGGCCGCCGCGGGTGACCGCCTCCTCGCGCTCCTCCTCGCTGAGCCCCTCGACGCTGTAGTCGCTCTCGTCGGGGATCGCCGGGCCGGGACCGAACGTCGCGACGTAGGCGGCGAGCGCCGCGATCTCGTCGTCGCTGTAGACGACGCCCTTGCTGGGAGCCTGCTGGCCGGGCTGGGCCAGCGGCATCCGGCCGGTGCCGACCTGGAAGTCGACGGCGGCCGCGCCCACGCCCGCGAGCTGTGGGCCGAGCTGGTCGCCCGACTGGGTCAGCACGCCCTCGCCGTTCTGGCCGTGGCAGAACGAGCAGCCGACCAGGAAGAGCTGGCGCCCCTCCTGGATCAGCTCTTCTTGGCTGGCGGTCTCGTCAGCGGAGGCCGGAGCGAGCGTGGCGTAGAGGCCGCCGCTCATCAACAGGCCGATCAGCAGCACCGCCAGGCCGGCCAACGGACCACGGCGGTGGCGGGACAGGCGTCCCGCGGAACGGTTCAGGAGGCGCAATGTCTGTCCTTCGAGGTCCTGGGCGGTCCGGGTGGGGGTGCTACTTGATCAGGTAGATCGTGGCGAAGAGCCCGATCCAGACGACGTCGACGAAGTGCCAGTAGTAGGACACGACGATGGCGCTGACGGCCTGCTCGTGGGTGAACTTGCGTGCGATGTAGGTACGCCCGAGGACCAGCAGGAAGGCGACCAGCCCGCCCGCGACGTGGATCCCGTGGAAGCCGGTGGTGAGGTAGAACATCGTGCCGTAGGCCGAGTCCTGGATGGTCACGCCCTCCTGGATGAGCTCGGCGTACTCGAGGGCCTGACCGCCGATGAAGACGGCGCCCATGACGTAGGTCAGGATGAACCACTCGCGCAGCCCCCACCCGCTGACCTTGAGCACCGAGCCGGAGCGTCCGACCTGGCCGCGCTCGGCGGCGAAGACGCCGAGCTGGCAGGTCAGCGACGACAGCACCAGGATCGTGGTGTTGGCGGACGCGAACGGCACGTTCAACAGGTCGGTGTTGGCCGACCACAGGTCGGGGCTCACCGCCCGGATCGTGAAGTACGACGCGAACAGGGCTGCGAAGAACATCAGCTCGCTGGAGAGCCAGATGATCGTGCCGACCGCGACCATGCTGGGGCGGTCGAGGTGCCCGTGCAGGCGGGAGGCCGGAATGGTTGCTGTGGTCGCCACGGACCCATTATGGCCGTACTCGCCGATAGGACCAGCATGCACCCCTCGGACACGGGGGTCATAAAGTTCACAGCGTGAACTTCGCCGCTCTCGACCACTCCTGGACCACCGTCCGGCACGGGGTCCTGACGGTCTCGCAGGGCGACCTCCCGGACCTCCCGCCGTTCGGCTGGAGCACCATGCTCACCGAGTGGCAGCTGGCGCCGTTGCCGCTCGTGGTGACCGTCTGGGCCGTGGGGCTCTACCTGCTCGGGGTGCGCGTCCTGACCGCCCGCGGCGACCGCTGGCCGATCGGCCGCACCCTGTCCTTCGTCGTCGCCGGCATGGGCACGTTCTACGTCGCGACCTCGTCGGGGTTCGCGGCCTACGACACGACGCTGCTGAGCGCCCACATGGTGCAGCACATGGCCCTGTCGATGGTGGTGCCGCTGTCACTGGCCCTGGGTGCCCCCATCACGCTGGCCCTCCGGACGCTGCCGCCGGCCCCGCGGCGTTGGCTGCTGGCCGTGCTGCACTCGACGGTGGCGAAGGTGGCCTCGTTCCCACCGCTGGCCTTCGGGCTCTACGTCATCTCGCCGTGGGCGCTCTACTTCTCCGGCTGGTACGACGCGTCCCTCCAGTCGGTCTTCGTGCACGAGATGATGCACGTCCACCTGGTGCTCGTGGGATCGCTGTTCTTCTGGCCGCTGATGGGCATCGACCCGCTGCCGGGTCGCGTGGGCTACCCCTTCCGGGTGCTGCTGACCGTGCTCACCCTGCCCTTCCACGCCTTCCTCGGCGTCACGATCATGGGTCAGCAGCAGCTGCTGGGCGGCGACTGGTACCCCGCCCTCCGCGACGGCCCGATGGGGTCCTGGCTGCCGGACGCCGCCGAGGACCAGCAGCTCGCCGGCGGCATCCTGTGGGCCTCGGGAGACCTCGTGGGGCTGGCCTTCTTCGCTGTCCTCTTCACCCAGTGGGTGCGGTCGTCTCGGAAGGAGGCCGAGCGGGAGGACCGTCGGCTGGACCTGCTGGAGGCTCGTCAGCGGCAGTCGTGACGCTGACCTGGGTGACCCGACGGCCCTCCATGGCCACGATCTCGATCCGGGTCTCCCCGACCGCGACCGCATCCCCGATCTCGGGCATCCGGCCGAGCTCGGCGATGACGTAGCCCGCGACGGTCTCGTAGTCGCCGTCGACGAGCTCGACGCCGGTCTCCTCGGCGAAGTCCTCGATCCGCAGGCCACCGGGCAGCACCGAGGTGCCGACCGGGGCGGCGTGCTCGGGCCGCTCCTCGTCGTACTCGTCGCGGATGTCGCCGACGATCTCCTCGACGAGGTCCTCGAGGGTCACGATGCCGTCGGTGCCGCCGTACTCGTCGACCACCACGGCGAGGTGGGTGCCGGACTCGCGCATCACCGAGACCGAGGGCAGCACCCGGTTGGTGGCCGGCAGCATCAGGATCTCGCGCTGGACCTGGGCCACCGTGCGCCGGTCGTCGGGGGCGAGCGCGACCAGGTCGCGCACGTGCAGGAAGCCGGTCACCTCGTCGAAGCTGCCCGCGGTGACGGGGTAGCGGGAGTAGGGGCGGTCCATGACCCAGTCGGCGGCGTCGATGAGCAGGAGCTCGCCGTCGACGAAGTCGACCTCGCCACGCGGCCGCATCACCTCCTTGAGGGTGCTGCGGGTCGCGGCGAAGACGTCGGTCACGATCCGGCGCTCGTCCTCGCCCAGGCCCTCGTGGGTGGAGACGATGTCGCGCAGCTCCTCGTCGCTGACCTGGTCGCTGGTGGCGTGGGGGTCGCCGCCGAGCAGCCGGACCATGGCGTTGGTCGAGACCGACAGCAGCCAGATCACCGGCCGCATCAGCGTCGCGAAGCGGTCCAGCACCGGTGCGGTGGCCATGGCGAGCTGGGCCGAGCGCTGCAGCGCCAGTCGCTTGGGCACCAGCTCGCCGAGCACGAGGGAGAGGTAGGCGATGACCAGCGTCATCGCCACGAGGGCGACCGTGTCGGCGGCCTCGCCGCCCAGCCCCAGGTCGACGAAGTACGGCGCGATGTCGGGCGCGAGCGTCGACCCGCCGTACGCGGCGGAGAGGAAGCCCGCGACGGTCACGCCGATCTGGACCGCGGCGAGGAAGCGGTTGGGGTCACGGGCGACCGAGGCCACCCGGGCGCCGCGGGCGCCGCGGTGCTCGATCCGGGAGACCTGGCTCTCGCGCAGCGAGACCAGCGCCATCTCGGTGGCGGCGAACACGCCGCCGACGAGGACGAAGAGCACGACCAGCGCGAGGTTGACGAAGGTCTGTCCGTCGATCATCGCCGCTCACCCCCACGGCCGCGGGGCGGCCCGGCGGCAGGTGAGCGGTCGGGACATCGGGGGTCGTCCATGACCACGACCCTAACGATCCGCAGCGGTCGCACGAAGTCAGCGCGCCACCTCAGGAGGCCGACGCACAGCGGCAGCAGACGGGTGGGCGGGGTCCGGGAGGGGCACCGGTAGCATCACGCCCGTGAGCGAGTCGAAGGCAAACCTGACGGTGCTGGTCTACAGCGACAACGTCCGGACCCGCGAACAGGTCATCCTCGCGCTCGGGCGACGCCCGCACCCCGACCTCCCCGAGCTGCACTACGTCGAGGTCGCGACCGAGCCGGTCGTGATCGCCGCCATGGACGCCGGCGGCGTCGACCTGGCGATCCTCGACGGCGAGGCGACCCCGGCCGGCGGGCTGGGCATCGCCAAGCAGCTCAAGGACGAGATCTACCGGTGCCCGCCGGTCCTGGTGCTGACCGGCCGTCCCCAGGACGCCTGGCTCGCGACGTGGTCCCGCGCCGAGGCCGCCGTGCCGCACCCGCTCGACCCGATCCAGCTCGCCGAGTCGGTCGTCGCGCTGCTGCGCTCGCGCGTCCCGGCCTGAGCCCGGCTCGCTCGTCATGACGACCCCGACGTGGGCCGACGTGCTCACGACGCTGGTCGCGGGCGCCGACCTGAGCGCCGAGCAGACCGGCTGGGCGATGGGGGAGATCCTGGCCGGTGAGGCCACGCCCGCCCAGGTCGCGGGCTTCGCGGTCGCGCTGCGCGCCAAGGGCGAGACGATCGAGGAGGTCCTCGGGCTCGCCGACGCGATGCTCACCCACGCGACGCCGATCTCGGTGGCCGGCCGGCTGGTCGACGTGGTCGGCACCGGCGGAGACCGCTCCTTCTCGGTCAACATCTCGACGATGGCGGCGATCGTCGCCGCCGGCGCGGGCGCACCGGTCGTCAAGCACGGCAACCGGTCGGCGTCCTCGAAGTCCGGCTCCGCCGACGTCCTGGAGGCGCTGGGGCTGCGGCTGGACCTGTCGACGTCTCGAGTGGCCGAGGTGGCGGCCGAGGCCGGCATCACCTTCTGCTTCTCCGCCGCGTTCCACCCCGCGATGCGTCACGCCGCGGTGCCGCGGCGTGAGCTCGGCATCGCCACGACCTTCAACCTCCTCGGCCCGCTCACCAACCCCGCGCGGCCGGCGGCGCAGGCCATCGGCTGCGCCGACGCGCGGATGGCGCCGGTCATGGCCGGGGTGTTCGCCCGCCGCGGTGTCGACGCCTGGGTCTTCCGTGGCGACGACGGGCTCGACGAGCTGACCACGACGACGACCTCCTCCCTGTGGGTCGTGCACGACGGCGTGGTCACCGAGGAGACCGTCGACCCGGCGGCCCTCGACCTGCCCCGCGCCACCACGGCCGACCTGCGCGGTGGCGACGCCGCCCACAACGCCGCCGTCGTACGCCGGGTGCTCGCTGGTGAGCGCGGACCGGTGCGCGACGCGGTGCTGCTCAACGCGGGGGCGGCGCTGGCCGTGCACGGCGCGCCGGGCGAGCCGGTCGCGCAGGCGCTGGCCGACGGCTACGCGCGGGCCGCCGACGCCGTCGACTCGGGTGCGGCGGAGGCCACGCTGGAGCGCTGGGTGGCCGCGGCCGCTCGCTGATCTGCCGGCTTCGTCACTTCGTCTTGAACGCGCGCCAGCCGCTGGCCCGGAGCGGGTCGAGGTTGGAGTCCAACGACACCACGCGCCACTGCCAGGTGCCCTTGCGCAGCGTCGTGGTCGGTGCGTGGACCGTCGCCCGGGTGCGCACCGTGGACTCGATGCTCGAGCCCCGGCGCAGCTGCCAGAGGTACGCCGCGGCCTGCGGGGTGGCCCGCCAGGCGAAGGAGGTGCGCTGGCCGCGCAGCCGGCGTCCCGAGGCGGGAGCCAGGAGCACGGGGGCCGGACCGCTGACCCGGAACCGGTTCCAGGTGCTCCAGGCCGAGGCGTGGTCGGAGAAGTCGCTGCGCCGCACGCGCCAGACGAAGTCGGTGCCGAGGGCCTGGAGCGGGCGGTCGAAGGCGAACGCCGTCTGCCGCACGTTGCGGGCGTAGGCGACCCGGTTGCCGGGGGAGGCGGTGGTGTCGGCGTTGCGGTAGACCTCGAGATCGTAGAGCCGGGCGCCGTCGGTCGGCCGCCACCGGAAGGGCTGCACGCCCGCGACCACCTGACCACCGGTCGGCGAGAGCGCGGTCGGCGCCGGGGACGCCTTGGTGAAGGGCTGCGGGTCGCTCCAGGTCAGGTTCTGGCCGGACCCGTCGACCGCCTGGACGCGCCACCACAGCACGCCCTCGGGGTAGGTCTTCGCGAAGGCGGTGTACGTCGTCTGGTCGACCTCGACGTCGTCGAGCCGACGGGTGAACGTCTGGGTGTCGGAGACCTGCAGGTGGTAGGCCCCGGCCGCCTGGCCGGGGTGCTCGCCGGTGCTGGGGTCCGTGGCCGCCTGGTTGGTGGCCAGGTAGTCGGTCCAGCGGAAGGTGACCGAGCCGGAGGTGTCGGTGACCGGCGCCGGGACGACCGCCAACGACTTCTTCTCGAAGGCGTTCGAGGCGTGCGACGGGGTCAGCCCGCACCGGCCGTCGCTGCCGCAGGCCCGGACGAACCAGTAGTAGGCCTCGCCCGCCTGGGTGTCGCGGAGGGTGTCGACGGGGTCCACCGGGTGTCCACCGTCTTCGGCAGCGTGTTGGGTCGCCCGGAGTCGCCGTACCCGTCGACGATGTTGGTCAGCTCGGGGTTGTGGGCCAGGTAGACCAGGTAGTAGGCCGCACCGGGCACGGGGTCCCAGTGGAGGGTCGGTGTCTCGCGCACGTCTCGGCAGACGCCGGTGCCGTCCTCCAGGGAGCGAAGACACGGCGCGGAGCCACGACCGTGGATCGTCAACCGCTCGCCGTCGACCGCGCCGAGGTCGCCGCTCGGCCGCGTCGGCGGCTCGTAGGTGAACGAGCGGACTTCGGAGAAGACGCTGTCGACGTCGGGGTGGGTCCGTCGATGGCCTGGATGCGCCAGTAGTAGGTGCGGCCCGGGGTAGGCATGCACGATTGGGACGCGAGCCCACTCGACGGCCGGGGGTGTAGGTGGTCTGCGTGGTGGTGCAGATCTCGAAGAATCGCTCGTCGGAGAAGCCCGGGTCGGTGCCGACGTACAGCTGGTACTTCTCGGCCAGGCGCACCGGCTCCCACTCGAAGAGCAGGTCCTCGGAGGTGGTGGCCGCCTGCGCCGGGTAGGTCAGCCGGGGCGTGACGTTCCACGCGCGGCGGAACACGCCGGTCCGGTCGGGGTAGGTGGGCCACTCCTCGGACTGGCCCAGGGCGTTGCGGGCCCGCACCTGCCACCAGTACGACGCGTTGTCGTAGGTCGCGGGCGGGGAGTAGCGGGTGCCGGCGACGTGGGCCCGGTAGACGATGTTGTTGAAGTCGTTGTCGGTGCTCACCCGGATCTCGTAGTCGGCCGCGCCCGGCACCCGGTCCCAGGAGAGGACGACCTCCTCCATCGGGTCGGGGGTGGGGTGCAGCCTCACCTGGCCCAGCGGCCCGACCGTGTAGCGCCGCTCCTGCGACGGACGGGTCTGGATCTCGCCGTCGAGCAGCGCGCGGACCCGCCACCAGTACGTCCCGTTGGGCTGGGGCTCGTTGACGACCGTGCTGGTGGTGCGGGTGGTGATCAGCTGGGTGTCGACCCAGTCGCGCTCGGCCCCGTCGATCTCCACGACGTAGCGCTCGGCCCCGGCCACCGGCTGCCAGATCAGCACCGGTGGCGTCTCGGGCTGCGGCAGCACGGCGTCCATGGGCGGGGACACCGGGATGGGCCCGGGGCGCTGCTGCTGGACCAGCGAGGAGACCGCCCACGGGCCGGGCCGGCGGGGCAGGTTGGCCCGGACGCGCCAGTAGAGCCGGCCGAGCGGGAGCACCGTGGTCGGGGTCGCCCGGGTGTTGGTGGTGCGCACGTCGAGGACGAGGTCGTCGAAGGAGGAGGACGGCGAGACCTCGACCTCGTAGGACCGCGCCTTGCGGACCGGCTTCCACGTGAGGGTCAGGGCCGTGGTCGACGCCCCGAGGGCGCGCAGACCACCCGGTCGGGACGGCGCCGCCTCGGCCACCGGGGTGAGGAGGGCGAGGCCCAGCACGGCGGCGAGCGAGCCGACCAGCACGGCGACGCCCGGCCGGGGCCGACGGCGCTGCGTGACGGTGCTGCTGGTGCGATCGTTCCTGGCGAACATCCGAGCCCTCCCGAAGCCCGCCACCCCAGGGTGTGGACCGATTCCCTCGACCGGTCCGACGAGCAGGCTCACGGTAGGCGCGCAGCCCCGCCCCGGGGTCGGCTGACGTCGCCGAACCACCCAGAAGGACTAGGAGGTCGGACCGAACGGGGGAGAGGTCGGTCGAGGCCTGGTTAGTCGAGGCCTGGTCAGTCGAGACCCAGGGAGAACGCCGACTCGAGGTCGTGGCGGGAGTAGGCCCGGAAGGCGATGTGGGTCTCGGTCTCGGTCACGCCGGGCACCTTGTTGAGGCGGTCGGCCACCACTCCCGCGACGTCGTCGTGGTGGCGCACCCGGACCAGCGCGATCAGGTCGATCTGCCCGGTGACGGAGTAGACCTCGCTGACCCCCTCGAGGGCCGCGATCGCCTCGGCCACCTCGGGGATCCGGGCGACGTCGGCCTTGACGAAGACGATGGCGGTGATCATGGCCGCGACCCTAGCGCCCCGACCGGGCGGGCCCGCTCGCGCTGGCGCTCGACCGGGGCGTCGAACGGGGCGGGCTCGACGACCGAGGTGGGGAGGTGGCGGGTGGCCCCACCCACGGGGCAGGTCCACTCGCCGTCGACGTCGACGAGCCGGACCGTGGGTGACTCCAGCCAGCGGAGCACCCGCTCGGTCTCCTCGGCGGTGGCGGCCGGCAACGGGCCGTGGCTGGGCGTCACGGTCTCGGCCGAGGCGCGCAGGCCGGCGACGTAGGTGTGGGCGTCGGCGCCGGGCGGGATGACGCCGGCCGCGGCCAGCCGGCCGTGGCGCACGACGTGGACCGCCCAGCGGCCGTCGTCCTCGCGCCGGGCGGCGACCACCTCCGGGCACCGGGTCAGGGAGGTCAGCCGCTGGGTGCGGGCCGCGGCCCGCACGAACGCCGCCAGGCGGTCGCGGTGGACGCCGGCCTCCTCGAACCGCTCCTCGGCGGCCAGGGCGGACATCTTGGCGTTGACCAGGTCGACGACCTCGTCGGGGCGCTGGAGCAGGGTGTCGCGCAGCTGGCGGACCACGGCGGCGTAGGTGTCGTGGTCGGCGGACCCGTCGCACGGCGAGAGGCACCGGCCCAGCTCGGCCAGCACGCAGGCCGAGCGGGAGGGGCGCAGCCCCAGGCGGTCGGTGCACTGGCGCACCGGGAACGTGTCGTGGAGCGCGGCCAGGCACTTCTCGGCGACCTTCTTGGAGCCGAACGGACCGAGGTAGTCGGCGTCGTCGTCGAGCACCCGGTTGACCAGCGAGAGCCGCGGCCAGGCCTCGCGGGTGAGCTTGACGAAGGTGACCTTCTCGGGGTGGCGCGAGCGACGGTTGTAGCTCGGCTTGTGCTGGGCGATCAGCCGCAGCTCGCGGACCTCGGCCTCGAGCGGGGTCGCGCACTCGATGCCGGTCACCGACGTGGCCAGGCGGACCATCTCACCCATCCGCGAGCGGGTCTCGGAGGCGGTGAAGTAGGAGCGCACCCGGGTGCGCAGGTCGCGGGAGGTGCCGACGTAGAGGACCCGGGCGCTGTCGTCGCGGAAGAGGTAGACCCCGGGGGAGTGCGGCAGCCCGTCGGCCAGGTGCCGCTTGCGGCGCTGGGCCGCGCTCACCCGGGAGGAGAAGGTCTGGAGCTCCTCGAGCGTGTGGACGCCCTGGGCCCCCAGCCGCTCCATCAGGCCGTGGAGCACGTCGACGGTGGCGCGCGCATCGGAGAGGGCCCGGTGGTTGGGGGTCGTGGTGGAGCGGAACGCCCGGGCCAGCGAGGAGAGCTTGCAGTTGGGGGCGTCGTCGCGGGTGATCACCCGGCGGGCGAGCTTGGCGGTGTCGACCACCTCGAAGGCCGGCCACGGGCGGTCCTGCTGGGCGGCGAAGTGGCGAAGGAAACCCACGTCGAACGGCGCGTTGTGGGCGACCAGCACCGTGCCGGCGGCGAACTCGAGGAACGCCGGCAGCGCGCTCTCGATGGGCGGCGCGTCGCCGACCATGGAGTTGCTGATGCCGGTCAGGACGGCGATGAACGCCGGGATCGCGGTGTGGGGGTTGACCAGGGTCTGGAACTCGCCGAGCACCTCGCCACCACGCACCTTGACCGCGCCGATCTCGGTGATCATCGACCCGGCGGAGGCTGACCCGCCGGTCGTCTCGAGGTCGACGACGCAGAAGGTGGTGTCGCGCAGCGCCCGCCCGAGCTCGTCGAAGCTGCGCTGCTCCTCCCAGCGGGAGCGGGGAGCGGGGGCGGTCGAGGTCACGAGGCTGACGGTAGGTCCGGCCACCGACAGCGTCCTCGAGGCGCGCGGGACCCGCTCGCTGCTCGGCGCCCGACGCCCGCCTCTATGGTGTCCTGCGTGCCCCTGACGACGCCCGACGCCGCCCACCGCTGGCGCTGCGGTGCCTGCGGCAACCTCACCCGCTTCGACCTGACCCGCACCCGCCGGACCACGGAGTACTGGCACGTCGACCTCTCCGGCGAGCCCCGGGTGGAGCAGAGCGAGGTGCTGGCCGAGGACGTCGAGCAGGTCACCTGCCGCTGGTGCGGCCGGGCCGACGCGATCGAGCTGGTGGCCCGCGTCGACGCCGCGCTCGACGCCGATCCCACCACCGGGTAACCGGCCGCGGACGCGGTCCGGGGCGACTGTCGGTGGGCCCTGGCAGCGTGGGGCCCATGACGACGAGAATCGACTGCGACACCTGCGTGGTGCGGGGTCTGTCCTGCCACGACTGCGTGGTCACCGTGCTGCTGGGGCCGCCGCCCGAGCTGACCTTCGACGACGAGGAGCGCCGCGCGCTCGACGTGCTCGCCGGGGGCGGCCTGGTGCCGCCGCTGCGGCTGGTCGAGCCCGTGGCGGGCCCCGAGGTGGAGTCCGCCTGACCGCCCACCAGCACCGCCGACGTACCAGCGGACGGCGTGTGGTGTTCGTCACGGTGCCCGGCCAATCGGGAGGAGAGTTGGTCGACACCCGTGCGGCCGTCTACTCTCGATGATTCAGGCGTCCGTGACAGTGGGCCGACAGGGTCCGCGCGGTCGCCGCGCTGAGTCCGGACCACCCTCGGGTGGCTCGGAGCCGGGGAACCATCGGTGCTCGCGCAGGTCGCGGCACCAGGGGTGAATCATCCGCTCAGCACCGCCACCGCGGTGCCGCGCGGGCGTAGGGCCACAGTCGGGCCCGAATCCGTCAGCTCACCCGGTAGGCGTACGACGAACTAGGAGACCGCCCGATCGTGCCTCACGACCGGCCTCACAGCCTCGCCCCCCGTCCCGTCAGCAGCCCTCGGCACACGCGCCTGCGCACCCGTCTGGTCAGCACCCTCGCCGTCCTCGGGCTGGCCGCGGGTGTCGGTCTGATCCCCGCGGGCTCGGCGCAGGCCGAGCCCGAGATCGCCGACGTGCAGGCCCGGGTCGACCGCCTCTACCACGAGGCCGAGCAGGCGTCCGAGCGCTACAACGACGTCAAGCTCGAGCTCGACGGCCTCCGTGACGAGCTGGACTCCCTCGAGGCCGACCAGGGTCGCCAGGACGAGCGGCTCGAGGTCGTCCGCGACCGCCTGGCCGACTCCGTGGTGCGCGAGTACGAGGGTCAGGACATCTCCGCGGCCGGTCAGGTCGTGCTCTCCGACGACGCGGGCGCATTCGTCTCGCAGCTCTCGACGATGTCGGCCTACAGCGACTTCCAGGACCAGCTCTACGGCGCCTACGCCGCGGAGTCCGAGGCGCTCGACATCCGGCTCGCCGCCACCGAGCGCCGCACCGCGCAGGTCGCCTCGCTCGAGGACCGGCTCGCCGGTGAGAAGAAGACGATCGACGAGAAGCACGACGGCGCCGAGGCGCTGCTCGGCCGCCTGGAGGCGGAGGAGCGTCGCGCGGTGCTCTCGCGCGACTCCTCCGTGCGCACCCCGTCCAACGTCCCCACCTCCGGCCGTGCCGGCGCAGCGATCTCCTACGCGATGGCGCAGGTCGGCAAGTCCTACGTGTACGGCGCCGCCGGTCCGAGCGCGTTCGACTGCTCGGGCCTCACCTTGATGGCCTGGGCCCAGGCGGGTGTGGCGCTGCCGCACTCCTCGAGCGCCCAGTACGGCGGCGGCAACCGGGTCGCGATCAGCGACCTCCAGCCCGGCGACCTGGTCTTCTACTACAGCCCGATCAGCCACGTCGGCATGTACATCGGCAACGGCATGCTCGTCCACGCTGCGAACCCCCGGTCCGGGGTGGAGGTCTCCGCGATGAACTCCATGCCCGTCGTCGGCGCCGTCCGCCCGGGCTGACGGCCCGGCCCTGGAGCCTTCACGCCCCGCGACGACCGGTCGCCCACGTTGGTGGGTGGCCGGTCTTTCGCTGTCCCTGCTCCTGGTCGTCGGCGCCGTCGCCTGGGTCGCGACCGACGACGACGGTCCCTACCTCGCGCCGTCGCCCTCCGCGCGCAGCGGGAAGGTCGACGACACGGCGGCGGCCGAGGCGCTGGCCGCCCTGGTCGAGGCCGTCGAGCAGCGCGACAGCGCCGCGGCGTCCGCCCTGGCCGCTCCCGACGACCAGGACGCGCGCGCCCAGCTGGCGGCCGTGGCCGGCAACGCCGACCTGCTGCGGGTCACCGACTTCACCCTGCGCTACGTCGACGAGATCAGCGGTGCCGCCGACGGGGCGTGGACCGCGGCCGTCGACTCGTCGTGGTCCTTCTCCGGCTACGACCGCGACCCGGCGCGCACCGAGATCCTGGTGGGCTTCACGGTCGAGGGTGACGACGTGCTGATCGACTCCCTGGGGGGCGGTGACCGGCGGACGCCGCTGTGGCTGAGCGGGCCGGTGACCGTGCGGCGCAGCCCCGACACCCTGGTGCTCGCCACCGGGAGCCCCGGCCGGCTCGACGCCTACGCCCGGGCCGCCCAGGCGGCGGTCCCGGTGGTCCGGAAGGTGCTGCCCGCCTGGCGCAGCGGTCTGGTCGTCGAGGTGGCGGCCGACCTGACCCAGCTGGGCCGGGCGCTGTCGGTCGAGGGGTCGACGTACGACGGCATCGCCGCGGTGACCACCTCGCCCGACGGGTCGCTGGCTCCGCAGGCACCGGCCCACGTGTTCCTCAACCGCGCGATCTACGACGAGCTCGGCGACGTCGAGTCGCAGGTGGTGATGAGCCACGAGGCCGCGCACGTGGCCACCGACGCCCCGAGCAGCCTCAGCCCGCCCTGGCTGCTCGAGGGACTCGCCGACTACGTCGCGCTGCGCGGCATCGACCTCCCCGACTCGGTCACGGCCGGTCAGATCATCCGCCAGGTCCGCAAGCAGGGAGCGCCCGATGCCCTGCCCAGCAGCCAGGACTTCGCGACCGGCGACACCCACCTCGGCGCGGTCTACGAGGCGGCGTGGGTGCTCTGCCGGGTGCTGGCCGAGCGCGGCGGTCAGGCCGCGCTCCTCGACCTCTACGAGGCCACCAGCGACGACGGCCGGCTCCAGCCCGCGCTGCGCCAGGGGTTCGGGTGGAGCGAGGCCGACCTGCTCTCCGCCTGGCAGCAACGGCTGCGGGCGCTGGCGGCGGCGTGAGGCTCGCGTGACCGGTCCCGCCGACCCCGCAGGCCGGGTGGCGCGCACGACCGCCCTCGCCGGTCTCCTGGTGCTGGGGGTCGCGGCCTGGTGGCTGGTGCCGTGGGACCCGGTGCCGGGTGGACGCCTCGCCCCGGTGCCCGTCACCTCGGTCCTCACGCCCGAGCAGGTCCAGCGGGCCGAGGACTACTCCCGCTGGGCGCGGGTCTGGGGCTGGGGCTCGCTGGCCGCCTCGCTGGCGCTGGCCTGCTGGTTCGGCTTCACCGTGCGAGGCCGGGCCGTCGTCGCGCGGTTGCGGGGTCCCTGGTGGGTGCGTGCGCTCTCGGCGGTGCTCCTGCTCTCGCTGGCGGGCCGTCTGCTCACCCTGCCGCTGGCCGTGGCGCGACGTCGCCTGGCCCTCGACTACGGCCTGAGCACCCAGTCGTGGGGCGGGTTCGCCCGCGACGTGGCCGTCGGCGGCCTCGTCTGGGTGGTCGTGACCGGCCTCGGGGTGGTCGCGGTCATCGCCTGCGCCCGCCGCTGGCGCCGGGCCTGGCCCGCCGTGGCCGGGGCGCTGCTGGCCGCGCTGGTCGTGGCCGGGTCCTTCGTCTACCCCGTGCTGGTCGAGCCGCTGTTCAACCGCTTCACCCCGCTGCCGGACGGCCCGCTGCGCGCCCAGATCCTGGTTCTGGCCGACCGGGAGGGGGTCCCGGTCGACGAGGTCCTGGTCGCGGACGCGTCACGGCGTACGACGACGCTCAACGCCTACGTCTCCGGCTTCGGGGGCACGCGTCGGGTCGTGGTCTACGACACCCTGGTCGACAGCCTGCCGCGCGACCAGGCGATCTCGGTCGTGGCCCACGAGCTGGCCCACGCCCGCCACCACGACGTGGTCACCGGGACGCTGCTCGGCGGCGCGGGTGCGCTGGCCGCGCTGGGCGGGCTCGGGATGCTGGCCGGGTGGTGGCGCCGGCGCGGCTGGCCGGGGATGGAGGACCCGGCCGTCGTGCCGGTCCTGCTCGCCGTCGCCGCGCTGGCCACGCTCGCCGCGGCGCCCGTGCAGAACGGCGTCAGCCGCCAGATCGAGACCCGCGCCGACGTCGACGCCCTGAGGTCGACCGGCGACCCGGCGGCGTTCATCGAGGTGCAGCGCCGGCTCGCCGTGCGGTCCCTGGCCGACCCGACCCCACCGGCGTGGTCGCAGTGGTGGTTCGGGAGTCATCCGGGGGTGCTCACGCGTACGGCCCTCGCCCTCCGGATGGACCCCGACCAGGTCGGGTGATCCGGACGACGAGGGCCGTCACGTTGAGGCCGCGCCCGCCAGGCGAAGGGGGGAGCGCTTGGTGACGCGGCCGGTCTAGGTGCAGTCCGCCGACAGCGTCGGCTGGGCGTCCAGCTCGTCGCAGGTGTCGGTGAACAGCTCGTTCACGGGCCCGCCCAGGGCGATGATCGCCAGGACGAGCACCGTGGCGATGCCCGCGATCAGCAGACTGTGCTCGACGGCCGCGGCGCCGCGCTCGTCGGCGAGGTGATGCCCTCGTGCCGATGGCCTCTGTCCCAGTGGCCTGTGTCCCATCGGCCGTCGTCCCGTCTGCTGATCGTCTGGTGCTCGGGTCGGCTGGCCGACCCGAGACACCGTACGGCCGGGTCTAGCAGGTGGCGGAGATGTCCTCGCTGCCGGTGACGATCTCGTCGCACGTGTCGGTGAAGGCCTCCTTGACGACCGGGCCGAGCGCGAAGACCGCGACCACGATCAGGGCGGCGATGCCGGCGATGAGGAGGCCGTACTCGACGGCCGAGGCGCCCCGCTCCTCGCGGTTGTCGAGACGGGCCGAGAAGAAGGCGAGCAGCTTGTCGATCATGGTGTTTCCCTCCGGGGAGTGGTGAGCTTGGGGGGGTTCCCTCCGGTGAGGTGAGCACCTCACAACCGCAATCCTGCTCGATGGCGGGCGGGGTGTGATCAGGAGTTCGGACCGAGCCGACTAGTCACTTAGGACTATGCCGCGCAGCAGGAGAACGTACGCGGGCGACTTCCCCGGCGACTTCTCTGGCGACTTCTCTGGCGCGCCTCAGGCGGAGGGCTGGGTGCGCTGCATGCTGGAGAGCAGCCCGATCCGCATCGCGGTCACCAGGGCCTGGGCGCGGTTGGCGGCGCCGAGCTTCTGGTAGATGCGGGCGATGTGGGACTTGGCCGTGGACTCGCTGAGGTAGAGGCGCTCGCCGATCTGGGCCGCGCCGAGCCCGTCGGCGAGGAGCAGCAGGACGTCGTGCTCGCGCTCGCTGAGCCGGGTGGACTCGCCGGTCTGGCGGCGCATCATCGCGCTCAGCAGGCCTGTGCAGATGAAGGAGCGCGGCGAGACGGCGGCGTGGCGCGAGGCCTTGACGACCTCGCTGGAGGGCGCGTCCTTGCCCACGAAGCCGGAGGCGCCGGCCTCCATGGCCGCGAAGATCTGGTCGTCACCGGAGTGCATCGTGAGCACGATCAGCCCGGTCTTCTCGCTGCGCCCCCGGATGGTGCGCACGATGTCGAGGCCGGTGCCGTCGGGCAGCTGGAGGTCGGCGACGACGACATCGGGCTGGAGCGCCTCGTAGGCCGCCACCGCCTCGGCGACGGTCCCGGCCGTCCCGACCACGCTCATGTCGTCCTCGAGGTCGATCATGGCCCCCAGGCCGCTGCGGATCAGCTCGTGGTCATCGACCAGCAGGACACGCACCGGCTCATCACTCATGTCCCTACTCTCTCAGGAGACCCGGCCGTCGCGGAAGACGTACGGCTCGCGTCTGCGATCTCGACCCGGACGGTGACCCCGCCCCGGGAGTTCTCCTCGATGGAGAGCCTCGCCCCGACCAGGCGGGCCCGCTCGTGCATGATCTGCAGGCCGTGCGAGTCGTCGCGCGCCTCCTGCAGCCCGCGGCCGTCGTCGGAGACCGTCACGGTCGCGGAGGGGGAGTGGACCCGGCAGTGCACGTCGATCACCGTGGCCTGGGCGTGCTTGATCGCGTTGTTCATCGCCTCCTGCGCGATCCGGAACAGCTCGGCCTCGACCTCCTGCCGCAGCCGGCCGGTGTGCTCGTCGAGGGTCACCTGGATCGGCACCCCGGAACGCTCGTTGAGGTGGCGGGCCACCGAGCTGATCGCCGCCCCGAGGCTCTCGTTCTCACCGATGCTGGTGCGCAGCGTCAGCACCGAGCGGCGCACCTCGGCCACGATCCCGGTGATCCGGGTGCGCAGCAGCTCGAGCTGCGCGGCCTGCTTGTCGTCGGCGGGGCGGGCGGCGAGCGCGTCGACGAGGTAGCCGAGCGAGGCGATCTCCTGGGCCACGCCGTCGTGCATCTCCCGGGCCAGGCGGTGGCGCTCGTCGGCGGTCGCCGAGTCGCGGAACTTGGCGAAGAGCAGCGCGGTGTCGAGCTGGACGGCGCGGCCCTGCAAGGAGGCGCGGAGGCCGCCGATGGTGCCCGGCAGGTCCATCCCCTCGGGGTCGAGGTGGTCCGACAGCAGCCCGCCGACCATCGCGCGCTCGCCGATCCGGAAGGCGAAGAACCGCTCGGACACCACGACCTCCGAGCGCAGCCAGGCCTCGGAGGCCATCTGGTGCTCGGTCGTGCCGAGGCTCTGGTCGGGCTGGACGGTGGTGATCACCGGGACCAGGGAGTCGCCGCTGGGCACGTAGAGCGCCAGCGCCGACGTCGGGACCTCGTCGCGGACGGCGCTGAGGATCTCACCGCCCAGCGTGTTGACGTCCAGCCCGGAGCTCAGCCCGGAGGAGAGTGCGATCAGGTCGCGAAGCAGGTTCTGGGCGTCGAGGTAGGGCGCGAGCTCGTCGGGCACGCGGCCGAGCGTGGAGCGCACGAAGTCGGCGATCAGGCCGAGGCCGATCGCGGCGACGGTCCACATCATGATGTCGACCGCCGCGTCGGCGTCGAGGGTGGAGGTCAGCCGGCCCAGGACGACGACGGCGACGGTCTGCGCGGCCACGGCACGGACCAGGCCCGACAGACCGCTGTGCAGCGCCGCCGCGAACGGCGGGACCGTCAGGGCCGCGACCAGGGAGCCGGGTCCCTCGAGCGTGAGGCCCAGCACGGAGCCGACCAGGAGCGACACGACGACGGGTGAGTACGGCGCGCCCCAGCGCGGCTTCCAGGCCGCGAGCTGGGCCAGCGACCAGATGACGGCGAGGCCGACGAGGCCGAGCAGTCCCTGCCGGGCCGAGTCGTCGGTCTCGCGCAGCTCGAAGACCACCGCGACGCAGATGCCCATGAACACGAAGCCCCGGGCGGAGGCGGTGAGTCGGAAGAGCTGGCGCGCGCGCATGGTCCGAGGATCCTCGCACTCAGCCGAAGCTGTCGAGCACGGTGATCACCGCGGGGCCCATCACCGCCATGAACAGGCAGGGCAGGATGCAGAAGATGAGCGGGACGGTGATCTTGACCGGGACCTGCTGGGCCTTGGTCTCGGCGAGCTGCCGCCGCTTGACCCGCATCTCCTTGGACTGCACGCGCAGCACCTGGGCCACGGGGATCCCGAGCACGTCGGCCTGCACCATGGCGCTGACGAACGACTTGAGCTCGGCGACGTCGGTGCGGTCACCCAGGCCGCGCAGGGCGTCGCTGCGGCCCTGCCCGATCTGCATCTCCCGCAGCATCCGCGAGAACTCCTCGGCGAGCGGCCCCTCGGTGTTGCGGGCGACCTGCTGCACGGCGGCGTCGAAGCCGAGACCGGACTCGACGCTGATCGTCATCAGGTCGGTGGCGTCGGCGAGGTCGCGCCGGATCTGCTGCGAGCGGTCGTAGGCCCGCTGGTAGAGGTAGAGGTCGGGCACGAAGAAGCCCAGCGCGACGCCCAGGAGGACCCCGAGGACGCGCAGGCTGACCGGGGCGCCGAGCACGGTGGTCAGGGCGAGCCCCACCAGACCGAGCGCGATGGCACCGATCACCTTGCCGGAGACCACGCGGTCCGCGCTCCAGCCCGAGGGGTTGCCGGCCAGGTCGAGCTTGCGACGGATCCGCGCGGCGGAGTCGGAGCCCGACAGGCGCCGTCCGACGACGAGCGCCCGTGCCTGGAGCGGGACCAGCACCCGGTCGACGAACGGCGGGTCGGCCTCGGCGGCGATCTGCGGCGGGGCGTTGGTCATGGCATCGAGCACGGCCAGCGAGCGGGTGACCCCGCCGGCGGGGCGTGCGTCGCCCAGGGCGAGAACCACCAGCACGAAGGCCGCGAGCACCAGGGCCAGGCCCATCACGAAGAGCAGGATCACCTCAGACCTCCACCTTGATGAGCTTGGACATCCAGAACACGCCGACCAGCAGCCAGAACGTGGCCCCGACCAGCATCAGCAGGCCGCGAGGATCGGTGAAGAGCGGCATCACGTACTCCCGCTGCGCGACCACCAGGTAGAGCAGGAACCCGGGCGGCAGGACCGAGAGGACGATCGCCGAGAGCTTGCCCTCGGCGGCCAGGGCGTTGACCTGGCGGCGCAGGTACTCGCGCTCACGCATCGTGGCGCCGACCGTGTCGAGCAGCTCGGCCAGGTTGCCGCCGACCTGACGCTGGATCCGGATGGCCATGACCACCCACTCGAAGTCCTTGCTCTCGAACCGCTCCGCGACACCGTCGAGGGCGATCTCGAGGGGGACCCCGAGCCGGGTCTCGACCAGGACCCGGCGGAACTCGCTGGCCACCGGCTCGGTGCCCTCGCGGACGATGGTGTCGACCGACTGGCCCAGCGACAACCCGGCGGCGAGCGAGCCCGAGATGAGCTGCAGCGTGTCGGGCAGCGCGGCGTTGAAGGCCTTGCGCCGCCGCGAGCGGCGGAAGCCCAGGTAGACCCAGGGAAGGACCAGACCGAGGGCCAGGAAGATGATTCCGATCGCCAGGTCGCCCTGGCCCAGCAGCAGCCCCACGGCGCCGGACGCGAGGAAGATCGCCGACTGCACGAGCACCCACTCGGAGGACCTCAGCTGGCTGCCGGCCCCTTCCAGTCGCAGGGTGATCCGCTGGTCGAGACCACGGCTGCGGTTGAGCACTCCCTGGGCGGCCTCCCGGGCCTGGTGGAGCGGGGCCTCCGTGTTGGGCGCGGCGGCCCGTGACGAGCCGCCCGTGCCGGTGCCGGTGCCGGTGTAGGCCGTGACCCGGTCGAAGGCGGTGTTCTTGCGGTCGGCCGACGGCACGGCCAGCGCCAGGAGAGCGACCAGGCCGAGCGCGATGGCACCGATGCCGCCGTACATCACCCAGCCGGGCGGAGCCCAGCTGCGGTCCTGCCCGGCCACCGTCGGGGCGACGGGGCCGCGGACCGTGGCGAAGGCGGAGGTGGTGATGTCGCCGCCGGACGAGGGCAGGGTCACCGTGAGCTGGGCCTGCTCGGAGTCGACCGAGTCGGGCACCTGCGCGGTGACCAGGACCTGGGTGGCGAGCACGTCGGCCTCGGCGGAGAAGGTCTCGGCGAGGGCCGCGCTGTCGGCGCTGACCACGTCACCTGAGCCAGCGGCCGCCAGCGACCGGAGCGCGGCCACGTCGGGTCCGCGCTGCTCGAGTGCCACGACGTCGACGAGGACGCCGGCGGAGCTGATCGCGGTGGCCGCCTCGTCGACCGGGGTGCGGCTGGTGTCGGCGCCGTCGGACAGGACCAGCAGCGAGCGCTGACCCTCGTCGCCGGCCATCGCGACCCCAGCCAGCACGCCGTCGTACAGGCGGGTGCGCCGCGACAGCGAGAGGTCACCGATCAGCGCCTCGGCCTCGGCACGGTCCTGGGTCGGCTGCAGCAGCGGCACGACCTCGTCGGCGAAGCTGACGATACCGACGTGGACGTCGTCGGGCACGGTGGCGAGATAGGTGCGCGCCGCCTTCTTGGCGGCCCGGAAGCGGTCGCCGCGCATGGATCGGCTGGTGTCGATGACCAGCACGGAGGTGCGGCGCACGAGGCTCTGGGTGTCGGCCGCGACCGCCTCGGCCTCGGCGAAGGAGCCACCGACCGTGACCGTGACGCCGTCGAGGTCGACGTCGGTGCCCGGGGGCACCGACAGCAGGACCTGCAGCCCCTCGGAGGTGGGCTCGACGTAGTCGATGGTGCCGTCGGCCGCACCCGCGGGGCTCAGGCCCAGTGCGAGGAGCCCGCCGGCCAGGCCGGCCCCGAGCGCCGTGACCCCGAGCACGCGGCCGAGACCGTCGCGAGCGCGTGAGAGGGAGGTTCGCATCGTCGTCTCAGATCCGGTCCGAGTGGAAGAGCATCGGGTCGACGCTGACGTTCGCGGTGGCCAGCTTGTCCATGAACTTCGGGCGCAGCCCGGTGGCCCGTAGCCGCCCGAGCGCATGGCCCTCGGCGTCGAAGCCGGCGCTGTTGTCGAAGACGAAGATGTCCTGGAGCGTGATCACGTCGCCCTCCATCCGCTCGACCTCGCTGATGTGGGTGATCCGTCGTGACCCGTCCTTGAACCGGGTCTGGTGGACGATCACGTCGACCGCGGAGGCGACCTGCTCGCGGATGGCCCGGATCGGCAGGTCCATGCCGGCCATCAGCACCATCGTCTCGAGCCGGGCCAGCGTGTCGCGCGGGCCGTTGGAGTGCAGCGTGCAGATCGAGCCGTCGTGGCCGGTGTTCATGGCCTGGAGCATGTCGAGCGCGGAGGCGTCGCGGACCTCGCCGACGATGATCCGGTCCGGGCGCATGCGGAGGCTGTTCTTGACCAGGTCGCGGATGCTGACCGAGCCCTTGCCCTCGATGTTGGCCGGGCGCGACTCCAGGCGGACCACGTGGGCCTGCTTGAGCTGGAGCTCGGCGGCGTCCTCGATCGTGACGATCCGCTCGTCGTCGGGGATGAACGAGGACAGCACGTTGAGGGTCGTGGTCTTGCCGGCGCCGGTGCTGCCGGAGACCACGATGTTGAGCCGACCGCGCACGCACGCCTCGACGAAGTCGCAGGTCTGCGGCGTCAGCGAGCCGAAGTTGATCAGGTCGACCGCGGTGAGCGGGTCGGCGGCGAACTTGCGGATGGTCAGGGCCGACCCGTCGACGGCGAGCGGCGGGACGACGGCGTTGACCCGGCTGCCGTCGGGGAGCCGGGCGTCGACCATCGGGCTGGACTCGTCGACGCGGCGGCCGATGCGGGAGACGATCTTGTCGATCGTGCGCCGCAGGTGGGCCTCGTCGGCGAACTGGGCGTCGGTGGGCGTCAGCCGGCCCGACTTCTCCAGCCAGATGCTGGCGTGGCCGTTGACCATCACCTCGGAGACGTCGGGGTCGCGCAGGTAGACCTCGATCGGTCCGTAGCCGAGGATGTCGTCGCTGATCTCCTGGGTGACCCGGGCCCGGTCGCTGCCGCTGAGCGGGCGTTCCTGGGCGGCCAGCAGCTCGGCCAGCACCTGACGGACCCGCTGGTCGAGCTCGGCCTGGTCCATGTCGGCGTCGTAGAGGTGCGGCCCGAGCTGGCGGAGCAGCTCGGAGTGCACGCCGGCCTTGAGCTCCTCGAGCTTGTCGTTCTGGCCGGCGATGCTGCGTCGCTGCGCGGCGGTCGGCTCCGCCGCCCGAGGGGTCGTGCGAGCAGCCGGTCGCGGGGCCTCCGAGGCGGGAGCGTCGCCGGCCGGCGTGGCGGCGGTGCTCGGCACCGCGACGAGGGCGATCCCGCCGTGGGTGGCGGCCGGGCGGGTGCCCGGGGGGGTGTCCGGGCGGGTGTCCGGGGCAGCGTGCTTGCCGCTGCCCGTGCCGGTCCGAGCGGCTGCGAGCCGGTCCGCGAGGCTGGTCATGGTCGGATCACCTGGTCTTCCTGGCGAAGAGTCGTCGACGCGAGGCGAGGTCGCCCGAGGCCGGGTCGATCGACAGGGGGGTGGGTGCCGGCTCGCCGGCCAGGCGAGCCGCGAGCTCGAGGACGGCGACGCTGGAGGGGTGGTGGGGCTGACCCGAGACGATGGGGGTGCCGGCGTTGGTGGCGGCGGCGATCTCCACCGCGGTGGCCACCTTGGCGCTCACCGGCATGCCGAGGATGGTCTCGACCTTCTCCGGCCCCAGGCCGACGGCGTCGTCGGCGCGGTTGAGCAGCAGGTGCCGGTGGCCCGGCGCGATGTCGAGCGCGTCGAACGTCTCGAGCGCGACCTTGACGTTCTTCAGCGTGGGCACGTCGAGGGTCGCCACCACCAGGCACTCGTCGGTCTCGTCGAGGGCGGTGAGGGTGAGGTCGTCGAAGGACGGCGAGGTGTCGACGACGATGTAGTCGAAGTCCTCGCGCAGCGTCCGCAGCACCCGCGAGACCAGGGCCGGGGTGATCCGTTCGCGCACGTCGGGGTGCGCCGGCGCGGCCAGGACCATGACCGACTCCGGGTGCCGGGTCAGCAGCGCGTGCAGCATCGGCTGGTCGAGGGTCTCCTCGGAGCCGACGGCGTGCTCGATGGAGTGCGTCGGGAAGAGCTGCATGGTGATCGAGACGTCGCCGAACGCGAGGTCGAGGTCGACCAGGCAGACCTTGCGGGCGCCACGCCCGGCCAGGGCCAGCGCCAGGTTCACCGCCATCGTGGTCTTGCCGACCCCGCCCTTCGGGGAGAAGACCGTCACCACCCGACCCTGGTGCGCCGCGCCGCCGGAGCCGCGCAGCGCCACGTGCAGCTGCTGCGCGCGCTCGACGGCATCGCGCAGCGAGGCAGCGTCGTCGGACCGGACGACGTCGCGGGCCCCGGCCTTGATGGCCCGGGTGAGCACCGCGGTGTCGACCTGGGTGCGCGCGAGCACGACGCTGAGCGTCGGTCGCGAGGTGCGCAGGTCGGCGCAGACCGCGACCGCGGCGTCCAGCTCGAGGTCGGGACCCAGCACGACGACGTACTCGTCGGGGTGGGTGTCCAACCACGCGCACATGCGGTCGGTGGAGGTCACGCTGTGGGCGCCGGGCGGCAGCGCCTCCAGCAGCGAGGTGGCGGTGGGGTTGTCAGGTTCGACCAGGACTGGCATGGGCTCTCAATCGAACAGTTGCGACTCGGTGATGCCCGGGCCGGGACGGACGTCGCTGTTGGCGGTCAGCAGTCCCAGCGAGAGCTCGGCGTTGTAGTCGGCCAGCAGCAGGCGTTGGGCCTCGTCCTGGTCGACCGCGAGGGTCAAGATGGTGCGGGGCAGCTGCTCGGTGGTCTGCTGGCCCTCGGCGTCGGTCTTCGTGGTGGTCACCTGGGTGGTCGACCCGACCCCGAGGACGGTGACCCGGGGCAGCAGCACCCGGGTGACGTCGACGTTCTCCGTGCCGGGGGTGGTCAGGTTGTCGAGGGTGCCCGTGAAGAAGACGGAGACCTCGGACCCGGGGTTGACGAAGCCGGCGACGCGCGAGGGGTCGGTCAGGTTGACCGACACGGCGAGCTTGCCCTTCGGGATCGAGAGGCTGCTGGCCGCCTCGACGTCGGTGGCACCGCCGAACTTGTCGGGGATCAGCTGCTCGCCGGGGTAGAGCGTGGTCAGGGCGACCTGGCCGCCGTAGGCGTCGCCGTCGGAGCCGGCCCCGGGCAGCACCTGCTTCTTCGGGATCGCCTCGAGGGCGATCTTGCCGCTCGCGTAGGCGTCCATGGCGGACTCGCCGGGCTCGATGACCTGGGTGGTCACGAGCACCTCGACGGTGTCGAACTGCTCCTCGGCCCGGGTGTCGGCGCCGCGCACGTACAAGAAGACGAGCACGGCTCCCAGCGCTGCGACGGTCGCCGCGGCGACCAGCAGGATTCTGCGTCGATCCATGGTGGTGTTGCCCTCCGTGTCTACGACCTCACGCGGTGACGCGTGGGGTCCTCCCTCTCCCTGTGGAGACGCCAGGTTTCCCCCCGGCCACGGACGGCTCCGGCGCCAACTGTAGGACCGCGCGAGCCGCGGACGCCGCGAAATCAGCCAAATGCCCCGGACGGGTGGTGAGGTCTGGCCGATCGGTCAACCGTCGGCCGGCGACCGCCTCGGAAGGGGGTGCGTCAGAGGTAGAGCGCGGCGATGTCGTCGCGGTGATCGCGCATCACGACGGCCCGCTTGAGCTTCAGGCTGGGCGTCAGCTGTCCGCTCTCCTCGGTCCAGTCCTCGCCCAGGATGCGGAACTTGCGGATCGACTCGGCCTTCGACACGGCCAGGTTGGCGTCGTCGACGGCGGCCTCGATCGCGGACCGCAGGTCGGGGTCGTCGACCAGGTCGGGGATGCTGCCCTTCTTGCCGTGGGCCTCGGCCCAGGCGGGGAACGAGTCGGTGTCGATGGTCACCAGGGCGGCGATGAAGGGCTGGCCGTCGCCGACGACGAGGCACTGGCTGACGAGCGCGTGGGCGCGCAGCCGGTCCTCGAGCACCGCCGGCGCGACGTTCTTGCCGCCCGCCGTCACCAGGATCTCCTTCTTGCGACCGGTGATCCGCACGAAGCCCTCGTCGTCGATCTCGCCCACGTCTCCGGTGTGGAACCACCCGCCGGACTCCAGCACCTCGGCGGTGGCCTCCTCGGCCCCCCAGTAGCCCAGGAACACCTGACCCCCGCGGAAGAGCAGCTCGCCGTCGTCGGCGACCCGGACGCTGGTGCCGGGCAGCGGTCGGCCGACCGTGCCGACCTTGTGGGCGTCGGGCAGGTTGACGGTCAACGCCGCGGTGGTCTCGGTCAGGCCGTACCCCTCGAGGACGGTCAGCCCGATGCCGCGGTAGAAGTGGCCCAGGCGCTCGCCGAGCGGGGCGCCGCCGGACACGGCGTAGGTGCAGCGGCCGCCGAGGGCCTCGCGCAGCTTGCCGTAGACCAGGCGGGAGAACACGGCGTGCCGGGCGCGCACGGTCACCGGGACCCGGCCCTTCTCGAGGCCGCGCGAGTAGGCGATCGCGGTGTCGCTGGCGCGCTCGAAGATCGCGCCCCGACCGTCGGCGGTCGCCCGCTGGGAGGCGGTGTTGAAGACCTTCTCGAAGACCCGCGGCACGGCCAGGACGAACGTCGGCTGGAACGACTGGAGGTCGGGCACCAGGCGGGTGATGTCGGCGCTGTGGCCCAGGCGGGTGCGCGACTTCACGGCGCCCACCTGGATGATCCGCGCGAAGACGTGGGCCAGCGGCAGGAACAGGAGCGTCGAGGCGTCGTCGGGGGCGAACAGCTCGGCGAGCTCGTCGACGGCGACGCCGAGCTCGACCATGAAGTTGCCGTGCGTCAGCATGCAGCCCTTGGGGCGCCCCGTGGTGCCGGAGGTGTAGATGATCGTGGCCAGCGAGTCGGGCCCGGCCGTGGTGCGCCGGGTCTCGAGCTCGGCCTCCGAGATCTCGTCGCCCAGGCTGGTCAGCACGCCCACGGCGTTGTCGGTGATCGACCAGACGTGGTTGAGCTCGTCGAGCCCGCTGCGGACCTCGCTGACGCGGGCGACGTGCTCGGGGGCCTCGGCCACCACGGCCCGGGCCCCGGAGTCGCGCAGGATCCAGGCGACCTGGTCGGCCGAGGAGGTCTCGTAGACCGGCACGGTCACCGCTCCGGCGAACCAGATGGCGTAGTCGAACAGCGTCCACTCGTAGCGGGTCTTGCTGATCAGCGCGACCCGGTCGCCTGGCTCGATGCCTGCGGCGAGGAACCCCTTGGCCACCGCGGTGACCTCGGCGAGGAACTCAGCGGCGGTGACGTCGCTCCACTCGTCGCCTGCTCGTCGGCTGAAGACCACCGCGTCGGCCGCCTCGCGGGCGTTGGTGACCACGTCGTCGGTCAGGTTGCCCGTCCGGGGGATCGTGCTGGTCAGCGGAGTGGAGAACTCACGCACGTGTCTACCTCCTGGAGGGCGCGTCGGGGCCAGACGGCAGGCTACCCGGGTCGCTCGGGGGGCTGGTCCGGTAGCCTCCCTCCGTGATCCGCCAGGATCTCCACCGCGTCAGGCGCAGGGCGGCCGCCCCGCGCCAACCGTGCTGCCGCCGCTGACTGCTGAGGGCTCGACATGGCCGAACAGACCTCCTCCTCGATCGTCGTCGACGCTCCTCCGGCGTCGGTCATGGCCGTGATCGCCGACTTCCCGGCGTACCCGACCTGGGCCAAGGGCGTCAGCCGGGCCGACGTGGTGGCGTCGTACCCCGCCGACCAGCACGACGGGCGCGCGGAGAAGGTCTTCTTCGCGCTCGACGTGTCCCCGATCAAGGACGAGTACACGCTCGCCTACGTCTGGGACGGGGACCGCAAGGTCACCTGGACCCTGGTCGAGGGCAAGATGCTGCGCTCCCTGGACGGCTCCTACGTGCTGCGCGACCAGGGCGACGGCACCACCGAGGTGACCTACCGGCTCGCGCTCGACGTGTCGATCCCGCTGATCGGCATGCTCAAGCGCAAGGGCGAGAAGATCCTCATCGACGCCGCGCTGAAGGGCCTGAAGAAGCGCGTCGAGACGCTCGGCTGAGGGCGAGCCCCGGACGTTGCGCATCCTCCTGTTCACCGGCAAGGGCGGCGTCGGCAAGTCGACCGTGGCCGCCGGCACCGCGGCCCTTGCCGCAGCCACCGGCCACCGCACGCTCGTGCTGTCGACGGACGCCGCTCACTCGCTGGCCGACGCGTTCGGCTCGCCGGTCGGCTCGGAGCCCACCGAGGTGGCCGAGCGGCTGTTCGTGCAGCAGGTCGACGCGCAGCTGCGCTTCGAGCAGTCGTGGGCCGACATCCAGCGCTACCTGCTCACGGTGCTCGACGTCGTGGGGGTCGATCCCGTCGCCGCCGAGGAGCTCACCGTCATCCCCGGTGCGGAGGAGGTGCTGGCGCTGCTGGAGCTGCGCCTGCACGCCACCTCCGAGGAGTGGGACGTGATCGTGGTCGACTGCGCCCCGACCGCCGAGACCCTGCGGCTGCTGGCGCTGCCGGAGGCGCTCGGCTGGTACATGGAGCGCGTCCTCCCGATGGAGCGGCGCCTGGTCAAGGCGCTCAAGCCGGTGCTCAGCCGTGCGGCCGGCGTGCCGATGCCCGGCGACAGCGTCTTCGACGCCGTCGAGCGGCTGCACGCCGAGCTCGACCAGGTCCACGACCTGCTGTCCGGGCCGCAGGCCAGCGTCCGCCTGGTGCTGACGCCCGAGACCGTCGTCCTCGCCGAGGCCCGCCGCTCCTACACCAGCCTGTCGCTGTTCGGCTACCGCGTCGACGGCGTCATCGCCAACCGGATCTTCCCCGCCGGGGGTGACGACCCGTGGCGGGCCGGCTGGGTCCAGGCCCAGGAGCGGGTGCTCACCGACGTCGAGCAGTCGTTCGCCGGGGTGCCGATCTGGCGCTCCGAGTACCGGGCCTGCGAGCCCGTCGGCGTCGCGGCCCTGACCCGGTTGGCCGAGGACGTGTACGCCGGTTCGGACCCCCTGGCGCCCCCGCGGGGGGCCGGGCCCTTCCGGGTGACCCGCACCACGGCCGGCGCGGTGCTGCACCTCTCCCTGCCCTTCGTGACGCGGGCCGAGGTGGGTCTCGCCCGCAACGGCGATGAGCTCGTCGTGTCGGTCGGGTCGTATCGTCGTCTCCTCACCCTGCCCGCCGGGCTCGCCCGGCTGCAGGTGGCCGGAGCCGGGGTCGAGGAGGGCGAGCTGCGCGTGCGCTTCCGCGAGACGGCGACCAGTGCGCGGAGAGAGAGCTGACGTGAACGAGCCAGAGGAGCCCGGTCAGGGCGCGGACGCCGGTGGCGACCCCCGAGACGACCAGCCCGAGGTCGGCAGTGTCGGCGACGAGGCCGCCAAGCTGTTCGGCGCCCTCTCGGACTGGGCTCGCGACCAGGGCGTCGAGGCCGCCGGTGGCCTCGGCGGTGGACTGGCCGAAGGGCTGGGAGGCCTCGCCGCGCAGGCGGCCGCGACCTTCCACGACGTCAACGAGCACCTCGCGACCGGTGCCCCCGAGTGCACCTACTGCCCGGTCTGCCGCACCGTCCACCTGGTCCGCCAGACCAGCCCCGAGGTGAAGGCGCACCTGGTCACCGCTGCGTCCTCGCTGCTGCAGGCGGCGGGCACGCTGCTGGCCACGCAGGTGCCGCAGGACCGCGGCGACCGGAGCAGCCAGGTCGAGCGGATCGACCTCGACGACGACGGGACCGAGGCCTGATGGGGCTCTGCATCGGCGTCGACGTCGGAGGCACCAAGATCGCCGCCGCGGTCGTCGACGAGGACGGTGCGATCCTGGAGCAGTCACGGGTGGAGTCGCCGGCGACCGAGACGTCGGCCATGGGCGACGCCATCGCCGGCCTGGTCCAGGACCTCGGTGCGCGGCACGCTGTCGACCGGGTCGGGGTGGGGGCCGCCGGCTACGTCGACGCCGACCGCTCGACGGTGCGTTTCTCACCCAACCTGGCCTGGCGCGACGTCGACCTGCGCGCCGACCTCACTGCGCGCATCGACCTGCCGGTCGTCATCGAGAACGACGCCAACGCGGCGGCCTGGGGCGAGTTCCGCTTCGGGGCCGGCGCCGACGTCGACGACTTCCTCATGGTGACGGTCGGCACCGGGGTCGGTGGCGGCGTGGTGCTGGGCGGCGCGCTGCAACGCGGCGCCTTCGGCTCGGCCGCCGAGATCGGTCACCTGCGCGTGGTGCCCCACGGCCGACCCTGCGGGTGCGGGCAGCGCGGGTGCCTGGAGCAGTACGCCAGCGGCAGTGCGCTCGTGCGCCGGGTCCGCGAGGACGTCGCCGCCCTGGTCCCGGGCTCGGAGACCCTGCTGGAGCGGGCCGGTGGCGACCCGCGCGCGATCGACGGGCCGCTGATCACCTCGGCCGCCCAGGACGGCGACCCCTACGCCACCGGACGACTGGCCGCGCTCGGCTCCTGGCTCGGCCAGGGGGTCGCGTCGCTGGCGGTGGTGCTCGACCCCGCGGCCGTCGTCGTCGGCGGTGGCGTCAGCGAGGCCGGCGACCTGCTGCTGGCGCCGATGCGCGAGGCGTTCCTCGAGCACCTCAGCGTGCGGGCCTACCGCCCGGCCGCGGAGATCCGGCTCGCCGAGCTCGGCAACGGCGCCGGCGTCGTCGGCGCCGCAGACCTGGCTCGACGCTAGCCGTGCACATCGGTGTGGACGTGGGCGGGACGAAGGTCCTCGCGGTCGAGCTGGACGCGTCCGGCGCGGTCAGGTCCAGCGTCCAGCGCTCCGTGCGCGCCGCGCGGGCGACCCCGGCCGAGCTCGAGGACGCCCTGACCGACGCCGTCCTCGCGGTCGCGGCCGACCGCCCGCTGGCCGGGGTGGGGGTCTCGGCCGCCGCGCTGGTCGACCCGACCACCGACCGGGTGCGCTTCTGCACCCACCTGCCCTGGCGCGACGACCCCGTGCGGGCGCGGCTGGAGCAGCGCTGGCAGGCCGCCGTCGTGCTGGAGAACGACGCCAACTGCGCCGCGGTCGCCGAGCGCGACCTGGGCGCGGCCCGGGGGGAGGCGTCGTTCGTGCTGGTGACCCTCGGCACCGGGATCGGCGGCGCCATCGTGCTCGACGGTCAGCTGGTGCGGGGGACCAGTGGCATGGCCGGCGAGTTCGGGCACATGCAGATGGTCAGTGGTGGCCTGCCCTGCCCCTGCGGCCTGCACGGGTGCTGGGAGCAGTACTGCAGCGGTGGCGCCCTGCACCGGCTCACCGCCGACGCGCGGCCCGACCTCCGCGACGGTCCGGCGGTGACCGCTGCGGCGCTCGCGGGCGACGAGGTCGCCCTCGCGGCGTACGCCGAGGTGGGCCGCTGGCTCGGCGTCGGTCTCGCGGGCCTGGTCGCGGCCTTCGACCCGCGGCTCCTCGTCGTCGGCGGTGGCGTCAGCGCGGCCGGTGACCTGCTCCTCACGCCGGCGCGCGAGTCCCTCGCCGAGTCGCTGTACGCCGCGCCCTGGCGCTCGGTGCCCGAGCTGCGGGCGGCGGCCGCCGGGCCCGAGGCCGGGGCCGTGGGCGCGGCGCTGCTCTCAGCGCGCGGTCAGACGACCGCGCCGTCGTCGTAGGGGTCGCGCGGACCGCGCGGCATCTGCCACACCAGGTAGCAGAAGCCGCCCACGAAGCCGGCCACCAGCCCGTAGGCGACCAGGCGCGGCAGGCTGATGCCGAGGACCAGGCACAGCAGCAGCACCGCGGGGGAGCCGAACAGGCCCGCCCACGCGATCGCCCGGTCGCGGGAGGGCCGGGGCAGCGGCGGCGGCTCGGGCGGGACGAAGCGGTCCTCGTCGAGGCCCTGGAGACCGGGACCCCAGGTGCCCTCGTCGGGGGAGCGGGGCGCCTGACCCGTCGCCTGGTCGGACGACTGGTCGGTCGGCTGGTCGGACGACTGGTCGGGCCACTCGGTGTGCCCGGCGGCTGAGAGGTCGTCGGAGGTCGCCACCTCGTCGGGGACCTGCGGCCTGTCGCCGTAGTTCTCGACGATGGCCTGCCAGGCCTCGTCGTCGTTCCGCTGCACGGGCCCGAGCCTACGGGAGCCCGGGTGAGCCTCCGTCAGCGCGACGGGGGCGAGGTCACCCGAGCGACGAAGTCGGCGGACTCGGCGAAGATCTGCGGGGCGTCGTGGTCGATCGTGGCGACGTGGTAGCTCTCGGGCAGCCGGCGCACGGTGACCTCGCGTGAGGAGACCTTCGAGGTGATGATCGGCTCGGAGGAGTCGTCGACGACGTGGTCGACCGCCGAGCGGAAGTACAGCAGCGGGGCGGTCACCCGCGGCAGGGCCGCGATCAGCGGCGACCACGCCCGGATCAGGGAGTGGATCGCCTTCAGCGGGGTGCGGGTGTAGCCGTTCTCCTCGACCCCCGGCATCTTCACGTCGTTGGCGATGCCGGGGAACGACGGCACCACGTGCTTGAGCACCGGCAGCAGCTTGACGTCGAGGCGGCGGGTGGCCACCGCCGGGTTGACCAGCACCACGCCCGCCACCGCGCCGGCGTGGTCGGCCGCCAGTCGCAGGGCCAGCGCGCCGCCCATCGAGAGTCCACCGACGACGACCTGGTCGTGGGTGTCGCGCAGGCGCTCGAAGGTCTGCTCCAGCGCGGCGTACCAGTCGGCCCAGGTGTGGGTGTTGCAGTCCTGCCAGGTGGTGCCGTGCCCGGGCAGCAGCGGCACCTCCACGGCGTACCCGAGATCGGCCAGGTGGGCGCCCCACGGGGTCATCGAGGCGGGGGAGCCGGTGAAGCCATGGCTGAGCAGGACCGCGACCCGACGGCCTCCGGTGAGCTCGGGTCGGGCCGCCGCGCTGAGCGGCGCGGTCGGGTCGGCGATCGTCATGGCGGCATTGTGCCGCAGCGGTCACGGGTAGGTGGCAGGCGGCTTTGCCACTACTGTTCGACTCCTCGGTGGGTGCTCGGTCGATCTCGGTGAAGGGTGGCGCGGTGTTCTACTGGTTCCTCAAGCGGATAGCGCTCGGGCCGTTGCTGAAGTTCGTCTTCCGACCCCAGACCGAGGGCGGCGAGCACGTGCCCGAGGAGGGGCCGGCGATCCTGGCCAGCAACCACCTCTCCTACGCCGACTGGCTCTTCATGCCGCTGACCCTGGCCCGCCGGGTGACGTTCGTGGCGAAGGCGGAGTACTTCAACACCCCGGGCGTCAAGGGCTGGTTCCAGAAGCAGTTCTTCTCCGGCGCCGGCCAGGTGCCGATCGACCGCTCCGGCGCCTCGGCGGCCGAGGGCGCGCTCAGCGCCGCGAAGCGGATCCTCGGCGACGGTGACCTGTTCGGCATCTATCCCGAGGGCACCCGCTCCCACGACGGCAAGCTCTACCGCGGCAAGACCGGGGTCGCCCGGCTCGCGCTGGAGACCAAGGTCCCGGTGATCCCCGTCGCGGTCGTCGGCACCGACGTGGTCGCCCCTCCGGGCAAGAAGTTCGGCAGCTTCACCCGCCCGGTGGTGCGCTTCGGGGCGCCGCTCGACTTCTCCCGCTACTACGGGATGGAGAACGACCGCTACATCCTCCGCTCGATCACCGACGAGATCATGTACGAGATCATGCGGCTCTCGGGCCAGGAGTACGTCGACAAGTACGCCACCCAGGCCAAGGAGGACTCCAAGAAGGCGGAGTCCGACGCGCGGGCCGCGGCCGAGGCCGAGGAGTCCGAGCAGCGGAAGCTGGCGTCCTGAGCCCCCACGCCCCGGGAGACGCCGTCCGTGCCGTGGTCGCGGTCGAGGGACGGATGTTCCGTGCTCTCGCGGTGCTGCGGCTGGTCACGCTGGTCAACGCGGTCGGTCTGAACCTCTACCGGGCCGACAACTTCGACCACCCGGTCGCGGGCGTCCTCTGCGTCCTGGCCATGGTCGTCTGGAGCGCCGTCGCCACCTGGGCGTACGCCGACCCGGTGCGCCGCGGTGTGCCGCTGCTGGTGGTCGACGTCGCCGTCGTCCTCGCGCTGATGGCGCTCACGCCGCTGGTCAAGGGGCCCGACTGGAACGCCACGATCACCGGCTTCTGGGCGGCCGGGGCGTTGATGGCCTGGGCGATCCGCTGGCACTGGGTGGGCGGCCTGGTCGCCGGGGCGCTGCTCGGCGGCACCGACCTGCTGCTGCGCGACTCCATCGACCAGACCAACTACGGCAACGTCTTCCTGCTGCTCATCGGCGGGCCGATCGTCGGCTTCCTGGCCGCCCAGCTCCAGGAGATGGCGGTGCAGCGCGACCGCGCCGAGCGGCAGGCTGCGGCGCAGGCGGAGCGGGCCCGGCTGGCCCGGGTCGTGCACGACGGGGTGCTGCAGGTGCTGGCCCTGGTGCAGCGGCGTGGTCTCGAGCTCGGCGGGGAGGCCGCCGCGCTGGGCCGGCTGGCCGGCGAGCAGGAGGAGGTGCTGCGGGCGCTGATCCGCTCGCAGGACACGCTGCGGGAGACGACGCCCGCCGGGCTGGCCGACCTCGCCCAGCGGCTGGGTCGGCTGGGGTCCCGCCCGGGGGTCACGGTGTCGACGCCGGGCACCCCCGTCGAGCTGCCGGCCTACCCGGCCGACGAGCTGGTCGCCGTGGTCGAGGCCTGCCTCGACAACGTCGCGCGCCACGTCGGGCCGGACGCCGCGGTGTGGGTGCTGCTGGAGGCCTTCGAGGACCGGGTCGAGCTGTCGGTGCGCGACGAGGGCCCGGGCATCGCGCCGGGGCGGCTGGAGGCGGCCGCCGCGGAGGGCCGGCTCGGCGTCACGCAGTCGATCCGCGGTCGCGTCGCCGACCTGGGTGGCACCGCGACGCTGAGCTCCGGCTCGTTCGGCACCGAGTGGGAGATCGTCGTGCCGAGGCCAGGGCCGTGACGATCCACACCAGCCACCCCTTCGCCGACCCCGAGCCGGACCCCGTGCGCCGCCTCCGCGGCCGGCTGGGCGGGGCGGTGTCGCTGTGGACGTGCGGTGCCGGGCCCGACCGCGCCGGGCTGACGGTGACCTCGCTGCTGGTCGCCGGCGGTGAGCCGGGCCGGGTGCTCGCGCTGGTCGACCCCGACTCCGACCTCGCCGACGGGGTCGCCGACACCGGCCGCGCCGTGGTGCAGCTGCTCTCGTGGTCGCACCGCGACCTGGCCGACGCCTTCGCCGGAGTCGCGCCGGCGCCGGGCGGGCCCTTCCGGATGGCGGAGTTCGAGGAGACCGGCTGGGGTCCGCGTCTCGCCTCCGCCTCGACCTGGGCCGGGGTCTCGGTCGAGTCGCGCGTCGAGGTGGGCTGGTCGGTGCTGCTGACCTGCGTGCTCGAGGAGGTCGTGGTCGGTGACGACGAGCAGCCCCTGGTGCACCGGCGCGGCCGCTACGTCCGGCCCGACGCGCCCGGGGTCGGCGACCGGACCTAGGGTCAGGCCATGACCGAGGCGGGGGCGGGGATCCGGGTGATGGTGGTCGACGACCACCCGATGTGGCGCGACGCCGTCGAGCGTGACCTGGAGGACGCCGGGTTCGAGGTGGTCGGCGTCGCCTCGACCGGTGACCAGGCGCTGGCCCGCTTCCCGGCGTGCCGCCCCCAGGTGGTGGTGCTCGACCTGCAGATCCCCGCGCCCGACGGGGTGGCGGTGACCCGAGAGGTGCTGCGCCAGGACCCCTCGGCCCGCGTGCTGATCCTGTCGGCGTCCGGGGAGCAGACCGACGTGCTGGAGGCCGTCAAGGCCGGCGCGACCGGCTACCTCGTGAAGTCGGCCTCGCGGGCCGAGCTGCTCGACGCCGTACGGCGGGTGGCCGCCGGCGACACGGTCTTCACCGCGGGTCTGGCGGGGCTGGTGCTCGGGGAGTTCCGGCGGATGGCCGAGCCGACCTCGCGCGAGCCCGACCGGCCCGAGCTGACCGAGCGGGAGACCGAGGTGCTCAAGATGGTCGCGAAGGGGATGTCCTACCGACAGATCGCCGAGCGGCTCGTGCTCTCCCACCGCACCGTCCAGAACCACGTCCAGAACACCCTGCGCAAGCTCCAGCTGCACAACCGGGTCGAGCTGACCCGCTACGCGATCGAGCAGGGGCTCGACGACCCGGGGCTCGCCGGGGATGGCTGAGCCACCCGACCTGCTGGCGATCGCCGACGAGCTCTACGCGCTGCCGCTCGCGGAGTTCACCCCCGCCCGCGACGCGCGGGCCAAGGAGCTGAAGGGCAGCGACGCCGCCCCGGCCGTCAAGGCGCTGCGCAAGCCGTCGCTGGCGGCCTGGGTGGTCAACCTGCTGGTGCGCCGCGAGGCCGAGCAGGTCGAGCAGGTGCTGGGCATGGGCGAGGCGCTGCGCCGCGCCCAGGAGTCGATGTCGGGCGACGACCTGCGCGACCTCACCCGGCAGCGGCGCCAGCTCACCGCCGCCGTCACGCAGCAGGCCCGGTCGCTCGCCTCCGACGCCGGCGTCCGGGTGACCCAGGCGGTGGCCGACCAGGTGGAGGCCACGCTGACCGCTGCGATGGTCGAGGAGTCGTGCGCCCGCGCGGTGCGCAGCGGGCTGCTGCTCGCCGCGCTCGCCGCCACCGGTGTCGACGAGGTCGACGTGGCCGCGGCCGTGGCGCTGCCCGACGCGCTGGGCTTCGAGGGACGCGGCTTCACCGCCACGCCGCGCGACGCCGAGCCGGCGCGCCGGCCCGACCTGCGCGTCGTACCCGACCCGGAGGCGGAGGCCAAGGCCCTCGCCGCGGCCCGGACCGCGCTCGAGGAGGCGGACGCGGAGCTGGCGCAGGCCGAGGAGGCCCATCGCAGCGCCGCCTCGGAGGTCGAGGACCTGCAGGCGCGCGGCCTCCAGCTCCAGGCCGAGGCCGACGAGCTCAAGCGGCGCCTCACCGACCTCGAGAACGCCGCCGAGGACCTCGACGACGAGCTCGGTGACGCCGAGGACGTGCGCGACGAGGCCGCCTCGGCCCTCCGTGAGGTCGAGCAGGCCCGTGACCGGGCGCAGGCTGCCCTGGCCCGTCTGGAGGGGCCTACGTCGGGCTGAGGGCCAGGGAGGTCAGCGCCACCTCGAGCCCGAGGAACGTGGCGGGGTCCGTCAGCGCCAGGTCGCCCGAGCCGGTGACGAGCTCGGGCAGGGCGTCGCGGGGCACGCCGAAGAGCGTGCAGAGCTCCGCGGACCAGTCGAGGTGGGTGACGTCGAGGAGCTGGGTGCGGGCGGCGATCGCGGGGGTGGTGAGGTGCTCGACCCCCCGGGTCATCCGCGCGACCAGGTAGGCGTCGAGGCCGCCGACGGCGTAGCGGTCGGCCTCGACGAGCGCCCAGGTGTGCGGCTCGTGCTCGGCGATCCAGGCCAGCCGGGGCCCGGTGAGCCGCGGGTCGAGCGCGAGCCCTGAGAGCTCGACGGCCCGGGGCTCGTGGCCGGACGCCCGCAGCCGGTCGCAGAGATCGGTGGCCCGCTCGTCGCCCGCCCCGAGGAGCGGCCGCGGCGACCCCAGCGTCTCCTGGTCCCAGAGGGCGACCAGGTCGGGGTGGGTGGTCAGCTGCACCGCACCCAGCCGGCTGGGCTCGTGGGGCTCGTGCTGGCTCGTGGCTGGGGTCGTACGTCGCCACCGCGGCGCGGACAGCGGCGAGCACGGCCTGCCAGACCTCGTCGGCCGCGTGCTCGACCCAGCCGGGCCGGGGGGAGTGCGACGCGAAGGCCTGCTCGCCGCGCCCCACGACCAGGCCGTCGGGAGAGACCACCCGCGCGGTGACCTCGGTGGCGCCCGCGACGAGGACCAGGACGTCCTCGCGGGCACCGGCCGGCGGCACGCTCAGGCCCCGCCGCGCGAGACGATGTCGAGGATCCGCTGGTCGATCCAGGTCAGGTCGGGGGCGACCCGCATCTCGTAGTTCTCGGTGCCGACCCAGGTCGCGAAGTCGGGGTGCCCCTCCGTGCGGGCGAAGGCCTCCAGGTCGGCGCGCAGCGCGTCGCCGACGTGCACCTTCTCCTCCTCGCTCGAGGCGGTCAGGTGGAGCTCGTGCAGGTCGAGCAGCCGAGCGAGCTCGGGGAGCGGCTCGACGTGGTCGTCGACCCGCAGGTCGACGGCGAGGTCGTCGCGGCCGGCGTACCCGGCCTCCTCGCGCACGACCAGCAGGGCCGCCGACTGGCGCCCCCGCTTGTCACCGCCCGCCCGATCCCCGGCGTCCAGCGCGTCGAGCAGCCGCTGCGCGAACGCCGTGCCCGACCCCGCCAGCCAGGCCTGCTCCATCGCCTCGACGACGTCCTCCCCGGCCAGGCAGTTGCCCTGGACGGCGTACGCCGGGCCGGTGCGGCCGCCGGCCCAGTCGATGCAGGCCGAGCCCGTGTGGGAGGCGGCGCCGCCGTCGGCGTCGACGATCGCGACCTGCCGGTCGTCGCGGCCCTCGTCCTCCTCCAGCAGCCGCTGCAGGGCGACCGGCGCGGTGGCGCCCTCGTCGAGGTGGGAGAGCGCCAGCCCCTTGTAGGCGACGTTGGCGTCGGCCTGGGTGGCCACCGCGCCCACCTGCGCGACGGCGGCCGGGACGACGGCGCCCACGGCGAGGAACCTGGAGGCCACGGCGATGCCCCAGGACTCGCCGTCGTCGGAGCGGGCCACGATCGAGAACGTCATGGGCGCGAGACTAACCAGGCCCTGACTGGCTAGGGTGGTCGCGGCTTGTGAACGATCCAAAGACTGTGTCCGTCGGTTGTCGATCAGTGGAGGTGCCATGCGCGTCGGAGTGCTCACCGGAGGCGGGGACTGCCCCGGGCTCAACGCCGTGATCCGGGCGGTCGTCCGCAAGGGCGTCACGGTGCACGGGTTCGAGTTCATCGGGTTCCGCGACGGGTGGCGCGGTCCGCTCGAGGGCGTGACCATGCCGCTCGGCATCGAGCAGTGCCGCGGGATCCTGCCGCGCGGCGGCACGATCCTGGGCTCCTCGCGCACCAACCCGTTCAAGATCGACGGCGGTGTCGAGCAGATCAAGGACAACCTCGCGGCCCACGGGGTCGACGCGCTCGTCGCGATCGGCGGTGAGGACACCCTCGGGGTCGCCACCAAGCTGGCCGAGCTCGGCGTCCAGGTGGTCGGCGTGCCGAAGACGATCGACAACGACCTGTCCGGCACCGACTTCACCTTCGGCTTCGACACCGCGGTCAACGTCGCCACCGAGGCGATCGACCGGCTGCACACCACCGCCGAGTCGCACCACCGGGTGCTGGTCGTGGAGGTGATGGGTCGCCACGCCGGCTGGATCGCCCTCCACTCCGGCATCGCCGGCGGGGCCAGCGCGGTGCTGATCCCCGAGCAGCCCTTCGACATCGAGGCCGTCTGCGAGCACGTGCAGACCCGCTTCAAGAGCGAGTACTCCCCGATCATCGTGGTCTCCGAGGGTGCCGTGCCCGCCGAGGGTGGCGACATGACGCTGGTCTCCGGGGAGAAGGACGCCTTCGGTCACGTGCGTCTCGGCGGCATCGGCGACCGGCTCGCGAGCGAGATCGAGCAGCGCACCGGCAAGGAGGCCCGCGCCGTCGTCCTCGGTCACATCCAGCGCGGCGGCACCCCCACGGCCTTCGACCGCTGGCTCGCCACCCGCTTCGGTCTCCAGGCCGCCGACGCCGTCGCCGACGGTGACTTCGGCACGATGATGGCCCTGCACGGCACCCGGATCGACCGGGTCCCGCTCATCGAGGGCACCGGGAAGCTCAAGCTGGTCAGCCCCGAGGAGTACGCCGAGGCGCAAGTCTTCTTCGGTTAGACGGGAGCAAGCGAGCAGCTGGTCACGACGAAGTCGTGACCAGCGTCGCGAGCGCAGGTAGAGCAAGCGACGCGACCGAGGAACGAGGTCGCACGAGCGCGTCGAAACCCAGTCAGTTGTCCAGAACACCAACCCCACGGGCCCGTGACCAGGCACGGGCCCGGACCAGGCACGGCCCGGGCCCGCAGGACTCAACCGCGGCTCAGAGCCGGGTGCCGACGTAGTACGTCTTCGCGACGCTGCCGTTGGTGTAGCTCGTGCACCGGCTCTCGCGGTAGCTCGTGCACGAGTCCTTCGGCAGCTCGAGCCGCAGCTTGAAGCGCGGCTTCTGACCGTTCGGCACCTTCACCCAGCGCTGGGTGGAGAGGTGGTTGGTGCGGCCGACGCGGTTGGCCTTGTACTCGGTCGTGCGGCCGCTGCGCTTGTGCCGGCTGAACGTCGCCTCGTCGTCGCAGAACTTGACGCTGCCGAGGCCGACCGAGCCCGACACGACCGGCCAGGGGCTGGTGAGTCGGAGGTCGAGGCTCTTGCAGTCGTTCTCGTTGGCGGAGATGCCAGCGGTCTCCCGGGTGTCGACGAGCTTCGTGCCGTCGCGAGTGGTGAGGATGGCGTGCGCCCAGCCCCAGTGGGACGAGCCGGAGCGGTTCACGGTCATGTCGACGTCGACCAGGTAGTAGTCGTAGCTGCGCTTCTCGACCAGCTTGTACGTCGTCAGCTTGGTCGCGACGTTGCCCTTGGTCACGCGGTGGGCACACCAGTAGGTGCCGTACTTGCGGCTGCCCTTGCAGAGGTTCTTCTCGCCGTAGTTGCGGAAGGACAGGTGGTGCAGGCCGCTCTCGGGCGACTCGTCGCGGATGCGGACCTGCTGGGTGGCGGCGACGTCCGCTCCCGCGGGGACGGTCAGCCCGATGACGGCGAGCAGGCCGCTCAGGGCCAGGGCCAGGACAGTGATGATGCTTCGTCTCATGCGTTCCTCAGGGGTGGTTGGGGCGGATGGGGCAAATGAGTCGTCGACGCTACCCGAACCTGTGACCTGTGTCTCCTCGCCCGGTGGCCGATCCGGCGACCCGCCGATTTCCTCATCTGCTGGCCAGGGGCCGGTCGATGGGCGACCATGTCGGGGCCGGCACGCCTCTTCGGGACCAGGAGTCGCCATGACGTCACCCACGACGGACGAGATCGACGTCAACGGGCCGCAGCCCGACCTCAAGCGGGTGATGGGGCCCAAGCTGCTGCTGCTCTTCATCGTCGGCGACATCCTCGGCGCGGGGGTGTACGCCGTCACCGGCAAGATCGCGGGCCAGGTCGGCGGCATCACGTGGTTGCCGTTCCTGGTGGCCTTCGCGGTGGCGACGCTGACCGCGTTCTCCTACATCGAGCTGGTCACGAAGTACCCCCAGGCGGCGGGGGCGGCGCTCTACACGCACAAGGCCTTCGGGGTGCACTTCGTGACCTTCCTGGTGGCCTTCGCCGTGGTCAGCTCCGGCATCACCAGTGCCTCCACCTCCTCCAGCCTGCTGGCCGAGAACCTGCTGATCGGCCTCGACGAGCTGCTGCCCGGCATCCCGACCGGCAGCACCGCCAGCCTCGTGGTGGCGCTGCTGTTCATGCTCCTGCTCGCCGCGATCAACCTGCGCGGGGTCGGTGAGAGCGTGAAGTTCAACGTGGTGCTGACCGTCATCGAGATGGCCGCGCTGGCGATCGTGATCGGCATCGGCTTCGTGGCCCTCGGCAGCGAGGGCGGGGGCAGCCTCGACCAGGTCACGGTCTTCGACAACCCCGACGACAAGGGCCTCTTCGTGGCGGTCACCATCGCCACCGCGATCGCGTTCTTCTCGATGGTGGGCTTCGAGGACTCCGTCAACATGGTCGAGGAGGTCAAGGAGCCCGAGCGGATCTTCCCGAAGATGATGCTCACCGGCCTCGGCATCGCGGTGCTCATCTACATGCTCGTCGCCGTGTCGGTGGTCGCGGTGATCCCGCCCGGCGACATCGCCAACCCGCAGAACCCCGAGGCCGGCATCCTGCTCGACGTGGTGAGGGTCGGCGCGCCGGACCTGCCGATCGACAAGGTCTTCCCGTTCCTCACCGTCTTCGCCGTCGCCAACACCGCGCTGATCAACATGCTGATGGCCAGCCGGCTGATCTACGGCATGGCCACCCAGGACGTGCTGCCGCGCAGCCTGGGTCGGGTGCTGCCGAACCGTCGCTCGCCGTACACCGCGATCGCCTTCACCACGGTCCTGGCGCTCGCGCTCATCGTCATCGTCCGGACCCAGTCCGACAGCACCGTGGTGAGCGCCCTGTCGGGCACCACGGCGCTGCTGCTGCTCGGCGTCTTCACGATCGTCAACGTCTGCTGCCTGGTGCTGCGCCGCGACACCGAGGCCGTCGCGTCGTTCAAGGCGCCGACGGTGGTCCCGGTGATCGGCGCCCTCTGCTGCGCCTACCTGCTGGGACCCTGGGCGCGGCTCGAGGCCGACATGATCCAGTACAAGATCGCCGGCGGCCTGCTCGGCCTCGGCGTGGTGCTGTGGGCGCTGACCTGGCTGACCAACCGTGGCGTGCGGTCCAAGAAGACCGGCTTCCGCGACATCGACACGTTGGAGTGAACGCCGAGCCGGACGGTCTCGCGCTGACCCGGCGAATCGGGGCGGCAGCGGAGTGCCCGTACCCTTGACCGGTGAGCCAGATCCCCGACCTCGCGAGCCTGCACGCCCTGCGCCCCGCCCAGCAGCCGACGTACGACGACCGCGCCGGCGTCGACGCCGCCGTGGCGCGGCTGCGCACGATGCCGCCGCTGGTCTTCGCCGGTGAGTGCGACGACCTGAAGGCCAAGCTGGCCGAGGTGGCCCAGGGGCGTGCGTTCCTGCTCCAGGGCGGCGACTGTGCCGAGACCCTGGCCGGCGTGACCGCCGACAACGTGCGCAACAAGCTGCGGGTGCTCCTGCAGATGGCCGTCGTGCTCACCTACGCCGCCTCCGTGCCGGTGGTGAAGCTCGGCCGTCTCGCCGGCCAGTACGCCAAGCCGCGCAGCTCCGACCTCGAGACCCGTGGCGGCGTCACGCTGCCGGCCTACCGCGGCGACGCGGTCAACGGCTTCGACTTCACCCCCGAGGCCCGGCGCCACGACCCGCAGCGCCTCGTCGACGTCTACAACGCCTCGGCGGCCACGCTCAACCTCGTGCGCGCCTTCACCACCGGCGGCTACGCCGACCTGCGCCAGGTGCACACCTGGAACACCGACTTCGTGCGTGACTCGGTGGCCGGCCAGCGCTACGAGGCGATGGCCAACGAGATCGACCGCGCGATGTCGTTCATGTCCGCGATCGGTGCCGACCCCGACGAGTTCCACCGGGTCGACTTCCACTCCAGCCACGAGGCGCTGGTGCTCGAGTACGAGCACGCGATGACGCGCATCGACTCCCGCACGCAGACGCCGTACGACGTCTCCGGCCACTTCGTCTGGATCGGCGAGCGCACCCGCCAGCTCGACAACGCCCACGTCGAGCTGCTCAGCCACATCCGCAACCCGATCGGCGTCAAGCTCGGCCCGTCGACCTCGGCCGACGACGCGCTGGCGCTGGCCGCCAAGCTGAACCCGCTCAACGAGCCGGGCCGGCTGACCTTCATCACCCGTTTCGGCGCCGGCAAGATCCGTGACGGCCTGCCCGACCTGGTCGAGAAGGTCACCGCCTCGGGCGTCGAGGTGGCGTGGGTGTGCGACCCCATGCACGGCAACACCTTCGAGGCCAGCTCGGGCTACAAGACGCGGCGCTTCGACGACGTGATCGAGGAGGTCCAGGGCTTCTTCGACGTCCACCGCGCGCTCGGCACGTGGCCCGGCGGCGTCCACGTCGAGCTCACCGGCGACGACGTCACCGAGTGCGTGGGCGGCGGCGAGGACCTCACCGACCTCGACCTCTCCTCGCGCTACGAGTCGGTCTGCGACCCGCGGCTCAACCGCGGACAGTCGCTGGAGCTGGCCTTCCTCGTCGCCGAGATGCTCCGCTCCGCCTGAGCCCGCCCGTGACCGACCGCCTGATCGACCTGCGCAGCGACACCGTCACCCGCCCCACCGAGGCGATGCGAGCCGCGATGGCGCGCGCGGAGGTCGGCGACGACGTCTACGGCGAGGACCCGACCGTCACCGCCCTCGAGGAGCGGGTGGCCGGCCTCTTCGGGCACGAGGCGGCGCTGTTCACGCCCACCGGCTCGATGGCCAACGTGCTCGCCGTGGGCTCGCTGGTCTCTCCGGGGCAGGAGGTGCTCTGCGAGGCCTCGGCCCACATCGCCCGCGCCGAGCTGGGCGCCCACGCGTCGATCGGTGGCGTCACGATGCGCACCTGGGTGTCCGAGCGCGGCGAGATCGACCTGCCCGTCGTACGTCGGCTCTTCGCCCCCGAGATGGGGCCGTTCTTCGTGCGCACCGCCGCCCTGTCGGTCGAGAACACCCACAACTTCGCCGGCGGCGCGGTGCTGCCGCTGAGCGACCTGCGCGACCTGCGCGAGTACGCCGAGGGCGTCGGTGTCGGCGTCCACCTCGACGGGGCCCGCATCTGGAACGCCCACGTGGCGACCGGCACCCCGCTGTCCGACTACGGCGCCATCGCCGACGTCCTCGCCGTCTGCCTGTCGAAGGGCCTCGGCGCCCCGGTCGGCTCGCTGATGATCGGCTCGCGCGACGCGATCGCCGAGGCGCGCGTACGGCGCAAGCGGATGGGCGGCGGGATGCGCCAGACCGGCATCCTGGCCGCGGCCGGCCTGCACGCGCTCGACCACCACGTCGAGCGGCTCGCCGACGACCACGCCCACGCGCGGCTGCTCGCCGAGGCGGTGGGCCTCGACCCGGCCACGGTCGACACCAACATCGTCGTGCTCGAGCGCTCCGACGCCGCCGCCTTCGTGGCCGCGGCCCGCGAGGCCGGCGTCCTGGTCGCGACCGTCGGACCCACCACCGTCCGTCTGGTCACCCACCTCGACGTCTCGCGCTCCGACGCCGAGCGTGCGGCCGCGGTGCTGGCCGGGCTCGCCCGCGTGTCCTGACGTCTCCGGGGCGGGCGGGTCAGGCGACCGCGCGGGACGCGCCGGCCCTCAGGGCCCGCTCGATCTGGTCGAAGAAGTCGTCGGGCTGCAGGCGCAGCCCCAAGAGCGGGAGGCGCAGGACGGTGTCGCCCTCGAGGGCCACGGAGTTCTGGCGCAGCGCGTCCTGGACGACGTTCTCGGCCCAGGCGTGGTGGATGCCGTCGATCTCCACGACGAGGTGGTGGTCGGGCCAGCAGAGGTCGAGGTAGTAGCGGCGGCGGCCGTCGCGCCGCAGCACCTGTCGTTGCGGCGGGGGCAGGCCCCGGCGTCGCAGCTCGCCGGCCACGTCGACCTCGCCCAGGGCACGGGCGCCGTCGAGCAGGTCGTTGACCACGACGTGGAGCAGCGTGCGCCGCCGGTCGCGCTTCACCTGCAGCAGCGCGATCCCGATCGCCTCGGGGGTGGCCAGGCCCTGCTGCACGACGAGGGTGACGACGTACGTCGCCTCGCGGTCGGTGCGCGCCCACAGCGCGGCTCGGACGGCCGCGACCGGGACCCGGGTGCGGGGGATCCCCGTCGGTGCGAGGTCGTCGGCGGACCAGCGGCGGGTCTGCCGGATGTCGTAGCGGCGGGTGCGCCGGACCCGGGCGCCGCGCGGCACCGAGACCCGTTCGCGCGCGACCTCGAGCCGTAGCAGTCCGGAGGCGACCAGTGCCGAGGCACCGTCGAGGCAGGCCCGCGGCCCACCCTGGAACACCGCCGCCCAGCGGTGACCGACGGCGCTGATCTCGGCGTTGTGCAGGCAGACCGCCTGGTCACCGACCAGCCGCCAGCGCCGCGCCCGGACCTGTCCGCGGACCTCCCACCGGGTCAACCCCAGCGCGTAGACCTGGCGGCGCGAGACCACGCCGCCCTGCTCGTCGGCCAGCCGAGCCACGGCTCGGAACCGCGGGTCGGTGGGTGACGGCGTACGAGGCATGCGGTCGATCCTGCGTACCCACGCACCGGTCCGGAACCCCCAGCGGCGCATCTGTGGAGGGCCGCCCCCGGGACGTCATGCGGACGGAGCGAACGGTTGCTCCGTCCGTATGACGTCTCGGCGCGGGCCGCCGCCGGGCGGGTCAGGCGGGGGTGCCGGTGATCGAGAGGTCGCTGATCGCGGTGTAGTTGCGGGCGGAGCGGCCCCGGCCGGGCGGGCTGACGTCGACCAGGCGCAGGCGGATCGTGGAGGTCGTCACGGGCTTGACCGCGAGGGTCTGCATCGCCCGCGACTCGACCAGCGCCTGGGCCACCGTGGTGCCGTCGTCGAAGATCCACTCGGCGGAGAGGATGCGACGGTTGCCGGTGTACCAGTCGAGGTCGCCGGAGGTCTTCGCGTAGCCGTTGATCATCCCGACCTGGGCCACCTTCGTGGGCTCGGCCAGGGTCAGCACGATCTCCTCGCCGGCGGCGCTGCCCGGCATCCGCCAGCAGGTGGTGGGCACGCCGTCGATCATGTTGGTCGCCTCGTAGCGCACGACGTTGCCGCTGAGGTCCTGGTTGGGCGCGGCGGTCTGCGGCACCTCGACCGTGAGCGACCGGGTGATCTGTGCCGGGCGCGAGCGTCGCGGCTTCTTGGTGAGGGTGGTCCCGGGGGACGCCGGGCGGTCGTCGCCACGGGCGCCACGACCGGTGGACGGCGACGGGTCGGCGGATGAGGCGCCGGAGCCGCCGGTGGTGTCCTCGGCCCGCCCCGGGTCGGTGTCGTTGCCGGCGACCAGCAGCAGCGCTCCGACGAGGGCGACGACCAGCAGCACGGCCACCCCGACCAGCCACGGGAGCCGGCTCCGACCCGGCGTCCCGTCACGGTGACCGGCGGACGACGCCACACCCGTCGCCACACCGGTCGTGCTCGTGACCGCGCCGGCCGGCGGGGCGGCGGGCGGCGGGCCCAGGGGCGTCGCGGGCGCGCCCAGCAGGCCCTCGGCCTCGTCGGCGAACAGCGGGTAGCGGGCGGCGGGCGGCGCCGACATGACCGGCGGTGGCACCGTGGGCGGGCGCGACGACGCCCAGGGGTCCGGTGGGGGTGCGGGGCCGGGATGGGGGGCGGCGACGTCGCGCGCCGCGGGCCCGGGACCGGTCGGCAGGTCGGACTCGGGCACGGGCGGCACGACCGGGCGTTCGGCGGTGCCGGTGCGCCAGTCGTCGGTGTCGCAGGGGCGCCCGCACTGGGTGCAGAACCGGCTGTGCCCGAGGGCGTGCCCGCACCCGACGCAGTGGTCCATGTGGTGTCCTCCGGGGGTCTCGGCGAGGCGACTCAGCGACGCGTCGCGGATGCTCCGGGCGTCCAGCCTAGGTCACGGATCAGTCGGCGCCGCGCACGTGCTGCCGGGCGTCCGCCCGACCGAGCATCGGGGGGAGGCGACGTACGGCCTGGGCGAGCTCGCGCAGCTCGGTGCCGAGCAGCGACAGCGGCCCGTCGCTGAGCGCGGTCTCGGGGGAGGGGTGCACGTCGACGATCACCCCGTCGGCGCCGACGGCGATGGCCGCGCGCGACAACGGCACGACGAGGTCCTTGCGTCCGGCCGCGTGGGAGGGGTCGACGATGACCGGCAGGTGGCTCGCGGCCTGGACCACCGGGATCGCGGAGATGTCGAGGGTGTTGCGGGTGGCGGGCTCGAAGGTCCGGATGCCGCGCTCGCACAGGACGACGTCGAGGTTGCCGTGCTGGGCGACGTGCTCGGCCGCCATCAGCCACTCCTCGATGGTGGCGGCCGTGCCGCGCCTGAGCAGCACCGGCTTGCCGGCCTCGCCCACGGCCCGGAGCAGGCCCGCGTTGGTCATGTTGCGGGCGCCCACCTGGAGCATGTCGGCGTGCTCGGCCACCACGTCGACGTCGCGGGCGTCGACGACCTCGGTGACCACCGGCAGCCCGGTGGCCTCGCGGACGTCGGCGAGGATCCGCAGGCCCTTCACGCCCAGCCCCGGGAACGCGTACGGCGAGGTGCGCGGCACGAAGGCGCCCCCGCGCAGGATGGCGGCGCCGGCCGACTTCGCCATCCGGGCCGCCTCGAGCGTCTGCTGCGCGGACTCCACCGCGCAGGGCCCGGCGAGCAACGTGAACGTGTCGGGCCCGATCGGGACCTGCGCGCCGGCGGGCCCCACCCAGACGGTCGACCGCACGGCGTGGTGCTGGCGGCTGACCAGCTTGTAGGGAGCGGAGATCCGGTGCACGTCGGCCACCCCGCCGAGCGTGCGCAGGTTGAGGTGCTGGAAGGCGTCGATGTCGCCGACCAGACCGATGATGGTGCGCCGCACGCCCTTGGAGACGAACGCCTCGCCCCCGACGCTCTCGACCCGCTCGACGACGCGGGCGACGTCCTCGTCCGTCGCGTCGGGCGTCATGACCACGACCATCTGTTCCTCCCGGCGGGGACGCTCGCAGGTCCGGTCCCGAACCGGGACCTCGGCTGTGCCCGGCTCCGAACCTAGTCCGGCGAGCGCCCCGAGCGGTCCCGGATCCGCACCGGGCGGACAAGCGTGACGGGATCGTGACCCGCAGCCCTGCGCACGCCCTGCTCAGACCACCAGGTGCTGCACCTCGCCCTCGGGCTTGCGCTGCGGGCGCATCTCGACCACGAGCATCGCGCCCAGCACCATCGCCCCGCCGAGCAGCATCCGCGAGGTGACCCCCTCACCGCCCAGCAGCACCGCGAAGAAGGCCGCGAAGACCGGCTCCATGCTCATCACGATGGCGGTGCGCGTGGGGGAGAGGTGGGCCTGGGCCCAGGTCTGGCCGAGCATCGCCAGCGCGCCCGCCACCACGGCCATGTAGACCACCGAGAGCCAGTCGCCACCGGTGTCGGGCAGCACCAGCCCGTCGGGCGCGGTCGCCACCAGGCAGATCACCGAGATCACGATGATCTGCACGATCGACATGCCCAGCGCCTCCGAGGGCCGCGACCAGGCGCCGAGCCCCACGATGTGCAGCGCGTAGAGGACGGCGGCGACCAGCGTGATCGCCTCGCCGTAGCCGATCGCGAGGCCGTTGAGCGTCAGCACCCCGAGGCCGGCGGTGGCCAGCGCGACCGCGGCCCAGGTCAGCGCCGTGATCCGGGTGCGCAGCAGGACGGCGGCCAGCAGCGGCGTCAGCACGACGTAGAGCCCGGTGATGAAGCCGGACACGCTGGCCGCCGTGTGCGCCAGCCCTGCCGTCTGGAGGATCTGGGCCAGCCCGTAGAGCCCGCCGAGCACCATCGCGTGACGTCGCGACTCGCGTGACAGGCGCGCCACCGCGCGCGGGGCGACCGCCACCATGACCACGCTGGCGATCGCGAAGCGGACCGCGAGGAAGTCGAGGGTCGGCACCCGGTCGAGCAGGTCCTTGATGAGGAAGAAGGTGCTGCCCCAGGCGGCCGTCATGCCCAGCAGGGCTGCGGTGGCCAGCAGTGTCGTACGTCGGGAGGGAGTCGTGGTCGTCACGGGGGCTGCCGCAGGTCGCGGAGCAGGCGCAGGTCCGGGTCGTCCGGCTCGCGGGACCCCGGTGTCTCCAGGATGAACGGGACCCCCTCGGTGGCGGGGTGGGCCAGCAGCTCGGAGAAGGCCGCGACCCCGATGTGGCCCTGGCCGATCTTCTGGTGGCGGTCCTTGAACGCGCCGCGCACGTCCATCGAGTCGTTGGCGTGCACCAGCCGCAGCCGCCCCTCGCCGCCGATCTCGACCACGCGGTCGAGGGTGGCCGTGGCCCCGCCGGGCTCGTCGAGCGGCGCTCCCGCGGCGAAGACGTGGCAGGTGTCGAGGCAGATCCCTGCCTTGGGGTGGTGGTCGAGCGCCTCGAGGTAGGGCTCGAGGTCGTCGACGCCGGCGCAGAGCGAGCGGCCCTGCCCGGCGGTGGGCTCGAGCAGCAGCCAGGGTGCCGCGTCGTCGGCGACGGCGTCCAGCAGCGGCAGCAGGCCCTCGCGCACCTGCGTCATCGCCGCCCGGTGCCGCGCGGGTCCGTCCGCGCCGTCGCCGGGGTCGACGTACGAGCCGGTGTGCACGACGACGCCCTCTGCGCCGATCTCGACCGCGCGCTGGAGGTTGTGGGCGACCAGCGCCACGGAGCTCTCGTACGTCGCGGCGGTGGGGGAGCCGAGGTTGACCAGGTAGGGGGTGTGGATGACGACCCGCAGACCGCGCTCGCCGATCGCGTCGCGGAAGGCCGCGTCGTCGGCCGGCCGGCCCGGCGACCTGGCCCAGCCGCGGGGGTTGCCGACGAAGATCTGGAAGGCCTCGCAGCCGAGGGTCTCGGCGCTCGCCAGCGCGCCGGCGACCAGGCCCTTCCCGACCAGGACGTGCGTGCCGAGAGGGTTGCGCATGCGCGGAAGGTATCGCTGGCCGCCCGGTCCTGGAGCAGCGGGCCCGCGGCCCCGGGTGCGGGCCCGCGGCTCAGACGACGTAGAGGGTGACGGTGGCGCCGCGGGGCAGCTGGTCGCCGCCTCCGGGCGACTGGCGGACCACGAAGCCGATGCTGATGAAGTCGTCGTCCTGCTTCACCTCGACCTCGAAGCCGGCGGCCTCGAGCTCGGACGTGGCCGCGGCGGTGCCGGAGCCGACCACGTTGGGGATCCGGAACAGCTCGGGGCCCCGAGAGACCGTCACGGTGACCGTCTCGCCGCGGAACAGGGTGCCGCGGGACGGCACGTAGGAGAGCACGTCGCCCTCGTCGACCTCGTCGCTGTACTCCTCGCCGGTGACCTCGACCTCGAGGCCGCGCTCGGTGAGCGCGTCGCGCATGTCGTCGACGTCCTGGCCGACCCAGTCGCGGCCGACCTTGATCGGACGACGGCCCTGGCTGACGACGAGGTCGACCGAGCCGCCCGGACGCAGGGTGGTGCCGGCCTTCGGGACGCTGCCGAGCACGGTGCCGGCCGGCACGGTCTCGGAGAAGCGCTCGATCGAGGTGTCGTAGGCGAGCTTGACCTCCAGCAGCGCGTCCTGGGCCTGGTCCTCGGTGAGGCCCTTGACGTCCGGCACGTCGTAGCGCTCGGCGCCGCGCGACATGACCAGCGTGACCGTCCCGCCGTCGAGGATCCGCGAGCCGGGCGCGGGGTCGCTGGAGAGCACCTGCCCGGCGGGCACGGTCTCGGAGAACCGCTCGTCGTCGTACGTCGCATCCAGGCCGGCGGCGTCGAGCTTGCGCTCGGCCTGGGTCTGCGACATCAGGATCACGCCCGGGGTGGAGGTGTAGCGGGCCCAGCCGAACCAGTAGGCGCCGAACCCCGCCGCGGTGGCGACCAGCAGCGCCAGCACCAGCAGCAACGGCCCGCGCCGGCGACGTCGGCGCACGGGCGGGGGCGCGGAGGAGGCGACCGGGCGGTCGGCGGAGGGCGTCGGCCCGGTGGCGGACTGCGGCCCCATCGCCGGCGGCGGCCCCGGGGGCGGCGCGTGCGTGGGGATCATCGAGGTGTGCGTCGGGTGGGCCGGGTGCGTGGGTGCGGCGTGGGTGGGGGCCGCCGCCGGGGAGAGCAGCGTGGCCATCTCGTGCTCGTCCCAGAGCTCGGGGGCGGTGTCGCCGACGGCGCGGCGCGCCAGCGCGACCGTCTGGTCGCCGCCACCGCCACCGCCCCAGGCCACGGGGGCGAGGTCCTGGGTGAGCTCGGGGTCGTCGCGGACCCCGTCGGCCAGCGCGGAGCTGACCCGGTGGACCTGGTGGAGCAGCACGCCGGCGTCGGCCGGGCGCAGGCTGCGGTCGCGGGCCGTCGCGCGGGCGACCAGCGCGTCGACGTACGCCGGGAGCTCGGGGACGAGCGCGGAGGGGGGTGGCACGTCCTGGTGGACGTGCTTGTAGGCGACCTGGATGGGCGTCTCGCCCTCGTGGGGCTTGACCCCGGTGAGCAGCTCGTAGAGCAGGACGCCCACGGCGTAGACGTCGGCGCGTGCGTCGGCTCGGCCCTCGACCACCAGCTCGGGGGCGAGGTAGGAGACGGTGCCGATGAGGACGCCCTTGGTCGCGGTGTGCTGCGTGTCGGTGCTGACCGCCTTGGCCAGCCCGAAGTCGGCCACCTTGATCCGGCCGTCGTCGGCGATCAGCACGTTCTCGGGCTTCACGTCGCGGTGGATGAGGCCGGAGCGGTGGGCCGAGGCCAGGGCCGAGAGCACCGGCTCGACCAGCGCGAGGGCCCGGGACGGCGACATCGGGCTCTCCTTGGCGATGGTGTCGCGCATCGTGTGGCCCGGGATCAGCTCCATGACCAGGAAGACCGTGCCGTCGTCGTGGCCCTGGTCGTAGACCGCGACCACGTTGGGATGGGAGAGGCGGGCCGCGGCCCGCGCCTCGCGCACGAAGCGGGCCGCGAAGTCGTCGTCGTCGCCCAGCCCGGCGTGCATGACCTTGACCGCCACCGTGCGGTCCAGGCGCAGGTCCGTGGCCTCGTAGACGCTGGCCATCCCGCCGCGGGCGACCCGGGCGGTGATCTCGTAGCGGCCCTCGAGGACACGACCGATCAGGGGGTCACCCGAGGACCCGGAGGCGCCCGGAGGCGCCTTCGGGGCGGCGTGTCCCTCTGGCTGCACGTCGACCCTCCTGCTCCGGATGGGGAAGGACCCGGAGGGTCCATCGTAGTGTCGTGGGGCCCGGGTCGCGTGCCCGCCGCCCCCCGGCGTGGCGTGGCGCGTGCACCCTCCGGGCAGAATGGGGGCATGGCAGACCCGCAGTCCGAGACCGCCCTCGGTGACATGGACCTGGCCGCCCTCGTTCCGGACTGGATCGACTGGGCGACCGCCGCCGACCAGCTCGGGGTCACGGTGGCGAAGGTGAAGACGATGATCCGCACCCACGAGCTCGCCGCGGCCGTCCCCGCGCCGCGAGCCGGCCAGCAGGTGCCCGCCGACTTCCTCCAGGACGGCCTGCCGGTCAAGGGCCTCAGCGGGCTCCTGACCGTCCTCCACGACACCGGCTACGACGACCGCGAGTGCATCGCCTGGATCTTCCTCGACCAGGACCTGCCCGGCCGCCCCATCGACGCGCTGCGCGAGAACAGGGGCGCCGAGGTCAAGCGGCGCGCCCAGTCGCTCGGCTTCTGAGCGTGCGCCGCCCCCGGCGCGCCCGCCCGACCGTCCGGGGCGGCCCCCTCGACGGGGCGCCGAAGGCCAAGAACGACTCCGGGATCCTGGCGGTCCTGGTGGTCCTGGCCGTGGTGCTCGGGGTCTGGCTGCTCAACGGCCGTGACCCCGGCTCCCCGAGCAGCGTCGGACCCGATCCGACCCCCACCGTCGCGACGAGCCAGGGGGTCGACCCCGCCAGCGGGCTGCCCTACGTCGACCTGCTCGCCCTCCCGCCGGAGGCCGGCGAGACCGTGGGCCTGATCGACCGCGACGGCCCGTTCCCGTACGACAAGGACGGCTCGACCTTCGGCAACTTCGAGGGCCTGCTGCCCGACCGCTCGCGCGGCTACTACGCCGAGTACACCGTGGACACGCCCGGGTCCGACGACCGCGGCGCCCGGCGCATCGTCGCCGGCGACGAGGGCGAGCTCTACTGGACCGCCGACCACTACTCGTCGTTCTCCCGGATCCGGCGGTGAGCGGCCTCGCGGCCGTGCTGGCGGGCCACCGGCCCTCGGGCGTCTACCGCTGGCACGCGGCGTACGACGTCGCCGAGGTGCGCCACGCGGTGGAGGGGGCGCACTGGCGCTTCGCGCACCTCGACGGCTGGGCGGTCGACACGGCGGCCGGGCTGCACGAGGGCCTGGCCGTGGCGCTGGACCTCCCCGACCACTACGGACGCAACCTCGACGCCCTCCACGACTGCCTGCGCGACCTCACCACCCCGACCGTGCTGCTGTGGGACGGGTGGTCGCCGCTGGCGCGCGCCGACGGGCGCACCTTCGCCGTCGTCACCGAGATCCTGCGCGAGCACGCCGACCGGCTGACGGTGCTCCTGCGCGGCGACGGCCCCGACCTCGACGTACCCGCTCTCGACTGACCTCCGGCGTCACACCGTGCGCTGGGTGGCGGCCGCGGCGAGGGCGCGCAGCACCGTGCGGGCGCGCTCGTCGACGCCCGCCTCGTCCAGCGCAGCCGCGGCGCGCTCGGAGAGGTGGGTGATCACGTCCTCCACCTGGGCGCGGGCGCCGCTGTCGGTGACGATGGCGCGCAGGTCGGCGAGGGTGTCCTCGTCGAGGGGGTTGCCGAGGGCCCGGTCGAGCCGCTGAGCCTCCGCGGGGCCGGCGGCGTCGAGCGCGAGTGCGACCAGCACCGTGCGCTTGCCCTCCACCAGGTCGTCACCGGCGGGCTTGCCGGTCGCGGCGGGGTCACCGAAGACCCCGAGCAGGTCGTCGCGCAGCTGGAAGGCCTCGCCCAGCGGCAGCCCGAAGCGGGAGAGGGCCTCGAGCGTGGCCGGATCGGCCCCGGCCAGGGCGGCGCCGACCTGGAGCGGGCGCTCGATCGAGTACTTCGCCGACTTGTAGCGCAGCACCGTCATCGCGGCGTCGACGTCGGCGCGCCCACGCGCCTGCACCGAGACGTCGAGGAACTGCCCGGCGATCACCTCGGTGCGGCAGAGCGCGAAGACGTCGTGCGCGGGTGCGACCGTCTCGGCCGGCAGCCCGCAGCGGCCGAGGAGCTCATCGGCCCACCCCAGCAGCAGGTCGCCGAGCAGGATGGCCCCCGCGACGCCGTACTGCTCGGGGCGGCCGCGCCAGCCGTGCTCGCGGTGCTCGGCCTCGAGCGCCCGGTGGGTGGCGGGGCGCCCACGCCGGGTGTCGGACGCGTCCATGACGTCGTCGTGGACCAGCGCGCTGGCGTGGAGCAGCTCCAGCGCCGCGCACACGCGCAGCAGGGCCGACTCCTCGTCCGGGGCGGGTTCGGGCGACACCGCGCGGTAGCCCCAGTGGCAGAACGCCGCGCGGAAGCGCTTGCCGCCGGTGGTCGCGGTGCGGGCGGCCTCGAGGAGTCGTGCGGCGTCGGCGCCCAGCGGGGCCAGCCGCGGCTCCTGCTCGGCCAGGAAGGCGGTGAGCGTGGCCGCCAGCCGGTCACGGAAGTCCTGGTCGTCCCACCCCGTCTGCGTCACGTCGAGAGACTAACGAGTGGACGATCCGCCGCGACCCGCGGTGCACGTCCTTAGACTGGCCGGCATGGTGCCCCCGACCCACGACCTCTCGGCCGCCTCCTCGACCCGGATCGGCGAGCTGTTGCGCGGCGGCGGCCGGTCGTTCTCGTTCGAGTTCTTCCCGCCCAAGGACGACGAGGGAGAGGCGGTGCTGTGGCGCTCCATCGCCGAGCTGGAGCCGCTGCGGCCGACGTTCGTGTCGGTCACCTACGGCGCCGGCGGCGCGACCCGCGACCGGACGGTCGCGATCACCGGGCGCATCGCCCGCGAGACCTCGCTGCTGCCGATGGCCCACCTGACCTGCGTCGGGCACACCACCGACGAGATCGCCGTCATCCTGCGCCAGCTCTCCGACGCGGGCGTGCGCAACGTGCTGGCCCTGCGCGGCGACCCGCCCGGCGGCCCCGGCACGCCGTGGGAGAGCACCGAGGGCGGGGTCGAGTACGCCGCCGACCTGGTCTCGTTCATCCGCGAGACCACCGACGCCTCGGTGGGGGTCGCGGCCTTCCCGGAGGGCCACCGCGACGCCCCGAGCCTGGACGACGACGCCCGGGTGCTGAAGGCCAAGCAGGACGCCGGCGCGGAGTTCGCGGTCACCGAGATGGTGCTGCGGTCCTCCGACTACGTCGGCCTGGTCGAGCGCGGCCGGGCGATCGGCGTCGACTTCCCGGTCGTCCCGGGCATCATGCCGATCCTCAGCTACAGCTCGATGAGGCGCATGGTCGAGCTGTCGGGGCGCGAGATCCCCGACGAGGTGGTGGCCCGTCTCGAGCCGCATCGCGACGACCCTGCGGCGCTGCGGGCCGAGGGCATCCGGATCGCCACCGAGCTGTGCGACGCCCTGCTCGGGGCCGGCGCGCCGGGGCTGCACTTCTACACCCTCAACCGGTCCAAGGCGACGCGCGAGATCTTCGCGGCGCTGCAGATCACCGCGTAGGTCAGGCCGGACCGACCAGCTGGGCGACCAGGGCGGCGGAGAGACCGACGTAGGGGAGTCCGGCGCCCGGCGTGACGTGCGCGCCGGCGACGTAGACCCCCGCGACCGGGGTGGTGGGGCCGAGCCGGCGCCGCACGGTCGCCCGCCCCTGCCACAGCACGCCGTGGGGCGAGCCGCCCCAGGCCTCGACGAGGTCGCGGGGGCTCCGGTCGATCCGGGTGACGACCCGCTCGCGGACGTCGAGGCCGTGACGGGCCAGGGCCCGCAGCATGTCCTCGGCGAGCTTGCCGCGGCCGTGCAGCGTCCAGGCCGAGTGGCCGTCCGGGGCGCTCACGCCGGCGCGCACCACCAGCAGCGGGTCGGCGTGGATGACCATCTCGGCGGGCAGGTCGCCCAGCCCGGCACCGTCGCCCTCGAGCCCGAGGTGGGTCACGACGGGCGGGATCGCCGGCATCGTGTGCTCGACGTACCTCGCCAGGGCCGGCAGCCGCCGCGGGTCGATCGCGCAGACCACGACGTCGGCATCGTGCTCACCGGCGTCGGTGCGCACCGCGACGACCTGCCCCGCCCGCACCACGAGGTCGGTCACCGGCGTGCCGGTCAGCACGGTGACCCGGCGGGTGGCCAGGCGCTTCTCCAGGGCGGTGGTGAGCGCCGCCATCCCGCCGAGCTCGGCGGGGACGCGCCAGGCGCCGAAGGACTGCTCGAGGTAGGCGCGGAGCCCGGCCCAGGCCGGCACGTTGCGAGGGTCGTGCCCCTCGGCCACGAACGGGTGGGCGGCGACCATCGCCAGCCGTTCGTCGCGGAAGGCGCGCCGCAGCCGCTTGTGGAGGGTCTCGCGGCTGTCGAGCCGGGCCGCGACGTCCTTCGGCAGGGCCGCGGGCTCCCACGGGACCTCGAAGTAGTGGCGCCGCAGGACCTCCCAGTCGACCGCGTAGGTGTCGACGTGCTCGACCCACGTGCGGCCGAGACCGGGCCCCAGCTGGTCGAACTCCTGCATCGCCCGGGCGCGGGAGCCGCCGGTCACCCGGACCGCGCTGCCGTCGGCGAAGCGGTGCTCGCGGATCACGTCGAGCGGCTCGAGCTCACCGCCCAGCTCGGCCTCGAGCGGGCGGCCGGACTTGCGGAACAGGTCGCGCAGCACCGCGGGCACCAGGGTCGACGTCGGGCCGGCGTCCCAGGTGAACCCGTCGGCCGAGACCGCCGCGAGTGCGCCGCCGAGGGACCCCGAGCCCTCCAGGAGGGTGACGTCGTGGCCCAGCTTGGCCAGCCGGGCAGCCGAGGCGAGGCCGCCGAGGCCCCCGCCGACCACCACCACCCGGCTCACGGGCGGCTCACTCGACGTCGATCGTTTGGGCGCCGGTCATCGCGGCCAGCTCGGCGTGGGTGGTGGAGTAGACCGCCGCCGGGTGGCCCGCGGCGGCCCACACCACGGGGTGCCGCTGGAGCCAGGAGTCGAGCCAGGTGGGCACGGGCGCAGGGTGGGCGATCGGCGAGACCCCGCCGATGACCTGACCGGTGTGCTGGCGCACGAAGTCGGGGCTGGCCCTGGTGAGCCTCGCCACGCCGATCGCGGCCGCGACCTTGGTCGTGTCGACCCGGTGGGCCCCGGAGGTGAGGATCAGCACCGGCGCACCGCCGGCGTCGAAGAGCAGGCTGTTGGCGATCGCGCCGACCTCGCAGCCCAGCGCCTGGGCGGCGAGCGCAGCGGTGTGCACCGAATCGGGCAGAATGACCACGTCGCCCTGCCCCCCGAGTCGGGCGTGCTCGTCTCGGAAGCGGGTGATCGATGGATGCTCGGTCGCCATGGTGCGACCCTAGTGTCCGGTCCCCGCGGACGGACCGGCCGATCCGGGCAGTCGTTGTGTCCGTCGCTGTGTCCGACGCCTGAGGTTCCCGAGGAGATGACCCGCCATGCCGCACCACGAGCCGCCCCCGGTACCGCGCCCGGACTCCGTCCGTCGCGCGATCTGGCTGTTGCGGGGGCTGGTCATCACCGGCCTCGTGGTCACGGTGCTGGTGGCGATCTTCTGGGACCAGCTGGTCGAGGCGTGGTCCTCGGGCCAGCCGCCGAGCACCGCGATCCAGCAGCCGGTCTTCGTGCCGGTGGTGATCGTCTCCTACGTCGTGGTCGGCGGGCTGGTGCTCACGCTGGTCCCGTTCCTGCGCGGGGGGCACAACTGGGCCCGGCACTCGCTGGTCGCCACGGTGATCTTCATCGTGATCAGCACGCTGGCCGGGCTGCGCACCGATCCACCAGCGGTCTTCGTCCTCTGTGCGGTGGTCTCGCTGGGCTACAACGCGGTGACGCTGGTCTTCTTGTGGCACAAGGACACCGGGGCCTACCTGCGCGGCGAGCAGTCCGTGCCGCTCGAGGTCTGAGGGCCGGTCCCGCACCGCTCGTCCACACCCGTGCCGACCGACCCTTGACGCGGTGTCGGTGGGGCGGTGTAGCGTGAGCGGTGTTCGAACAGACGTTCGAACACCGCCGGCGGGGACGACCTCGACCCCCGTCCCCGCCGGCACACGAGCGGGTGAGAGGGCGGTTGGCGATGCGACGCTACGACGACGCGGTGGAGGTCCGGCGCGGGCGGGTGCCGGGCGCCGACCTCGAGGGTCCCGAGCAGTTCCTGTGGCACGGCCGGCTGTGGAAGGTGCGCGCGGTCGTGGCCCACTGGGTCGAGACCGGCGCCTGGTGGTCCCGCGCCGAGCCGGCGCCCGACCCGTCCCAGCGGGTCTCGGTCGGTGAGCTGCTCGGCGAGCGCGAGCTGTGGCGGGTGGAGGCCGGGCGTGGCCGTCCCGGGCCGCTCGACGGTGACCACGCCGAGTCCGGCGAGATCACCGGGGTCTTCGACCTCTCCTTCGACTGGTCCGACGGCCGCTGGCAGCTCGTCGGCTGCGTCGACTGAGGAGCGCCGCGATGACCAGCACCCGAGCCACCAGCCGAACGACCAGCCGGACGACCACTCGATCCGCCCTGCGGGTCGACACCAGCCCCTACACGCTGCCGGCCACCACCCACTCCTACCTCGCCCGCTCGGCGGAGTCGCTCAGCGAGGCGATCACCGCCACCGACCTGGCCTCGCGCTACGCCTGCGCCCACGTCTCCGCGCTGCGGGCGGCCGCGGCCCTGCTCGCGGCGCGCGCGCAGCCGGCGCCGGCCCGCCGACGTACCCAGAAGAACGCCTGGGTGCTGCTGGCCGAGGTCGCCCCCGAGCTCGAGGAGTGGGCCCGCTTCTTCGCGGCGGGGGCGTCCAAGCGGGCGGCCGCCGAGGCCGGCTCGACCCGGGCGGTCTCCGAGCGCGAGGCCGACGACCTGGTCCGCGACGCCGACCGCTTCCTCGCGGTGGTCGAGCAGGCGCTCGGGCTCGTGCCGCACGCGCCGGTGCCGGTGCGGATCGCGCGCCACGTCTCGTGAGCCACCCCGTCCCGGCGCGCTGCGCGGAGCCGCCCGAGGTCAGTGCGCGAAGGGCTCGTCCTTGCCCATGACGGTGAGCCCGTCCTCGACCCGGAAGCCGCGGGCCCGGTCGGCCTCGCTGTCCACGCCGAGCTGCTCGCCCGGGGGCACGACGACGTTCTTGTCCAGGATGGCGTTGCGCACGATCGCCCCCGCGCCGATCTGCACGCTGTCGAGCAGCACCGAGTCCGACACCTCGGCCCCGGCCCCGACCCGCACCGCGGGCGAGAGCACCGACCGGTTCACGCTGCCGCCGGTGACCACCACGCCCGGCGAGAGCACGGCGTCGAGCGTCGTGGGCGGCTGGTCCGGCCCGCCCTGCACCAGCTTGGCCGGCGGGTGCGGCCCGACCGAGGTCATGATCGGCCAGTCGTAGTTGTAGAGGTTGAAGACCGGCAGCGGCGAGACCAGGTCCATGTGGGCGGCGTAGTAGGAGCCCAGGGTCCCGACGTCGCGCCAGTAGCCCCGGTCGCGCTCGGTGGCCCCCGGCACGTCGTTGTCGCGGAAGTCGTAGACGCCGGCCTCGCCCTTGGCGGAGAAGGCCGGCACGATGTCGCCGCCCATGTCGTGCTTGGACCCCTCGTCGTCGGCGTCGCGCGTGACCGCCTCGACCAGCGCCTTCGCGTCGAAGACGTAGTTGCCCATCGAGGCCAGGATCTCCTGGGGTGCGTCGGGGAGGCCGACGGGGTCGGTCGGCTTCTCCAGGAACTCCCGGATGGTCGCGGGGTTGTCGGGGTGGACGTCGATGACCCCGAACTGGTCGGCCAGCGAGATCGGCTGCCGGATGGCCGCGACCGTGGCCGAGGCGCCGGACTCGATGTGCTGGGCCACCATCTGGCTGAAGTCCATCCGGTAGACGTGGTCGGCGCCCACGACGACCACGATGTCGGGCTTCTCGTCACGGATCAGGTTCAGCGACTGGAAGATCGCGTCGCCGCTGCCGAGGTACCAGTGCTTGCCGACGCGCTGCTGCGCCGGCACCGGGGCGACGTAGTTGCCGAGCATCGTCGACATCCGCCAGGTCTGCGTGACGTGGCGGTCGAGGCTGTGCGACTTGTACTGCGTCAGCACGACGACCTTGAGGTAGCCGGAGTTGACGACGTTGGACAGGGCGAAGTCGATGAGGCGGTAGGTGCCCCCGAAGGGGACAGCGGGTTTGGCCCGGTCGGCGGTGAAGGGCATCAACCGCTTGCCCTCGCCTCCTGCCAGGACGATGGCCAGAACCTTGCGGCGAGACTGCTGACTCATCTTCGCAGGCTAACCGGGCTGTAAAGACCCACTGCGGTAGTTTCGCCGACATGGCCGAGGAGCTGCGCGTCGACGTGCTGACCAAGGAGTACCCGCCCGAGATCTACGGAGGGGCCGGTGTCCACGTCGCTGAGCTCGTGCGCGCCCTGCGCGAACGCGACGACCTCGCGACGCACGTCCACGCCTTCGGGGTCGCCCGCGACGAGGAGCTCACCTCGTCGTACGGCGACCCGGTGGAGCTCAGCGGGGCCAACCCCACGCTCACCACGCTCGGGGTCGACCTGGCGATGGCAGCCGGCTGCGAGGGGGCCGACGTGGTGCACTCCCACACCTGGTACGCCAACGCCGCCGGCCACCTGGCCGGGTTGCTGCACGACGTGCCCCACGTGGTGACCGCGCACAGCCTGGAGCCGCTGCGGCCCTGGAAGGCCGAGCAGCTCGGCGGCGGCTACCGCGTCTCGTCGTGGGTCGAGCGGACCGCCTACCTCGCGGCGGCGCGGGTGATCGCGGTGTCGGCGGCGATGCGCGACGACGTGCTGGCCAGCTATCCCGACATCGACCCGGCGCGCGTGGCGGTGGTGCACAACGGCATCGACACCGAGCAGTGGTCGCGGCGCGAGGACCCCGACCGGGTCCGCGAGCTCGGCGTCGACCCCGACCGTCCCTCGGTGGTCTTCGTCGGCCGGATCACCCGGCAGAAGGGCCTGCCGCTCTTCCTGCGCGCAGCCGCCCAGCTGCCGCCCGACGTCCAGCTGGTGCTCTGCGCCGGGGCGCCCGACACGCCCCAGATCGAGGCCGAGGTGGCCGGCCTGGTCGAGGAGCTCTCGCGCAGCCGCTCCGGTGTGGTCTGGATCCGCGAGATGCTGCGCCGCTCCGACGTCGTGGCCCTGCTGAGCGGGGCGACGGCGTTCGTCTGCCCGTCGGTCTACGAGCCGCTGGGCATCGTCAACCTCGAGGCGATGGCCTGCGAGACCCCGGTCGTGGCCACCGCCACCGGCGGGATCCCGGAGGTCGTCGTGCACGGTGAGACCGGGCTGCTGGTGCCGATCGAGCAGGCCACCGACGGCACCGGCACGCCGCTGGACCCCGAGCGGTACGTCGCCGACTTCGCCGCCGCGCTCGTCGAGATGGTCTCCGACCCCGACCGCGCGGCCGCGATGGGTCGCGCCGGTCGGGAGCGAGCGATCCAGTCGTTCGGCTGGGACGCGATCGCCGAGAAGACCGTCGCGATCTACCGCGAGGTGAGCGGCTCGGCCTGAGAGGTCGGGGCAGTGGCTTGACGGGCGTCCGCAGGGTCGGCGTAGACTGGAATCGTTCGAACACCTGTTCGAGCACCAGTCAGGGGTCGAGCCGGCTGAGCCCAGGAGCGACCCATCATGCCCGACCCCTTCCCCCACCTCCACGTGGCGTCGGGCTACTCCCTGCAGTACGGCGCCTCCCCGCCGCAGGTGCTGGTCGAGCGGGCCGCCGAGCAGGAGATGGACACCCTCGCGCTGACCGACCGCGACGGCACCTACGGCGCGGTGAAGTTCGCCAAGGCCTGCCTCTCGGCCGGGATCCGACCGGTGCTCGGCGTCGACCTCGCCTACCGCGACCGCCCGGTCGTCCCGGGTGGGAGCGGGGGTCCGGGGCGGCCCCGCACCCCCACCCGGGGTGGCGCCTTCCGCGACGTCCCGGCCGAGCAGGGCGGGCTGCCGCGGGCGACGTTCCTGGCCGCGGCCGACACCCACGGCGGCCGGGCGGGGTGGGCCGCGCTGTGCCGGCTGGTCTCGGCCGTCCAGCTGGCCGGTGAGCGGGGCAGCCCGGTCCTCGACCTCACCGACCTGCCCGCCGGGGTGGCCGAGCTGCTCGGCAGCGGCGACCTCGTGGTGCTGCTCGGCCCCGCCTCGTCCCTGGGGGTGGCGGCCTCCCGTCGTCGTGACGACCTGGCGCACGCCGCGCTCGCCCCGTGGCGCGCGCTGGTGCCGCGCTCGCACCTGGTGGTCGAGCTGGTCTCCCACCGGCTGCCCGGGGGCGGCCCCGGCGGACCGGCCGGACGGCGTGACGGCTGGGGTCCCGGCACCACCCCCCACGCCGCCCGGATGGCCGGGGTGGCCGGTCAGGCCGGCCTCGGCACGGTGCTCACCAACGCCGTGCGCTACGCCGACCGGCGCGACGCGGTCACCGTCGACGTCCTCGACGCGGCGCGGCGGCTGGTCGCGCTCGACCGGCGCCACCTCGACCGGGCCAACGCCGAGGGGTTCCTCAAGTCCGGCAAGCAGATGCACGAGATCGCCGAGGAGATCGTCCGCGCCGGCGGGCTGGGGGAGCGCGACGCCGTCCGGCTGCTCGCCGAGACCCGCCGGCTGGCCGACCGCTGCGCGCTCGACCCGCGGGCCGACCTCGGGCTGGGCGAGGTGCACTTCCCGGAGTTCGAGGTCGCCCGACGGGGGCCCACGGCACACGCGAGCGCCGACGTCGCGCTGCGGGCGCGCTGCGAGGGGGCGGTCGGCGACCGCTACGGCTCGGCGCCGCGGCAGGTGATCTGGAAGCGGCTCGACGACGAGCTCGAGCTGGTCCGTGGCCTGGGCTACGCCTCCTACTTCCTCACCGTCGGCGACATCACCGACCTGGTCCGCGAGATGGGGGTGCGCTGCGCGGCGCGCGGGTCGGGGGCGGGCAGCCTGATCACCTACCTGCTCGGCATCTCCGGGGTCGACCCGGTCCGCCACGGCCTGCTGATGGAGCGGTTCCTCTCCCCGCTGCGCGGTGCCCTGCCCGACATCGACGTCGACGTGGAGTCGGCCCGGCGCCTGGAGGTCTACGAGGCGATCCTCAACCGCTACGGCGGCGAGCGGTGCGTCTGCGTCTCGATGATGGACACCTACCGGGTGCGGCACGCCGTGCGCGACGTGGGGGCCGCGCTCGGCATGCCCCCCGGTGAGATCGACGCGATCGCCAAGGCGTTCCCGCACATCCGGGCCCGCGACGCCCGGGTCGCGCTGCGCGAGCTGCCCGAGCTGCGGGCCGGTGGGCTGGCCGAGCCCGACCTCGACCTGATGTTCCAGCTCGTCGAGCGCCTCGACGGGCTGCCGCGCCACATCGCGGTGCACCCCTGCGGGGTGCTGCTCTCCGACGCCACCCTGCTCGACCGCACCCCGGTGGAGGCCAGCTACGCCGGCTTCCCGATGAGCCAGTTCGACAAGGACGACGTCGAGGACCTCGGTCTGCTCAAGCTCGACGTCCTCGGCATCCGGATGCAGTCCGCGATGGCCCACGCGATCGCGGAGGTCAAGCGGGTCGACGAGGTCGAGATCGACCTCGACGACGAGGCGCAGGTGCCGTTCGACGACCCCGCGACCTACGAGATGATCAGCAGCGCCCGCACCCTCGGGGTCTTCCAGATCGAGTCGCCGGGCCAGCGCGAGCTGGTCGGCAAGTCCGGCATCGAGACCTTCGCGCAGGTGATCACCGACATCTCGCTGTTCCGGCCGGGTCCGGTCAAGAGCGACATGATCACCCCCTACCTCGAGGTCAAGCAGGGGTGGCGCGAGGCGACCTACCTCCACCCCGACCTGCGCCCGATCCTCGAGGAGACCTACGGGGTCGTGGTCTTCCACGAGCAGGTGATCGAGATCATCGCCCGCTTCGCCCGGATCGACTACGCCGAGGCCGACGAGCGGCGCCGGGCGCTCGGCGACGTCGAGGGGATGGCGCAGACCAAGGTCTGGTTCTTCCCCCGGGCGCTGGGCCACGGCTACCCGCTCCCGGTGGTGGAGCGGGTGTGGTCGGTGCTGGAGGCCTTCGCCTCGTTCGGCTTCTGCAAGGCCCACGCGGCCGCGTTCGCGCTGCCGACCTACCAGTCGGCTTGGCTCAAGACCCACTGGACGGCCCACTTCCTCGCCGGCGTGCTCACCCACGACCCCGGCATGTACCCCAAGCGGCTGATCCTCGAGGACGCCCGCCAGCACGACATCACCGTCCTCGGCCTCGACGTCAACGCCAGTGAGAGGACCTATGTCGTCGAGCGCGAGCGCAGCGAGCCTGTTCGACGAAACGATGAGGACAGCGCGAGCGCAGCGAGCCCCGAGCCTTGGGGGGATCCCGGGGGGCGCAGCCCCCCGGGCGTACGGGATCCGGATCGCCCTGGCCGAGGTCAAGGGGATCAGCGAGGCGGAGGTGGGGCGGATCGTGGCGGCGCGGCCCTACCAGTCGTTGACCGACTTCTGGCACCGCGCCCGGGTCTCCCGACCGATCGTGGAGCGGTTGGTGCTGGCCGGTGGCTTCGACGGGGTCTACGCGATCACGCCCGGCGACGGGGTGTCTCGTCGTGGCCGGGTGACCCGCCGCGACCTGCTGCTGCAGGTGGCCGAGCTGGACCACTACGGCCGGGCCCTGGACCGGGCCGGCCGGGGCCGGGGGCTGGGGCGGCGGCGTACGCCGGTCGCGACCGCGGTCGCCCGGGCCGACGACGCGGGCCGGCGCAACAGCACCGACCCGTCCTCGCGCGAGCACACCGAGCCCCTGGAGCGCCACCCGCTGGGCACGGCCGGGGTGTGGGCGAAGGCCGCAGCGCAGAGCAGGGCCACCGTGGTCCCCGACCCGGTCTCCTCGGTGCAGCTGGCGCTCGACCTCGGCGACGGCCCCCAGGAGGGCGAGGTGTCCGGGCTGCCCGAGATGAGCGCGGCGGAGGCGATGGCCGCCGAGCTGGAGATCCTGGGGCTCGACGTCAGCCGCCACGTCGTCGACGGCTACGCCCGCTTCCTCGACGAGCTCGGGGTCACCCGCAGCGCCGACCTGCTGGCCCGGCGCAGCAAGTCCGAGCTGCTGGTCGCCGGGGTCAAGGTGGCCACCCAGACCCCGCCGATCCGCTCGGGGCGGCGGGTGATCTTCCTGACCCTCGACGACGCCACCGGACCGGTCGACGCGACGTTCTTCGAGGACGCCCAGGGTCCCTACGCCGCCACGGTCTTCCACTCCTGGCTCCTGGTCGTCCGGGGCGAGCTGCGTCGCACCGGCTACCGCGGGGTCTCGCTGCGGGCCACCGGGTGCTGGGAGCTGCCGGCGTTGCACGCGACCTGGCAGCGCGACGGTCTCGAGGCCGTGCTGGCGGAGATGGCGGTGGTCCCGGAGGGGTTCGGCTCGGTGGGGGTCGAGCGTGCCGTCTCCGGGGCCGCGGCCAGCCGCGCCTCGCGGCCGGTCATGGCGCGTCCGCAGTCCTTCACCGAGGCAGGAGAGGCCGGGGGCGCCGACTCGCCCCACCACTCCGCGGCCGGCGGGATGGGTCGGCGGAGGGTGCTGGTGCACTCCAGCGGCTTCAAGATGTCGCCCTACGCCGACATCAAGCCCGCCGGCGACGACACCAAGCAGGTCGCCCGCAAGCTGTGGCACCGCAGCCAAGGGAGCGCAGGATGAGTCGGCCGGCGCGGCTACTAGGCTGGCTCGCATGTCAGCCAGCGAGCGACCCAGCGAGCGCAGGGGCGCCACCCGTCACGCCGTGGTCTGGGACGTCCTCGACCCGGTGCTCGCCGCCGAGACCGGGCTCGACGTCCTCGACATCGGCGGCGGCACCGGTGGCTTCGCGGCCCGGGTCGCCGAGGCGGGTCACCGGGTCACCGTCGTCGACCCCAGCCCCGACGCCCTGGCTGCGCTGTCCCGTCGGGCCCGCGAGCTCGGCGTCGAGGTCACCGGCCTGCAGGGCGACCTGTCGTCCCTGGTCGACGTCGTCGGGGCCCACAGCGCCGACGTGGTGCTCTGCCACGGCGTGCTCGAGGTCGTCGAGGACCCCGCGAGCGCCCTGGCCACGATCCGCGAGGTGCTGCGTCCGGGAGGCCACCTCAGCCTCCTGGTGGCCCAGCGGGGGGCTGCCGTCATCGCCCGGGCCATGGCCGGTCACTTCCCCCAGGCGCTCGCGCTGCTCGAGGGCCACGACACCGGCCGCTCCGGCCACCGGTTCACGCTCGAGGAGCTGCGCGGCCTGCTCGCCGGAGCCGGCCTGGAGACGCTCTCGACCCACGGGGTCCGGGTCTTCGCCGACCTGGTCCCCGGGTCGCTGCTCGAGCTCGAGCCCGGAGCCACGACGGCGCTGCTCGAGCTGGAGCGAGCGGTCGCCGAGCGCCCCGACTACCTCCCGCTCGCCACACAGCTCCACCTGCTCGCCCGCTAGGGCGGTCGCGGCCCGGCTCCCGACGGGAGGGCGGGCATGACCGCCGAGGTGGTGCCCGGCCCCGTACCGGCCGTACCGGCCGTGCCTTCCGTGCCTTCGGGAGCGACGCCGATCCTGCACATCGACATGGACGCGTTCTACGCCTCGGTGATGACCCGCGACCGGCCCGACCTCCAGCAGGTCCCGGTGATCGTCGGCGGCGGCCACCGGGGGGTGGTGCTGGCCGCCAACTACGTCGCCCGCCAGTACGGCGTCCGCTCGGCCATGACCGGCACCCGCGCCCGCCGGCTGTGCCCGCACGCCGTGGTGCTGCAGCCCGACTACGACACCTTCACGACCGTCTCGGCAGCGGTCATGGAGTGCTTCCGGCGGGTCACGCCGCTGGTCGAGGCGATCTCGCTCGACGAGGCCTTCCTCGACGTCCGCGCGGCGGGGCGCCGGCTCGGCTCCCCGCGCCAGATCGCCGAGCACCTGCGGGCGGTCATCCACGACGAGCAGCGGATCACCTGCTCGGTCGGGGTCGCGGCGTCGGTCTCGGTGGCCAAGCTGGCCTCCAAGCGGGCCAAGCCCGACGGGATCCTGGTCGTCCCGCCCGAGGCGGTCACCTCCTTCCTGCATCCTCTCGACGTGGGCGAGCTCTACGGGGTGGGGGAGAAGACCCGGGCGATGCTCCACCGGCTGGGGCTGGTCACGGTCGGCGAGGTGGCCCACACCCCGCTGCGTACCCTCCAGCGGGCCGTGGGCCACCACCTCGGGTCCCAGCTCCACGAGCTGTCGTGGGGAGCCGACCGGCGCGAGCTCGCCGTCCGCGGCACCGGGGTCTTCGGCCACGGCAGCCGGTCCGGGGAGGGCGACCCCGACAAGTCGATGGGAGCCCAGGAGACCTTCGGCCGCGACACCGACGACCGTGCGGTCATCGCTCGTGAGCTGCTCGCGCTGACCACCAAGGTCACCACCCGGATGCGCACCGCGGGGGTCGCCGGTCGCACGGTCACCATCACGGTCCGGTTCGCCGACTTCACGACCATCACCCGCTCGCGCACCCTGTCGGAGGCCACCGACGTCACCCAGGAGGTCTACCGCGCCGCGCTCGGGCTCTACGACGCCCTCGGGCTCCAGCGGGCCCGGATCCGGCTCGTGGGGGTGCGGGTCGAGGGGCTGCTCCCACGCAGCCAGGTGCAGCGCCAGCTGCTGCTGGGAGAGCGCGAGCGGGGCTGGTCCGAGGCCGACCGGGCGGTCGACCGGGCGGCCCGCCGGTTCGGGTCGGCGGCGGTGCGCCCGGCCAGCCTGCTGCCCTGAGCGCCGCACGGTCGTCGGTCCCCGTGCCGCAGGACCTGATCCGGGACCTCGGACCCTGGTCCGGGGCACCGGGAGCGACGGAGTCTGGGGTGAGGGACGAAAATGAATCGATCGATTAGGTCACCCCGCTACCACTTGACCCAGGGCCTGCCTAGACTTGGCGGACGCTGGCCTCGGGCCGGTGTGCCAAGGCGACCGATGAACACCTGGGAGGACCGGTGCCGCTCTCCGAAGAGGAGCTGCGACTGCTCGAGCAGATGGAGCGTGCCCTCGTCGAGGAGGACCCCAAGTTCGCCTCGACCCTGCGCGGCACCTCGCTGCGACGCTCCGCCCGGCGCCGCGCGGTCGTCGCGGGCGTCACCTTCCTGATCGGTGTCGTCGTGCTGATGACCGGTGCCGTGACCCAGCTGTGGCCGATCGGCGTGGCCGGCTTCCTGGTCATGCTCGGCGCGGCCACCATCGGGCTCAGCGCGCTCAAGGGCCAGGCCGCCGCCGAGTCCAACCCCTCCGCAGCCCACCACCCCTCCGGCTTCAGCGTCATCGACGGCGGCCGCAGCGGCCGCTCCAAGCGCGCCGGCCGCCGCGGCGCCGGTGGCTCGCGCGGCCACGGCTCCTCCGGCTCCTTCATGGAGCGGATGGAGGAGCGCTGGCGTCGCCGGCGCGACCAGGGCGGCTTCTAGCCCTTCCGGGCGCCGATTCTGAGGTCTGGCGCCGGGGTCAGCCGATGTGCTCGACCACGCCGCTCCAGGAGGCGCGGTCGGCGGAGGCGGTGGTGCCGCCGCGGTTGGCTCGGGCACGCGCGCCGGGCAGCGCCGTGACCGGCCACCACCGGGCCCGGCGACGTACGCGGGGGACCACGCCGGCCTCGAGCGCCTCGAGACAGGTGTGGGCCTCGGCGCTGAGCGCCCCGGCCTCCACGGCGTGGTCGCGGGAGTAGCGCAGCAGCTCGAGGTCGCGCACGATCCGGTCCAGGGCCAGCACGGCGTCGGGGTTGACCGCGGGGCCCCGGGCCGGGCGCTCGTCGGCGAACTCGTCGCCGGGCATCCCGAAGAGCCCCACGAGACGTTCGCGGGTGTCGCGCGGGGAGCGGGCGGGGGGCCACGGCAGGCGCAGGTCCTCGGCCGTGGCCCGGAGCTCGGCCCACACGCCCTCGGGCCCGGCGGCCAGCCGGGCGGTCCGCGCGCGGCGACGCAGCGCCGCCGGCGCCACCAGGCCGAGGAGCACGAGCAGGCCACCGGCCAGCCCACCTCCGATCGCGAGCCACGGGGTCCCGCCCGAGGCGGCGTCCTCGCCGGCCGCGCTCACGTCGGGTGTCGGGACGTCGGGTCGCGGGTTGTCGGGCCCGGCGGCGGGCGCCCCGGAGGCCGAGGCGCTGGCGGAGGCGCTGGGGTTGCCGCCGGGGCCGTTGCTGCTCACGCCCCGGGCGTACGCCGGCACGGACTCGACCCGGGTGCCGGGCGTCGGCTCGAACATGACCCAGCCGAACCCGTCGAAGTAGAGCTCCGGCCACGCGTGCAGGTCGTCCGAGGAGTAGACGTAGGTGCCGCTGCCGACCCCCTCGGGCTTCAAGAAGCCCACCGCCATCCGCGCGGGGATGCCGAGCACCCGGGCCATCGTGGCCATGGAGGCCGCGAACTGCTCGCAGTAGCCGATCCGTCCGCCGTCCCCGGGGCTGAGGAAGGCCTCCAGGTCGCCGCTGCCGTTGCCCCGTGGTCCGCGCTGCAGGCTGTACTCGAAGTTGGCGCGGAACCAGTTCTGGAGGGCCACGGCCTTCTCGTACTTGCCGACCGCCTCCGAGGTGACGTCGACGGCGAGGCGGTCGACGAGGTCGGGCAGGTCGTCGGGCAGGTCGGTGTACTCGTCGTCGACCTCACTGGTGGCCAGCGACGCGGTGTCGAGCCCCCGGGCGGTGATGTCGAGGTCGACCGCGGTCATGGAGTACTCGATGCCGCGGGTGTCGAGGTCCTCGTCCCAGTGGAAGAAGTCGGTGGTGGCGTCGTCGAAGCGCCATTCACCCGGCGCCCGGATGGCCGAGATGGGGGCCTGGGTGGGCAGCCAGGAGGAGTTGAAGGTGTCCTCGATCGAGACCTGGTAGCGGTACTCCTCGCGCGGCACCTGCGCGGAGACACCCTGCAGCGACGGCATCGGCCCGTCGGGCTGGTTCTCGGGAGGGATGTCGCGGTTGCCGGGGCTCCACTCGCTGCCGGAGAAGCGCTTGAGCACCGTCACGCGGAGGTAGTCGGGGTCGGGGTCGTCGGTGGTGACGGTGAGCAGGGGGATGTCGGGTCCGCGGTTGAGGTCGCGCAGCAGGTCGGCGGTGGGGTTCTCGATCGTGACCTCGGAGCCGTTGCCGGGGCCGGAGCCGAAGTCGAAGAGCTGCAGGCTGAGGGTCGGGACGAGCAGCGGTACGCCGACCGCCAGGGCGGTCGCCACCGTCCCGATGGTGCCGGCCTTGGCCCGCGAGCCGCCGGCGCGGACCGCGAACGAGCCCGCCGTCGCGGCCGCCCCGCGCTGGTCCAGCGGACGGCCCCACCGGTCGATCTGCTCGGCCTCGTGCAGGTAGAGCATGGCCAGGAAGCCGACGGCGGTGGGCACGAAGATCCACACCGAGATGCCGAAGCCGAGCAGGCTGATCGGGACGCTGTAGACCGCGAGCAGCGGCAGGCCCGCGACGGGGACCCGACGCAGGGTGCAGGTCAGCAGGTCGACGACGAGCAGCGTGGCCAGGCCGCCGGCGACGAGCAGGGGAGCGATCGAGGGCGCCTCCACCGGGACGGGCGCGACGTAGGACCGGGCCGAGTCGGCGGCCGAGGAGAACGTCGCCAGCATCTGGGCCCAGCCGGCACCGACGGGCAGCGCGATGCCGAGCACCGTCCAGCAGAGGAGGAGGGCGCCGACCGCGACCTGGGCGACGACGACCACGACACCGGGCAGGCGCCACCACCGGGTCAGCGCGCCGGTGCCGGCGACGGCGAACGCGAGCAGGAGCAGCGGGAGCAGGAAGTCGGAGTCGCTCGCGGTGAACGGCCCCCAGGACAGCATCGCCGTCCACGTGGTCGCCGCGGCGGCCAGCGGGAGGGCCAGCCCGCCGGTCGGGGACGACGGGGCCCTCCTCACGGGGTCACCTCCGCGGCGCGCTGCCCGGCGCCGTGCGTCCGGCTGCGCCCGAGCTCCTGCCACACCTGGTCGAGCCGGTCGCGGGGCCCGAGCCGGGTGCACCGCCAGCCCTGCTGCATCAGGATCGGCAGCGCACCTCCGTCGGCGGCGCCCGGCGACCGCCACGCCTCGACGTCGAGGGCGATGGCGAGGGCGGAGGCGGTGTGGTGCTGCATCCGGCGCAGCACCGGGACGTCGCCCTGCGAGACCGCGCCGAGCACGGCCACGGTGAGGCCGCCCTGCGCCTGCTCGGCCAGCCAGCCCGTGTCGATGCGCACCTGGGGCAGGGCGGCCACGACCGCGAGTGCCTCCAGCAGCGGACCGGAGTTGCGGGCGGCCTCGCGCAGGTGCCACGTGCTGGTGGGGTCCTCACCCGAGGCGGTCACCAGTCGCACCGAGAAGCCGCGCTGGGTCAGGTGCACCGCCACGGAGGCCGCGACGGAGACGGCGGTCTCGAGAGAGGAGGCGATGCCCTGTCCGCGGTGGGCGCCGACGCGGTTGTCGAGGAAGACCGTGGCCCGCGACTGCCAGGGCTGCTCCTCACGGCGCACCATCAGCTCGCCGAGCCGCGCGGAGCTGCGCCAGTGGACGCGGCGCAGGTCGTCGCCGCGGCGGTACTCGCGCACGGTGACGTCCTCGGCCGACCCCATCGCGAACGCGCGCGGCCGGTTGTCGCCCGAGCCGGTCCAGCCCCCACCGAGCGGGATCACGGGCAGGCTCACCGTGCGGGGGGTCACCGTGAGCGGCACGGTGCTGCGGAACGTGCGACCCAGCTCGACCAGCCCGAAGGGGTCGTTGACCCGCACCGACATCGGACCGACCTCGAATCGGCCGCGGACGTCGGAGCGCACCTGGTAGGTCACGTGCCGCTTCCACCCCTGGCCGATGCCGTCGAGCACGAAGCGCGGACGGGTGCCGAGCACGTAGGGGACCTGGTCCTCGAGCAGCAGGACGCCGCTCGGCGCACGTCCCTCGTTGGTGAGGGTGAGCTCGACACGAGCGGGCTGTCCGGCCGCGACCAGCTGCGGGTGCACGGTGCGGACCAGGGCCAGCCGGTAGCGGCTGCGGCCCACGAAGGCGGCGGTCACCAGCGGCAGCGCCAGCACCAGCACCCCCACCCGGGTGAGGGAGGGCTGGCCGAGCAGCACCGCGCAGACCACCGCGGTGACCCCGGCAGCCAGGAACGCCCGTCCGCGGACGGTCAGGCCGGAGAGTCCCTCACGCACGGGGCGCGCTGCCCGGCGCGGACCCGGCTCTCGAGGTCGGTGGCGCCTCGGGCACCGGCACGGCGTCGATGATGCCGTCGAGGATGGCGGAGGTGGAGCGGCCGCTCATCGCGGCCTCGACCCCCGGGAGCAGGCGGTGGGCGAGCACCGGCCGCGCGAGCGTGCGTACGTCGTCGGGCAGGACGAAGTCGCGCCCGTCGATGGCCGCGTGGGCCTTGGCCGCCCGGACCAGGTGGAGCGTGGCCCGGGGTGAGGCGCCGAGGGTGAGCTCGCCCGAGCGGCGGGTGGCGGTGGTGAGCGCGATGGCGTAGCGCTGCACGGACTCGGAGACGTAGACCTGGCCGACGATGCCGGTGAGCTTGCGCAGCTCGGCGGCGTCGGTGACCGGCTCGAGGTCGTCGAGCGGGTTGGAGGTGGTGTGGGAGTCGAGCATGGCCAGCTCGGCGGCCTCGACCGGGTAGCCGACCGAGACCCGCGCCATGAAGCGGTCGCGCTGGGCCTCGGGGAGCGCGTAGGTGCCCTCCATCTCGATGGGGTTCTGGGTCGCGATGACCATGAACGGCGTCTCGAGCTGGTAGGTCGTGGTGTCGACGGTGACCTGCCGCTCCTCCATGCACTCCAGGAGGGCGGACTGGGTCTTCGGCGAGGCGCGGTTGATCTCGTCGCCGACCACGATGTTGGCGAAGATGCCGCCCGGACGGAACTCGAACTCGCGCGTGTCCTGGTTGAACACCGACACCCCGGTCACGTCGGAGGGCAGCAGGTCGGGGGTGAACTGGATCCGGCGCACCGAGCAGTCGATGCTGCGGGCCAACGCCTTGCTGAGCATCGTCTTGCCGACGCCGGGGACGTCCTCGATGAGCAGGTGACCCTCGGCGAGGAGGACGACCAGGGCCGAGGAGACGACGTCGGGCTTGCCCTCGATCACGGTCTCGATGTTGGCGCGGATCCGTCCGACGACCCGCGACAGGGTCTCGAGGTCGGCACCTGCCTCTGACGGCGCTTCCACGGGTCCTCCTCGGCGATCCAGGACGCGGTGTGCCCCGGGTTCGATCGTGTCTGCCCACCCTAAAGAAGTCTGGCAACCCGGGGTCACCACGGTCCCCATTCTCGCGCACGAACCCACACCACCCCACCCCCTCCGCGCCAGTTGGGGGCGAAAGTGGTTGACGGTGGAGGGAAGTGGAGTATGGTGGGGGAAAGTGGAGCAAGAGGCCACCGGAGTGGTGGGCAGGAGGTGCCTGATGCGGTTCATGGGCACCTACACCCCGAAGCTGGACGACAAGGGACGCCTCTTCCTCCCCGCGAAGTACCGCAACGTGTTGGCGGAAGGGGTCGTCGTGACTCGTGGGCAGGAGAACTGCCTCGTGGTGTGGCCACCCGAGGTCTTCGACCGCGAGGCCGACCGCGCCGCCGAGAAGTCGCTGGCCAGCAAGGCCAACCGCGCCTACCACCGGATGTTCTTCTCCGCCGGCGACGACGTCGCCCCCGACAAGCAGGGCCGGATCGGCATCCCGGCCTCGCTGCGCGACTACGCCGCGCTGGAGCGGGACGTCGTCGTGATCGGCATGAACGACCGCCTCGAGATCTGGAACCCCGACTCGTGGCGCGACTACCAGGCCGCCGAGCTCGAGCGCTTCTCGGACCTCGACGAGGACGACGCCTGACCCAGCACCACCCAGCCCCACCCAGCACCACGACAACTCCACATCGGATCCGCAGGGCGAGGCCTCTGACCCGCTCACCGCCATCGACGCACCTTCTGGGGCACCTTCCCCGGCACCAGACGGAGCACTTCCCACGAGGGCTTCCCATCCCCGACCGGGGGAGCGGGCAGGGACCTGACCCTGCGGATCCACCCAGCACCACCCATCACCACCCAGCACCACCCATCCGAGCAGCGAACGCGAGCAGGGGTCGACCAGATGAGCATCGCCCGCACCGAGGTGCCGTCGCCGGACCGCAGGGTCCGCGAACGGGCTCGTGACGCGGCCCTGGTCATGGCCTTCTCCGCGGCGACCTCGCTGGCCTTCGCCACCGGTCTCCTGCTGCTCGCCCACCTGGGCCGCTGAGGTGGCCGCCTCCCACGTCCCGGTGCTGCTCGACCGGGTCGTCGCCCTGCTGATGCCGGCGCTGGACCGGCCCGGCAGCGTGCTGGTGGACGCCACGCTGGGGCTCGGCGGCCACACCGAGGCGGTGCTGGCCCGTTGCGCGCTCACCCGGGTCGTCGGCATCGACCGCGACCCCGACGCGTTGCGGATGGCCCGCGAGCGCCTCGCGCCGTACGGCGACCGGTTCACCGGCGTCCACGCGGTCTACGACGAGATCCCCGAGGTGCTCGAGGGGCTCGACCTGGCCGCGGTCGACGGGGTGCTCTTCGACCTCGGGGTGTCGTCGATGCAGCTCGACGTGCGCGAGCGCGGCTTCGCCTACTCGGTCGATGCGCCGCTCGACATGCGCATGGACGGCACGACCGGACCCACCGCCGCCGACGTGCTCAACACCTACAGCGCGGCCGACCTGTCGAAGATCCTGCACGAGTACGGCGAGGAGCGTTTCGCGCGCCGGATCGCCGCCGCCGTCGTACGTCGCCGGGAGGCCGAGCCGTTCACCACGTCGGCCGCCCTCGTCGAGCTGTTGTACGACGCGATCCCGGCGCCGGCGCGGCGCACCGGCGGGCACCCCGCCAAGCGCACCTTCCAGGCGCTGCGGATGGAGGTCAACGACGAGCTCGCGGTGCTGCGGCGCGCGCTCCCCGCCGCCATCGACTCGATCGCGGTCGGGGGCCGGGTCGTCGTGGAGTCCTACCACTCCCTGGAGGACCGGCTGGTCAAGCGGGCCTTCACCGCCGCCACGCGGCTCGACGTGCCCGACGACCTGCCGTTCGTGCCCGCCGGACAGGAGCCGGCCCTGCGTCTGGTCACCCGCGGCGCCGAGCAGGCCGACGCCGAGGAGACGGCCGCCAACCCGCGGGCCGCCTCGGTCCGCCTGCGGGCCCTCGAGCGCATCGCCCCCCGACCCGACCGTCCCGCCCGGCCCGCCCGCCCCGGCAGAGGAGCAGCCTGATGAGCAGCCCACTTCACTCCCCGCTGCCCGGTGGGTCCACGCCGCTGCGCGGGCGGTTGCCGCGCTTCGCCGGAGCCGCCGTCGAGCGGGCCCGGCTCAGCGTGGTGCCGCGGCAGCGGGCGCGCACCACGAAGGTGCCGTTCGTGACGTTGGTGACGATGCTGCTCGTGGGCGGCGTCATCGGGCTCCTGCTCTTCAACACCTCCATGCAGCAGGCGTCGTTCGCCTCGACCGCGCTCGAGTCGCAGGCCACGACGCTCTCGGCCCGGGAGCAGTCGTTGCGCACCGACCTCGAAGGGCTGCGCGACCCCCAGCGGCTCGCCGAGAAGGCGACCCGGATGGGCATGGTCCTGCCCGCCGCCCCGTGCTTCCTGCACGAGGGGACCGGTCGGATCGAGGGCGTGTGCACGCCGGCCTCCGCGGCCGGGGCCCTCCCGGTGGCCCTTCCGCGACCGCCCAAGCCGGCGGTGCTGACCCCGAAGCCGCTCGTGGTCCGGGCGCCGGCGCCCGCCAAGGCGCGGGGCGACACGACGCGAGGCAGCCGGGGGAACGGGACGCAGCAGGGTAGACAAGGGCCTCAGCAGTCACAACAGCCCCAGAAGCCTCGTAAGAACCAGCAGTCACAACAGTCACAGCCCAGCCCGATGACCCCCCGCTGATCCGCCCCGGCCAACCAGGAGTCCAGTCCGTGCGTCGTTCCCGTCCCTCGGTCGCCCGCCGCGGATCCCTGCGCGGGTCGCCGGCGCTGCGGCTCAAGGTCGGTTTCGTGCTGATCACGATGGTGCTGTCGGTCTTCGCGGCCCGGCTGGTCCAGCTCCAGGGCCTCGACCCCGGCTCCTACGCCCAGATGGCCGCCGACGAGGGGCAGGTCACGGTGGTGCTGCCCGCCGCCCGCGGCGCCATCCTGGACCGCAACGGCCAGCCGCTGGCCGACTCCGTCGACGGCCTGATGGTCGTCGCCGACCCGGCTCTCGCGGCGCAGCGCGCCCCCGAGCTGGCCAAGCTGCTCACGGCCCGGCTGGGCGTCGACTACGTCGCCACCCTCGAGCGGCTGCGCACCCCCGGCAGCCGGTTCCAGTACATCGCCCGGCAGGTGCCGGCCGATCTCGCCCGTTCGGTGGTCGATGCCGCCCGCGCCAAGAAGCTCGAGGGCCTGGAGACCCGCGGCGACCCGGTGCGCGTCTACCCGGCCCGTGACGTGGCGGCCAACCTCGTCGGCTTCCTCGGCACGCCGAGCGACACCGGCGCCGCGCAGCCCCTCGCCGGCTTCGAGGCCACCTTCGACCGCTACCTCGCCGGCTCCGACGGCGAGGCGACCTACCAGGCCGCCAGCGGCAACCGGATCCCGCTGGGGGACGCGACGCTCACCAAGGCGGTCGACGGCCACGACCTGTCGACCACCATCGACCGTGACCTGCAGTGGTACGCCCAGCGGGTCCTGGCCCGCACCGTGCGTGAGTACGGCGCCTCCTCGGCGTCCGCGGTCGTGATGGACAGCCGCACCGGTGAGGTGCTGACGCTGGCCGACGTGCCGACGTACGACGCCGGCAACGCGCTCGAGTCGCCGAAGCGGCTGTTCAAGTCGGGCGCCCTCAACGAGGCCTACGAGCCGGGATCGGTCCACAAGGTGCTGACGATGAGCGCGCTGCTGGACGCCGGCCGGGTCACGCCCCGCACCCGGTTGACCATCCCCCCGGTGCTCAAGCGGCAGGACCGCCCGATCGGTGACTGGTTCGACCACGGCACGATCAAGCTGACCCTGGCCGGCGTGCTCGCCAAGTCCTCCAACATCGGCACGGTCAAGGCCGCCGACAAGTTCCGGGCCGGCGAGATGCGCGGCTACCTGGAGGACTTCGGGCTGGGCAGCCGCACCGGCGTGGGGGTGATCGGCGAGAGCCCCGGCATCCTGCCCTCACCCAGCCTGTGGACCAGCCAGACCGAGGACCGCATCGCCTTCGGCCAGTCGCTCGCGGTCAACGTCCTGCAGATGGCGGCCGCGGTCAACACGATCGCCAACGACGGCGTCCACATCGATCCCAGCCTGGTCCGGGGGAGCGCCACGACGCAGGCGGGCACGCAGATCGGCACCGACACCGCCGAGCGCCGCGAGGTCGTCAGCGCGCGGGCGGCCCGCCAGACGGCGCAGATGATGGAGCGCGTGCTCGACCCCGACGACGGCGTCGCGCCGGGCGCCGCGGTCGCCGGCTACCGGGTCGCCGGCAAGACCGGCACCGCGCAGCGGGTGGGCGACTGCGGCTGCTACGACGGCAGCACGACGGTCTCGTTCGCGGGCTTCGCCCCGGCCGACGACCCCCGCTTCACGATCTACGTCGTCGTGCAGGAGCCGCGCAGCGGCGGCGGCGGCTCGGTGGCCGGCCCGGTCTTCTCCGAGCTGATGAGCTTCGCGCTGCGCCGCTACCAGGTGCCGCCGACCGGCACCCCGCCCTCCCGTCTGCCGGTCGAGTGGCGGTAGGCCAGAATCGAGCGGTGACCCGACCGCAGAACCCCGTCTCGACCGCGTTGGCGGACCTGGTCGACTGGACCCGGCGCACGCTGGTGCCGGTCCGGCTCGAGCCCCACGGGGCCGACGAGGCCGACCCGCAGGTGACCGGGGTGTCGCTGAGCACCCAGCGCATCCAGCCCGGCGACCTGTACGCCGCCCTCCCGGGCGCCCGCGCCCACGGGGCCGACTTCGCCGACCAGGCGGTCGCGGCCGGCGCGGTCTGCGTCCTCACCGACCCGGCCGGGCTGGAGCGGGTGCCGACAGGGGTGCCGGTGGTCGTGGTGGAGCAGCCCCGGGCCATGCTCGGACGGCTGTCCGCCCACGTCTACGGCGATCCGGCCGGGCACCTGCGGATGATCGGGGTCACCGGCACCCAGGGCAAGACCACCACCACCCGCCTGCTCGAGGGTGGCCTGGCCGGGGCCGGCAGCCGGGCCGCCGTGATCGGCACCGTCGGCACCCGGGTGGCCGGCGAGGACATCGCCACCTCCCTCACCACGCCCGAGGCCCCCGACCTGCACGGGCTGCTCGCGCTGATGCGCGAGCGCGGGGTCGAGACCTGCGCCATGGAGGTCTCCAGCCACGCCCTCGCGCTCGGTCGGGTCGACGGCGTCGTCTTCGACGTCGCGGTCTTCCTCAACCTGGGCCGCGACCACCTCGACTTCCACGGCGACGTCGAGACCTACTACGCCGCCAAGGCCTCGCTCTTCACCCCCCAGCGCGCGCGACTCGCCCTGGTCAACATCGACGACGAGCACGGACGCAGGCTGGCCGCCGAGACCTCGCTGCCCGTCACGACGTTCTCGACCACGGGCCGCGAGGCCGACTGGCGGGCGGTCGACCTGCGTCCCGACGCCAGCGGGACGTCGTTCACGGTGCTCGCCCCCGACGGCGAGCACGTCGCGGCCCGGGCCACGCTGCCCGGCGCCTTCAACGTGTCCAACGCCCTCGCCGCGCTGGCGGCCGGCAGCGCCGCGGGCCACGCCGTCGACCGGTTGGCCCCGCCCCTGGGGGAGACCGCGGTGCCCGGGCGGGCCGAGGTCGTCTCCACTCCCGACGACGGCTTCGAGGTCGTCGTCGACTACGCCCACAAGCCCGACGCCGTCGAGGCCGCGATCACGGCGCTGCGCGAGGTCGCCACGGGCCGGGTGATCGTGGTGCTCGGGGCCGGCGGCGACCGCGACCGTGGCAAGCGTCCGATCATGGGCGAGATCGCGGCCCGGCTGGCCGACGTGCTCGTCGTCACCGACGACAACCCTCGCACCGAGGACCCCGCCGCCATCCGCGCCGCGGTGCTCGCCGACACGCACGACGCGGGCGCGGAGGTGGTCGAGATCGGCGACCGGCGCGAGGCCATCCACGAGGCCGTGCGCCGCGCCCGCCCGGGCGACGTGGTGCTGGTCGCCGGCAAGGGCCACGAGACCGGCCAGGAGGTCGACGGCGTCGTGCACCCCTTCGACGACCGCGACGTGGCCCGCGAGGCCCTGCAGGCCCTGCAGGAAGAACGCGACGGGGGCCGGCCGTGATCCCGCTCCGGCTCGCCGACATCGCGGGCGTCTGCGGCGGCACGGTCCACGGCGACCCCGACCTCCTCGTCGACGCGCCGGCGTACGTCGACACCCGCACGCCCGTGCCCGGTGGGCTCTTCGTCGCTGTGGCGGGCGAGCACGTCGACGGCCACGACTACGCGGCCGGCGCCCACGCGGTGCTCGGCAGCCGGCCCACCGACGCGCCGACCGTCGTCGTGCCCGACCCGGTCGTGGCCCTGGGCCGGCTGGCCCGGCACGTGGCCGACCGGCTCGACGCCACCGTGCTGGCCCTCACCGGGTCGCAGGGCAAGACCGGGACCAAGGACTATCTCGCCCACGTGCTGGGCGACGCCAGCGTGGCGACCGCCGGCAACAACAACAACGAGCTGGGCGTGCCCCTGACCGTGCTGCGCGCCGGCCCGGACACCCGCCACCTGGTCGTCGAGATGGGAGCCCGCGGGCTGGGCCACATCGGCTACCTCTGCGAGATCGCCCCGCCGCAGGTGGCCGCGGTGCTCAACGTCGGCACCGCCCACATCGGTGAGTTCGGCAGCCGCGCGACGATCGCCCGGGCCAAGGGCGAGATCATCGAGGCCCTGCCGGCCACAGGGGTGGCGGTGCTCAACGCCGACGACGACCTCACCGCTGCGATGGCCCCGCGCACGGCCGCCCGGGTGCTCACCTTCGGCGAGCGGGGGGAGGTCACGTGGCGCGGTCTGGAGGTCGACGACCTCGGCCGACCGTCGTTCGAGCTCGGCCACGCGGGGGAGTGGCAGCCCGTGACGCTGCTCCAGAGCGGGCGGCACCAGGTGGGCAACGCCGCCGCGGCGGCCGCGATGGCCCTGGCCGCGGGCCTCGACCTCGGAGCGGTCGCGACAGCCCTGTCGGGCGCGCGATCGGCGTCCCGGTGGCGGATGGAGGTGCACGAGCGCGCCGACGGGCTGCTGCTGATCAACGACGCCTACAACGCCAACCCCGCCTCCATGACCTCCGCCCTGGCCACCGTGGGCGACATCGGCGCCCGGCGCGGACGGCGTACCGTCGCGGTGCTGGGGGAGATGAAGGAGCTCGGCGCCGACCACGACGCCGGTCACCACGAGGTGGGACGGGCCGCTGCCGCGGCCGGACTCGACGTGGTGGTGGTCGTCGGCGAGGCGGCCGCGGGCACCGCGGAGGGCGTTCGATCCGCACCGGGATGGGCGGGTGAGGTGATCGTCACGGCGAGCCGGGACGAAGCCGTCGCCTGGGTGCGGGACAATACGGTGTCGTCCGACGTGGTGCTGGTCAAGGCCTCGCGGGGCGCCGCGCTCGAGCACCTCGCCGAGGCCCTGCTGGCCGCCGGCCCACGACCCGAAGGAGACGCCCCCACGCCATGAGAGCGATCCTGTTCGGCGGTGGGCTGGCCCTGCTGATGTCCCTGCTCGGCACCCGGGTGGCGATCAACCTCTTCACCCGGTTGGGCTACGGGCAGGAGATCCGCGACGACGGCCCGACCAGCCACCACACCAAGCGCGGCACGCCCACCATGGGTGGGGTGGTCATCATCCTGGCCGCGACGCTCGGCTACCTGCTCGCCAAGCTGATCACGCTCTCCGCGCCGTCGGCCTCGGCGCTGCTGCTGCTCTTCCTCTTCGTCGGCATGGGGCTGGTCGGCTTCCTCGACGACTACATCAAGATCGCCAAGCAGCGCAGCCTCGGCCTGCGCAGCAAGGCCAAGATGGTCGGCCAGACCGTCATCGCCGTGGTCTTCGGCCTGCTCGCGCTCTCGCCGATGCTCGAGGACGAGAACGGCCGGACGCCGGCGTCCCTCAAGGTGTCGTTCCTGCGCGAGATCGACTGGCTGGTGCTGCCGACGATCGCCGCGATGCTGCTGATCTGGCTGATCGTCACCGCGACCAGCAACGCCGTCAACCTCGCCGACGGTCTCGACGGGCTCGCCACCGGCGCGAGCGTGATGGTCTTCGGCGCCTACACGCTGGTCAACATCTGGCAGAACAACCAGTTCTGCCAGGAGGACCCCAGCGGCACCTGCTACAACGTGCGCGACCCGCTCGACCTCGCCGTCATCGCCGCGGCGATCACCGGCGCCTGCTTCGGCTTCCTGTGGTGGAACGCCTCGCCGGCGGCGATCTTCATGGGCGACACCGGCTCGCTCGCGCTCGGCGGCGCCCTCGCCGGCTTCGCGATCCTGACCCGCACCGAGCTGCTGCTGATCATCCTCGGCGGCATCTTCGTCCTCGAGACCGTCTCGGTGATGGCGCAGGTGACGTGGTTCAAGACCACCAAGCGGCTCACCGGCACCGGCAGACGGATCTTCCGCATCGCCCCCATCCACCACCACTTCGAGATGCTGGGCTGGGAGCAGGTCACGGTCGTGATCCGGTTCTGGATCATCACCGGCCTCTTCGTCGCCACGGGCCTCGGCGTCTTCTACGCCGAGTGGGTCGCGAGGCTCTAGTGGACGTCTCCCACCTCGGTCGCCACACCCCGTGGACGGGGGTGCGCGTCGTCGTCGCGGGCTTCGGCGCCTCCGGCTTCGCCGCGGCCGACAACCTCACCCACCTCGGCGCCTCGGTCACCGCGCTGGCCGACACGGCCACCGAGGCTCAGCACGAGAAGGCCGAGCTGCTGCGCATCCTGGGGGCCGACGTCCGGCTGGAGGCGGGGGTCACCGCCACGCTGCCCGACGACGTCGACCTCGTCATCACCTCGCCGGGCTTCCGGCCCGACGCTCCGTTGCTGGCCCAGGCGGAGGCCCGCGGCGTCCCGGTCTGGGGCGAGGTCGAGCTGGCCTGGCGGCTGCGCGACGCCGGCCCCGACGGCAAGCCGGCGCCCTGGCTGGTGGTGACCGGCACCAACGGCAAGACCACGACCGTGAAGATGCTCGACTCGATCCTCAAGGCCGCGGGCCTGCGCAGCATCGCCGCCGGCAACGTCGGGCTGCCGCTGGTCGAGGCGGTGATGGACCCCGCGACGTACGACGTGATCGCGGTCGAGCTGTCCAGCTTCCAGCTCCACTACACCTCCTCGCTGGCGGCCGAGTCGGCCGTCGTGCTCAACGTCGCCGAGGACCACCTCGACTGGTACCCCTCCATGGACGCGTACGCCGCCGACAAGGGCCGCGCCTACGTCGGCGTCGAGCGGGCCTGCGTCTACAACGCCGCCGACCCGGCCACCGAGCGGCTGGTCCGCGAGGCCGACGTCGTCGAGGGAGCGCGCGCGATCGGCTTCACCCTCGGCACGCCCGGCGTCGGGATGCTCGGCCTGGTCGAGGACATCCTGGTCGACCGCGCCTTCATCGAGGAGCGCCAGAGCAGCGCCGCCGAGCTGTGCACGGTCGGCGAGCTGGCCAGCCCGGCGCCGCACTTCGTCGCCAACGCCCTCGCCGCGGCCGCCCTGGCCCGCGCCCACGGCGTCAGCCAGGCCGCCGTCCGCGACGGGCTGCGCTCGTTCGTGCCGGACGCCCACCGGATCACCACGGTGGCGCAGCGCGACGCGCTCACCTGGGTCGACGACTCCAAGGCCACCAACCCGCACGCCGCCCAGTCCTCGCTGCTGGCCTACGGGTCGGTCGTCTGGGTGGCCGGGGGCCTGGCCAAGGGAGCGCGTTTCGACGACCTGGTCGCCGCCGCCCGCGACCGGCTGCGGGGGGTGGTGCTGCTCGGTCGCGACCGCGCCGTCATCGCCGAGGCGCTCGCGCGACACGCGCCCGATGTGCCCGTGATCGTGGTCGAGGGCCGCGAGGATGAGCCCGTAGCAGGTGTGACCGGTCTGATGGCACAGGTGGTCGAGGCGGCAGCAGCACTCGCCGCGCCCGGCGACACGGTGCTCCTCGCACCGGGCTGTGCCTCCATGGACCAGTTCACCGACTACGCCCACCGCGGTGACGCGTTCGCCGCGGCGGTCCACGAGTGGCACCAGCGCTAGCCCGACCCGACCAACCGCAGCGACCCGGAGGGGAGCGATGACGACCTCCACCCACCCCGAGCAGACCTCCGCCGCCCCGGTCGAGCGCCCCGCCCGACGCCTGCGGTCGACGCCGTTCGGCCCGTGGGTCCGGGCCGCCCGCCACGCGCTCGACCGGCCGCTGACGTCCTACTACCTGCTGCTCGGCGCCTGTGCGCTGCTGCTCACCATCGGCCTGATCATGGTGCTGAGCGCCTCCAGCGTCTACTCCTACAAGGTCCACGACGGCGACTCCTACTCCGTGGTCAAGCGCCAGCTGACCTGGGTGGTGGTCGGGCTGCCCGCCGCGTTCGTCGCCAGCCGGGTCTCCGAGCGCTGGGTCCGCCGCCTGGCCTACCCGGCGTTCTCGGTCTCCCTGGTGCTGCTGCTGCTCACGGCCATCATGGGCGTCACCGTCAACGGCAACACCAACTGGCTGGCGCTCGGACCGATCGTGATCCAGCCCTCCGAGATCGCCAAGCTGTCGCTGGTCGTGTGGGCCGGACACATCTACGCCAACAAGGACCGCCGCCTGGGCAACCTCCACCAGATCATGGTGCCGGTGGTCCCGGGCATGCTGCTCGCCACCACGCTGGTCATCGTCGGCCGCGACCTCGGCACCGCGCTGGTGCTGTTCGCCATCCTGATCGGCATGCTGTGGGTCGTGGGGGCTCCGATCCGGCTCTTCGTCCTGGTCAGCTCGGTGGTCAGCGTGGGGGTCTTCGGGCTCGCCACCACCGACCCCGAGCGGTTCTCCCGGATCACCACGTTCCTCGATCCCTTCAAGTACTTCACCGACAGCGGCTGGCAGCCGGCGCACGGTCTCTACGCCGTCTCCAGCGGCGGGCTCTTCGGGCAGGGCATCGGGGCCAGCCAGCAGAAGTGGGGCACCCTCCCCGAGGCCCACACCGACTTCATCTTCGCCGTGCTCGGCGAAGAGCTCGGCCTGGCCGGCACCCTGCTCGTCGTCGGGCTGTTCCTCACCGTGGCCTACGCCGCGCTCAAGGTGGCCCGCCAGACCGCCAACCCGTTCGTGCGCTACACCACCTTCGGGGTCGTGGTCTGGCTGATGGGCCAGATGATCATCAACGTCGGCATGGTCCTGGCGCTGCTGCCCGTGATCGGGGTCCCGCTGCCGCTGGTCTCCTACGGTGGGTCCAGCCTGGTGCCGACCCTCGCCGCCCTCGGTCTGCTCGTCGGGTTCGCCCGCCGCGAGCCCGAGGCGGCCCGGGCGCTCGCCCGACGCCGCAAGGCGCGTTCCGCCGGCCTGGCCGCGCGACGGTGAGGGTCCTGCTGGCCGGTGGCGGCACGGCGGGCCACACCTCGCCGCTGCTCGCCACCGCCGACGCGCTGCGCCGCCTCGACCCCGGCGTCGAGATCACCTGCCTCGGCACCCCCCGCGGGCTCGAGAACACCGTCGTCCCCGCGGCCGGCTACCCCCTCGAGCTGATCCCGCCCGTGCCGCTGCCGCGCCGGCCCAACGCCGACCTGGCCCGGTTGCCGGTGCGGCTGCGGCGCGCCGTCCGTGAGACCTACGCCGTCCTCGACCGGGTCCGTCCCGACGTCGTGGTCGGCTACGGCGGCTACGTCTCGGTGCCGGCCTACCTCGCGGCGCGCCGCCGCCGGCTCCCGCTGGTGGTGCACGAGCAGAACGCCCTGCCGGGGCTGGCCAACAAGCTCGGCGCGCGGTTCGCCGACCGGGTGGCCGTCAGCTTCCCCGAGACCGACCTGCGCGGGGCCGAGTACGTCGGCCTGCCGATCCGACGGATGATCAGCCAGCTCGACCGGGCCGCGTCGCGGGCCGAGGCGCAGGCGTTCTTCGGGCTGCGCGACGACCTCCCGACCCTCGTGGTCACCGGTGGCTCCCAGGGCGCCCGCCGGCTCAACCAGTCGGTCTCCGGCGCCGCCGAGGCGCTGGGCGCCGCCGGCGTCCAGGTCCTCCACGTGATCGGCCCGAAGGGCGAGGCCGAGCCGGTCCCGACCACCACCCCCTACGTCGTGGAGCGCTTCGTCGACCGGATGGACCTGGTCCTGGCCGCCGCCGACCTGATGATCTGTCGCGGCGGGGCCTCCAGCGTCACCGAGGCCGCCGCCACCGGCGTGCCCGCGATCTTCGTGCCGCTGCCGATCGGCAACGGCGAGCAGGAGCACAACGTCCGTCCCGTCGTCGCCGCCGGTGGGGCGCTGCTGGTCCACGACCACGACCTCACCAGCGACTACGTCGCCACCGACGTCGCGGCGCTGGCCACCGATCCCGACCGGCTCGCCGCGATGAGTGCCGCCGCCGCGGGGCTGATCCCGCGTGACGCCGACGAGCGGCTGGCCCGCATCGTGCTCGAGGCGGCGAGACGGTGAAGGTCCCCGTGCCCAGCGAGATCCTCCCGGTCGAGCAGCTCGGTCGGGTCCACTTCGTCGGCATCGGCGGTGCCGGGCTGTCCGGCATCGCGCGGATCATGCTGGCCCGCGGCGTCACCGTCAGCGGCAGCGACGCCACCTCGACGCCCACCCTGGAGGCCCTGCGCGGCCTCGGTGCCCAGGTGTGGCTCGGCCACGAGGCCGCCCAGGTCGCCGACGTCGACACGCTGGTGGTCTCCACCGCCGTGCGCGAGGACAACCCCGAGTACGTCGCGGCCGTGCAGGCGGGCCTGCGGGTGCTGCCCCGCTCGGCCGCCCTCGCCTCGGTCATGGCCGGACGGCGGGTGCTGGCCGTCGCCGGCACCCACGGCAAGACGACCACCACCTCGCTGCTGACCGTCGCGCTCCAGCACGTCGGGGCCGAGCCGACGTACGCCATCGGTGGTGACCTGACCGCCACCGGCGTCAACGCCGACGAGGGCGCAGGCGACCTGTTCGTCGCGGAGGCCGACGAGAGCGACGGTGCGTTCCTCGTCTACGACCCCTACGCCGCGGTCGTGCTCAACGTCGACGCCGACCACCTCGACCACTGGGCCACCGAGGAGGCCTACGCCGCCGCGTTCGAGGAGTTCGCCGACGGCATCGACCCGGCCGGCTTCCTGGTCTGCTGCACCGACGACCCGGGCGCCGCGGGCCTGGCCCAGCGCCAGCGCGCGGCTGGTCGCCGCGTCATCACCGTGGGCGAGGCGGCCGGCGTCGACCTGCGCGGCCGGGTGCTCGACCCCGTCGACGGCCGCTGGGTCTTCGCCGTCGACCGCGACGGCGTCGAGCTCGGCGCCGTCTCCCTGCAGGTTCCCGGGCGCCACTACGTGGCCGACGCCCTCGCCGCGCTCGCGGTCGGGCTCGAGCTGGGCTTCGGCTTCGACGACCTGGCCGCCGGGCTGGGCGCCTACGCCGGCACCCGTCGACGGATGGAGCGCAAGGGCGAGGCCGGCGGCGTCCGCGTCTACGACAGCTACGCCCACCACCCCTCCGAGATCCGCGGCGACCTCGAGGCCGCCCGTGCGGTGGCCGAGGGTGACCGGGTGCTGGTCGTCTTCCAGCCCCACCTGGTCTCGCGCACCCGGATCTTCGGCGAGGCGATGGGCCACGCGCTCGCCGCCGCCGACGAGGTCGTGGTGCTCGACGTCTACCTCGCCCGCGAGGACCCCGACCCCGCGATCACCGGCGCGCTGGTCGCCGACGCCGCGCGCGAGCGGCTGCCCGCCGGGCTGGTCACCTTCGAGCCCGACTTCGCGGCCGCACCCGACACCGTGGCGGCCCGGGCGCGGCCGGGCGACCTGGTGCTGACCCTGGGCGCCGGCACCGTCACCGAGCTCGGCCCGCAGGTCCTGGCCCTGCTGGAGCAGCGCGACGGGTCGGGGGTGGGGCAGTGAGGGGCTCGACCACCACCAAGACCGCGAGCAAGGTCAGCGCCGACGCCACCCGGACCACCACCACCAGCCGACGACGCTTCGCGCGTCGGCAGTGGGCCCGCCGCTGGCTCACCTGGCGCTACCTGCTGGTCGCGCTGGTGCTGGTGCTCGCGACCTCCGGGTCCGTCTACGCCGTCTACTTCTCCTCCTGGCTCACCGTCGAGTCCGTCGAGGTCACCGGCACCCAGGAGCTCACGCGCCAGCAGGTGCTCCGGGCCGCCGGCGTGCCCATCGCCGCCCCGCTCGCCGGCGTCGACCTCGACGCGATCGAGATCCGGGTGCGCTCGCTGGCGACCGTCCGCTCGGCGCGGGTGTCGCGGCAGTGGCCCCACGACGTCCGGATCGAGGTCGAGGAGCGCACCCCGGTCGCGGTGATCCAGGTCGGCGACCAGCTGCGCAACCTCGACGGCGACGGAGTCATCTTCGGCCACCTGGGCCGTGCCCCCGACGACCTGCCGCGGGTGCAGAGCGTCGCGGTCGCCGACGACGCCGGAGGCGTCAGCAGCACCAGCAGCGACGCGCTGCGCGAGGCGGCCGCCGTCGCCGACGCCCTCGAGCCGGCGTTCCTGGCCACCGTCGACCACCTCGAGGTCGAGACCGTCGACCGGATCACCCTCGCCCTGCGCGACGGACGGGTCGTGCGCTGGGGGAGCGCCGAGGAGTCCGCGCGCAAGGCCGAGGTGCTCGCCGCGCTCCTGGGCCAGCAGGCCGAGGTCTACGACGTCAGCGTGCCGGGCTCGCCCACCACGTCACCTCGCGCCTGAGCCCGGTGCGGCCTGAGGGTCGCGGAGCGCACAGAGGCAACGCGTCGTACGACGCGCGGCGTGTCGCCACCTCTTGGCGCCGCATCTTTCCTACTGTCGTGCTCACGACGAGGTTGACATAACTATAACCCTCAGCCTGAGGGTAAGAGTTTCCGGCTCGCCGACTTCCCCGATCAGACCGCCCGATCCCCACGGACCGGACGAGCACCACACCCAGACCAGTCACACGAGAGGTGAAGCCGCCGTGGCAGCTGCACAGAACTACCTGGCCATCATCAAGGTGGTCGGCATCGGCGGGGGCGGGGTCAACGCCGTCAACCGGATGATCGAGGTCGGCCTCAAGGGCGTCGAGTTCATCGCCATCAACACCGACGCGCAGGCGTTGCTGATGAGCGACGCCGACGTCAAGCTCGACATCGGTCGCGAGCTGACCCGGGGCCTCGGCGCCGGCGCCAACCCCGATGTCGGCACCCAGGCCGCCGAGGACCACTCCGACGAGATCGAGGAGGTGATCAAGGGCGCCGACATGGTCTTCGTGACCGCTGGAGAAGGCGGCGGCACCGGCACCGGTGGCGCTCCCGTCGTGGCTCGGATCGCCCGCTCGCTGGGTGCGCTGACCATCGGTGTGGTCACCCGGCCGTTCTCCTTCGAGGGACGTCGCCGCGCCAACTCCGCAGAGACGGGCATCGCCCAGCTCCGCGAGGAGGTCGACACCCTCATCGTGATCCCCAACGACCGGCTGCTCTCGATCAGCGACCGCAACGTCTCGGTCCTCGACGCCTTCAAGCAGGCCGACCAGGTGCTGCTGCAAGGTGTCTCGGGCATCACCGACCTGATCACCACCCCCGGCCTGATCAACCTCGACTTCGCCGACGTGAAGTCGGTGATGGCCAACGCGGGCTCCGCCCTGATGGGCATCGGCTCGGCCCGGGGCGAGGACCGCTCGGTCGCCGCCGCCGAGATGGCGGTCTCCAGCCCACTGCTCGAGGCCAGCATCGACGGCGCCTACGGCGTCCTGCTCTCGATCGCCGGCGGCTCCGACCTCGGGCTGTTCGAGATCAACGAGGCAGCGGCCCTGGTGGCGGAGTCGGCCCACCCCGACGCCAACATCATCTTCGGCGCGACGATCGACGACGCCCTGGGCGACGAGGTCCGGGTCACGGTCATCGCCGCCGGGTTCGACGGTGGCCAGCCCAAGCGCCGCGAGGAGAACGCCACGCTGCGCAAGGACACGCGTCCGACCCAGACCCAGGAGGAGACCCGTGCCGCGGCCGGTCTGCGCCGTGAGCCGACGACGCCCGAGCGTCGCGAGCCCCAGCCGCAGTCGGCGCTCAGCGGAGCCCGCAGCGCGACCCCGTCGTCGGCCTCGGCGCCTGCTGCTCCCGCGCCGGCGCCGGTCACGCCCGCCTCCGTCACGCCGTCGGTGACGCCGTCGACGCCCGCGCCCGCCTCTCGTCAGCCCGTCTACGACGACGACGAGCTGGACGTCCCCGACTTCCTGAAGTAGTCGCGCTGTACGCCTCCCGGCACACCCTCGGCCCCGTCGAGCTGGCCTTCACCGACCGGCTCGGCGGGGTCAGTGGTGCGCCCTACGACTCCTTGAACCTCGCGCTCGCCGGTGACGCACCCGGCGACCTCGCCCAGAACCGCCTCCGGGTGCTGGCCGACTTCGCTCCCGGCGCCGGGCTGGCCGACCTCCACCAGGTGCACGGGGCCGACGTCGTCGAGGCCACCGGGTCCTGGTCGGGCCCGCCGCCCGAGGCCGACGGGGTCGTCACCACGACGCCCGACGTCGTGCTGATGGTTCGCGTGGCCGACTGCGTGCCGGTCCTGCTGGCCGACCCCGGGGCCGGCGTGATCGGGGCCGCCCACTGCGGCCGACCCGGCCTGGTCGCGGGCGTCGTGCCCGCCACCATCGCTCGCATGCGGTCCCTGGGCGCCACGCAGGTGTCGGCCTGGCTCGGTCCCCACGTCTGCGGAGCCTGCTACGAGGTGCCCGCGCCGATGCAGGAGGCGGTCGCGGCGAGCGTCCCCAGCGCCCGGGCCACGACCTCGTGGGGAACCCCGTCGGTCGACCTGGCGGCCGGGCTCCGCGCCCAGCTCGCCGAGGCCGGCGCGACCGTGCGCGGGGTGGGTCGGTGTACCCGCGAGTCGCCCGACCTCTACTCCTACCGCCGCGACGGCGCGGGCGCCGGGCGCCTGGCCGGGCTCGTCAGGATCCGCTCGTGAACGCTCCCCGCGACGCCGAGATCGCCACCCGCCTCGCCGCCGTCCGCGACCGGATCGCCGGCGCGTGCGCCGAGGCCGGACGTCCGGGCGACGACGTGCGCCTCGTCGTGGTCACCAAGTTCTTCCCGGCCTCCGACGTACGAGTCCTGGCCTCGCTCGGCGTGACCGACGTCGCCGAGAACCGCCACCAGGAGGCCGAGGCCAAGGCCGCCGAGTGTGCCGACCTGGGCCTGGCCTGGCACTTCGTCGGCGGCCTGCAGAGCAACAAGGCGGCCGCCGTGGCGCGCTACTCCGCAGTGGTGCACTCCCTCGACCGGCTCAAGCTGGTCGGCCCGCTCGACCGGGGCGCCGGCGAGCGCGAGGCACCCGACGGGGGAGCGCCGGAGCCCCTCGACGTGCTGGTGCAGGTCAGCCTCGACCCACCCGGGTCGGCCCACCGCAACGGCGCCGCGCCCGACGACGTGGCCGCCGTGGCCGACCGGGTGGCGCAGGCCGCGTCGCTGCGGCTGGGCGGGCTGATGGCGGTCGCCCCGCTCGGCGAGGACCCCGCCGCGGCGTTCGACCGGCTCGCCTCGCTGCGGTCCGACCTGCTCCGTGACCACCCGCGAGCCACGTGGCTCTCGGCGGGCATGAGCAGCGACCTGGAGGCCGCGATAAAAGTCGGCGCGACACACGTGCGCGTCGGCTCTGCGGTGCTCGGTTCGAGGCCCCAGGTCCAGTAGTGTCCGAACAACCGAAGAGCGTCCCCTGCCGGGGGCGCGGGAGCTGCGGAGGCAAGAAGTCATGAGCGGTGCGATGCGCAGGATCGGTGAGTACCTCGGCCTGCTGGAGGACACCGGCGTCGACTACGACTCCTACGACGGCGACGACCATCACACGCAGGAGTCTGCCTCGGTGCCGGCCGAGCGCGCCGCGCGTCCTCGTGAGGCACGCGAGCCGCGTCCCGCGACGGTGGCCGACCTCGCCGAGCGTCGTCGCGCCACACCCGTGAGCGGCCCCGCGCCCGTCGCGGCGGCGTTCTCCCAGATCACCACGCTCCACCCGCGCACCTACAACGAGGCGCGCACCATCGGAGAGAACTTCCGCGAGGGCACGCCGGTGATCATGAACCTCTCGGAGATGGACGACACCGACGCCAAGCGTCTCGTCGACTTCGCCGCGGGCCTGGTCTTCGCCACCCGCGGGACCATCGAGCGGATCACCAACAAGGTCTTCCTGCTGTCGCCGCCCAACGTCTCGGTCGCGGCCGAGGAGAAGGAGCGGATCGTCCAGGGCGGGTTCTTCAACCAGAGCTGACGTCGGCCTCGGGGCGCCACGTAGGCTCGTCCCGACCGACCACGTCCAGGCGCCCTCGTGCCGGACCGCGACTGCAGGAGCGAACTCGATGGACCGACCATGCCCGTAGCCGGCCAGATCATCCACGGCATCCTCTGGGCCTTCATCGCCCTGCTGTGGGTGCGCTTCGTGGTCGACTGGGTCCAGGTCTTCGCCCGGTCGTGGACGCCGAGCGGCCCGTTGCTCGTCGGTCTGGAGGGCGTCTACTCCGCGACGGACCCGCCGATCAAGGCGCTGCGCAAGGTCGTCCCGCCGTTGCGGCTGGGCAACTTCGCGCTCGACCTGAGCTTCTTGCTGGTGATGATCACGGCCTACCTGCTGGTCTTCGTCAACCAGCAGATCTGGCTCTGAGCGACCCGGCTGCGAGGTCGCGGGAAGCCTTCGCCGTACCATCGTCGTCACCGGGGTCACACCAGTCCCAACCAGACGCTATTGTTCGCCAGATAAGAAGACGAACCGACCAATGAATTGGGTGAGGTCATGCCGCTGACTCCTGAGGACGTGAGCAACAAGCGCTTCACGCCCGTCCGGCTCCGGGAGGGGTACGACATGGGCGAGGTCGACCAGTTCCTCGATGAGGTGGAGGCCGAGCTCGCGCGGCTCACCAAGGAGAACGACGACCTGCGCGCCAAGCTGTCGACGGCCCAGTCGGGTGGGGGCTCCTCCGAGAGCTTCGCCGCGCCGGCCCGTCGCGAGCCCGAGGCGACGCCGGCACCGGTGGCGGCTCCTGTCGCTGCGGCTCCGGCTGCAGCACCCGCGGCTGCGGCTGCACCGCAGACGATCCGGGTCGAGACGGTCCCCGAGGCGTCCAACGCCGCGGCCCGCCTGCTCGAGATCGCCACTCGCAACGCCGACGAGCTCGTCGACGAGGCGAAGAACGAGGCCGACAAGATCGTCGGAGAGGCCCGCACCAAGGCCGAGCGGCTCGAGAGCGAGTCCAAGGGCAAGGCCGACCGGCTCGAGTCCGACGCCCGCTCCCGTGCGCAGATGCTCGACGCCGAGACGTCCGAGCGTCGCGCCCAGCTCTTCGGTGACCTGGAGAAGGAGCGCGACAAGCTCAACGTCGACGTCGAGAACCTCCGCTCGTTCGAGCGGGAGTACCGCTCGCGGCTCAAGACGTACTTCGCCCAGCAGCTCGAGGCCCTCAACGGGGCGAGCGAGACCGCGGCCCCCGGCGAGGACACCCCGGCGCCCAAGCGGCTGCGCTCGATCCTGGGCGAGGACGAGGGCTGAGTCCGCTCGCCCGACAGCAGCACCCCAGCAGCACCCCAGCGTGACGAGCGGCCGGCCCCGAGGGGCCGGCCGTTCGACATTGGTGGAGGTCTCGTGGGTGCGGCGGTTTGAGTGCCCCCGTGACCTCGGGCTAACCTCCCCGCAGTTCGTGACGCTCATCTCAGGGTCACGGCCACTTACGGAAGGTCCAGACATGGCGCGCAGCACACGGTCCTTGGCCGGTCAGGCGGCCTCTGCGGCCCGCAAGGTGATCTCACGCGGCGGGAAGAAGACGGCCCCCGCGAAGCAGGCGGCCCCGGCCAAGAAGGCGGCCCCGGCCAAGAAGGCGGCCCCGGCCAAGAAGGCGGCCCCGGCCAAGAAGGCGGCCCCGGCCAAGAAGGCGGCCCCCGCGAAGAAGGCGGCCCCCGCGAAGAAGGCGGCCCCCGCGAAGAAGGCGGCCCCCGCCAAGAAGGCGGCCCCGGCCAAGAAGGCGGCCCCCGCGAAGAAGGCGGCCCCGGCCAAGAAGGCGGCCCCCGCCAAGAAGGCGGCCCCCGCCAAGAAGGCGGCCCCGGCCAAGAAGGCGGCCCCCGCGAAGAAGGCGGCCCCGGCCAAGAAGGCGGCCCCCGCGAAGAAGGCGGCCCCGGCCAAGAAGGCGGCCCCGCCAAGAAGGCGGCCCCGGCCAAGACCACGTCTGCGACGAAGACCGCAGCCGCGACGAAGACCTCCGTACCGAGCCCGAAGGCGGCACCAGTGAAGAAGGCGGCACCCGCGAAGAAGGCTGCACCCGCGAAGAAGGCTGCGTCGACCGCGACGGCACCCCTGAGCGCCCTGGTCGTGAAGGAGGGCGAGGAGGCGTGGACCAAGGCCGAGCTCAAGGAGGTCCTCGACGAGCTCCACGAGCAGCGCGACCACAGCCTGCAGATCGTCGCGGCCCAGGAGCAGGAGCTCACCGGGCTGCTGCGCAACTCCGGTGACGGCGCCGGCCAGGACCAGGCCGACATGGGGGCCACGAGCTTCGAGCGCGACCAGGAGCTCAGCGTGCTCACGAACGAGCGCGACAAGCTGGCCCAGATCGATCGGGCCCTGGCCCGCATCGACGACGGCACCTACGGGGTCTGCGAGTCCTGCGGCAACCCCATCGGGAAGATGAGGGCGATGGCTTTCCCGCGTGCCACACTGTGCATGACATGCAAGCAGCGCGAGGAACGCCGGTAGACCCCGAGCACCAGCCCGAGGACCCGCCCGGCGAGGTCCCCGCTGCGTCGTCCCGGCCCGCGAGACGGCGCCTCCTGGCGGCCTTCGCGCTGGTGGCGCTCGTCGGCTACGCCGCCGACCTGCTCACGAAGATCCTCGCGGTCGACCGGCTCAGCGACCGGCCCGACGTACCCCTCCTCGGTGACCTGCTGGTGCTCCACCTGACCCGCAACCCGGGGGCCGCGTTCAGCACCGGCACCGAGTTCACGGCCGTCCTGTCCGGCATCGCCGTGGTCGCCGTGGTGGTCGTCGTGTGGCTGAGCCGTCGCCTGGGCAGCACCGCGTGGGCCTGGGCGCTCGGGCTGCTCCTCGCGGGCATCACCGGCAACCTCACCGACCGCCTGTTCCGCTCCCCGGGGCCCTTCCGGGGGGAGGTCGTCGACTTCCTGATGCTGCCCAACTGGCCGGTCTTCAACATCGCCGACATCTGCATCAACCTCGGCGCGGGCCTGGTGCTCGTCCAGGCCTTCCGGGGCGTCCACATCGACGGCAGCCGCGAGTCCGAGGCCGCCCCGCGCGGCGGAGACCGCCGCCGGCAGCCCACCGCCCCCGAGGCGGACCCGCGCTCCGAGGAGACGCCATGACCCAGGCCGACTACCGCAGCCTCCACGTGCCCGAGGGCCTGGCCGGCGAGCGGGTCGACTCCGCGATGTCGCAGATGCTCGGGGTCTCCCGCACCCGCGCGGCCGAGCTGATCTCGCGCGACCTCGTCCAGGTCGACGGTGCCTCCGTGGCCAAGAGCGACCGGGTGATGCCGGGCTCGCTGCTGGAGGTGACCCTCCCCTTCGAGGCCGACCCGCTGGTCGTCGTGCCCGAGGTCGTGGAGGGCATCAAGATCATTCACGACGACGCCTCGATCGTGGTCATCGACAAGCCGGTCGGCGTCGCGGTCCACCCCTCGCCGGGCTGGCAGGGCCCCACGGTCGTGGCCCACCTGGCGGGTGCCGGCTTCCGCATCGCCACCAGCGGTGCGTCCGAGCGCCAGGGGATCGTGCAGCGGCTCGACGTGGGCACGTCCGGGGTCATGGTCATCTGCAAGTCCGAACGGGCCTACTCGGTGCTCAAGAACGCCTTCCGGCACCGCACCGTCGACAAGACCTACCACGCCCTGGTGCAGGGCCACCCCGATCCGCACGAGGGGACGATCGACGCCCCGATCGCCCGGCACCCCGGCGCTGACTACAAGTTCGCGGTGATGGACGGCGGCCGCGCCAGCGTCACCCACTACGCGACCCTCGAGGCCCATCGCTACGCGAGCCTGCTCGAGGTGCACCTCGAGACGGGGCGCACCCACCAGATCCGGGTGCACATGGCGGCGCTGAAGCACCCCTGCGTCGGCGACCTGACCTACGGCGCCGACCCCACGCTGTCGGCGCGGCTCGGGCTGCAGCGCCAGTGGCTGCACGCCGTGCGCCTGGGCTTCGTGCACCCGGAGACCGGCGAGCAGGTGGAGTACGAGTCCGAGCACCCCGCCGACCTGGCCCACGCGCTCGAGGTCATCCGAGATGCCGACTGAGCAGGTCCGCCTGCGGCGCGCGGTGCGCGCCGACCTGACGCACGTCGCCGACCTGCACGTCCGGGTCCGCCGGGCGAGCACGGGCGCGGGGGACATGCCGCCCCTGGCGGTCACCCCCCAGGCCGTCCACGACCACGTGTCCGCCTGGGACCTCGACACCCACGAGCTGTGGCTGGCCGAGTCGGACCGGCTGGTCGGCTACGCGATGGTCCACGACCAGTGGTTGCACTCGCTGTACGTCGACCCCGATCTGCAGGGCCAGGGCGTCGGGTCGATGCTGCTCGACCTGGCCAAGGTGCTGCGTCCCACCGGCTTCTGCCTCTACGTCTTCGAGACCAACACCCCCGCGCGCCGCTTCTACGGGCGGCAGGGGCTGGTCGAGCTCGAGCGCACCGACGGCAGCGCCAACCAGGAGCACTCGCCGGACATCCGGATGGCCTGGCCCGGCCCCGACCCGGTCGCCTTCTTCCGCGGGCTGATCGACGAGATCGACGACCAGCTGGGTGACCTGCTGGCGCAGCGGGCCGCCCTGACGGCCGCCGTCCAGCCCCACAAGGGCGCCGCCGACCGCGACCCCGACCGCGAGCGCGCCATCGTCGAGGCCGTCGCCGCCCGAGCCCCCGCCCTGGGGTTCGACCGCGTGGCCCGGATCGTGCACGCCATCGTCACCGAGAGCCTCGACGCCGCGCGCTGAGCAGCAGGCCGCGGCTACTCGACGAGGCCGGCCAGCCGGTCGATCGAGGCCAGCAGCTTGTCGGCGGTCGTGGACCTCGCCCTCGGGAAGCGACCTTCGTCGGTCAGCTCGCTCCAGTCGTAGGTGTGGGTGACGCGAGTGCGTCCTGCGTCGAGGGGCTCGAGCTCCCACCGCCACAGGTGCCCCCACGGCTGCTCGCCCGTGGCGGCGGGCCGCCAGGCGATGAGACGCCCCTCCGCGAACTCGACCACGTGGTTCTCACGCACGTTGCCCTTGGTCGTCGTCATCGAGAACGTCTCGCCCGCGGCCCGCACGCGTCGGCCCTCCACGGCCGCGACGAGGTTGTCGTTGCCGTCCCACCGCGGCTGCTGCGTGGAGTCGGCGATGAGCTCGAAGATGCTCGCGGCCCCGGCGGCGACGTCGCGGTGGGCGCTGACGACCCGAGGACCAGTGGTGGGAGAGGTCATGGACCCATCCAAGCACCGCGCGGCCTCGTCCGCGCGCCCCGTCCGGGCGGCCGGATCGGGCTGTCGGTGCGTCCTGTCATCATGCTCCCAGCGGGTCCCGTAGGCTGACGGTCTTCCCCGACATGGTCGCTCGGCACCCCCGCCGAGACCGTTTCTGCCTGCCCGACGATCGACCGTTCGACCACGGTGTGAGGAGCCTCTGTCCCGATGACGACAGGTGCCAACGACAGCTTCGTGCACCTGCACGTCCATACCGAGTACTCCATGCTCGACGGGGCCGCCCGGCTCGGTGCGCTCACCCAGCGCGCCGCCGACCTCGGCATGCCCGCGGTCGCGATGACCGACCACGGCAACGTGTTCGGCGCCTACGAGTTCTACGCCAAGGCCAAGGCCGCCGGGGTCAAGCCGATCATCGGCATCGAGGCCTACTTCACCCCCAACATCAGCCGCTTCGAGCGCAAGCGCGTCAACTTCTACGACGGGGGCCCCGACGACGTCTCCTCGCGCGGCGCCTACACCCACATGACGCTGCTCAGCGAGTCCACCGAGGGCATGCACAACCTGTTCCGGATCTCGACCGGCGCGTGGCGTGACGGCTTCTTCCAGCACCCCCGGGTCGACCGCGAGCTGCTCGCCCAGCACAGCCGCGGCATCATCGGCACCACCGGGTGCCCCTCGGGCGAGGTGCAGGTCCACCTGCGCTACGGCAACTACGCCGCCGCCCGCCAGACCGCCGCCGACTTCCAGGACATCCTGGGCCGCGACAACTACTTCCTCGAGCTGATGGACCACGGCCTCGACATCGAGAACCGTGTCCGCGACGGGCTGCTGCGCCTGGCCCAGGACCTCAAGATCCCGCTGCTGGCCACCAACGACTCCCACTACGTCATGCGCGAGGACGCTCCCTCCCAGGAGCACCTGCTCTGCATCAACTCCGGCAGCACCATGGACATCCCGGCCGGCGACGGGCCGGGCCAGCGCTTCGCGTTCAGCGGCGACGGCTACTACCTCAAGTCCGCGGCGGAGATGCGCGAGCTGTGGGTCGGCCGCTACGACCTGCGCGAGGCCTGCGACAACACCCTGCTCATCGCCGAGCGCTGCGACGTCTCCTTCACCGAGGGCAACGGCACCTACATGCCGCGCTTCCCCTGCCCCGAGGGCGAGAACGAAGACTCCTGGCTGGTGAAGGAGGTCGAGACCGGTCTCCGCTTCCGCTACCCCGGCGGCATCCCCGACGCCGTCCGCAAGCAGGCCGACTTCGAGGTCGGCGTGATCACCCAGATGGGCTTCCCCGGCTACTTCCTGGTGGTCGCCGACTTCATCAACTGGGCCAAGGACAACGGCATCCGCGTCGGCCCGGGCCGTGGCTCCGGCGCCGGGTCGATGGTCGCCTACGCGATGCGGATCACCGACCTCGACCCGCTCGAGCACGGCCTGATCTTCGAGCGCTTCCTCAACCCCGACCGGGTCTCGATGCCCGACTTCGACATCGACTTCGACGAGCGGCGCCGCGGCGAGGTGATCCGCTACGTCACCGACAAGTACGGCGACGACCGGGTCTCCTACATCGTCACCTACGGCACCATCAAGGCCAAGCAGGCCGTCAAGGACTCCTCGCGCATCCTGGGCTACCCCTTCGCGATGGGCGACCGCATCACCAAGGCCATGCCGGCCTCGGTGATGGGCAAGGACGTCCCGCTCCAGGAGATCTTCGACCCCGAGCACAAGCGCTTCGGCGAGGGCGGTGAGTTCCGCTCGCTCTACGACGGCGACGGCGACGTCAAGAAGGTCGTCGACACCGCCATCGGCATCGAGGGGCTCAAGCGGCAGTGGGGCGTGCACGCGGCCGGGGTGATCATGTCCAGCGAGCCGCTGATCGACGTGATCCCGCTGCTGAAGCGGCCCGCCGACGGGGCGATGATCACCCAGTTCGACTACCCCACCTGCGAGGCCCTCGGGCTGATCAAGATGGACTTCCTGGGGCTGCGCAACCTCACGGTGCTCGACGACGCCCTCAAGAACATCGCCGCCAACCGCGGCGAGACGGTGGTGCTCGAGGAGCTCACGCTCGACGACGAGGCCACCTACGCGCTGCTCCAGCGCGGTGACACCCTCGGGGTCTTCCAGCTCGACGGCGGCCCGATGCGCGCGCTGCTGCGCAGCATGCGGCCCGACACCTTCGAGGACATCTCCGCCGTGGGCGCGCTCTACCGCCCCGGCCCGATGGGTGCCGACTCCCACAACAAGTACGCCCGCCGCAAGACCGGGCGCGAGCCGGTGGAGGCGATCCACCCCGAGCTCGCCGAGCCGCTGGCCGACATCCTGGGCGAGACCTACGGGTTGATCGTCTACCAGGAGCAGGTGATGGCGATCGCCCAGAAGCTCGCCGGCTACACCCTGGGCCAGGCCGACATCCTGCGGCGCGCGATGGGCAAGAAGAAGAAGGCCGAGCTCGACCAGCAGTTCGCGGGCTTCTCCGCCGGCATGCAGGAGCGCGGCTACTCCATGGCGGCGGTCGAGACCCTGTGGCACATCCTGCTGCCGTTCTCCGACTACGCCTTCAACAAGGCGCACTCCGCCGCCTACGGGATGGTCTCCTACTGGACCGCCTACCTGAAGGCCAACTACCCCGCCGAGTACATGGCGGCGCTCCTCACCTCGACCAAGGACGACAAGGACAAGTCGGCGATCTACCTCAACGAGTGCCGCCGGATGAAGATCCAGGTGCTCCCGCCCGACGTCAACGAGTCGGCCGCCGACTTCACCCCGGTCGGCCACGACGTGCGCTTCGGGCTCACCGCCGTGCGCAACGTCGGCGCCAACGTCGTCGAGAAGATCGTCGAGGCCCGCGCCGAGAAGGGCCGCTTCGAGGACTTCAACGACTTCATGGACAAGGTCCCGCTCGTCGTCTGCAACAAGCGGCTCATCGACTCGCTGGCCCGGGCCGGGGCCTTCGACGACATGAAGCACAAGCGCCGCGCCATCGTGGCCATCCACGAGGAGGCGGTCGACAAGTTCGTCGACGCCAAGAAGAACACCGACGGCGGCCAGGACTCCATGTTCGACCTGCTCGAGGCTGCCGACGTCGGCTCGGCCGGCACCCACGTCGAGGTGCCCGACCACGTCGAGGAGTGGGACAAGATGACCCTGCTGGGCCACGAGCGCGACATGCTCGGGCTCTACGTCTCCGACCACCCGCTGCTCGGCCTCGAGCACGTGCTCTCCCAGGGCACCGACTGCACGATCGGCCAGCTGATGACCGACGAGGAGCGGGCCGACGGCTCGATGGTCACCGTCAGCGGGCTGGTCACCTCGGTGCAGCGCAAGATCACCAAGCGCGGCGACGCGTGGGCGATGGTCTCGCTGGAGGACCTCGAGGGCACCATCGAGGTGCTGCTCTTCCCGAGCTCCTACCAGCTGGCCAGCAGCTTCCTGGTTCAAGACGCGATCCTCACCGTCAAGGGCCGGCTCTCGCGCAGCAAGGACCAGCCCGAGCTGCTGGGCCAGGAGGTGACGGTCCCCGACATCTCCGACGGCCCCAGCGGCCCCGTGGTGATCAGCCTGCCCTCCACGCGCTGCACCGGCCCGGTGGTCGAGCAGCTCAAGGACGTGCTCAGCACCCACCCCGGCCTCACCGAGGTGCGGCTGCGGCTGCTCACCCGGGCCGACACCAAGGTGATGCGCCTCGACGACCGCCTGCGGGTGACGCCGAGCCCCGCGCTCTTCGCCGACCTCAAGCAGCTGCTCGGGCCCGGGTGCCTCACCGGATGAGCGGACGCCGCTGGCGCACCCCGCTGGCCCAGGCGCTCGCGACGGTGCTGCTCTTCGGGGTCGTGGGCGCCGGCTGCGGGTGGTTGTGGTGGTCGCTGTGGGCGCCGGCGCCTGAGGGCGTCGTCGCGCGGGGCCAGTGGTTCGCGCTGCCCGGAGGGCGGGGCGATGCGGCGGAGTTCGCCGGCACCGGCTGGTACGTCGTGGTCGCGGTCGTGGCCGGGTTGGTGCTCGGCCTGGTGGTGGGGCTGGTCCTCGACCACTCCGAGCTGGTCGCGTTGGTGGCGCTGGTGGCGGGCAGCGCGCTCGGCGCCTGGGTGATGTACCGCGTGGGCCTCCACCTCTCGCCCCCCGATCCCGCGGTCGCCGCACGCGCCGCCGACGACGGCGCCCTCCTGCCCGGCCACCTCCAGGTCGCCGGACGCAGCCCGTTCCTGGCCCTGCCGATCGGTGCCCTGCTGGGGCTGGCGGTGGCCTTCTTCGGCGTGACCAAGCATCGCCACGTGGGACACCACCGCGAGCGGTAGTCTGCGGCTCGAGCGAGGGGCGCGGCGACGCTGGTCTCCAGGCCCTGCTGTCGGTCCGTCCACTCTGCACGCGAGGTCTCCCATGTCGATGAACCAGCCCCCCAGCGGCCCTCCCCCGAGCGGCCCGCCCCCCAGCGGACCTCCTCCCAGTGGCACCCCGGCGTACGGCTCGCCGGAGCTGCTCGAGCAGGGTGGCGGGGGACCGATCCCGCCGACTCCGCCCCCCTCGCGCGGCGCGGGCGGACGTGGCCGCCGCGGCCTGGTCGTCGGTGGTGTCATCGGCGCGCTGGCGGTGGGCGGCGCGGCCTTCGGTGCCTACTCCTGGCTCTCCGGAACCGGTGACCAGCCGGCCGAGGCGCTGCCGGCCACCACCCTGGGCTACCTCAGCGTCGACCTCGACCCCAGCGGCGCGCAGAAGATCGAGGCGCTGCGCACCCTGCGCAAGTTCCCGGCGTTCAAGGAGCAGACCGGCCTCGACGCCGACGACGACCTGCGCCAGAAGATCGTCGAGGAGGCCCTGAAGGACGCACCCTGCGACGACCTCGACTACGACGACGACTTCGCCCCGTGGCTCGGCGACCGCTTCGCGCTCGCGGCCGTGAGCCAGGAGGGCGAGGAGGACCCCGCTCCGGTCTTCGTGGTCCAGGTCCAGGACGCGGACAAGGCCGACACGGCGCTCGAAGCGATCCGTGACTGCGCCGCAGCCGACTCGGAGGAGTCCGGCGACTCGGAGGACACCGACGAGTCGGGCGGCGACGGGGGCTGGGCCATCGTCGGCGACTGGGCCGTGATCGCCGAGAGCGACGAGCTCGCCGAGCAGATCACCGACGACGCGGAGCAGGACAGCCTGGCCGACGACGGCGACTTCCAGCGCTGGACCGACGCCGCGGGCGACCCCGGCATCATCTCCGGCTACGCAGCGCCCGAGGCCGGCGAGGTGCTGGCCGGCCAGTTCGCGGGCCTCACCCCCCTGCTGGGCGAGGGCCTCGACGCCGAGGCTGAGCCCGGGCTGGGGTCGCAGGACTGCTACGAGATCGACCCGGTCGAGGACCTCGAGGCGTTCCAGAGCTGCCTGGAGGACGACCTCGGTGAGTCGAGCCTCGAGCCCGAGTCGCCCGTGGACCCCGAGGCGGTCAGCTCGATGTTCGAGGACTTCGAGGGCGCCGGGATGAACATCCGCTTCGACGACGGTGCGCTGGAGGTCGAGCTCGCGGTCGACAACACCTTCTCGGGCATGTCGTCGCTCACCGCCAGCGACCGGGGCGGCGACGTGATCGCCACCCTGCCGGAGGAGACCGCGGTCGCGCTCGGGCTCGGATTCGAGTCCGGGTGGCTCCAGGACGTGCTCGACTACATGCAGGAGATCTCCGGCGACGAGCTCGACCTCGACTCCGCCCTGAGCGACATGGAGGAGGCGACCGGGCTGAGCCTCCCCGAGGACGTCGAGACGCTGTTCGGCGAGTCGGCGGCCCTCGCGGTCGGCAGTGACCTCGACCCCGAGGCGATCTTCAACTCCGACTCCGGGCTGGACGAGGTCCCGGTGGGCCTGAAGATCCAGGGCGACGCCGAGGCGATCCAGGAGGTGCTCGACAAGTTCACCGAGCTGGGCCTGGACCCCGAGGGGATGGACATCCTGGGTTCCGACGCCGAGGGTGACGTCGTGGTGATCGGCCCCGGCTCCGACTACCGCGCCGAGCTGCTCGAGGACGGCGGGCTGGGTGACTCCGACACCTACCAGGACGTGGTCCGCGAGGACGACGCCGCCTCCATCCTGTTCGTCAACTTCGACGCAGGAGACGGCTGGCTCGCGGGCCTCGTGGGGGAGGACCCGCAGGTCCAGGAGAACATCGAGCCGCTGGGCGGCCTGGGTCTCACCGGGTGGAGCGACGGCGACGTCGGTCACTCGATGCTGCGGATCACCACCGACTGAGTCGGAGCCCGGCCGATCGGGGCGATGACCGCGGAGGTCAGCGACACCAGGTCGGCCGGGTCCAGCTCGAGGTCGAGACCCCGACGTCCGGCGGACACCAGCACCGTGGGGAAGGCCAGCGCGCTGCTGTCGAGCACCGTGGGGTGGGCCCGCCGCTGGCCCAGCGGTGAGATGCCGCCGGCGACGTACCCGGTGGCGCGCTCCGCGGCGGCCACCTCGGCCATCGTCGCCCGCGCCGCGTGCAGGGCGCGGGCGAGGGCCTTGAGGTCCAGCTGGCCGGAGACCGGGACGATCGCCGTGGTGAGCCGTCCGTCGACGGCGGTCATCAGGGTCTTCAGCACCCGTGCCGGGTCGACGCCGAGCGCCTGGGCGGCCTCGACGCCGTACCCCGTCGCGCCGCGGGGGTCGTGGTCGTAGGGGCGCAGGGTGAAGGCGACGCCGGCAGCGTCCAGCGCCACGGTCGCGGGGGTGCCGCCCCGGCTGCGCTGCCGCTTGGCCATGGAGAGACCGACCGCGCTAGTTGGGCGACCAGCGGGTGCGGGCGACCTGGCTGGCCGGCAGCGACGGGATCACGTTCATCGCCCGGAGCTCGCTGCGCAGCAGGTCGGTCACCAGGATCAGCCGCTCCCCGGCGTCCTCGGCCTCGAGCAGCGCCTGCCGCTCGGTCATCGGGAGCGGGGCGCAGGCGGCCAGCGTCCACGACAGGTACGTCGGGTCGCGGGGCAGCGTGCCGGTGTAGGGGTCGACGCTGATCTCGGACAGCGCCTGGCGGTAGGCCGTGAACACCGCGCGTGCCTGGTCGAGGACGTCGTCGGGCACGTGGTCCACCTGCTCCTCGCGGTCCTGGACGTGACCCACCGGGAAGGGACCGCTGGTGTCGAGCCGGTCGAGCTGGATGCGGGCGAGCCCGACGGCCACGATGTCGAAGCTGCCGTCGGGGTGGGCCTCGACCTCGGTCAGCTGGACGCGGCAGCCGACCCGGAACAACGACTGCGTGCCGTGGTCGCCCACCTCGTAGCCCTCGCGGATGCCGACCGAGCCGAAGACACGCTCCGCGGGGTCCTCGACGCGGAGCAGGTGGTGGACGAGCGCGCGGTAGCGGTCCTCGAAGACCCGGAGCGGGACGCTGAGCCCGGGGAACAGCACCGAGTTCAGCGGGAACATCGGCAGCGGGTCACTCACCCTCCCGACCGTAGTCGAGGGGGTCCAGCCCACGTCGCCGACTCCAGCACTTCAGCCCCGGGCTCGTAGGATTGCGCCCATGATCAGTCGGATCGACCTGCGGGGCGCCGCCACGGCGGAGCCCGTCGACTACCGCGCCGTCGTGCCGCGCGCGGACTTCGACGTGGAGGCGGCCGTCCCCGCCGTGCACGCGATCTGCGAGGCGGTGCGCACCCGCGGCCTCGAGGCGATCTTCGAGATGTCCCAGCAGTACGACGGCGTGACCCAGGACGACATCCGGGTGCCGGTCGCGGCCCTCCACGACGCCCTCGCGCGGCTCGACCCCGACATCCGCGCCGGACTGGAGGAGTCGATCCGACGGCTGCGTCTGACGTGCGAGCGTGAGCTCGAGCACGACGTGACCACCGAGCTCGGCCCCGGCGCCGTGGTCACCCACCGCAAGGTGCCGGTCTCGCGCGTCGGCCTCTACGTGCCGGGCGGTCTCGCGCCCCTGGTCTCCAGCGTGCTGATGAACGTCGTGCCGGCCCAGGTCGCCGGGGTCGGCTCGATCGCGCTGACCTCCACCCCGCAGAAGGATCACGGCGGGCTGCCGCACCCCACGATCCTGGCCGCCTGCGCGCTGCTCGGGGTCGAGGAGGTCTACGCCGTCGGCGGGGCCCAGGCCATCGCCATGTTCGCCTACGGCGTCGACCCGTGCGCCCGGGTAGACCTGGTTACCGGGCCCGGCAGCATCTGGACCGTCACCGCCAAGCGGCTGCTCAAGGGCCAGGTCGGCATCGACTCCGAGGCGGGCCCGACCGAGATCGCCATCCTGGCCGACGACTCCGCCGACCCGGTGCACGTCGCGGCCGACCTGCTCAGCCAGGCCGAGCACGACCCGCTCGCCGGCGCCGTGCTGGTGACCCCGTCCGTCGCCCTGGCCGACGCGGTGGTGGCCGAGCTCGAGACCCAGGTCGCCGCCACCAAGCACCAGGAGCGGATCACCACGGCCCTCGCCGGGCGACAGTCCGGCGTGGTCCTGGTCGACGACCTCGAGCAGGGCCTGGAGGTGGTCGACGCCTACGCCGCCGAGCACCTCGAGATCCAGACCGTCGACGCCGCCGCCTGGGCGGCCCGGGTCCGGTGCGCCGGGGCGATCTTCGTCGGCCCGCACGCCCCGGTCTCGCTCGGCGACTACTGCGCCGGGTCCAACCACGTGCTGCCCACCGGCGGCTGCGCCTGCCACTCCTCGGGGCTCTCGGTGCGTGCCTTCACCAAGTCGGTGCACGTCGTCGACTACTCGCGCGAGGCGCTCGCCGAGGTCGCCGACCACGTCGTGACGCTGGCCGAGGCCGAGGACCTGCCCGGTCACGGCGCCGCGGTGCGCGCGCGCTTCCGCGCGTGAGCGCCGTGGTCTGGCCCCCGCTCCGCGAGGAGCTGCGCGGCCTCGAGCCCTACGGCGCGCCCCAGCTCGACGTCCCGGTGCAGCTCAACGTCAACGAGAACCCCTACGGGCCCTCCGAGGCCTGCGCCGCCGACATAGCCGCCGCCGTCGCGGCCGCGGCGACCACGCTCAACCGCTACCCGGACCGCGAGTTCACCGCGCTGCGCGAGGCCCTCGCGGCCTACCTCTCGCGCGACGCACCGCAGGGCATCACCCCCGACCAGGTGTGGGCGGCCAACGGGTCCAACGAGGTGATGCTGCAGCTGCTCCAGGCCTTCGGCGGACCCGGGCGGGTCGCGCTGAGCTTTGCGCCGACGTACTCGATGTATCCGGAGTACGCCCGCGACTCGGTCACCGGCTGGGTCGTCGGCCACCGCGAGAGCGACTTCTCCCTCGACCTCGACCACGCTCGCGCCCTGATCGCCGAGCACCGCCCCAGCGTCGTGCTGCTGCCGAGCCCCAACAACCCGACCGGCACCGCGCTGCCGCCGGAGGCGGTCGCCACGCTGTGCGAGGCCGTCGCCGGCACCGAGGAGGGCGGGATCCTGGTCGTCGACGAGGCCTACGGCGAGTTCCGGCGCGCCGGCACCCCCAGCGCCCTCGAGCTGCTCCCCGCGCACCGCAACCTCGTGGTGAGCCGCACGATGAGCAAGGCCTTCGCGCTGGCCGGCGCCCGGGTCGGCTACCTCGCCGCGGCGCCCGAGATCTGTGACGCCGTGCGCGTGGTCCGGCTGCCCTACCACCTCAGCGCCGTGACCCAGGCGACCGCGCTGGCGGCGCTGCGCCACGCCCCCGAGCTGCTCGGCACCGTCGACCGGCTGCGCGTCGAGCGCGACGAGACCGTCGACTGGCTGCGGGCCCAGGGCCTGCAGGTCGCCGACTCCGACGCCAACTTCGCGTTGTTCGGCACCTTCGACGACCGGCACGCGATCTGGGAGGGCCTCGTCGCCCGCGGGGTGCTCATCCGCGAGACTGGTCCCGAGGGGTGGCTCCGCGTGTCCATCGGGACGCCCGAGGAGATGTCGACGTTCCGCGACGCCCTGACCACCGTGATGAAGGAGACAGCATGAGCAGGACCGCACGGATCGAGCGAGCGACGAGCGAGTCGAAGGTGCTCGTCGAGGTCGACCTCGACGGCTCGGGGCGCCACGACGTCTCCACCGGCGTGGGCTTCTACGACCACATGCTCATCTCGTTCGCCCGCCACGCGTTGCTCGACCTCACCGTGCAGACCGCGGGCGACACCCACATCGACGCCCACCACACCGTCGAGGACACCGCGATCGCGCTGGGCCAGGCGCTGCGCGAGGCCCTGGGCGACAAGACCGGTGTACGTCGCTTCGGCGACGCCACCGTGCCGCTCGACGAGGCGCTGGTGCAGGCCGTCGTCGACGTGTCCGGGCGTCCCTACTGCGTGCACACCGGCGAGCCCGAGGGGCAGCAGTACGTCGTGCTCGGCGGCGGGGGAGACGCGGTCGGCTACCTCGGCTCGCTGACCCGCCACGTCTTCGAGACCATCGCGTTCCACGCCCACCTGGCGCTGCACGTCCGGGTGCTGGCCGGGCGCGAGCCGCACCACATCGTGGAGACGCAGTTCAAGGCCTTCGCGCGCGCCTTCCGCGACGCCGTCGCGATCGACCCCCGCGAGACCGGGGTCCCCTCCACCAAGGGCACGCTCTGAGCTCCGTCGTCGTCCTCGACTACGGGTCGGGCAACCTGCGTTCGGTGGTGCGGGCCTTCGAGCGCGCCGGCGCCGAGGTGACCCTCACGGCCGACCTCGAGCAGGCCCAGGCCGCCGACGGCCTCGTGGTGCCGGGTGTCGGTGCGTTCGCCTCGTGCATGGCCGGGCTGCGCGCGATCAAGGGTGAGCGGGTCATCGGTCGTCGCCTGGCCGGCGGCCGGCCCGTGCTCGGGATCTGCGTCGGCATGCAGGTGCTCTTCGAGCGCGGGGTCGAGCACGGCGTCGAGACCGAGGGCTGCGACGAGTGGCCGGGCGTGGTCGAGCGGCTCCAGGCGCCGGTCGTGCCGCACATGGGCTGGAACACCGTCGAGCCACCCGAGGGCACCCGGCTCTTCGCTGGGCTCGAGGACGAGCGCTTCTACTTCGTGCACTCCTACGGCGTGCGCCGCTGGGTGCTCGAGACCGGCACCCGCACCCGGGCGCCCCTGGTCACCTGGGCCGAGCACGGTGGCGACCGGTTCGTGGCCGCGGTCGAGAACGGTCCGCTCTCGGCCACCCAGTTCCACCCCGAGAAGTCCGGCGACGCCGGGGCCGCGCTGCTGCGCAACTGGGTCGACGGGTTGTGAGCCGGTCGTGAGCCCGTCGTGAGCCCGTCATGAGCAGGGAGCGCGCCCGCCGGCGCGAGGAGCGGGAGCGGGAGACCGCGATCCGGGCCGCCGCCCGCGCCGCCGAGGCCGAACGGGCCGAGCGTCGGGCCGCCCGCCGCCGTACCCTCACCCGCCTCCTGCCGACACGGACCCGGCCGGCGCGGAGTGCGCTGGCCGACCGCCGACGTCGCCAGGGCGCCGCCCTGGTCGGTGTCATCGTCACGGTGCTGGTGCTCGTCTTCGCGTTCAGCGAGAGCTGGGGACTCACCGCGTTCGTCGGGGTCGCCGCGCTGCTGGGCGCTCCCGTGCTGCACACCTTCATGTTCCGCCGCTGATCCGCCCACCGATCCACTGATGGAGACCTCCATGAACGCCCGCCTCGAGCTGCTGCCCGCCGTCGACATCGCGGGAGGGCAGGCCGTGCAGCTCGTGCAGGGGGTGGCCGGCTCGGAGAAGCGCTTCGGCGACCCGATCGAGGCCGCGCTGCGCTGGCAGGCCGCGGGGGCCGAGTGGATCCACCTCGTCGACCTCGACGCGGCGTTCGGACGCGGCCACAACCGCGAGCTCCAGGCGAAGATCGTCGGCACCCTCGACATCCAGGTCGAGATGAGCGGCGGCATCCGCGACGACGAGTCGCTCGCGGCCGCGATGGCCACCGGGTGCCGCCGCGTCAACATCGGCACCGCGGCGCTGGAGCAGCCCGAGTGGTGCGCGCGGGCCATCGCCGACCACGGCGACCGGGTGGCGGTCGGCCTCGACGTACGCGGTCGGACGCTGGCGGCCCGCGGCTGGACCCGCGAGGGCGGCGACCTCTACGAGGTGCTGGCCCGCCTCGACGGCGAGGGCTGCGCGCGCTACGTCGTCACCGACGTCAACAAGGACGGCATGCTCGAGGGCCCCAACCTCGACCTGCTGCGCGACGTGTGCGCCGCCACCGATCGCCCGGTGGTCGCCTCCGGTGGGATCACCGAGCTGGCCGACCTCGAGGCGCTCCAGGCCCTGGTCGGCGCCAACGCCGGCGGGGGCGTCGAGGGCGCGATCGTCGGCACCGCGCTCTACGAGGGTCGCTTCACGCTCGAGGACGCCCTGGCCCTCACGGGTCTGCGGTGAGCCTCGCCGTCCGCGTCATCCCCTGCCTGGACGTCGACGCCGGCCGGGTGGTCAAGGGCGTCAACTTCCAGGGCCTGCGCGATGCCGGTGACCCGGTCGAGCTGGCGCGCCTCTACGACGCCGAGGGCGCCGACGAGCTGACCTTCCTCGACATCTCCGCCTCCCACGAGGGCCGCGCGACCACGATGGAGATCGTCTCCCGCACTGCCGAGCAGGTCTTCATCCCGCTGACCGTCGGCGGGGGAGTGGGCTCGGTCGAGTCCGTCGACCGGCTGCTGCGCGCCGGCGCCGACAAGATCGCGGTCAACACCGCCGCGATCCACCGCCCGGGGCTGGTCGCCGAGATCGCCGAGCGGTTCGGCAACCAGGTGCTCGTGCTCTCGGTCGACGCCCGCCGCGCGCCCGGCCAGCCGTCCGGCTTCGAGGTCACCACCCACGGTGGTCGCACCTCCGCCGGACTCGACGCCGTCGAGTGGGCCGAGCGGGGCGCGGAGCTCGGTGCGGGCGAGATCCTGCTCAACGCGATGGACGCCGACGGCACCCGCGACGGCTTCGACCTCGACCTGATCCGCGCCGTCCGCGCCGTCGTCGACATCCCGGTGATCGCCTCCGGCGGCGCTGGCGCCGTCGACCACTTCGCCCCGGCCGTCGACGCCGGCGCCGACGCCGTCCTCGCCGCCTCGGTCTTCCACTTCGGCACCCTGAGCGTCGGCGAGGTCAAGGCCGGCCTCGCCGCCGCCGGCCTCCCCGTCCGCTGACCCCCGCCCCGCTGTAACGCGGAGTTATCCCCCTCTGCCGCGCCCCTGCAGACCCGCGGTAGTGCGGACAGACCCGCGGCAGTACGGCCGGGGCCGGACGAAAGTCGCGGCGCGCGCGCAACATCTGCTGCGCCCCGGGCGTGTGTCGTGCGTGGATGTGGGCGTGGCGACGACGTACGACGAGTGGGTGGAGGCACGGGCAGCCGGGCTGCTGCGCTTCGCCTACCTCGTCACGGGGTCGCAGCACGCCGCCGAGGAGGCGGTGCAGTCAGCGCTCGTGCGGGCGCTCGAGAGGTGGTCGCGGGTGCAGCGCACCGACGACCCCGACCGCTACGTGCGGCGGATGATCGTCAACGAGCACGTCTCGGGGTGGCGGCGCTCGCGGCGACGCGAGGTGCCGGTCGCCGAGGTGCGGGAGACGGCGTACGCCGACCCGGCTGACGCGGTCACCGGCGCCGACACCGTCTGGCGGGTCTGCGCGGGGCTGCCCCGGCAGCAGCGGGCGGCGGTGGTGCTGCGCTACTACGAGGACCTCGAGTACGCCGAGATCGCGGCGCTGCTCGAGGTCGCCGAGGTCACGGCCCGCTCCCACGTCCACCGGGCGCTCGCCGCGATGCGCGTCGAGCTCGAGCGGGAGGAGCACGCCGATGACTGAGGACGACCGGCTGGAGCAGTGGGTGCGGGCCGGCCTGGAGGAGCGGGCGGCCGAGGTCGACACGGCGGTGCCGGTCGCGACCGGGGCGCGGGCCGCGGTCCGGCGCCGGCGTACGACGCGGGCTGCGGTGGGCGCCTCGGCGGCGGCCGTGCTGGCGGTGGTCGCCACCACCGTGGTGCTCGCCGGTGGTGGCGACAGCGGCCGCGACCCCGGGCCGGCGCCAGCCGACCGCAGCACGCCGAGCACGACGACCTCGCCGTGGCGCACGGAGCACTGGCGGGACCTCCAGGTCGAGGTGCCCGCCGACTGGGGCTACGGCGGCGCACCGATGTCGTCGCCGGGGCGAGGCGTCGCCTGCTACCCCGAGGCGATGCTCAGCCGAGACGGCGAGCCGCTGGAGGGTGGTGCGACGTCGACCCTGGGGTGGGTGGGTCGCCCGATCCCGCTCACCGACGTGTGCGCGACCGTGCCGGACGGCCGACCTGCGGTGGCGGCGCCGTACGTCTGGCTGGGCGCCGACGTCGAGCCCGGCACCGTCGACGTCGGGGGCGGGTACGTGCAGCAGACCGTCGAGGTCAACGGCAGCCTGCTCACGGTCGCCACCGACGACGCCGCGCTGACCGAGCGGATCCTGGACTCCGCGGGCGGCGGCGAGACCTGCCTCTCCGAGACCGAGCCGTCCGCCGAGCTGGTCCGGGCCGATGCCGACGCCGGTCTGCCGACGTCGCTCACCCTCTGCGCCTACCGGCAGACCCGGTCGACCCGGGTGGCCGACCTCGTCTACGCCGTGCGCCAGGACCAGCCAGTCGTCGACGGCTACCTGGCCGGCCTGTCGACCGAGCCCGAGCAGGACCAGTGCCCGACCATCGACTACACCGAGGCCGAGTGGCTGGTGGTGGCGCTGGAGGACGCGCAGGGACGCCTGGTGCGCCAGGACGTCGTCCACCTGGGCGCGTGCCCGTCGGTCGACGTCGCGGCCACGACGCTGGGCAGCGACCTGGCGACCGTCCCGACCACCCCGGTCGTCGACCGCCTCACCCGGACGGCGGGGCTGCCGGCGGTGCTCGCCACGCTGATCGGTCCGCTCGGATAGCTGTGATGTCCAGCGGGGCCAGCGGGGCTAGCGGGCGTCCTGGCGTCGTACGACGACCTCGCGCATGATCAGCAGGATCGCGGCGGCGGTGGGGATGGCGAGCAGCGCACCGACCACGCCGAGGAGCGCGGCGCCGATGAGGGCGGCGATCACGACCACCGAGCCGGGGACGTCGACGGACTTCTTCATCACCCGCGGGTAGATCACGTAGTTCTCGAACTGCTGGTAGACGATGTAGAAGATCGCGCAGATGATGCCCGTCTTCACGTCGGTGGCGAAGGCGATCGCGGTGACGATCACCGCGCCCAGGGTGGCGCCGATCATCGGGATGACGTCGAGCAGCGCCACGACGAAGGCCAGCGCCACCGCGTACTTCGCGAGGCCGATGGCGAACAGGAAGACCAGCGAGGAGAGGCCCGCGGCCATGGCCACGATGAAGGCGCCCGAGACGTAGCCGCCGACGTTGCCCACGATCCGGTCACCGAGCTTGGTGACCCGGTCGCGGCGCGAGGCGGGAGCCAGCCGGTAGAGGGCGTGCTTGGTGACCTCGAGGGAGGAGAGGAAGTAGAGCGTCAGCACGACGATGATGAAGGCGTTGAACAGCGCCGAGATGATCTTCAGCCCGAACCCGAGCACGCCACCGAAGAGGCCGCTGACGAAGTCGCCGTTGGCGACGTAGTCGCGGACCCGGCCGATCACGTTGTACTGGTCGTCGAGCGCCTGGATGCGCTTGTTGCCCTGGAGCTCGTCGAGCCAGTCGGGCACGTTGTCGGTCAGCGCCGTCACCTGGTCGGAGATGACCGGGACGATCGCGACCACGAAGAGCGCGACGGCTGCCAGCACGGCGAGGATCACCGAGGTGACCGCCCACGAGCGGCGCAGGCCGCGCCGCTCCAGGAACATCACCGACGGGTTGAGCCCGGCGGCCAGGAAGAGCGAGACGACCACCAGCATCAGCACCGAGCCGATGCCGACGAAGGCGCTGAAGAGGAACCACGCGATCAGCGCGCCGAGCCCGAAGAAGAAGCCGAAGTAGAACGGCGAGTGCCGGTCGAAGGACTCGCCCGGCTCGCCGAAGTCCTCGCCCTCATCGTCCCAGGGCTGGGTCGGGGAGGTGAGCGCCTCAGCGGTGGCCAGGACCTCGTCGTCGGGGACCGCGGTGTCCGCGGACGGACGTGGTGTCCCCGACGACGGGCCCTTGGTCAACTCTCGTCCTCGGCGAACCCTGCGACGACGTCGCGCAACGAGGCGAGCTGGGCGGTGATCGCGTCACGGCGCTTGGTGAGCCGGTCGAGCTCGGCCCGGGCGGCCGCCACCTCGCGCTGGAGCTCGGCGTCGCCCGAGGAGGCGACGGCCTCGGCCTGGGTGCGGGCGGAGGTCACGACCTGCTCGGCCTCGCGGCGGGCTCGGGTGAGCAGGGCCTCGGACTCCGTGTGGGCGGCCGCTCGGTACTCGGCCGCCTGCTTGGAGGCCTCGCTCGCGCGTTGCTCGGCGGCAGCGGCGCGGGACTCGGCCTCCTCGACCAGCTGGCGGGTCTCGGCGGTGGCGCTGTTGTGGTGGTCGGTCGCCTCGCGGGCCAGCCGCTCCTTCTCGACCGCGAGCGTACGGCGGGCCTCCTGGACCTCGCGGTCGGCGGCCGCACGGGCCTGCTCGACCTCGCGGGTCGCCGAGACGCGCAGCTCGTTGGTCTCCTGCTGGGAGGCCAGTCGCAGCTGGTCGGCCTCGCGCTTCGCGGCGGCGACGGTGTCGGCCGCCTCGCTCTTGGCCAGGGTGCGCTCCTGCTCGGCGTCGGCGATCAGCCGGCTGCGGTGCTCCTCGACCTCGCGCAGCTGCACCACGCGGATGTCCTCGGCCTCGCGGGAGGCGTCGGCGCGGATGGCGGTGGCGTCGCGGGTCGCCTGGGCGCGGATCTCCTGGGCGTCGCGCTGGGCGACCTGACGGATCTCGTCGGCCTCCTCCTCGGCGAGGCGCAGCATGGCGCTGGCGCGGCCGCCGAGCCCGGCGTAGGAGGGGTTGGCGAGCTCGGACAGCTGCTCGCGGGCCGCCTCCAGGTCACCCTGCAGGGCGCTGGTCTGCTGCTCGGCGTCGCCGAGCCGAGCAGCCAGGGTGGCCTTCTCGCTGCTGAGCTCACGCACGCGGGCATCGACGCTGGCACGGTCGTAGCCGTGGCGGCGTACGACGGGGAAGGCGTCGCCGGTGCTCGACTGCGACGGCGCCGGGGGCAGCGGCTGGCGCGGCGCCGGCTGCTGGGCGCCGGCCGGTGCCTGGGCCGTGCTGGCCGGTGCCTGGGCCGGTGGGCGGGAGGTCGGGCGGCAGCCCGGGGCGGCGCGGCGGGCGGCGGCGGCAGGACCGGCTTGGTGCCGGCGGCCGCGGGCTCGCTCGCAGCGGTCTTGGCGCCGGGGCTGGTGCGGGTGGTGGTGCCACGGGCGGGGGTGTCGCCGGCCGAGGTGTCCTGCACGACCGGGATCACCTGGGTCTTCTCCGTGTCCCCGCGCTTGCTGGCCGGCGCCTCGAGGTCGAGGTCGTCGGGCTGGTCGTCGAAGATGGACAGACCCTGGTCGCTCATGGATGCGGTTCCTCGTGATCTCGTCGGGGAGTGGGGGGACGTCGCCCATGATCCCTGATGCCGGAGCCGGAAACGACCCCGCACCACCGACGTCTCCACAAATGCGTCCGGGCCCACCACAGTTCGTGGTGGGCCCGGCGCTGACCTGCGGTGAGAGGGGTGCTCAGACGCCCCGGAACCGGTTGATCGCGTCCAGGTGCTGGGACCGCAGCTCCTCGTCGCGGACGCCGAGACCCTCCTCGGGCGCCAGGCAGAGCACGCCGACCTTGCCCTGGTGGGCGTTCTTGTGCACGTCGAGGGCGGCCTGGCCGACCTCACCGAGGCCGTAGGTCCGCGACAGGGTCGGGTGGATCATCCCCTTGGCGATGAGCCGGTTGGCCTCGTAGGACTCGCGGTAGTTGGCGAAGTGCGAGCCGATGATCCGCTTGAGGTTCATCCACAGGTAGCGGTTGTCGTACTGGTGCATGAAGCCCGACGTCGAGGCGCAGGTCGCGATCGTGCCGCCCTTGCGCGCGGCGTACACGCTCGCGCCGAACGTCTCGCGGCCCGGGTGCTCGAAGACGATGTCGGCGTCCTCGCCCCCGGTCAGCTCACGGATGCTGTTGCCGAACCGACGCCACTCCTTGGGGTCCTGGGTGTGCTCGTCCTTCCAGAACTTCCAGCCCTCCTCGGACCGGTTGAGGATGTGCTCGGCGCCCATCGAGCGGCAGACCTCGGCCTTCTCCTCGTTGGAGACGATGCAGATCGGGGTCGCGCCGCCGTTGAGGGCGTACTGCGTGGCGAAGCCGCCGAGACCACCCGAGGCGCCCCAGATCAGCACGTTGTCGCCCTGCTTCATGCCGGCGCCGTTGCGGCTGACCAGCTGGCGGTAGGCGGTGGAGTTCACGAGCCCGGGGGAGGCGGCCTCCTCCCAGGTCAGGTGGGCGGGCTTGGGCATCAGCTGGTTGGACTTCACCAGCGCCACCTCGGCCAGACCGCCGAAGTTGGTCTCGAAGCCCCAGATCCGCTGCTCGGGGTCGAGCATCGTGTCGTTGTGGCCGTCGGGCTGCTCGAGCTCGACGGAGAGGCAGTGGGCCACCACCTCGGCGCCGGGCTGCCAGGAGTGCACCCCGGGCCCGGTGGCCAGCACGACGCCGGCCAGGTCGGAGCCCACGATGTGGTACGGCAGGTCGTGGCGCTTGGCCAGCGGCGAGAGGCGGCCGTAGCGCTCGAGGAAGCCGAAGGTGGAGACCGGCTCGAAGATCGAGGTCCACACGGTGTTGTAGTTGATCGCGCTGGCCATCACGGCCACGAGGGCCTCGCCGGGCCCGAGCTCGGGCAGCGGCACCTCGTCGAGGTGGAGCGACTTGCGGGGGTCCTTGTCGCGGGACTCGAGCCCCTCGAACATGTCGACCTCGTCCTTGTGCACGGTCACCGCGCGGTAGGACTCGGGCGGGGCGAGCGCGGCGAAGTCCTCGCTCGAGGTGTCGCCCGCGTTGATGGCGTCGAGGATGTGCTGCACAGGTGCTCTCCTAGGATCGGGTCGATCGGTCGCCCGGGCGGCGTGCCTGGACGGACGCCCCGCAAGATACCGGTGGGTAACCGCGCTCGGGGGCCAGTGTGCCCGACGTCTCAGTCTGCCGGACGGACATCGGTGGTGTTCGCGGCATCCAGGAGTCGGCCGCGACCCCAGGGTGAGGTGACCCGGACGGGCCATGGCGGGGGGCGCCGCAGGGGTCACCC
>CAWJSY010000002.1:0-31342 GCA_963845645.1 uncultured Actinomycetota bacterium
GCCCTCCAGGAGGATGTAGTCATGACCAGCACCCCCCACGACGCCCGCTCGATGCTCGAGCGGATGCGCGCCGGCGACCTCTACCAGGCCGACGACCCGGCGATCGCCGAGCTCGCGGTCGCCGCCCACGAGCGGATGGCGGCCTACAACGCGAGCCCGCCCGGTGACCCCGTGGGTCGGCGACGTCTCCTCGAGGACCTCCTGGGCGAGGTCGGGGAGGGCACCGAGCTGCGGCCGCCGCTGCACGTCGACTACGGCACGAACCTGCGCGTCGGCTCCGGCACGTTCGCCAACTACGGGCTCGTGGCGCTGGACGTCGCCGACATCACGATCGGCGACGACGTCCAGATCGGGCCGAACGTCCAGCTGCTGACCCCCACCCACCCGGTCGAGCCCGGCCCGCGGCGGGAGAAGTGGGAGGCGGCCAAGCCGATCACGATCGGTGACAACGTCTGGCTCGGCGGCGGGGTCATCGTGCTGCCCGGCGTCACCATCGGCGCCGACACCGTGGTCGGGGCCGGGGCCGTCGTGACCCGCGACCTCCCGTCCGGGGTGCTGGCGGTCGGCAACCCCGCCAAGGTCATCGGCACCCTCGGCGAGCAGCCGTGACCGACGCCGACGCGCCGGCGCGCCCCCACCAGCGGCTGACCGAGGACGGCCGTCGGATGCGCGAGGTGCTGAGCTACTCGCGCCGCGGCAGCCGGTTCACGCCGCGCCAGGCCGACGCGTGGCAGGCGCACCAGGAGCGCTGGGTCGTGCCCGAGGAGGCCGTCGACGAGCCCGGGTTCACCTGGGAGACGTGGTTCGGCCGCAGCGCGCCCCTCGTCGTCGAGATCGGCTCCGGCGTGGGGGAGGCGACCGCGGTCCTGGCGGCCGCCCGGCCCGACCACGACGTGCTCGCGGTCGAGGTCTGGCGCCCCGGCATCGCCGACACCCTGTGGAAGCTCGCGGACGTGGGCGCCGACAACGTGCGGCTCTGCTCGGTCGACGCCGGGTGGACGCTGGAGCACCGCATCGCGCCCGCCAGCCTGGCCGGCCTGTGGACCTTCTTCCCCGACCCCTGGCCCAAGCAGCGCCACCACAAGCGTCGGCTGGTCGACGCCGACTTCGCCGCGCTGGCCGCGAGCCGGCTCCGGCCGGGAGCGACCTGGCGGCTGGCGACCGACTGGCCCGACTACGCCGCGCAGATGCGCACCGTGCTCGACGCCCAGCCGACGCTGAGCGGCGGCGAGGTGGAGCGCTGGGCGGAGCGTCCGGTGACCCGTTTCGAGCGCAAGGGCGTCGAGGCCGGCCGGGCGATCGTCGACCTGGCCTACACCCGCGTCGGCTGAGCGTCGACCCCGGTCGCACGAGGCTCTCAACCCTTCGGCCGCCCGCGGTGTCCTTGCTGTGTGACACGACGTGAGGAGAACCCATGACCGCGCCACCGAGGCTCGAGTTCAGTGACTTCATGGCGGCGCGCTGGGCGCCCCTGTACCGCACCGCCTACCTGTTGACCGGCAACGGCCACGAGGCCGAGGACCTGCTCCAGGGCGTGCTGGCCCGCACCTGCGTGCGCTGGGACTCGATCCGCGACCACGGCACCGCCGACGCCTACGTACGCCGGGCGATGGTCAACCAGATGGCCCGGCAGTGGCACCGGCGCAAGCGGGAGGTCCCCACCGAGGTGCTCCCCGACAGCGGCCACGCGGGTGGCCTCGACGTCCGGGCCGACCACCTGGCGCTGTGGGAGGAGATCCGCCGCCTGCCACCGCGGATGCGGGCCACGCTCGTGCTCCGCTACGTCGAGGACCTCACCGAGACCGACACGGCGCAGGCCCTCGGCTGCTCCGTCGGCTCGGTGAAGAGCCAGACCCACCACGCCCTCAAGCGGCTGCGCGCCGCCCTCCCCGACCTCAGCCTCTCCCTCCCTGTCACGCAGGAGTCACGATGACCAGCCACGACCTCGCCCAGACCCTGTCCGCCGTGCACGACGCCGTGCCCGTGCCGCCCGTCGACGAGGTGGCCTTCCGCGCCCGCGTGCGCGAGGCGCGCCGGCGGCGCACGGCCACCCGCACCCTGACCGCGGCTGCGGCCGTGGCCGCGATCGCCACCGGGGTGGGCCTGGTGGCGCCCTGGTCGGGCACCGGCCCCTCGGCCGACCCGGCCGGCCCCGCCGGCGTGGACCGCAGCGCCGACCCCGCCGCGGTCCCCGCCGAGGCCTTCGCCTACGTGCTCGACGGGTCCGTGGTGACGCTGACGGCCTCGGGGGAGACGGTCGACACCGGGATCGAGGCCGAGGAGGTGCTGGGCGTCGACGCCGAGCAGGTCGTGGTGATCGCCGACGAGAGCCAGGTGCTGAGCTTCCCGTTCGGCGCCGGCGGCGAGCTGGGCCCCGGCCGTCCGGTCCTCGACGGTCCGGTGCAGCGTGCCGCGCTGTCCAAGGACCACCAGCGGATCGCCTGGGTCGACCTCGACGACGTCCTGCACCTCGCCGACCTTCCCGACCGGGGCGCCGCGCGCGCCGACGAGTCGGTGCCGCTGCTCGCCGAGCAGACCCGGCTCGTCGCCGTCGACGGCAACCACTGGATCGAGGACGAGGGCGACCGGCTCTCGCTGCGCTACCCGAATCAGTCCTTCGAGGTCGTGCCCGTCACCGACCCGGACTCCGCCGAGCTGGCCGGTCCGGTGCTCGCGGTGCAGGGCGCGGAGGGCGTCGAGCTCTTCGACGCCACCGACGGGTCACCCCGGGTGACCGGGGTGACCGGCGGCGCGGTCGGGGCGCTCGCGCCGGACGGGTCGACGTACGTCACGGGAACGACCGACGCGGACGTCGACCGGGGGGTGGCGCCCGGGCTGGAGCTGCTCGACGCCGAGGACGGTTCCGTGCGGACGGTCCAGGGGCCGGACTTCGCCTTCGTGCTCGACGTGAGCTGGACCGGGTCGACCTTCTGGGCGCTGGTGAGTCGCAGCGCGGGTGAGGCGCTGCTCGAGTGCTCGGCGCAGACGGCGACGTGCGAGGCGCGGGTCACGGTCACTCCCGACGCGATCTCGCTGCCGTCGAGCTGATCGTCCTCCGGGCGCCGGTCACTGGCGGGCGACGAGGCGACGGCGCAGGTCGTCGTCGCGGCGCAGCCGAGCCAGGTCGCGCTCGCGCCGGGCGGCGGCGACAGCGGCGAGGAACTCCTCGGGCCGGGTGCCGGCCGGCGGTTCGGGGGCGACGTAGCGGCTGACCTGCTCGGCCAGGCGCGACCCGATCGCGTCGCGTGAGACCGGGTCGAGCGTCGACAGCCGACCCAGGAACTGGCGCACCGCCAGGGCCAGCCCGGTCGGGAGCGCGACGATGTCGGCGGTGCGGGCCCACGCCGCGAGGTGGGCCGGCATCGGAGCCGGCCGGCTGAGCTGGAGCTTCACGCGCTCGCGGACCACGTAGGTCCCGGCGGCGAAGTCGCCCAGCCGCTTGTGCCGCGTGCTCAGCAGCGCCGAGAAGAACGCCGGCGCCGCCTGGAAGGCGTAGATCTCCACGAACCCGATCAGCGAGCGGACCAGCGCGTGCTGGAACGTGATCGGGCCGGCGTCGTCACGGACCGTGCGCAGGCCGCAGCGCGAGCTTGCCGAGGGTCCGCCCCCGGGTGAGGGTCTCGAGCGTGGCCGGGAAGACCACGAACACGGTGATCACCGTGCCGACCAGCGCCACGTGGGCCAGCGCCTCGTCGCTGCGGACGGCCGCGAGCAGGAAGACGAAGAGCGCGACGACGAACAGCACCCACACGACGACCAGGTCGATCAGGCCCGAGGCCATCCGCACCCCGAGCCCGGCGGGCGGGAGGTCGAGCGCGACCGCCTCGCCGGTGACGAGGTCGTCGGAGGTGAGGGTGGCGAACTCGGGGCCCCGGCTGGACATGGCGCTCAGCCTAGTGCGGCCGCGCCCTTAGGATCGCCGCGTGGATCTCGACGCCTACGTGCTCGCGCACCTGCACGAGTGGGCGCGCCTCGACGAGCTGACCCGGCGACGGCGCCTCACCGGCGCCGAGGCCGACGAGCTCGTCGAGCGCTACCAGCAGGTGGCGACCCACCTCAGCGTGGTGCGGACCTCGGCCCCGGACCCTTCGTTGGTCGGCCACCTGTCCTCGCTCCTGGCGCGGGCCCGCAACCGTGCGGTCGGCACCCGGGTCAGCACCTGGTCGGGCGTCGCGACCTTCCTGGTCGCGCGGTTCCCCGCCGCGCTCTACCGGCAGCGCTGGTGGTGGCTGGGCTGCCTGGCCGCCAACGTCGCGGTGACCGCGGTGATGATGCTCTGGCTGCTCGAGAACCCCAACGTGGAGCAGAGCCTGATCTCCCCGGAGGAGGTCGACCAGCTGGTCAACCAGGACTTCGAGGGCTACTACAGCCAGTACGCCGCCTCCCACTTCGCCGCGCAGGTGTGGGTGAACAACGCCTGGGTGGCCGCGCTCTGCATCGCGCTGGGCATCCTCGGGGTGCCGGTGCTCTACCTGCTCTTCACCAACATCCTCAACCTCGCCATCATCGGCTCGATCATGATCCGCCACGACCGGGGCGAGCTGTTCTTCGGGCTGATCCTCCCGCACGGCCTGCTCGAGCTGACCGCCGTCTTCGTGGCGGGCGGAGTGGGGCTCCGGCTCTTCTGGTCCTGGGTCGAGCCCGGCTCGCTGAGCCGGACGGCCTCGATCGCCCGGGAGGGCCGCACGGCCGCGACGGTCGCGCTCGGCCTGGTCGTGGTGCTGTTCGTCAGCGGCGTGATCGAGGCGTTCGTGACGCCGTCGGGGCTGCCGACCTGGGCGCGGATCAGCATCGGCGTCGTGGCCGAGCTGGCCTTCTTCGCGGTCGTCTTCGTGCTCGGGCGCAACGCGGTGCTGCGCGGTCACACGGGCGACATCGACAGCGCCCTGCTCGAGGACACGGTCGCGACCCGGGCCTGAGCGGGCGTCAGGCCGCCAGGGCGGTGGTGGCCAGCACGGCAGCGGCCACGGCCAGCAGCGCGCGGACCCGGTCGAGGGCCAGCAGCCGGCGCAGCAGCACCGGGTCGGGTCGGTCGAGCCGTCCGTGGAGCGGGGCCGCCCCGACGGCGGTGACCCCCAGGCAGGCGGCCGCGCAGCCGATCGCCGCGACCTCCAGACGGCTGGGACCCGCAGCCAGCACCCAGACCGCCGACCCCACCAGCCCGGCGTACACCACGGCCACGAGCGGCAGGATCAGGCGGCTGTGCCGGGCGTGCACCTCGGTCCAGTCGGACGGCGCGACCCGCGCCAGCTGGGGGTAGACCAGGGCGCTGACCGTCAGCTGGAAGCCGGCGTGCAGCGAGGCGGCGACCACCAGGGCCTGCGCCGCGGTCACCGCGAGCCGCCGAGCACGAGCCGCGCGGCTCGGGCGCCGCTGACCAGGGCGCCCTGGATCGACGCCGACTCGCGGTGGTCGCCGCAGAGCACGAGCCCGTCGCGCTCGACCACCGCCGGACGGCGGGCGAAGGGGGGTGGCTGGACCGGGAGCGCGTGCGGCACCTCGTGGCGCGCCACGGTCTCCCAGTCGTCGGTGGCGGCCCCGAGGAGGTCGCCGGCGTGCCGGCGCAGGTCGGACTCGGCCGCTGCGGGGACGCCGGGTCGCAGCAGCGCCGAGGCCTGGACCAGGTGTCGGCCAGGGGGCGCGTACGTCGGGGCCGCCAGCGAGACCGCGGCGCAGTTGACCAGCGGGCCGGTCGGCCGCTCGCGGGCGTCGACGTGCAGCAGGCCGCTCGTGGCCGGCGGTGAGCCGGTCGCGAACCACTGGGTCACCACGCCCTTGGTGGCCGGCGCCGCCACGCCGGTCAGCCGCTGGGAGTCCTCCGCGCCGGTGGCGACCACGACGTGGCGAGCGCGCAGCGTCTCCCCGCCGAGGTGCACCTGCAGCCCCGCGCCGTGGTGCTCCACGTGCTCGACCGGCTGCCCGAGACGGACCGGACCGCTCAGGGCGGCGGCGACCTGGCGCGGCAGCGCCGACATCCCCGCGCCCGGCAGTGACGGGACGCCCGCGGCGAAGCTGCGTGCGAGCAGCAGCGCGTAGGTCGCCGACGTGCTCCCGTCGTCCTCGAGCAGGACCCCGGCGAAGAACCGGTCCATCAGACGCCGCAGGTCACCGTGCAGGCCGGCCGCGTCGAGCGACTCGGCCAGGGTGCGGTCCGGCCGCCCGACCAGGGTCACCGAGGCGGGGCGGCGGCGCAGCGAGGCACTCAGCAGCGGGGCCAGCCAGCGCAGGAGCGCCATCGCCTGCCCCGGCCGTGCGCCGACCGTGCGCAGGTCGGCGCCGATCAGCCCGGGCTCGCGCAGCGGGTGCGCCACGCGACGTACGCCGCCGTCGACGCGGAGCGCCGCCCCGGCCGGCAGCGGCTGGAGGCCGAGGGCCGCGCTGTCGATCCAGCGCCGCACGGCCGGATAGCCGGGGTTGAGCAGCTGGAAGCCCCGGTCGACCAGGAAGCCGTCGACCTCGTCGGTGCGGATCCGTCCGCCGACGTCGTCGGCGCCGTCGACCACCAGGACAGCCCGACCGGCATGCTCCAGCATCCGCGCGCACTGCAGCCCGGCCAGGCCGGCGCCGACGACGACGACATCGGTCTCGACGACCATCAGCGACCGTAGCGGTCGACGTAGGCGACCACCCGGTTGAACATCTGGGTCACCGAGGCGAGGTCGGCCACCCCCGGGGCCGGGCGGTCGGCGAGGTCGTAGAGGACCGGGGCCGCGTCGGCGGGGACCACGTCGGCGGCGATCCGGGCGCAGGTGCGGGCAGCGTCGCGGACGGCGGCCGGCTCGACGGTCCAGACGGCCTCGAAGAGCCGGTCGCGGTCGCGGACGTCGCTCTGACCGGGCAGCTCGAAGGCCGTCAGCGCCGCGGGCAGGTCGAGGCTGTCGCACACGACCAACCACTCGCGCCGCATCGGGGCGTCCTCGGGGAGGGCCACCTCGACCGGACGCGAGCCGGGGCGAGGCTGGTCGAAGTCGGCGAACACGAACGCCGATCCGGCCACGCGGGCCAGCTCGGTCCAGCGCTCGCGGGCGGGCTGGTAGTAGGTGCCCTTCTGGAACGAGCCGAACAGGTGCGCCCGGTCGGCCTTGGCGCAGAACTCGTCCTCGATCGCCCACGACAGCGCGAGCAGCGTGCTCTTGCGCAGCCGGTACGTCGCCAGGTGGGGGTGCAGGCGGCGGAGGTCGGCGTAGACCGACAGCGCCGGGGCGGGGGCCCGCTCGGCCTGGGCCCGGGCCTCCTCGATGGCGACGTCGAGCCGGACGCCGGCCTCGCGACGCCGGACCACGTCACGGACCTGCTCGGCGTCGGCCTCGGAGTAGCGACGGTGTCCGCTGGCGAGCCGCTCGGGCACCGGGAAGCCGTGGCGCTGCTCCCACATGCGCAGCGTGGCCTGGCTCAGACCGGTGCGGCCCGCGAGGTCACCGATGGACAGGTCGGGGTCGGTGGCCCCTTGCGCAAACCTCAACGATGTGTTCATGATGTAACCCTACTTCTTCAACAACGTGTTGAGAAGTCCCCGAGGTAAGGAACTTGAGATGACACAACGACAGTTCAGCAGCCAGGCCGTCGACGGCAGCAGCGACGAGGTGGTCGACTGGACCGACCTCGGGGCCCGGATGTGGAGCTTCCTCACCGGTCGGGAGGCCGCGATCCACTACCGCTTCGAGGACATGGCGGTCGAGGTGCCGCGCGACACCGGGGCCAACGCGCCTCGCGCGACGTGGAAGGTCGACGGCACGCTGACCATCACCACCAGCGAGCGCGGCCTGCCCTCCGCGCCGACGCAGGGCTGAGCGATGGGTCTCGTGCTGGCCGCCGACCTGGCCTTCTCCCTCGACCGACCCGGCCAGGAGCCCGTGCGCGGCACGGTGCGGGGCAAGGGCAACCGGCTCCAGGTCGAGCTGGACGACCCGGCCGCGCTGGCCGGAGCGGGCGACGCGCCGACGATCCGGGTGCTGGCCGAGGCCCTGGCCACGCGTGACGTCGTGGTCCGCGTGGTCCACCGCGGCGACCACCTGGTCTCCCTCGGCGCGGTGTCCGCGCCGTGGTGGCAGCGACGCTTCACCGGCACCCGTCGCATCCGGTTGGGCAGCCTGCGCGGTGTGTGGACCTCGGCCCGGGGCCGGCTGCGCTCCACTGCGGCGGTGCTCCCCGACGTGGCGCTGTCGCCGCCCGCGACGCTGTGGCCGCTCACGCCGACGATGGTGCGGCGTCCGCGTCGCCGACCGACGACGACCCACGACCCCGCCCACGGCGGCTCGCCGCGGCTGGTGCTGACCAAGGAGGCCGTGGGGCCGGGTGAGCGGAGCCCGATCTACTGGCTCCGCGACGGCCTGACGATCGGCTCCCACCCCGCCAGCGACGTGTGCCTGCCCGGGCTCGCGCCGGCGCACGCCCGGATCGAGCACGACCACGACGACGAGTGGGTGGTCGTCGCGGTCGACGGTCTCACCCGGGTCCACGGGGCGTCGGTGGCCCGTCAGATCCTGCGCACCGGATCCCGGGTCGATCTCGGCCCGCACGCCCTGGCCTACAGCCGCGAGGAGTACGCCGACCACGGCCGTCCGTTCGGCGGCCGGATCGGCGGCGAGCTCGGGCGCCAGCTCCCGCAGCCGCCCCGCGGGGCCCAGGGCTGAGGCCCTACAGCAGCCCCTGCGCCTTGAGCCGCAGGTAGTGGTCGGCGAGCCGCGGGGGCAGCTGCTCGGCGCTCGCGTCGACCACGTCGACCCCCAGCGTGCCCAGCACCCGGGCGGTGCGGTCGCGCCGGGCGACGACCTGTTCGGCCGCGGCGGCGCCGTAGACCTCCTCGAGCGAGCCGCGCCGCTGCGAGAGCCGGTCGAGCTCGGGGTCGCGCACCGAGGCGAGCACCACCCGGTGGTGACGGACCAGGGCCGGCAGCACCGGGAGCAGGCCCTCCTCCACGGCCGAGGGCTCCAACGGGGTGAGCAGCACGACGAGCGCCCGCTGGCGGCCCAGGCCCTGGACCGCGGCGGCCAGGGTGTTCCAGTCGGCCTCGACGAACGCGGGCTCCAGCTCGGTCATCGCCTCCTGCAGGGTCGCCGCGACGTCGCGGGCGCCGCCCGAGCGCAGCCGCGCGCGGACCCGCCGGTCGCCGGCGAGGAAGTCGACCCGGTCACCGGCCCGCGCGGCGAGCGCCGCGAGCAGCAGCGCGGCGTCCATGGCGGAGTCGAGCCGGGGTACGTCGTCGACGCGGCCGGCCGAGGTGCGCGAGGTGTCGAGCACCAGCACCACCCGGCGGTCGCGCTCGGGCTGCCAGGTGCGGACGACGACCGATCGGTTGCGGGCCGAGGCCCGCCAGTCGATCGAGCGGACGTCGTCGCCGTCGACGTACTCGCGCAGGGAGTCGAACTCCGTGCCCTGGCCGCGGACCCGCACCGCGGCCCGGCCGTCGAGCTCGCGCAGCCGGGCCAACCGCGAGGGCAGGTGCTTGCGGGACTCGAAGGGGGGCAGCGAGCGCACCGACCCCGGCACCTCGACCGTGCGCTGGCGGGCCACCAGCCGCAACGGCCCGGTGGACCGCACGGTGACTCCGACCGCCCGCAGGTCGCCGCGCCGCTCCGGGCGCAGCGGGGTGTGCAGCACGGTGTGCTCACCCGGCGCCAGCCGCACGCGGTGGCGGTCGTCGGTGGCGCCCGCGCTGGGCTGCCAGGCGTCGCGCACGAGGGCGTGCAGGATCCGGCTGCCGTCGTTGCGCAGCTCCAGCCGGGTCCCGGTGGGCTGCCCGGTGCGCACCGCTCCGGTCGCCGGGCGGTGCAGACGCAGCGCGGAGGGTCGCGGGGCCAGCGCCAGGTCGACCAGACCGACCAGGAGCACGACGAGCAACCAGAGCCACACGGTGCCGAGGACCGGGCGCAGCACCAGCGGGACGAATCCCAGCAGCAGCAGGAGCGGGACCCGCCCCGAGAGGGCCATCAGCCGACCTGCGGGCTCATGCCCGGCTCACCGCGGCACCGGGACGGAGCCCAGCGCCGACGACAGCACCTGGGCGACGTCGACGCCCTCGAGCTCGGCCTCCGGGCGCAGCCCCAGCCGGTGGACCAAGGTGGCGTGGGCCAGTGACTTGACGTCGTCGGGGGTCACGAAGTCGCGTCCGTTGAGCCAGGCCCACGCCCGGGCGGCACGCAGCAGCGCGGTCGCGCCGCGCGGGCTGACGCCCAGCGACAGCGAGGGCGACTGGCGGGTCGCGCGGGCGAGGTCGACGATGTAGCCGGCGACCTCGGGGGAGACCTGGACCCCGGTCACGGCGCGCTGGCCGGCCGCGATGTCGGCGGCGTCGGCGACGGCGGTGACCCCCGCCCCGGCGACGTCCCGCGGGTCGAAGCCGTGGGCGTGGCGACGCAGGATCTCCAGCTCGGCGTCGCGGTCGGGTATCGGCAGCACCACCTTCAGGAGGAAGCGGTCGAGCTGGGCCTCCGGCAACGGGTAGGTGCCCTCGTACTCGACGGGGTTCTGGGTGGCCGCGACGAGGAAGGGCCGCGGCAGGGGGCGCGAGACGCCGTCGACGGAGACCTGGCCCTCCTCCATGGCCTCGAGGAGGGCCGACTGGGTCTTGGGCGGGGTGCGGTTGATCTCGTCGGCGAGCAGCAGGTTGGTGAACACGGGTCCCTCACGGAACCGGAGGTCGCCCTGGCTGCCGTCGACGACCATCGACCCGGTGATGTCGCCGGGCATCAGGTCGGGAGTGAACTGCACCCGGGCGGTGTCGACCGACAGCGACGCGGCCAGTGCCCGCACCAGGAGGGTCTTGGCCGTGCCCGGGACGCCCTCCATCAGCACGTGCCCACCACAGAGCAGGGCGACCAGCAGGCCGGAGACCGCGGCGTCCTGACCCACGACGGCCTTGGCCACCTCCTCGCGGACGGCGGCCAGCCGCTCGCGGACGGGGTCGCCGCTCCGGGACTCGAGCGGGGAGCCGGGTGCTGCGCCGGGTGGTCCAGCGGGCCGTTCGGCCGGCGGGTCCGCAGGCGGGGCGGCAGGGGAGTCGCGGGGCTCGGTCATGGACGACGTACCTCTTCCTCGAGTGCGGCCAGGTCGTTGGCCAGACGGATCAGGTCTCGGTCGGAGTCGGGCGCCGTGGCGCCGAGTCCGACCAGGGCGTGGAGGTCGCCCTCGGACCGGTCGGTGTGGAGGGCCAGGTCGCGCACGAGCGCGCGCTCCTCGACCCGGCCGCCGAGCCGCAGCCGCGCGGCCGCGCGAGCACGGGTCGCGCGGCGCAGCGCGTTGGCGGCGTGGGCACGGTCGCCGGCGCGGCGGTAGAGCCGGCCGCGGCTCAGCGTGGTCTCGACGGCCTTGACCACGACCGGGAGCGGCTCGGTGGACAGCGGTCCGAGGCGACGGGCGCGCCAGATCACCAGCGCGAGCAGCGTGAGCCCGCCCAGCCACAGTCCGGGTCGGATCCAGCGGGGCAGCAGCGCCTGCGCGCTGACGCCGTCGCCGGCCGACAGGTCCTCGTAGCGCGGCACGTACCAGACCAGCTGGTCGGCCTGCCCGAGCAGGCGCAGCGCGACGGCCGCGTCGTCGGCCCGGGTGATCTGCTCGTTGGTGAGCGCCTCGGCCGGCCCGAAGACGCTGACTCCCGCGGACTCCACGAGCCCCGCGCCGTCGCCGCTGGCGAAGCACCCGGCCCCGGCCCCGTCGTCGGCCCCGTCGTCGGTCTTGCTGCGGTAGGCCAGCGCCCGGTCGACAGCCAGGGTGAGGTCGTCGAAGCGGGGGTCGGCACAGTCGCCGCGCCACTCCTCGCCGGGCGTCGGCCCCGTCGAGACCAGGTCGAGGTCGAGGTCGTCGAGCACGGCGGTGCTGGGCGCCACCAGGACGAGGCGCGCGGACGCGACGTGCGCGCGGAGCCGGTCGGTGACCTCACCGCCGAGGTACTGGGTGGAGGTGACCACCACCGTGGCTCCCGTCGACAGGGAGGTTGCCTCGAGCTCGTCGATCCCGCGGGCCACGGCGACCGAGACCCCCTCGTCGTCGAGGACCCGGGCCAGCGCCCGGGTCCCGTCGGGGCCGGGGTTGTCCGGGTCGAGCGCGCCGGAGGTGGTGGTCCCGACGGACGTGGCCACCACCACGCCGACGGCGAGCAGGAAGCCGACCACGACCACCAGGGTCGCGCGGTGCCGCCGCAGGTGGGGGCGCCACCCGTCGACGCCGCTCACCGGGCGACCGCCAGGACGTCGTCGAGGTCGAGGACCCGCTCGGCCTGCTCGCGACCGGCCGGGCGGTCGCCGTAGAGGACGGCCTCGAAGAGGGAGGCGCTGGAGCGGACCTCGTCACGACGATCGGGGAACCGTGCCTCCAGGGCGGTCGCGACCTCGTGGGCGGTGGTGCCGGGGGTGTCGTCGAGCGCGCCGCGCTCGACCTGGCGCACGGCGACGGCCCGGAAGCCCTCGACGACGGCCTCCTCGAACCGCCCCTGCTGCAGCGCCGCGCGGGCGCGCTCGCGCAGCTCGTCGGCGGTCACGACCTCGTCGGTGAGGACCGCCCGGTGAGTGGCGTCGGTCCGGGCGCTGAGCCGCTGCCGCGACACCAGCCAGGCCAGGGCGCCCAAGAGCAGCACGAGCACGACCATGGCCGCGAACGTCGGCAGGGCCGCCGTGCTGCCGGCGGCGTCGAGACCGCGATCGAGCAGCCGCTGCACCCAGGCGAGCGCCCGCTCCAGGACGGCCTCGTCCTGGTAGTCGGGGTGGAGCAGCTCGCGGCGCAACCGAGCGCGGGCCTCGTCGGGGGTGGGGTCGAGCGGCGGGTCGAGGAGACGGCGCGGCACCACCAGCCAGACCTGGGTCGGGCTCACGAGGGGATGATCCCCGCCTGGGCGAGCAGCTCGACGTCGTAGGCCTCCTTGCGCATGCGGTGGTCGAGGTACTGCAACGAGGCCACGGCCGCGCTGAACGGGGCCACGAAGGCCGAGGACACCACCGTCGACACGGCCTGGGTCGCGACCAGACCGAGGGCGGCGTACTCGGGCGACGCGAGGCTCAGCAGCTGGCCGGCCAGGCCGATCGGCACGGCCAGGAGGTAGCCGGCGAACGAGGCGACCAGGACGGTGAGCAGGGCGATCCCGAAGGTGCGCCAGAAGGCCCGCCGGGTCAGCTGGAAGCCACGCGCGATCGCGCCGAGGATCCCGACGTCCTCGAGCATGAGCACCGGGGCCGGCAGGTAGTAGATCCGGATCCAGAACCAGAACGTCGCCGCCAGGAACGCCGGCACGCTCACCAGGCCGAAGACGACGAGCGGGAGGGCGCGGTCGGTCGCGGCGACCATGGCCACCCAGAGCAGCGCGTAGACGACGACACTCGCCAACCAGAGCAGGTTGATGGTCACGGTCAGACCCAGCAGCCGCCACCGCTTGCCGCGGGTGGCGGCCCAGGCCTGACCCAGGCTGAGCCGTCGACCGATGGCCGCGGCCGCGGTGACGTGGGCGATCATGCCGGTGACGAAGATCAGGCCCACCTGCAGCAGCACCGCGCCCGCGCCGAGCGCCACGAACGGCCCCACGGCGCCGGCGACCTCGAAGCCCGCCGAGCCGGAGTCGAGCTCGCCCGTGGTCTCGAGGGCGGCGCCGACCGTGAAGGTGAACAGGGCGGTGATCGCGACCGGCAGGACCATCACCACCGAGGAGACCAGCACCGCGGCACCGACGGTGGCCCGGGGGTTGAACCGGATGATCCGGAACGCCGCGTCGAAGATGTCGCCGAGGCCCAGCGGGCGCAGCGGCATCGCGCCGGGCTTGTGGGCGGCGCCGAGCATGCCCGGGGGCGGGGACCAGGGCTGGGCGGGCTGGTGACCGGCGACGGGAGCGGGGGCCCAGCCCGGCGGCGGCGGAGGTGGCGGAGGCCCTGGTGGCGGGTGGGCCCGGTCGTGCGCCTGGTCGTCCGTCATGGTGTCCCTCCGAGGCGGGCGGGGTGCCCGAGGTCTGAGGCGTCATCCTCTCAGGAGGCCCGGCCACCGGGCAGCGGGCCTGTCGGCGGGGTCGATTTGGTCTGGCGCGCCGGCGTCTGCCAAGATGTTCCGGTTGCTCCGGCGGGTTTGCCGGGTACGCACGTTGACTACTGAATCGCGTCTCCCGGTCCTCGGCCAGTCCGAGGGTCATGAGGTCGGCAGTGGTTGCCCGTCCGTACCGACCTCGCACCAGGTGCCTTGCACCGGGTGGAGGGGGAGACCCGATCAGCCTGACGAACCGTCGGGCGCCCCACAACACGTTGCAGGACCCCGGTCTTGTGCTGCGGCCGCGCAGTGAAAACTGCCGCGGGATGCGACACGCCCGACCGCGGGGGTCGGCGGAACGACGTGGGGTCGGAGAGCTGGGCGGGGCAGACCCACACCTGGGGAAGCACCGGACAAGAAGCGGCAGACGAGACGTAAGGACGAGAGAGACCTATGGCGGGACAGAAGATCCGCATCAGGCTCAAGGCCTATGACCACGAGGTGATCGACACCTCGGCGCGCAAGATCGTGGACACCGTCACCCGTACGGGTGCGAAGGTCGCCGGCCCGGTGCCGCTGCCGACCGAGAAGAACGTGTACTGCGTCATCCGCTCGCCCCACAAGTACAAGGACTCCCGCGAGCACTTCGAGATGCGCACCCACAAGCGCCTCATCGACATCATCGACCCCACGCCGAAGACCGTCGACTCGCTCATGCGCCTCGACCTGCCTGCCGGCGTCGACATCGAGATCAAGCTCTGAGGTCCACGACATGACGATCGAACGAAACGTGAAGGGGCTGCTGGGCACCAAGCTCGGCATGACCCAGTTCTGGGACGACAACAACAAGATCGTCCCTGTGACCGTGATCGCGGCCAGCACCAACGTGGTCACCCAGGTCCGCCAGCCCTCGACGGACGGCTACAACGCCATCCAGGTCGGCTACGGCGAGATCGACGGCCGCAAGGTCAACAAGCCGCAGGCCGGTCACTTCGCCAAGGCCGGCACGACCGCTCGCCGCCACGTGGTGGAGATCCGCACCGCGGACGCCTCCGAGTACACCGTGGGCCAGGAGCTGCCGGTCGGGACCTTCGAGGCCGGTCAGGTCATCGACGTGACCGCCACCAGCAAGGGCAAGGGCTTCGCCGGTGTCATGAAGCGTCACGGCTTCCACGGCGTCGGCGCCAGCCACGGTGCCCACAAGAACCACCGCAAGCCGGGTTCCATCGGTGCCTGCGCCACGCCGGGTCGCGTCTTCAAGGGCGTCCGCATGGCCGGCCGGATGGGTAGCGACACGATCACTACCCAGAACCTCACCGTGCACGCGGTCGACGCCGAGAAGGGCCTGATCCTGCTCAAGGGTGCCGTTCCCGGCCCCAAGGGCGGGCTCGTGGTCATCCGCTCGGCCGCGAAGAAGAGCCAGGAGGCCTGAGCAGCATGGCTACCAACAACACCCAGGTGAAGACCGTCGCCGTCGATCTCCCCCGCGAGATCTTCGACGCCAAGGTCAACATCCCGCTGATCCACCAGGTCGTCGTCGCCCAGCAGGCGGCCGCGCGACAGGGCACGCACTCCACCAAGACCCGCGGCGAGGTTCGCGGCGGTGGTCGCAAGCCCTACAAGCAGAAGGGCACCGGTCGCGCCCGTCAGGGCTCGACCCGCGCACCGCAGTTCGTCGGCGGCGGCGTGGTCCACGGACCCCAGCCCCGCAGCTACGACCAGCGCACGCCCAAGAAGATGAAGGCCGCCGCCCTGCGCGGTGCCCTCTCCGACCGGGCCCGCCACGGCCGCATCCACGTCGTGGAGTCGCTGGTCTCCAGCGACGTCCCCTCGACGCGGGGCGCGCTGGCGGCTCTGGCCTCGCTGGCCGATCGCACCAGCTTCCTGGTCGTGCTCGAGCGCAGCGACTCGCTGACCTGGCTCTCGCTGCGCAACGCGGCGCAGGTGCACATCGTGGCGGTCGACCAGCTCAACACCTACGACGTGGTGGCGGCCGACGACATCGTCTTCACCCAGGGCGCCTACGACGCGTTCGTCTCCGGCTCGGCCCAGGCCGCGTCGCGTGGCGAGCGTCCGGCGTCGATCACCGAGCCGCCCGCCGCTGACGCGGTGACCGGCGAGACCACCGAGGAGGCTTCCGCGTGAGCACCCTGCACAAGGACCACCGCGACGTCCTCATCGCGCCGGTCGTCTCCGAGAAGAGCTACGGCCTCCTCGACGCCAACAAGTACACCTTCCTGGTGCACCCCGACGCGAACAAGACCGAGGTCAAGATCGCGGTCGAGAAGATCTTCAACGTCAAGGTGACCTCGGTCAACACGATCAACCGCAAGGGCAAGACGCGCCGGACCCGCAACGGTCTCGGCAAGCGCAAGGACACCAAGCGCGCGATCGTCAGCCTCGCCGAGGGCCACCGCATCGACATCTTCGGAGGCGTTTCCTGATGGCTATCCGCAAGTACAAGCCGACCACCCCTGGTCGTCGCGGCTCCTCGGTCGCCGACTTCGTCGAGATCACGCGGACCACCCCCGAGAAGTCCCTGACGCGCCCGCTGCCCAAGAAGGGCGGTCGCAACAACCAGGGCCGGATCACCACCCGTCACCAGGGTGGTGGCCACAAGCGGGCCTACCGCATCATCGACTTCCGTCGCTACGACAAGGACGGGGTGCCGGCGAAGGTCGCGCACATCGAGTACGACCCCAACCGCACCGCGCGCATCGCGCTGCTGCACTACGTCGACGGCGAGAAGCGCTACATCATCGCGCCGAAGGACCTGACGCAGGGCACCCTCGTGGAGTCCGGCACCGGGGCCGACATCAAGCCCGGCAACAACCTGCCGCTGCGCAACATCCCGGTCGGTACGACGATCCACTGTGTCGAGCTGCGGCCCGGCGGCGGGGCGAAGATCGCCCGCTCGGCCGGCAACAGCGCGCAGCTCGTCGCCCGTGAGGGATCGCGCGCCACGCTGCGCATGCCCTCGGGCGAGATGCGCTTCGTCGACGTGCGCTGCCGCGCCACCGTCGGTGAGGTCGGCAACGCCGAGCAGTCCAACATCAACTGGGGCAAGGCCGGCCGCATGCGCTGGAAGGGCAAGCGCCCGACCGTCCGCGGTGTCGTCATGAACCCCGTCGACCACCCGCACGGTGGTGGCGAGGGCAAGACGTCCGGTGGCCGTCACCCTGTGTCCCCCTGGGGCAAGCCCGAGGGCCGGACGCGCAAGCGCAAGGCCAGCGACTCCCAGATCATCCGCCGCCGCAAGTCCGGCAAGGGTAGGAAGTAAACGACATGCCTCGCAGCCTGAAGAAGGGCCCCTTCGTCGACGACCACCTGATGAAGAAGGTGGACGCCGAGAACGACAAGGGCAGCCACAACGTCATCAAGACCTGGTCGCGCCGATCCATGATCGTGCCCGCGATGATCGGCCACACCCTGGCCGTGCACGACGGTCGCAAGCACGTCCCGGTCTTCGTCACCGACTCGATGGTCGGTCACAAGCTGGGCGAGTTCGCGCCGACCCGCACCTATCGCGGACACGTGAAGGACGACCGGAAGGGACGACGCCGATGAGCACCACCGAGCGCAGGCGCACCAGCGCCCGCCGCGACACGCTCCTGGGCGACGAGCCCGGCGCCTTCGCGCGGGCCCGCTTCGTGCGGATCACGCCGATGAAGGCCCGCCGTGTCGTCGACATGGTGCGCGGCATGCGCGCCGACGAGGCGCTGTCGCTGCTGCAGTTCGCGCCGCAGGCCGCCTCCGAGACGGTCTACAAGATCCTCGAGAGCGCGATCGCCAACGCCGAGACCACCGAGGGCCTCGACACCCACGACCTCGTCGTGTCGGTGGCGCAGGTCGACGAAGGACCGACGATGAAGCGCTGGCGCCCCCGGGCCCAGGGCCGGGCGACGCGCATCAACAAGCGCACCAGCCACATCACGCTGGCTGTCCAGCCGGCCGAGGTCGTGACCGCCGCCAAGCAGAAGCGGACCTCCAAGAACAGGAAGAGTGCCTGATGGGCCAGAAGATCAACCCGAACGGGTTCCGCCTCGGCATCTCGACCGACCACAAGTCGCGTTGGTACGCCGACAAGCTCTACAAGGCGTACGTCGGCGAGGACGTCGCGATCCGCAAGCTGCTCTCCAAGGGCATGGAGCGGGCCGGCATCTCCAAGGTCGAGATCGAGCGCACCCGTGACCGGGTCCGGGTCGACATCCACACCGCCCGACCGGGCATCGTCATCGGCCGCCGTGGCGCCGAGGCCGACCGCATCCGCGGCGACCTCGAGAAGCTCACCGGCAAGCAGGTGCAGCTGAACATCCTCGAGGTCAAGAACCCCGAGATCGATGCTCAGCTGGTCGCCCAGGGCGTGGCCGAGCAGCTGTCGGGCCGCGTGCAGTTCCGACGCGCGATGCGCAAGGCGATGCAGACCTCGATGCGTTCGGGTGCCAAGGGCATCCGGATCCAGTGCTCGGGCCGGCTCAACGGCGCCGAGATGTCGCGCACCGAGTTCTACCGCGAGGGTCGCGTCCCGCTGCACACGCTGCGTGCCGACATCGACTACGGCTTCTACGAGGCCAAGACCACCTTCGGTCGGATCGGCGTGAAGGTCTGGATCTACAAGGGCGAGGTCGCCGGCACCCGTGCCGAGCGTCAGGCCCAGGCCGCTGCCCGCGCCGGTGTCCCCGGCCGTGGCGGTGCCCGTCCGCAGCGCGGCGGTGAGCGCCCGAGCCGAGGCACGCGCGCCGACCGTCCGACGCGTTCGGACCGTGAGGCTCCCGCCGCCGAGGCGCCGGCCGCTGCCGCTCCCCAGGAGCAGGCTGCCGCGCCCGCCGAGACCCCGCAGGAGGGCTGAGCAGCATGTTGATGCCCCGTCGTGTCAAGCACCGCAAGCAGCACCACCCCAACCGGCGCGGAGCCGCCAAGGGTGGCACCACGCTGACCTTCGGTGAGTACGGCATCCAGGCGATCGAGGGTCACTACGTGACCAACCGACAGATCGAGTCGGCCCGTATCGCCATGACCCGTCACATCAAGCGAGGCGGAAAGGTGTGGATCAACATCTACCCCGACCGTCCGTTGACCAAGAAGCCCGCCGAGACCCGCATGGGTTCCGGCAAGGGCTCCCCGGAGTGGTGGATCGCCAACGTCAAGCCCGGCCGCGTCATGTTCGAGCTGTCCGGCGTCGACGAGACCGTCGCCCGCGAGGCGATGCGCCGCGCGATGCACAAGCTCCCCATGAAGTGCCGGTTCATCTCGCGAGAGGCGGGTGAGTTCTGATGGCCCAGGGTGTGAAGGCGCACGAGCTCGACGAGCTCAACGACGTCGACCTCGAAGCGCGACTGCGCGAGGCCAAGGAGGAGCTTTTCAACCTCCGCTTCCAGGCGGCCACCGGCCAGCTGGAGAGCCACGGTCGACTGCGCACTGTGAAGAAGGACATCGCCCGGATCTACACCGTGGTGCGTGAGCGTGAGCTCGGCATCCGCGTGGCCCCGGGTGCGGACGAAGAAGAGGCGAGCGCATGAGCGAGCAGACTGTGAACGCCGACGAGCGGAGCACCCGCAAGGTCCGTGAGGGCCTGGTCGTCAGCGACAAGATGGACAAGACCGTGGTCGTGTCGGTCGAGGACCGGGTGAAGCACGCGCTGTACGGCAAGGTCATGCGGCGCACCAGCAAGCTGAAGGCCCACGACGAGCAGAACGAGTGCGGCATCGGTGACCGGGTCCTGGTGATGGAGACCCGCCCGCTGTCCGCCACGAAGCGTTGGCGCGTCGTGCAGATCCTGGAGAGGGCGAAATGATCCAGCAGGAGTCGCGACTCAAGATCGCCGACAACACCGGTGCGAAGGAGATCCTCTGCATCCGGGTGCTCGGCGGCTCGGGTCGGCGCTACGCCGGCATCGGCGACGTCATCGTCGCCACCGTCAAGGACGCGATCCCCGGTGGCAACGTCAAGAAGGGCGACGTCGTCAAGGCCGTCATCGTGCGCACGATCAAGGAGCGCCGTCGTCCCGACGGTTCCTACATCCGCTTCGACGAGAACGCCGCCGTCATCCTCAAGACCGACGGTGAGCCTCGCGGGACCCGCATCTTCGGGCCCGTGGGCCGCGAGCTGCGCGAGAAGCGGTTCATGAAGATCATCTCGCTCGCGCCGGAGGTGTTGTGAGCATGTCGAAGAAGTCCACCGTGAACATCAAGAAGGGCGACACCGTCAAGGTGATCGCCGGCCGTGACAAGGGCGCCGAGGGCAAGGTCATCAAGGTGCTCCGCGAGGAGCAGCGCGTGATCGTCGAGGGCGTCAACCGCGTCAAGCGGCACACCAAGGCCGTCAACCAGGGCGGTCGCGCCGGCAACACCGGCGGCATCATCACCATGGAGGCCCCGATCCACGTCTCCAACGTGATGCTCGTCGAGGACGACGGCGTGACCCGGATCGGCTTCCGCCGCGACGAGGTCACCAAGCGCCGTCCCGACGGCTCGACGTACTCCGCGACGCGCAGCGTCCGCATCTCCCGCAAGACCGGCAAGGAAATCTGATGACCGACACCGCCACCGAGGCCACCGAGACGGTGACCCCGCGACTGAAGACCCGGTACCGCGAGGAGATCCTCCCGGCCCTGCGGTCCGAGTTCGAGATCGCCAACATCATGCAGGTGCCCGGGCTGACCAAGATCGTGGTCAACATGGGTGTCGGCGAGGCGGCTCGCGACTCCAAGCTGATCGACGGCGCGGTCCGCGACCTCACCGCGATCACCGGCCAGAAGCCGTCGGTCACCAAGGCCCGCAAGTCCATCGCGCAGTTCAAGCTGCGCGAGGGCATGCCGATCGGCTGCCACGTGACGCTGCGCGGCGACCGGATGTGGGAGTTCCTCGACCGGCTGCTGTCGCTCGCGCTGCCCCGGATCCGCGACTTCCGCGGCCTCTCGCCGCAGCAGTTCGACGGCCGCGGCAACTACACCTTCGGGCTGACCGAGCAGGTCATGTTCCACGAGATCGACCAGGACAAGGTCGACCGCTCGCGGGGCATGGACATCACGGTGGTCACGACGGCCACCAACGACGAGGAGGGGCGCGCGCTGCTCAAGCAGCTCGGCTTCCCCTTCGCAGAGCGCTGAGCAGGAGAGTCCCATGGCGAAGACAGCACTGAGGGTCAAGGCGGCCCGCAAGCCCAAGTTCGCGGTGCGCGGTTACACGCGTTGCCAGCGCTGCGGCCGTCCCAAGGCCGTCTACCGCAAGTTCGGCCTGTGCCGGATCTGCCTGCGGGAGATGGCCCACCGCGGCGAGCTGCCCGGCGTGACCAAGTCCTCCTGGTAACAGGCTCCCCACCACCAACCGCTGAAGGTCCCGCGGCCCTCGGGCCCGGGAAACCACAGAAGAAAGAGTTCGCCCAGCTATGACGATGACCGACCCGATCGCAGACATGTTGACCCGTCTGCGCAACGCCAACCAGGCGTTCCACGACGATGTGTCGATGCCCTACAGCAAGCTCAAGCAGGGTGTCGCCGAGATCCTCCAGCAGGAGGGTTACATCACCTCGTTCAGCGTCACCGACAACGAGGGTGTGGGCCAGACGCTCCACATCATCTTGAAGTTCGGCCGCAACCGCGAGCGCTCGATCGCCGGCGTCCGCCGGATCAGCAAGCCCGGACTCCGGGTCTACGCCAAGAGCACCGGGCTCCCGAAGGTGCTCGGTGGCCTCGGCGTCGCGATCATCTCGACGAGCCAGGGCCTGCTCACCGACCGTCAGGCGAACCAGAAGGGCGTGGGTGGGGAAGTTCTCGCCTACGTCTGGTGACCCGGACCGACTGAGACCGAGAAGGAGAGAAGAAGCATGTCGCGAATTGGCAAGCTCCCGATCGCGGTCCCGTCCGGTGTCGACGTCGCTATCGACGACGCGCTGGTGACCGTGAAGGGGCCCAAGGGAACCCTGTCCCACACCGTGGCCGAGCCCATCCTCGTGGAGCGGAACGACGACGTCCTCGACGTCAAGCGTCCCGACGACGAGCGTGAGAGCAAGGCACTGCACGGCCTGACCCGCACGCTGATCAGCAACATGGTGATCGGCGTGACCGAGGGCTACGAGAAGAAGCTCGAGATCGTGGGCGTGGGTTACCGCGTCCTGTCCAAGGGCCCGACCCAGCTGGAGTTCCAGCTCGGCTACTCCCACCCGATCGTGTTCGACGCCCCCGAGGGCATCACGTTCACGGTCGAGGGACCCACGAAGCTCGGCGTCGCCGGGATCGACAAGCAGCTGGTCGGTGAGGTCTCGGCCAACATCCGCAAGCTGCGCAAGCCGGAGCCCTACAAGGGCAAGGGCGTCCGTTACGCCGGCGAGCAGATCCGCCGCAAGGTCGGAAAGGCCGGTAAGTGACATGGCGATCTCACTGAAGAACCACAAGCACACCGCAGCGCGCCAGAAGTCGCGCCTGCGCCGCCAGGTCCGGGGCCGCAAGAAGCTCAGCGGCACCGCCGAGCGTCCGCGCCTGGTGGTCACCCGGTCCACGAAGCACATCACCGTCCAGGTGGTCGACGACCTCCAGGGCGCGACGCTGGCCTACGCCTCCACCATGGAGGCCGACCTGCGTGCGCTCGACGGCGACAAGACCGCCAAGGCGAAGCGGGTCGGCGAGCTCGTTGCCGAGCGCGCCAAGGGCCTCGGTGTCGACGCGGTCGTCTTCGACCGCGCCGGCAACAAGTACCACGGCCGCATCGCGGCCCTGGCCGACGGCGCCCGCGAAGCCGGCCTGACGTTCTGATCGCCAGAAGAAGACTGAGAGAAGGTAGAGACTCATGAGCGGAGCCCAGCGCGGACAGCGCGGCGGCGAGCGCCAGGGCGGGGGCCGGGGACGCGACGGAGGTCGCGGCCAGGGTGCCGACAAGAACGCCTACATCGAGCGGGTCGTCACCATCAACCGCGTCGCCAAGGTCGTCAAGGGTGGTCGTCGCTTCAGCTTCACCGCCCTCGTGGTGGTCGGCGACGGCGAAGGCATGGTCGGCGTCGGCTACGGCAAGGCCAAGGAGGTGCCCGCGGCGATCGCCAAGGGCGTCGAGGAGGCGAAGAAGAACTTCTTCCGCGTCCCTCGCATCCAGGGCACCATCCCGCACCCCGTCCAGGGGGAGAAGGCGGCCGGCGTGGTCATGCTGCGTCCTGCCGCCCCCGGTACCGGTGTGATCGCTGGTGGCCCGGTGCGTGCGGTGCTCGAGTGCGCCGGCATCCACGACATCCTGAGCAAGTCGCTCGGGTCGTCCAACCAGATCAACATCGTCCACGCGACGGTCGAGGCGCTGCGCATGCTCGAGCAGCCCGAGGACGTCGCGGCCCGACGTGGCCTGCGGGTCGAGGACGTCGCTCCGGCGGCGCTGCTCCGCGCCAAGGCCGAGGGGATCGCCGAGGCTGCGGGGGTGTCGTCCTGATGGCACAGCTCAAGGTCCAGCAGCACAGGTCCACGATCGGCTGCAAGGCCAACCAGCGCGAGACCCTGCGCACCCTGGGGCTCAAGCGCATCGGTGACGTGGTCGTCAAGGAGGACCGCCCGGAGATCCGGGGCATGGTCCACACCGTCCGTCACCTCGTGACGGTCGAGGAGGTCGAGTGACATGACGCTCAAGCTGCACCACCTGCGCCCCGCTGCGGGCGCCAAGACGTCGAAGACCCGCGTGGGTCGAGGCGAAGGCTCCAAGGGCAAGACCGCGGGCCGTGGCACCAAGGGCACCAAGGCCCGCAACCAGGTGCCCGCTGCGTTCGAGGGCGGGCAGATGCCCCTCCACATGCGCCTGCCCAAGCTGAAGGGGTTCAAGAACCCCTTCAAGGTCGAGTTCCAGGTCGTCAACCTCGACCGCATCGACTCGCTGTTCCCCGAGGGCGGTGACGTGACCGTCGAGCAGCTCGTTGCTCGCGGAGCCGTCCGCAAGGGTCAGCCGGTCAAGGTCCTCGGTCAGGGTGAGATCTCGGTCAAGGTCGCCGTGAGCGCGCACGCGTTCTCCGGCACGGCCAAGGACAAGATCGAGGCCGCCGGCGGCTCCACCTCGCTGCTCTGAACACCCGGACAGGGGCGTGAGCCGATTCCCCCGCGGGAGAATCGGCCACGCCCCTTCCGCATACCTGCCCCCTGTTAGGCTTCCACGGGCCCACGAGGGCCCCGGTAGACCTGGCTTGAGAAAGAGGACCTCGTGCTCAGCGCGTTCGTGAACGCCTTCCGGACTCCGGACCTGCGGCGAAAGCTGCTGTTCGTCCTGTTGGTCATCGTGATCTTCCGGGCCGGCTCACAGATCCCGGCCCCGGGCGTCAACGTCGGCAACGTGCAGCAGTGCATCAGCCTGGCGCAAGAAGGCGAGAACGCCGGGCTCTACAGCCTGGTCAACCTCTTCTCCGGCGGAGCCCTGCTCCAGCTGACCGTCTTCGCGCTCGGGATCATGCCCTACATCACGGCCAGCATCATCCTGCAGCTTCTCGTCGTGGTGATCCCCCGACTGGAGATGCTGAAGAAGGAGGGGCAGGCCGGGCAGACGAAGATCACGCAGTACACCCGTTACCTCACCTTGGGCCTCTCGCTGCTGCAGGCCACGGGCATCGTCGCTCTGGCCCGCTCCGGTGGGCTCCTGCAGTGCGAGCTCCCGCTGCTGCACGACAACGGCACCAGCACGTTCCTGGTCATGGTGATCACCATGACCGCCGGCACCGCGGTGATCATGTGGCTCGGCGAGCTGATCACCGAGCGTGGCGTCGGCAACGGCATGTCGATCCTGATCTTCACCCAGGTCGTCGCGACCTTCCCGGCCTCGCTCTGGCAGGTCCAGAAGGGCCAGGGCTGGTGGATCTTCGGCATCGTGCTGGCGGTCGGGCTCGTCGTGGTGGCCGCGGTCATCTTCATCGAGCAGTCGCAGCGCCGGATCCCGGTCCAGTACGCCCGCCGGATGGTCGGCCGCAAGATGTTCGGCGGCAGCTCGACCTACATCCCGTTGAAGGTCAACCAGGCCGGCATCATCCCGGTCATCTTCGCCTCCTCGCTGCTCTACCTGCCGGCGATGGCGGTGCAGTTCAACCAGACCAGCACCAACCCGGTCGTGCAGTTCCTCGGCGACTACTTCGTGACGCAGTCGCACCCGCTCTACATGGCGGTCTACTTCGGCCTCATCGTCTTCTTCACCTACTTCTACGTGTCGATCACCTTCAACCCCAACGAGGTTGCCGACAACATGAAGAAGTACGGCGGCTTCATCCCCGGGATCCGGGCGGGCAAGCCGACCGAGGACTACCTGTCCTACGTCCTGTCCCGCATCACGCTGCCAGGTGCTCTCTACCTCGGTCTGATCTCGCTCATCCCGTTGATCGCTCTGGTCCTCATCGACGCGAACCAGAACTTCCCGTTCGGCGGGACCTCGATCCTGATCATGGTCGGGGTCGCCCTCGACACGGTGAAGCAGATCGAGAGCCAGCTCCAGCAGCGCAACTACGAAGGATTCCTTCGCTAGATGAGACTCATCCTGATGGGGCCGCCGGGCGCCGGCAAAGGCACCCAAGCCAAGTTCGTGGCTGACCACTTCGAGATCCCCGCCGTCTCCACCGGCGACATCTTCCGCGCCAACGTCTCCGCAGGCACCGAGCTGGGGGTCGAGGCCAAGCGCTACATGGACGCCGGCGACTACGTCCCCGACGAGGTCACCAACAAGATGGTGCGCAACCGGATCGACGAGCCCGACGCCGAGCCCGGCTTCCTGCTCGACGGTTACCCGCGCACGCTCGCGCAGGTCGAGGAGCTCGACGGGATGATCACCTTCACCGGTCATCAGCTCGACGCGGCCGTCGTCCTCACCGTCGACGCCGAGGAGCTCGTGCAGCGGCTCGTCCAGCGCGCCGAGGTCGAGGGCCGGGCCGACGACACCGAAGAGGTGATCCGGCGCCGGCAACAGATCTACACCGAGCAGACCGAGCCCCTGATCGAGGTCTACCGCGAGCGCGGCCTGCTCGTCGAGGTCGACGGCATGGGCGAGGTCGACGAGGTCACCCGGCGGATCTTCGACGCCCTGGACGACCTGCCCCAGTCGTGACCTCGGGCTGCGGGCCCCGCTGATGGGGTGGCGCGACCGCGGGGTCCAGGTCAAGACCCCCGAGCAGGTCGTCTTGATGCGACGGGCCGGACTGGTGGTCGGACGCACGCTCGAGGCGCTGCGCGACGCCGTCCGCCCGGGGATCAGCACCCTGGAGCTCGACCGGATCGCCGAGGACCGGATCCGCTCCGCCGGCGCGGTGCCGTCGTTCCTGGGCTACCACGGGTTCCCGGGGTCGATCTGCACCTCGGTCAACGAGCAGGTCGTCCACGGCATCCCGGGTGGCCAGGTGCTGCGCGAGGGCGACGTCATCTCGATCGACTGCGGCGCCATCGTCGAGGGTTGGCACGGCGACGCGGCGATCACGGTCGCCGTCGGCCCGGTCCCCCCGGAGGTGACCGCGCTGATGGAGGTCACCGAGGCAGCCATGTGGTCGGGCATCGCCGCGGCGCGGGTCGGTGGGCGCGTCGGCGACATCTCCGCGGCCGTCGAGGCCCGCGTCCGCGACGCAGGCGCCTACGGGATCGTCGAGGACTACACCGGCCACGGCATCGGCACCGAGATGCACCAGCCCCCCGACGTCCCCAACTACGGCACCCGCAAGGGCCCGACGCTGGTGGCGGGACTGGCCCTGGCCGTCGAGCCGATGATCACCCTCGGCACCGAGGAGACCGTGACGCTCGACGACGACTGGACCGTCGTCACCGCCGACGGCTCGTGGGCCGCCCACTTCGAGCACAGCTTCGCCCTCACCGAGCACGGCGCCTGGGTGCTGACCGCCCTGGACGGCGGGGAGACGGCGCTGTCCGCGCTGGGCGCGACGTACGGCCCGCTCGCCGACTGACCTCGCACACCCGGCGACCGATTGGGCCCGCCGGGTGGCGACGTGGAAGGATGGGTACCGCAGGGGGGAGTATTCCTTCGCTGCGGTCTCGTCAGCACGTCCGGGCCCGTCCGGACCGGGGCCGTGGGTCACGGATCGTGGCGGAAGAGACCTCTGGCGTCTTGGCCAACCCCTGAGCACTGGAGAAACCCTGTGGATGTCTCGACCCTCGAGTGGACGATCACGATCGGTGTCACCCTCACGGTGCTGCTCTTCGACATCGCCGTCATCGCCCGCCACCCCCACGAGCCCTCGATGCGCGAGTCCTCGATCGCGCTCACGGTCTACGTCAGTGCCGCCGTCGTCTTCGGCGCCTGGGTGCTGCTCTTCCACGGTCACGACTACGGCATCGAGTTCTACGCCGGCTGGTTGACCGAGTACAGCCTCTCGATCGACAACCTGTTCGTCTTCATCATCTTGATGTCGGCGCTCAAGGTGCCCCGCAAGTACCAGCAGGAAGCGCTCATGGTCGGGATCATCCTGGCCTTGGTCTTCCGCGCGATCTTCATCGCGTTGGGCTACCAGCTGATCAACAACTTCGCCTGGGTCTTCTACATCTTCGGCGCGTTCCTGGTCTACACCGCGGTGACGCTGGTGAAGAGCTATCGCTCGCACGACAGCGAGCACCCCGAGGACAACCGCATCGTCAAGTTCGCCCAGACCCACCTCAACGTCGGCGACGAGTTCCGGGGCCTCAAGCTGTGGTACCAGGAGAACGGCGTACGGGTGGTCTCCCCCATGCTGATCGTGATCATCGCGCTCGGCACCACCGACATCCTCTTCGCCCTGGACTCGATCCCCGCGATCTTCGGGATCACCCAGGAGCCCTACCTGGTCTTCACCGCCAACGTCTTCGCCCTGATGGGGTTGCGCCAGCTCTACTTCCTGCTCGGCGGACTGCTCAAGCGCCTGGTCTACCTCTCGCTGGGGCTGTCGTTCATCTTGGCCTTCATCGGCGTGAAGCTGGTCTTGCACGCCCTGCACGAGAACGAGCTGCCGTTCCTCAACGGCGGCGAGCCGGTGCCGGTCTACGAGATCCCGTCGCTGATGAGCCTGGGCGTCATCATCGTCACCCTGATCGTGACCGCGGCGGCAAGTCTCGCCAAGGACAAGCGCGACCGGGAGCGCGACGAGCTGCCGACCGCCACGAGCTGAGCCCGGCGGCGCCGCAGAGGCGGCCCCATGGAATCGTCGGGGTGCCGCAGGTGTTGACCCGACGATGAGCCACGACACCACCACCCTCCCTGCCCTGTCCGTCCTCGACCTGGTGCCGGTGCGCACCGACCAGTCCACCGGTGACGCGATCGCGGCCACGGTCTCGTTGGCCAAGGTCGCCGACGAGCGGGGGCTGCGGCGCTACTGGGTCGCGGAGCACCACAACATGCCGGCCGTGGCGGCCACCAACCCGCCGGTGCTGATCGCGATGATCGCGGCCGCGACCGAGCGGATCCGAGTCGGGTCGGGCGGGGTGATGCTGCCCAACCACGCCCCGCTGGTGGTGGCGGAGCAGTTCGCCCTCCTCGAAGCCGCGCACCCCGGTCGGATCGACCTGGGGCTCGGTCGCGCTCCCGGCACCGACCCCGTCACCGGGTGGGCGCTGCGCCACGGGGCGGGCGGCGTCACCGACGAGGCGGTCTCGCGCTTTCCGGAGTACGTCGACAACCTCGTGGCGATGATGGACCCGGCCGGGGTCGGCCTGGCCGTCGAGGGTCGCACCCACGTGCTGCGCGCGACGCCCTCGGCCGAGTCGGTGCCCGAGGTGTGGCTGCTGGGCAGCTCGGACTACTCGGCCCGGCTGGCCGCCGAGAAGGGGCTGCCCTACGTGTTCGCCCACCACTTCGCCGGGTCCGGCACCGCCGAGGCCCTCGCGCTCTACCGCGGCTCGTTCCGCGCCTCGCCCGGGCTGGACGCACCCCGCACGTTCCTGACCCTCAACGTCTGCGTGGCCGAGACCGCTGAGGAGGCCCACCGCCTGGCCCTGCCCCAGCTGCTGCAGATGCTGGCGCTGCGCACCGGTCAGCCGCTGACGCCCCAGCCGCTGGTGGAGGAGGCCGAGAAGGTCGAGCTCCCCCCGAGCCACCGCGACCTGCTCGAGGCGATGCGCCGCCGTTGGGTCATCGGGTCGCCCCAGGAGGCGCGCACGCAGGTCCGCGACCTGGCGCGGCTGCACGGCGTCGACGAGGTGATGGTGCACCCGGTCGCCGGGGCCGGGGTCGGCACCGAGCCGCGGTGGTCGCCCGCCCGCGAGGACACGGTGCGTCTGCTGCTCGGCTAACGGCCGCGCTGCGCTGCTGTGCGGGCTAGCCTCGGACAATGGCGCGCCCCGCGACTCCCATCTGGGACCCCACCGCCCTCGATGGCGCCCGGATCGACGTCGGGGCCCGGGTCGGGTGGCTGCTGCGCGTCAGCCGCGAGGGGCGAGGGGTCAACCTGGCCGACATGAGCAGCCGGCTGGCCGGGGGAGCAGCCGCGCTCTCGGTGGCCTCGATCAGCTCGCTCGAGCGCAACGGCCAGCGCGACGGCCGACTCATCGACGCCTACGAGTCCGCACTGGGGCTGCCGACCGGCCAGCTGCGCGCCCCGGTGGACACCATCTGCCGGTCCTACTCCTACGCGCCGCCCGACCGCGCTCCGCTGCTCGCCGGCCACACCGGTCTCGCCCGGCTCGACGGACTCCTCGAACGCGTCCACGAGGGGCAGGCCAGCGGCGGCGACTGGCTGACCCTGGCCCGGGGCCTCAGCCTCGACCAGGTCTGGGTCGTGCCCAGCCGCCACGTGCGACCCCTCGTCCAGCAGCTGCTCTACCAGGCCGTCCGGGCCGTCGGCACGGCCTACGTGACCCGCTACGAGGCGATCGCCAACCTGCGCCGCGGGGTCTACGCCGACCTCGTCGACGAGGCCGTGCGTGACCTGCTCGCCGACGCGGGCGCGGAGTCGGTGATGATCACCGCGCTGTGCGTGGCCTCCGAGCAGCCGACGGTCCGGATGCTCAGGTGGGCGGCCGGTCTGCTGAGCCACGGTGCGCTCCCGGTGCTGCGTGGCGCGGCCCTGGCCATCGAGAACATGCGCGCGGTCGGTGGCCTCACCGAGGCCGAGTGGAGCCTGCTGGCGCCGTACTTCTGGGCGGCGTACGACGCTGGGGGGGAGCAGCCCGCGCGCGGGCAGGTGCTGACCACGCTCTACAAGAACCTGCCGCCCGCGCTGCGCCGCGAGATCCAGGCGGGCCTGCCGGGCCCCCTGACGCCGGTCTACGTTCCCGCGTCGTGGACCGCAGACCACCGCAACGTGCACTACGCCGTGTGCGAGCGCCTGGCCCACGAGGTCACGTCGGTCCTGGGCCTGGGGGAGCAGCCCATGGTGGTCCGGCTGCTCTTCGAGCTCATCTACGACTTCCGCGCCATCCGGGTGCACGCCGCGGCGTTCCTGCTCATGGCCTCGCCCCTGGTCGACGCGCTGCAGTGCCGGCTGGCCTGCCTGGCCGTCGAGGGCTTCGACGTGGCCACCCGCGACGGTGCGCTCCGGGGACTGCGTCACCTGCAGGTGCCCCGCGGGCGCGAGCAGCTGCAGGCCTGGTTCGACGCCACCCGCCCCCACCACTCGTCCGACGCCCTGCTGGTGGCCGGCAACGCCGGACTGGACCTCGACGACGTGCTGCTCGACCAGGCGGTGGACGACTCGGCGCTGAGCCTCGCGACCGTCGAGTGTCTCGGGCTCGTCCAGCACCCCGGGCTCGCCCGGCTGGCCCACGACCCCGAGCGCTCCGCCCGGGTGCGCGACGCCGCCGGCTGGTGGCTGCGCGTGGGGGGCAGGATCACCGACTGAGGACCCGCTTCGAGGTGCCCTGCCGGTGTGAATTCGTCTTTGCGGTCGAGGGCACCTAAACTGGCGTGTCGGCCCAACGTGGGTCTGTTTCGTGGTGCCTCGCGGCTGCCCGGGACCATCCGTCGACCAGCTCTCGGAGCCTGGTTCGGCGTGTGCCCGGGACGAGGTGTCCGGAACGGCCGTACGAGGTCCACCACCAGCATCCGCCGGTGGAGGTTCCCGGACCGACGGTAGACACACCCGACGGACGACAGATTGTGGAGGACATGCCCAAGAAAGAAGGCGTCATCGAGATCGAGGGCACCGTGGTGGAGGCACTCCCCAACGCGATGTTCCGTGTCGAGCTGAGCAACGGGCACAAGGTGCTCGCCCACATCAGCGGCAAGATGCGCCAGCACTACATCCGGATCCTCCCCGAGGACCGCGTTGTGGTGGAGCTGTCGCCGTACGACCTCACCCGGGGTCGGATCGTCTACCGGTACAAGTAACACGCCGCTACGAACAAGAGAGGGCTGGCATGAAGGTCAACCCCAGCGTCAAGCCGATCTGTGACAAGTGCAAGGTGATTCGTCGCCACGGTCGCGTCATGGTGATCTGCGAGAACCCGCGTCACAAGCAGCGCCAGGGCTGAGTCCCGCAAGGACCCACCCAGCGCCAT
>CAWJSY010000003.1:0-110828 GCA_963845645.1 uncultured Actinomycetota bacterium
AGCACCACGCGATGCCGATCAGCGCGATCCACGCGCCGTGCCTGCTGTTCACCCAGCGCGTGTGGGGCACCGAGCCGTGGGGCAAGCTCGAGCGCTCGGCGCAGATGGCCGCCGAGGTCGGGGCCGAGGTCGTGGTGGTCCACCCGCCCTTCCGCTGGCAGCGCGACTACGCCCGCGACTTCGTCAACGGCATCGCGGCGCTCGAGAACTCCACCGGCATCGCCTTCGCCGTGGAGAACATGTATCCCTGGCGGGCGTCGGCGAAGCGCGGCATGCCGATGTACCTGCCCGGCTGGGACCCCTCGAGCGAGCCCTACGCCAACACCACGATCGACCTCTCGCACGCCGCCATCGCCCAGGACGACGTGATCGAGATGGCGGTCCGCCTCGGCGACCGGCTGCGACACGTCCACCTCACCGACGGCAGCGACTCCGCGAAGGACGAGCACCTCGTGCCGGGGCGTGGATCGATGAACGCCGCGGCCTTCCTGAACCACCTGGCCGGCGTGGGCTTCGCAGGCGAGATCGTGGTCGAGATCAACACCCGGCGCTGCACCAGCCGCGAGGAGCGCGAGGCCGACCTGCGCGAGTCGCTGGACTTCGCCCGGGAGCACTTCGTCGTCCCCGCGCCCCATGGCTGAGCCGGCCGTCGTGCCCACCTCGGGGTCGCCCGGACGTCGCGGCCGTCGCCCCGGGTCGCCCGACACCCGGGCGGCGATCCTCGCCGCCGCTCGCGAGCTCTTCGCCACCCAGGGCTTCGCCGGCACGACCGTGCGGGCCGTCGCGACCAGCGCCGGGGTGGACGCCGCGCTGGTGCACCACTACTTCGGCAGCAAGGGCGATCTCTTCGTCGCCGCGCTCGAGCTGCCCGTCGACCCGCGCGAGGTCCTGGCGCCCGTGATCGCGGCCGGACCCGACGGCGCCGGCGAGCGGCTGCTGGCGGTCTTCGTCGGCGTGTGGGACGACCCCCAGCACCGGCTGCCGCTGCTCGGCCTGGTGCGCGGGGCGATGGACCCGGACGGGGCCCGGCTGCTCACCGAGGGCGTCGTGCCGCTCGTGCTGGCTCCCGTGGGGGCTGCGCTGTGCGTCGACCGGCCCGAGCACCGGGTCCCGCTGGTCGCCAGCCAGCTGCTGGGGCTGATCCTCACCCGCTACGTCCACCGGCTCGAGCCGCTGGCCTCGCTGCCCGCCGACGTCGTGGTGGCGACGTACGCCCCGACGATCCAGCGCTACCTCACGGGCGACCTCCCCTGACTGTCGGGGACCAGGATCGTGGCCGTGGATCCTCGTCACTGGGTGACTGACATCCACGGCCGTCTCCTCCTTGACGGTCGCCCGGCAGCGGCGCACAATTCAACACATGATGAAAAACGCGGTGGAGGTGCAGGACCTCGTCGTCGACCGCGGCGGTCGACGGGTGCTGCCCGGGCTCGACCTGAGCATCGGCGGGGGTGGGGTCACGGGGCTGCTCGGACCGTCCGGCTGCGGCAAGACCACGCTGCTGCGCTGCCTGGTCGGCGTCCAGCGAGTCACCTCGGGCCGCGTGAGCGTGCTCGGTGCGACCGCCGGGGACGCCTCGCTGCGTCGGCGGATCGGCTACGTCACCCAGGCCGCCAGCGTGTACGACGACCTCAGCGTGACCGAGAACCTGCGGTTCTTCGCCCGGGTGCTGGGCGTCGACGCCGACGAGGTGACCAGGGCGGCGGAGGCGGTCGACCTCGTGGACCACTCCGACGCCGTCGTCGGCCGGCTCAGCGGCGGACAGCGCTCCCGGGTCAGCCTCGCGGTGGCCCTGCTGGGGCAGCCCGACCTGCTGGTGCTCGACGAGCCGACCGTCGGCCTCGACCCGGTGCTGCGCCGTGACCTGTGGGCACTGTTCCACCGGATCGCCGACACCGGGGCGACCGTGCTGGTCTCGAGCCACGTCATGGACGAGGCCGACCGCTGCGACCGGCTGCTGCTGATGCGCGAGGGCCGGATCATCGCCGACGGACCGCCCGACCGGATCCGGGAGGACACCGGGGCCGCCGACATCGAGCAGGCGTTCCTGACGGTCGTCGAGCGCGACCGGGGGAGTGCGGCATGAACCCGCGGATCACCCTCGCGGTGGCCGGCCGGGTGCTCACCCAGCTGCGGCGCGACCACCGGACGCTGGCCATGCTCATGGTCCTGCCCACGGCGCTGATCACCCTGCTGTGGTGGATGTTCGAGGCCACGCCCGGTGCCGTCTTCGACCGGCTCGGGCCCGGGCTGCTGGCGATGTTCCCGTTCATCATCATGTTCCTGGTGACCAGCGTGACCACCCTGCGCGAGCGCTCCTCCGGCACGCTCGAGCGGCTGCTGGCGATGCCGATGGGCAAGCTCGACTTCCTGCTCGGCTACGCCCTGGCCTTCGGGCTGGTGGCCGCGGTCCAGTCGGCGCTGGCCGTGGCGGTCTCGGTCGGCTTCCTCGGTCTCGAGGTGGCCGGCCCGGTGTGGCTGCTCACGCTGGTGGCCGTGGTCGACGCGGTGCTGGGCTCGGCACTGGGCCTGCTGGTCAGCGCGTTCGCGCAGACCGAGTTCCAGGCCGTGCAGTTCATGCCCGTCGTGGTGATCCCCCAGATCCTGCTGTGCGGCCTGTTCGTCGAGCGCGACCAGATGCCCGACGTGCTGGGCGCGATCAGCGACGTGCTCCCGCTGTCCTACGCGATCGACGCCATGCGGGCGCTGGGTCGCAGCCCCGACGTGGGGCCGGTCCTGGGCGACGTCGGCGTCGTGGCGGCCGTCGCGGTCGTGGCCCTGGCGCTGGGTGCGGCCACCCTGCGGCGTCGTACGGCGTGAGGGGACGACGACGTAGCCTCTGAGCCATGTCGCTGCTCCGTGCGCCCCTGCTCCTCCTGGCTCGCAGCGCCGGGGTCAAGCGGCTGGTCTCCTCGATGCCCGTCTCTGCGGGCATCGTGCGCAGCCACGTGCCGGGGGAGACCACGCAGTCCGTGGTCGACGCGACCGCGGTCCTGGTCGCCGACGGGCTGCGCGTCACGCTCGACTTCCTCGGCGAGGACACCCTCGACGTCGCCCAGGCCGACGCCACCGTGGCGGCCTACGTGGAGGTGCTGCAGGCGCTGTCGGCCCGGGATCTCTCGCGGCAGTCCGAGGTCTCGGTGAAGCTGTCGGCGATCGGGCAGGCGCTCCCCGACTCCGTGGCGGGCGGTGGGCGCAAGATCGCGCTCGAGAACGCCCGGACCATCTGCCGCGCCGCGCGCAACGCCGGCACGACCGTCACGCTCGACATGGAGGACCACACCACCACCGACGCGACGCTGGCGGTGCTGCGTGAGCTCCGCAAGGACTTCCCCGAGACCGGGGCGGTGGTGCAGGCCTACCTGCACCGGACCGAGGCCGACTGTCGCGCCCTGGCCCACGAGGGCTCGCGGGTGCGGCTGTGCAAGGGCGCCTACAACGAGCCGGACGACGTGGCCTTCACCGACCGGGTCGAGGTCGACAAGTCCTACGTCCGGTGCCTCAAGGTGCTGCTGTCGGGCCAGGGCTACCCGATGATCGCCACCCACGACCCCCGGATGATCGAGATCGCGGCGTCGCTCGCCAGCCGCTACGGCCGACCGCCGGGGTCCTACGAGTTCCAGATGCTCTACGGCATCCGCCCCGAGGAGCAGACCCGGCTCGCGCGCAGCGGCGAGACCGTGCGGGTCTACGTGCCCTACGGCCAGGAGTGGTACGGCTACTTGATGCGCCGCCTCGCCGAGCGACCGCAGAACCTGTCATTCTTCCTCAAGTCCCTCATCTCCAAGAGCTAGCCGGGAGCAACCATGGCGTCCCCCCAGACCGCGGTCATCGGCGCCGGAGTGATGGGCGAGGCCCTGCTCTCCGGGCTCGTCCGCGCCGGCCGACGGGTCGACGACCTCCTGGTCGGCGAGAAGCGTCCCGAGCGCGCCCGCGAGCTCGAGGAGCGGTACGGCGTCGCGGTGGTCTCCAACGTCGAGGCCGCGGCCCGGGCCGACACCCTCGCGCTGGTGGTCAAGCCCCAGGACATGGCGGCGGTCCTCGACGAGATCAGCCCCTCGCTGCGCTCCGGCCAGCTGCTGGTCTCCCTGGCGGCCGGGATCACCACCGGCTTCATCGAGGCGCGGGTGCCCGAGGGCGTGGCCGTCGTCCGCGTCATGCCCAACACGCCGGCGCTCGTCGACGAGGGCATGACCGCGATCTCGCCGGGCTCGCACTGCGACGAGGTCCACCTCGCCGAGGCCGAGTCGCTGATGGCGTCGGTGGGTCGGGTGCTGCGGATCCCCGAGCGTCAGCAGGACGCCGTCACCGCGATCTCCGGGTCGGGGCCCGCCTACATCTTCTTCGTCGTCGAGTCGATGATCGAGGCCGGCGTCCACCTCGGGCTGCCCCGGGCCACCGCGAGCGACCTGGTCATCCAGACCCTCGTCGGCTCGGCCAGGATGCTGCGCGAGACCGGCACCCACCCGACCGTGCTGCGCGAGCAGGTGACCTCGCCCGGCGGCACCACCGCCAGTGCGTTGCGTGAGCTGGAGATCCACAAGGTCCGGGCGGCTTTCCTGGCCGCCATGGAGGCGGCCCGCAACCGCTCCCGCGAGCTCGCCGAGGGGTCCTGAGCCTCACCAGGTCGCTGGCACGCTGGTGGGATGACTGCCTCCGCTGAGCCCGACGTCCGCTTCTGGTTCGACCCGGTCTGCCCGTTCGCCTGGATGACCAGCACCTGGGTGCGCACGGTCCAGGCCCAGCGCGACTACGTCGTCGAGTGGCGCTTCATCTCGCTGCGGCTGCTCAACAGCCACATCGACTACGACGCCCACTTCCCGCCCGAGTACGAGGAGGGGCACACCGCGGGGCTGCGGATGCTCCGGGTCTGCTCGCAGGTGCTCGAGGAGCACGGCCAGGACGCGGTGGCACGGCTCTACCCCGCACTGTCCTCCCGGATCTTCGACGTGCCCCAGGGGGGCTACGTGCCGTCCGACCTCGACGGGCTCGTGACCGAGGCGCTGGCCGAGGCGGGCCTGCCGGCGTCACTGGTCGAGGCGCTCGACGACACTGCGCGTGACGTCGAGATCCAGGCGTCGACCGACGAGGCGCTGACGCTGACCGGCAAGGACGTCGGCACGCCCATCCTGCACATCGCCCCGCCCGAGGGTGCGGCGTTCTTCGGCCCGGTGATCAGCCGTCAGCCCAGCGACGAGGAGGCCGTCGAGCTCTGGGACCACGTGATCGGCCTGGCCACCTTCCCCGGCTTCTCCGAGCTCAAGCGGAGCCTGCGCGAGCAGCCCCAGCTGCGCTCCTTCGGCGTGGAGCCCGGTGACGTCGGCGTCCAGGAGGACTGGCACGGCGGCAGCCGCCGGCAGAAGAAGTAGCCGCCTGCTGCGCGGCCGGTGCTCCGCAGGACGTCATGCGGACAGAGCCACCCCTGGCTCCGTCCGCATGACGTCCCGGAGCTATGCCTGGTGAACACCGGAGGAGGTGGTTGCCAGGGCAGTGCCAGACTGCGGGGATGGAGATCTACCGCACACCTGACGAGCGCTTCGCGGACCTGCCCGGCTTCGCCTGGGAGCCGCAGTACGCCGACGTGCCCGACGGCGACGGCGGCACGCTGCGGATGGCGTACGTCGACGCGCACCCGACCGAGGGGCAGGCGGACGCGCCGGTCGCGCTGCTGCTGCACGGCGAGCCCACCTGGTCCTTCCTCTACCGCGACGTCATCGACGTGCTCGTCGCGGCAGGCGTGCGCTGCGTGGTTCCGGACCTGGTCGGGTTCGGACGCTCGGACAAGCCGCTGCGCGCGGAGGACCACTCCTACGCCCGGCACCTCGAGTGGGTCCGCGCGCTCGCGTTCGACCACCTCGACCTGCACGACGTCACGCTGGTCGGCCAGGACTGGGGCGGGCTGATCGGCCTCCGGCTGGTGGCCGAGAACCCCGACCGGTTCGCCCGCGTGGTGGCGAGCAACACCGGCCTGCCGACCGGCGACTTCGACATGCCCGAGATCTGGTGGGCCTTCCGCACCGCGGTCGAGACGGCCGAGACCCTCGACGTCGGTCGCCTGGTCGCCTCGGGCTGCGTGCGCGGCCTCGACGGCGCCACGAGGGCGGCGTACGACGCGCCGTTCCCCGACGAGGCCAGCAAGGTCGGGCCGCGGGTGATGCCGACGTTGGTGCCGACCCGTCCCGACGACCCCGCGACCGAGGCCAACCGCGCCGCGTGGGAGGTGCTGCAGGCCTGGGACAAGCCGTTCCTGACCCCCTTCTCGGACTCCGACCCGATCACCGGGGCGATGGGTCCGGTGCTGCGCAAGCTCGTCCCCGGCTGCGCCGGGCTCGACCACCCGGAGATCGAACGCGCCGGTCACTTCGTCCAGGAGGACGCCGGAGCCGAGCTCGGGCGGATCGTGGCCGACTTCGTCCGCGGTTGAGGACGTAGGTTGCCGCCCATGAGCACGAACCAACCGTGCGGACCCAGCAGCGTGATCTTCGACCCGACCCTGGTCCAGTACGACTTCGGCCCCGGTCACCCCATGGCGCCCGTCCGGGTCGACCTGACGATGCGCCTGGCCGGCGAGCTGGGGGTGCTCGGGGGCCCCGACGGGCTGCTCGTCGTCCCGGCCCCGGTGGCCGACGACGAGCTGATCGCGACCGTCCACGATCCGCGGCTGATCGAGGCCGTCACCCGGATGGGCCACCGGCCGGGTCCGCCGGACGAGGAGCTCGGGCTCGGCACCGAGGACAACCCTGTCTTCCTGGGGATGCACGAGGCGGCGGCCCACGTGGTCGGAGCGACCCATGAGGCCTTCCGGCGCGTCTGGTCGGGGGAGTCGCAGCACAGCGCCAACATCGCCGGCGGCCTCCACCACGCGATGCGCGACCGGGCCAGCGGCTTCTGCATCTACAACGACGTCGCCGTCGGCATCCAGTGGCTGCTCGACCAGGGGGCCGAGCGCGTGGCGTACGTCGACGTCGACGTCCACCACGGCGACGGCGTCGAGCAGATCTTCTACGACGACCCCCGGGTCCTGACGATCTCCCTGCACGAGACCGGCAAGTTCCTCTTCCCCGGCACCGGCTACCCCGAGGACCTGGGCGGCCCGGAGGCCCAGGGCAGCGCGGTCAACGTCGCCCTGCCTCCCGGCACGCCCGACGCGGGGTGGCTGCGGGCCTTCCACGCGGTGGTCCCGCCGATCCTGCGGGAGTTCGCTCCCGACGTCCTGGTCACCCAGCACGGCTGCGACTCGCACGCCGACGACCCGCTGGCCCACCTGATGCTGAGCATCGACGGGCAACGGGCCACCCACCTCGCCCTCCACGACCTGGCCCACGAGGTCGCCGGCGGGCGCTGGGTCGCGCTCGGCGGGGGTGGCTACTCGCTGATCTCGGTCGTCCCGCGGTCGTGGAGCCACCTGCTCGCGGCGGTGGCCGGTCGTGAGCTGGACCCCGGCCTCGCGACGCCGGCCGCCTGGCTCGAGCACGTCCTGGAGACGACCGGCCGCGCTGGGCCCGCGCGGCTCGGCGACGGACGATCCGCGGAGTACACCCCGTGGGAGGGGGGCTACGACCCCGAGGCGTGGCTCGACCGGGCGGTCAGCGCCACCCGGATGGCGGCCTTTCCGCTGCACGGGCTCGACCCGTTGCCCTGACCCGTCGGCGGCTGCTGACGTGCCCGGGTCAAGGCGACACGCCGAGACCTCAGAAGTTTCATCAGTCAATCTCTTCCCCAACAGTCACTCCAGGCCCTATTCTCACCAAAACGCGCTCGTGTGGGCACCGGTGAGCAATCGGTGGCGTGCGCAAAGGAAGCGAATGGTGCGCCAATGCCCCCCAACGATCCCGATATCTCGGAGTCGAAGTTCTTGACCGTCGCCGAGGTGGCCGCAACGATGCGCGTCTCCAAGATGACGGTCTACCGCCTCGTGCACAACGGCGACCTGCCCGCGCTGCGGGTGGGCCGATCCTTCCGGGTGACCGAGAAGGACGTCGACGAGTACCTCCGCAAGAGCTTCTTCAACGCCGGCTGAGCCCCCTGCCCATGGCAGACCTCACAGGGCCAGGATGCGTCACCCCTACCGGTGGACGTTAGGCTGGCCCGGTCGTCCCGGACACCTCCGGCGCGACCTCAGACGTTGGAGAGGTTCCACCCGTGGGTTCAGTCATCAAGAAGCGGCGCAAGCGCATGGCGAAGAAGAAGCACCGCAAGCTGCTGAAGAAGACGCGCGTGCAGCGTCGCAAGCTCGGCAAGTAGCCGACAGGTCTCGGACCAGAGCCACATGGCCAGCGCAGCGACCGGCAAGGTCGTCCTCGTCACCGGCGTCTCACGTGACTTGGGACGCCGGTTCGCGCGCGCACTGGCCGAGGCGCCCGGCGTACGTCGGGTGATCGGCGTCGACGTGGTTCCCCCCGCGGGGGGAGACCTCGGCGACGCCTCGTTCGTGCGGGCCGACATCCGCAACCCGGTGATCGCCAAGATCATCGCGAAGGAGGATGTCGACACCGTCGTCCACATGAGCGTCATCGCCACCCCCGGCACGGCCGGCGGGCGGGGCACGATGAAGGAGCTCAACGTCATCGGGACGATGCAGCTGCTCGCGGCGTGCCAGAAGGCGCCGAGCGTGAAGCAGCTCGTGGTGAAGTCGACGACCACGGTCTACGGCGCCAGCAGCCGCGACCCGGCGATGTTCACCGAGGGCATGGAGCCGCGGCGGTCCGCGCAGTCCGGCTACGCCAAGGACGTCGCGGAGATCGAGGGCTACGTGCGGGGCTTCGCGCGGCGTCGTCCCGACTGCCAGGTCACGCTGCTGCGCTGCGCCAACGTCATCGGGCCCCACGTCGTGAGCCCGCTGACCTCCTACTTCCGGCTACCCGTGGTGCCGGTCGTGGCCGGCCACGACGCTCGGTTGCAGTTCCTGCACGAGTCCGACCTCTTCGCGGTCCTCCAGCACTCCGTGCTCACCCCGCGCCCCGGCACCTTCAACGTCGCCGGCGACGGGGTGCTGATGCTCTCGCAGGCCGTACGCCGGATGCGCCGACCGACCGTGCCGATGCCCGGCTTCGCGGTCGGCCGCGTCGGCACGATCCTGCGCTCGGCCCGGGTGGCCGACTTCTCGCCCGAGCAACGAGCCCTGCTCACCTACGGGCGCGGCACCGACACGACCCGGATGCGCGAGGAGCTGGGCTTCGAGCCGGCGTACACGACGGAGGAGGCCTTCGCCGACTTCGCCTCCCACCTGGTCCCGACCGGTGGGCGCACCGAGCGACTGCTCGACGCCGTCGCCCAGCAGCTGCCCAGCACCCCCGCCCTGACCGCGTCCTCCGGCGCCGGGGCCGTCGACACCGGATCGCGAGGTGGGTCCCGTGGCTGACGCGGAGATCATCCCCATCGGCACGCGTGGCCGTCCCGGCCGCGGCACCGGCAAGCAGCCGTCCTCGGCCGCGCGCAGCCTGGCGCCCCGGAGCGGGGCCGCTCGGCCCGCCGCCGCCGCGTCGCGCACGCCCGAGCCACCCGACACCGAGCCCGACGCCGACCCCGTCACGGGTCCGCAGGGCGTTCCCGAGGCCGTTGACGAGGGCCACGGGTCCGCCACGGCCAGCGACTCGCTCTCGGCCGCCCACGACACCCCCGCCCGCGCCGCGGTGACGACCCGCGAGCGCAGCCCGCTGGGCAACATCCCGGTGTCCGAGCTGCTCGGCGCCTTCCAGCACGCCGCCATGGAGCTCTTCGGCGACCAGTGGGAGCCGCGCCTGGCGGCGTTCCTGGCGTTCCTGCGACGGCGCGTCACCGGCGACTACGCCGTCGACGAGTACGGTTTCGACGCCGAGATGACCCAGCGCTTCTTCATGACCGCGCTACGCCCGCTGGCCCAGAAGTGGTTCCGGATCGACGTGCGCGGCATCGAGAACATCCCGACCGAGGGCGGCGCCCTGGTCGTCTCCAACCACTCCGGCACCGTGCCGATCGACGGCCTGATGACCATGGTGACGATCCACGACCACGCCGGCCGTCACCTCCGGCCGCTCGGGGCCGACCTCGTCTTCAAGATGCCGGTGGTCAGCAGCATGGCCCGCAAGGGTGGGGCGACCCTGGCCTGCAACGAGGACGCCGAGCGGATGCTGCGCGGCGGCGAGCTCGTGGGGGTCTGGCCCGAGGGGTTCAAGGGCATCGGCAAGTCCTACGCCGACCGCTACAAGCTCCAGCGCTTCGGCCGCGGCGGCTTCGTCTCCGCCGCCGTCCGCACCGGGGTCCCGATCGTCCCGCTGGCCGTCGTCGGCGCCGAGGAGATCTACCCCCTGGTCGGCAACATCCCCTCGCTGGCCCGGCTGCTCGGCATCCCCTACATCCCGATCACGCCGCTCTTCCCGCTGCTCGGCCCACTCGGCCTGATCCCGCTGCCGTCGAAGTGGATGCTGGAGTTCGGCGAGCCGATCCGCACCGACGACTACGACGAGCGCGCCGCCGAGGACCCCATGCTGGTCTTCGACATCACCGACCAGGTGCGCGAGACGATCCAGCAGACGCTGTACTCGCTGCTGATGAAGCGGCAGTCCGTCTTCCGCTGAGCTCCCAGCCGGCGTCCCGACGGGGGGCCGGCACCGGCGAGGCGCCGGCTCAGTCCGTGTCGGGGCCCTCGAGGCCGTCGAGCATCTCGTCCAGCCCGTCGACCGGGCCCTGGAGAACGTCGTCGAGGCTGCCGCGAGTGCGCGGGCCGCGGACGTCGACGCCACCGGTGAGGCCCTCGGTGAGGCGCGTGACGGGGTTGGAGCCACCGCCGCGGGTGCCCGGGGGCTTGGCCCTCGGCGTCTCGCCGTCGGCGCGGCCAGCACCGCCGGCTCCGTCCTGGATGGGCAGGTCGGGCACGTCGACGGACGGGTTCGGCTGGGCCGGACCCTCGCCGCGGCCACGCTCACCGCGACGGTCGCCAGCCTCGGTGGGGGCTGCCGTCGGTTCGGAGACCGCGAGCTGCTGCCCCAGGCCCTCGATGAGGTCGTCGACCGGTGAGAGCGCCGCGGCCGGCAGCTCGCCGACGCCCTGCCCACAGCTGGGGCACACGGCCGCCGCGGTCGCATCGATCTGGCTGACCACCTGGGTGGCCTCGATCAGGGCAGCGCGCGAGGACTCGGGCACCAGGCTCTCGAGCTCGCGCAGCTGGCCCATGCTGTCGGTGGCGAACGAGCGCAGCTGCTCGATCGAGCTGGCGCGTCCGTCCTGCTCGAAGGCGGCGAGCATCAGGTCGGACGCCGTCGCGGCCTGGTCGGTGAAGGAGTGGAGGGTGCGGTTGACCGCGCCCGGCACGTCCTGGTCGCTCGAGCGCGTCAACGCCGCGACCTCCTGCAGCCGCCCACTCGCGTGGTCGAGCAGGCTGGCGCCGCGATCGTCCTGGTCGACGTGGATGGTCGTGGAGGCGTTCTCGAGGGCACGCTTGAGCGGGTAGAGCGCGTCACCGGGCAGCGCGCTCTGGGCGGCCACGGCCATCGACGCGGTGGCGCTGATCACGGCGAAGCCGCCGACGGCCACCGCAAGTCGACGCTCTCGGGGCGCACGGGTGCGGGGCGGCAGGGCGAGGCGGGCCGCGGTGGGAGTCAGCGCCGTGGCGGCCTCGACCATCAGCCGCTCGCGCAGGTCGTGGACGAAGGCGCCGCGGGGCTCGACCTGCGGGCTGGAGCGCAGAGCCCCGACGAGCTCGAGCAGCTCGGCGTGCAGCTCGGCGTGCCGGGGGTCGGCAGCCGCGTCGGTCGACCGAGCCTCGACCGTGCTGTGGAACGCCTCGGCGCCGCGTCGCGCCCTGAACCCCGTCATCGTTTCCGCCCTGTGGTGTGGTGTGCCCTCGTCAGGTGCAACGACCCGCGACCGCGAGAAGTTACGCCGAGGGGCAGCCCGTGCGTCGTGCGGCTCGTCACGGGTTGGATCGCCCGCTGCGGGGTACGGCGGGCCGTCATCGGATCCCCTCGGGCATCAGCTTGGCGAGGTTGCGGACCCCGCGCAGCTGGAGCTGCTTGACCGCGCCGTCGCTGCGCCCGAGGACCGCCGCCGTCTCGGCGATGCTCATCCCCTGGAGGAAGCGCATGACCAGGCAGTCGCGCTGCTCGTCGGGCAGCTGGGTGAGCGCCTGCATCAGCAGCTCGTTGGTCATGCTGGCCAGCACCGCTGCCTCGGGACCCTCGGTCGCCGCGTCGTGCTGACCCATGTCCTCGGTGGTCATCTCGAGGCGGGTCCGACCGGCCTTGAAGTGGTCGGTGGCCAGGTTGCGGGCGATCGTCATCAGCCAGGCGCCGAAGTCCTTGCCCTGCCACCGGAAGTTCGTCATGCTCCGCAGCGCCCGGAAGAACGTCTCCGAGGCGAGGTCCTCGGCCAGGGCCTGCGACCGGGTCCGGTAGAACAGGAAGCGGTAGACCGAGGCCTGGTAGTGGTCGTAGAGCAGCCCGAAGGCCTCCGCGTCACCCTGGCGGGCGAGCTCGACGAGGGCGATCAGCCGCGCGCCCTCCTCGACCGACTCCTCCGAGGACGTGGCCAGCTCTGCGTCGCCGTAGCCTCCGGACCCGCCGTACGCCGGACCCGGGGCGGCCTCGTTGAGCAGCAGCCCGTCGCGCGGCGGGCGGGCCGTGGGGGGCGCGTCGCCGGCGTGGGCCGCGGCGGGAGCAAGGGGCGTCAAGGCGCTGGCGACCGCCACGCGCAGGGCTTCCCAGCCGTGCGCGAGATCCCGGCGCTGCCCTAGCATCCGCGTTGGTCCTCCCCGTCGTCGGCCTCCCGAGCCCCCTGGAGCCTACGTGGCCCTCGTGGCGCGGGTCACGACTTCCAGTAAACGAGACCCGCGGTAACGGGTTCTCGTCCGAGCCGACCGGCGGAGGTCAGCCCGCGCGACGACCCCGCAGGGCGACACCGGCGGCCACGGTGCCGCTCACCGCGCCGGCCAGGGCGCCGACGAGCAGGCCGGCGCGCGCCGCCTTGCGGCCGGTGCGGTAGTCGCGGACCTGCCACCCCTGTGCCCGGGCGTGGGCCCGCAGCTTGGCGTCGGGGTTGATCGCGTACGGGTGCCCCACGAGGCTCAGCATCGGCAGGTCGTTGACGGAGTCGGAGTACGCCGAGCAGGCCGCGAGGTCGAGCCCCTCCCGCGCCGCGAGGGCCTTGATCGCCTCCGCCTTGGCCGGCCCGTGCAGCATGTCGCCGACCAGCTGGCCGGTGTAGACGCCGTCGAGGTGCTCCGAGACCGTGCCCATGGCGCCGGTCAGGCCCAGGCGTCGGGCGATGATCCGGGCGATCTCGATCGGGGCTGCGGTGACCAGCCAGACGCGTTGCCCCTGATCGAGGTGGAGCTGGGCCAGGGCCCGGGTGCCGGGCCAGATCCGGTGCGCCATCGCCTCCTCGAAGATCTCCTCCCCGAGGTCCTCGAGCTCGGTCACGGTGTGGCCGGCGATGAACGACAGCGCGGACGCGCGGGTCTCCGCGATGTGGTCGGGGTCCTCGACGCCGACGACCCGGAAGTAGACCTGCATCCAGATCGCCCCCGCGATGTCGCGAGTCGTGAAGAACTTGCGCCGGTGCAGCCCCTTGGCGAGGTGGAAGATGCTCGCGCCCTGCATGACGGTGTTGTCGACGTCGAAGAAGGCGGCCGACGTCGGGTCCGCGGGCGACTGGAGGGCGGTCTCCACCTCGGCCGCGGCCGCCGCGGCCTCACCGGCCATGGTCGAGCGCTGCTGGAGGTTGAGCGGGGTCCGACGCTCGGGCGCTGCCATGGGGTCAGCCTAGGACGTCGCGGGCCCGATGAGCGTGGCTGACCACCCGTCGTCGGCCCGACCGGCGGGCGGGCGTCGACGGTCGGGGCGAAGCGGCACGCCCCAGCTCGACGCTGCGTAGGATTCCCCCCATGCCTGTTGACACCCGCGTGCTCGACGTCGCCTCGCTGGTGGCGGCGGCGGCGCTCGAGCACCCCGACAAGCTGGCCCTCGTGGAGGCGCGAGGGCGCAGCCTGACCTGGGCCGAGCTCGAGCACGAGGTCGCGCGGCTGGCCACCGGGCTCGGCGCCTCCGGCATCGTCGCGGGACACCGGGTGATGATCGTGCTGGGCAACCGGCTGGAGTTCGTGACCTCCTACCTCGGGGTGCTGCGCGCCCAGGCGGTCGCCGTCCCGGTCAACCCGCAGTCGAGCGCGGGCGAGCTCGCCCGGATGATGGCCGACTCCGGCACCCGGATGGTCGTGGCCGACGGCGAGACCATCGCGGTCGTGCGCGAGGCGCACGCCCAGCTGCAGCAGGCGGTGGACGGCGGCGAAGGTGCCGGCGACGGTGCCGGCGACGGTGCCGGCGAGCCAGGCATCGAGCCCGAGCTGTTGACCCGGGCCCGTCAGGCGCGGTTGGTCGTCGTGGGCGCCCAGCCCCAGCCGGGGGAGCGGTCCTACGACGAGCTGCTGGCCGACCAGCCGCGTCCGGTCCCGCCGCTGCCCGACCCCGAGAAGCTGGCGGCCCTGCTCTACACCAGCGGCACCTCCGGGCGCCCCCGGGCCGCGATGCTCACCCACCGGGCCCTGCTCGCCAACATCGAGCAGGTCGCGGCCACCGAGCCCCCGACGATGCACGGTGACGACGTGGTGCTCGGGGTGCTCCCGATGTTCCACGTCTACGGCCTCAACGCGGTCCTCGGCGGCGTCCTGTGGCACCGCGCCAAGCTGGTGCTGGCCGAACGCTTCGACCCCCAGGGCACGCTCGACCTGATCGAGGACGAGGCCTGCAGCGTCGTCCCGATCGCCCCTCCTGTCTTCGTCCACTGGCGTTCGGTCGAGGCGCTCGAGGAGCGGCTCGGGCCGGTGCGCCTGGTGCTGTGCGGGTCCGCGCCGCTGGCCGCCTCGGTCATCGAGGAGTTCGTCGAGCGCACCAGCATCCCGGTCCACCAGGGCTACGGCCTCACCGAGGCCTCGCCGGTGGTGACGAGCACCCTGCGCTCGGCCACGCTGCAGAACGGCTCGGTCGGAGCGGCCCTGGAGGGCATCGAGCTGCGCCTCGTCGAGGACTCCGGCCAGACCCCGGACGGTGACGACCCCGGCCAGATCCAGGTCCGCGGCGACAACCTCTTCAGCGGTTACTGGCCCGACGGCTCCGACGGTCCCGACGGCGACGGGTGGTGGTCCACCGGCGACGTGGGCTTCCTCGACGCCAGCGGAGACCTGTTCCTGGTCGACCGGGTCAAGGAGCTGATCATCGTCTCCGGCTTCAACGTCTACCCCGTCGAGATCGAGGAGGTCATCTGCGAGGTCCCGCACGTCGAGGAGGCCGCCGTGATCGGTGCGCCGGACGAGGAGACCGGCGAGATGGTGGTCGCCTACGTCGTGTCCCCGGGCGCCGACCCCGCGACGGTGGTCGACGACGTACGCCGCCACTGCAGCACCCGGCTGGCCCGCTTCAAGCAGCCCCGGCGCATCGAGGTCGTCGACGAGCTCCCGCTCACCGTGACCGGCAAGGTCCAGAAGGGCCGGTTGCGCGGGCTGGAGCGACGACGGGCCCTGGGCCTGATCGAGTGAGGCTGACGCGCACCCGGCGGGAGCGGCCGCCGCGGGTCACCTTCTACACCCGGCCGGGCTGCCACCTCTGCGACGAGGCCCGGGTCGTGGTCGAGCGGGTCTGCGCCGACCTGGGCGAGCACGTCCTGGAGGTCTCGATCGACGACGACCCCGAGCTGACCCGTCGCTACGCCGAGGAGATCCCCGTGACCCTCGTCGACGGGCGCCAGCACGACTTCTGGCGCGTCGACGAGCAGCGGTTGCGCACCGCGCTCTCCGGCTGATCGCGACCCCTCTGCAGGTGTGACGGGTCACAGGTGGTACTCCGGGCCGCCGTCCGGCGTCGCTCGGTTTTGTTCCCGCGTTCACAAACTCTTACAGTGGCCGGGCCGGTCGCCCCCGAGCAGCGGACCGGCTGGAGAGTTGAGCAGTGACCGCACGAGGTTCGAGCGAGAGCAGCCGGGACATCCCGGAGGCCACCGTCGCCCGCCTGCCCGTCTACCTGAGGGCGCTGACGACGTTGGCCGACGACGGTACGCGCACGTGCTCCAGCGAGGACCTCGCGGCCGCGGCGGGCGTCAACAGCGCCAAGCTGCGCAAGGACCTGTCCTACCTCGGGTCCTACGGCACCCGCGGGGTCGGCTACGACGTCGACTACCTGCGCTACCAGATCGCCCGCGAGATCGGGGTGACCCAGGACTGGCCCGTGGTCATCGTCGGGATCGGCAACCTCGGGCACGCGCTCGCCAACTACTCCGGCTTCCGCAGCCGCGGCTTCCGCGTCGTCGCGCTGCTCGACGCCGACCCGCACCGCTCCGAGGAGGTCGTGGCCGGTGTGGCCGTGCGTCCGTTCGACGAGCTCGAGCAGATCGTGCGCGAGCAGGACGTCGCCATCGGGGTGATCGCGACCCCCGCGGTCGCCGCCCAGGACGTGGCCGACCGGATGGTGGCCTGCGGCATCACGAGCATCCTCAACTTCGCCCCCGCCGTGCTCGCGGTCTCGCCGGGCGTCGACGTGCGCAAGGTCGATCTCTCGATCGAGCTCCAGATCCTGGCCTACCACGAGCAGCGCAAGGCGCAGTCGCACCTGCCGGGCGGGCTCGACGTACGGGGGACGGCATGAGCGTCCTGGTCGTCGGCATGTCGCACAGCTCCGCGCCCGTGGCGCTGCTGGAGCAGGTCGCGCTCGACGCCGACGGGGCGCACAAGCTGGTCGCCGCCGCGGCGGCCTGCGTCCACGTCACCGAGGCGACCGTCATCGCCACGTGCAACCGCGTCGAGATCTACACCGAGGTCGACCGCTTCCACGGAAGCGTCGAGGACCTGTCGCGGCTGCTGGTCGAGGGGGCCGGCCTCGCGACCGAGGAGATGCTGCCGCACCTCTACGTGCACTACGACGACGGCGCCGTCTCCCACCTCTTCCAGGTCGCGGCGGGCCTCGACTCCATGGCGGTCGGCGAGGGCCAGATCCTCGGGCAGACCCGAGGCGCGCTGCGGCTGGGCCAGGAGCTCGGCACCGTCGGGCCGGCCCTCAACGTGCTCTTCCAGCAGGCGCTGCGCGTCGGCAAGCGTTCCCGCGCCGAGACCGGCATCGACCAGGTCGCGCCCTCCCTGGTCAGCGCCGCGCTCGACCGCGCCGACCAAGCCGTGGGCGCGGTCGCCGGCAAGAAGGTCGTGGTCGTGGGCGCCGGAGCGATGGCCGGCCTGGCCACCTCCACGGTCTCGCGACGACACGCGGGTGAGGTCGTGGTGGTCAACCGCAGCGCCGCGCGTGCCGATCGGCTCGCGGCCGAGTACGGCGCCCGGGTGGCGAGCATGGACGACCTCCCGGCCGAGATCGCCACCGCCGACGTGCTGATCACCTGCACCGGCGCGAGGGGGATCCTCGTGACCCGCGCGATGGTGGAGGCGGCGCGGGCGGGCTCCGAGCGACCGCTGGCCGTCATCGACGTGGCCCTGCCGCACGACGTGGACCCCGCGGTCGGCGACCTCCCCGGGGTGCTCCTCGTGGGGCTGGCCGAGCTGGGCGAGACCCTCGTCGACACCGAGGCGGGCCGTGAGGTCGTCGAGGTGCGGCGCATCGTGGCCCAGGAGGTCACCGCCTTCCTGGCCGCGCGCCGCCGTGCCGACGTGACGCCCACCGTCGTGGCGCTGCGCTCGATGGCGACCTCGGTGGTCGACGCCGAGATGGCCCGGCTCGACAGCCGGCTCCCCGGCCTCGACGCTTCCGCTCGCGACGAGGTGCTGCACGCCGTGCGCCGGGTCGCCGACAAGCTGCTGCACGAGCCCACCGTGCGGGTCAAGGAGCTGGCCAACGAGCAGGGCGCGATCTCCTACGCGACCGCGCTCGCCGAGCTCTTCGCCCTCGACCCTGACGCGGTCACCGCGGTCACCCGGCCCGAGGGTCTCGACGGCGCCCTCCACGAGGCCGACGGCCCCCCGCCCGACCAGAGCCCCGGAGGTCTCGCATGAGCGCCCCCGTCATCCGCCTCGGCACCCGGGCCTCCCGACTGGCCACCACGCAGTCGGCGTGGGTGGCCGACCTGCTGCGCGAGCGCACCGGTCGCACCGTCGTGCTCGTCGAGATCGCCACCGACGGCGACCGGAGCCAGGCCTCCGGTCTGCCCATCGCGCAGACCGGCAGCACCGGCGTGTTCGTCAGCGCCCTGCGCGAGGCCCTGCTCGCGGGTGAGGTCGACGTGGCCGTCCACTCGCTGAAGGACCTGCCCACCGCGCCCGCGCCCGGCATCACCCTGGCCGCCGTCCCCCAGCGCGAGGATCCGCGCGACGTCGTGGTCGCCCGCGACGGGCTCACGCTGGGCGAGCTGCCGGTCGGCAGCCGGGTCGGCACGGGCTCGCCGCGCCGCCAGGCGCAGCTGCACGCGCTCGGCCTCGGTTTGGACGTGGTGTCCATCCGTGGCAACGTCGACTCCAGGATCGGCAAGGTGCGCGACGGTCAGTACGACGCCGTCGTGCTCGCTCGCGCCGGCCTGGCCCGCCTCGGACGGGTCGGGGAGGTCAGCGAGGTGCTCGACCCGCTCCAGATGCTCTCGGCCCCCGGGCAGGGCGCCCTGGCGGTCGAGTGCGCGGAGGGAGCCCTCGGGGGCGAGCTCGCCACCACGCTCGGCACGCTCGAGGACCCACGCACGCGGGCCTCGGTCGAGGCCGAGCGGGCGGTCCTGGCCACGCTCGAAGGTGGGTGCTCCGCACCGATCGGCGCGCTGGCCGAGGTGGTGGAGGGCGAGGACGGTGAGGAGCTGTGGATCCGGGCCGTGGCCCTCTCCACCGATGGGTCGTTGTCCGTGCGTCGTTCGGCCTCCGGGCCGGTGGAGGACGCACGGGGTGTAGGTCGGCGGCTCGGCGAGGAGATGCTCGCAGACGGGGCAGCCGAGCTCGAGGCAGCGTCGGTCCGTGAGGCCCGACCGACCGGGACAGAGCCATGAGAAGCACACGAGCACAGCCAGTAGGACCAGTACAGCCAGCACGACCAGCACGACCAGCACAGCCAGCCAGGCTGGCATCGGCAGCAGCGGAACGAGCAGAGGTGCGAGACGCATGACGCGAGGCAAGTCGACCAAGACCGTAGAGACGGCGGCCGAGAGGTTGGCCCGGGCCTGGGTGTCCTTCGTGGGCAGCGGCCCCGGTGACCCCGAGCTGCTCACGGTCCGTGCCGTCGCCCTTCTCCAGGAGGCTGACGTCGTGGTGACCGAGACCCCCGACCACGACCAGATGGTGCGGACCCTGCTCGGGCTTCCCGACGCCCCTGTCGAGGACCCCGACGCGGCCGAGGCCGGCGACGTCGCCGGTACGGCGCAGGAGGTCACCCCCGAGATCGTGGACGGCGGCTTCGGCGAGGACGGCCAGCCGCTGACCCACGCCGCTCGCGCCAAGGTCGTGGTGAAGCAGGCCAAGCGCGGCCTGCGGGTGGTCCGCCTGATGGCCGGTGACCCGTTCCTCTACGCCTCAGGTCCGGAGGAGGCGCAGGCGGTCGTCAAGGCCGGCATCGGCTTCGAGATCGTTCCCGGTGTCTCCTCGGTCGGCTCGGTCCCGGCGTACGCCGGCATCCCCCTGACGACCAAGGACCAGCGCGAGGTCTCGGTCATCACCTGCGGCGAGCGCGTCGACTGGAACCAGTACGCCGACGACCGCACGCTCGTGCTCCTCTCCGCCGTGGGCCAGATCGGTGAGATCGCCGACGCCCTCGTCGCGGCCGGCCGCAGCGCGCAGACGCCGGTGGCGATGACCCGCGTCGGCACCACGACCGAGCAGGCCACGGTCACCTCGACCCTCGAGCACATCGCCGCCGACGCCCGCACCGCGCGGATGTCCCCGCCGGCGATCGTGGTCGTCGGCAAGGTCGTCGACCTGCGTCAGACGCTCTCGTGGTTCGAGACCAAGCCGCTCTTCGGCTGGCACGTCCTGGTGCCCCGCACCAAGGACCAGGCAGCTTCGCTGTCCACCCGGCTGCGCGGTTACGGCGCGGTGCCCGAGGAGGTCCCGACGATCTCGGTCGAGCCCCCGCGCAACCCGCTGCAGATGGACAAGGCCGTCCGCGGCCTGGTCGAGGGCCGTTACGAGTGGATCGCGTTCACCTCGGTCAACGCGGTCAAGGCCGTGCGCGAGAAGTTCGAGGAGTACGGCCTCGACGCCCGCGCGTTCTCCGGCCTGAAGATCGCCGCGGTGGGCGACAAGACCGCCGCCGCGATCGCGGCCTGGGGCCTGCGGGCCGACCTGGTCCCCTCGGGCGAGCAGTCCGCGGCCGGGCTGCTGGCCGACTGGCCCGAGTACGACGACGTGCTCGACCCGATCAACCGCGTCTTCCTGCCGCGCGCCGACATCGCCACCGAGAACCTCGTGGCGGGCCTGATCGACCTCGGCTGGGAGTGCGACGACGTCACGGCCTACCGCACGGTGCGTGCCGCGCCGCCGCCGGCCCCGACCCGCGACGCGATCAAGTCGGGCAAGTTCGACGCGGTCGTGTTCACGTCGTCCTCGACGGTGCGCAACCTGGTCGGCATCGCCGGCAAGCCGCACCCCTCGACGATCATCGCGGTCATCGGGCCGGCCACGGCCAAGACGGCCGAGGAGCACGGCTTGCGGGTCGACGTGCTCTCGCCCAAGCCCGACGTCGAGGTGCTCGTCGACGCCCTGGCCGACTTCGGGGCCACCCGTCGCGCCGCGATGATCGAGGCCGGCGACGCCGTCACGAAGCCGTCCGAGCGCAAGCCCACCACCCGCCGGAAGGTTCGAGCGGAGTAAGTCCGGTCGAGCGGAGCGGGGTCGCCGGGGACGCCGACCGACCCCGCCCCTCGCCTCGCCACGTGTGACAAGCGCTTGTCACATGGCGGGAGGCGTGGTCGCCGGTGACGGGTGTGCCGCGGCCCGTAACCTGGGCGCGTGACGGTCTCGACGAGCTCGCCCCCCGCTGACGGCTCCTCCCTCCATGCTCGGGGGCCCGTCGTCCGCCCTCGACGCCTGCGGACCACGGCGGCGCTGCGGCGCACGGTGGCGGAGACGAGCGTGGAGCCGCGCCAGCTCGTGCTGCCGGTCTTCGTCCGCGAGGGCGCCGACCAGCCGCGCCCGATCTCCTCGATGCCGGGCGTGGTCCAGCACACCCGTGACAGCCTGAAGCAGGCGGCGGCGGAGGCGGCTGCCCTCGGCCTGGGCGGTCTGATGATCTTCGGGGTTCCCGAGCACAAGGACGCCACGGGCTCGGGCGCGCTCGACCCCGACGGCATCCTCAACGTCGCGATCGCCGACGTGGTCGGCGAGGTCGGCGACGCGCTCACCGTGATGAGCGACCTGTGCCTCGACGAGTTCACCGACCACGGCCACTGCGGGGTGCTCGACGATGCCGGTCGCGTCGACAACGACGCCACCCTGGCCGTCTACGCCGAGATGGCCCTCGCCCACGCCGCCGCAGGCGTCGACCTGGTCGGCCCGAGCGGGATGATGGACGGCCAGGTCGCGGTGATCCGGGCCGCCCTCGACGCCGCAGACCACACCGACGTGGCGATCCTGGCCTACTCCGCGAAGTACGCCTCCGCCTTCTACGGCCCCTTCCGGGAGGCCGTCGACTCCACGCTGCAGGGCGACCGCCGCACCTACCAGCAGGACCCCGCCAACGCGCGCGAGGGCGTGCGCGAAGCGCTGCTCGACGTCGAGCAGGGCGCCGACCTGGTGATGGTGAAGCCGGCGCTGGCCTACCTCGACGTGCTGCGGCGGGTGCGCGACGCCGTCGACGTGCCGGTGGCGGCGTACAACATCTCCGGCGAGTACGCGATGGTCGAGGCCGCCGCCGCTCGCGGCTGGATCGACCGCGAGGCCGCCATCCTGGAGACGCTCACCTCGATCCGGCGCGCCGGGGCCGACGTGGTGCTGACCTACTGGGCCGCCGAGGCTGCGGCCCTGTTGAGCCGCTGACCTCGTGAGCTGAGCTCCTGACCTGTCGGTCAGGGGTTCATGTACTCCTCGACGCACTGCTCGAACCGGGGAGTGCCGACCAGGTAGCCGTCGACCGTGCACTGCGCGATGGCCTGGACCCGGGTGAGCGCCTGGTCGACCGGAGGGACGTTGGTGGTGGGCGGCCGTGGGATGTTGACCCGCGGAGGCTTCACCGGGGGAACCCGCGGACCGTCACCGCCGGGGTCGGGCGCGGGCGGGGGAGGCTCCGGACTGGGCTCGGGCTCGGGGCTGGGGCCTGTCGGGTCCGCATCGGTGTCGCTGCTCTGGGGAGCCCGACCTGTGTCGCCGCCGCCCTGGCCGCCGGTGCCGCGACCCCCGCCGCCGCCGCCGAAGCTGCTGCTGGGCAGCGGCGAGATGACGCCCGCGGCGCTGGTGTTGTTGGGGATCGAGCTGAAGTCGCCGTCGAGGTAGGCGTTCATGATCGACAGCACGAGGTCGACGTAGGACTGCGAGTGGTTGTAGCGGTAGACCGAGGCGCGCTGCCCGGCGACCGTCGAGAGGTCGTCGTTGCCGGAGCAGAGGTAGACGGCCGTGCCGAGCGCGGCGTCGTCGATGTCCTGGGGGTTGCGCTCGCCGTCGCCGTCGGCGTCGACGCCGACGGTGGACCAGGTGGAGGGGATGAACTGCATGGGGCCGACAGCCCGGTCGTAGACGGTGTCGTTGTCGTACTGACCGGCGTCGGTGTCGGTGATCTTGGCGGTGCTGTTCTTGCCGTTGAGCGCGATGCCGTAGATGCCGGGCTGGGCCACGCCCTCGTCGTCGAGCGCGTTGCCGCCGTAGCGGCCGTGGTTGGACTCCACGCGACCGATGGCCGCGATCAGCTGCCAGGACAGCCGGCAGGACTTGTCGGCGGAGTTGATGACGGTCTCGGCGCGCTGGTAGGCCGACAGGGCGGCCGCGGGGATCGCGTTGGTCGAGGACGTCGCGAGGATCTGCTGGGCGTCACCCGAGACGCCGGGGGCGATCTCGTCGCCGGAGGAGACGCTGGCCGGCGCTTCGATGGCCTCGTCGGGCACGGTGGCGCCCTCGGGCAGCTGCGACTGCTCGCTCTCGTCGGCGGAGACGACGGCCGCGGTGACCCCGGCGCCCGCCAGGGTCAGGGTCCAGGCCGTGGACAGCACGGCCAGGGGCACCAGAGCGGCGGCCTTCTGCAGGCGACCGGTCGTGGGTGTCGTCATCTATGTCTCCTCGGGGCGCGCGCTCGGTGCGCGCGGTCACCTCGTGCTAACGCGTGCTGCTGTCACGAGGTTACGCGAGAGCCGGTCATCACGCAGGAGTGATCACGAAAATCGCCGGCTCGGGTGGTCTGCCCGAGGCGCGTAGCGTACCCGGTCCCGCTCGCCGCGGAAGGTGGGCGAGACCACACCCGAGCCGGGTCGGCCGGGCCGTGGTGCAGCGGGGACAATGAACGGGTGACACCCGACCCCAGCGTTGACGCTGCCGCCCCGCGACCCGCCCCGCGACCGACGGCTCGCAGGCGCTGTTCGCGCGGGCCAGGGCGGTGACGCCCGGGGGCGTCAACTCACCCGTGCGGGCCTTCGCCGCCGTCGGTGGCTCGCCGCGCTTCATCCGGTCCGCGTCCGGAGCGTGGCTGACCGACGTCGACGGGCACGAGTACGTCGACCTGATCTGCTCGTGGGGTCCGATGCTGCTGGGCCACGCCCACCCCGAGGTGCAGGCCGCGGTGCAGGCCGCGGTGGCTCGCGGCACGACGTTCGGCACGCCCACCGAGCCCGAGGTCGAGCTGGCCGAGGAGATCGTCGCGCGGACCTCGGTCGAGAAGGTCCGGTTCGTGTCCTCCGGCACGGAGGCCACGATGTCGGCGATCCGTCTGGCCCGCGGCGCCACGGGTCGCGACGTGGTCGTCAAGTTCGCCGGGTGCTACCACGGTCACGTCGACGCGCTGCTCGCCGCCGGCGGCTCGGGCCTGATGACCTTCGCCGTGCCGGGCACCCCCGGCGTGCCGGCGTCCTCGACCGAGCTGACGTTGGTGCTGCCCTACAACGACCGCGCGGCCGTCTCGGCCGCCTTCGCCGAGCACGGCGACCGGATCGCCTGCCTGGTCACCGAGGCCGCTCCCGGCAACATGGGCGTGGTCCCGCCGGAGCCGGGGTTCAACGCCTTCCTGGCCCAGACCTGCCGCGACCACGGGGCGCTGTTCGTCTCCGACGAGGTGATGACCGGCTTCCGCGCCTCCGCGCTCGGCTACTGGGGCCTCGACGGGGCCCAGGAGGGCTGGGCGCCCGACCTGGTCACGTTCGGCAAGGTGATGGGCGGCGGATTCCCGGCCGCGGCCTTCGGCGGCCGCGCCGACGTGATGTCGCAGCTCTCGCCCGAGGGGCCGGTCTACCAGGCCGGCACCCTGTCCGGGAACCCGATCGCCACCACCGCCGGCCTGGCCACGCTCCGCCTCGCGACCGACGAGGTGTACGCCCACATCACCGACGTCGGCGAGACGATCAAGACCGCGGTCGGCGACGCCCTCTCGGCGGCGGGCGTGGCCCACCAGGTCTCCTCGGCGGGCACGATGTTCTCGGTGTTCTTCAGCGACCCCGCCGACGGGCCGGTCCGCGACTTCACCGACGCCAGCCGCACCGACACCACGGCGTACGCCGCGTTCTTCAACGCGCTGCTCGACCGCGGTGTCTACCTCCCGCCGTCCGCCTTCGAGGCGTGGTTCCTCTCCGCGGCCCACGACGACCGCGCGGTGCAGACCGTGCTCGACGCCCTGCCCGCCGGTGCCCAGGCCGCCGCGCAGGCGCAGGACCCCGCCACATCCGTCCCCGACCAGACCGGAACCCCCGAGGACCACGAGGAGCCCGCATGAGCACCGAGACCGTCGTCCACCTCCTCCGCCACGGGGAGGTGCACAACCCCGAGGGCGTCCTCTACGGGCGTCGCGACGGCTTCCACCTCTCCGACCTCGGCAAGCAGATGGCTGAGAAGGTCGCCGGCACCGTGCAGGACCGCGACATCACCCACCTGCGCTGCTCCCCGCTCGAGCGGGCCCAGGAGACCGCGGCGCCGCTGGCGCTCGCGCGCGCCCTGGAGGTCACCACCGACCCGCGGGTCATCGAGTCGACCAACAAGTTCGAGGGCGAGCAGTTCGGCCCCGGTCGCAACGCGCTGCGCAAGCCCTCGATGTGGCGTCACCTCTGGAACCCGATGAAGCCGTCCTGGGGGGAGCCGTACACCGAGGTCGTCGAGCGGATGATGGGCGCCGTGCACGCCGCGCGCGAGGCGGCGGCCGGCCACGAGGCCGTGATCGTCTCCCACCAGCTGCCGATCTGGATCACCCGGCTCCACCTGGAGGGTCGCTCGTTCCTCCACGACCCGCGCAAGCGCCAGTGCACGCTGTGCTCGCTCACCTCGCTGCACTTCGTCGACGACCGCATCGCCCGGGTCTCCTACAGCGAACCGGCCGGCGACCTGATCCCCACGGCCGACAAGAACGCCACGTTCTCAGCGGGCGGCGCCCCCGAGGAGAAGCGGCCCTGACCGTCCGGCTGCTCGCCCCGCTCGTCCTGGTGGTCCTGCTGGCCACCGGGTGCTCGGCCCTGCCCGGAACAGGCGACAAGGGCTACGTCACCGCCGACGGCGTGGTCAGCCAGCTCGCCGCCGCCCAGCGCGGGGCGCCGGTCGAGCTCACCGGTGTCGACCTCGGTGGAGACCCGGTCGACCTGGCCGACCACCGCGGCAGTCCCACCGTGCTGGTGGTCTGGGGCTCGTGGTGCGTGGAGTGCCGGGTGGAGCAGGACGCCGTCAACCAGGCGGTCGAGGAGCTCGACGGAACGGCGACCTTCCTCGGGATGGACGTGCGCGACAACGTCGGCAGCGCCGAGCTGTACGTCCGCGAGAAGCAGGTGCCCTACCCCTCGATCGACGCCAACGACGGACGGGCGCTGCTGGCCTTCCAGGGCACGCTCGCGCCCTACACCGTGCCGGCGTTCGTCGTCCTGGACGCCGAGGGCCGGGTGGCGGCCTCGATCATCGGTCGCCTTCCGTCCACGCTGACCCTGGTCCGGCTCGTCGAGGACGTCGCCGACGACGTCGCCGATGGAGCCGTCGAGGGGGCCGTCGATGGGTGAGTGGTTCTCCGAGCAGGCGCTCTCCGGGTCGCTGCCGCTCGCGATCCCGGTCGCGGTGATCGCCGGTCTGGTCTCGTTCTTCTCACCCTGCGTGATCCCGCTGCTGCCGGGCTACCTCTCCTACGCCACCGGGTTGTCCGGTGCCGACCTCGCCGACGGCGCCGCGGCCTCGCACCGGGGCCGGATGCTGCTCGGTTCGGTGCTGTTCGTGCTGGGCTTCGCGGTCGTCTTCGTCTCGCTGGGAGCGCTCTCGGGTGCCTTCGGGGCGTGGCTGGTCGACTACCGCCGCACGATCACCGTGGTGCTCGGGTCGCTCACGATCGTGCTCGGTCTGGCGTTCGCCGGGGTCATCCCGCTGCTGCAGCGCGAGTGGCGGGTCCACTCGGTGCCGGCCGTCGGGCTCGGAGCGGCGCCGCTGCTGGGCTTCCTCTTCGGCCTGGGCTGGACGCCCTGCATCGGCCCCACGCTGGCCGCGATCACCACGCTGTCGTTCAACGAGGCCACCGTGACGCGCAGCGCCGTGCTGGCCGGCTTCTACGCGCTGGGCCTGGGCGTGCCGTTCGTGCTGGCCGGCCTGGCCTACGAGCGGGCGCTGGGGGCGCTGAGCTTCGTCCGCCGTCACCAGGCCCTGGTCATGCGCATCGGCGGCGGGATGCTGGTCGTGGTCGGGCTCCTGCTGGTCACCGGCTGGTGGGACCAGGCCGTCACCTGGTTGCAGTACCACGTGATCAGCTCCTTCCGGGTGAGTGTGTGAGCGCCTCCTGTCCGGCGGGCCGCCGATGAGCCGCACCGAGGCCACCACCAGACCGCCCTCGCCGCAGCCGCCCGAGCGCCGCGCGGGTGAGCTGACCGCGCGCGAGCTGGGCCGCTGGACCTGGCGTCAGCTGACCTCCATGCGCACCGCGCTGGTGCTGCTGCTCCTGCTGGCCCTGGCCGCCATCCCCGGCTCGGTCGTGCCCCAGGAGCAGGTCGACTCGCTGGGCGCCACCCGCTGGAAGACCGACCACCCCAGCCTGACGCCGATCTACGAGCGGCTCGACCTCTTCTCGGTCTACGACTCGGTGTGGTTCTCGGCCATCTACGTGCTGCTGGTGCTCTCGCTGGTCGGCTGCATCGTGCCGCGCACGCTGGTCTACGCCCGCAACGTCCGGGCCGAGCCGCCCGCGGCCCCGCGCAACCTGACCCGGCTCCCGGACCACACGACGTACGAGACGGACGACGGGGTCGACGACGTCCTCGACCGGGCTCGCCGGGTGCTGGGCAAGCGCGGCTACCGGGTGCGCGCCGCCGCCGACGGCGACGACGCCGTCAGCGCCGAGCGCGGCTACCTGCGCGAGGTCGGCAACCTGGTCTTCCACCTCTCGGTGCTGGTGGTGCTGGTCGGCTTCGCGATGGGCGGGCTGGTCGGCTACAAGGGGGCCGTGATCGTGGTCGAGGGCGGGGGCTTCGGCAACAACCCCAACCAGTACGACGACTTCGTGCCCGGCAAGCTCTTCACGCTCGCCGACATGGACGACTTCTCCTTCGAGGTCGACTCCTTCGACGCGGAGTGGCTGGTCGACGGACCCCGGGCCGGGACCGCGCGCGGCTTCCGGGCCGGGCTGACCTACCGCACGGGCACGACCGGGGCCGAGCAGACCTACGACCTGCGCGTCAACCACCCGCTCAAGATCGACAGCACCGAGCTGTTCCTGGTCGGCCACGGCTACGCGCCGGTGGTGACGATCCGCGACGGCAACGGCGACATCGCCTACTCGGGCCCCACGATCTTCCTGCCCGAGAACGCCAACTTCCTCTCGTTCGGGGTCGTCAAGGCTCCTGACGCGCAGCCCGCGGGGATCGGCCTCGAGGGGCTCTTCTACCCGACGTTCATCAAGGACGCCGAGGGCGACCCGACCAACCTGATGGGCGACGCCAACAACCCGCTGCTCTCGCTGCTGGTCTACGCCGGCGACCTGAACATGGACGCCGGGCCGTCGCAGTCGATCTACCTGCTCGACAAGGGCAACGCCGAGCAGGTGCTGAAGAGCGACGGCAAGCCGCTGCGGCTGGACCTGTCGGAGGGAGAGAGCGTGACCCTGCCCGACGGCCTGGGCTCGGTGACCTTCGAGGGCCTCGAGCCGTGGGTGCGGATCCAGATCAGCAAGACGCCCGGTCAGTGGGTCGCGCTGAGCGGGGTGGTGCTCGCGCTGCTCGGGCTGCTCGGCTCGCTGTTCATCCGCCCACGACGCGTCTGGGTGCGTGCCCGGCGTGGCAGCGGCGACCGGGGTGAGGCCACACTGGTCGAGATCGCTGCGCTCGACCGCTCCGGCGGGGGCGACGTGGTCCCGGTGCTGGAGGGGCTCGTCGACGACCTGACGCGCGCGACTGGCACGACTGGCACGACTGGCACGGCTGGCAAGACGGGCAACACGATGGAGGAGAACCGGTGACCGACGCTGACTGGGGTTTGCTGAGCGACCGGGCGGTGGCCGGCGCGGCCGTCGTCTACTTCCTCGCGCTGCTGACCTACCTGGCCGAGTGGGCCTCGTTGCGCAAGGTCGCGGTGACCGAGCTGCCCGCTCGCCTCGGCGCCCCCGCATCGACGAGGTCGGCCGACGGGTCGCGCTCCGGTGGCCTCGCGGTCGAGACCGGTGGCGGCGACGTCTCGGACGGCGACCTCTCGGACGGCGAGGGCGAACGCAGCCGGCGCGTGGCCTTCCTGGGTCGCCTGGGTCTCCTGCTCACCGTCCTGGCCCTGGGCTTCCACGCCGTCGCGCTGCTCGGGCGGGGTCTCGCGGCCGAGCCCAACCGGGTGCCGTGGGGCAACATGTACGAGTTCACGCTGACCGGCACCTTCGTGGTCACGCTGATGTACGTCGGGCTCTACCGCCGCTTCCGGCTCGACTGGGCCGGCCCGATCGTCGTCGGCTTCGTGCTGCCCGTGCTGATGGTCGCGGTGCTGTGGCTGCACGACGCCGTCGCGCCGCTGCCGGAGGCGCTCAACTCCTACTGGCTGGTGATCCACGTCGTGTCCGCGATCATCGCGACCGGCGCCTTCACCCTCGGCGGCATCATGTCGGCCGCCTACCTGGTCAAGCAGCGGGTCGGCGAGACCACCACCGGGCCGCTCGCCCGGATCCCCTCGCTCGCCGTGCTCGACCGGACGTCGTACCGGATCCACGCCTTCGCGTTCCCGGTCTGGACCTTCGCGGTGCTGATCACCGGCCCCATCTGGGCCAAGGAGGCGTGGTCGACGTACTGGAACTGGGACCCCAAGGAGGTGTGGGCCTTCATCACGTGGGTGGTCTACGCGGCCTACCTGCACGCCCGCGCGACCGCGGGCTGGAAGGGGCGCAACGCCGCGATCCTGGCCCTGGTCGGCGTCGCCACCCTGTGGTTCAACTTCATCGGGATCAACTACTTCTCCTCGACCAGCCAGCACTCCTACGCCTCGCTGGGCGAGGCACCCACCGGGCCCGCGAGCGGGCCGGGCGCGCTCTAGCCCTCGGGGTCCTCGGGGTTGAGACGCTTGCGGTCGAGGTCGCGCAGGAAGTCCTCGTCGTCGTCGGGAGCGATGATCTTCGGGGGACCGCTCGGGCGGGGGCGCTTCTTGCGCACCTGCTGCGGGGACCGCGACGGGTTGAGGCCGCGCCCCTGGAGCATCCGCACGACGACGTACGTCGCCGCTGCGAACACGATCACCACGAGCAGGAACTTCAGCACCCCTCCAGCGTAGAGCCTGCGTGGTGATCGCTACGCTCGGTCTCGTGAAGGAGTTCTGGACCTACACCCTGCTGCGGATCGTGCTGTTCCTCGCGACCGCCGCGATCGCCTTCGCCGTCTGGTCGTTGGTCGCCGACAGCGTCTCGGTGCTCGGCGTCATCGTGATCGGCTTCGTGGTGAGCGGTGTGGGCTCCTACTACCTGCTGGCGCGCCAGCGCGAGGCCTTCGCGCGTCGCGTCGACGAGCGCGCCCGGCGCGCCTCGGCCAAGATCGAGGAGATGCGCTCGCGCGAGGACGTCGACTAGCTCGCACCCCGGTACGGCGGTGGTCGAGCCGGCCTCGTGTGGTCGAGGCGGCCTCGTTGGTCGAGCTTGCCGAGACCCGCGTGCTGCTCGGCTCAGCGGCGCTTGCGGTTCTCCAGCTGTCGCTGGATCCGGCTCTCGGGCTGACCGAGGATCTTCGCGAGCAGCGGCACCCGCTTCGGTACGCCACGTACGCTGCGGCCAGCACGATCAGGAACAGCACGAACATCATGTGCCCAGCGTAGCCCGCGGGTCTTCGGGCGGGCGCTTCCAGAACAATTGCTGGCTGGAGGGCCCCGCCGAGGCCGCTTCGAGGGACCACGGGCCAACAATTGCTCGGAAACGGCCCCCTTCAGGACGCCAGCACCAGCGCGCCCGCGACCAGGAGCGCCCAGAGCAGCTCGGCGAGCCCGGTCTGCTGGAGCACGGGGACCAGGCCGGGGCCGGCGGCGCCGCGGAGCACGGTCCGGGTGGCGGGGACGGCCAGCACCAGGAAGCCCAGCCCGACCAGGACCCAGCCCGACGTGACCACGGCGACCGCGGCGACCGCAGCGGCCGCGGCCAGCACCAGGAGGGCGTACAGGCCGCGGGTCCGGTCGACGCCGAGCCGCACGGCCAGGGTCCGCTTGCCGGCCACGGTGTCGGTCGGGATGTCGCGCAGGTTGTTGGCGACCAGGATCGCGCAGGCCAACGCACCGACCCCGACCCCGGCGTACAGCGCGGCCAGCTCCCACGTCTCGGTCTGCACGAACGTCGTCCCGACCACCGCGACCAGGCCGAAGAAGACGAAGACCATCACCTCACCCAGCCCGAGATACCCGTAGGGCCGGTCGCCGCCGGTGTAGAACCACGCCGCCAGCACGCAGACCACGCCCACCAGCACGAGCCACCACGCCGTCGTCGCGGCCAGCACGAGCCCAGCGACCCCGGCGACGCCGAACGCCGCGAACGCCGCCCGCTTGACGGCCGGCGCCGTCGCCGCCCCCGAGCCCACGAGCCGCATCGGCCCGACCCGGTCGTCGTCGGTGCCGCGGATGCCGTCGGAGTAGTCGTTCGCGTAGTTGACGCCCACCTGCAGGGCCAGGCTCACCACGAGGGCCAGCAGGGCCTTCCAGGCCACGACGCCGTCGACGTACGCCGCCACCCCGGTGCCGGCCAGGACCGGCGCGACCGCGGCCGGGAGGGTGCGGAGGCGGGCGCCGGCGAGCCACTGAGCGGAAGTCGTCACGACCGAGGATTCAAGCAGCAGCCGGTGCAGGGGGTCGCCGCCGCCTCGTGCGCGCGCAGTAGCGTTCGTCGGGTGAGCCTCCTCCAGCCGCACGGCGGTCCCGCCGAGGTGGTGGAGCAGCTGCGACGCTGGCTCGACGGGCCGGACGGCGTCGATCTGGTGGTGGAGACCTCGGGCTCCTCGGGCCGCCCCAAGCGGGTGGTGCTCCCGAGAGCTGCCGTGCTGGCCTCGGCCGCCGCCACCGAGCGACGTCTGGGCGCCGCGGGGGCGTGGGTCCTGCGGCTGCCGGCGTCGTACGTCGCGGGCGTGCAGGTCGTCGTCCGCTCGCTGCTGGCGGGGCACCCGCCCGTCCTGCCGGAGCAGCCCTGGCCGACCGGTGAGGGCTGGTGCACCTCGCTCGTCCCGACGCAGCTCCACCGGATGCTCGACCAGCCCGACGACCGCGACGCGCTGCGCCGATCCGACACCGTCCTGCTCGGTGGTGGGCCGATCGACCCCGCGCTGCGGGCGCGCGCAGAGGCGGCGGGCGTGCGCGTGGTGGCGACGTACGGCTCCGCAGAGACCGCCGGCGGTTGCGTCTACGACGGACTGCCGCTGGACGGCGTGGCCGTCGCCACCGACCCCGTCGGCCGGATCCGGATCGCCGGCCCGACGCTCTTCGACCACTACGACGGCGACCCGGCGCTGACCGCGGAGTCGCTCGTCGACGGGTGGTTCGTCACCGCCGACGCAGGGCGGATGGACGACGACGGGCGGCTCGTGGTGCTCGGCCGCGTGGACGACATGGTGGTCAGCGGGGGAGTCAACGTGCCGGCACCCGCCGTCGCGGCGCGGCTGCGCGAGCACCCGCGGGTCGAGGCGGCCGAGGTGCTCGGCGTGCCCGACGACGAGTGGGGCACCCGGGTCGTGGCCTTCGTGGTCGGTGACCTCGACCTCGCCACGGCCCGCGACTGGGTCGCGCTCGGCCGACCGCGCTCGTGGGCGCCGCGCCAGGTCGTCCCGCTCGCGACCATGCCGCTGCTCGGCAACGGCAAGCCCGACCGGCTGCGGCTGCGGGAGCTCGCCGATGGCTGAGCCCGTGGTCTGGTCGATCCCGATGCGCACGCGTTTCCGCGGGCTCACCGTCCGCGAGGGCGTGCTGCTGCGCGGCCAGGCCGGGTGGGGGGAGTGGAGCCCGTTCCTGGAGTACGACGCCGCCGTGGCCGAGCCGTGGCTGCGCTGCGCCGAGGAGGCCGCCGCCGGCGACTGGCCCGCGCCCGTGCGCGACGTGGTGCCGGTCAACGTCACGGTGCCCGCGGTCGGCCCCGAGCAGGCCCACGCGATCGTGCTGTCCGGCGGCTGCCGGACCGCGAAGGTCAAGGTCGCCGAGCCGGGTCAGACCCTCGCCGACGACGAGGCCCGGCTGGAGGCCGTGCGCGACGCGCTCGGCCCGACCGGCGCCGTCCGGGTCGACGCCAACGGTGGCTGGTCGGTCGAGGAGGCCGTGCGCGCGGTGGCCGCGCTCGACCGTGCGGCCGGCGGCCTGGAGTACGTCGAGCAGCCGGTCGCGACGGTCGAGGACCTCGCACTCGTACGTCGGCGGGTGGGGGTGCCGGTCGCCGCCGACGAGTCGATCCGCCGCGCCGCCGACCCCTACCGCGTCCGCGACCTCGAGGCCGCTGACATCGCCGTGCTGAAGGTCCAACCCCTCGGTGGCGTGCGCGCCTGCCTGCGGATCGCCGAGGACATCGGGCTGCCGGTGGTGGTCTCCTCCGCGCTGGAGACGTCGGTCGGCATCGCTGCGGGCGTCGCCCTGGCCGCGGCGCTGCCGGAGCTGCCGTACGCCTGCGGGCTCGCCACCGTTCAATTGTTGGCTGACGACGTGGCTCACGCACCGCTGCTGCCGGTCGACGGGGCGCTGCGGGTGACGCGGCCGGCCGTCGACCCGGCGGCGCTGGACCGGCTGGCGGCCGACCCCGGCCGGGTCGCCCACTGGCAGGCCCGGCTCGCCGACGTACGTCGGCTGCGGCAGGATCGTCCGTCGTGACCGGCCCCGACACCGACTCCGAGAGCAGCCCCTCCACGCGCCTCGCCCGGGCCGTGGTGACCGCGCTGCTCGAGGCCGGGGTCACCGAGGTGGTGGTCTCGCCGGGGTCGCGCAACGCGCCCCTGTCCTTCGCGTTCTACGACGCGGCCACCGCCGGGCTGCTGCGGCTGCACACCCGGATCGACGAGCGCGGCGCCGGCTTCCTGGCGCTCGGCCTGACCCGCACCGGCGCGCGGGCGGCGGTGGTCTGCACCTCCGGCACCGCGGTCGCCAACCTCCACCCCGCCGTCCTCGAGGCCTCCCACGCCGGCGTACCGCTGGTCGTGGTCACCGCCGACCGTCCCGAGCGCCTGCGCGGCACCGACGCCAACCAGACGACCGACCAGGTCGGGATCTTCGGGCGGCTCGTCGACACGGTCGACGTCGCCTCGGCCGACTGGCAGCTGCAGTGGGACGACGAGGGACCGCTCCACCTCAACGTGCAGCTCGACGACCCGCTGGTGCCGCCGGACCGCTGGAGCCCCACCCCGCCGCCGCCGCGTGCGGCCCAGCGTGCGCCCGGGCGCACGCTGGGGGGCACGGCGGCGCTGGAGGGCGGGCCGCGGACCGTCGTCGTCGCCGGCGACGACGCCGGGCCGCCCGCCCGGCAGCTCGCGCAGGCCGGCGGGTGGCCGCTGTTCGCGGAGCCCACCAGCGGCGCCCGCACCGGTGACCACGCGCTGCGCTGCTACCGGCTGCTGCTCGACACCGACCTCGGCCGCAGCATCGAGCGGGTCCTGGTGCTCGGTCACCCCACGCTGTCGCGGCCGGTCACCCGGCTGCTGGGCAGGGCGGACGTGGAGGTCCTGGCCGAGCCCGGCCGCGGTGTCTGGGCCGAGCGGCCGTACGTCGTCGCCGGCCCGATCGGCTGGGTGGATCGCGACGCCGCGACCGCGGCCACCGCCGATCCCGCGTGGCTCACCGCCTGGCAGGACGCCGACCGGGCCGTCGCCCGGCAGCTCGACCGGTTGCTGGCGCAGGAGACCGACCTGACGCCGTACGAGGTGGCCGGCGCGGTGAGCCGCGCGGTGCCGCCCGACGGACTGCTGGTCGTCGGGGCCTCGAGCCCGATCCGCGACCTCGACCTGATGGCGCGGCCCTACCCCGTCGGCGAGCGGCGCAAGGTGATCGCCAACCGCGGCCTGTCCGGCATCGACGGGGTCGTCTCCACCGCGATCGGGGCCGCGCTCGGCCGACCGCAGTCGTCACGGGCCCTGGCCCTGATGGGCGACGTGACGTTCCTGCACGACAGCACCGGGCTCGTGCTCGGCCCCCGCGAGCCCCGCCCGGACCTGACGATCGTGGTGGTCAACGACGACGGCGGCTCGATCTTCGCGATGCTCGAGCAGGGTGCGGAGCCCTACGCCGACCGCTTCGACGCCCTCTTCGGCACCCCGCACGGCGCCGACCTGGCTGCGCTGTGCGCCGCCAGCCGGACGCCGCACCTTCGGGTCACCTCGCTCCCCGAGCTCGAGCAGGCCCTGGCCTCGCCCAACGGGGGCGTCGAGGTCGTCGAGGCCGTCGTACGCCGCGACGACCGTCGCGCCCTCGACGAGCGGATCCGCGCGCTGCGGCCCTGAACGGCGCAGCGATCGAGCATCGTCAGGGCGGCGGGGCGACCCGGCCAGTCGGGGACGATGGCCACGTGGCGCTCTGCCCCCGGGCGAGCAGCGTCCCGGCGGTCTCTCGTCGGGTAGTCCTCCGCACCCTGTCGCGAGCGCAGCGGGAGAACGTGGGGCGCGACCTCCGGGAGCGTCGAGGACCGCGCCCCAGTCCCAGGTCAGTGCCCCGGGGCGAACCGGATCGGGAACCGGCGCGCCCCGGTGTTGCCCGAGACCGGCATCCAGTCACCCGGCCCGTCGGGCACGGCGTCCGGCATCCGGCGGGCCAGCAGCGGCAGGGCGACGGCCATGTCGGTGCGGGCGACGAAGTGACCCAGGCAGTGGTGGATGCCGGCGCCGAATCCGTGGTGGGGGGTGCGCACCTCGGTGATGTCGAACGCCGGGTCGGGCACGGCGCGAGGGTCGGTGCCGGCCGCGTGCGAGAGCACCTGGACGATGCCACCGCGCGGGACGTGCAGGCCGTGGAGGTCGACGTCCTCGAGGGCCTCGCGGGTCACCCAGGTGACGGTGGGGTTGACCCGCATCACCTCCTCGACGGCGTTGCTGCCGAGGTCGGGCCGCTCGGCGAGCAGCCGCCACTGGTCGGGGTGCGCGAGCAGCGTCTGCAGGGCCAGGCCGAGCTGGTTGCGCGTGGTCTCCATGCCGGCGAAGGCCAGGAAGACCAGGGCCACGCTGAGCTCGTCGGGCGAGAGCCGGTCGCCGTCGTCGGTGGCCTGCACCAGGGTGGTCACCAGGTCGTCGCGCGGGTCGCGGCGGCGCTCGGCGACCGCGGCGTCGACGTAGCCGCGCAGACCCTCGATGGCGGCCTCGATCCGCGGCACCTGCTGGCCCACGTCGATCGAGAACGCCGCACCGAGGTCGTCGGCCCAGTGCGCGACCTGCGGCCAGTCGTCGTCGGGCAGCCCGAGCAGCGCGCAGATGATCCGGGCGGCGTACGGCTCCGCGAACTCCGAGATCAGCTCGACGGTGCCGCGCGGGGCGAAGGCGTCGATCAGCTCGTCGGCGAGCGACTGGAACGCCGGGCGCATCGCGGCGATCGTCTTGTTGCGGAACGCCGGCACCAGCAGCCGCCGGATCCGGCCGTGGTCGTCACCCTCGAGCGAGAGCAGCGTCTGCTGCCACCAGTCGGAGAACGGGCCCTCGTGGACGCCGTTCTGGGCCGGCCACCGGGCGTTGCCCTGGCGGAAGCGCCGGTCGCGCAGCAGGGCCGAGGCCTCGGCGTGGCGCAGCACGGCCCAGCCCCACGTGGTCTCGACGTACCAGTCGTCCTCGCGCGCGGCGTGCACCACGGGCGAGGTGACGTCGAACGTCGGGTCGGCCAGGTCGAAGCGGGTCACGGACCCATGATGACCCTGCTCCACGGCGCCAACGGGTCGTAGGGTCGGGCGGCATGCGGATCACCAAGTTCGGCCACGCCTGCGTCCGGCTCGAGCACGACGGCCGGGTGGTCGTCGTCGATCCGGGCGTCTTCACCGACGTCGGGGCCGTCGACGGCGCGGGGGCGGTGCTGATCACCCACGAGCACGCCGACCACTACGCCCTCGACCGGCTCGCGGCCACCGACGCACCGATCTTCACCATCGAGGCGGTGGCCGCGAGGATCCGCGAGGAGTCGCCGGAGGTCGCCGAACGGGTCACCGTGGTCGCGCCCGGCCAGTCCTTCGAGGCCGCCGGCCTGCCGGTGCGCACCGTGGGCGAGCTGCACGCGGTGATCCACCCGGAGTTCCCGAGGTTCGACAACAGCGGGTACGTCGTCACGCTGGGCGACGCGACGGTCTACCACCCCGGCGACGCGCTCACCGGGCCCGGCGGGCCGGTCGACGTCCTGCTCGCACCGGTCTCGGCGCCGTGGCTCAAGGTCTCCGAGGCGCTCGACTTCGTGCGCGAGGTGGGTGCCCCGCGCAGCCTCGGCATCCACGACCGGGTCTACAGCGAGGTCGCGCTGGGCATGGTCGACGGGCACATGAGCCGGATCCTCGAGGGCACCGGCCTGGAGTTCACCCGCCGACCCGACGGCGCCGACCTCTGACCTCGCGCCTGCGCTTGTCTCGAGGCCGGGGGTCCCGGCAGGCTCGACCACCGGGGCGTCTGGTCCTGGGCGGCGGTGGGTGAGCCACTGTTTGGTGGGCGGCGTACGTGGTGGGGGCACCGCTGCTGCGGGCGGTCCGGGGGCGGCGGTGGGTGAGCCACCGTTTGGTGGGCGGCGTAGGTGGTGGGGGCACCGCTGCTGCGGGCGGTCCGGGGGCGGCGGTGGGTGAGCCACTGTTTGGTGGGCGGCGTACGTGGTGGGGGCACCGCTGCTGCGGGCGGTCCGGGGTGGCGGTGGGTGAGCCACTGTTTGGTGGGCGGCGCAGGTGGCTGGGGCACCGCTGCTGCGGCGCATCCGGGGTGGCGGTGGGTGAGCCACTGTTTGGTGGGCGGCGCAGGTGGCTGGGGCACCGCTGCTGCGGCGCATCCGGGGTGGCGGTGGGTGGGCCACCGTTTGTTGGGCGGCGCAGGTGGCTGGGGCACCGCCGCCGGGGCCGGCTCGATCGACCACGGTGGGGTCTCGGCAGGCTTGACCACGGGGCGGCGGCGGGCAGACCACCGGGGCAGGCTCGACCACCGGGGAAGCGGCGTACGCCGGCTCAGGCCTCGAGCACGGCCTTGAGCCGGGCCAGGTCGGCCCGGTTGGCCCGCCGCATGGCCAGCGCCATCGCCGGGGCGCCGATCCGGGCGAACCCGCTGGGCGCGCCGGCGTTGCGCAGGGTCATCAGGGTCCCGCCGCCGGCGGTGTCGGCCCAGGTGTAGGTGGTCTCCATCGGGAACGGCCCCTCGGCGGTCGACATCACGAAGCGCTCGCCGGGCACGTGCTCGCGGACCTCGTAGGTGTAGGCCAGCTCGCGGCCCAGGAAGTGGGCCACGAAGCGCAGCCGGGAGCCGACGGCCAGCGGCGGCGGGGTCTCCCAGACCACGCTGGCGATGTTGGCGTACCAGTCGGTCGCGTGGTCGGGGTCCGCGGCGTACGCCGCCACCTCGGTGCGCGACCGAGCGATCTCGGTCTCCGTCACCACGTCGACCGCCATCGGTCAGCGTCCGCTCAAGGCGTCGCGCACGGGCACGAACTTCGCCTGCGCCTCGGCGAGCTCGGCCTCCGGGTCGGAGTCGCCGACGATGCCGCAGCCGGCGTAGAGACGCACGGTGTCGCCGTCCACGACGCCCGAGCGCAAGGCGATGCCCCACTCGCCGTCGCCGTCGGAGGTCATCCAGCCGACGGGCGCGGCGTAGCGGCCGCGGTCCATGCCCTCGATCTCCTCGATCAGGGCCTGGGCGGCGGGGGTCGGGGTGCCGCCGACGGCCGCCGACGGGTGCAGGGCGGCGGCGAGCTGGAGCGAGGAGACCGTCGCCGCGTCGTGGACCACGCCGGCGACGTCGGTGGCCAGGTGCATCACGTTGGGCAGGTGCAGCACGAACGGCGCCTCGGGCACGTTCATCGAGGAGCAGTGCGGCTCGAGGGCGTCGGCGACGGAGCGGACGGCGTACTCGTGCTCCTCGAGGTCCTTCGACGACCGGGCCAGGGTCGCGGCCAGCGCGAGGTCGCGGCTGTCGTCGCCGGTGCGGCGGATGGTGCCGGCCAGCACCCGCGAGGTGACCAGGCCGCGCTCGCGTCGCACGAGCATCTCGGGCGTGGCGCCGAAGATGCCGTCGACGTGGAAGGTCCAGCACATCGGATAGGTCTCGGTGAGGCGCTGCAACGGCCAGCGCACGTCGATCGCCTCGTCGGCGGTCGCGACCAGGTCGCGGGCCAGGACCACCTTCTCCAGGTCGCCCCGGTTGATCCGCGCGACGGCGTCGGCGACGACCGTCATCCACTGCTCGCCGTTGAGGGCGCCGTCGGCGAACGTGACGCCGGTCGGCGCCGTCGGCCCGTCGCCGGGGGAGGTCGGCGCGAGGTCGTGCGCACCGGGGGCGGGGTCGTGGTCACCCACCGAGATCGTGGTCAGCCAGGCGACGTCGCCGCGCCGCCCGACCACCAGCCGGGGCACCTGGAGCACGGACGAGCCGGGCTCGGCGGTGAAGCCGAAGCTGCCGAAGCAGACCAGCCCGGTGCCGTGCTCGTTGACCTCGTCGCGCACGACGGCGCGGGCCGCGGTCTCGGTCCACCACTTGTCGGCGTCGGTGAAGCGCGCCGTGCCGGCGGTGCGCAGCTCGGCGGCGCGGCCCCAGCCCACGAGGCCCTGCTCCCGACGCACCCAGGCGACGGGGTCGCCGGCCGGCAGGAGCCCGACCAGGCCGGTGGCGGTGTCGAGGTCGAGGGGCACGGTACGGACGACCAGCGGCTCGGGCGCGCGGTCGTCACCCGCGGGAGCATCGGTCGTCACGGATCGAGCGTACTCACCGCACCGCCACCACCGGGCTGACGGTGGCGCACCTCACGCGGTACGGCGAGCGCTCGCGACCCGCTCAGGACCAGTAGACGACGACCGGGTCGCCCACCGACACCTGGTCGTAGACCCAGGCGACGGCGTCGTAGTCGCGCACGTTGACGCAGCCGTGCGACGCCCCGGAGTACCCGACGGCGGCGAAGTCGGAGGAGTAGTGCACGGCCTGCCCGCCGGAGAAGAACATCGAGAAGGGCATCTCGCTCTCGTAGAGCGACGACACGTGGTCGCTGTCCTTGTAGGTGACGTGGAAGAGCCCCTCGCGGGTCGGCGTCGACGCCCCGCCGAACCGGACGTCGACCGTCCGGACGACGGCGCCGTCGACGACCCAGCGCAGGGTGCGGCTGGTCTTGTCGATGCACAGCACCCGACCGGTCAGGCAGCGGGCGTCGAGCGTGCCGGGGGTGTTGCCGCCACTGGTGACCTGGTTGGTCAGCTCGGCCGTGGTCGGGGCGGTCGTCATGGCCGCCAGTCGGTCGGTCGTGCGCTGGTCGACCTCGCCGGTCACCGGGATCTCCCGCTTGGCCTGGAAGCCCCGGACCGCGGCCTCGGTGACGTCGCCGTAGTAGCCGGTGACGTCGGCGTCGAACCAGTCGATCTGCCGCAGCCGGGCCTGCAGGTCCTTGACCTGGTCGCCCTCGTCTCCGGGACCGAGCAGTCGCGGGCCGGGCTGGAGCGTCGGCTCGGGCTCGGGCGCCGGCTCGGGTCGCGGCTCGCGCGTCGGCTCCGGCAGCCGCGTCAGCGGTTCCCGGACGGTGACCGGGACCGGCGCCGGCGAGGGCGCCACGCTCGGTCGGTCGGCCCGGGCCGGCGTCTCGGAGGCGCGGGTCGGGGCGTCGGCGGAGCGCATCGCGAAGCCGACGCCGTACCCGAGGGCGCTGAGCACGAGGGCGAGGGCGACGACGAGGGTCAGGCGGCGGGCCGTGAAGAGGCGCAGGCTCATGGCGGTGCTTTCGGTTCGCGGGTGGGTCGTGTCACCTGATAGACGCACCAGGACCCCCGGAGGTTGCGATCCGGTTGAGGACCGCCCAGGGGCCGCGACCCTCCCGCCACCGCCTGCCTCCTAGTCTTCGCTCGTGGCCCGTGCAGACCTCGACAAGCAACCGACCGACGTCCGTCGGATGTTCGACACCGTGGCGCGTCGCTACGACCTGACCAACGACGTGCTCTCGCTCGGCCAGGACCGCCGGTGGCGGCGCGACGTGATCGAGGCCGTCGACCCGCAGTACGGCGACCGCGTGCTCGACCTCGCGGCCGGCACCGGTACGTCGAGCCAGCCCTTCGCCGACCGGGGCGCCGTCGTGGTGCCGTGCGACTTCTCCCTCGGCATGCTGGGCGTGGGCAAGCAGGCGCTGCCGCACCTGCCGTTCACCGCCGGTGACGGCACGCGGCTGCCGTTCGCCGACGACACCTTCGACGCGGTGACGATCTCCTTCGGTCTGCGCAACATCGTGGATCCGTTGGCCGGGCTGCGCGAGATGCTGCGGGTCACCCGGCCCGGCGGACGGCTCGTGGTGTGCGAGTTCAGCCACCCCACCTGGTCGCCGTTCCGCACGGTCTACCTGGAGTACCTGATGAAGGCGCTCCCGCCGATCGCGCGGACGATCTCGTCCGCGCCGGAGGCCTACGTCTACCTCGCGGAGTCGATCCGGGCCTGGCCCGACCAGCAGGGCCTGGCCGACCTGGTGGCCACCGCGGGGTGGCAGGCGCCGCAGTGGCGCAACCTCTCCGGCGGGATCGTCGCGCTGCACCGCGCCACCTGCTGAGCAGCCGGCCTCGCGGGTGATTTAGGGGACGTTCCTGTGCCCTAAATGCCCTGGTGAGAGCGGTCGTCCGCGGGTGGGTACCCGCATGTGACGCAGGTCCCGGGGAATGGCAGACTGAAGCGCGCGCAATTAGTGATTCCGTTCACAAAGTCACAACCCAGCGCGGGGGAGGAAGTCGGCATGGAGCTCTACACACCCGTCTTGTACCTGGCGGGGCTCGCCACGCTCTTCGTCCTCGGCTCGCTGGCGACCAGCCTGCTGGTCGGCCCGCGGCGCTACAACCGGGCCAAGCACGACTCCTACGAGTGCGGCATCGAGCCCACCCCGCAGCCGGTCGGTGGCGGCCGCTTCCCGGTGAAGTACTACATCACCGCGATGATGTTCATCATCTTCGACATCGAGATCATCTTCCTCTACCCGTGGGCCGTGCACTTCGACGCGATGCGCTTCTTCGGGCTGGTCGAGATGGTCATCTTCATCGCCACGGTCTTCGTCGCCTACGCCTACGTCTGGCGCCGCGGCGGGCTCGAGTGGGACTGAGAAGCAAGGAACGGGACTAGACCAATGGGCATCGAAGACAAGCTCCCGAGCGGCGTCCTCCTCAGCACCGTGGAGGGCCTCGCGGGCTACATGCGCAAGGCGAGCTTCTGGCCCGCCACGTTCGGCCTGGCCTGCTGCGCCATCGAGATGATGACCAGCGGCGGCCCGAAGTACGACCTGGCCCGGTTCGGCATGGAGGTCTTCCGCGCCAGCCCCCGCCAGGCCGACCTGATGATCGTGGCCGGTCGGGTGAGCCAGAAGATGGCGCCCGTCCTGCGCCAGATCTACGACCAGATGGCCGAGCCGAAGTACGTGCTCGCGATGGGCGTCTGCGCCAGCAGCGGCGGCATGTTCAACAACTACGCGATCGTCCAGGGCGTCGACCACGTCGTGCCCGTCGACATGTACCTCCCGGGCTGTCCGCCGCGCCCGGAGATGCTGATCGACGCGATCCTCAAGCTCCACGACCAGGTGCAGCAGACCAAGCTCGGCGCCAACCGTGCCGCCGAGATCCAGCAGCGCGAGACCGAAGCCCTGCGCGCCCTGCCGACCTCCGACCTGAAGGGCCTCCTGCGGTGACCGACCAGGACAAGGCGCCCGGGCGCCAGGCTCCCGACCAGCGCGCCCCCGACCAGTCGCCCGAGAACGTCCCCGCCTCCACCGAGCCGGAGGTCCGCGCCGTCGGCGTGCGCACCGGCATGTTCGGCGCCAAGGGCACCGGCGACACCAGCGGCTACGGGGGTCTGGTCCAGCCGGTCGTCTACCCCGGCACCGCGCAGCGCCCCTTCGGCGGTTGGTACGACGAGGTGGCCGACGCGCTCGAGGCCACCACGCCGCTCGGCAACGTGGTCATCCATCGCGGCGAGATCACCTTCCACGTACGTCGCGACGACCTCGCCGCGGTGGCCAAGCTGCTCCGCGACGACCCGCGGCTGCGCTTCGAGCTCTGCTCGGGCGTCAGCGGCGTGCACTACCCCGACGACACCGGGCGCGAGCTGCACGCGGTCTACCACCTGCTCTCGATGACCCACAACCGGCGGATCCGCATCGAGGTCAGCATCCCCGACGCCGACCCCCACGTGCCCTCGCTGGTCGCGACCTACCCGACCATCGACTGGCACGAGCGCGAGACCTACGACATGTTCGGGATCATCTTCGACGGCCACCCGGCCCTCACCCGGATCCTGATGCCCGACGACTGGCCGGGCCACCCGCAGCGCAAGGACTACCCGCTCGGTGGCATCCCCGTCGAGTACAAGGGCGGCACCATCCCGCCGCCGGACCAGCGGAGGTCGTACAACTGATGTCCACCACGAATCCAGGCGGCGAGGACCTCTACGCCGGCTCCACCGAGAGCACCGACGGCCGCGTCTTCACCGTCACCGGCCAGGACTGGGACCAGATCCTCGAGGGCCTGGCCGACGACGGCGAGCAGGAGCGGGTCGTGGTCAACATGGGCCCGCAGCACCCCTCCACCCACGGCGTGCTGCGCCTCATCCTCGAGCTGGAGGGCGAGACGGTCACCGAGGCCCGCTGCGGCATCGGCTACCTCCACACCGGCATCGAGAAGAACATGGAGTACCGCTCCTGGGTGCAGGGCACGACGTTCTGCACGCGCATGGACTACCTCGCCCCGTTCTTCAACGAGGCGACGTACTGCCTCGGGGTCGAGCGGCTGCTCGACATCGAGGACGACGTGCCCGAGAAGGCCAACGTCATGCGGGTCCTGCTGATGGAGCTCAACCGCGTCTCCTCCCACCTGGTGGCCATCGCCACGGGCGGCATGGAGATCGGCGCGCTCACCGTCATGACGATCGGCTTCCGCGAGCGCGAGCTGGTCCTCGACCTGTTCGAGCTGATCACCGGGCTCCGGATGAACCACGCGTTCATCCGGCCGGGCGGGGTGGCCCAGGACCTGCCCCCGGGCGCGCTCGACGAGATCCGGGCGTTCGTCGCGCTGATGAAGAAGCGGCTGCCCGAGTACGCCGCCCTCTGCAACGCCAACCCCATCTTCAAGGCCCGCCTCGAGGACGTCGGTCACCTCGACCTCGAGGGCTGCCTGGCGCTGGGTCTCACCGGTCCGCCGCTGCGCGCCACCGGCTACCCCTGGGACCTGCGCAAGACCCAGCCCTACTGCGGCTACGAGGACTACGACTTCGACGTCCAGACCTGGGACACCGCCGACTCCTACGGCCGCTTCCGGATCCGCCTGGCCGAGATGTGGGAGTCGCTGAAGATCGTCGAGCAGTGCGCCGACCGGCTCGCCGGGCTCGAGGGAGCGCCGGTGATGGTCGCCGACAAGAAGATCGCCTGGCCCAGCCAGCTCTCGATCGGCAGCGACGGCATGGGCAACAGCCTCGACCACATCCGCCACATCATGGGCGAGTCCATGGAGGCCCTGATCCACCACTTCAAGCTGGTGACCGAGGGCTTCCGCGTCCCGGCCGGTCAGGCGTACGTGCCGGTCGAGAGCCCCCGCGGCGAGCTCGGCGCCCACGTGGTCTCCGACGGCGGGACCCGCCCGTTCCGGGCCCACTTCCGCGACCCGTCCTTCACCAACCTCCAGGCCACGAGCGTGATGAGCGAGGGCGGCATGGTCGCCGACGTCATCGTCGCCATCGCCTCCATCGACCCCGTCATGGGAGGCGTCGACCGATGACGACCGCACCGCAGTCCCTGCCCGAGACCACCCTCGGAGAGGAGACCCTGGCCGAGCTGCGCGACATCGCGGCCCGCTACCCCGAGCCGCGCTCGGGCCTGCTGCCGATGCTCCACCTCGTGCAGTCCGTCTCGGGGCGGGTCACCCCGGAGGGCATCGAGGCGTGCGCCGACATCCTCGGGCTCTCCGCCGCGGAGGTCAGCGGGGTGGCGACGTTCTACACGATGTACAAGCGCAAGCCCGTCGGTGACTACCTCGTCGGCGTCTGCACCAACACCCTGTGCGCGGTGATGGGCGGCGACCAGATCTTCGACCGGCTCAAGGAGCACCTCGACGTCGGCAACGACGAGACCAGCGAGCTGCGCGCCGACGACAAGGCGAGCGTCACCCTCGAGCACGTCGAGTGCAACGCGGCCTGCGACTACGCCCCGGTGATGATGGTCAACTGGGAGTTCATGGACAACATGACCCCCGCCAGCGCCACCGCCCTGGTCGACGACCTGCGCGCCGGGGTCGAGGTCCGCTCCACCCGGGGTCCCCGGATCTGCTCGTGGCGCGAGGCCGAGCGGGTCCTGGCCGGCTACCCCGACGGCCGGGTCGACGAGGGTCCGGGCGCCGGCCCGGCGAGCCTGGTGGGGCTGAAGATCGCCCGCGAACGCGGCTGGACCGCACCCCCGGCCGACGATGGCGGTCGCGACCGCCGGACGGGCCACGCCATCCCCGAGGGCAGCGACCAGGCCGTCAGCGCCGCCCGCGAGTCCGACGACGACCAGGCCGAGCAGGCCGCGGTCGAGGCCGAGAGCCCCACCACCGAGTCCGCCGCCGAGAAGGGCGAGGCCCGTGACTGACATGTTGACCCCCGTCCTGACCGACGACTGGGACGCCGAGCGCTCCTGGACGCTGGCCACCTACGAGGCGCGCGGTGGCTACGAGGCCCTGCACACCGCCCTGGCCATGGCACCCGCCGACATCGTGACCGCGGTCAAGGACTCCGGCCTGCGCGGTCGCGGCGGCGCGGGCTTCCCGACCGGCATGAAGTGGAGCTTCATCCCGCAGGACAACCCCAAGCCGAAGTACCTCGTGGTCAACGCCGACGAGTCGGAGCCGGGCACCTGCAAGGACATCCCGCTGATGATGGCCAGCCCGCACACCCTGGTCGAGGGCGTGATCATCTCCAGCTTCGCGATCCGGGCCCACACCGCGTTCATCTACATCCGTGGCGAGGTGCTCCACGTCATCCGCCGCGTCCAGGCCGCGGTGGCCGAGGCCTACGCCGCCGGCCACCTCGGGCGCGACATCCACGGCTCCGGCTACGACCTCGACGTCGTCGTCCACGCCGGCGCCGGCGCCTACATCTGCGGCGAGGAGACGGCCCTGCTCGAGGGCCTCGAGGGCCGCCGCGGCCAGCCGCGCCTGCGCCCGCCGTTCCCCGCCGTCGCCGGCCTCTACGCCAGCCCGACGGTGATCAACAACGTCGAGTCGATCGCGTCGGTGCCGAGCATCATCGCGCGCGGTGCAGACTGGTTCTCCTCGATGGGCACCGAGAAGTCCAAGGGCTTCGGCATCTTCTCGCTGTCGGGCCACGTGACCCGCCCCGGTCAGTACGAGGCGCCGCTCGGCATCACGCTGCGCCAGCTGATCGACCTGGCCGGCGGGATGCGCGGGGGACACGAGCTGAAGTTCTGGACCCCCGGTGGCTCCAGCACCCCGATCCTCACCCACGAGCACCTCGACGTGCCGCTCGACTTCGAGGGCGTCGGCGAGGCCGGGTCGATGCTCGGCACCCGGGCCCTGCAGATCTTCGACGAGACCACCTGCGTGGTCCGGGCGGTGCTGCGCTGGACCGAGTTCTACAAGCACGAGTCCTGCGGCAAGTGCACCCCGTGCCGCGAGGGCACGTGGTGGCTGGTGCAGACCCTCGCCGCCCTCGAGCGCGGTCAGGGCAGCGAGTCCGACCTCGACCTCCTGCTCGACCAGTGCGACAACATCATGGGCCGCTCGTTCTGCGCGCTCGCCGACGGAGCCGTCAGCCCGATCGCGAGCTCGATCCAGTACTTCCGCGACGAGTACCTCGCCCACCTCGCCCACGGCGGCTGCCCGTTCGACCACGCGGCCTCCACCGTCTTCGCAGCCGAAGGAGCGATGGCGTGACGCAGACCCCCGAGAAGTCGCCCGAGAAGACCGGCGTCGAGCTGGTGACCGTCACGATCGACGGGATCCAGGTCAGCGTGCCCAAGGACACCCTGGTGATCCGGGCCGCCGAGCAGGTGGGTGTGCAGATCCCGCGGTTCTGCGACCACCCGCTGCTGGCCCCGGTCGGCGCCTGCCGGCAGTGCCTGGTCGAGGTCCCCGACGCCGGCAACGGTCGAGGCTTCCCCAAGCCGCAGGCCTCCTGCACCCTGCCGGTGGCGGAAGGCATGGTGGTCTCCACCCAGAACACCAGCGAGGTCGCTGACAAGGCGCAGCAGGGAATCATGGAGTTCCTGCTGATCAACCACCCGCTCGACTGCCCGGTCTGCGACAAGGGCGGCGAGTGCCCGCTGCAGAACCAGGCCATGTCCAACGGCCGCGGCGAGTCGCGGTTCGCCACCAGCGGTGGCGTCAAGCGCACCTACCCCAAGCCGATCAACCTCTCCGCCCAGGTCCTGCTCGACCGTGAGCGCTGCGTGCTGTGCGCCCGCTGCACGCGCTTCTCCGAGCAGGTCGCCGGCGACCCGTTCATCGAGCTGCTCGAGCGCGGCGCCCTCCAGCAGGTCGGCATCTACGAGAGCGAGCCGCTGGAGTCCTACTTCTCCGGCAACACCATCCAGATCTGCCCGGTGGGCGCGCTCACCTCCGCCGAGTACCGCTTCCGCTCGCGGCCCTTCGACCTCGTCTCCTCACCCGGAGTCGGCGAGCACGACGCCTGCGGGGCGGCCATCCGCGTCGACCACCGCCGCGGCAAGGTGATGCGTCGACTGGCCGGCAACGACCCCGAGGTCAACGAGGAGTGGATCACCGACAAGGACCGCTTCGCGTTCAACTACGCGACCCAGCCCGACCGGCTGACCTACCCGCGCGTGCGTGGCGAGGACGGCGAGCTGCGCGCCGCCTCGTGGCCCGAGGCCTTCGCGGTGGCCGCCCGGGGCCTGCTCGAGGCAGGTGACACCGGCGTCCTGACCGGTGGTCGACTGACCGCCGAGGACGCGTTCGCCTACAGCTCCTTCGCCCGCGTGGCGCTCGGCACCCACGACATCGACTTCCGGGCCCGCCCGCACTCGGTCGAGGAGGCCGAGTTCCTGGCCGCGCACGTCGCCCTGACCGGTCCCGGCGAGGGTGGGGTCACCTACGCCGAGCTCGAGAGCGCCGCGACCGTCGTCCTGGCGGGCCTGGAGCCCGAGGACGAGGCCGGCACCATCTTCCTGCGGCTGCGCAAGGCGGCCCTGACCGGCCGCACCCGCGTGCTCTCGCTCGCGCCCTTCACCTCTCGTGGCCTCGACAAGATGCGCGGCACCCTGCTGCCCACCGCCCCCGGCGACGAGCCCGGCGTCCTCGACTCGCTGGTCGAGCACGCCGAGCACGGCATCGACGCCACCTCGATCATCCTGGTCGGCGAGCGGCTCGCGGTCGTGCCCGGTGCGCTGAGCGCCGCAGCCCGGCTCGCCGCCCGCACCGGCGCCCGGCTGGCCTGGGTCCCGCGTCGCGCGGGTGACCGCGGGGCCGTCGAGGCCGGCTGCCTGCCGACCCTGCTCCCCGGTGGGCGGCCCCTGGCCGACGCCGCTGCGCGCGTCGACGCCGCCACCGCCTGGGGCATCGACCACCTGCCCGAAGGGCCCGGCCGCGACGCCGACGCCATCGTGGCCGCCCTGGTCGCCGGTGAGCTCGGCGGTCTGGTCGTCGGCGGCGTCGACCCCGACGACACCACCGACCCGGTCGCCACCCGCGCCGCCGTCGGTGCCGCCCGCTTCGTGGTGGCCCTCGAGCTGCGCGAGACCGACGTGACCCGCGCCGCCGACGTGGTCTTCCCCGTCGCGCCCGTCACCGACAAGGCCGGCACCTTCGTCAACTGGGAGGGCCGTCCGCGGCCCTTCGAGCAGGCGCTCGGCAACCCCGGCTCGCTGCCCGACCTGCGGGTGCTCGCCGGCATCGCCGACGAGCTCGCCGCGCTGGGCCGGGGCCGTCCGCTGGGCTTCCGCACCGTCGACGACGTCCGCGTCGTGATGGCCGAGATGGGTCCCTGGGACGGCGAGCGCCCGACCATGGCCGACGTGCCGAGCCACGTGCTCGACGGCTCCTCGGCCGCGACCGACACCGCTCCGAGCGGCCTGCGTCTGGCCAGCTGGAAGCAGATGATCGACGACGGCTCGATGCTCGACGGCGACAAGCACCTGGCGGCGACCGCGCGGGCCTCGGTCGCCCGGGTGTCCGCCGCGGCCTACGACGCGCTGGGGCCGGCGGTGACCGTCACCGGTGACCGGGGCTCGATGACGCTGCCGGCCGTGATCGCCCACGACCTCGTCGACGGCGTGGTGTGGCTCCCGACGCGCTCGAGCGGACGCGGGGTCCTCGCCGACGTCGCCTCGCCGGGCAGCCGGGTCAAGCTGACGGGAGAAGACGCGTGATCACGTTCGCCTCACTGACGTCCGGGCTGGTCACCTCGGTGCCGATGGTCGCCGACGACCTCAGTGCCTTCGGCAAGGACCCGTGGTGGCTGGTCCTGATCAAGACCGTGCTGATCTTCCTCGTCCTGGTCCTGCTGACGCTGTTCAACATCTGGTTCGAGCGCCGCGTCGTGGCCCGGATGCAGCACCGCATCGGCCCCAACGTCAACGGCCCCTTCGGGCTGCTCCAGTCGCTGGCCGACGGCGCGAAGCTGATGTTCAAGGAAGACCTCATCCCCAAGGCCGCCGACAAGCTGGTCTTCGTGCTGGCGCCGGTCCTGGCCGCGGTCCCGGCCTTCATCACCTTCGCGGTGATCCCGTTCGGCCCCGAGGTCGGCGTGCCGTTCTCCGACCGCACCACCCCGCTGCAGCTCACCGACATGCCGGTGGCGGTGCTGTTCGTGATGGCCATCGCCTCCATCGGCATCTACGGCATCGTGCTCGGCGGCTGGTCCAGCGGGTCGACGTACTCGCTGCTCGGCGGGCTGCGTTCGAGCGCCCAGATGATCTCCTACGAGGTCGCCATGGGGCTCGCGCTGGTGGGGGTCTTCCTCTACGCCGGCTCGATGTCGACCTCGGCGATCGTGGAGGCGCAGACCGATCTGTGGTTCGGGCTGATCCTCTTCCCGTCGTTCGTGATCTACACGATCTCCATGGTCGGTGAGACCAACCGTGCGCCGTTCGACCTCCCCGAGGCGGAGGGCGAGCTGGTCGGCGGCTTCCACACCGAGTACTCCTCGATCAAGTTCGCGATGTTCTTCCTCGCCGAGTACATCAACATGGCCACCGTCTCGGCCCTGGCCACCACCTTGTTCCTCGGCGGCTGGCGCGCACCGTTCTGGATCGACCGCCTCTACTCCGGCTTCAACGAGGGCTACTGGCCCGTGCTGTGGTTCTTCGGCAAGGTCCTGTTCTTCGTCTTCCTCTTCATCTGGCTGCGCGGGTCGCTGCCGCGGCTGCGCTACGACCAGTTCATGGCCTTCGGCTGGAAGCGGCTGATCCCGATCTCGCTGCTCTGGATCATCGCGGTCGCCACGATCCGCGCGATCTCGCTGGACGGCGGCGTCGACCGGCGCTACCTCCTCATCGGCATCGGCATCCTGGCCGTGGCCTTCCTGGCGCTGTTCTTCTTCGCCGAGGAGACCGAGCCGGCGCCCCGGTACGCGGCCGCCGAGCCGCGCCCGGGGGGCTACCCGGTCCCGGCCATGCCCGCGGGCGGACCGGTCCGCGGCGCGGCTGCCCCGCTGACCTTCGACTCACCGATCCCCACCACCGCCGCGCCAGGCAAGGAGGCACCGGCCGATGGCTGACAAGCCCACATCCAAGACGCTCAAGGAGCAGTTCGTCGACCCGGTCGCCGGGTTCGGGGTGACGTTCCGGACGATGTTCAAGAAGGTCGTCACCGAGCAGTACCCGTTCGAGAAGATGCCGACCGCGCCCCGCTTCCACGGACGTCACCAGCTCAACCGCTGGCCCGACGGGCTGGAGAAGTGCATCGGCTGCGAGCTGTGCGCCTGGGCCTGTCCGGCCGACGCGATCTACGTCGAGGGCGACCAGAACACCGACGACGCCCGGTTCAGCCCGGGGGAGCGCTTCGGGCGCGTCTACCAGATCAACTACCTGCGCTGCATCCTGTGCGGGCTCTGCATCGAGGCCTGCCCCACCCGGGCGCTGACGATGACCAACGAGTACGAGCTGGCCGACACCACCCGCGCCGACCTGATCTACGAGAAGTCCGACCTGCTCGCCCCGCTGCTGCCCGGCATGGAGCAGCCGCCGCACCCGATGCGGCTCGGCGACGACGAGGGCGCCTACTACCGCGGTGAGTACGCCGCTCCCGCGCCCGGCCAGTCCAGCGAGACCGGTCAGGGGGCCGCGACGTGATCGCCTTCTGGATCCTCGCGCCGATCATGGTGCTGGCCGCCCTCGGGCTGCTGTTCGTCCGCAAGGCGGTGCACGCGGCCCTGCTGCTGGCCGTGGTGATGATCAGCCTCGCGGTGCTCTACGCCGTGCTGGAGGCGCCGTTCCTCTTCGTGGTGCAGATCATCGTCTACACCGGCGCGATCCTGATGCTCTTCCTGTTCGTGGTGATGCTGATCGGCGTCGACGCCTCCGACTCGGTCGTCGAGACGATCCGCGGTCACCGCGCCGCCTCGATCGCGCTCGGCCTGCTGCTCGGCACCGTGCTCGTGACCGGCGTCAGCCAGATCAGCCTCGGCGCCACGGTCGGCCTCGAGGAGGCCAACTCGGGCGGCAACATCCAGGGCCTGGCCAACATCTTGTTCTCCCGCTACGTCTTCGCCTTCGAGACCACCAGCGCGCTGCTCATCACCGCGGCGGTCGGGGCGATGGTGCTGGCCCACCGCGAGCGGCTCACGCCCAAGGCGACCCAGCCGATCCAGGTCGAGCGCCGCCTGCGCGACTACGCCGAGACCGGCGCCCACCTCGGGCCGCTGCCCTCGCCGGGCGTCTACGCCCGCCACAACGCGGTCGACACCCCGGCCCTGCTGCCCGACGGCACCGCCGCCGAGTCCTCGGTGTCACGGGTGCTGTCGGCCCGTGGCACGATCCGCTCGGCGCCGGCCCTGGCCGACGACATCGACGAGGTGCAGCGCCAGATGGGCGTCGACCCGACGGCGATGCCCGAGGGCTCGGGCCGCGACAGCGCGCCGACCAGCACGACCGAGGACCAGCAGGGACGCGGAGGTGACCAGGCATGACCGAGTACATCGTCCTCTCCGCGATCCTCTTCACCATCGGGTGCGTCGGGGTGCTCACCCGGCGCAACGCGATCGTGGTCTTCATGTGCATCGAGCTGATGCTCAACGCCTGCAACCTCGCGCTCGTCACCTTCGCCAAGCAGCACGGCAACCTCGACGGCCAGATCGCCGCCTTCTTCGTGATGGTGGTGGCGGCCGCCGAGGTCGTCATCGGGCTCGCGATCATCATGACCATCTTCCGGACTCGTCGCTCGGCCTCGGTCGACGACGCCAGCCTGCTGAAGTTCTAGGACGAATATGCAGCTCGCACAGCTCATGACGTTGGCCGCCGAGGGCGGCCGCGTCCCTGTCGTGGCCCCCGAGGCCGCCGACGGCGTCTTCTCCCTGATGTGGCTGGTCGTCGGCCTGCCCCTGCTGGGTGCGGTCGTCCTGCTGCTCGGCGGGCAGCGCACCGACCGGTGGGGCCACCTGCTCGGCACCGCGCTGCCGGTCGGCTCGTTCGCGATCAGCCTGGCGATGTTCCTGAGCCTGCTGGGCCGCGACGAGAGCGAGCGCCAGATCGGCCAGCGGCTCTACGAGTGGATCGGGGTCGGCGGGCTCGACGTCGACATGGGGCTGCTCTACGACCCGCTGTCGGCCCTGTTCCTGCTGCTGATCACCGGGGTCGGGTCGCTCATCCACGTCTACTCCATCGGCTACATGGAGCACGACCCCCGACGTCGACGGTTCTTCGGCTACCTCAACCTGTTCGTGGCCTCGATGCTGCTGCTGGTGCTCGCCGAGAACTACCTGGTGCTGTTCCTGGGCTGGGAGGGCGTCGGGCTGGCGTCCTACCTGCTGATCGGCTTCTGGCAGCACAAGCACTCCGCGGCGGCCGCCGCCAAGAAGGCGTTCGTCATCAACCGGGTCGGCGACATGGGCATGTCGCTGGCGGTCGTGCTCTTCTTCGTCACCTTCGGCACCACCAGCTTCGTCGGCATCAGCGAGGCGTCCTCCGGGGCGTCCGAGGCCACCCTCACCGCGCTCGGCCTGCTGCTGCTGCTCGCGGCGTGCGCGAAGTCCGCCCAGGTGCCGCTCCAGGCCTGGCTGCTCGACGCCATGGAGGGCCCGACCCCGGTCTCCGCGCTGATCCACGCGGCGACCATGGTCACCGCCGGCGTCTACCTCGTGGTCCGCTCCAACTTCGTCTTCGAGCTCGCCCCCGCCGCGCAGACCGCGGTCGTCATCGTGGCCACCGTGACGCTGCTGTGGGGCGCGATCATCGGGTGCGCCAAGGACGACATCAAGAAGGCGCTCGCCGGCTCCACGATGAGCCAGATCGGCTACATGATGCTCGGCGCCGGCCTCGGCGTCGCGGGCTACGCGTTCGCGATCTTCCACCTGCTCACGCACGGGTTCTTCAAGGCCAACATGTTCCTCGGTGCCGGTTCGGTCATGCACGGCATGGACGACGACGTCGACATGCGTCACTACGGCGCGCTCCAGAAGGCGATGCCGATCACCTTCGTCACCTTCGCGATGGGCTACCTGGCGATCATCGGGTTCCCCGGCTTCTCCGGCTTCTGGTCCAAGGACAAGATCATCGAGACCGCGCTCATCGAGAGCCCGCTCGTCGGGGTCTGCGCGCTCATCGGCGCCGGCGTCACGGGCTTCTACATGACCCGGCTGATGCTGATGACCTTCTTCACCGAGAAGCGCTGGGCCAAGGACGTCCACCCGCACGAGTCGCCCAAGGTGATGACGTTCCCGCTCATCGTCCTCGCGGCGCTGTCGGTGCTCGGCGGCCTGATGCTGCTCGGCGACTGGATCGTCACCTGGCTCTCGCCGGTCGTGGGCGAGGCCGAGCACCACGAGCCTCCCGTGCCGGTCATCGTGATCACGCTGCTCACCGTCGGCGTCGTCGCGGTGGGTGTCGCCACCGCCTGGTTCCTGGTGGGCAAGCGCGAGGTGCCCCGCACCGCACCCCAGGACGTCTCCTTCGCCACCCGCGCCGCACGCGCCGACCTCTACGGCGACGCGATCAACGAGGGCGTGGTGGTCGAGCCCGGCCGCCGGCTGGTCCGCGGGCTGCTGTCCACCGACCGGCACGGGGCCGACGGCCTCTTCACCGGCAGCGCGGCCGCGGTCGCGGCCATCGGCGGCCAGCTGCGGCGGCTGCAGAACGGCTTCGTGCGCTCCTATGCCCTCTCGGTCCTCGGCGGCGTGCTGCTCGTGGTCCTCGCACTCCTGGCGGTGAACCTCCGATGACCGATCTCCCTCTCCTCACCCTGCTGATCGCCCTCCCGATCCTCGGTGCCCTCGCGATCCCGTTCCTCCCGGCTCCGCTGGCCCGACCGGTCGGGCTCGGCGTCTCGCTGGCGACCCTCGTCGGCGCGGCCGCGGTCGGCGCGGCCTACGACGTCGGCGCCGGCATGCAGATGACCGAGCAGCACGAGTGGATCGCGGCGTTCGGCGTCAGCTACGCGCTCGGGGTCGACGGCCTCGGGCTGCTGATGATCCTGCTCACCGCGCTGCTGGTGCCGATCGTGATCGGCGCCGGCTGGCACGACGGCGACAGCAACCCGCGCAGCTTCTTCGCCTGGACCCTGGCCCTGGAGGGGCTCTCGCTCGCGGTCTTCGCCGCGACCGACGTGTTCTTGTTCTACGTCGTCTTCGAGGCGACGCTGATCCCGGCCTACTTCCTCATCGGCGGCTTCGGCCGCGCGGGTCGCAGCGCCGCCGCGATGAAGTTCCTGCTCTTCCAGCTCGGCGGCGGACTCGTGCTGCTGGCCTCGGTCATCGGCCTCTACGTGGTCTCCGCGCAGCAGGGCAGCCCGTCCTACCTGCTCTCGGACCTGAGCGAGCTCGAGATCGGCACCACCGCCGGACGCTGGCTCTTCCTCGGCTTCTTCATCGCGTTCGCCATCAAGGCCCCGATCTTCCCGGTGCACACCTGGTTGGCCGACACCACCGAGAAGGCCACCCCCGGGGTGAGCGTGCTGCTGGTCTGCGTGCTCGACAAGATCGGCACCTTCGGCATGCTGCGCTTCTGCCTGGGCATCTTCCCCGAGGCCTCGCGCTGGGCCACGCCGGTCGTGGTCACGCTCGCGCTGATCTCGATCGTCTACGGCGCCCTGGTCGCCATCGGCCAGGACGACGTCCTGCGCCTGATCGGTCTCACCTCGCTGAGCCACTTCGGGTTCATCGTGCTCGGCATCTGGGCCTTCAGCAGCCAGGGCCACGCCGGCGCGATCCTCTACATGGTCAACCACGGCCTCGGCACCGCCGCGCTGTTCCTGCTCGCGGGCTACCTCATCCGTCGCCGCGGCACGAGCCTGATCAGCCAGATGGGCGCGATGGAGAAGGTCACCCCGGTGCTCGCCGGGCTCTTCCTCGTCGCCGGCCTGGCCACCCTGGGCCTCCCGGGGCTGAGCACGTTCGTCTCGGAGTTCCTGGTCATCCTCGCCGCGTTCGCCTACCACCCGGTGGCCGGCGCGGTCGCGGTGACCGGCATCGTGCTGGCCGCGATCTACGTGCTGTGGCTCTACCAGCGGGTCTTCACCGGCCCCCTGCTGCCCGAGGAGACGACCGGTGACCCGACCGGCGACCCGACGGGCGACAGGACCGACGTGACGCCGCTCGACGTGACGACGCTCGACGTCACGACGGGCGCCACGCTCACCGAGGTCGAGCGCCGCAGCGACCTGTCGCTGCGCGAGACCGCCGCGGTCGCCCCGCTGATCGCCGCGCTCGTGCTGTTCGGCTTCTACCCCGCGCCGCTCTTCGACGTCGCCAACCCCACCGTCGACACCCTGATGCAGCAGGTCGGGGTCACCGACGAGCCGCCGGTGGTCCCACCCGGGTCCGTCGAGCCGGCCGCCACCACCGAAGGCGAGGGTCACTGAGCCATGGAGTTCGTGAAGCCTGTCCTGCAGTACGCCGAGCTGTGGCCGATGATGCTGGTCTTCGGCGTCGGCTGCGTCGGCGTCCTCGTCGAGGCGTTCCTGCCCCGTGAGCGTCGCCACCACGTCCAGGTCGCGCTGGCCTCGGCCGGCCTGGTCGCCGCGCTGGTCGGCACCGCCCTGATCGCCGGTGGCCTGACCCCGCGCGCCGACGGCGCCGCCCGCGGCGTGATCGGGCTCGAGGGCACGCTGGTCATCGACGGTCCCACCGTCTACCTGTGGGGCCTGGTCCTGATCTTCGCCCTCGGCGGCGTCGCGCTCTTCGCCGAGCGCAAGCTCGAGGCGGGGGTCTCGGCCTTCGCCGGCCAGGCCGCCGCGCTGCCCGGCACCGAGGCCGAGCGCCAGGCCTCGACCCGCGGTCTCGACCACACCGAGGTCTACCCGCTGCTGATGTTCGCGGTGCTCGGCATGATGCTCTTCCCGGCGTCCGGCGACCTGCTGACCATGTTCGTGGCCCTCGAGGTGCTCTCGCTGCCGCTCTACCTGCTCTGCGGACTGGCGCGCCGGCGTCGGCTGCTCAGCCAGGAGGCGGCGCTGAAGTACTTCCTGCTGGGCGCCTTCTCCTCCGGCTTCTTCCTCTACGGCGTCGCGCTCATCTACGGGTACGCCGGCTCGATGGAGCTGGCCCGGATCAACGAGGCCGTCGCCAACGACATCGGCAACGACACCCTGCTGCTGCTCGGCATGGGCCTGCTCGCGGTCGGCCTGCTGTTCAAGGTCGGCGCCGTGCCCTTCCAGGGCTGGACCCCCGACGTCTACCAGGGTGCGCCCACCGCGGTGACGGCGTTCATGGCCGCCGGCACCAAGATCGCGGCCTTCGGTGCGCTGCTGCGCCTGTTCTACGTCGCCTTCGGCCCTGACCGCGCTTCCTGGCAGCCGATGCTGTGGGTGATCGCCATCCTCACGATGCTGGTCGGGGCCGTCCTCGCGGTGGTCCAGACCGACGTCAAGCGGATGCTGGCCTACTCCTCGGTGTCCCACACCGGGTTCCTGCTCGTCGGCGTGCTCGGCGTGCAGAGCAGCGGCGTGCTGGCGCAGGGCCAGATCACCTCGCTCCAGGCCGTGCTGTTCTACCTGACCACCTACGGCTTCGCGATGGTCGGCGCGTTCGCGATCGTGACCATGGTGCGCGACGGCGGCGGCGAGGCCACGACGTTCGAGCGCTGGCGCGGCCTCGGCCACCGCTCGCCCCTGCTGGCCGGCACGTTCGCGCTGCTGCTGCTGTCGATGGCCGGCATCCCCCTGACGGCGGGCTTCGTCGGCAAGTGGGCGGTCTTCGCGGTCGCGATGTCGGCCGGCGCCTGGCCCGTGGTGCTCGTCGCGATCGCGGCCAGCATCATCTCGGTGTTCTTCTACGTCCGGCTGATCCTGGTCATGTTCTTCACCGACGACGACGGCCAGGGTGCTGCGGTGCAGAGCGCCTCGCCGCTGACCACGGTGACCATCGCGGTCTGCGGCCTCGCGACGCTGGCCCTGGGTGTGCTTCCCGGCCCCGTGCTCGACCTCGCCGCCCGTGCGGGAGACTTCATCAGGTGACCCACGCTTCCGCGTCCCAGGCGGGCGCCAGCCCCGCCGAGCTGGCCCTGCCGGTCACCGACGACGACCTGGCGGCCCGCCTGCGCGAGCGGATGGCCGTCGTCGAGGAGGCGCTGTTCGCCCACACCGCGAGCCGCGCCCCCTACGTCACCGAGGCGGCCCGCCACCTGCTCGCCGCCGGCGGCAAGCGGATCCGCCCGCTGCTGGTCTTCCTGGCGGCCGAGGCCGGCGGCCGCACCGACAACGACGAGCTCACCACCGCGGCGTGCGTCGTCGAGATCACCCACGTGGGCTCGCTCTACCACGACGACGTGATGGACGAGGCCGACCTGCGCCGCGGAGCCGACTCCGCCAACGCGCGCTGGGACAACCACGTCGCGATCCTGACCGGCGACTTCCTCTTCGCGCGGTCCTCCGAGCTCACCGCGCAGCTCGGGCCCGAGGCGGTTCGGATCCAGGCCGAGACCTTCGCCCGGCTGGTCGAGGGCCAGATCCTCGAGACCGTCGCGCCCGGCCCCGACGACGACCCGCTCCAGCACTACCTCGACGTGGTCGCCGGCAAGACCGGGTCGCTCATCGCCACCTCCGCGCGCTACGGCGCGATGTTCGGTGGAGCCACCCGCGAGGTCGAGGAGGCGCTCACGGCCTACGGCGAGATCGTGGGCTCGGCCTTCCAGCTCTCCGACGACATCCTCGACGTGGCCTCCGAGTCGGCGGAGTCCGGCAAGACGCCCGGCACCGACCTGCGCGAGGGGGTGCCCACGCTCCCGGTCCTGATGGCCCAGGCGTCCACCGACCCCGCCGACGCGCGGCTGCTCGAGCTCCTGGCCGGCGACCTCAGCGACGACGCGCTCCACGCCGAGGCCCTGGCCCTGCTGCGCCGTCACCCGGCGATGGACGAGGCCCGCGCCTACGTCGTGGGGCGCGCCGACGAGGCCAAGGCGCTGCTCGAGGTGCTGCCCGAGGGTTCGGTGCGTGCGGCCCTCGCGGCGTTCGCCGACGTGGTGGCGACCCGCTCGTCCTGAGCTCCGCCGGGCCTGCGCGGCCCCGCTCAGACGGCGGGCGAGGCGGCCACGGTCAGGCTCAGCTGCCGTCGTCGGTGGTTGACCGCCTCGACGGTGAAGATCGTCAGCGCCACCCAGACCAGGCCGAAGCCGGCCCAGCGACCGGCCGGCATGTCCTCGCCGAAGACCACGACCCCGATGCCGAACTGCAGGACCGGGGCGAGGTACTGGAGCAGGCCCAGCGAGACCATCGAGACGCGGGTCGCGGCCGCCCCGAAGGCGATGAGCGGGATCGCGGTGACGATCCCGGTGGTCGCGTAGAGCAGCGCGTGACCGGTGCCGTGGGCGCCGAACTGCGCGGCGCCCGTGGCGCCCAGCCACACGACGTACACGGCGGCGAAGGGGGCGATGACCGCGGTCTCGAAGGCCAGGCTCTCCACCGCGCCGACGTTGGCCGTCTTCTTCATCAGCCCGTAGGTGCCGAAGGAGAAGGCCAGGACCAGCGCGACGTAGGGCAGCCGACCGTAGTCCCAGGTGAGCACGGCGACGGCCAGGAAGCCGATCGCCATCGCGACCCACTGCAGCGGGCGCAGCCGCTCCTTGAGCAGGAAGACGCCCATCAGGACGGTCACCAGCGGGTTGATGAAGTAGCCCAGCGAGGTCTCCACGACCCGTCCGCTGTTGACGCCGTAGATGAACGTGGCCCAGTTGCAGGTGATGGTGGTGGCCGCGACCATCAGCAGCAGCCGCACCCGTCGGTCGGCCCAGATCGCCTTCAGCTGACGCCACCGGCCCAGCACCAGCACCAGGGCGCCCATGGTGAGCATCGACCACAGGATCCGGTGGGCCAGGATCTCGATCGCCCCACCCGGCTCGAGCAACGGCCAGTAGAGCGGGAAGGCTCCCCACATCAGGTACGCCGACGCGCCGATCGTCAGCCCGCGCCGGGGATCTGCCACAGCAGCAGGCTACGTCCGGTCTGGTCGTCCTCGGACAGTGGGACGGATTGGTTTGCCGGGGTCGGGCTGGGGCATGGTGACCCCGCACCCCCAACCCCCGTGGACCTGGAAGAGGACCCTATGCGCACGACCCGTCTCATCACCGCCGTCCTGGCGTTCTGCCTGATCGGCCTGGTGCCGTTCGTGGGCGGGGCCTCGGCCTCCGCGAGCGAGCTCCAGACCAGTTCCGTCGCGGGCTCGCCGGCCGCGGGCGTCGACTCCAGCGAGCGCGCGAAGGGGTCCCGCAAGGTCATCCTGAAGTCGCGCCAGGCCACGCGCCGGTCGCTGCGTTTCATCGGTCGCGTGCAGGCCGCCACCAAGAAGAAGATCACGCTGGTGCGTGCCAACGGCGTGAAGGGTCCCTACCGTCAGTTCCGCGCGGCCCGCACCGACGCCCGCGGCCGGTTCGTGTTCAACGACATCCGCAAGACCGGCTACTACGCGGTCAAGGTTCCGAGCGACAAGAAGTACAAGACGTCCTACTCCAACGTCATCCGCGTCTACTACCGCTGACGTCGCCTGGTCCGGTGCGAGGGCGCCGAGCGGCCCGCTCGCACCGGACCCGAGGACGGGTCAGACGACCGTCCAGGTGTCGCCGCCGTTGATCAGCGCCTCGAGGCGCTCACTGGGCTCGCCGGGGGCGGCATCCTGGGCGGAGGCCAGCTGGGCGCGCGCCTGGTCGTCGTACGTCGGCCGCTCGACCTGGCGGAAGATCCCGATGGGCGACTGGTTGAGGTAGCCCGAGTCGGTGAGCCGCGAGATCGCGAACGCCATCGACGGGTCGGGGTTGTGGGCGTCGTGGACGATCAGCGCGTCGACGCCGACGTCGGCGACCTGGACGCCCTTCACGCCACCGGTCTCGGTGTCGCGAACCAGGCCCTTGGTGCCGTTGCCCTCGGCGTCGAGGGTGCCGAACCGGACGGGTTCGCCGTGGACGAGCGGGATCAGCGCGTCGGCCTTGGTGTCGGGGTTCTTGATGGCGTCGAAGGCGCCGTCGTTGAAGATCGGGCAGTTCTGGTAGATCTCCACCAGCGAGGTGCCGCGGTGGGCGGCGGCCGCGGAGAGCACCGAGGTGAGGTGCTTGCGGTCGGAGTCGATGGTGCGCGCCACGAACGACGCCTCCGCGCCCAGGGCGAGCGAGACGGGGTTGAACGGGTGGTCCAGCGAGCCCATGGGGGTCGACTTGGTGATCTTGCCGGCCTCGGAGGTGGGGGAGTACTGGCCCTTGGTCAGGCCGTAGATCCGGTTGTTGAACAGCAGGATCGTCATGTTGACGTTGCGGCGCAGCGCGTGGATCAGGTGGTTGCCACCGATCGAGAGCGCGTCGCCGTCGCCGGTGACGACCCAGACGCTGAGGTCCTCGCGCGCGGTGGCGATGCCGGTCGCGATCGAGGGAGCCCGGCCGTGGATGGAGTGCATCCCGTAGGTGTCGAGGTAGTAGGGGAACCGTGACGAGCAGCCGATGCCGGAGACGAAGACGATGTTCTCGCGGCGCAGCCCGAGCTGGGGCAGGAAGCCCTGCACGGCCTTGAGCACGGCGTAGTCGCCGCAGCCCGGGCACCAGCGGACCTCCTGGTCGGAGGTGTACTCCTTCGCGGTCTGGGCCTCGTCGTTGAGGGGGACGCCCTCGACGCCGGAGCGCAGCCCGGGCAGCGGCAGGTCGGTCGTGCTTGCGGGGGTCATGAACCCACCTCCTGGGGGGTCAGGTCGACCTCGATGCCCTCGGCCTGCGCGACGAGGCCGCCGATGGCCTCAGCGAGCTCGGCGGCCTTGAGCGGAAGGCCACGGACGTAGTTGTAGCCGACGGCGTCGACCAGGTACTTGGCGCGCAGCAGCGTGGAGAGCTGGCCCAGGTTCATCTCCGGGACCAGGACCCGGTCGTAGCGGGCCAGGATCTCGCCGAGGTCCTTCGGGAACGGGTTGAGGTGGCGCAGGTGGACCTGGGCCACGTCGTAGCCGGCCTTGCGGACCCGACGGCAGCCGGCACCGATCGGGCCGTACGTCGAGCCCCACCCGATGACGAGCACCTTCGCCCTGCCGCTCGGGTCGTCGACCTCGAGCGGCGGCAGCGAGTCGGCGATCCGGTCGACCTTGGCCTGACGGGTGCGGACCATGAAGTCGTGGTTGCTGGGGTCGTAGGAGATGTTGCCGTGGCCCTCGCCCTTCTCCAGCCCGCCGATGCGGTGCTCGAGCCCGGGGGTGCCGGGGATCGCCCACGGCCGCGCCAGGGTCTCCTCGTCGCGCAGGTAGGGCCAGAACTCCTGGGTCGGCTCGCCGGGCTCGCCGTCCTTGCCCGGCTTGCCGGGGGTCTCGTGGTTGGTCTCGGTGGCGAACCTGGGATCGATGACGGGCAGGTCGGCGACGTCGGGGATCCGCCAGGGCTCGGAGCCGTTGGCGAGGTAGCCGTCGGAGAGCAGCATCACCGGGGTGCGGTAGGTGATCGCGATCCGGGCGGCCTCGACGGCGGCGCCGAAGCAGTCACCGGGTGACTGCGGCGCCACGATCGGCACCGGGGCCTCGCCGTTGCGGCCGAACATGGCCTGCATCAGGTCGGCCTGCTCGGTCTTGGTCGGCAGGCCGGTCGAGGGCCCGCCGCGCTGGACGTCGATGACCAGCAGCGGCAGCTCGGTCATCACCGCGAGACCGATCGCCTCGGACTTCAGCGCGATGCCCGGGCCGGAGGTCGTGGTGACCCCGAGCGAGCCCGCGAACGCGGCGCCGATCGCGGCGCCCACGCCGGCGATCTCGTCCTCGGCCTGGAGCGTGGTCACGCCGAAGGCCTTGTGCTTGCTGAGCTCGTGGAGGATGTCGGAGGCCGGGGTGATCGGGTAGGACCCCAGGAACACCGGGAGCCCGGACTGCACACCGGCGGCGACGAGTCCGTAGGAGAGCGCGAGGTTGCCGGTGATGTTGCGGTAGGTGCCCGCGGCCATCGGCGCCGGCTTGATCTCGTACTGGACCACGAAGGTCTCGGTGGTCTCGCCGAAGCTCCAGCCCGCGGTGAAGGCCCGGATGTTGGCGTCACGGATGTCGGGGACCTTCGCGAAGCGCTTGGAGAGGAAGGTCTCGGTCGACTCGGTCGGGCGGCCGTACATCCACGACAGCAGGCCGAGCGCGAACATGTTCTTGGCGCGCGCGGCGTCCTTGCGCGAGAGGCCGAACTCCTTGACCGCCTCGACCGTCATGCCGGTCAGGTCGACCGGGTGCACGTCGTACGCCGCCAGGGGCCCGGCGTCGAGGTCGGCGAGCGGGTCGTCGGCGTAGCCGGCCTTGGTGAGGTTGCGGCTCGTGAAGTCGTGGGTGTCGACGATGATCGCCGCGCCGGCGCGGACGTCCTCGAGGTTGGCGCGCAGCGCGGCGGGGTTCATCGCCACCAGCACGTCGGGGGCGTCGCCCGCGGTGAGGATGTCGTGGTCGGCGAAGTGCACCTGGAAGGAGCTGACGCCCGGCAGCGTGCCCTGGGGGGCGCGGATCTCGGCGGGGAAGTTGGGCAGCGTCACCAGGTCGTTGCCGAAGACCGCCGACTCCTGGGTGAACCGGTCACCGGTCAGCTGCATGCCGTCCCCGGAGTCGCCGGCGAACCGGATGATCACCCGGTCGAGCTGCTTGACCTGCTTGGACACTGTCCACATCCTCTGCGCTGCTGCGTGCCTGTGCGTGGTGGGTCATTCGTCTGTTGCTGCGATCGTACGGGGAAAAGCGACAAGAACGAGAACATGTTTCAGTTTCTTACGTCACCCCTTCGCACGACCCTCCACGATAGGTCCGACCTGCGGGCGGGAGGTAGTCGTCTCCCCGGCTGGATGGCGCTGGAGGCGTGACGTCCGCCACGGGTCCGCCACGGGTCCGTGCACGGGGTGCGCGTCGACGGTCGCGTCCGAGGGGCGGCTGAGCGCCGGGTCACGGCCGATGCAGGGTCTCGGCCCGGTCGCGGAGGGCCTCGGCGTGCCGGCGGAAGCCGTCGGCGACCCGGCCGGGGCCGGCCAGGGGCACCAGCGGGCCGGAGAACTCCTCGACGGTGTCGTACGTGGTCGGCCCACCGGCGGGCTGGGACAGCCGCTGGTGCCGGACCCCGCGGACCAGGCCGAGCCGGGCCGGCCAGCCCTCGAAGACGTAGGAGAGTCGCGCGCGCGTGGTGCCGTCCGTGCTGTCCGCGCCGGCCGGGGGCTCGAGCGCGCTGATCCGCTCGGGCGAGCGCGTGGTCCGGCCGTTGCGCCACCGCACGTGCAGCACGATCGGGTTGCCGACGGCGGCCGGCTGCGCGGTCTCGACGCGCTCGACGAAGGGGTTCCAGTCGGCGTACGCGGCGGTGTCGAGCATGACCGACCACACGAGCTCGAGGGGCGCCTCGATCGAGATGCTCGCCGAGGGTCGGGCGCTGGCCATGAGCCGACCCTAGGGCCTGCGGGTCTAGGTTGGCGGCGTGCCGACCACGGAGGAGTACGACGTCGTCGTGGTCGGCGCGGGGCCGGCGGGCTCGTCGGCGGCGCGGGCCGCCGTGGAGGCGGGAGCCACGGTGCTGCTGCTCGATCGGACGTCGTTCCCGCGCTACAAGACCTGTGGCGGCGGCCTGATCGGACCGACCCTGGCCCACCTGCCGGGGGCACCGCCCACGAAGGCCACCGTGCGGCGGGCGAGCTTCACCCTGCGCGGCGGGGCCCCGCTCGAGCAGTCGTCCGACGAGCCGTGGGTGCTCACCGCAGCCCGCGCCGAGCTCGACGACTGGCTCGCCCGGGCGGCCGTGGCTGCGGGCGCCGAGCTGCGCGCTCCCTGCGCCGTCAGCGGCTGGACCCACACGCCGGACGCGGTCGAGCTGCGGACCGCGACCGGGCCCGTGCGGGCCAGGGTGGTGGTGGCCGCCGACGGCACCTCCAGCCGGCTGGCCCGCGAGGTCGGGGTCGTGACCGACCGGGTCGACCTGGGGCTGGAGGTCGAGCTCGCGGCGGGCGCGCTGGCGGCGCGCTGGGCCGACCGGATCCACCTCGACTGGGGGTCGGTCCCCGGGTCCTACGGCTGGGTCTTCCCCAAGGGCGACTCGCTGACCGTGGGGGTGATCGCCGCCCGCGGACGGCCCGCCGAGACCCGCGCCCACCTCGCCGACCTGCTGCGGCGCCAGGGCCTGACCGGGCTGCGGGTGCTGCACGAGTCCGGGCACCTCACCCGCTGCCGGGCGCCGTCGTCGCCGCTGGGCGCCGGCCGGGTGCTGCTGGCCGGCGACGCGGCCGGGCTGCTGGAGCCGTGGACCCGGGAGGGGATCTCCTTCGCGGTCCGCTCGGGCGAGCTCGCCGGCCGGACCGCCGCCCGTCACCTCGACGGCGCGGCCCTCCAGGCGACGTACGCCGCTGGGGTGGGGGTGGACCTGGCGCCCGAGATGGCCGCCGGCGAGGCCTGCCTGCGCGCCTTCGAGCGTCGCCCGGCCGTCATCCACCGCGTCATCGCCGGTACGCCGGTGGGCTGGCGACAGTTCGTCCGCCTCACCCGCGGCGAGACGACGCTGGCGAGGGCCTGGCAGCACGGCGTGGTCCGCGCGGCGGTGCGAGCCCTGGCCTGACCCCGCGTGCCCCTGAGCGTGCGCCGGGGCGCACGCTCAGGCCCACGGGAGCGGGGATGGTGCCCCGTCAGCTCGTCCGGGTGAACGTGGCGGTCGTGTAGAGGGCTCGTTGGAAGACCTCGTCCGGGATCCCCCGGTAGCCGGGCAGCGTGGAGCCGCCGAAGTGGAGCCGCAGGACGTCCTGGTCGACCTCCCAGCGGTAGGTGATCGAGCCGTCGGAGTGGTGGAAGACCACGGTGTCACCGTCGATCTCGTACTCCGCGTCGTAGTCGATCGGCTCGGGCTGCCCGCCCGGAGCCGCGCCGTAGAGGTCCCACGCGCCGTTCTCGACGGTCAGGGTCAGCACGGTGTCGGCGAGGAACGGTGCGTTGTCCCGGTAGGCCCTGACCCACCGGCCGAGCCCGTGGCGGCGCACGGTGGCCTCGGTCTCCTTCAGTGAGATGGGCCGGGTCTGCCAGCTGCCCTCCAGCGGTGACTCACCGGGCGCCTCGGACGCGGTCGGCGGGGAGGTGGGCGGCTGGGAGGTGGGCGGTTCCGGGGTGGCCGAGGAGCGCGCGGCGTCCGATGAGCCGGTCGCGGAGGTCGCGTCGGAGCCGCATCCCACGAGCAGCATCGACGTGATGGCCACGGCGACCGCAGTCGACCGCCGCCGGCGGTGGGTGGCGCAGGCGTCGGTCCCCTTGCTGCCCGTGGCTACCTGCTCGGCACTCACGGCACCTCCGTGGGCCCCACGTCCGTGCGGGGTCACCACCAGGCTCGTCATGATCGGATTCCGTCCGAGCCTGGTGTGGCGTCCCGGACCTCGCGCCAGGCAGGATTCGCGAGCCACTGGCCGGCGACGTGCACCGTCGGTGAGATCTCGTTGCCGTCGCAGACGGCGCGGACCCGGGCGGCGCCGTCCTCGTCGTCCCGGAACCGGACGGAGCGGTGGGGGACCCGGTGCAGGGTCAAGGAGGTCCTCAGCCTGATGCCGAAGGGACATCCGGGCTTGAAGTACACGACCGTCTCGGTCATCACGGCTCCTCGTGGTTGTTCCGGCATAGTGAAACTATGACGACCATAGTGATACTGTGCCGTGTGGCTGTCAAGGGAACGACCGGACACCGTCAGCGCCAGGCCGAGGCCACCAAGCAGGAGGTGGCACGCGTCGCCCGTGCGCTCTTCGCGGAGCGCGGCTACGTCGCGACCACGATCAGCACGATCTCCGCCGAGGCGGACATCCCGGTCCAGACGATCTACTCGGCCTTCGGGACGAAGGCGAAGATCCTCGACAAGATCACCGAGATCTGGATGAGCGAGAGCCAGACGACCCCACGTGCTGCCGCCTACCTCGACGAGCCGGATCCCGTCCGGCAGCTGCGGATGCTCGCCGAGCTCAACCGTCGACAGATGCAGCTCGGCGCCGACGTCGTCGCCATCTACCAGGAGGCGGCCGCGTCGGACCCGCAGATGGCCGAGACCTTGCGCAACGTCCTGGCCGCACGCGAGCGCGAGCTCCGCAAGCTCATCGACGCCCTCGCTCCCCGGCTCGACGAGGGTCTCACCGTCGACTCGGCCCTCGACCTCACGCTGGCGCTCACGCTCCCCGAGCTGTTCCACCTGCTCGTCGCCGAGCGGGGATGGAGCCACCACCAGTACGAGGAGTGGCTGGCCGACACCCTGATCGGCCAGCTCCTCGAGGACTGACCGGCGGCTGACCCCTCGTGCCCCTCAGCGTGCGTCAGGGCGCACGCGCAGAGGCACGAGAGCCGGTTGCAGCGTCGCCGGCGTGCTCGGAGAGATGCATCTTGAGCTCACCCCGCGCGATACCGACGTACAGCGGCAACCCCGGGGCGAACCGGTGCTCCCACTCCTTGACGAAGCCGAGCTCTCGGTACCACGCGACAGCAGCCTCGGCATCGGCCACGCGCATGATCGGCACCAGCGATTCGCCCATGGGCGGAAGTCTCTCGTACCGACCCCGCGTGCCCCCTAGCGTGCGCCGGGGCGCACGCTCAGGAGCACGCGAGCAGCCGGATCAGCGGTAGTTGGTGAACTGCACCGCGAACTCGTAGTCCTGGCCCTTGACCAGCGCCTGCACCGCCTGGAGGTCGTCGCGCTTCTTGGAGGAGACCCGCAGCTCGTCGCCCTGGATCTGCGCCTTGACCCCCTTGGGGCCCTCGTCGCGGATCAGCTTGCTGATCTTCTTCGCGTCCTCGGAGCTGATGCCCTCCTTGAGGGCGATCCCGATCTTCGACTGCTGGCCCGAGGCGCGCGGCTCCGAGACGTCGAGGATCTTCAGGCTCTGGCTGCGCTTGATCAGCTTCTGCTGGAAGACGTCGAGCACCGCGGTGGCGCGGTCGTCGGCCGAGGCGGTGATCTCGATGGCCTCCTCGCCCTGCCAGGCGATCGAGGCGCCGGTGCCCTTGAAGTCGTACCGGGTGGCGATCTCCTTGGCCGTCTGGCCGAGCGCGTTGTCGACCTCCTGCCGGTCGATCTTGCTCACGATGTCGAAGGACGAGTCGGCCATCTGTCACCTGTTCCTGTGGTTTCGTGGGGCGGCTGCTGCTGCGCTATTGTTTCGCCTCGTCGCCGACCGGCCAAGTGCGGGTCGTGACACCCGGCAGGTTGCCCGAGCGGCCAAAGGGAGCTGACTGTAAATCAGCCGGCACAGCCTACGCTGGTTCGAATCCAGCACCTGCCACCGAAGCCCCGCACCCCTGGTGAGGGGCTTCCGGCATTTACGGGTCATCAGAGCCGAGAGCCCGCAGGCGTACGTCACCGGCAGGTGGGTACCGTGACCGTCGCCACACGCCGCGGCAGGGCTCGCCCGTCACGCGAGGGCACCGTCGAAGACACCACACTCTCGGGAGACGTGCATGTTCCAGCAAGACCTCGACCCCGTCGGCGGATCACTCGCCCTCAGCGCCCTCTGCGGCGCGCTGCCGCTGCTCACGCTCTTCGTGCTCCTCGGCGGGCTGCGGATGAAGGCGTGGCTCTCCGGCGTGATCTCGCTGGGGGTCGCGCTGGCGGTGGCGATCGTGCTCTTCGGCATGCCGGTGGGCCAGGCCCTGCTGGCCGGCACCGAGGGTGCCGCGTTCGGGTTCTTCCCGATCCTGTGGATCGTGATCAACGCGATCTGGGTCTACAACCTCACGGTCTCGACCGGGCACTTCGACGTGCTGCGCCGCTCCTTCGAGAAGGTCAGCCCCGACCAGCGGATCCAGGCGATCATCATCGCCTTCTGCTTCGGTGCGCTCCTCGAGGCCCTCGCCGGCTTCGGCACCCCCGTCGCGATCACCGTCGTGATGCTGCTGGCGCTCGGCTTCGACCCGCTCAAGGCGGCCGCCGTGGCCCTGATCGCCAACACCGCTCCTGTCGCCTTCGGCGCCCTCGCCACGCCGATCGTCACGCTGGCCACCGTCACGTCCGGGGTCTCCGACGACCCTCGCCTCGACGTGGGGACGCTCGGCGCGATGGTCGGACGTCAGACCCCGATCCTGGCGATCATCGTCCCGCTGATCCTGGTCTTCGTCGTCGACGGCCGGCGTGGGGTGAAGCAGACCTGGCTGCCGGCCCTGGTCAGCGGCATCGCCTTCGGCCTGGCCCAGTTCGTGGCCGCCAACTACATCTCGGTGCCGCTCGCCGACATCCTTGCCGCCCTGGTCTCGGCCCTGGCCGTCGTCGCGCTGCTGCGGGTGTGGCAGCCCTCGGAGGTCCTGCCCGCGGAGCCCCGGGCCGATGCCGCTGACGCCGCCGGGGGCGCGTCCGGGAGCGGCGCGGGCAAGCCGTCGCGGGGCCCGGACGGGGGTCCCGGCGCGGTCGCCGTCGAGCGCCGCAACCGCACGCACGACGACACGGCCGACGTGGTGCGCGCCTACGCGCCGTACGCCGTGATCATCGCGATCTTCTCGGTCATCAACATCGCCGCGGTGAAGGAGTTCTTCGCCCAGGAGCCCTTCACGAAGGTGATCGCCTGGCCCGGCCTCGAGGTGCTCGACGCGGCCGGCAACCCGCTCTCCAGCACCAGCTACACCTTCAACTGGCTGCCCGCGGCCGGCACGCTGATGATCTTCGCCGGGCTGATCACCGCGGTGATCCTCAAGATCTCACCGGCGCAGATGGCGCGGACCTACGTCGACACCTACATCGAGCTCAAGTCGGCGATCATCACCGTGATGGCGGTCCTCGCGCTCGCCTACGTGATGAACCTGTCGGGTCAGACCGTCTCGCTGGGGGCGTGGCTGGCCGGTGCGGGCGCGAGCTTCGCGATCCTCTCGCCGATCCTCGGCTGGATCGGCGTGGCCGTCACCGGCTCCGACACCTCGGCCAACGCGCTCTTCGGGGCGCTCCAGGTGCAGACGGCCACCCAGGCCGGGCTGGACCCGGTGCTGATGGCGTCGGCCAACACCTCCGGTGGCGTGCTCGGCAAGATGGTCAGCCCGCAGAACCTCGCGATCGCCGCCGCCGCGGTCGGGATGGCCGGACGCGAGGGCGACATCTTCCGCAAGGTGATCGGCTGGAGCCTGGTCCTGCTGCTCGGCATGTGCGTGCTCGTCGGCCTGCAGTCCACCCCGGTCCTCGACTGGATGGTCCCGGGGAGCTAGGCGTCCCTGGCCGGGCTCAGGCCCGCTGGAGGTAGAAGACCGGGATCACGCGCGTGGTGCGGGCCTCGTACTTGGCGAAGTTGGGCCACGTCGCCAGCATGACCCGCCACATGCGTGCCCGCTCGTCACCCTCGAGCTCGCGCCAGGTGACCTCGACCTCCTCCCTGCCGAGGTCGATGGTCGCGCGCTCGGTGGCGCGCAGGTTGGCCACCCAGGCCGGGATCGTCGGGGCGCCGAAGTAGGAGCCGGCGATCAGCCAGCCGCCGTCGTGGGGCACGCAGAGCAGGGGGGTGCTGCGGGGGACGCCGCTCTTGCGACCGGGCACGGTCAGCACCAGGTTGGGCAGGCCGGCGACGTCGAGGATCGTGACCCGACCCCGGGTGACCTTCTGCAGCTTCTTGTCGGTCCACACCACCTGGGGCAGGAGCTTGGGCATCCAGGAGAGCGCTCCGATGCGGACGGCGAGCGGCGTGAGGAGTCCCATGCGCGCAATGTAGTGGCAGGCCTCAATCGCGAGCGGGGTCGATCCTCCCGCGGACCTCGCCCAGGGTGATCCGGCCGCCGTCGGTGCCGGGCGCGGAGTAGCGCAGCACCACCTCGTCGCCGTCCTCGAGGAAGGTGCGACCGCCGGCGAGGGGCTCGCGCCCGCCCCAGCAGAGCTCGAGCAGCGACCCGCGCTGGTCGGGCTCGGCGCCGCTGATCGTGCCCGACGCGAACAGGTCGCCGGTGCGCAGCGAGGCGCCGTTGACGGTCAGGTGGGCCAGCATCTGAGCGGGACCCCAGTACATCGACGCGTACGGCGGCCGGCTGAGGACCTCGCCGTCGATCTCGATCTCGACGTCGATGTCGAGCCCGCGGGCGCCGTCGGGGTCGAGGTAGGGCAGCGGGCGGGGGTCCTGGCCGGGCAGGTCGACCCACGCCGCGTCGAGCGCGGCCAGCGGCGTGACCCAGTGGGAGATCGAGGTCGCGAACGACTTGCCCAGGAACGGCCCGAGCGGCACGTACTCCCAGGCCTGGATGTCGCGGGCCGACCAGTCGTTGAGACCGACCACCCCGAAGACGTGGTCGGCCAGCGCGCTCGCCGCGACGGGGTCGCCGATCCGCGAGCCGGCGCCGACCACGAAGCCGAGCTCGGCCTCGAGGTCGAGCCGCCGGCTCGGCCCGTGGGTCGGCGCGTCGTCGTCGGGGGCCTTGCGCTGCCCGCTGGGCCGCACGACCGGCGTACCGCTGGGCACGACCGTCCCGGCCCGGCCGTGGTAGCCGACCGGCAGGTGCCGCCAGTTGGGCAGCAGCGCGTCGCCGTCGGGCCGGAACATCCGTCCGACGTTGGTGGCGTGCTCCAGCGACGCGTAGAAGTCGACGTAGTCGGCGACCTCGACGGGCAGGTGCAGCGCCACCTCGCTCAGCGGGTACGTCGGCGCCGCGCCGCTCTCGGCCAGGCTGCGGGCCTGCTCGCGGGTCTCGCGCCACACCTCGGGGCCGAGGGCCAGGAACGGGTTGAGCGAGGGCTGGGCGAGCTCGGGTCGGCCGGTCGCGGCGAGGTCGACGACGGTGTCGCCGAGGCGCACCCCGACCCGGCGCCGGTCGCCGGCTCACGGAGAAGACGCCGTAGGGCAGGTGGTCGAGGCCGAATCCGTCGCCGGCGCCCTGCCCGGTGTCCTGCTCGGGGGCGCTCACGCGACCAGCCCCAGCTCGCGCAGGTCGGCCAGCGGCTGCGCGACGTCGCACGACCCGAAGGAGACGAACCACCGCCGCGTGCGGACCAGGTCGGCGCCCGCGTCGCGGGCCAGGCCGGCGAGGATCGGACCGTCGGTCTCGGCCAGCAGCCCGGTCACCGCCTCCGCGCCGGCTCCGTCGAAGGCCGCGCGCGTGGCCAGCAGCACGTTGAGGAAGCCGTGGTGATCGAGCCCGTCGTCGAGGTCGGTGTGGCGCACGGCGTGGTGCAGCCCTGCCGTGCACTTGAACGCCGTCTCGCGGTCGAGCGCCGCGTCGATCCAGCCCGCCAGCCGCGCGACGCTGGGGAAGGCCCCGGCGTCGAGCCCGCCGGTGCGCAGCTTGAGCCGCAGCTCGGCGGCCGCCACCTCGTCGGCCGCGGCGAGCCAGCCGTGCTCGCTCGCCTGCGCCGGCAGCTCGACGTAGACCGGCACGGCGTCGTCGAGGGCGCCCGAGGCCCGGGCCGCGTCGACGGCCGCGGTCACTCGCCGTGCGTTGCCGGGCAGGTCGTCGAGGTCGCGCAGCGCGATCTCCAGCGCCGCGAGCCGGAGCCCGGCCCGGGCGCAGAAGCCGGCCGGACCCTCGATCTGCCCCGCGCCGCCGGTGACCACCACCGACAGCGGCGACTCGAGACCGCGCACCTGCGGAAGGTCGGTGTCGCGGAGCACGAAGGAGGCCACCAGTCCGGACCCCTCCTCGGGGGTGCGGGCGAGGTGGGCCGCGGTCGCCTCGGCGAGCGGCAGGTCGCCGGGCGGAAAGGTCGCGGCGTCGTCGACGAGGCCGGACCAGGTCGGGTCGAGTTCGGTTGACACGCGACCTACTGTAGACATATCGCGCATATCGACGTTCAACGTCCGATAAACGAACGAAGGAGTGAGTGGCGGTGGCGCACTACCGGAAGATCGGCGAGGTGCCCCCGAAGCGGCACACCCAGCACCGCGACCCCGAGGGCCGGCTCTACCACGAGGAGCTGATGGGGGAGGAGGGCTTCTCCTCCGACTCCACGTTGCTCTACCACCGCGGCGTGCCCTCGGCGATCGTCGCCTCCGAGGTCTGGGACCTGCCCGACCAGACCCGCACCCCCAACCATCCGCTCAAGCCACGGCACCTGCGGCTGCACGACCTCACCACCGGCACGTGCCCGGTCGAGGGGCGCCGGCTGGTCCTCGGCAACCACGACGTCCGCATCGGCTACGTCGCCACCGGCACCGACCCCTCGCCGCTCTACCGCAACGCGATCGGCGACGAGTGCGTCTTCGTCGAATCGGGCTCCGGCACGCTCGAGACCGTCCTGGGGGCCGTCGCCTACCGCGCCGGCGACTACGTCGTCGTGCCGCGCGCCACGACCCACCGCTGGGTGCCGGCCGAGCCGAGCCGGCTCTACGCGATCGAGGCCAACAGCCACGTCGCGCCGCCGCGGCGCTACCTCTCGCGCTACGGCCAGCTGCTCGAGCACGCGCCGTACTGCGAGCGCGACCTGCACGGACCCACCGAGCCGCTGCTGGCCGACGACCCCGGCGCCACCGACGTCGACGTGCTGGTCAAGCACCGCACCAGCGCCGGCCTGGTCGGCACCCGGATGACCTACGCGACCCACCCCTTCGACGTGGTCGGGTGGGACGGCTGCCTCTACCCCTACACGTTCAACGTCGAGGACTACATGCCGATCACCGGCAAGATCCACCAGCCGCCGCCGGTGCACCAGGTCTTCGAGGGCCACAACTTCGTGATCTGCAACTTCCTGCCCCGCAAGGTCGACTACCACGAGCTGTCGATCCCGGTGCCGTACTACCACTCCAACGTCGACTCCGACGAGGTCATGTTCTACGTCGCCGGTGACTACGAGGCGCGCAAGGGATCCGGCATCGGCCTGGGGTCGATCTCGTTGCATCCCGGCGGCTTCGCCCACGGTCCGCAGCCGAGCGCGATCGAGGCGTCGCTGGGCGTGGAGTACTTCGAGGAGACCGCCGTCATGGTCGACACCTTCGCCCCGCTCGACCTCGGCGAGGGCGGTCTCGCGGTCGAGGACCCGGCGTACGCCTGGACCTGGGCCGGCCGGTAGGGAGTCCGGTCACCCACCGCTCGTCGCGTGGACCTCCACCCGGTCGCGACGGTGCTCGCGGCGCGAGCGCAACCGGCCACCCAGGAGCACGAGGCCGATGCCCGCGGTGGTGATGATGAGGTTGACCGCCCCGTAGCCGAGGTACTCCTCGGTGCTGTAGTCGATCGGGAGCTGGTCGGGGAAGGGGCCGAACGCCGACCGGCCCTCGTGCGCGAGGTAGCCGAGGAGCAGCCAGGTGCTCTGGAAGGAGAAGACGAACAGGTCGGCGATCAGGTAGCCGACCAGGGCGGCGTGGCGGCTTCGGACGAGGAAGCCGAGCGGCAGGGCGAGCAGCAGGGTGAGGACCAGGTTCACGGCGAGCTCCAGTGACGAGGACGGTCAGGACGACGTCCACGCTCGCGGTCCTCACGGCGAGCCGCATCCGCGCCAGCGCGGTCGGTGCGTGCGGATCACGCGTACGTGCTCGCCCTGATCCCCCGGCGCCCGTGGGGTGCGATCATGGGCCATGGCTCCTTCGGCCGCACGCGCCGCGACCGCGCTCGCGACCGTGGTCGTCGCCGTCAGCCTCGCCGTCGGGATCGCAGGACGACCCTCGCTGATCTGGTCCGGAGCGCTCTGCCTGGTCCCCGTCGCGGTCGCCTGGGTGGTCGTGCGGCACGAGCCCTCCTCGCCGACCGGCCCCGCCCTCGGGTGGTCCGGGGCGGCGATCGCCCTGGTCGAGCTCGCCAACGCTGCGGCGGCGTCCCGGGGCACCGACGGGCAGCTCGCGCTCGCGGCGGTGGCCGACCGGGTCGCCGTCGGCCTGTGGCCCCTGAACCTCGCCGGCGTGCTGGCGCTCCTGCTGGTCTTCCCGAGCGGCCGGCGTCGGGGGCTGCCCTGGTCGGGCGTGCCGTGGCTGTACGCCGCCGCGACCGGGGCCGTGGTGTTCGGCCTGTGGGGGGCCGAGGTGCGTGGCGGCGAGGTGGTGGGCGGCGGCGAGGGCGCCGCACGCTCCGTCGCCCTGGCGCTGGGCCTGGTGGCCATCGCCGCGTGCATCCTGCTCGCCGTGGCCTCGGTGGCGGTCCGCTACCGCAGCGGCACCGAGCAGGTGCGGCTCCAGGTGCGGTGGCTCGGGCTCGCGGGAGCGGTGGTCGCCGCGACCCTGGTCGGAGGATGGGTCGCGGAGTCCGTCGGCGCCTCGGTGACGGCGGCCTACACCCCCCACCTGGTCGCGATCGTGCTCCTGGTCCCGGCGGCTGTCGGGGTCGCGGTGGTGCGTCACGATCTCTTCGACGTCGACCGGCTGCTCAGCGGCACGGTCAGCTGGCTGCTCACCCTCGCGGTCTCGGCGGTGATCTTCGGTGCGGTGGTGCTGGTCGTCAGCCGCGGTGTCCAGGCCGGCACCGGGCTCGGGCCGGTGGCCGCTGCCACCGTGGCCGCCCTGGTCTTCCTGCCGCTGCACCGCCACCTCGCCCTGCTGGTGGGCCGCGTCGTCGACCGCGACCGGCACGTGGCGGTGGCGGCGGTGGAGGCGTTCGCGGCCGACGTACGCGCGGGGAGGCGGGAGCCCGAGGAGATCGAGCAGGTGCTCCGGACCGCGCAGCGCGACCCCGGGCTGCGGGTGGCGCTGGCGGCCCCCGGCGCCCGCTGGGTCGACCTGGCGGGTCGCGAGGTCCCCGACCCGGGCGGCTTCACCCTCGAGTCGGGTGGCGGGGTCGTCGCCCGGATCCGACTCGGTCGCGACTCGGCCCGCAACCGGCGCCTCGTCGCCGATCTCGCCGCGGCGGCCTGGATCCCGCTCGAGGTGAGCCGGCTGCGCCTGGAGCTCCGTGTCGCCCTCGAGGACGTCGAGGCGAGCAGGGCCCGCCTGGTCTCGGTCGCCGCCGACGAGCGTCGGCGTCTGGAGCGCGACCTGCACGACGGGGCCCAGCAGCGGATCGTGGCCACCGGGATGCGGCTGCGGCGCCTGCAGCGCGAGCTCGACCTCGGGGCCGCGGCCGAGGTCGACACCGCGGTCGCCGAGCTCGAGGTCACGGTCCGAGAGCTGCGGCGGCTGGCCCACGGCGTCCGTCCCGCCCGGCTCGACGACGGCCTGTCCGCGGCGCTCGAGGACCTCCGGGCCACGTGCCCGGTGCCGCTGTCGCTGGAGGTGGTCGGGGTCCCGGAGCTCGACGAGATCCGCACCCACACCGTCTACCTCGTGGTCTCCGAGGCGGTCACCAACGCGCTCAAGCACGCCCGAGCCCATCGGATCGAGGTTCGGCTGGGCGCCGCCCCGGAGGCCCGGCTGACGCTCGAGGTGGCGGACGACGGGGTGGGCGGTGTGCCCCAGGGAGGGCTGACCAGCCTGCGGGACCGGGTCGCCGCGGTCGGTGGGACGATCCGGGTCGACAGCCCCGCTGGTCGTGGCACCCGGGTCACGGCGGTGATCTGAGGTGGTCGGGCTCCGGGTGGTCGTCGCCGAGGACGCCGTGCTCTTCCGTGAGGGCCTCGTGCGGCTGCTGGAGGACGCCGGGCACCGGGTCGTGGGGGTGGTGGAGCGCGCCGACGCGCTGGTCGCCTCGGTGGCCGAGCACCAGCCCGATCTCGCGATCGTCGACGTGCGGATGCCACCGGGCCACGGCTCGGACGGCGCGCGTGCGGCCGGCGTCGTCCGGGCGTCGTACCCCCAGGTGGGGCTGCTGCTGCTCTCCGGGCACCTCGAGCTGCGCGAGTGCCTGCACCTGGTGGGCGAACCGGGCTTCGGCTACCTGCTCAAGGAGAGCGTCCTGCGCCTGGAGGACTTCGACGACGCGCTGCATCGGGTGGCCACCGGCGGTGTCGCGCTCGCCCCCGAGGTGGTGCAGGCGCTGGTGCGCTCCCGCACAGCGCCCGTCGCGCTGGCTCGGCTGACCGAGCGCGAGACGGAGGTCCTGGGGCTCGTCGCGCAGGGGCGTTCGAACGGCGACGTGGCCCGGCTCCTCGGGCTCTCCGACCGCACCGTCGAGGCCCACATGCGATCGATCTTCACCAAGCTCGGCCTGGCCGACGACGGCGCCACCCACCGACGGGTGCTCGCCGTGCTCGCCCACCTGGAGTCCCACGCGCGACGGTGAGGCACGTACTCGACACGACGGGGTACCGGCGCGGTCTTGGACCCGTGAGTGAGGATGAGGCATGGCACGCAGAGCACCCAGCAAGGACATCGACGAGCGCGACCTCAAGGTCGACGACTCCGCCCACGCGGCCGCGGGCGTCACCGCGGTGGCGGTGAGCATGAAGCGCTCCATCGAGGCGATGGGTGTCAAGCGGACGGCGCAGACCCTGCTCAAGCTCAACCAGGTGGACGGCTTCGACTGCCAGGGCTGTGCCTGGCCCGACCCCGACCCCGAGCACCGGCACACCGCCGAGTTCTGCGAGAACGGCGCCAAGGCGGTCGCCGAGGAGGCGACGCTGCGCCGGGTCGACCGCGAGTTCTTCGCCGCGCACCCCATCGCCGAGCTGCACGACAAGACCGACTACTGGCTGGGCCAGCAGGGCCGGATCACCGAGCCGATGGTGCTGCGCGACGGCGCCACGCACTACGAGCCGATCTCGTGGGACGGGGCGTTCGAGCTGATCGGGCGCCACCTCAACGCCCTCGACAGCCCCGACGAAGCGGTGTTCTACACCTCCGGCAAGACCTCCAACGAAGCCGCGTTCGCCTACCAGCTCTTCGTCCGGGCCTTCGGCACCAACAACCTCCCCGACTGCTCCAACATGTGCCACGAGTCGACCTCGGTCGGCCTCGCCGAGGTGATCGGCATCGGCAAGGCGTCGGTCTCCTTCGACGACGTCCTCAACGCCGACCTGATCGTCATCGCCGGCCAGAACCCCGGCACCAACCACCCCCGGATGCTCACCGCGCTCGAGGAGGCCAAGAAGAACGGCACCAAGATCCTGGCCATCAACCCGCTCAAGGAGGCGGGGCTGGTCCGGTTCAAGAACCCCCAGAACGCCAAGGGGGTCGTCGGGTCCGGCACCGCGATGGCCGACCAGCACCTGGCCGTACGCATCAACGGCGACCTCGCCCTCTTCCAGGCGATCGCCTCGCTGCTGCTGGAGTGGGACCAGCTCGACCGGGACTTCATCGACCAGCACACGTTCGGCTTCGAGGAGTACGCCGCCCACCTCCGTCAGCTCGACTGGGACGTCGTCCTCGCCTCGACCGGCCTGACCCGGGCCGAGATCGAGGACGCGGCGCGGATGATCGCGGCCTCGCAGAAGACCGTCTACTGCTGGGCGATGGGGCTCGTGCAGCACAAGAACGGCGTGGCCAACGTCAAGGAGATCTCCAACCTCGCGTTCCTGCGGGGCGACATCGGCAAGCCGGGCGCGGGCCTCTTCCCGGTGCGCGGCCACTCCAACGTGCAGGGCGACCGCACGATGGGCATCTGGGAGCGGGCGCCCGAGCACTTCCTCGACGCCCTGCGCGACGAGTTCGGCTTCGAGCCCCCGCGCGAGCACGGCTTCGACGCCGTGGCGGCCGTCAAGGCGTTCCGTGACCGCACGGCCAAGGTGTTCTTCGCCATGGGCGGCAACTTCGTCGCGGCGATGTCAGACACCGACGTCACCGAGGACGCCCTGCGCAACGCCGAGCTCACGGTGCACGTCTCCACCAAGCCCAACCGCTCCCACGTCGTCCACGGTCGCGAGGCCCTCATCCTCCCGGCGCTCGGGCGCAGCGAGAAGGACATGTCGGGCGGGAGGTCCCAGCGCGTCACCGTCGAGGACTCGCTGTGCTCGGTGCACACCTCGCAAGGGCCGCTCCAGCCGGCGTCGCCGCACCTGAAGTCCGAGGTCGACATCGTCTGCTCGATGGCCGAGGCCACCATCGGCGACCGCCACGCGCTCCCGTGGTCGGACTTCCGGGCCGACTACACCGAGATCCGGCGCCGGATCGCCCGCGTCGTCCCGGGGTGCTCCGGCTACGACGAGAAGGTCGACCAGCCCGGCGGGTTCGTGCTGCCCCACCCTCCGCGCGACACGCGGACCTTCCCGACCAAGCAGGACCGCGCGATCTTCACCGTCAGCCCGACCGAGGTGCTGCACGTCCCCGAGGGACGCCTGCTGCTGCAGACGATGCGGTCGCACGACCAGTTCAACACCACGATCTACGGGCTCGACGACCGCTACCGCGGCATCTCCGGCGGGCGGCGGGTCGTCTTCCTCAACCCCGACGACATCGTCTCGCTCGGCCTCGCGGAAGGACAGATCGTCGACATCATCAGCGAGTGGGAGGACGGGTCGGAGCGGATGGCCCCGCGCTTCCGCGTGGTCCCCTACGACACGCCCCGCGGCTGCACCGGGGCCTACTACCCCGAGACCAACGCGCTGGTCCCGCTCGACTCGAAGGCCGAGGGCAGCAACCAGCCCGCCTTCAAGTCGGTGGTCGTCCGGCTCGAGCCGACCGGCGACGACCAGGTCGGCGTCGGTCGCCCCGAGGCCGTGTCGGCCGACGGCCCGCTCGAGGGTCGTGGTGACGAGCAGAAGCGCGCCGTACAGCCTCACCAGCTGAGCTGAAGGCTGGCAGCATGGTCGCGTGAGCAACCTGGAGGACCGTCCCGCCGAGATCGCCTGCACGTCGACACCCGCTGCCGGGGTAGAGGTGATGACGGCCCGCGAGGTGCCGCTGGGCGGGCTGCGGGCGATGACCGTGCGACGTACGCTCCCGCAGCGTGAGCGCTCGCTGATCGGGGCCTGGTGCTTCGTCGACCACTACGGCCCCGACGACGTCGCCACGACCGGCGGCATGAGCGTGGCGCCGCACCCGCACACCGGGCTGCAGACCGTGAGCTGGCTGTTCGAGGGCGAGATCGAGCACCGCGACAGCGACGGCCACCACGCCATGGTGCGACCCGGCGAGGTCAACCTGATGACCGCGGGGCGCGGCATCAGCCACTCCGAGGTGTCGACGGCAGCCACGACCAGCCTGCACGGTGCCCAGCTGTGGGTCGCGCTGCCGGACGACGCCCGCGGCACCGACCCGGGCTTCGCGCACCACGCGCCGACGCCGGTCACCGGCGAGGGCTGGGAGGCTCGCGTCTTCCTGGGCTCGCTGCTCGGACACGTCTCGCCGGTCGCCACCGCCACCCCGCTGCTCGGCGTGGAGGTCGTGCTCGACGCCGGGACGGTGCTCCGGCTCGACGTCGACCCGACGTACGAGCACGGCGTCCTCGTGGACCTCGGCCCGGTCGAGGTCGACGCGGTCAGCGTCGGGGTGGGCGATCTCGCCTACGTGCCGGTCGACCGGGCCACCATCGACCTCGCGGCCGGCCCGGCCGGGGCGCGGGTGCTGCTGCTCGGCGGCCCGCCGTTCGGCGAGTCGATCGTGATGTGGTGGAACTTCATCGGCCGCAGCCACGAGGAGATCGCGCGCTTCCGCGACGACTGGCAGGCCCAGATCGACGGCGACCGTCTGCTCGACGGCCCCTTCGGCGTCCCGATCGACGACGCGAGCCCGCCGATCCCCGCCCCGCCCCTGCCCGGCGTCCGCCTCAAGGAACGCCGCTGACGCGCCGACGGTCAGTGACATCGCTGGGCCGGACCGGGCTGGGGTGGGAGGGTGGCGGGATGAGCACCGACACCGACACCGACACCGACTTCAGCGGGCTGCGGGCCACGTTCCTCAACTGCACGCTCAAGCGGAGCCCGGAGCCCAGCCACACGGAGGGGCTGGTCGAGGCCAGCGCCGCGCTGATGCGCAAGCACGGGGTCGACGTCACGGTGCTGCGGCCCGTCGACCACGACATCGCGACCGGGGTCCAGCCCGACATGCGCGAGGCGGGCTGGGCGAGCGACGCGTGGCCGGACCTCTACCCCGGGATCCTGGCCAGCGACATCCTGGTCATCGCCGGGCCGATCTGGCTGGGCGACAACTCCAGCGTGACCAAGCTCGTGATCGAGCGGCTGTACGCGCTCTCGGGGATGCTCAACGACCAGGGCCAGTCGCTGTACTACGGCCGGGTGGCGGGGTGCCTGGTCACCGGCAACGAGGACGGCATCAAGCACTGCGCGATGAACATCCTCTACAGCCTCCAGCACCTCGGCTACGTGATCCCGCCGCAGGCCGACGCCGGCTGGATCGGCGAGGCCGGGCCGGGGCCGTCGTACCTCGACGAGGGCAGCGGCGGACCGGACAACGACTTCACCAACCGCAACACCGCCTTCATGACCTGGAACCTCATGCACCTGGCGCGGATGCTCAAGGACGCAGGGGGCGTGCCGGCGCACGGCAACGTGCGCCCCGCCTGGGACGCCGGCAGCCGCTTCGACTACGAGAACCCGGAGTACCGCTCCTGACCGGGTCCCGTCACGGTGGCCACGCCAGGGCAGGAGGGTCGTCGTGGGTCCGGTGACCGGCGAGGACGGCGTCGCGCGGTGTCCCTGGGCGGGTGGCCCGGGCCAGATGCGCGACTACCACGACACCGAGTGGGGCTGCCGCGTGCACGGGGAGGCGGCGTACCTCGAGCGGCTGACGCTGGAGGCCTTCCAGTCCGGGCTGTCGTGGTCGACGATCCTGCACAAGCGCGACGCGTTCCGGGAGGTCTTCGCGGGCTTCGACGCCGACGTGGTCGCCGGGTTCGACGAGACCGACACGGCCCGCCTGATGGGCGAGGCGAGGATCGTGCGCAACCGGCGCAAGATCGACGCGGCGATCACCAACGCCCGGGCGACCGTGGCCCTGAGGGAGCAGGAGGGCCTGGAGGCCTTCGTGCTGGGCTTCGCCCCCGACGATCCGCCTGCGTGGACGACGACCGCGGAGATGGCGACCACCTCGGCGGAGTCCGTGGCGCTCTCGAAGGCCCTGAAGAAGCGGGGCTACGCGTTCGTCGGACCCACGACGATGTACGCGCTGATGGAGGCCGTCGGGCTCTTCGACCCTCACCTGGTCGGGTGCCATCGCCGTGGCCACCTGCGCGGAGGACCGTGACCGGGCGCTAACTTCGGGGCCATGACCCGCGTGCACGCCTTCTCCGACGATGCCCTCGGCCACCACGACGCGGTCGGGCTGGTCGCCGCCCTGCACGCCGGGGAGGTCTCGGTCCTCGAGGTCGTGGACGCGGCCGTCGAGAGGACGCAGCAGGTCGACGCGGCGCTCGGCACGATGGCCTTCACCGCCTACGACCGGGCCCGCGCGGAGGCCCGCGCGCCTCGGGACGGTTTCTTCGCCGGGGTCCCCACCGTCGTGAAGGACAACGTCGACGTGGCCGGCCTCCCGACGTGCCACGGGACCGACGCCTGGGTAGGTGCTCCGGCCCGCGCCGACGGTGACTTCGCTCGGATGTTCCTGGCGACGGGGCTGATCCCGCTGGGCAAGAGCCGGCTCTCCGAGTACGGCTTCAACGCCGCGGCCGAGCACCCGCGGCTGGGAGCCGTGCGCTCACCCTGGTCGAGCGAGCACATCGCCGGAGCCAGCTCAGCCGGCTCGGCCGCGCTCGTGGCCGCCGGTGCCGTCCCGATCGCCCACGCCAACGACGGAGGCGGCTCCATCCGGATCCCGGCCTCGGTCAACGGCCTCGTCGGGCTCAAGCCCACACGCGACCGGCTGGCCCAGGACAAGATGATGCGCGACATGCCGGTCCGGATCGTCTCCGACGGCGTCGTGACCCGCTCGGTGCGTGACACCGCAGCGTTCCTGCGGGAGTCCGAGAAGGTCTACCGCTCGCTCCGGCTGCCGCCGGTCGGCGACATCACGCGGCCGGGGCGCGCCCGGCTCCGTGTGGCCCTCAACACCGCCGGTGTCGGGCGGGGCGCCGACCCGGAGGTCACCGAGCTGACCGTGCGCACCGCCAAGCTGCTCGAGGACCTGGGCCACACCGTGGTGGAGGTCGACGCCCCGGTGGGCGACGGCTTCGCCGAGGACTTCCTGCTCTACTGGGCGATGCTGGCCCTCTTCGTGCTGCGAAGCGGACGCCTCACCCACGGCCGGACCTTCGACCGCACCGCCCACGACAACCTGACCCTCGGGCTGGCTCGCCACGCCACCCGTCACCTGCACCGCATGCCGGGCACGATCCGCCGGCTCAAGCGGCTGCCGGGCCGCTCGGCCGAGCTCTTCGCCCAGCACGACGTCCTGCTGACGCCCACGGTCGCCCACGCGACCCCGCGCCTCGGGCACCTCGACCCGACCCAGGACTACGACACGATCGTCGACCGGCTCCTGGACTGGGTGGCCTTCACGCCGCTCCAGAACGTCACCGGCGACCCGGCGATCTCCCTGCCGCTGGCCACGACGTCCGGCGGGCTGCCGCTCGGCATGATGTTCGCGGCGAGCGCGGGCCGCGAGGGCCTGCTCCTCGAGCTGGCCTACGAGCTGGAGGAGGCGCAGCCCTTCGCCCGCCTCGGGTGAGCACGGGTCGGCCCACGTCGCCCGCGACTTTTTCCTCCAGCTGCTGACGCGTCACCGCGGCAACCCTCATACTGCGAACATCGATCGGGAGTCTGGCCCGGTCGTCGGCAGAGGAGGGCTGCCCCCCGTGGATGACGACACGCCCGGACCCGGCGCTGCGGAAGCGGCCGGGGTGCTGACGCGCACCATCTCGCAGCTGTCGACGGCGTCCTCGCTCGAGGAGGTCACCGGGATCGTCTCGACCGCCGTACGCGGCTTGATGAGCGCCGACGGGGCCACGTTCGTGCTGCGCGACGACGAGCACTGCTTCTACGTCGACGAGGACGCGATCGAACCGCTGTGGAAGGGGTCGCGCTTCCCGATGGCCGAGTGCATCAGCGGGTGGGCCATCCTGCGCGGCGAGGCCGCGCTCATCCCCGACATCCGCGTCGATCCACGGATCCCGCAGGACGCCTACCGCCGGACGTTCGTCCGCAGCCTGTGCATGACGCCGATCCGGGCCTCGGCGCCGATCGGGGCCCTCGGGGCCTACTGGCGCACCGAGCACACGCCGTCGCGAGCGGAGGTCCGGCTGCTCTCGGCGCTCGCCAACAGCTCTGCGGTGGCGCTGGAGAACCTCGAGCTCAGGGCCGCCGTCGACCGCCGCAGCGCCGAGCGTGACGCCATGACCGCTCGCCGCGACGAGCTCGAGCTGGCGCTGCTGTCGATGGCCCACGACCTGCGCGGCCCGTTGGGAGCGGTGCTCGGCTACGCCGAGCTGCTCGACGACGGGGTGGCCGACGACCCGGAGGCGGTCCGACACCTGGGGCGCACGATCCACCAGGCGGGCCGGCGCATGTCCACCCAGATCGACCAGATGCTCGCGCTCTACCGCGTCACCGGCCGGACGGTCCAGCCCGCCCACGTGGACCTCACGGCGATGGCCGGGTCGATCCTCGCCGAGCTGATGGCGGGGGAGTGCGACCGCGACATCGAGGTCGACGTGGCCGAGGGCCTGACCGCCTACGCCGACCCCGAGCTGATGCATCTCGCGCTGCACAACCTGCTCGCCAACGCGCTGAAGTTCACCCGCGACCGTTCGCCGGCGCGGGTGCAGGTCGGGCGTGCCGACGAGCACGGCCGCCCGCTGCCGGGCACCGTCGCCGGGGTGGAGGGGGGCCAGAGCGTCTTCTTCGTCCACGACAACGGGGCCGGCTTCGACCCCGCCCACGCGCACCGGTTGTTCCAGCCCCTGGTCCGGCTGCACCCCGAGAGCGACTTCCCCGGCACCGGGCTCGGCCTGGCCTCGGTCGCGCGCATCGTCGAGGGCCACGGAGGGCGGGTGGCCGCCGACTCCCGCCCCGGTGGCGGGGCGACGTTCTGGTTCTCGCTGCCCACGTCGCGCCCGGAGGGCGGGACCGACCAGGATCAGGGGCGCTTCACCACCAGCAAGGCCTGAGCGGAGCGCCCGACCAGCCCGTGGCGGTCGTGGACCCGCGACTCGGCGATCGCGGCCGCGCCCGGGCCCAGCGTCGTCTGCGCGTCCACGCACACCCAGGGCCCGACCGGCGGACGCAGCAGGTGGACGGTCAGCTCGGTGTTGAGGAACGCCCAGTCCCGTACGTCGAGCTCGGCGGAGACACCCGACGCGGAGTCGACGCACGCGAGCAGGCCGGCCACCGGGCTGGTGGCCTCACCCTCCACGAGCGGCGGCGGACGCATCCAGACCACGCCCGGCCCCGGCTGCTCCAGGCCTCCCGTGAGCCACCGCCAGTCGACCGCGTCGAGGTAGCCCGGCTGCCAGTGCTCGGGCCGGGGCCGGCGTACGCCGTCGTCAGGGCCGTGCGGGAGCGGCACCTGGCCGGAGGTGCCCGCGGGCGGTCCCTCGACGTCGCTGGGCAGCAGCCAGGCCCGCGCCCGGGCCACGGGGCGGCCCGCCACCGGGTCGACCAGCTCGGCCTCGACGAGCTCGACGCTGCGACCGCCGCGCAGCACCGACGCGGCCGTGCGCACGGGGCCCACCGGGACCGGACCGAGCAGCTCCATGGTGAAGCGGGCGACGAACCGGTCCGGGTCGCTCGCCACGGCCTCGACCGCCCGCGCGAGGAGTGCTGCAGGAGGCCCCCCGTGCTGGGCGTCCGACGTCCAGGGACCGGCCGTGGAGGGCAGCGACTCGAGGGTCTCGTGACCGGGCGAGCCGGCCTCCGTGACCCGGTAGAAGGCCTGTGCCCCAACCGATTTCTCGTTCACCGATCCTCCTGTGTATCGTTCTACGGCGTTGCCCCTTTAGCTCAGTCGGCAGAGCGTCTCCATGGTAAGGAGAAGGTCTACGGTTCGATTCCGTAAAGGGGCTCTGGGTGTGGGTTCCACTCCATGGCGGGGTAGCTCAGGTGGTTAGAGCACACGGCTCATAATCGTGGTGTCGCGGGTTCGAGTCCCGCCCCCGCTACAGCACAACGACCAGATCGGCTCGAACCAGACGGTTCCCGCCAGCTCCAGACAGCAGCAGAAGGACTTCCCGTGGCCAGCAAGAGCTCTGACGTTCGCCCCAAGATCACGCTCGCCTGCGTGGACTGCAAGGAGCGCAACTACATCACCAAGAAGAACCGTCGCAACGACCCCGACCGGCTCGAGCTGGCGAAGTTCTGCCCGCGCTGCCGCACGCACAAGGCGCACCGCGAGACCCGCTGACCTCGGGTCCGTCGACCCGCACCACCGACCCGCCAGAGCTCCTCTGGCGGGTCGTCGTGTCGTGAGGCGTTAGGTTGGGGGCATGCCTGTCGACCCCACGCTCGTCGGCCGCAGCTTCCCACCCACCGGACCCCACGTGGTCGAGGACGGTCGGGTCCGGGAGTTCGCCGCCGCCACCGGCACGCCGTACGACGGTGGGGCCGCGCCCGCGACCTACCCGATCGTGCTCGCCTTCGAGGCGATGAACGCGTTCCTCGAGGCCGAGCAGGTCGAGCTGTTCCGGATCGTGCACGGCGAGCAGCGCTTCGCCTACACCCGGCCGATCGTGGCCGGTGACGTGCTGACCGCGACGCTGACGGTGGCCTCGCTGCGACAGATCGGCGGCAACGACATCATCGGCACGACCAGTGAGATCACCGACGATTCCGGTGCGCTGGTCTGCACCACCGGCGCCACGCTCGTCCACCGGGGGCCCGAGGCATGAGCGACCTGACGACGCGGACCTTCACGATCACGCGCGCCGACCTGGTCCGCTACGCGGCGGCCAGCGGTGACCAGAACCCGATCCACCAGGACGAGTCGGTGGCGCTGAGCGTCGGGCTGCCCGGCGTGATCGCGCACGGCATGTACACCATGGCGCTGGCCGCGCGCGCCGTCGCAGAGTGGTTCCCGGGCAGCGAGGTGGTCAGCTTCGGCTGCAAGTTCACCAACCCGGTCATCGTGCCCGCCGAGGGCGGCGTCGACCTCGTGGTCGCCGGCGAGGCGAAGGAGGCCGACGGGCTCACCACCGTGTCGCTGACCGTGACCTGTGGCGGACAGAAGGTGCTCGGCATGCCCCGAGCGGTCGTGCGAGCCGCCGGCAGTGCCTGACCTGCTCGCCGACCACACCACCCTGCGTCTCGGCGGACCGGTCGGCTCCCTCGTCACCGCGACCACCGAGCAGGAGGTCGTCGAGGCCGTCACCGCCGCCACGTCCGCCGGTGAACCGCTCCTGGTCCTCGGCGGCGGCAGCAACCTGGTCGTCGCTGACGAGGGTTTCCCCGGCACGGTCGTGCGGGTCGCGACCCGCGGCGTCCACCCCGACACCGACGACGACGACCCCACGTGCGGGGGCGTGCTCGTCCGGGTGGCGGCCGGGGAGAGCTGGGACGCGCTGGTGGCCACCGCGGTCGAGCGGGGCTGGGTCGGCATCGAGGCGCTCGCCGGCATCCCCGGGCTCGTGGGGGCCACCCCGATCCAGAACGTCGGCGCCTACGGCCAGGAGGTCGCCCAGACCATCGCCTCGGTGCGGGTGCTCGACCGGGTGGCGGGCGGGGTGCGCACGTTCGCCAACGCCGACTGCGGCTTCGGCTACCGTCACTCCCGCTTCAAGGCCGACCCCGACCGGTACGTCGTCCTCGAGGTGACCTTCCAGCTCCGTCAGGGCCCGCTCGGCGAGCCCGTGCGCTACGCCGAGCTCGCGCGCACGCTCGGCGTCGAGCCGGGGGAGCGCGCTCCGCTGGCCGCGGTGCGCGAGGCGGTGCTGGGCCTTCGCCGTGGCAAGGGCATGGTCCTCGACCCGGACGATCCCGACACCTGGTCGGCCGGGTCGTTCTTCACCAACCCCGTGGTGGCACCGGAGGTCGTGCCCGCCGGCGCCCCCGGCTGGCCCCAGCCCGACGGGCGGGTCAAGACCAGTGCGGCCTGGCTGATCGAGCACGCCGGGTTCGCCAAGGGCCACGGTTCCGACCGGGTCTCGTTGTCCACCAAGCACACGCTGGCGCTCACCAACCGCGGTGCGGGCCGGACCCGCGACCTCCTCGAGCTGGCTCGCGAGATCCGCGACGGTGTCGAGGCGGCGTACGGCATCCGCCTGCTCAACGAGCCCGTGCTGGTCGGCTGCGAGCTCTAGGGGACCTCCGCGCGGCGGGGTGCCTCAGCCGAACAGGAACGCCAGGCCGCCGGCGACGACCAGCACGCTGATCACGGTGCCGATGCTCCCGCAGACCAGGCCGGCGACGGCGTGCGACCGGTTGCTCCAGCGTCCGGGCTCCCGGTCGATCTCGCGCTGGGCGCTCAGGCCCAGCCAGATCGCGAAGGGGCCGACGAGCGCCCCCGGGAACGAGAGTCCGCACAGGAACGGCGCGCTCACGATCGAGGCGAGGCTCACGATGCCCAGGATCATCGCCGTCGTCGCCTTCGGCAGGGACTGCCGGTACGGCGGCGGGGCGCCGTACTGGGGCGGCGGGGCGCCGTACTGCGGGGGTGGGGTTCCGTACGGCGGCGGGGTGCCGGGCTGTGGCGGAGGGCCGTAGGGGGACGGGGGAGGCTGGTAGGGCTCCCACTGCGGGGTGGGCTCGCCCCCCTCGGGCTCGTGCTCGGTCACGCGGGCATCGTGTCATCCGCGCGGGGTTCGGCCAGCCACCGGTCGATGTCGGCGAGCGCGGTGCTCGTCACCTGGGAGGGGGCCCGCGAGGCCCGCACCGACATCCGGGCCAGGTCGGCGAGCTGGGCGTCGGACAGGTCGTGGGCGGCCCGCATCGTCGCGTACTGGGCGGCCAGCTGCGAGCCGAAGAGCAGCGGGTCGTCGGCGCCGAGCGCGACCGTGACCCCCGCGGCCAGCAGGCTCGGGAGCGGCACCGAGGTCAGGTCGGAGTAGACGCCGAGCGCGACGTTGGAGACCGGGCAGACCTCGAGCGCCACCCCGGCCTGCGCCACCCGGTCGAGCAGCGCGGGGTCCTCGACGCTGCGGATGCCGTGGCCGAGCCGATCGGCGTGCAGCACGTCGAGGCACGTGCGCACGCTGCCCGGCCCGAGCAGCTCTCCCCCGTGGGGAGCCAGCAGCAGCCCCGCTCGCGCGGCGATCGCGAAGGCCCCGGCGAAGTCGGCGGTGCTGCCGCGCCGCTCGTCGTTCGAGAGCCCGAAGCCGACCACGCCGCGGCCGGCGTACTGCGCCGCCAGCCGCGCCAGCGTCCGGGCGTCGAGGGGGTGGCGGGTGCGGTTGGCCGCGATCACGACGGCGATGCCGAGGCCGGTGCGCTCGGTGGCGTCGCGGACGGCGTCGAGCACCAGGTCGGTGAAGGCCGTGATCCCGCCGAAGCGGGCGGCGTACCCGCTCGGGTCGACCTGGATCTCCAGCCAGCGCCCCCCGTCGCGCACGTCGTCCTCGGCCGCCTCCAGCACCAGCCGTCGTACGTCGGCCTCGGTCCGCAGCACCGAGCGGGCGACGTCGTAGAGCCGCTGGAAGCGGAACCAGCCCTTCTCGTCGGCCGCCGAGAGCTGCGGCGGCCAGTCAGCGACCAGCGAGTCGGGCAGGGCGATGCCGTCGCGCTCGGCGAGCTCGAGCAGGGTCCGGTGTCGCATCGACCCGGTGAAGTGCAGGTGCAGGTGTGCCTTGGGCAGCAGCCGGAGGTCGCGCCGCCCGGCCCCCGCTTTCGGTGGTCGACCTGGCGTCTCCGGTGGTCGGGCTTGCCGAGACCCGTCCACTCAGGCGAAGAGCTTCTGCAGCCGGGCGATCCCCTCGACGAGGTCGTCGTCCCCGAGCGCGTAGGAGAGGCGGAGGTAACCGGGGGAGCCGAACGCCTCACCCGGGACGACGGCGACCTCGGCCTGCTCGAGGATGTACTCGGCGAGCTCGGCGGAGGTCTCGACCCGGCGGCCGCCGTGGTCACGGCCGAGCAGCGCCTTCACCTGCGGGTAGGCGTAGAAGGCCCCCGTGGGCGTGGGGCACAGGACGCCGTCGATCTCGTTGAGCATCGACGTGATCGTGCGACGCCTGCGGTCGAAGGCCGTCTTCATCTCCTCCACGACGCTCAGGTCGCCCTCGAGCGCGGCGAGGGCCGCGCGCTGGGAGACGTTGGCGACGTTGGAGGTGGCGTGCGACTGGAGGTTGGTGGCGGCCTTGACCAGGTCGGTGGGGCCGATCATCCAGCCGACCCGCCACCCGGTCATCGCGTAGGTCTTGGCCACGCCGTTGACGATGACGCACTTGTCGGCGATGTCGGGGCAGAGCACCGGGAGCGACCCGGTCTCGACCCCGTCGTAGACGAGGTGCTCGTAGATCTCGTCGGTGAGCACCCACAGGTCGTGCTCGCCCGCCCAGGCGCCGATCGCGCGGATCTCCTCGGCGGTGTAGACCGACCCCGTGGGGTTGGAGGGCGAGACGAACAGCAGCACCTTGGTGCGGTCGGTGCGGGCCGACTCGAGCTGCTCGGGCGTGACCTTGTAGTCCTGGGTCTCGTCGGCGAGCACCTCGACCGCGACCCCGCCGGCGAGCCCGATCGACTCCGGGTACGTCGTCCAGTACGGCGCCGGCACGATGACCTCGTCGCCCGGGTCGAGCATGGTCGCGAACGCTTCGTAGATCGCCTGCTTGCCGCCGTTGGTGACCAGCACCTGGCTCGGCTCGACGACCAGCCCGCTGTCGCGCTCGGTCTTGGCCACGATCGCCTTCTTCAGCTCCGGCAGCCCGCCCGCCGGGGTGTAGCGGTGGTTCTTGGGGTCGCGGCACGCCTCGACGGCCGCGTCCACGACGTAGTCGGGCGTGGGGAAGTCGGGCTCGCCGGCGCCGAAGCCGATCACGGGCCGACCCTCGGCCTTCAGGGCCTTGGCCTTGGCGTCGACCTTCAACGTGGCCGACTCGGCGATCGCGCCGATCCGGCGTGACACGCGGCGCGAGGCGCCGCTGGTCTGCGCCGTGGTCTGACCCGTGGTCTGGCCGGTGGTCTGGTCTGGAGCCTGGTCTGCGGCAGTGGAGTCCGACATGCTGCCATCGTAGAGCCGGGACTCGCTTTGTCGCCGTGTGGCCTTTGCCCGTAGACTCCACGTTTGGTGGATTCCCCAAGGCTTTGCCATGCCCTCACGTCGGGCCTGGTGTGCCGGCCAGGACCCACCGGAGGGCACTAGCTCAACTGGTAGAGCATCGGTCTCCAAAACCGAAGGTTGGGGGTTCGAGTCCCTCGTGCCCTGCACGACAGCCCTGTAGGACAGCACTGCACGACAGCACGAGCACGACAGCACGAGCACGACAGCACGAGCAGCAGCACCCCGCACGATCCCGCACGACCCACGAGACGACGTACGACGAGAGGTGAACGGCTGTGTCTGACAGCAGCGCGGTCCGCGGTCCAGGAGACCGCAAGACCGGCGACTCGCCCAAGCGGACCGCTCCCCTCACGTTCTACCGCCAGGTGATCGCCGAGCTCCGCAAGGTCGTCTACCCGACCCAGGAACAGCTGGTCACCTACTTCTTCGTGGTCATGGCCTTCGTGCTGTTCATGATGGCTCTCGTCTCGATGCTGGACCTGGGCTTCGGCAAGCTGGCCTTCGAGGTCTTCACCCGGGGCGACCAGGCGTGATCCCCGGCCGGTCCGCGGGCGTCCTGCCCGGCCCGGCCACCGCCGCAACACAGAACTGATGGAGCCACACGTGTCGGAGCAGTACGGCGAGAACCTCACCGAGGTCGACGAGCCGGAGACGGTCGAGACCGTCGACCCGGGTGAGTCGGCCGACGCCGGGGGCCCGATCGACCCGGTGGCCGCCGACGAGCCGGTCGACGAGGACCTGGTCGAGGCCACCGAGCTGAGCGCCGAGGGCGCGATGCTCGACGCCGTCGAGGCCGACGACGACCCGGCCGACGCGCTGCTGACCGAGGAGTCGGTCGACGACGTCGTGGCCGCTGTCGAGGAGACCGCCGACGAGGCGGGCGAGCTCGCGGTGCCGACCGACGTGGAGGAGGGCGAGACCGAGGAGGTCGTCGCCGAGGACGAGGACCCGCTGGAGGCCTTCCGCCGCCAGCTGTGGGCCGCGCCCGGCGAGTGGTTCGTGGTGCACACCTACTCCGGCATGGAGAACAGGGTGAAGTCCAACCTCGAGAACCGCATCATCTCCTTGAACATGGAGGACTACATCCACGAGATCCAGGTCCCGATCGAGGACGTCGTGGAGATCAAGAACGGTCAGCGCCGCACCCGCAGCAAGCCCTCGCTCCCCGGCTACGTGCTGGTGCGCATGGACCTGACCGACGAGTCCTGGTCGGCCGTGCGGCACACGCCGTCGGTCACCGGCTTCGTGGGTCACCTGCACCAGCCGGTGCCGCTGACCATGGACGAGGTCGAGAAGATGCTCGCCCCCTCGATGGTGGCCGCGCCCAGCGAGAGCGAGTCCGCCTCCGGGTCGGCCGCCTCCGGCACGTCCGGTGGTCAGGCGAAGAAGTCCATCGAGGTCGCGGACTTCGACGTCTCCGACTCCGTCATGGTCGTCGACGGCCCGTTCGCCACGCTGCACGCCACGATCACCGAGATCAACGCCGAGGCGCAGCGCGTCAAGGCGCTGGTCGAGATCTTCGGCCGGGAGACCCCGGTCGAGCTGAGCTTCAGCCAGATCCAGCGGGTCTGAGCCCAGCACCAGCACCACCGCACAGCAACACCCAGGTGGCAGGGGGCCCGCACGGCCCTCGTCATGACCACGAGACAGAAAGAGAACACCGTCAATGCCTCCCAAGAAGAAGGTCGCTGCCCTGGTCAAGGTGCAGCTCCAGGCGGGTGCGGCCACCCCGGCTCCGCCCGTCGGTACCGCGCTCGGCCCGCACGGCGTCAACATCATGGACTTCTGCAAGGCCTACAACGCCCAGACCGAGTCCCTGCGCGGCAACGTCATCCCCGTCGAGATCACGATCTTCGAGGACCGTTCGTTCACGTTCATCACCAAGACCCCGCCGGCCGCTGAGATGATCAAGAAGGCCGCCGGCCTGGCCAAGGGTTCCGGTACGCCGCACAAGGACAAGGTCGGCAAGCTGACCAAGGACCAGGTGCGCGAGATCGCGGAGACCAAGCTCCCCGACCTGAACGCCAACAACATCGATGCCGCGATGAAGATCGTCGAGGGCACCGCCCGCTCGATGGGCGTCACCACCGAGTAGCGCTCCGCCCGGGGCCTGGCCCCGGGCACCTCCCGCCGGGGCACGCCGTCCCGGACACGCAAGCAGTGGCAGAGCCGCGCTGGCTCACCGAGACCACGACTGGAAGAAAAGAGAACCAGACATGCAGCGCAGCAAGACCTACCGCGCGGCGGCCGAGTCCTTCGACAAGGACGAGCTGTACGCCCCGCTGGCCGCGATCAAGATCGCCAAGTCCGGCAGCAAGAAGAAGTTCGACGAGACCGTCGACGTCGTGATGCGCCTCGGGGTCGACCCCCGCAAGGCCGACCAGATGATCCGCGGCACCGTCAACCTGCCCCACGGCACGGGCAAGACCTCCCGCGTGCTGGTCTTCGCCAACGGCGACAAGGCCGACGCCGCCCGCGAGGCCGGCGCCGACGTGGTCGGTGGCGACGAGCTGATCGAGAAGGTCAACGGCGGCTGGCTCGAGTTCGACGCCGTCGTGGCGACGCCCGACATGATGGGCAAGGTCGGTCGGCTGGGCCGGGTGCTGGGCCCCCGCGGCCTGATGCCGAACCCCAAGACCGGCACGGTGACCCCCGACCCCGCGAAGGCCGTCACCGACATCAAGGGCGGCAAGATCGAGTTCCGCGTCGACCGGCACGCCAACCTGCACTTCATCATCGGCAAGGCGTCCTTCGCCGAGGCCCAGCTCGCGGAGAACTACGCCGCTGCGCTCGAGGAGGTGCTGCGGCTCAAGCCGTCCAGCTCCAAGGGCCGCTACCTCAAGAAGGTCACCGTCTCCACGACGATGGGTCCCGGCGTCCAGGTCGACCCCAACCGCGTGAAGAACGTCGCCGCGGAGGACGAGGCGCAGGGCTGACCTGCTCCCCTCGCGGCTCCCGACGCCCCGGTCACCCTCGTGGTGGCCGGGGCGTCGTGCGTCCGGCGCCGCCGCGGCTCGGTACGTCTTTCTCGTTCCCTCCTGGAGCCGACCTGGTGGATTCGGCTGCGCCTCCCGCCCATCCGGTGTGCACTTGCCTTCTCCGATCCGGGACATGGGGTGCCGATGATGGTGCGTGGTCGTGCTGTGACGGGCCTGATGAGCCTGCTGGGCCTGGTCCTCGTCGTGGGCCTGTTGGTGGGGGCCACCGGGGGAGCGGGCGCGGCGACCAACGCCGGAGCCTCGCCCTCCGAGCGGTCGGCCGCGCCCCGCCCCAGCGGACCGACAGCGGCCCGGGTCGCCACCCGGGGCCGGCTGCGGGCCCGACCGGGCCGGGCCGAGGTCGGCAGCAAGGTCCGCCTGGTCGGGCGGATCAGGCCGTCGAGCCGACGCCCGGTCCGGCTCGAGCGCAAGATCGAGGGCCGCTGGCGCGGACAGCAGCGTCGTCGTACGAACCGTCGCGGCAAGGTCACCTTCCGGGTCAGGCTGCCGCAGCGGGCCGGAACCCATCGCTACCGCGTCGCGGTGCCGCGCACCCGCCGCGGAGGGAGAGTGCTGGCGCCGACGCGCACCCCGGTGGCCCGGGTGCGGGCCCTGGCCGTGGCGGGTCCGCAGTGGCTGTCGCTCGCCAACGGGGGCGGGACGACCTGCGGCATCCGCACCGACCGCTCGGGGTGGTGCTGGGGAGCCAACGACCAGGGCCAGCTGGGCGACGGGACCTACATCGACCGGTCGCGACCCGTGCGTCTGGGCGGCACGTGGCGCACGCTCGGGGTGGCCGGTGAGACCGTCTGCGGGCTGCGGACCGACGCCACCGTGTGGTGCTGGGGCAACAACAACCGCGGCCAGGTCGGCGACGGCACCTACCAGGACCGCAACACCCCGAACCAGGTGGCCTTCACCTGGGACTCGATGGTGCAGACCGACGACGGCCTGCAGACCTGCGGGATCCGCCCCGACCGCACCGCCTGGTGCTGGGGCCTCAACGACCGCGGACAGATCGGCGAGGGCAGCACCCTGGACCGACGGATCCCCCACGAGGTGCTGGCCGAGCAGGGCGCCCGCTGGCGCTCGATCAGTCCCGGACGCACCACCTGCGGGATCCGTGAGGACGGCGGCGGCTGGTGCTGGGGGGCGAACGACGCGGGGCAGGTCGGCGACGGCGGCAGCGACGACGTCCTGCTCGCGGTGCGGGTGCCGGTCTCCTTCACTCCCTCAGGCGCGTGGCGCGAGCTGACCAGCCGCGCCGGGACGACCTGCGGGATCGGTCCGGACGCCTCGCTGTGGTGCTGGGGAACCAACGACCACGGCCAGGTCGGCGACGGGACCGACCAGTCGCGGCGCACGCCCTACCGGCTCCCCGGGTCGTGGCGCGCGTTCGACAACAACACCAGCGCCACCAAGTGCGGCATCCGCCAGGACGACACGGGCTGGTGCTGGGGTGACGACCGGCGCGGGCAGGTGGGCGACGGCGGCGTCGCGGACCGGTTGCGGCCGGTCGCACTCCCGGGCGCCTGGCGCTCGATCGACATCGGGGCCGACGGCGCCAGCGTGTGCGGTGTGCGCACGGGGTCCGCGGCGTACTGCTGGGGCGCCAACGGCTCGGGCCAGCTCGGCGACGGCACCGAGGTGCTGCGGCGTACGCCGACCCGGGTCGCCGGCCGGTGGGTGGAGGTGCGGGTCGAGGGCGAGAACACCTGCGGCCGGCGAGCCGACGGGGCCGCGTGGTGCTGGGGCGACAACGATCGCGGACAGGTGGGCAACGGCGGCCGTGCCGACCGTTCGCGCCCGACCCGGTTGCCGCACAGCTGGCGGAGGGTCGTCTCGGTCGACGGCACGACGTGCGGCCTGCTCCGCGGCGGCACGGCGGCCTGCTGGGGGGCCAACGACGCCGGTCAGGTCGGCGACGGCGACACCGACGACGTGCTGACCCCCTTCGTCCTGCCCTTCTGAGAGCGGCAGCGACGCCGGTTTGGCCCGGACCCGGGCCACCGCGTAGGGTTCCACTCGAAACCAGAGACCGCCGGTCGTCAGGCTGCACCAGCAGCAGGATCGAAGGCACCGCCCGGAAGGGCGGACGACCAGCGCAGGTGTCAGAGCATGACAGGCGGAGCGAGGCTCCGCAGCAGTCAACGCCCTGGGCCTGCGCCCAGGGCGTTCGTCGTTTCTGCCGGGTCGACCGGGCAGGCGGTCTCTCCGAACAGTTGTCCGGAAGGAGACCCATGGCGCGGCCAGACAAGCAGGCAGCCGTCGCGGAGATCGTTGAGTCCTTCAACGATTCCGCCGGTGCTGTGCTGACCGACTACCGCGGGCTCACCGTCAAGGAGCTGCAAGACCTTCGCCGCTCCCTCGGTGAGAACGCCAACTACGCCGTGGTCAAGAACACGCTGGCCAAGATCGCCGCCAACCAGGTCGGCATCGACGGCTTCGACGACCTCCTGGTCGGCCCCACCGCGATCGCCTTCATCAACGGCGACGTGGTCGAGGCGGCCAAGGGTCTGCGTGACTTTGCCAAGGAACACCCCGCCCTGATCATCAAGGGTGGTTACCTCGACGGTGCGCCTCTCGACGCGAAGGAGATCGCCAAGCTGGCCGATCTCGAGTCGCGCGAGGTGCTGCTCGGCAAGATGGCGGGCGCCATGCTCGCCTCCCTCAGCCAGGCCGTCTACCTGCTCAACGCCCCGCTCGCGCAGGCTGCCCGGCTCGCCGGCGCCCTGCAGGCGAAGGCCGAGCAGGACCCCTCGATCCTCGCAGGTGGTGCCGGAGCCGAGCCCGTCTCGGAGCAGGCTGCCGCCGAGGAGGCTCCGGCCACGGAGGAGTCGGCCACGGAGGAGGCTCCGACCCCGGAGCCGTCCGCCGAGGACGACGCCGCCGAGACCGCATCCGCCGACGCCTGAGCCCAGGCCGACGTACACCACCTGAAACAACCGGCCCCCTGACCGACCGGCAGTGGGCCACCGACTGGAAGGAAACGCCACCATGGCGAAGCTCAGCACCGACGAGCTGCTCGACGCGTTCAAGGAGATGACGCTGATCGAGCTCTCTGAGTTCGTGAAGCAGTTCGAGGAGACCTTCGGCGTGACCGCCGCTGCCCCCGTCGCGGTCGCCGCGGCCCCGGGTGCCGGTGGCGGCGCTGTCGAGGAGGAGGCGGCCCAGGACGAGTTCGACGTCGTCCTCGAGGCAGCCGGTGACAAGAAGATCAACGTCATCAAGGAGGTGCGCGCGCTCACCTCCCTGGGCCTCAAGGAGGCCAAGGACCTGGTCGAGGCCGCTCCGAAGCCGATCCTCGAGAAGGTCGACAAGGCTGCGGCCGAGAAGGCGAAGGAGGCCCTCGAGGCCGCCGGCGCCACCGTCACCCTCAAGTGATCCCCGGCGCGGTCCGGTCCTGACCGCACCGCGCCACGCACCGCCGCGAGAGCGGCCACCGGTTCTCCGGTGGCCGCTCTTGTGCGTCCGGGTACGGTCGGTCCGCGGCGCGGGTGGGCTCGCGCGGGGGTGTCGAGTCACAGGTGCGTCTCGGTGCTGGCGAAGTAGCAGACGTAGGACCCCACAAGCGCGTAACCTCGCGGCGGTAACCGCGTTGTTACTGGTCAGTGGGGACCTGCGTCTGTGACGTGGGTCCCGTCGCGACCCGGCCGCCACGGCCGAGTCTGGGAGGAAGTCAGAGCATGGGTGTAGAGATCAAGGTCGAGGACCTCACCAAGTCCTTCGGCAAGCAGATGATCTGGGGCGACGTCACGCTGACGATCCCGGCTGGCGAGATCTCGGTCATGCTCGGACCCTCGGGCACCGGCAAGTCGGTGTTCCTCAAGGCGCTGATCGGTCTGCTCAAGCCCGACAAGGGCTCGATCATGATCGAGGGCACCGACATCGCCTCCTGCCCGGAGAAGGAGCTCTACGAGATCCGCAAGCTCTTCGGCGTCCTGTTCCAGGACGGCGCCATGTTCGGCTCGATGAACCTCTACGACAACGTCGCCTTCCCGCTGCGCGAGCACACCAAGAAGTCCGAGTCGCAGGTGCGCGACATCGTGATGGAGAAGATGGACCTCGTCGGTCTGCTCGGTGCCGAGGACAAGCTGCCCGGCGAGATCTCCGGCGGGATGCGCAAGCGCGCCGGGCTCGCCCGTGCCCTCGTCCTCGACCCCGAGATCCTGCTCGTCGACGAGCCCGACTCCGGGTTGGACCCGGTGCGCACCTCGTTCATCAACCAGCTCTTCATCGACCTCAACGCGCAGATCGACGCGACGTTCCTCATCGTCACCCACGACATCAACACCGCACGCACGGTGCCCGACAACATCGGTCTGCTCTACCACAGGCACCTGGCCATGTTCGGTGCCCGCGAGATGCTGCTGAGCTCCCAGGAGCCCGTGGTGCGCCAGTTCCTCAACGCCCAGACCGTCGGTCCCATCGGCATGTCCGAGGAGAAGGACGCCGACGAGCTCGAGGCCGAGAAGGACCTGGAGATGCCTCCGCTGCCGCCGATCCCGCTGCAGCTCGAGCCGTCCAACGGCATCCCGCGACGCAGCCAGCGCGACCCGGGGGCCTGGTGCCGCGAGAACAACGTGACCCCACCGCCGGGCTCGTTCGAGGAAAACATGCCCATGACCACCGGTGTTTGACCGACCGCGACGCAGACACTGAGACGACGGGACACAGCAACCGGTGGCATCCATCACAGCAACGAGGGCTCTCGCGCCCATCGGGGCAGCGGGCAAGCTCTTCGCCTTCGCCCTCGACGTGGGGCGCAACTTGTTCAAGCGTCCCTTCCAGCTGCGTGAGTTCCTGCAGCAGGCGTGGTTCATCGCCTCGGTCACGATCATCCCCACCGCGCTGGTGGCCATCCCCTTCGGTGCGGTCATCGCGCTCCAGGTCGGCGGGCTGATCAAGCAGTTCGGAGCCCAGTCCTTCACGGGCTCGGCCTCGGTGCTGGCGGTGGTCCAGCAAGCCGGGCCGATCGCCACGGCGCTGCTGATCGCCGGCGCCGGCGGCTCGGCGATCGCTGCCGACCTGGGTGCCCGCAAGATCCGTGAAGAGCTCGACGCGATGATGGTGCTCGGGATCGACCCGATCCAGCGCCTGGTCGTGCCCCGCGTGCTCGCGTGCATGCTCGTGGCGTTCTTCCTCAACGGCATGGTGACCGTGGTCGGCGTCGCCGGGGGTTACGTCTTCAACGTGATGCTGCAGGACGGCACGCCGGGCGCCTACCTGGCCAGCTTCACAGCGCTGGCCCAGCTGCCCGACCTCTGGATGGGCTTCATCAAGGCCCTCGTGTTCGGTCTGATCGCGGCGATCGTCGCCTGCTACAAGGGCATGAACGCCGCCGGTGGTCCGAAGGGTGTCGGTGACGCCGTCAACGAGTCCGTGGTGATCACGTTCCTGCTGCTGTTCGTGGTCAACTTCGTGCTGAGCACGATCTATCTCCAAGTCGTCCCACCGAAGTCAGGGTGACGACATGGCCAACCTGAAGTCGGTCTACGAGAAGCCGCTCGCCTCCCTCGACACCATGGGCGGCCAGCTCGCCTTCTACATCGGCGTGCTGCGCGCGATCCCGCGGTCGATCGCCCGCTACCCCAAGGAGATCCTCCGGATCCTGGCCGAGGTCACCCTCGGCTCCGGTGCGCTGGCGGTCATCGGGGGCACGGTCGGCGTCATCATCGGCATGACGTTCTTCACCGGGGCCCAGGTCGGGCTGTCCGGCTACGCGGCGCTCAACCAGCTCGGCACCGCGCCTTTCGCGGGCTTCGTCTCCGCCTACTTCAACACCCGTGAGATCGCCCCGCTGGTCGCCGGCATCGCCCTGGCCGCCACCGTCGGGTGTGGTTTCACCGCCCAGCTCGGGTCGATGCGCATCTCGGAGGAGGTCGACGCCCTCGAGGTGATGGCGATCCCCTCGATGCCGTTCCTCGTCGCCACCCGGGTGATCGGCGGCCTGATCGCGATCGTCCCGCTCTACGTCGTCGGCCTGCTGTCGTCCTACTTCGCGAGCCGGCTCATCGTCACCCAGTACTACGGGCAGAGCGCCGGCACCTACGACTACTACTTCAACGCCTTCCTGCCACCCGGTGACGTGCTGTGGTCCTTCGGCAAGGTGCTGGTCTTCGCGGTGCTGGTCATCCTCATCCACTGCTACCACGGCTACAACGCCTCCGGGGGTCCCGCGGGGGTGGGCGTGGCCGTGGGTCGCGCCGTCCGCACGAGCATCGTGGCGATCAACGTGGTCGACCTGCTGCTCTCCATGGCCATCTGGGGAACCACGACCACAGTCAGGCTGGCGGGATAACGATGAAGAGAGTCCTGGGCAACCACAACGTCCTCGGTGTCGCCTTCCTGGCGCTGGTCGTGCTGGCCGTCTACCTCACGTACGCGACCTTCACGAAGAAGTTCGCCGACTACGACCGGGTGACCTTGCAGACCGCCAACATCGGGCTGGCGCTGCCCAGCCGGGCCGACGTGAAGATCCGCGGGGTCATCGTGGGCGAGGTGCTCGACTTCGACACCACCCAGGAGGGCGCCGAGCTCACGCTCGGCATCTACCCCGACGAGACCGACACGATCCCCGCCAACGTGACCGGCTCGATCGTGCCCAAGACGCTGTTCGGCGAGAAGTACATCTCGCTGATCATCCCCGAGGAGGGAGCCGCGTCCGAGCCGATCGCGGAGGGCGACACGATCACGAAGACCCGCGTCGCCACCGAGGTCGAGGCGGTCCTCAACGACCTCTACCCGTTGCTGACCGCGGTCCAGCCGGGCGATCTCAACATGACCCTCAACGCGCTCTCGACGGCGCTCGAGGGTCGCGGCGAGGTGATCGGCGAGAACCTCGAGACCGTCGACGCCTACCTCAAGCGGGTCAACCCCCAGATCCCCGAGCTCGTCGAGGACCTCCGGCTCACCGCCGAGGTCTCCGACATCTACGCCGAGATCCTTCCGGAGATCGGTCAGATCCTCGACAACACCGTGACCACGATGCAGACCCTCGAGGGTCGCGAGGCCCGGCTCAACGCGCTCTACCGTGACGTCGCGTCGTTCTCCGAGACCACGCGCACGTTCCTCGACGACAACGGCGACGAGCTGGTCCGCCTCGGTGACGTCAGCGTCGAGCAGCTGCGCGTCTTCGCGCGCTACTCGCCCGAGTTCCCGTGCCTGACCCGTGGCATCGTGAAGGCCGGCAAGCTGCAGGCCGAGGCCTTCCGCAACTTCACGCTGCACATCGTGCTCGAGACGCTGCCCCGTCAGCCGCGCAAGTACACCCCGGCCGACAAGCCCCGGATCGCCGAGAACCGCGGGCCCAGCTGTCTGCATCTGCCCAACCCACCCTGGAGCCAGGCCAACCCCTTGCGCAAACAGCCCAACTTCAACGACGGCATCGACGAGCCCACCGGCAAGGGCACGTCCCGCGTCGGCCCGCGCTACAGCAGCCACCGCTACTCGGGCAACCCGGCCGACGCCGCGGTCCTGCGTCAGATGCTCGTGGCGTCCGGCTCCCAGGACACCGACCTCGGGGCGTTGCTCGCGGGGCCGCTGGTCGGAGAGGCACGCTGATGGCCCTGCTCGACAAGAAGACCACCGGTGACCTCGTCCGACTGACGATCTTCATCGTCGTCACCACCATGGCCACCGGCCTGCTGGTGCTCCTGATCGGCAACATCTCCTTCGGTGGCACCAAGAGCTACCAGGCCCAGTTCTCCGACGCGACCGGCGTCGTCAAGGGCGACGACGTCCGCATCGCGGGCGTCAAGGTCGGGACCGTCAAGGACGTCGAGATCGTCGAGGACACCCTGGCCCTGGTCTCCTTCACCGTCGCCGACGACACCCAGCTGAACCAGTCGACCAACGCCCTCATCCGCTACCGCAACCTGGTGGGTCAGCGCTACATCTCGCTGACCCAGGCCCAGGGAGACACCGCGGTGCTCAAGGACGGCGACACGATCCCGGTCGACCGGACGAAGCCGGCGCTCGACCTCACCGTGCTGTTCAACGGCTTCAAGCCGCTCTTCCAGGCGCTCTCGCCCGACGACATCAACAAGCTGTCCTACGAGATCGTGCAGGTCTTCCAGGGCGAGGGCGGCACGCTCGAGAACCTCCTGGGTCGCACGGCCTCGCTCACCAGCACCCTGGCCGACCGCGACGAGGTCATCGGGGCCCTCATCGAGAACCTCGACTACGTGCTCGACCACGTCGCCGACCGCGACCAGCAGCTCAGCAACCTGATCCGCGGCTTCCGCACGCTGATCGGTGGGCTCAAGGACGACCGGCAGGCGATCCTGGCCTCGCTCGACGGCATCTCCGAGCTGTCCGTGGAGACCGCCGGACTCCTCGAGGGCATCCGGGCGCCGTTCGTCGAGGACATCAAGCAGCTGCGCCGCTTCGCCGGCAACGTCGACCGCAACAAGGCCGAGCTCGACCGAGCACTCCAGGTCCTCCCCATCAAGCTCACCAAGGTCGGACGGACCGCCATCTACGGATCCTGGTTCAACTTCTACCTGTGCGACTTCCAAGGGCGGGTGAAGCTGCCCGGTGACATCACCGTCCCGGTGGACTTCGCCACGGGCGCCGAGAGGTGTGATCTGCGATGAAGCCCTTCCGTGAGCGCAACACCGTGGTCATCGGCGCCGCCAGCCTGGCCACCATCGCCCTGCTGCTCCTGGCCGCCTTCCGCGCCCAGGACCTGCCGCTCATCGGCGGCGGCGACACCTACTACGCCTCCTTCTCCGAGGCGGGCGGGCTCAAGGCCAACGACGAGGTCCGGATCGCGGGCGTTCGCGTCGGCAAGGTCAACTCGATCGAGCTCGTCGGGGGTGAGGTGAAGGTCGGCTTCCAGATCAAGACCGACTCCTCCTTCGGTGAGCAGACCGAGGCCGACATCCGGGTGAAGACCCTCCTCGGCGCCATGTACATCGCGCTGGAGCCGTCGGGGTCGGGCCAGCTGGAGGAAGGCGCGACGATCCCGGTCGAGCGCACGACCTCGCCCTTCGACGTGGTCGACGCCTTCTCCGGGCTCGCCGAGACCACCGCGGAGATCGACACCGATCAGCTCGCGGCCTCGATGACGACGCTCTCCGACCTCACCCGCAACACGCCCGAGGAGTTCCGCGCGGCCCTGTCAGGCCTCTCGGCCCTCTCGAGCAACATCGCCAAGCGCGACTCCGAGATCAACTCGCTGCTGGTCAACCTGCGCCGCGTCTCGACCGTCCTCAACGAGCGCGACGACGACATCATCGGGTTGATGGCCGACTCCGACGTGCTCTTCAAGGCCCTGGTCGCGCGTCGTGACTCGATCCACAACCTGCTGGTCGCGACGTCCACGCTGTCGATCGAGCTGACCAAGCTCGTGAGCCAGAGCCGTGCCGACCTCAAACCGGCCCTGGGCCACCTGGAGAACGTCCTCGCCGTGCTCAACAAGAACGAGGACAACCTCGACAACAGCCTGCGACTGATGGAGCCCTTCTACCGGGTGTTCGCCAACACCCTCGGCACGGGCCCGTGGTTCGACACCTACATCGAGAACCTGCCCCCGGTGCCCAACATCGGCAACGGAGGTGGCGTCGGATGAGTCTCCTCAAGCGAGCGGTGGTCCCGTTCATCCTGCTGGCCCTGGTCGTGACCGGCGCGGTCGTGATGTTCGGCGGTGGCACCGACCAGAAGTCGCTGACGGCCTACTTCCCCCGGACCATCTCCCTCTACGAGGGCAGCGACGTCCGCGTCCTGGGTGTCCCCATGGGCACCATCGAAGAGGTCACGCCCGAGGGCACCCGCGTCAAGGTCGTCATCCGCTACGACCCCGAGGTCGACCTGCCGGCCGACGCCGAGGCCGTCATCATCACCCCCTCGATCGTGGGCGACCGCTACGTCCAGCTGACTCCGGCCTACGAGAGCGGGCCCACGCTGCCCGACAACACCGAGATCGACCAGAGCCGCACCTCGATCCCCCTCGAGCTCGACCAGATCTACGCCAGCCTCGACGAGCTGACCGTGGCGATCGGTCCCGACGGCGCCAACAAGCGCGGCGCCTTCAGCGACCTGCTCGAGACGACCGCAGCCAACTTCGGGGGGCAGGGCGCGAAGTTCAACCAGACCATCAACGACTTCAGCACCCTGGCCCAGACCCTCGACAACAACAAGGAAGAGCTCTTCGGCTCCCTCGGCGAGCTGCAGGGCTTCGTCACCACCTTGGCCGACAACGACACGACCGTGCGCGAGTTCAACCGCTCGCTCGCCTCGGTGTCGACCCTGCTCGACGGTGAGCGCCAAGAGCTGACCGCGGCGCTGCGCAACCTCGGCACGGCCTTGGGTCAGGTCGGCACCTTCGTGCAGGAGAACAAGGCCTCACTGGGACGCAACATCAAGGGACTCAACCGGGTCGCCAAGGTCCTGGTCAAGCGCCGCAAGGAGCTCGACCAGGTCCTGCGCATCGCGCCGGTCGCGCTCAACAACCTGGCGCTGACCTACAACCCCGACGCCGGCACGCTCGACACCAACGCCAACGTCGGCAACCTGGAGGCCAACATCGCCAGCGACCCCCGTGGCCTGCTGTGCGCCTTCTTGTCCGCCAACGACCCCGACGCCGAGTTCTGCGAGCTCATCGGCGGGACGCGCGGCCGCACCGCACCGTTCGTCACCGAGGGTGGTGCCGGCGCCCAGCCGCCCGGCGCGGGCGGCACCCGACCCCAGCACCGCTTCGACCTCTCCCTGAACGGCCTGGTGTCGGTCCGATGATGCGCCCCAAGCTCGCTGCCGTCCTCGTCCTGCTGGGGGCGATGACCCTCAGCGCCTGCGAGTTCGACGTCGCCAACCTGCCCCTGCCGGGAGGCACCAAGACCGGTGCCGACCCCATCCGCGTCGAGGTCGAGTTCCGCGACGTCCTCGACCTCGTGCCGCAGTCGACCGTGAAGGTCAACGACGTGAGCGTCGGCAAGGTCACCGCCGTCGACCTCGACGGCTACTCCGCGCGGGTCGAGCTGCAGCTGCCCAACGACATCGACCTGCCGTCCAACGCCGTGGCCGAGATCCGACAGACCAGCCTGCTGGGCGAGAAGTTCGTCCAGCTGGCGCCCCCGACCGAGGGGGCCACCTCCGGTCAGCTCGAGGACGGCGACGTGATCCCGCTGGAGCGCACCGGTCGCAACCCCGAGGTGGAGGAGGTGCTGGGCGCGCTCAGCCTGATCCTCAACGGTGGTGGCGTCGCGCAGCTGAAGACCATCGCCGCCGAGCTCAACATCGCGCTGGAGGGCCGCGAGGACGCCGCCCGGTCGGTGCTGACCCAGATCGAGAGCTTCACCACCCAGCTCGACGAGAACCGCGGCGACATCGTCAACGCCATCGAGTCGCTCAACCGGTTGGCCATCAGCGCGCGACAGCAGCAGGGGAGCATCGACTCGGCCCTCGAGGAGCTGCCCTCGGCCCTGGTGTCCCTCGACCGCCAGACCGACGACCTCGTCTCCATGCTGCAGGCGCTCAACCGCCTCGGTGACGTCGGCACCCGGGTCATCCGGGCCTCCAAGAGCAGCACCATCGAGTCGTTCCGTCAGCTGCAGCCCGTGCTGACCGAGCTGGCCAACTCCGGCGACGCGTTCGTCGACGCCTTCAACGTGTTCCTGACCTACCCCTTCGTCGACGAGGTCGTCGGCCGTGATCCCCAGGTGGCCCGCAACCTGCACATGGGTGACTACACCAACCTCTCGGTCCGCCTCGAGATCGACGCGACCGACCTGGCCCTGCCCGGCGTCCCGTGCCGCGAGCTCGACAACATCCCCGACGACCTGCCGCTCGGCGACATCCTCCGTCTCCCGGACCTCTGCGACGACGCCAACGCGGCGATCCAGCGGTGCATCCAGGAGCGGACGGTCGCGGCCTGCGCAGGGCTGCCGCAGGGCGTCGTCGACGCCGTGTGCGAGCGCCTCCCCGTGCCCGGGCTCTGCCCGGCCGGCGGCGGTGGCGGCGGTGGCGGCCTGCCCAACCTCCCGAACCTGCCCAACCTGCCCAACCTGCCCAACCTGGGTGGCAACGGTGGTCGCGGCGGCAACGGGTCCGGCGGCCTCCTGGGTGGAGGCATCGGGGGAGTGCTTCGTCCTCCGGCCTTCGGGTCGACAGGCCAGGACCGCGCCGCGGCGACCGACCGTGGCCCGACCATGGGTGAGCTGATGCAGACCTACGACCCCGGGCTCGTGAGCCTCCTCGTCCCGCCGATGGTGGTGCAGCCGTGATCACTCGTCGGACCAAGGTCCAGCTCATGATCTTCGTGATCATCACCCTCGTGGGGGTCAGCTACGTCGGAGCCCGGTACGCCCGGCTCGACCGGCTCGTCCGTGACGACGCCTACACGGTCGTCGCCCACTTCGAGAAGTCGGGCGGCATCTTCAGCAAGGCGGAGGTGACCTACCGCGGCGTCAACATCGGCGAGGTCGAGCGGCTGGTCCTCACCGACGACGGTGTCGACGTCCACCTCGGCATCGAGAACGAGTGGGACACCATCCCGAGCGACACGTTCGCGCTGGTCGGCAACAAGTCGGCCGTGGGCGAGCAGTACGTCGAGCTCCAGCCTCGTACCGACCCCGAGGAGACCGACGACTACCTCGTCGAGGACTCCGAGATCGCGATGGGCGACACCGACACGCCTCTGGAGACCGACACGCTGCTGACCAACCTCTCCACGACGGTCGGCTCGGTCAACCTGCCGGCCCTGCAGACGACGGTCTCCGAGCTCGGGGCGGCGTTCGCCGGCACGGGCAAGAACCTCCAGCGGCTGATCGACTCCGGCAACTCCTTCATCGAGGCGGCCAACGACAACTTCGACACCACGACCACGCTGATCCGCGACGGCAACACCGTGCTGAACGGCCAGGTGGCCTCCGAGTCGGCGCTGCGCACCTTCGCCACGGACCTCTCGCGCTTCAGCGAGGCGCTGGCCAACGCCGACGGCGACCTGCGTCAGGTCATCGACACCGGGTCGTTCACCGCGACCCAGCTGCGCACGTTCATCGAGGCCAACCGCGTCGAGCTCGGGGGCCTGATCCGCAACCTGACCACCACCGGCGAGATCGTGGTCAAGCGGCTCCCGGGGGTCCAGCAGGTCCTGGTGCTCTACCCCTACGTCGTCGAGGGCGGGTTCACGGTGGTCTCGAAGACACCGCAGACCGGGCTCTTCGACGCCCACTTCGGCATGATCATCACCGACTCCAAGCCCTGCTACCGCGGCTACATCCCGATCGAGGACCGTCGTACGCCCAACGAGCGCAACGACATCCCGATGGCCGAGGACGCGCGCTGCGCCGAACCGGCCACGATGAGCAACCCGCGCGGCGAGCAGAACGTCCCCAAGCGCGCACCGGTCGACCTCGCGGGCAGCCCGGTCGTGGCCAGCTACGACCCCGCCAGCGGCGAGCTGACCTGGTCCGCCGACGGTGCTGCCTTGCCGCAGACCGGTAGCGTGGCCCCTTCGTCCCTGGGAGAGGAGTCGTGGAAGTGGCTGTACCTCCAGCCCCTGATGGCGCAGTAGGAGAGACCGCCCCGGATTCCACGACCCCGCAGCACGACCCGGCACCAGGACGCGCCGCCGGGTGGCGTCGCCTGCTGCTCGTGGGTCTGACGCTCGTGGTCGTCGGCTGCCTCGCGTCCCTGGTCTTCCTCGCTGTCGACACGCGCGACGGTGGGGACGACGAGCAGTCGCCCCAGGCCCAGCGTGAAGAGCTCATGTCGCAGGTCTCCCAGTTCGTGCTGCGCCTCAACACCTACGGACCCCAGCTGCTCGACGAGCAGAACAAGATGCCCGACTACGCCAGCGGGGTCTCCGAGCTGATGACCGCCAAGTTCGGCGCCAGCTTCCAGGAGAGCGTGCTGATCCCCGAGCAGCAGGTCGCCCAGACCGGCTACGGCCGCAGCGCGCAGGTCTACGCGGTCGGGGTCTCGGTCATGGACGTCGACTCGGCGACGGTGCTGGTCGCCTTCGGGCGCACCGACTCCTACCCAGACCCGCAGGCCCCCGATCAGCGCGTCGAGCTGGCCGAGGACCCGGAGCGGTGGGAGGTCCAGCTCGTGACCAGCGACGGTGAGTGGCTGGTCGACGACTACAACGTCGTCCCCGAGACCCCGGACGCCGAGGGCGACCCCCAGGACCTGCCGTCGGGCAGCCCCACCCAGCAGCCGTCCCCGGGGTCGTCCCAGACGCCGGCCCCAGCACCCACCACGCCGGCCGACCCGACCGGGGGCGCCTCGTGAGCGTGAACCTCTACGACCTCTTCGACGTGGCGCCGGACGCCTCTGACGAGGACGTCCGGGCCGCCTGGAAGGCCGCCATCGCCGACCTGGATCCGGGCGACCGGCGCTTCCGGGCCTACAACGCCGCCGCCGAGGTGCTGCTCGACCCCGAGCGCCGGGCCGCGCACGACGCTGACCTCGCCGACGCTGACCTCGACGACGCTGACCTGCGCGACGCCTGACCTCGACGACGCTGCCCCGGCCGACGAGCCGGTCGCGCCGGTCGTGGCGACCCCTCCCGCCGCGACCGCGGGCACCCCGCCGGTCGAGGAGGCCCCCGAGACGTCTGAGCACGCCGCGACCACCCTCACGCCGACGGGCGAGCCACTGCCCCCGGAGCCGAGGGCCACCCCCGGCGGGGGCGTGCCCACCTGGATCCTGGCCGCCGCGGGCGTGGTGACCGCGGCCGTCGTGGCCGCCACGGCGTGGGCCTGGACCTCGGCCGGCGACGACGGCTCCGACGTGGGCGAGCAGGGGGTCGACGAGGCCGTCTCGGTGGCCGAGGAGGCCGCGGTCCCGATGCTCTCCTTCGACTACCGCGACCTCGACCAGGGCATCGTGTCGGCCGAGTCGTTCATGACCTCCGACTACGCCGCGAAGCACAGCCTCCTGATCAACGACCTGCGCGACGACATCGTCGCCCAGCAGACCGTGGTCGACGCCCAGGTGATGGGCTCGGCAGTCACGCGGACCACGGCCGAGGGGGTCGACGTGCTGGTGCTGGTCAACCAGGTCACCCAGCGGGCGACCGGCCAGCCGTTCCTGCTGCCGGTGTGGGCCACCGTGCAGATGGTCGAGCAGGACGGGACCTGGCGGGTCGACAACCTGGTCAACCGGGGCGCGGTCAGCGAGGAGCCCTCGGAGGAGGCACCTCGGACGGGTCCTCGGACGGGCCTACGGACGGGGCCTCGACCCCGGCCCCGGAGGACCCCTCCGCCGAGCCCACTCCGTAGCCCGGTCGCGGCTCGGTGGGCAGCCCGTCCACCGCCACGCACGGAGGTGCTTGACCAATGCCGCCGCGCAGCGGATGATCGTTCCCACGCTCGTCGGTGCGGCGCATGCAGCCAATTCGTCGCGCCTTGATGTCGCCGTGATTTTCCGGTAAGGTCGCGCCTTGCGCCTGCCCTCAGATGCTGATCGCCTTCCCGGTGGCTGATCATGTGGTCGGCGGCGCCATTCACAGCGTTCACGTCGAAGGACACCTCTTGGCCGCGCGCAGCTCCTCTGCCACACCCAAGCCCAAGTTCAACCGCATCTCGTTCGCGAAGATCACCGAGCCTCTCGAGGTTCCCCAGCTCCTCTCCCTCCAGACCGACAGCTTCGACTGGCTGGTCGGCAACGAGGCATGGCAGGAGCGGGTCCAGGCCCGGGTCGACTCCGGTGAGGACGTCTCCACCAAGTCGGGGCTGACCGAGATCTTCGAGGAGATCTCCCCGATCGAGGACTTCTCGGAGACGATGTCGCTCTCCTTCGAGAACCCCGTCTTCTACGACCCCAAGTACTCCGTCGACGAGTGCAAGGAGAAGGACTTCACCTACTCCGCCCCGCTCTACGTCTCCGCGGAGTTCACGAACAACGACACCGGTGAGATCAAGGGCCAGACGGTCTTCATGGGCGACTTCCCCCTGATGACCCCCAAGGGCACCTTCGTCATCAACGGCACCGAGCGCGTGGTCGTCTCCCAGCTCGTGCGCTCTCCCGGTGTCTACTTCGAGCGCACGGCCGACAAGACGTCCGACAAGGACATCTACACCTCCCGCCTGATCCCCTCCCGCGGGGCGTGGCTGGAGTTCGAGATCGACAAGCGCGACCTGGTCGGGGTCCGCCTCGACCGCAAGCGCAAGCAGAACGTCACCGTCCTGCTCAAGGCCTTCCAGGCGGTCGCCGAGGAGACCGGTGAGGACTACGACTACGAGGCCGTGATCACCGAGCTGCGCGCCTACGAGTCGATCCAGCTCACCGAGGAGAAGGACAACACCCAGGGCCCGGACGACGCCCTGCTCGACATCTACCGCAAGCTGCGTCCCGGCGAACCGCCCACGCGCGAGGCGGCACTGACGCTGTTGAAGAACTACTACTTCAACCCCAAGCGTTACGACCTGGCCAAGGTCGGTCGCTACAAGATCAACAAGAAGCTCGGCCAGGACGAGGCGTTCGACCAGCAGACGCTGACGATCGCCGACATCGTGGCGACGATCCGCTACATCGTGGCCCTGCACGACGGCCGCGAGGAGATCGAGACGCCCACCGGCGCCAACGAGCTCAGCCCCGACGACATCGACCACTTCGGCAACCGCCGGATGCGCACGGTCGGCGAGCTGATCCAGAACCAGCTCCGCACGGGCCTGGCCCGGATGGAGCGGGTGGTCCGCGAGCGGATGACGACCCAGGACGTCGAGGCGATCACGCCGCAGTCGCTGATCAACATCCGGCCCGTCGTGGCGGCGCTGAAGGAGTTCTTCGGGACCTCCCAGCTGAGCCAGTTCATGGACCAGACCAACCCGATCGCCGGACTGACGCACAAGCGTCGGCTCTCCGCGCTCGGCCCGGGCGGGCTCTCGCGAGACCGCGCCGGCATGGAGGTCCGCGACGTCCACCCCTCGCACTACGGCCGCATGTGCCCGATCGAGACGCCGGAAGGGCCCAACATCGGCCTGATCGGGTCGCTGGCCTCCTACGGCCGGATCAACCCGTTCGGCTTCGTCGAGACGCCCTACCGCAAGGTGGTCGAGGGCCAGGTCACCGACCAGGTCGACTACCTCACCGCCGACGACGAGGACCGCTACGTCATCGCGCAGGCCAACGCCGGGCTCGACGACTCCGGCCACTTCGTGGAGGAGCGGGTGCTGGTCCGCCAGCGCCGCGGCGAGGTCGCGGAGATCCTGGCCGGCGACGTCGACTACATGGACGTCTCGCCGCGCCAGATGGTCTCGGTCGCGACCGCGCTCATCCCGTTCCTCGAGCACGACGACGCCAACCGTGCGCTCATGGGCGCCAACATGCAGCGTCAGGCGGTGCCGCTGATCGTGAGCGACTCGCCGCTGGTCGGCACCGGCATGGAGTACCGCGCCGCCGTCGACGCCGGTGACGTCGTGGTCGCCACCAAGGCCGGAGTCGTCAAGGACGTCTCCGCCGACGTCGTCGAGGCGATGAACGACGACGGCACCTACTCGACGTACAAGCTGGCGAAGTTCCGCCGGTCCAACCAGGGCACCTGCATCAACCAGCGCCCCCTGGTGGCCGAGGGCGAGCGGCTCGAGGTCGGCAGCCCGATCGCCGACGGTCCGTGCACCGACAAGGCGGAGATGGCGCTCGGCACCAACCTGCTGGTCGCGTTCATGCCGTGGCAGGGCCACAACTACGAGGACGCGATCATCCTCAGCCAGCGTCTGGTGCAGGAGGACGTCCTCACCTCGATCCACATCGAGGAGCACGAGGTCGACGCCCGCGACACCAAGCTCGGCCCCGAGGAGATCACCCGCGACATCCCCAACGTCTCCGAGGAGATGCTGGCCGACCTCGACGAGCGCGGGATCATCCGCATCGGCGCCGAGGTCACCACGGGCGACATCCTCGTCGGCAAGGTGACGCCCAAGGGCGAGACCGAGCTGACCCCCGAGGAGCGCCTGCTGCGCGCGATCTTCGGCGAGAAGGCGCG
>CAWJSY010000004.1:0-218079 GCA_963845645.1 uncultured Actinomycetota bacterium
GCTGCCGTAGACCTTCTCCGGCGCCGGCGCCTGCTCGAGCAGCGCGCGCAGCCGGCCGCCGACCTCGGCGGTCTCCCAGCGGCGGCCGAGGTCCTCGGACGGGCCGTGGGTCCAGCCGTTCTCGACCGTGACCTTGCCGCCCTCGATCTCGATGACGCGGCCGGTGACGTCGCCGGCCTCCTCGGAGGCCAGCCAGGCGACGACCGGTGAGTTGTCGGCCGGGTCGGGCATCGCGGAGGTGTCGAAGGCGCCCTCGGTCATCCGGGTGCGCGCGACCGGTGCGATCGCGTTGACGGTGACGCCGTAGCGGCTCATCTCGGCGGCGGCGACCAGCGTCATCCCGGCGATGCCGGCCTTGGCGGCGGAGTACGTCGTCTGGCCGATCGAGCCCTGCAGGCCGGCGCCCGAGGAGGTGTTGATGACCCGGGCCGCGCGCTGGCGGCCCTCCTTGGCCTCGGCGCGCCAGTAGGCACCGGCGTGGCGCAGCGGCGCGAAGTGGCCCTTGAGGTGCACCCGCACGACGGCGTCCCACTCCTCCTCGGAGGTGTTGACCAGCATCCGGTCGCGCACGAAGCCGGCGTTGTTGACCAGGATGTCGAGCCCGCCGAAGGTGTCGATGGCCTGGCGGACCATCGCCTCGGCCTGCTCGAAGTCGGCGACGTCGGCGCCGTTGGCCACCGCGCGGCCGCCGGCCGCCTCGATCTCGGCGACGACGGCGTCGGCGGGGGTGTCGCCGTCGCCCTCGCCGGACAGGGAGACGCCGAAGTCGTTGACGACGACCGCGGCGCCCTGGGCGGCGAGCTCGAGCGCGTGGGCGCGGCCGATGCCGCGGCCGGCGCCGGTCACGATGGCGACGCGTCCGTCGAGGATCTTCTTCACGGGTGCTCCTTGGTTGAGCGGGTGGGATCGGGTGGTGGGCCCCGGGCGGGCGGGGCAGCGTGGGGGTCAGGCGTTCTGGACGGCGGTGAGGAAGACCGGCGGCTCGCCGCCACCGTGGCAGGCGAGCGTGGCGCCGCTGACGTAGGAGGCCAGGTCGGAGCCGAGGAACAGCGCGACCGAGGCGACCTCGTCGGGCCGGGCCATCCGGCCCAGCGGGATCGTCGCCTCGATGGCGGCGACCTGCGCGTCGCCGCCGTAGTGGTCGCCGGTCAGCTCGGTGCGGCACAGCCCGACGTTGACGCGAGTTCAGCCGCACCTTCGGCGCCCACTCGATCGCCAGCGAGGCGGTCAGCGAGTCGACGCCGGCCTTGGCGGCGCCGTACACCGCGGTGCCGGGCGAGGGGCGCAGCGCGCTGATCGAGGAGATGTTGACGATCGCGCCACCGCCCTCCTGGCCCTGCATCACCGCGTTGGCGGCCTGGGCCACGAGCAGCGGACCGAAGAAGTTGAGGTCCATCACCTTGGCGTGGAAGCGCGGCGAGGCGTCGGCGGCCAGCGCGTACGGCGCCCCGCCGGCGTTGTTGACCGCCACGTCGAGGCGACCCTCGGTGGCGGCGACGTCCTCGACCATCGCGGTCGACCGCCTCGGGGTCGCGCACGTCGCAGGTCACGTGCCGGGTGCCGGCCAGCGGCTCGGCCTCCGAGCGGGCACAGGTGACGACCCGCGCGCCGGCGGCGACGTACGCCTCGGCGATGGCACGGCCGATGCCCTTGCTGCCGCCGGTGACCAGGACGACCCGGTCGGTCAGGTCGAGGGTGACGCTCATCGGGTGTCCTTCGGTCGGGGCGGGCGGACCAAGCAAGTGTTAGGGTACCAAGCAAATGCTAGGTCGTGCACCGTGCGACCCGCTCGTCCTTCGTGAGAGGCACCCCATGGCGATCACCTCCGAGCTGCGCGACGACGGCATCCGCGTCGTGACGATGCAGCACCCTCCGGTCAACGCGCTGACGGTCCAGGGCTGGTACGACGTCGCCGCGGCCCTCGACGAGGCGAGCCGCGACCTGGACACCCACGTGGTCGTGCTGCGCGCCGAGGGCCGCGGCTTCAACGCGGGCGTCGACATCAAGGAGATGCAGCACACCACCGGCTTCGACGCGCTGATCGGCGCCAACAAGGGCTGCTACGCCGCGTTCAAGGCCGTCTACGAGTGCGCGGTGCCGGTGGTCGCGGCCGTGCAACGGTCACTGCCTCGGCGGCGGCGTCGGCCTGGTCGGCAACGCCGACTGCATCGTGGCCAGCGACGACGCCTACTTCGGCGTGCCCGAGGTCAACCAGGGCGCGCTCGGCGCCGCGACCCACATGGCCCGGCTGGTGCCGCAGCACATGATGCGCACCCTCTACTTCACCGCCCGCACCATCAAGGCCGCCGACCTCGTGCAGTTCGGCTCGGTGCTCGAGGTCGTGCCCCGCGACGAGCTCGACGACGCCGCCCTGAAGGTGGCCGGCGAGATCGCGGCGAAGGACACCCGGGTGATCCGTGCGGCCAAGGAGGCCCTGAACGGGATCGACCCGATCGACGTCAACAAGAGCTACCGGTTCGAGCAGGGCTTCACCATGGAGCTCAACCTCGCCGGGGTGGCCGACGAGCTCCGCGACGGGTTCGCGGGCACCGACAAGGCAGGAAAGGGACGACCAGTGAGCCCAGGACAGGGACCCCGCGACAAGCGGATGACCATCGACGAGGTGGTCGCTGAGCTGCGCGACGGCATGACCATCGGGATCGGCGGGTGGGGACCGCGGCGCAAGCCGATGGCCCTGGTGCGCGCGATCCTGCGCTCGGACCTCACGGACCTCACGATCGTGAGCTACGGCGGCGCCGACGTCGGCCTGCTCGTGCGGGCCGGCAAGGTGCGCAAGCTGGTCTACGCGTTCGTCTCGCTCGACACCGTGCCGCTGGAGCCCAACTTCCAGCGCGCCCGCCAGAACAAGGAGATCGCCGAGGTCGTCGAGCTCGACGAGGGCCTGTTCCAGGAGGGCCTGCGCGCCGCCGCCCACCGGCTGCCGTTCCTGCCGATGCGGGCCGGGCCTCGGCTCCGACGTGCTGGTCAACAACCCGCACCTCAAGACCGTCACCAGCCCCTACCCCGACGCCGACGGCGTGCACGAGGAGCTCGTCGCGATGCCGGCGCTGACCCTCGACGTCGCGCTGGTCCACCTGAACCGGGCCGACCAGCACGGCAACGCGACGTACCTCGGGCCCGGACCCCTACTTCGACGACCTGTTCTGCATGGCCGCCGAGAAGGCGTACGTGTCGGTCGAGCAGGTCGTCGACACCGCCGGCCTGACCGTCGACACCCCGGTCCAGCGGCTGCTGCTGAGCCGGATGATGGTCAGCGGCGTCGTCGAGACGCCGAACGGCGCGCACTTCACCACGTGCACCCCCGACTACGAGCGGGACGAGAAGTTCCAGAAGGCGTACGCCGCCGCGGCGTCCGGCTCCGACGAGGACTGGGCGGCCTTCGAGCAGCGCTTCCTCGCCGGTGACGAGGACGCCTACCAGGCCGCTGTGCAGGCCTTCGCCCAGGAGGAGAAGAAGTGACGCGCAGTCTCCCGCGCCGAGGTCTGCGCCGCAGCCATCGCCGACGCGTTCCGCGACGACGGCGAGATCTTCGCCAGCCCGATGGGGATGCTGCCGATGCTCGGGGTCCGGCTGGCCAAGCTGACCTCCAACCCCGACCTGGTCATCTCCGACGGCGAGTCGCTGTTCCTGGCCGGGGTGCCCCCGCTGTTCGCCAAGGGCGACGTGGTCGAGGGCTGGATCCCCTTCCGCCAGGTCTTCGACGTGGTGGCCTACGGCAAGCGGCACGTGATGATGGGCGCCACCCAGGTCGACAGGCACGGCAACCAGAACATCTCCGCCATCGGCGACTTCGCCCAGCCCACAGCGCCAGCTCCTCGGCGTGCGCGGCGCCCCCGGCAACACGGTGAACAACCGGACGTCCTACTGGGTGCCCAAGCACTCGCCGCGGGTCTTCGTCGAGGCCGTCGACATCGTCTCCGGCGTCGGGCCCAAGAACGCCAAGGCGGCCGGGGCCGGGGCGTCGAAGTACAACGACATCCACCGCATCGTCACCAACCTGGCGGTCTTCGACGTCAAGGGCGCCGGTGACACCGTGCGGCTGCTGTCGGTGCACCCGGGCGTCACCGTCGACGAGGTGCGCGAGGCCACCGGCTTCGACGCTCGAGGTCGACGCCGACGTGCCCGAGACCCGCTCCCCCACGACCGAGGAGCTGGTGCTGATCCGCGAGGTCCTCGACCCCAAGACCCTGCGCGACCGCGAGGTCAAGCCGGTCGCCCCGGAGGCGACGTCGTGATCGAGCAGCAGCTGCGCACCGCGCTGACCGAGCTGGTCGGCGTGCGCCACCCCGTCGTCCAGACCGGCATGGGCTGGGTCGCCGGGCCCGCGCCTGGTCAGCGGCACCGCCAACGCCGGCGGCCTGGGCATCCTGGCCAGCGCCACGATGACCTACGAGGAGCTCGAGCAGGCGATCGTCGAGGTCAAGGGCCGCACCGACCAGCCCTTCGGCGTCAACCTGCGCGCCGACGCGGGCGACGCCGCCGACCGCTGCGACCTGCTGATCAAGCACGGCGTCAAGGTCGCCTCCTTCGCGCTCGCGCCGAAGCAGGACCTGATCAAGAAGCTCAAGGACCACGGCATCGTGGTGATGCCGTCGGTCGGGCTGCCCCGCCACGCCGAGAAGGTGGCCTCCTGGGGCGCCGACGCGGTGATGATCCAGGGCGGCGAGGGCGGCGGCCACACCGGCTCGGTGCCGACCACCCTGCTGCTGCCCAGCGTCCTCGACGCCGTCGACATCCCGGTCGTCGCGGCCGGCGGCTTCTTCGACGGCCGCGGTCTCGCGGCCGCGCTGGGCTACGGCGCCGCCGGCATCGGGATGGGCACCCGCTTCCTGCTCACCGCCGACAGCGCGGTGCCGCAGGCGGTCAAGGAGCTCTACCTCTCCCACGACGTCAACGGCACCGTGGTGACCGCCAAGGTCGACGGGATGCCGCACCGGATGCTGCGCACCCCGCTGGTCGAGGAGATCGAGGAGACCAGCGCCGTCAAGCGCCTGGCCCCCACGGTGCGCCGCACGCTGGAGTTCAAGCGCAGCAGCGGGATGTCGTGGCTCGACCTGGCCAAGGACGGCCGGGCCATGAAGAAGGCCCAGGGCCGCTCGCTGGCGCAGATGACGCTGGCCGCCAACACCCCCACGATGCTCAAGGCCGGCCTCGTCGACGGCGACACCTCCGCCGGCGTGCTGGCCTCGGGCCAGGTCGTCGGCGTGCTCGACGACCTCCCGACCTGCGAGGAGCTGATCGACCGGATCGTCACCGACGCCGCGGCCGCGCTGCGGCGTACGTCGGGGCTGCTGGTCTGAGGCGGCACGGGGGCTCGTGCTCGGGCAGTGGCCGCCGACGATGTGACAAGCGCTTGTCACACGGCCGGCGCCGACACCGCCAGCAGCCGCTCCCGCGACCCCGCCGCTCCACACCGGTGCAGACTGGGCGTCCCGGCGAACGAAGGAGGCCGCGATGAAGGTCCGGACCGCGCTGGTTCTCGTCGTCGCATGGAGTGCCCAGGGCTGTTCCGCCAGCCCAGGCTGCTCCGACGTGGGCGGCTACAGCGGCGTCGCCGTCCAGATCCCGCGGGCCCTGTTCCTGGCCTCGGGAACCGTGACGCTCGACGTGTGCGACGCCGCTGACTGCGCCTCCGCCACCCAGTCCCTGGGACCCGTGCCGGAGGGGCCGGTCGCACGAGCCGTGAACGTCTCCTTCGACGACCTGGGGCGCGACTTCGAGCCCGGGCCGGTGACGGTGACGGTGACGCTGGCCGCCTCGGACGACACGCCCGTCGCGAGGACGGCGCAGCGCGAGGTCGAGCTGCTGCGCTCGTACCCGAACGGCGAGTCCTGCGACGGCGAGGGGTACGTCGTCGGGTCGGTCACGCTGACCGCCGGTGACCGTCTCAGAGACGCTCGATGATCGTCACGTTGGCCTGGCCGCCGCCCTCGCACATCGTCTGCAGGGCGTAGCGGCCGCCGGTGCGCTCGAGCTCGTGGAGCATCGTGGTCATCAGCCGGGCGCCGGTGGCGCCGATGGGGTGACCCAGGGCGATGCCGCCGCCGTTGACGTTGACCTTCTCGTGCGGCGCACCGGTCTCCTTCATCCACGCCAGCACGACGGAGGCGAAGGCCTCGTTGCACTCGAAGAGGTCGATGTCGTCGATCGAGAGGCCGGTCCTGGCCAGCGCGTGCTCGGTGGCACGGATCGGGCCGGTGAGCATCCAGACCGGGTCGTCGCCGCGCACCGAGAGGTGGTGCACCCGCGCGCGGGGCGTGAGCCCGTGCTCGGCCACGGCGGCCTCGGAGGCCAGCAGCAGCGCGGCCGAGCCGTCGCAGATCTGCGAGGCGACGGCGGCGGTGATCCGCCCGCCGGGGGCGAGCGGCTCGAGGCCGGCCATCTTCTCCAGCGAGGTCTCGCGCGGGCACTGGTCGGTGTCGACCACGGTGCCGTCGGCCAGCGTGACCGGCTCGATCTCGGCCGTGAAGCGGCCCTCGGCGATCGCGGCCCGGGCGCGGTCGTGGGAGGCCAGCGCGAAGCGCTCCATGTCCTCGCGGCTGATGTCCCACTTCTCGGCGATCATCTCGGCGGAGTTGAACTGGCTGACCTCCACGTCGCCGTAGCGCGCCTGCCACCCGGGGCTCTCCGCGAACGGGGTCGTGAAGCCGTACTGCTGACCCACGATCATCGCCGCCGAGATCGGGATCGCGCGACATGTTCTGCACGCCGCCGGCCACGACGAGGTCCTGGGTGCCGGACATGACGCCCTGGGCGGCGAAGTGCACCGCCTGCTGGGAGGAGCCGCACTGCCGGTCGATGGTCACGCCCGGCACGTGGTCGGGCAGGCCCGCCACCAGCCAGGCGGTCCGGGCGACGTCGCCGGCCTGCGAGCCGATCGTGTCGCAGCAGCCCAGGATGACGTCGTCGACGGCCCCCGGGTCGACGCCGGTACGCCGCATCAGCGCGGCGATCGAGTGGGCGGCGAGGTCGGCGGAGTGGACGCCGGCCAGCGCGCCCCCGCGCTTGCCGACCGGGGTGCGGACGGCGTCGATGATGAAGGACTCAGGCATGGGAGATCCCGTCGAGCAGGATGGTGAGGTACTGGTCGGCGATCTCGGTGTGGGAGTGGCGGCCCCCGGGGCGGTACCACTTCACCGCCACCCAGACGGTGTCGCGGATGAAGCGGTAGGTCAGCTCGATGTCGAGGTCCGGTCGCAGCACCCCGGCCCGGACACCCTCGGTGAGCAGGGTGACCCACACCTCGCGGGACTGGGCGTTGCGCTCGGCGAGGTAGCCGAAGCGCTCGAAGCCGCCGAGGTAGGCGGCGTCGTTCTGGAAGATCGCCACCTCGTGCTGGTGCTGGTCGATGGCCGCGAACGACAGCCGCACGCACCGGTCGAGCTTGGCGCGGGCGTCCACGTCGCTGGCCAGCACCTCGTCGTACGCCGAGAAGAGCTCCTCCTGGAAGGTCGACAGGATCTCGTCGACCATCGACTCCTTGGAGTCGAAGTGGTGGTAGAGGCTGCCGGAGAGGATGCCGGAGGCCTCGGCGATGTCGCGCACGGTGGTGTTCTTGAAGCCCCGCTCGGCGAAGAGGCCGGCCGCGATCGCCAGGAGCTCGGTACGCCGGGTGACCACCGGGGCGGAGTCGGAAGTCATCGGCTCAGGCCTGCTGGCTGCTGACGGCGACGACCTCGCCGGTCATGTAGGAGGCGTAGCCACTGGCCAGGAAGACCATCACGTTGGCGACCTCCCACGGCTCGGCGGCGCGACCGAAGGCTTCGCGCTGCTTGAGCTCGTGGAGCAGGTCGTCGGAGGTGACCTTGGCCAGGAACGGGTGCATGGCCAGGCTCGGGCTGACCGCGTTGACGCGGATGCCGTACGGCGCCAGGTCGAGCGCCGCGCAGCGGGTCAGCGCCATCACGCCGGCCTTGGCTGCGGCGTAGTGCGCCTGGCCCTCCTGGGCCCGCCAGCCGATGACGGAGGCGTTGTTGACGATCACGCCGCCCTGGCCGGAGTCCTTCATCCGCTGGCCCGCGGCGCGCACGCAGCGGAAGGTCCCGGTCAGGGTGATGTCGAGGACCCGCAGCCACTGCTCGTCGGTCATCTCGAGGATCGAGGCGGTGCCGCCGAGGCCGGCGTTGTTGATCATGATGTCGACCCCGCCGAACTCGTCGGCGGCGTCGAGCAGCGCGGTGACCTGCTCCTCGTCGGTGACGTCGCAGACCAGCTGGCGCACCCGGTCGGCGCCGAACTCGGCGGCCAGCGCCTCCTCGGCCTCGGCGAGGCGGCGCGCGTGGGTGTCGCTGAAGACGACGGCCCGGGCCCCCTCCTCGAGCGCGCGACGGCACACGGCGGCACCGATGCCGGCGCCGGCCGCGGCGGTGACGACGACGACCTTGCCGGCCAGCAGGTCGTGGCCGGGCACGTAGTCGGGGACGGGCTGCTCGGCACGTTCGGTGGTCATCGGGCTCCTTCGGGGGTGGGGCGTGGCTCGCGGGGCAGGCCGAGGACGCGCTCGGCCAGGATGGTGCGCTGCACCTCGTCGCTGCCGCCGTAGATCGTGTCGGAGCGCGAGAAGAGGAAGAGCCGCTGCAGCGGGTCGAGGTCGTACGGCGCGTCGCGGGCCGTCAGCCCGTCGGCCCCGGCGACCTCCATGGCCAGCTCGCCGAGCCGGCGGTGCCACCCGGCCCACACCAGCTTGGCGATCGAGGCCGCGCCGCCGCCGGCCGAGGAGTCGGAGCCGGCAGTGACCGCGGAGAGCCCCCGCAGCGCGTTGACCCGCATCACCTCCAGGTCGACCTGGGCCTGGGCCAGCCGGTCGCGCAGCACCGGGTCGTCGTAGGCGCCGTTGCGGCGCGCGAGGTCGACGACCGTCTCGAGCTCGCGGGCGAAGCCGACCTGCTGGCCGAGCGTGGAGACGCCGCGCTCGAAGCCGAGCAGCCCCATCGCCACGCCCCAGCCCTGGCCGGGCTCGCCCACGACCAGGTCGGCGTCGGTGCGGGCACCGGTGAAGAAGACCTCGTTGAACTCCGAGCCGCCGGTGATCTGCTCGATCGGGCGGATGTCGACGCCCTCCTGGTCGAGCGGCACCATCAGGAACGAGAGCCCCTGGTGCCGTTGCGAGCCGACCTCGGTGCGGGCGATGACGAAGCACCACTGCGACAGGTGCGCGAGCGAGGTCCAGACCTTCTGGCCGTCGATGACCCACTGCTGACCGTCGGGGCCGTCCTCGAGGCGGGCCCTGGTCTGCACGTTGGCGAGGTCGGACCCGGCGCCGGGCTCGGAGTAGCCCTGGCACCACAGCTCCTCGGCGGCCACGATCGGCGGCAGGAAGCGCTGCTGCTGCGCCTCGGTGCCGAAGGCGATGAGGGTCGGGCCCAGCAGCTCCTCGCCGAGGTGGTTGACCCGGGCGGGCGCGTCGGCGCGGGCGTACTCCTCGTGGAAGATCACCTGCTGCATCAGGCTGAACCCGCGGCCGCCGTGCTCCACGGGCCAGCCGAGGGCGGTCCACCCGTGGGCGGCGAGGTGCTTGTTCCAGGCCAGCCGCTCGTCGTGGGCCTCGTGGTCGCGGCCGGGCCCGCCGAGCCCCTTGAGCTCGGCGAAGTCACCGGTGAGGTGCTCGTGCAGCCAGGCGCGCACCTCCGCACGGAAGTGCTGCTCCTCGGCGGAGTAGGTCAGATCCATGGTGTTCCTCTCGACGGACAACCGCTACAGTAGCCTACCAAGCACTTGTTTGGTCGACCTGAGGAGCACCACGGTGACCCACCCCGAGACCGTCCCCGCCGTGTTGCGGGCCGCCGCGGCGACCCACGCGGACCGGCCGGCGATCGTCGACGGCGCCACCACCCTCACCTTCCACGACCTCCACGCCGCCGTCCGCGACACCGCCCGCGGCTACGTCGCCCTCGGTCTCGAGCCGGGTGACCGGGTCTGCCTGTGGGCCCCCAACACCTGGGAGTGGGTGGTCGCCGGGCTCGCGGTGTCGTACGCCGGCGGCGTGCTCGTCCCGGTCAACACCCGCTACAAGGGCGAGGAGGTCGCCGACATCGTCGAGCGCTCGCGCGCCCGCCTCTGCGTCGTCGCCGACGGCTTCCTCGGCCGGTCGCAGGTCGAGGAGCTGCGCGCGGCCGCGCGCGAACGCGGCACGGGCGGCACGGGCGGCACGGAGGGCGCCGCCCTCGCCGGCCTGCCGCAGGTCGCCGCCGTCGTCAGCATCGGCCCCACCGCCGCCCCCGGCACCACCGCCTTCTCCGGGCTCGGCGAGCTCGGCGCCTCGGTCACCGACGTCGACGTGGTCGCGGCGGACGTCGGCGCCGACGACGTCGCCGACGTGCTCTTCACCTCCGGCACCACCGGGCGCTCCAAGGGCGTGCTCACCACCCACCGCCAGACGCTCGCCGCAGCCCGCGTGTGGACCGCCACCTGCCAGGTCACCGAGCAGGACCGCTACCTGGTGATCAGCCCGTTCTTCCACTCCTACGGCTACAAGGTCGGCATCATCGCCGGTCTGGTCAGCGGCTGCGCGCTCTACCCGGTCGCCGCCTTCGACGCCGAGGAGGCCCTCGCGATGATCGAGGCCGAGCGGCTCACGATCGTGCCCGGGGCGCCCACGATCTTCCACTCCCTGCTGGAGTCGCCGGCGTTCCCCACGACCGACACCTCGTCGCTGCGGCTGGCCAACATGGGCGCGGCCAGCATCCCGCCGCACCTGATCGAGCGGATGCTGACCGAGCTGTCCTTCGAGCTGGTCATCCCCGCCTTCGGCATGACCGAGTGCGTGGTGGCCACGATGTGCCGCCCCGGCGACCCCGACGACGTGCTCGCCACCACCAACGGCCGGGCCGTCGACGGCCTCGAGCTGCGCATCGTCGACCCCGAGAGCGGCGCGGTCCTGGGCCCCGACGAGCCGGGCGAGCTGCAGCTGCGCGGGTCGATGGTGATGCAGGGCTACCTCGACGACCCCGAGGCGACCGCGGCCGCCATCGACCCCGACGGCTGGCTGCACACCGGCGACATCGGCACGGTCGACGCGGGCGGCAACATGCGGATCACCGACCGGCTCAAGGACCTCTACATCTGCGGCGGCTTCAACGTCTACCCCGCCGAGGTCGAGGCCGTCCTCGGCCGCCTCGACGGCGTCGTGGAGGCCGCCGTGGTCGGCGTCCCCGACGAGCGGATGGGCGAGGTCGGGGCGGCGTACGTCGTCGTCCGCGACGGCGCGAGCCTCACCGAGGCCGAGGTCGTCGCGTTCCTGCGCGAGCGGCTGGCCAACTTCAAGGTGCCGCGCTCGGTCGCCCTGGTGCGCGACCTCCCCCGCAACGCCGCCGGCAAGGTCCTCAAGGCCGACCTGCGGGCCCGCACGACCTCGACGAAGGACGACTGATGGACCTCACGCTGACCCCTGACGAGCTGGCCTTCCAGGCCGAGGCGCGGGAGTGGCTGGCCGCCCACGTGCCCAGCACCCCGCTGCCCTCGATGGACACCGAGGCCGGCTTCCGGGCCCACCAGGAGTGGGAGGCCCTCCTGTCCGCCTCGCGCTGGTCGGTCGTGTCGTGGCCGACGGCCTACCACGGGCGCGAGGCCTCGCTCGTGGAGTGGGTGATCTTCGAGGAGGAGTACTACCGCGCCGGCGCCCCCGGCCGCGTCTCCCAGAACGGCATCTTCCTGCTGGCCCCGATCATCTTCGACCACGGCACCCAGGAGCAGCAGGACCGCTTCCTGCCGTCGATGGCGACCGGCGAGAAGGTGTGGGCGCAGGCGTGGTCCGAGCCCGAGGCCGGCTCCGACCTCGCCTCGCTGAGCTCGACCGCGCGGCGCGACGAGGCCCGCGGCGGCTGGCTGCTCAACGGGCAGAAGACCTGGGCCTCCCGCGCGGCGTACGCCGACTGGGGCTTCGGCCTCTTCCGCTCCGACCCCGAGGCGCAGCGCCACGCCGGGCTGACCTACTTCCTCTTCCCGCTCGACGCGGACGGCGTCACCGTGCGCCCGATCGCCCAGCTCGACGGCGAGCCCGGCTTCGCCGAGATCTTCTTCGAGGACGTCTTCGTGCCCGACGCCGACGTGCTGGGCGCCCCCGGTGACGGCTGGCGGGTGGCGATGAGCACGGCCGGCAACGAGCGCGGGCTCTCGCTCCGCTCGCCCGGACGCTTCTGCGCCGCGGCCGACCGGCTGGTCGACCTGTGGCGCGAGCGGGGCGACGCCGTGCCGTCCGCGGCCCACGGCGTCGTGGACGCCTGGGTGAAGGCGCAGGCCTACCGCTTCTACACGTGGGGCACCGTGACCCGCCTCGCCGGCGGCGGCGAGATGGGTGCGGCCGGGTCGGTCAACAAGGTCTTCTGGTCCGAGCTCGACATCGCGCTGCACGAGACGGCGCTCGACCTGCTGGGCCCGGAGTCCGAGGTCGACTCGACCTGGCTCGACGGCTACCTGTTCTCCCTGTCGGGCCCGATCTACGCCGGCACCAACGAGATCCAGCGCAACATCGTCGCCGAGCGCATCCTCGGTCTGCCGCGCGAGCCGAAGGGAGCCGGTCGATGAGGTTCGTCCACACCTCTGAGCAGGAGGACTTCGCGGCCTCCCTGGACCGGCTGCTGGCCGGCTCCGACACCGTCGCCGCCGCCCGCGCCTGGGCCGCCGACGACACCGCCCCGGGGCTGGCGATCTGGCGACGGCTCGCCGAGCAGGGCGTGCACGCGCTCGTCGTCCCCGAGGAGCACGGCGGCATGGGCGCCAGCCCGGTCGAGCTCGTGCTGGCCTTCGAGGCGCTCGGGCACCACGCCGTGCCCGGCCCGTGGGCCGAGTCGGTGGCCTACCTGCCGCTCGCGCTCGGCTCCGGACCGGTCGTCGAGGCCCTCGCCGAGGGCGCGGTCGGCACGGTGGCCGTCGCGCCGCACGTGCCGTACGCCCTGGACGCCGACCTCGCCGAGCACGCGTACGTCGTCTCCGACGGCGTGCTGGTCGGCGCCGCGGCCGGGCATCGGCACACCTCCGTCGACGGCACCCGCCGGCTCTTCTCGGTCACGCCGAGGGAAACGCACGCGACGACACCGGGGGCGACCTCGACCACGCCTTCGACATGGCCGTCCTCGCCACGGCCGCCCAGCTGCTCGGCGCCGGCGAGCGGCTGCTGGCCGACGCCGTGGCCTACGTCAAGCAGCGCCGGCAGTTCGGGCGCGAGATCGGCTCCTACCAGGCCATCAAGCACCAGCTCGCCGACGTCCGGATCGCCCTCGACTTCGCCCGCCCGCTGGTCCAGGGCGCGGCGGTGGCCGAGCGCGACACCTTCGGTCGCGACGTGTCGGCCGCCAAGCTCGCCGCGGCCGACGCGGCGTACCTCGCCTCCCGGGTGGGGCTGCAGGTGCACGGCGCGGTCGGCTACACCCTCGAGCTCGACCTGAGCCTGTGGCTCACCAAGGTGCGCGCTCTCGTGGCCGCGTGGGGCACCACCGCCCACCACCGCGACCGGGTGCTCGCCGCGCTGGTGGCCGACCGGCCCGCGGGCCAGGAGGTGGGGTCCTGATGGAGTTCGCGCTCTCCGAGGAGCAGGCCGAGCTGGCCGGCACGCTGCGCTCGCTGCTGGCCAAGCGGGCCGACAGCGCGGCCGTCCGAGCCGCCGTCGAGACCGAGACCGGGCACGACCCCGCGCTGTGGCAGCTGCTCTGCGAGCAGATCGGCGCCGCGGCCCTGGCCGTGCCCGAGGAGCACGACGGCGCGGGCTTCTCGGTCTTCGAGACCCTCGTCGTGCTCGACGAGCTGGGCCGCTCGCTCGCCCCCTCCCCCTGCTGGCGACGCTCGTGACCTCCGAGGCCCTGCTCGCCGCCGACGCGTCCGGCTCGACCGACGCCGCGGCGCGGCTGCTGCCGCGCCTCGCCGCGGGCGAGATCTCCACCCTGGCCTGGGGCGGGCTGCGTGGCCCCGGCCTCGAGGAGCCCGTGCGGGCCGAGGGCGACCGGCTCACCGGCACCGTGCCCGAGGTGCTCTTCGGCGACCAGGCCGAGGTGCTGCTCGTCGCCGCGCGCACCGCCGACGGCGTGGCGCTCTACGAGGTCGACCCGACCGAGGCGACCGGGCTGACCCGCGCCCACGCCCCCACGATGGACACCACCCAGCGGCTGGCCACCCTCACGTTCACCGACTGCCCGGCGACGCTGGTGACGGCGGACGCCTCCGCCGCGCTGGCCCGGGCCCACCTCGTGGGCACGGTCGCGGTGGCCGCCCTGCAGGTGGGCTGCGCCCAGCGCGCCCTCGACATGACCGTGGCCTACACCAAGGAGCGCGTGCAGTTCGGGCGACCGATCGGCTCCTTCCAGGCGCTCAAGCACCGGATGGCCGACATGCTGGTGCGGGTCGAGATGTCGCGCTCGGCCTTCTGGGCCGCGGCGTACGCCGTCTCGGTCGCCGACGACGACGCCGCCCGGCTGACCGCGGTGGCCGGGTCCTACTGCACCGAGGCGCTCCAGCACGTCGCCTCCGAGACCGTGCAGATGCACGGCGGCATCGCGATCACCTGGGAGCACGACGCCCAGCTGGTCTTCAAGCGCGCCCACGCGCTGGCCCAGCTCTTCGGCCAGCCGCACGTCCACCGGCGCGCGCTGCTCGTCTGATCGCACCGCACCCGGGGTGCTTGTGCCGCGCTCCGGTGTCACCGGGTGGCACCGCAGCGCGGCACAAGCGCTCGTCGCGCACGCAGCGCGGGGCCGGGTCAGGTGGCCGGGTCAGGTGGCCGGCGCCGGCGGCGCCACTCGGCCGGGCGGAGCGCGGTGACCTCCACGTCGGGCCACGGCGACCGGGCCTGACCGCGCACGTGCGCGTCGTACCCGGCCTCGCGCAGGGCGTGCTGGACCCGCGCGGCGCGGTCGCCGCTGTCCTCGCGCGGGACGTCGAGGTCGATGACGCGCAGGCCGCCCACGTAGCGGGCGCCGGCGCCGCCGACGGCCTGGACCAGCACGCTCCCGACCCCGAGCACGTCGCCGGCCAGCGCACGCACCCGCTCGACGTCGGCGGGGTCCAGCGGTCGCTCGTCGAGGATGTCCCGCCAGCCCATCGCCGTGCCTCAGACCCGAGCCGCGGCGGGCAGCAGCCCCTCGTCGGCCGGCGCCGCGGCACGCGGGTCCGCCGGGAGCGCGGCCACCTGCTCGGCGCACCACGGGCTGATCTCGCGGGTGCCGTCGAGCACGCCGGCCCGGAACGGCACCCACTCGACCCAGTCGACCGCGTCGACCTCGGCGGGGTGCGGGTCGGGCCGGTCGTCGGTGTCGGCGACGTAGACGGGGCACATCTCGTTCTCGACGACGCCGTCGCCCATCACCGCGCGGTAGCGGAACGCCGGCAGCACGAGGCGGACCTCGCCGAGCGCGAGACCGAGCTCCTCCCGGGCCCGGCGACGTACGGCGTCGGGGAGGGTCTCGCCCGGCCCGGGGTGGCCGCAGACGCTGTTGGTCCAGGCGCCCGGCCAGGTCGGCTTGGTCAGGGCCCGGCGGGTGAGCAGCAGCCGACCCTCGGCGTCGAAGACGTAGCAGGAGAAGGCCAGGTGCAGCGGGGTGTCGGCGTGGTGGACGCCGGCCTTGTCGGCCACGCCCGAGGCGGTGCCGTCCTCGTCGAGCAGGACGACCTGCTCGACGGTCCCGTCGCTCATGCCGGCCGCGCCAGCTGGTGGACGACCGTGCCGAAGAGACCCGGGAGGGCGGCGGCCGCGGGCACGAGGGCCCGGCGGGCGGGGGCGACGCGGGTGGCGTGCAGCAGCCCGGCGGTCAGCAGGTTGGAGCGGCGGCTGACGCGGCGCCAGGCCGCCTCGTAGGACTGCGGCCGATCGGCCAGCAGCGCGGTGACCGCAGCCTCGGCCTGGGCGAGGCCGACGCTGATCCCCTCGCCGGTGAGCGCGTCGACGTAGCCGGCGGAGTCGCCCACGAGCAGCACGCGGCCGAGCGTACGTCGCCGCGACCGCTGGCGCAGCGGTCCGGCGCCGAGCACCCGGGTGGTCGGGACGGCGTCCGCGCGCTCGGCCAGCGCCGGGAAGAGGGCCAGCAGCTCGGGGAACGGCCGGGGGCGGCCGCTCAGCACGGCCAGGCCGACCTGGTCCTCGGCCACGGGCGTGACGTAGGCCTCCGCGTCGGCCGCCCAGTGCACCTCGACGAACGACGACCACGGCGCCACCTCCAGGTGGCAGCGCAGCCCGAAGCGACGACCGCGGCCGGAGGGAGCCTCGAGCCCGACCAGGCGACGTACCGGCGAGTGCAGGCCGTCGGCCGCCACCAGGTAGCGGGCCGGCGTCCCGTCGACCAGCACCCGGTCGTCGTCCTGGGTGACCGACCGCACCGGGCGGTGCTCGATCGTCACGCCCGCGGCTTCGACGGCGTCGTGCAGGCAGGCGTGCAGCGTGGTCCGGCGTACGCCGCGTCCGGGGCCGGAGCGGAACCTCGCCTCGGCCGTGCGGCGCCCGTCGAGGTAGCGGATGCCGTCGATGTCGTGGCCGGACGGATGCAGCCCCAGCCCGTCGAGCGCCGCCACGGCGCCGGGCAGCAGGCCCTCGCCGCAGGCCTTGTCGATCGCTCCGGTGCGCGGCTCGCGGAGCACGACGTCGAGTCCGGCGCGGGCGGCGATCAGGGCGGTGGCCAGGCCGACGGGGCCTCCTCCGGCCACCACGAGGTCCCTCATCCCGCCGCCACGGACTCGCGCAGCGCGCGGTCCTCCACGCGGATCCGGGTGGTGAGCAGCGCGGCGTTGAGCACGGTGAACCCGAGCGCCGTCATCCAGGCGCCGTGCACCAGCGGCAGGGCGACGCCCTCGACGACGACCGCCACGTAGTTGGGGTGGGAGAAGAAGCGGTAGGGGCCGCCCTGGACGAGCGGCAGCCCCGGCACGACGATCACCCGGGTGTTCCACCGCCGCCCGAGGGTGGCGATGCACCACCAGCGCAGCCCCTGGGCCGCGATCACGAGCGCGAGCATCGACCAGGCGAGCACGCCGGGCACGTCGGGGCGACGGACGAAGGCCTCGACCAGCATCGCCGCCAGCAGCCCGGTGTGCAGCACCACCATCACGGGGTAGTGCCCCTGCCCGCTCTCGCGACCGCCGCGCTCCAGGCTCCAGCGGGCGTTGCGGGTCGAGACGACCAGCTCGGCCAGCCGCTCGAGCGCGACCAGCGCCACGACGATCGTGAACGCCGTCAGGCTGGTCACGCGGTCGCCGCCTCGTCCTCGCTCCCGCTGGCCTCCTCGACACCGCTGGCCCGGACCAGCACCAGCTCGGAGCAGAAGCCGGGGCCCATGGCCATCAGCAGGCCCCACGAGCCCGGTCGGGGCGGGCGGTCGCGCAGCGTGTCCTCGAAGACGTGCAGCACCGACACCGACGACAGGTTGCCGATCCGGGCGAGGGAGTCCCAGGTCATCTCGACCGCCTCGTAGGGGATCTCGAGGGCCTCCTGCATCGCCTCGAGGACCTTCGGGCCGCCGGGGTGGCAGACGTACCACTCGATGTCGTCGCGGGTCAGGCCGTGGTCGGTGAGGAAGCCGTCGACGTCACCCCGGAGGTAGCGCCCGACCAGCTCGGGCACCGAGACGTCGAGCACGATCTGGAGCCCGCCGCTGGTGACGTCCCAGCCCATCGTCCGCTCGGAGTCGGGGTAGAGCCTGCTGCGCGAGTCGACCACCACCGGACCGGTCGGCATCTCGGCGTGCCCGCCCCGGGCGACCACCGCCGCGGCGCCGTCGCCGAAGAGCCCGCTGGCCACCAGGTTGGCGACCGAGGCGTCACCGCGCTGCACGGTCAGCGAGCACATCTCGGCCGCGACCAGCACCGCCACCTCGCCCGGGTGGCCGGCGAGGTAGTCGTGCAGCCGCGCCACGCCCGCCGCACCGGCGACGCAGCCCAGGCCGACCAGCGGCACCCGCTTGACGTCCTCGCGCAGCCCCACCACGGCGGCGATGCGGGCGTCGAGCGACGGGACGGCCAGGCCGGTCACGGTCGCGGTGATGATCAGGTCGACGTCCGTGGGCTTGAGGTCGGCCGCCGTGAGCGCGTCGAGCAGGGCCTGCGAGCCCAGTCGCACCGCGGCCTCGATGAACAGGTCGTTGGCCTGGCCGAAGTTGTCGAGCTCGCCGTACCGCTCCAGCGGCAGCACCAGGTGGCGGCTCTGCACCCCCGAGTTGGCGTGCAGCCGGCGCAGCAGGCGGTCGTCGACCGGTCCGCTGGCGATCACCTCCGCGAACGCGTCGGTGATCTCCTTCTGCTCGAAGCGGTGCTCGGGCAGGGCGCCCCGTACCGAGAGGATCTCCATGTCGTGCCTACCTTCTCGCCGGTGACGGCGTGTGCGGGGTCGGGAGCAGCTGGGTGACCAGGCCGGTGACCAGCCCGGTGCCCAACCGCGGGGTGATCAGGCCGCGACCGAGCCCGATCTCGACGAGGTCGTCGAAGACGCGGGGGTCGCGGGCGGACGCCGTGATGCCGGCCTGGACCAGCGCCGGCAGCCGGGAGAGCCGGGACGCGACCGCCGTGTGCCGCAGGTGGCGGCCCAGGAGACCGCGCACCGAGCGTCCGTAGGCGCGGCCCGCGCGCGCCGGTGCGTCGGCCGCGATCGCCGCGGCGGCCGCCCGCCCGGCCCGCACCCCGGTGGCGACGGCGTAGAAGATGCCCTCGCCCGTCATCGGGTTCACCAGGTCGGCGGCGTCGCCGACCAGCAGCACCGGCCCGTCGGGGTGCGGCCAGCGCCACGACGAGAGCGGCAGGTGGTGCCCCTTCCAGTCGCCGCCCGCGGCCGCCGTGCCCGGGAGCAGCCGCTCGAGCTCCTCGAGCATGGCCGTGCGCGTGAGGGGGGTGCCACGACGGGTCGGCAGCTCGCCGTACCCGACGTTGCTCAGTCCGTCGCCGCGGTCGAAGGCCCAGGCGTACGACGGCTGGCGGCGCTCGCCCCAGACGATCACCTGGCGTCCGGCCCGCTCGGGCGGCGTCGGTGCGTAGCCCCGCAGCGCCAGCGCCCGGGTGGGCGAGCCGGGCCGCCCGATCGCGCGGCGCACCAGCGACCGGTCGCCGTCGGCCCCCACCAGGACGCGGGCCGAGATGGTCCCGTCGACGAGCACGCCGTCGGGCCGGACCTCGACCGAGCGGACCCGGTGGCGGCGCAGCTCGGCACCCGCGGCCACGGCGTGGTCGACCAGGCGGGCGTCGAAGACCTGGCGCGGGATCACCCACGCGGGGCGCGCCATCGGGCCCGACACCCGGGCCGTCCCGCGCTCGAGCCGCAGCGTCTCCACCGGGGCCCACCCGTCGGTGACGTCGTGGGCGTCGACCTCGGCCAGCACGTCGCGCACGTGGGGGGCGATCCCGTCGCCGCACGACTTGTCGCGCGGGAAGTCGGCCCGGTCGAGCAGCAGCACCCGCAGCGCGGGGTCGGCGCGCAGCGCCCCCAGCGCGGCCGTGGCGCCGGCCGGGCCGGCGCCCACGACGACGACGTCCCACTGCTCGGGGCCGTTCGCAGGGCCGATTACGGGGCCGATCACGGGGCCGGTCGCAGGGCCGGTCACAGGGCCCACGCCAGCAGCGCCACGTCGACCAGGGCGATGACCATGGCCGCGCGGAAGGCCGTCCGTCCCTCGCCGACCAGGGCGACGACGACCAGCAGGCCGACCAGCGCCAGGGCGGCCAGCGTGACGGGGTCGGCCAGACCGGAGGAGCCGAGCGCCACCGTGACCGACGCGGCGCCGAGCAGCAGCACGGCCGACACCACCGACCACCGCGCGCCGAGCCGGTGCGGCAGGCCACGCACCCCGGTGGCGGCGTCGTCGGCCAGGTCGGGCACGGCGTTGACCAGGTGGGCCCCCACGCCGAGCAGCGCCCCGGCTGCGTTGACCCACCAGGGCAGGCCCTCGCTGCCGCGGGCGAGGCCGGCGACGCTGGGCAGCCCGCCGAAGGCGACGGCGTACGGCAGCCACGACCACGGCGTGGCCTTGAGCCCGAGGTTGTAGGCCCATCCGGCGCCCACGCAGACGAGGTGGACCACGCCGGCCGACCAGCCCAGGGCCAGCGACAGGGGGACGCAGGCGACCACCGCGACCACGCACGCGGCGCGCACCAGCGCGGCCTCGACCCGGCCGGTCGCGATCGGCTTGTCGGCCCGCGCGGTGTGCCGGTCGCGGCTGAGGTCGACGAGGTCGTTGCTCCAGCCGATCGACAGCTGGCCGGTCAGCACCGCAGCGACCAGCAGGACCTCGACGCCCGGGCCCAGACCTGCGGCCCGACCCAGCAGGGCGGCCCCGACGGTCACCGCCACCGCCGGCCCCGGATGGGCCGCGGCACCCAGCCCGGCCACCCGCGCGCTCAGCCGCGAGGGGTGGGGAGGGCTGCCCACGGGTGCTGAGGTGTCCTCCACGCCGTCCTCCCCGTCCTGGTCCAGTGCACTCTCGCCTGCGTCCTCGCAACCGATACCCCCGGGCGCACGGCTGATCGCGGCCACGCACCGACCTCGCGTGCCGGGCACGACCGTACGCCTGGCCCGTCGTCCGGTGAGGGCCCGGTCACATCGCAGGAATAGTCGGTCCCCCTGGTTTCGATCCGTCGCGCCCGGGGAACCACTGGACGCACCGACCCCACGACCCTCACCCCAGGAGAGACCCATGAGCGACCAGCCCGGAATGACCGACGCGGAGCTCGCTGCCGAAGGCGGGACCGCGCTGCCGGACAAGCAGGTCGTCTCGATCCTCGACCTCAACGCCGACCTCGACCTGGCGATCGACGCCGCGGCGCCGATCGACCTCGGGGTCGCCGCCAACGCCAACGTCGCCGCCCCGATCGACGCCGCCGTCGGCGCCAACGTGCTCTCGACCGGTTCCACGGCGCAGGCAGTGGCCGACCAGGGCGCGATCATCAACCAGGACGTCAACGCCGACGCGATCGCCAACGCCAACCAGGACAGCACCCTCGAGCAGGGCGCCGCGCCGGCTGACGACGCCGTCGCCACCACCGAGGCCCCCGCCACCGAGGCTGCAGCCGACCCGACGGCGGCTACCTCGGGCGCCGACGGCGCCGTGGGCGGCGCGACCGACCCGGTGGGCGGAGCCACCGACGCCGTGGGCGGAGCCACCGACGCCGTGGGCGGCGCGACCGAGGGTGCCCCGCAGGTGGGCGACCTGACCGACGGCAACCTGCTCGACGTCAACGTCGACCTGGCCGCCGACGCCAACATCGCCGCGCCGATCAACGGCGCGGTCGCCGCCAACGCGAACGTCGCGGCACCGATCGACGCCGCGGTCGCGGCCAACGTCGGCTCGGTCGACAGCGACGCGGCCGCGGTCGCCCAGCAGGACGCGATCATCAACCAGAGCATCGACGGTTCGGCGGAGGCCAACTCCAACCAGACCTCGGACATCTCGCAGCCATGAGCCGTCCGTGACCGACACCGCCGGCCCCGGCGTCGCGTCCACCGCACTGCCCGCACCGACCCGGGCCGACGGCGTCCAGCTGATCGGCGAGATGCAGGGGTCCGGCTACCGCCAGCCCCCTGCTCTCGCCCGGCGCGCCGACGGGCAGACCGTGCAGCTGACGCCGGTGCTCTACGCCACCCTCTCGGCCCTCGACGGCTCCCGGGGCGCTGACGGCATCGCCGAGACCGTCAGCGTCGCGACCGGTCGCTCGGTCAGCGCCGACAACGTCGCGGCCCTGCTGGCCAAGCTGCGCGAGCTGGGACTCGCGGTGCGCGAGGACGGCAGCGAGCCCGAGGTCAAGCGGGCCAACCCGCTGCTCGGCCTGCGGATGCGGGTCACGATCACCGACCCCGAGCGCACCCGACGGCTCACGGCGCCGTTCGCCCGGCTCTTCCACCCACTCATCAGCCTGCCGGTGCTGCTGGGTTTCACCGCCGTCTGCGTCTGGGTGCTGGTCGTCAAGGGCCTCGCGTCGGCCACCCACGAGGCCTTCGCGCAACCCGGTCTGCTGCTGGCCGTCCTGGCGGTCACGATCCTCTCCGGCGGCTTCCACGAGTTCGGCCACGCGGCCGCCGCCCAACGGGGCGGGGCGACCCCCGGCGTCATGGGCGCCGGCCTCTACCTGATCTGGCCGGCGTTCTTCACCGACGTCACCGACTCCTACCGTCTCGGCCGGGCCGGGCGGCTGCGCACCGACCTCGGCGGCCTCTACTTCAACGCGATCGTCGTCGTCGCCACGATGGGCGTGTGGTGGGCCAGCGGCTACGACGCCGTGCTGCTCGTGGTCGCCACCCAGATCCTGCAGATGCTGCGCCAGCTCCTGCCCCTGGTCCGCTTCGACGGCTACCACGTGCTCGCCGACCTCACCGGCGTCCCCGACCTGTTCCAGCGGATCGGCCCGACGCTGCGCGCGCTGGTGCCGTGGCGACGTACGGAGCCGGAGGCGTTGGCGCTCAAGCGGTGGACGCGCGTGGTCGTGACCACCTGGGTGCTGACCGTCGTGCCCGTCCTGCTGGCCACGCTCGTGCTGCTCGTGCTGACGCTCCCGCGGCTGGTCGGCACCGCGCTCGCCTCCGCCGGCGCCCAGCGCGAGGCGATGCTCGACACCGGCGGCGAGGACCTGCTCGCCGCCGTCGCCCACGGCCTCTCGATGATCGTCGTGCTGCTGCCGCTCGCGGCCTTCGCCTTCCTCTTCGTGCGCCTGGGCCGCCAGGTCGGCGGCTCGGTGTGGCGCCGTACGTCGGGCCGCCCGGTGCGCCGCGGTCTGGCGATCCTCACCGCCGGCGCGATCGTCGCCGGCCTCGGCTACGCCTGGTGGCCCGACGAGGAGCGCTACCGCCCGGTGCAGGCCTGGGAGGGCGGCACGCTGGGCGACGCGGTAGCGCTGGCCCGCCCGGCCACCGGCTTCCGGGTCGGCAGTCAGGGCGCCGGCACGATCTACCTGCCCGAGGGCGCCGACGCCCCCACCCGCGAGCGTCCCCAGCTCGCGACCGTGCTCGTGCCGACCGAGTCCGGTGCCGCGCAGGGGGTCTCCGCCGACGGTGCCGGCGCCACGACGACCGACGGCTCCGACCTGTCCACGGGCGACGTCGAGCAGGCCGACGCAGACACCTGGGTCTTCCCGTTCGACGAGCCGCTGGCGCCCGAGGCGGGCGACAACCAGGCGGTCGCGGTCAACACCACCGACGGCACCGCGAGCTACTCGGTGGCCTTCGCCCTGGTCTGGGCCGACGGCGAGGAGCCGCTGACCAACACCAACGAGGCCTACGCGGCGGCCAGCTGCACCGGCTGCGCCGCGATCGCGGTCGCCTTCCAGGTGGTGCTGGTGGTCGGCGACGCCGACGTCGCCGTGCCGCAGAACCTCTCGGTCGCGGTCAACTACGACTGCACGAGCTGCCTGACCTACTCGCTCGCGGTCCAGCTCTTCGTCACGCTCGACGGACCGCTGAGCGACGGGGCCGTGACCCGGATCAACGAGCTGTGGGAGGAGATCATGGCCTACGGCCAGGGCATCGGCTCGGTCCCCCTCAACGAGATCCAGGCCCAGCTCAGCGACTACGAGGAGCAGATCCTCGCGGTGATCGGTGAGGAGCAGGACCTCGGTCGCGACCCCACCGACCCGGACGCGACGCCCACGGGTCCGAGCGGGTCCACGGACCCGAGCGGGACCGCGAGCCCCAGTGAGTCCACCAGTGAGTCCACCGGTGAGTCCAGCGGTGAGTCGCCCAGCGGGTCGACGAGCGGGTCACCGAGCCCCTCGACGAGCGGTTCGCCCAGCCCCTCCACGTCGGGATCGCCCTCGCCCTCGCCGACGACCTCCGGGTCCGCGACACCGTCGGGGTCGCCCTCGCCGAGCAGCACGCCGTCCGCGGCACCGAGCCCGAGCAGCGCGGCCGTCCGCCCGTCCACCACCCCCACGGCCACCCCCACGCCGTAAGGGGCCGACGGTCGGCCGAAATGCGACGGGGCCGCGTCCGGTGTGGACGCGGCCCCGACTCGGAGAGGGGTCAGAGAACGATGATGAGCAGCACGATGATGGCCACCACGAAGGCGGCGATGGCGATGGTCCTGGTGTTCATGTGTCCTCCTTGTCGAGCGGCGCGGGTGTGCGCCGTACCCCCGACGGTGGCCCGTCGGGGGCCTCACTAAACCTCGGGGCCCGCTCGCGTCCGCTCAGGCTCGCCGCGGCAGCCCGAACTCGGTGTGCACGCCGGGGCTGAACGCGAGGTGGTCGGGCTCACGGCGGGCCAGGTCGGCGAAGCCCGCGTCGGCCAGCAGCCCGTCGTGCAGCCGCACGACCTCGGCGTCGTGCAGCGGCCACTGCTCGTGGGCGTTGGGCACGAGCGCGGTGCGGCCGAGCAGCCGGGTGTGCAGGCGCCACCGCGCGGAGAGGAACTCATCGAGGGCGGTCGGCTCGCGGGGTGCGCCCACCCGCACCGCGACCTCGCTGGTCGCCCGGGCGCCGGGGCCGCGCAGGCGGGCCCGGTAGGTGTGCACGCCGTGGGCCTCGTGGTGGCTCATCGCGGCCCACCGGTAGGGCAGGTTGAAGCCGAGCCGGGCGCCCAGCACGACCAGCAGCCGGTCGGCGTCGAGGCTGAGGAACACCACCCCGCGTCGGCCGCGCTCGTCCACCGAGTAGAGCCGCACGTTGGTCTCCAGGAACGTGCCCAGCCACGGGACGCTGCTGCGTCGGCCGAGGCCGGCGTCGACCATCCGGAACGGCACCAGCCCGACGTACGTCGCGCCGTCGTGGACGTCGGGCCGCACCCCGGGCGGCATCAGTGGCGCCACCCGCGTCGGGTCGACCGCCCAGTGCAGGAAGGTCAGGTCGCGCCAGTCCTGGTTCATCAGCACCGGCGCGCGCAGGGGTGGCGCGAGCGGGTCGACCGGTTCGGGCTCGAGGGTCACCACCTCACGATGATGACCCACCGGCTCAACCCGGGGGCCCGATCCGTCGCCCGGCTTGGGGACGCGCGCCACACTCGCGGTGTGCCTGAGCTCCCCGAGGTCGAAGCGGCCCGTCTGGTGATCGAGCGCTCGGCCCTGGGCCGGCTGGTCACCGAGGTCGACGACGCCGACGAGTACGTCTGCCGCCCGCACCCGCCCGGCGAGATCCGCGCTGCCCTGCTGGGTCGCCGGCTGACTGCTGCCCACCGCAGGGGCAAGACGCTGTGGTGCGACACCACGGCCGGGGCCGACCACGTCGACGAGCACGAGGGCAGCAGCGCGACGCTGGGGCTGCACCTGGGCATGAGCGGACGGATCGTGGTCAGCGACGGCGAGGCCCGGGCGGTCGGGAAGCCGGAGTGGTACCGCTTCACGCTGGGCTTCGAGGACGGCGGCTCGCTCCGACTGCTCGACAAGCGGCGCCTGGGCCGGGTGGTGCTCGACCCCGACCTCACGGCGCTCGGCCCGGACGCGGCCGAGATCGCTCGCGCCGACTTCCGCGAGCGCGTCGGGCGCGGGACCGCGCCGCTGAAGGCCCGGCTGCTGGACCAGTCCGTGCTCGCCGGCGTCGGCAACCTGCTCGCCGACGAGGTGCTCTGGCAGGCGGGGCTCGACCCCCGGCGCCCGGCCGGCGACCTCGACCACGACGAGCTCGACGACCTGCGGCGCCGGCTGCGCCAGTCCATCCGCACCGCCGTGCGCCGCGGCGGCGTCCACACCGGCGAGGTGGTCCCGCACCGGCGGCGGGGCGGGCACTGCCCGCGCTGCGGCGCGGAGATGACCCGCGCGACGGTCGGGGGCCGGACGACCTGGTGGTGCCCCGTCGAGCAGCGCTGACGGCGCCGGAACCGCCACCGGCGAGGCGACCGCCTGACATGCTGCGGGGGTGCTGCCCCCCTTCGAGATCATCCACCGGGTCCGGCCGGTCGACCTCGTCCGGCCGACGCCGACCCCGCCGCGGGCGCCGTACGTCGGGTCCGAGGCCGCCGTCTCGCCCGGGGCCGCGGCCGGGCTGGTTCTCGCCTCGGGCGGCGTCGAGCTGGTCGGCACGCTCGACGACCGCGGGCTGGCGCTGCGGGTGACCGTCGACGGACGGACCACCCACCACCGCACCCGACGCCACGCCCGGCCGGCCGGCAAGGTCGAGCGGATCGGCCTGACCCTCACCGGGGCGCACCTCGTGCTGTGGAGCCACGAGCACGGCGAGTGGCTGGCCCGTGCCCGCGTCGACCTCGGCGACCGCGTCGACGTGCACGACGAGGCCTGGCTGGCCGACCTCGAGCACGGCGCGACGGGCGCCGCCACCGACCTGCGGCACGGCGGGTTCGGCCAGCTCGGGCTCCGCGACCTGCGGCTGGTCACCCACGCCGACGGGACGGCGTACCGCGAGGACGACGGACTCGTGCTGCTGACGGCCACCAGCGCGGGTCCCGGCGCGTTCCCGACCGGGCACGCCTCGGTGTGGTCCCTGCACCCCGAGCGGCTCGACCTCGAGCACCGCGCCGACCTGTTCTTCCGGCGACCGGACCGCCCGGGCGTCTACGGCGACCACGCCTGCCACCTGCTGCGCGACGGCGACCGGTGGCGGGTGGCCGCCAGCACCTGGGGCGACTTCGACCGGTCCTCCGCCGATGCCTCGGTGGCGGTGACGCTGGCGGAGTCGACCGACGACCTGACCCGCGGCGTCCACGTGCTCGACACGCAGGTCCTGGCGCTGCCGGTCACCGGTTTCGCGTCCGTCGGCGTGTGGGACCCCCACCTCGTCCGCACCGACGACGGCTGGACGGTCGGCTACGTCAGCGCGCAGAAGTTCTTCCGCTTCCACCCCGTGCTGGCCCAGGGGCCCTCGCTCGACCGGCTGAGCGTGCGCGCCGCCGCCACCGACCGCCGGGCCACCGAGGGCACCACCCTCGTGCGCGTGGGCCGCACCTGGCGGGTGCTGGCCAGCGACGGGCGTGACGGCCGGCGCGACCAGCGCGCACGCTTCCCGGTGCTCGACCTCGACCTGCGCGAGACCGGCGTCCTCGACGCGCCGTACCCGACCAACCTCCCGTGGCCGACGCTCCTCCCGACCGACGACGGCTGGCTGATGATCACCTTCAACGGCACGGCGTACGGCGGTCCGCTGGTGGGCTACGGCAGCCACGGCACGGTGGTCGTCGCGCGTGCCCGCGAGAGCCCGCGCGTCACCACGGCACGCAGCGTCACCGCCGTGGTCCCCTGAGCTCTGGTCGGCTCGCACCCCGGCGTGCGGCAGCGTGCGGCACGATGGAGCCCGGGAGAGCACGGACGATGGGAGGAGGACGCGTGGACAGTGCCGGGCACGGGATCGTCAGCGACGAACCGGACTTCCACCGGTGGCTCCTCGCGTCCAGCCCCGACGGGCTCTGCCTGATCGACGGCCAGGGCCGGTTCACCTGGCTCAACGAGCGGCTGGCGGAGATGCTGGGCCGCTCCCCCGAGACCCTGCTGGGACAGTCCTTCGCCGAGGTCCTCGACGACCAGGGGAAGGTCCAGATGCAGGACCACCTCGACACGATGAACGCCGGCCACCCCGGAGAGTCGAACGTCGAGGTGCTGATGCTCCGGCCCGACGGCACGGAGCTCTGGTCGCTGGCCAGCTGGGTCCCGTTCCACACCCCCGACGGGCGCCGTCTCGGCTGGCTGCACCGCATCACCGAGCACACCGAGCGACGGCGGCTGGTCGAGGAGCTGCGGCTCCGGGAGCAGCAGCTGGCCGCCGCGCAGGAGATCGCCCACCTCGGGGGCTGGGAGTGGGACTCCGCCGAACGGCGGCTCATCTGGTCCGACGAGCTCTGCCGCATCCACGGCATCGAGCCCGGCACGTTCTCCGGCGACTGGCACGACGCGAAGGCCTTCGTCCACCCCGACGACCGCGACCTGATGACCGCCGCGGTCCTCGAGGGCGTCAGCCAGGACCAGCCCCTGGCCTGGGAGGTCCGGATGCTGCGGGCCGACGGCGAGCTGCGGTGGATCCGCGGCCAGTGCCGGGTGATCCGCGCCGTCGACGGGTCGGTGGCCCGGATCCTCGGGACCACCCAGGACATCACCGAGCTGACGGCCACGGAGCGGGTCGCACGGCGCGCGACGCGGGGCCTGCGGCTGCTCCAGGAGGTGGCCTCGCGCGCCAACGCGTCGGCGTCCCTGGACGAGGCGATCGACGACTGCCTGGCGCCCACGGTGGAGAACACCGGATGGCGCCCCTTCGCCGCCTTCACCCGCGACCCGGTCTCCGGCGACCTCCACGTGCGCCCGCTTCAGCCCGGGGTCCCCGACGTCCTGCCCGACCACCAGCTCGCCGAGGAGGCCTTCGCGCACGGGCGCTACGCCACCCGCCCCCTGCCCGACGACGACCGGTCGCTCGTGGTGCTGCCCCTCGGGCACGACGGGACCGTCGCGTGCGTGGTCCAGATCGTGGCCGACGCGACCGTGCCGGACGACGAGGCGGCCACCTTGGCCCTGCAGGTGGTCGAGCTGCTCAACCAGGTGGCCCGGCGCGAGCACACCGCGGTCGAGCTCGCCCAGGCCCGCGACGCCGCGATGGACGCCTCGCGCCAGAAGTCGGACTTCCTGGCCACGATGAGCCACGAGATCCGCACCCCGATGAACGGCGTCATCGGCCTCACCGAGCTGCTGCTCGGCACGGCCCTCGACGAGCAGCAGCTGCGCCTGGCCGACAACCTGCGCGGCGCCGGGCACACGCTGCTGGCGATCATCAACGACATCCTGGACCTCTCGAAGATCGAGTCCGGCAAGCTCGAGCTCGAGTCGGAGCGCCTCGACGTCCACGACGTCCTCGACCGCACGGTGAGCATCCTCGCCGGCTCCGCGGCCGAGCGCGGGCTGGCCCTGGTCGCCTGGTGCGAGCCCGACGTCCCCTCGTCGGTGCTGGGCGACGCCATGCGGCTGGGGCAGGTGATCAGCAACCTCGCCTCCAACGCGGTGAAGTTCACCGACGCGGGCGAGGTCACGATCCGGGTCTCGAGCGAGCCGCTCGAGACCGGCGACCCGCGCGGGGCGGACGACGTCCTGCTGCGCGTGGAGGTGACCGACACCGGCATCGGGTTCGCCGAGGAGCTGCAGGACGGCCTCTTCGAGGCGTTCTCCCAGGCCGACCGCTCGACGACGCGGCGGCACGGCGGGACCGGGCTGGGGCTGGCGATCTGCGTACGTCTCGTGGAGGCCATGGGCGGCGACCTGGGGGTGACCAGCGCCCCGGGCGTCGGGAGCACCTTCTGGTTCACGGCTCCCTTCTCCGCGGCCCCACGCGACCTCGACGACACCGCCCACGACCTCGACGGCGTCCGCGCGCTGGTCGTGGAGCCGCACGCCGTCGCGGCCCGGGCCGTGGCGACCCAGCTCCGCGGCTGGGGCATGCGGGTCGACACGGTGTCCGACGTGGCGGAGGTCGGCGTCGCCTGTGCCACGGCCGCGGCGGCCCAGGAACCCGTCGAGGTGGCGCTCGTCGACACGCCCGCGGACCGTGCCGGGCTCGAGGCGCTGGTGCGCGGTCTCGGCGCGCACGGTGCGCGCCCCGCGCTGGTGCTCGTCTCCGACGCTCCCGGCGCGTCGGCCGAGTCGCTGACCGTCAGCGGCGCCACCGCGAGCCTGACCCGTCCCGTGCGCCACCGCGACCTGGCCGACGCGGTCCGCACCGTCGTGGGCCGTGGCGCCCGACCCGTGACCCTGCGCGGGCCGGCCCGGGTCGCCCGTGCCGGCACCCGGGTCCTCGTCGTCGAGGACAACCCGGTCAACCAGATCGTCGCCCGCGGCTACCTCGAGAGCCTCGGGATCGACGTCGAGGTCGCCGACGACGGCGTCGAGGCGGTGGCCCGGCTCGCGGCCGGTGAGGGGGAGCCGCAGATCGACGCGGTGCTCATGGACTGCCGGATGCCCCGCCTCGACGGGTTCGCCGCGACCCGAGCGATCCGCGCGACCGAGACCGGCACCCGGATGCCGATCATCGCCATGACGGCCTCGGCCCTGCCCTCGGAGCGCGAGCACTGCTTCGAGTCGGGGATGGACGACTTCCTGCCCAAGCCCGTCGAGCGCCACCACCTCGAACGCGCCCTGGGCCGGTGGGTGCCCCACCGGATGAGCGACGTCGCCCCCGCTGCTCAGCGCGACCAGGGTCCCGCCGGCGAGGCGGAGCACCTGCGTGACCCCGGCTCCGTACCGGGCTCCGGGCCCGAGCACGGGCCCGAGGCTGATCCGGGCCCGCGACCGGTGCTCGACCCCGACCGGGTCGCCGACCTGCGCGACCTGGTCAAGGACGGCATCGACTTCTTCGACCGCACCCGGGCCTCCTTCCTGTCCCGCATCGACGCCCAGCTGGAGGAGCTCGCCGACGCGGCGGCCCGGGGCGAGGCGGAGCAGACGACGGCGCTGGCCCACCAGCTGAAGGGCTCGGCCACCAACCTCGGCCTGACCCGTCTCGGCGACGCGGCCGCCGCGGTCGAGGACGTCGCCCGGGCCGGGTCCGGCGTCGACCTCGCGGTCGGGGTCGGGAGCCTGCGGCGCGAGGCTCGCGCAGCGGTCGAGGCGCTCGCGGCCTGCTCGTCCTGAAACGTCGGGAGCGACGCGGAGGAACGCCGTGGGGCCAGGAGGGCCTATCGTGGGATGTGAGCCGCGCCACCCCTGCGGCCAGCCCGCGCCACACCACCCCGTGGCCCCGTACGAGAGAGACGGACACGATCCATGTCTGAGTCGACCCCCTCCACCACCGCCCCCGCGACGACCACCCCGGCGACCCCGCCGCCGCCCCCGGTCGACGTCTTCGAGCTGGGCGCCGAGCACGAGCAGGTCGTCTTCGCCAACGACCCGGCCACCGGGCTCCGGGCGATCATCGCGGTCCACTCGACCGCGCTGGGCCCCGCGCTGGGCGGCACCCGCTTCTACCCCTACGCCTCCACCGACGACGCGGTGCGCGACGTCCTCAACCTCTCGCGCGGGATGACCTACAAGGCCGCGCTCGCCGGGCTCGACCTCGGCGGCGGCAAGGCCGTGATCATCGGCGACCCCGCGACGCTGAAGTCCGAGGCGCTGCTGCGGGCCTACGGCCGCTTCGTGCAGTCGCTCGCCGGGCGCTACTACACCGCCTGCGACGTCGGGACCTTCTCGACCGACATGGACGACATCGCCCGCGAGTGCTCCTTCGTGACCGGCCGCACCACCGCCCACGGCGGGGCGGGCGACAGCTCGGTGCTCACGGCGTACGGCGTGTTCCAGGGCATGCGGGCCGCCGCCGAGGCCGCCTGGGGCGAGCCCACGCTGCGCGGCCGGACGGTCGGGGTCGCCGGCGTCGGCAAGGTCGGCCGCCACCTCGTGCGCCACCTCGTCGAGGACGGCGCGCGCGTGCTGGTCACCGACGTCCACCGGCCCTCGCTCGACCGCGTGCTCGCCGACCACCCGCAGGTCGAGGTCGTCGACTCCACCGAGGCGCTGGTGGCCAGGCCGCTCGACGTCTACGCGCCCTGCGCGATGGGCGGAGCGCTGTCCGACGACGTGGTCGACGTGCTCACCGCGCGCGTCGTCTGCGGCGCCGCCAACAACCAGCTGGCCCACCCCGGCGTCGAGAAGACCCTGGAGGACCGCGGCATCCTCTACGCGCCCGACTACTGCGTCAACGCCGGCGGACTGATCCAGGTCGCCGACGAGCTCGAGGGCTTCTCCTTCGAGCGCGCCCAGCAGCGCGCCACCGGGATCTTCGAGACGACCCGGTCGGTCTTCGCGCTCGCCGCCGCCGACGGCGTCCCCCCTGCGCTCGCCGCCGACCGGCTCGCCGAGCAGCGGATGCGCAGCGTGGGGCGTCTGCGCGGGATCTGGCTGCCGTAGCGGGGCACTCGCGGGCTTGCCTTCGGCTTCGCTGCGCTCGCTTCGCCTACGCGGGTGCGCACCTCACCGCATCTCGGTACGCCCGCCGCTGCTTCGCTGCGCTCAGCAGCGCCGTGCTACTCGATGACCGTCGATCGGGCCTGACCTCGCTGCGCTCGGTCTGGCCCGATCAGTCGCGGTGGGGCTCGGTGTAGTCGGACCACTTCTCGAGCTCGACCTCGTCGATCTGCCCGGTGTCGTTCTTGTCGTCTCCATGCAGCTCACTCGCCAGCGCGCCGAAGTCCGTCTCGTGAGTACGGTACTTCAGGTCGCGCGCGACCTTCGTCTGCTTGGCCTTCGCTCGGCCGCGGCCCATAGGGTCCAGCCCCCTCGCACGCTCTGCCGGGGCGCCAGGCCTCCGGGTCACCAAAAGTAATGTCGTGAGGGCAACGCTACCTGCTCCGTGGCTGTTCCCGCACACCACCCACGATGATCGAGCCCGGACGTCGGCCAGATCACGTCCGCAGGACGGCCCGGACCCGGCTCACCAGCCCGGGTGCTGGCCCACCAGCCGCACGGTGCCGGCCTGGTCGGGGTCGACGGCGACCACGCCGGCGACCCAGGCGTGCAGCCCGTGCTCGGCGAGCACGGCGATCGCGGCGTCGGCGGCGTCGGCGGGGGTCATCGCGACCATGCCCACGCCGCAGTTGAGGGTCATCTCGAGGTCGCGCTGGGCGACCGCGCCGACCTGGCGGACCAGGTCGAAGATCGGCTGCGGGGTCCAGGTGGCCCGGTCGAGGGTCGTGCCGAGCTCGACCGGCATCACCCGGCCCAGGTTGGCCGCCAGACCGCCGCCGGTCACGTGCGACATCGCGTGCACCTCCACGCGCCGGGCGAGGTCGAGGCAGGCCTTGGCGTAGATCCGGGTCGGGGTGAGCAGCTCGGGACCCAGCGGGCCACCGAGCTCGGGGACCTCGCGGTCCAGCGCCCACCCGGCCTTCTCGAGCAGCACGTGGCGCACCAACGAGTAGCCGTTGGAGTGCAGCCCGCTCGAGGCGATGGCCACGACCGCGTCGCCCGGGCGTACGCGGCCGGGTCCGAGCAGCCGGTCGGCCTCGACGACGCCGGTGGTCGCGCCGGCGACGTCGTACTCGTCGGGGCCGAGGAGACCGGGGTGCTCGGCGGTCTCGCCGCCCACCAGCGCGCAGCCGGCCTCGACGCACGCCTCGGCGATGCCCTTGACGATGGCCGCGATCCGCTCGGGCACGACCCGCCCGGTGGCGATGTAGTCGGTCATGAACAGCGGCTCGGCGCCGCAGACGACGAGGTCGTCGACGACCATGCCGACCAGGTCGTAGCCGATGGTGTCGTGCACGTCCATGGCCTGCGCGACGGCGACCTTGGTGCCGACCCCGTCGGTGGACGTGGCCAGCAGCGGGCGCTGGTAGCGGGTGAGCGCCGTGGCGTCGAAGAGCCCCGCGAAGCCGCCGATCCCCCCGATCACCTCGGGTCGCCGGGCCTTCTCGACCCAGACCTTCATCAGCTCGACCGCCTTGTCGGCGGCCTCGATGTCGACGCCGGCCTCGGCGTAGGCGTTCGGCTCGGTCACGAGGTCTCCTGGCGGTCTGGCCTGGCGGCCGGGATGGGGACGGTGCAGGGAGGGGTCACGGGTTGTTCAGCACCGGCAGCGCCTTGCCGAGGGAGGGCGAGGACAGCGTGGCCTCGAGCAGGTGCTTGCCCAGGAGGCTCTCGTCGGGGAGGTCGATGGGGTAGTCGCCGGTGAAGCACGCGGTGCAGAGGTTGCTGCGCTCCTGGGCGGTCGCCTCGATCATCCCGTCGAGGGAGATGTAGCCCAGGGTGTCGGCCCCGACGCTGGCGGCGATCTCCTCGGGGCTCAGCCCGTTGGCGATCAGCTCGGCCCGGGTCGCGAAGTCGATCCCGTAGAAGCAGGGCCACTTGACCGGCGGGCTGGAGATGCGCACGTGGACCTCGAGCGCCCCGGCCTCGCGCAGCATCCGGACCTGGGCCCGCTGGGTGTTGCCGCGCACGATCGAGTCGTCGACCACCACGATCCGCTTGCCCCGGATCATGTGGTCGAGGGCGTTGAGCTTGAGCCGGATGCCGAGCTGGCGGAGGGTCTGGCTGGGCTGGATGAACGTGCGGCCGACGTAGGCGTTCTTGACGAACCCCTGGCCGAACGGGATGCCGCTCTCCTCCGCGTAGCCGGCCGCCGCGGGCGTCCCCGACTCCGGCACCGGGATGACCAGGTCGGCCTCGACGGGGTACTGACGGGCCAGCTCGCGGCCCATCTCGACCCGAGCCTCGTGGACGCTGCGGCCGCTGATCCGGGCGTCGGGGCGGGCGAGGTAGACGTACTCGAAGACGCAGCCCTTGCGGTCGGGCTCGGCGAAGCGGTGGGAGCGCAGGCCCTCGGAGTCGATGACGATCATCTCGCCGGGCTCGACCTCGCGGACCACGCTGGCGCCGATCGTGGCCAGCGCCGCGTCCTCGGAGGCGACCACCCAGCCGCGGTCGAGACGGCCCAGGACGAGCGGCCGGATGCCCTGGGGGTCGCGGGCGGCGTACAGGCTCTCCTCGTCCATCCACACGAGCGAGAACGCGCCCCGCAGGCTCGGCAGCACCTCGAGCGCCCGCTGCTCCAGCGAGGTGTCGGGGTGGTGGGCGAACAGCGCCGAGACCAGACCGGTGTCGTTGGTCGAGGACTCCAGGTCGCGGGCGTGGATGTCGAGCTCGCCCGACTCGCTGGGCAGCTCCGCCACCATCTGGGCCAGCTCGTGGGTGTTGATCAGGTTGCCGTTGTGGCCCAGGGCCAGCGAGCCGTTGGCGGTCGGCCGGAACGTCGGCTGGGCGTTGTGCCAGGTGCTGGCCCCGGTCGTGGAGTAGCGGGAGTGGCCGATCGCGAGGTGTCCCTTGAGCGAGTCGAGGGTGGTCTCGTCGAAGACCTGCGAGACCAGGCCCATGTCCTTGTAGACCAGGATCTGGCGCCCGTTGCTGACGGCGATGCCGGCCGACTCCTGGCCGCGGTGCTGCAGCGCGTAGAGCCCGAAGTAGGTCAGCTTGGCGACGTCCTCGCCGGGCGCCCACACGCCGAAGACCCCGCAGGCGTCCTGCGGACCTGCGTCGTGGGGGTCCAGGGCCGCCGTGAGCCGACCGTCGCCCCCGGTCCGTCGGGGTCGACTGCTCTGGTAGGGCACGGCGACGAGTCTAGAAGATCGGCTGAGGAGCCGCGGTCTCCGCCCTACGATGGCCTGAGGCTGATGCGAGGGACCGACACCGAGGGGCGATGGACGAGCACAACCGGCTGGTCGACGTCACCCAGTGGTCCGACGCTCCCTCGCGGGAGGCGTGCGACCTGGTGGCCCAATCCGTCGTCGAGATGGTCGGCTTCCAGGTGGCCTGCGTGAGCGTGGTCCTCGACGGCGAGCTGGTCACGGTGGTGGTCTGCGGCGACGACGAGGCGCGTCGTGACCTGCTGGGGGCGACGTACTCCCTCCAGCAGATCAAGAACGAGCTCGCCGCCGCCGAGGACTGGGGTCGCTTCAAGTTCGTGCCGGCCGCGCTGTACGACCCCACCGCCGAGGGCACGAGCTGGATCCCCCGCATCGAGCGGCTGGACCACCCCGATGCCTGGGACCCCCTCGACTACCTGATCGCGCCTCTCCACGACCACGAGGGCGAGTGGATCGGGATGATGTCGATCGACATGCCGGTCAGCGGCCTGCGCCCCGACCTCACCCAGCGCGCCCTGCTCGAGCGGTACGCCGCCCAGGCCGAGCGAGCGGTCCAGCTGGCGCTGGAGCGGGCCGAGCTGGCAGAGCAGATCCGGCTCGCGGACACCGCGCGGACGCTGGTCCGGGCCGCCACCGGCCAGCCCACCCTGACCGGGATCCTCCGGGGCAGCCGGGAGGCGCTGCTGTCGGGCTACCGGGCCCGGGGTCTGTGGATCAAGGCCGTCGACGGCAGCGGCAGCACCGTGGCCGTCGCGCTCAGCGCCGACGGTGACGCCGTGATGCTGCCGCCCGACGTCACCACCGTGGCCGACCGCGTGGCCGCGGTCCTGTGGCGGGAGCAGACCTCGGCCGTGGTCTCGCGCCGACACGGGCGTCCCGAGCAGCTGAGCCCTGTCGAGCTCGACCAGGTGGTCGACGTGCTCGGCAGCCTCAGGCTCGAGTCGATGCTCTTCGCACCCCTCGGCGCGGGCCCGGAGTGCCTGGGCTTCCTCACCCTGACCCGCGGGTCGGGCGACCGGTCGTGGTCCGACGTCGAGCGCGCCGCGGCCCTCGACATCGGGCGCGACCTCGGCTCGGCGATCCTGAACTTCCGCGCCTTCCAGCGCGAGCGCCAGCTGGTCGAGGAGCTGCGCCTGCTCGACACCTACAAGAGCCGGCTGATCGCCACCGTGTCGCACGAGCTGAAGAACCCGCTGACCGCCATTCTCGGCCACCTGGAGATGCTCGAGGCCAGCGAGGCCCCGCTGGTCGAGCAGAACCGGATGTCGCTCGACGCGATGGGCCGGGGCGCCCACCGCCTGCGCCGGGTGGTCGAGGACCTGCTGACGCTCTCGCGCGTCGGCGACCCGCGGCTCTCGCTCCAGCTCGAGCCGGTCGACATCGTCGGCATCGTGGCCGACGTCGTCGAGCTCGCCGAGGTCGGCGCCGCGGCCCGCGACGTCACGCTGGACCTGCTGCCCGAGCCCGACCTCGGGACCGTGGTGGGGGACGCCGAGGACCTGCACCGGCTGGTGGCCAACCTGGTCAGCAACGCCGTGAAGTACTGCTACCCCGGCACCACCGTGACGGTGGCCCTGCGTCCGTCGCAGGACACCGTGCTCGTGTCGGTGTCCGACGAGGGGATCGGCATCGCCGAGGAGGACCTTCCGCACCTGTTCACCGAGTTCTTCCGCTCCACCGACCCCGAGGCGCTCGAGGCACCCGGCACCGGCCTCGGCCTGAGCATCGTGGCCCGGATCGTGGAGCGGCACGAGGGCACGATCGAGGTCCGTTCGAAGCTGGGGGTCGGCACCACCGTCGAGGTCACCCTGCCGGCGGCCTGAGCACCGCGTCGAGGTCGCCGACCGGCATTCTTCGGGACGACCCCGGCTGTTGACGTCTGGCTCTATGATGCGGGGGTCAGGTGGGGGGTCATCTGTGTCTGGTGCAGGGGGCGTCGTGCACGACGTAGCCACGGTCGTCGCGTCCGCGCGCCTGCCCGAGCGCCCCGAGCCCCCGTCGGGTCAGCTGCTCGACGACGGTCTGCGACTCGTCGTCGAGGGTCTCGCGTCCAGCCTGCCCGGTGCGGCGGTCGGCATCTTCGCCACCGCGGCCGCGGGCGAGCCCGAGCTGGTGGCCCTGGCCCCGTCCGTCGAGGCCGACGACGTCGGGTCGGTCCTGACGGCCGCCGCGGTCGCCCGTGCCCGCGACAACGCGGTGGCCGGCCCGACCACGGAGGTGCGCCGCCACTCCACGCACCTGGTCCTGCGCGACCGCGTCGGCCGGCCTCGCGGGCTGCTCTTCGTCGCCGTCGACGAGGGAGCGTCCGCCCTGACCGCGGTCTCGGCGTACGCCCTGATCACCGCGTACGCCGCGCAGGCGGAGAGCGAGATCCGGGGCTCGGTCGAGCAGCAGGTCCTCGACGAGCGGGTGCGGCTCGCCGAGACGGCCCGCCAGGTGGTCCGTTACGCGTCCTCGCCGCTCGAGCCCACGACCGCCGCCGCGGCCATCGAGGAGACGCTGCGCGAGGGCTTCCGGGCCGACTTCGTGCGGCTCCGGACCTCCTCCGACGAGGCCTTTGCGCTCCGCGACCCCTCCCAACCGCCCCTGCCTCCCCGGGTCGTGGCGATCGCCCGGGCCACCAGCCGCCGGCTGTGGGCCACGCAGCGGGTCTCCGTCCTGGAGCAGGGGTCCCGGCCCGACGGCGTGCTGTCGCCCGGCGAGCACGCCTCGATGCTCGCGCTGCTGGGCCAGATGGGCCTGGCCAGCGTGCTGATGGTCCCGCTCGGCTTCCGCTCGACCTGCCACGGCTACCTCGCGTTCGGCCGCGCCGACCCCGCGACGCCCTGGTCGGAGCAGGAGGCCAGGGTGGCGCTGGAGATCGGTGGCGACCTGGGCCGGGCCGTGCACAACCTCGAGGCGATGATCCGCGAGCGCGACCTGGCCCGACAGATGCGCGCCCTCGACTCCGCCAGGAGCGCGTTGATCGCCGACGTCTCCCACGAGCTGCGCGACCCCTTGACCACCCTGGTCGGCCACCTCGAGCTGCTCGAGGTCGCCGACGACCCGACCGGCGAGGTGGGCCGGTCGTTGCACGCGATGGAGCGCAGCGCCGAGCGGCTGCGGCGCATCGTCGAAGACCTGACCATGCTGGGGCGGGTGGGCGACCCGTCGTCCCCGCTGGAGTCGGCGGTCGTCGACGTGGCCGCCGTGGCCCGCGAGGTGGTCGACCTCGTGAGCGTCACCGCCGAGAAGGCCGGCGTCGCTCTCGAGCTCACCGTGGCCACCGACGACGCCACGACGCTGGGCAGCGCGATCGAGATCGACCGGGCGCTCGGCAACCTGGTCAGCAACGCGGTGAAGTACGGCCGTCGCGGCGGCCGGGTCGACGTCGCCGTCCGACGTACCGGCGGCGAGGTCGTGGTGTCGTGCCGCGACGACGGTCTGGGCATCGCCGAGGAGGACCTGCCGCTGCTGTTCACGGACTTCTTCCGCTCGACCAACAGCGACGCGCTGCACCGCCCCGGCACCGGGCTGGGGCTGGCCATCGTGCAGCGCATCGCCCGCCGGCACCGCGGCCGGGTCGAGGTGACCTCCCGCCTCGGCGAGGGCAGCGAGTTCCGGCTCTACCTCCCGGCGGGCCCGACCTCCGCCGGGTGACCGTCGGCGCGGGCTATGCCTGCGGGGCGAGGTTGCGCAGCAGCAGCGCCTCGGCCACCACGACCCGCTCGAACTCCGCCAGGTGGAGCCCCTCGTTGGCCCCGTGGGCCCGGGTGTCGGGGTCCTCGACGCCGGTGACCAGCACGCTGGCCTCGGGGAAGGCCTCGAGGAACTCCGCGATGAAGGGGATCGAGCCGCCCACGCCCATGTCGACCGGGGCGGTGCCGTCCCACGCCTCGGTGAAGGCGTCGCGCGCGGCGTCGTACGCCGGGCCGGTGGCGTCGATCTGCGTGGCCTCGCCGGTGTCGACCAGGGTGACGCCGAGCTCGGCGCCCCAGGGCACGTGCTGCTCGAGGTGGCGGCGCAGGCACTCGAGCGCGTTGGCGCTGGTGTCGCCGGGTGCGATCCGCAGGCTGAGCTTGGCCCGCGCGGCGGCGACCAGGGTGTTGCTGGCGCCCTCGACCTTGGGGGCGTCGAGCCCGGTGACCGAGAGGGACGGCTTGGTCCAGAGCCGCTCGACCGCGGAGCCGGTGCCGATCCACTGGACGCCGGGCGCGACCCCGGACTCGGCCCGCAGCCGCTCCTCGGGGTAGTCCACGTCGGCAGCCGGGCCGGCGTGCAGACCCGCGACCGCCACGTCACCGGCGTCGTCGTGGAGGCTGGCGACCAACCGGCTGAGGGCGATCAGGGCGTCGGGCACCAGGCCGCCCCACATGCCGGAGTGGACCGCGTGGGTGAGCGTGCGGACCTCGACGTCGACCCGCACCAGGCCGCGCAGGCTGGTGGTCAGCGCCGGGACGCCGATGTCCCAGTTGCCGGAGTCGGCGATCACGATCACGTCGGCGCGCAGCCGCTCCTGGTGCTCACGCAGCAGGTCGGGCAGCGTGTCGGAGCCGACCTCCTCCTCGCCCTCGATGAACATCGTGACGCTGACCGGCAGGTCGTCGCCGAAGACCCGCAACGCACCGAGGTGCGCGACGATCCCGGCCTTGTCGTCGGCCGCCCCCCGGGCGTAGAGGCGCCCGTCGCGCTCGGTCGGCTCGAACGGCGGGCTGTCCCACTCGGCGTGGTCGTTCTCGGGCTGGACGTCGTGGTGGGCGTAGAGCAGCACCGTGGGCGCGCCCTCCGGACCCGGCTTGTGGGCGATCACCGCGGGAGCGCCGCCGTCGGCCCGGGCGCTGACGATGTCGACGTCGGTGAGCCCCTCGGCGCGGAAGAGCTCGGCGACGGCCTCGGCGCTGCGGCGCACCTCCGAGGCCCGGGCGGGGTCGGCGCTGACCGACTCGATCCGGACCAGGTCCTCGAGGTCGGCGCGCAGGGTCGGCAGCAGGTCCTGGACGCGCGTGCGGATCGCCTCGGTCGTCTGGTGGGCAGCCTGGTCGGCGCTGTCGAGGCTCATGCGAGCCAACCTAGCCAACCGGGTGCAGGGGCAGGTGGGGGGCCAGGTCGGCCCGCTCCCCCGACGCGCGCACCCGTCCGTCGCGCTCGGCGTCGGCCCAGGCCAGGGCGCCCGTGGCCAGCGCGATCCAGGTGGCCGCGTCGGTCTCGACGACCGCCGGCGGGGTGCCGCGGGTGTGCCGGACGCCGGCCACGACCTGGACGGCGGCGTACGGCGGCACCCGCACCTCGACGGAGTGGCCCGGCGCGCGCTGCTCCAGGACGGCCAGGAAGTGCTTGGTCAGCAGCCGCAGGTCGGCCCCCTCGGCCGTTCCGTCGTCCACCCGGCCCAGCGCCGTCGTGACGTCGACGGGGTCGGCAGGTCGCAGGCGTACGGGCACGGCGCGGAGCCTACGCCGCAGCGTCGTGCGAGCGCCGCGGGTCGGGTGGTCGGCCGGGGGTACCGGGGCACCATGGAGATGTGCGCTGGCCCCCGATCCGACGGCCAGGGCTGAGCGGCCCTGCCGGAGGGAGACAGCGTCCACCGGCTCGCGCGACGCCTCGACCGGTCGCTGCGCGGCCGCGTGGTGGTGCGCTCGGACCTGCGGGTGCCCCGGCTGGCGACCCGTGACCTCAGCGGCCGCACCCTGCTCGAGCACGCGACCCACGGCAAGCACCTGCTCACCCGGTTCAGCGACGGGGTGACGCTGCACAGCCACCTGCTGATGGACGGCGCCTGGACCGTCACCCGCCCCGACCGGCGGCTGCCCACCCGGTTGATGCCGGAGGTCCGGGTCGTGCTCTGGACCGACGGGGGGACGGCGTACGGGCTCCGGCTGCACCAGCTCGACCTCGTCGCCACCCGCGACGAGCACCGGCTGGTCGGGCACCTCGGGCCGGACCCGCTGCGCGAGGACTGGGACGCCGACGAGGCCGTCCGGCGGCTGCGGGCCGAGCCGACGACGCCGCTGGTGGCCGCCCTGCTCGACCAGACCAGGATCGCGGGGCTCGGCAACCTGTGGGTCAACGAGCTGGCCTTCCTGACCGGCGTCAGCCCCTGGACGCCGATCGGTGAGGTCGACGTGGAGCGGCTGGTCGGCCGCGCGGCGACCGCCCTGCGCCACTCGGCGCTGGTGCCGGGCGCCTACCAGGTCACGACCGGGTCGAGCCGCCGAGGCGAGGACCACTGGGTCGCCGGGCGACAGCGCCGCCCGTGCCTGCGCTGCGGCACGACCGTGCGGATGGTCGACGAGGTGCCCCACGACCCGGCCCGCCGACGTACCTGGTGGTGCCCCCACTGCCAGCCCGGTCCGCCTCCCGGACGCTGAGCGGTCTACTTGCGCAACCGCCGACAGAACGGACGTGCGGTGCGCGAGACTGTGCCCATGCTCCGCGCCTCCCCCCGGCGAGCAGCGGCCTGGGCCGCCGCGCTCGCGCTGCTGCTCGCGCCGCTCACGGCGTGCACCGGGCAGGAGGGGACGCCGGCCGCCGCGCAGGCGGGGTTCGGGGAGGTCGTGCCCGCCCGCCAGGTCGCGGTGAACGGCAGCGTCGCCAAGGACCGCTCGTTCGTGCTCTTCCCGACCGGTCGGCTGGAGGTGCGGATCGGCGACCCGCTCGCCCGGCTCGGCACCGACGACACCCGAGCGCGCGAGGTGCGGGAGGCCCCCGCCGGTGGCGTCTTCCTGCCGGTGTCGTGGCGTTACCGGCCCCACGTGCTCGACGCCGCGTCGGCGGTCTTCGGGCAGCGGCAGGACCTCACCGTCCAGCTGGTCAGCGACGACACGGCCTACAAGCTGGTCCCGCCCGCCGAGGACCGCAGTGCCTCCGACGGCGAGGAGTTCTTCGTCGCGGTCGAGGGCGACGCCGCGCAGGTGCGGTTCGAGATCGGGTACGCCGGGGTCGTGCAGACCCTGGACCTCACCGCCGGCAAGCGCACCAAGGGCCGGGCCGCCGGCCTCTACGACCTGACCGACCTCAAGGTCCGCGACTCGCCGTGCCCCGACCGCGACTGGCTCGAGGACGACCCCGACCTCGCCCAGCTCTACTTCTACTGCTCGACCAGCACCGCCATGCGCACGCCCTTCGTCGACGGTGAGTGGGCCGAGAAGGGCCGCACGTTCGTGGTCGTGGGCCTGACGACCACCAACAACGGCTACCTCCTGCCCGACCCCGCCGGCTTGGGCTCGGCGTCGTACACCGTGGCCGCCAGCACCCTGACCACGACGCTCGGCGGCAAGGAGCCCGTGAAGGTGCTCGAGGAGGCCGAGAACGCCGGCATCGCCAGCGGCTACCTCGTCTTCGACGTCAAGGGCCGGGGCCCGAGCACGCTGCAGGTCGGCCGTCGCTACCGCGTCACCCTGACCCGGGTGCAGGGCGACGTCGACGCGGCCCAGGAGCTGCGGCTCGAGCCCCGCGGCGGCGTCCCCCTGCGCTTCTGATCCTGGGAGATGCCCCCGGGGTGTGTCCTCCGGGAAGCCGTCAGCCGAGGGTGTCGAGGACGGCCAGGGTCCGCTGCCAGGCGGGCGACCCGACGTCGATGACCGTGAAGTGGTCGCCGGCGACCTCGACCAGCTCGGCGGTGGCCCCGGCGGCGGTCGCGGCCCCGACGTAGGAGCGGGACTGGCTGATCGGCACGGTGTCGTCGTCGCTGCCGTGCACGCACCACAGCGGTACGTCGAGCGGTGCCTGTCGCAGCGGGTCGAAGCGGTCGTCGGCGTCGGTGGGGGCGTGCCCCAGCAGAGCGGTGACCGCGCCGCCGCCGAGCCCCTCGGCCTCCGCTGCGCGCAGGTCGAGCACCCCGGCCTGCGAGACCACCGCGGTCACCCTGACGCCGCCGGCCCAACGCTCGAAGCGCTGCCGCGACGCCGCCCAGGCGGCCAGGTGTCCCCCCGCGGAGTGGCCCAGGGTGACCACGGGAGCCACGTCGAGGTCGAGCCCGAGGTCGAGCTCGGACAGGTGGTCGACGGCGGCCGCGACGTCGTCGAAGGTCGCGGGCGTCCCGCCGCCGTCGCCGACCCGGCGGTACTCCACGTTCCAGGCCAGCCACCCCTGGGCGGCCAGGGCGGCGGCCAGGGGTCGGCCCAGGCTCGCGTCGTACTCCGCCTTCCAGAAGCCGCCGTGGATCACCACCACCACCCCGCGCGGCGTGCCCGCCGGGCGCACCAGCTCGCCGTACTGGCTGGGGCCGGGGCCGTAGGCGATCCGGCCGTCCTCGCCCGGCGCCGCCGCTGTCCCCGCGGCCGGGCCACCACGACCGGCGGTCGCCTCAGGAGTGCTCACGCCAGCATCCTGCCCGCAGGCCGCCAGGGCCGCCCCGGCGAGCCCCAGCGCGGGCAGGCCCAGCATCGTGCGTCGGCGCACCGGGCCTCCTCGCCTCGGGAGTGGTTCGGGGCCGCGCCGGCCCCGGATTGCCGCGGGTCCGGCTCAGCCGTCGAACCGCCCCTGCCGGCCCTTCTTCGTCTCACCCCGGCGCTTCTTGGCGCTGAGCCGGCGCTCCTTCGAGCCCCGGGTCGGGCGGGTGGGCCGCCGCTTCGGCGGCGGGGGTGCGGCGGCGTCGCGGAGCACCGAGGCCAGCCGTTCCCGCGCGGCGCGGCGGTTGGCGAGCTGGGTGCGGTGCTCGCTGGCGGCGATGGTGAGGACGCCGTCGACCAGCCGGCCGGACAGCCGCTCCAGGAGCCGCGCCCGCAGGTGGTCGGGCACCGCGGGCGAGGCGGCCACGTCGAAGGAGAGCTCCACCCGGCTGTCGGCGGTGTTGACGCCCTGGCCACCCGGCCCGGAGGACCGCGAGAAGCGCTCGCTCAGCTCACCGTCGGGGATCCGGAGCCGACCGGTGACGACCAGCTCGCCCACCGCTGCTCCGCCCGGCCCGCTCAGCCCAGGACGGCGGGCAGCGTGGCGCTCCAGGCGTCGCGCAGCAGCGGGAGGCCGACGTCGAGCCGACCCTCCACGGTCAGCGTGTCACCGCCGGTGACGCCGAGGTCGGTGAGCGGTACGCCGTGGCGCTCGGCCAGCGCGGCGAGCCGCGCCAGGTCGCCGTCGGGCACCGTGACCAGCACCCGGGCGACCGACTCGGAGAAGAGCGCCACGAAGAGGTCCTCGGCGACGGCCTCGAGCGCGACGACGGCCCCGATGTCGTGGCGCAGGCACGACTCGGCCAGCGCCTGCGCGAGGCCGCCGTCGGAGAGGTCGTGGGCGCTGGTGACCAGGCCCACCGCCTCGTGCAGCAGCTCGGCGAGCGCGCGCTCGGCCGCCAGGTCGACGACCGGCGGCAGGCCACCCACGTGGTCGTGCACGACGTGGGCCCACTCGCCGCCCGAGAGCTCCTCGCGGGTCTCGCCCAGCAGCAGCACCCGCTCGCCCGCGGCCACGAAGCCGGTCGGCGTACGCCGGGTGACGTCGTCGACGACGCCCAGCACCGCCACGACGGGCGTGGGCAGGATCGCGGTCTCGGCGGTCTGGTTGTAGAGGCTGACGTTGCCGCCGGTGACGGGGATGCCGAGCTCGGCGCAGGCGTCCTTGAGGCCGCGGCAGGCCTCGGCGAACTGCCACATCACCGCGGGGTCCTCGGGCGAGCCGAAGTTGAGGCAGTCGGAGATCGCCTGCGGCACCGCGCCACCGGTGGCGACGTTGCGGTAGGCCTCCGACAGCGCGAGCTGCGCGCCGGCGTACGGGTCGAGCAGGGCGAAGCGGCCGTTGCAGTCGGTGGCCAGCGCCACCCCGAGGCCGGTCTCCTCGTCGATGCGCACCATCCCGCTGTCGCTGGGCTGGGAGAGCACGGTGTTGCCGCGCACGTAGCGGTCGTACTGGTCGGTGATCCACGACTTGTCGCAGAGGTTGGGCGAACCCACCAGGCGCAGCAGCGTGGCGCGCAGGTCGGCGTCGGAGACCGGCCGCGGCAGCGCCTCGGCGCGGTCGGCCTGGAGGGCGTCCTGCCAGTCGGGGCGCGCGTACGGCCGCTGGTACGTCGGCCCGTCGTGCGCCACCGAGCGCGGCGGCACGTCGACCACCCGCTCGCCGTGCCAGTCGATCTCGAGCCGACCGGTGTCGGTGACCTCGCCGACGACCACGGCCTCGACGTCCCACTTGGCGCAGATGGCCAGGAACTCCTCGACGTCGCCGGGCTCGGCGACGGCCATCATCCGCTCCTGCGACTCGCTCATCAGGATCTCCTCCGGCGCGAGCGTCGAGTCGCGCAGCGGGACCCGGTCGAGCTCGACGTGCATGCCGCCGTCACCGGCACTGGCCAGCTCGGAGGTCGCGCACGACAGCCCGGCCCCGCCGAGGTCCTGGATGCCGGCGACGACGCCGGCCGCGAAGAGCTCGAGCGTGCACTCGATGAGCAGCTTCTCCATGAACGGGTCGCCGACCTGGACGCTGGGCCGCTTGGCCGGTCCGTCGGCGTCGAAGGTCTCGCTGGCCAGCACCGAGACGCCGCCGATGCCGTCGCCGCCGGTGCGGGCGCCGTACAGGATGACCTGGTTGCCCGCCCCCGAGGCCTTGGCGAGGTGGAGGTCCTCGTGGCGCAGCACGCCGACGCAGAGCGCGTTGACCAGCGGGTTGCCGAGGTAGGTCGCGTCGAAGACCGCCTCGCCGCCGATGTTGGGCAGGCCCAGGCAGTTGCCGTAGCCGCCGACGCCGGCCACGATGCCCGGCAGCACCCGCTGGGTGTCGTCGGCGTCGAGCGGCCCGAAGCGCAGCGGGTCCATGACCGCGACCGGGCGCGCACCCATGGCCAGGATGTCGCGGACGATGCCGCCGACGCCGGTCGCGGCGCCCTGGTAGGGCTCGACGTACGACGGGTGGTTGTGCGACTCGACCTTGAACGTCACCGCGTAGCCCTGGCCGATGTCGATCACGCCTGCGTTCTCACCGATGCCGGCCAGCGTCTTGCCGATCGGCGTCTCCTGGCTGAGCTCGGAGAACTGCTTCAGGTGCACCTTGGAGCTCTTGTAGGAGCAGTGCTCGCTCCACATCACCGAGTACATCGCCAGCTCGGAGCTGGTCGGACGGCGGCCGAGGATCTCGCCGATCCGGGCGTACTCGTCGGCCTTCAGCCCGAGGTCCGCCCACGGCTGCGCGCGGTCGGGGTCCGCGGCGGCGAGGGTGACGGTGTCGAGTGCGGCGTTGCGGGACTCAGGCACGCCAGCAATCTACCGGCGCGGACCCGGCGAGCCCGCGGCGGTCCGTTCCCACGGACACCGCGCGAAGTACAGGCTTGTAGTTCGCTGGGAAAGGTGTTACTGGTGTGACGAGTGAGGTTATGGTGACTCGACCCACGACGCGACACCCCCTTCCCCAGGAGTCCCGCTCATGTCTCGCTCCACCCGGTCCTCCCGCCTGCTGCCGAGGCTCGCGGCTCCCCCGCTGGCGCTGGCCCTCACGCTCGCCGTGCTCGCCGCCGCCCCGACGTCCACGGCCGCGGTGGCCGCCCCCGGCGTGGCGCCGACGTACGCCGCCGCTCCCGAGGGTGCTGACGGGCGCGCCGAACGTCGGGCCGGCAACGTCGTCACCCCCGGCAACTTCACCGGCTACGGCTTCGACCAGTGCCTGGCGCCGACCCAGAAGTCGATGAACCGCTGGCTCAACCACTCCCCGTTCCTGGCGGTCGGCATCTACATCTCGGGCGACTCGCGCGCCTGCCGCAGCCAGCCCAACCTGACGCCGACCTGGATCTCCAAGCAGCTCGCCAAGGGCTGGCGGCTGCTGCCGATCGCGCTCGGCCCGCAGGCGTCGTGCCAGCCGCGCTTCCCGCGGTACTCCGACGACTTCAAGATCAGCCCCAAGCCGGGCCGCCACGGTCGCTACAGCACCGCGCGCAAGCAGGGCACCGTCGAGGCCGGGCGCAACGTCGCCGACGCCCAGGCGCTGGGCCTCGCCGCCGGCAGCACGATCTGGTACGACCTCGAGGGCTTCAACCTCGGCGACACCCACTGCCGCGAGTCGGCGCTGTTCTTCCTCAGCGGCTGGGTGAAGCGGGTCAAGGCCCTCGGCTTCAAGGGCGGGGTCTACTCCAGCGCCGGGTCGGGCATCAAGGCGCTCGACGACGCGCGGGTCGAGCGACCGGGCCGCTTCACGCTGCCCGACGCGATCTGGGTCGCCCGCTGGGACGGCGTCGCCAACACCTCGACGTCCTACCTGCGTGAGGACGGCTGGCGCCCCGGTGGCCGCGTGAAGCAGTACCAGGGCGGTCACGACGAGGTGTGGGGCGGCGTGCGGATCAACATCGACAGCAACTTCCTCGACCTCGGCACCGGCTCCCGCGCGGCCCCGGAGGCGCGCTGCGGCGGGGTGCGGTTGGGCTTCAACCGGTACGACGCGCTGCGGCCCAAGACCCGCGACGGACGCACCAGCCCGGCCGAGCAGGTCAGCGCCCTGCAGTGCCTGCTCAAGGAGCGCGACCTCTACTCCGGTGGCACCGGCGGCGCGTTCCACCGCAAGGTGCTCGCCGCGGCCAACCAGTGGCAGCGGAGCCTGGGCTTCCCGGTCAACAAGGTCTGGTCGCGCAAGAACTGGATGACGATCTTCGCCGCCGGTGACCAGCCGGTGCTGAAGTTCGGCTCGGCAGGGGCCGGCGTACGCCGCGTCCAGCGTGCCCTCAACGCCGGCTACCCCCGGCTCGGGCTGCGCACCACCGGCCGCTTCGACGCCGCGACCACCAAGGCCGTCCGCGCCTACCAGGACCGGGTCGGCGTCACCGTCTCCGGCGTCGTCAACCCCGCCACCTGGAAGGCCCTCAAGGCCGCCAGGCGCTGAGGGCCGCCTGGCGCTGAGGGCCGACGGGGGCCGGTACGCCGGGTCGGTCGCGCCGCGGTCGGTTCCCGCTCAGCCCGTCTCGGCGCGGCGGCAGCTCCAGAACAGCCACGGGAGGGTCTCGGTCGGACCCAGCGGGTCGGCGACGCGGGTGCCGTCCGGGTCGACCACCTCCAGAACCTCCAGCCCCGCCGCGGCGAGCTGCGCGAGCATCTCGACGGGAGCGACGTAGTAGGTGTGCTTCGACCGGAGCAGCCGGGCGTCGTCGGCCAGGAGGACCCAGGGCCGGGGCAGGAGCTTCGCGACCGAGGGGTTGCGCAGCCTGCTGAGCGCCCGGCGCGGGAGGTGCCTGGCCAGGGCCAGCGGCAGCCGCAGGCCCGCCCGGTCGCTGCGCAGGAGGCGTAGCTTCTGGCGCAGGCTCAGGGCCAGGGCGACCCCGGCGAGGTTGTGCGAGGAGACCCCGACGTGGCCACCCGGCACGGTGACCCGGACCAGCTCGGCGAGCACCCGACGGCGGTCGGCGTCGCCGACGTAGTCGAGGCTGTTGGAGCCGAAGAGCACGACGTCGAAGGACCCGTCGCCGTAGCACCCGAGGTCGCGGGCGTCGACGACGTCGAAGCAGCCGGCCAGCGCGGTCCCGGCGAAGCGCCGTCGGCAGGCGGCGATCAACGGTGCGGCGTAGTCGGCTCCGCGGTAGTCGCCGACACGGGCGGACAACGCGGCGCTGGTCCGCCCCCCGCCCACCCCCAGGTCCAGGGCGCGCGCCGAGGACAGGTCGGGCACGTGGGCCAGGAACGCCTCCTCCGGGGCCGTGAGCCCCTCGGCGGCGGCGTAGCGCTCGACGACCGGCGCGCTCGACCAGAACGCGTGGTTGCGCAGGTCGGCCTGAGTCACGATGCCGCCCCCCGGTGGCCGTGGTGCGCCGACCGTCCGGACCGGTGACGCCGGCCCATTCAACCGCCGCGTCGCCGCGCTGACAAGCCCCCCGAGGTATGCCGGTCTCAGCCGGCGGGCGGCCCGACCAGCAGCGCGACCCCGGTGAGGGCGAGCACGGCGAGCAGCGCCGTGGCCACGCCGCGGGCCGGGTGGCGCAGGAGCCAGGCGACCGGGCGGTCCTGGCTGCGCTCCGGGGCACCCTCCGCGAGCCGCCAGGAGGAGCCCAGCCAGTCGCGGCGCTCGGCCGCGCGGTCCATCAGCACCGTGGCGAACGGGGGCACGGCCGAGGCCAGGCCGAGCAGCGTACGTCGGGCGCTCCAGCGCTGGTCGACCGCGACGACCACGGTGGTGACGCAGAAGGCCACGAAGACGACGCCGTGCAGCATGCCGCCGACGCGGACGCCCAGCTCGGTGGTCTCGGTGACGTACTTGAGCACCATGCCCGTGAGCAGCAGCGTCCAGGTGACCGCCTCGGCGACCGCGACCGCGCGGAAGAGGCGCAGCGGGCTCACGCGAACGTGGCGGCGGCCAGCGAGGTGAAGAACCCGAGACCGTCGGTGCCGGAGCCGGTGAGCGTCTCGACGGAGTGCTCGGGGTGGGGCATCAGCCCGACGACGTTGCCGCGCTCGTTGCAGATGCCGGCGATGTCGCGCAGCGAGCCGTTGGGGTTGCCGCCGAGGTAGCGGGCCACGACCTGCCCCTCGCCCTCCAGCCGGTCCAGCGTCGGTACGTCGGCCACGAACCCGCCCTCGCCGTTCTTGAGCACGACGGTGATCTCGGCCCCCTCGTCGTAGGCGGAGGTCCAGGACGTGCGGGTGCGCTCGATGCGCAGCCGCTGGTCGCGGCACACGAAGCGGCGGTGGTCGTTGCGGATCAGCGCGCCCGGGAGCAGGTGGGACTCGCACAGGATCTGGAAGCCGTTGCAGATGCCCAGCACCGGCAGGCCGCCGCGCGCGGCCTCGATGACCTCGGTCATCACGGGGGCGAAGCGCGAGAGCGCGCCGCAGCGCAGGTAGTCACCGTAGGAGAAGCCACCGGGCAGGACGACCGCGTCGACTCCGCGCAGGTCGTGGTCGCCGTGCCAGAGCGCGACCGCCTCGTGGCCGCCGATCCCGACCGCCCGCCGGGCGTCGACGTCGTCGAGCGACCCGGGGAAGGTGACGACCCCGACCTTCACGACGTCGGCTCGGGGAGGTGGACCGCGAAGTTCTCGATCACCGGGTTCGACAGCAGCGTCTCGGCCATCTGGTGCACCTCGGCGAGGATCTCCTCGGTGATCTCGCCCTCGAAGTCGAGCTCGAAGCGCTTGCCCTGGCGTACGTCGCTCACGCCGGCGAAGCCGAGCCGCGGCAGCGCGCCGAGGACCGCCTTCCCCTGGGGATCGAGGATCTCGGGCTTGGGCATCACGTCGACGACGACTCGGGGCACGGTCCCATCCTAGGAGTTGGCACACTGGGGGCATGAGCATGACCCCTGGCACGAGCCCACGCACCGACCCGACCTCGCCGCTGAAGCTGGAGTTCCCGCAGTCGCTCGCGGTCTACGACGACTACGCCGCCGCCCAGAAGTCGGTGGACTATCTCTCCGACCAGAAGTTCCCGGTCGAGCAGTGCATGATCGTCGGCACCGACCTCAAGCGGATCGAGCGGATCACCGGCCGCCTGACCACCGGCAAGGTCGCGATGGGTGGCGTGCTGTCCGGCGTGTGGCTGGGGCTCTTCGTCGGGCTCGTCTTCTCGCTGTTCACCACCGGCGAGACCTTCGTGACGATCATCTCCACGATGCTCTTCGGTGGGCTGTTCGGCGTGATCTGGGCCCTGGTCGGCTACGGCATGACCCGCGGCCGACGCGACTTCTCCTCGGTGACCCAGGTGGTCGCGACGCGCTACGAGGTGCTGGTCGAGCACAAGAGCGCCGCCCGCGCCCGCGAGCTGCTCGCCCAGCTGCCGGGCGCCACTCCCGACCCGTTCGCCTGAGCCCGTTCGCCTGACCTGACCCGTTCGCCCGACCGCTGGCGGGTCAGCGGTCGCGGCGCTGGAGGACCACGATCGCCAGGGCCACCCCGAGCCCGGCGACGATCGGGCCCAGCACCGACCCCGTGGTGGACCCGGTCGGGGTCTCGCCCCCGAGGTAGCCCAGCCCGCGCACGGCCCACGCGGCGCCGAGCACGACCATCAGCAGCGCGCAGGTGACCCCGACGACGCGGCCGGTGGTCAGGACAGCTCGCGCTTGAGGATCTTGCCGGTGGCGGTCATCGGCAGGTCGTCGACGAACTGCACCTGGCGGGGGTACTTGTAGGAGGCCATCTGCTCCTTGCCCCACGCGACCAGCTCGTCCTCGGTGACGGACGCACCCTTCTCGAGGATGACGACGGCCTTGATCTCCTCGCCGTGGCTGTCGTGCGGCACGCCGATGACGGCGGCCAGCGAGACGTCGGGGTGGGTCAGCAGGACCTCCTCGATCTCGCGCGGGTAGACGTTGTAGCCGCCCCGGATGATCATGTCCTTGGAGCGGTCGACGATGTAGTACCAGCCGTCCTCGTCGCGCTTGCCGAGGTCGCCCGTGCGGAACCACCCGTCCTTGATCACCTCGTCGGTGGCGTCCGCGCGGTCGTAGTAGCCCTTCATGATGTTGTGGCCCTTGACCGCGATCTCGCCCACGGCCTCGTCGCCGTGCCCCTCGACCTCGTCCCAGGTCTCGCCCTGCAGCAGCGCCATCTCGACGCCCGGGATGGGGGTGCCGATCGAGCCGGGCCGCGCCTCCTCGCCGAACGGGCTGAAGCTCGCCACCGGCGAGGTCTCCGAGAGCCCGTAGCCCTCGAGGATGGTCACGCCGAAGCGCTTGCCGAACTGCTTGTGCACCTCGACCGGCAGCGCCGAGCCGCCGGCGGCGGCCACCCGCAGGTTGGCCGCGAGCTCCTTGACGTCGACCGCGGAGTCGTCGAGCGCACCGAGCAGGCCCCAGTACATCGTGGGCACGCCGGCGAAGAAGGTGACCTTCTCCTTGGCCATCGTCTTCAGTGCTGCGTCGGCGTCGAAGCGCGGCAGCATGACCACGGTGCCGCCGTACGCGAAGGCGCCGTTCTGGATCACGGTCTGCCCGAAGGAGTGGAACAGCGGCAGCACGCACAGGTAGGTGTCGGGGTTGTCGGCGTCGGCACCGAAGAGCGCCTCGCCGGTCAGCGCGTTGTCGCGCATGTTGCGGTGGCGCAGCTCGGCACCCTTGGGCTGACCCGTGGTGCCGGAGGTGTAGAGGATCACCGCGGTGTCGTCCTCGTCGGTCGCGACGGTCTCGAACGTCGGCTGCTGGCCGTTCATGCCCTGGCCCAGCGTCTCGGTGCCCTCGACCGGCGACGCGGCCGCCGGGTCGACGGTGATCATCCAGAAGTGCTCGCAGCCCTCGGCCTCGGTGAAGCCGGCGTGGCCCTCCTTGCCGATCGGCAGCTCGTCGGTGCCCTCGAAGCAGAAGTAGGCCTTCGCGTCGGAGTCGCCGAGGTGGTAGGCCACCTCGCGCCCCTTCAGCAGCACGTTGAGCGGCACGACGGCCGCACCGGCCTTGAGGATGCCGTAGTAGACGATCGTGAAGTAGGGCAGGTTCGCGCAGCTGAGCGCCACCTTGTCGCCGGCGCCGATGCCGCGCGAGGCGAGCAGGTTGGCGACCATGTTGGCCGCGCCGTTGACCTCGGCGTACGTGAGTCGCGTGTCGCCGAGCACGACCGCCTCACGATCGGCGTACTTCTCGGCGCTGTTCTCGAGCAGGCTGGCCAGGTTGTAGGTGTCGCTCATCGCGCGGGGGCCTCCGTGGTGTGGGTCACGTCCGGGTGTGCGGTCCAACCTACTGACTGGTCATGAGGGCGGCGGCCCAACCCCGCTCTCGACCGCCGGACCGCGGGACAGGTGACCGGGCCACCAGAACCGGCGCCCGAGCAGCGCGACCAGCGCCGGCACCAGGACGCTGCGCACCAGGAGGGTGTCGAGCAGCACGCCGAAGCCGACGATCACACCGATCTGGGTGAGCGTGATCAGCGGCAGCACGCCGAGCACCGTGAAGACCGCCGCGAGCAGCACCCCCGCACTCGTGATCACGCCGCCGGTCACCGCCAGAGCGATCGAGATCGCCCGGGTGGTGTCGTGCGACTCCGCCTCCTCCTTGGCCCGCGTGGTCAGGAAGATGTTGTAGTCGACCCCGAGCGCCACCAGGAACAGGAAGCTCAGCAGCGGCACGCTCAGGTCGAGCGCCGGGAAGTCGAACCAGCGCGTGAACGCGAACCAGCTGGCGCCCAGGCTGGCGCCGTACGTCGCCACCACCGTGAGCACGAGGACCACCGCCGCCACGACGGAGCGCAGCAGCAGGAGCAGGACCAGCAGCACCACCCCGAGGATCATCGGGATGATCACGCGCTGGTCCCGCGCGGCCGCGTCGCTGGCGTCGAGGGCCTCCGCGTCGGGGCCGCCCACCAGCGCATCGGGGTCGACCTCGGACGCCGCGTCGCGGACCTGCTCGACGACCGCGAAGGCGGCCCGGGAGCCGGGCTCCTCGGTCAGCACCGCGGTGAGCACGGCGGTGCCCGCACCGGACCCCCCGTCCTCGACGCTGCGCACACCGTCGACGGAGCCCACCGCGCTGCGGGCGGCCTCGGCGGAGCCCTCGGGCACGAGCACGGTGGTCGGCTGCGAGGAGCCGGCCGGGAAGTGCTCGGCCAGCACCTGCTGACCGGTGACGGACTCCGGCGTGGCCCGGAACTGCTCGGTCTCCGACAGACCGCTGCGCAGGCCGCCGAGCGGGAGGGCCAGCGCCCCGAGCACCAGCAGCGAGACCACGGTCACCGCGACCGGACGGGTGGTGACGAACGCCGCCACCCGCGACCAGAAGCCGGTGCGCGTGGGCTCGTCCTGGCCGACCCGCGGCACGAACGGCCAGAACAGGCCGCGCCCGAAGACCGTCATCGCGGCGGGCAGCACCAGCAACGCGTAGACCACCGCGGTGACGATGCCGATCGCCCCGCCGAGGCCGATGCTGCGGCTCGAGGGGTTGTCGGCGACCACGAGGCAGAGCAGGGCGAGCACGACGGTGCCCGAGCTGGCCAGGATCGCCGGGGCGGCCCGGTCGAGCGCCGTGCGCATCGCGTCGTAGCGGTCGTCGACCCGGCGCAGCTCCTCGCGGTAGCGCGCGATGACCAGCAGGGCGTAGTTGGTGCCGGCGCCGAAGACCAGCACCGAGGTGATGCCGGTGACCGCGCCGTCGGTCGGGAAGTCGAGCACCCGGGTGCCGAGGGCCAGCATCTGCGCGCCCACCTGGTCGGCGACGCCGACGACGCTCAGCGGGACCAGCCACAGCCACGGGCTGCGGTAGGTGAGCAGCAGCAGGAGGGCCACCACGCCCGCCGTCACCAGCAGCAGCCGGACGTCGGCGCCGTCGAAGACCTTCGAGAGGTCGACGACGAACGCCGGCCCACCGGTGACCTGCGCCTGGAGGCCGTCGGGCAGCCCGTCGGCGGCCGCGGCCCGCAGGTCGCCCACCGGACCGGCGAGCTCGTCCTCGGGCGTGGCGGTGGAGATCGGCACCCCGATGAACGCCGCCTCGCCGTCCTCGGCGAAGACCGGGAAGGCCTGCTGTCCCTCGGCGGCGTACTCCTGGAGCTCGGGCACCTTCGCCTCGATGGCCGCCCGGTCGGCGGCGGTCAGCGGGTCACCACCGCGGTCGACGACCACGAACGCCGGGGTGAACTCGGCGGTGCCGAGCGAGTCCTGGAGCCGGGCCGCCACGGCCGACTCGGCGTCGTCGGGAAGGTTCGCGGTCGCGTTGTCAGCGGTCCGCGGCTCGATGCCGACGCCCAGGGCCACCCCGGACAGCAGCACCGCCACGAGGACGACGACCCAGCTCAGCCGCGGGCCCACGAGGTGCGGCAGGCGTCGGGTCGACGGCTTCGGCTCTTCAGGGACGATCTCCACGAGAGGAGCCTAGGCAGGCTGCCCCATCCGGACGCCTGTCCACAGGTGATCACACCGCCCTGGCGGCGCGCCCGCCCCGCGCGCAGGATCAGTCGCATGAACGAGGAGGTCCGGGCGCTGCTCGAGGTGCAGAGCGGCGTCGTGTCGCGCCGTCAGGCCCTGTCGGCCGGGCTCCACGACCACGACGTACGTCGGCTGGTCCGCCGCCGCGAGTGGGCCCGCGTGCACGACGGGGTCTTCGTCGACCACACCGGCCCGGTGACCTGGACCCAGCGCGCCTGGGCCGGCGTGCTGGTCGTCGCCCCGGCCGCGCTCTGCCACGGGTCCGCCCTGCGCGCCACCGACGGACCGGGGCGGCGCGACCCGACCGACGCCGGACCCATCCACGTGGCGGTCGACCGCAAGCGATCGGTGCTCGCCCCCGACGGCGTCGTCCTGCACCACCTCGCCCACCTCGACGCCAGGACCCTGTGGCACCTCTCGCCGCCGCGGCTGCGGGTCGAGGAGGCCGTGCTCGACCTCGCCGCCGAGGCCACCTCCGACTTCGCCGCCGTGGCCCGGCTGGCCGACGCGGTCCAGTCGCGGCTCACGACCGTGCCCCGGATCCGCGCCGCCCTCGCCGCCCGCACCCGCCTGGCCCGCCGGACGTTCCTCGACGGCGTCCTGGCCGACCTCGCCGCGGGGGCCTGCTCGACCCTCGAGCAGGGCTACCTCGCGCGGGTCGAGCGGCCCCACGGGCTGCCGCGGGGCCTGCGCCAGCCGGCTGCCTGGTCCTCCGGGCGGATCTACCGCGACGTCGAGTACGTCGACCAAGGGGTGGTCGTCGAGCTCGACGGGCGGCTCTTCCACGACTCCGCGGAGGCTCGTGACCGCGACCTCGGCCGCGACCTCGACGCCGCCGTCGACCTCCGCACGACGGTCCGGCTCGGGTGGGGGCAGGTCTTCGACCGGGGCTGCGACACCGCGGTCCGGGTCGCGGCGCTGCTGAGCCAGCGGGGCTGGACCGGCACGCTCGCGCCCTGCCCGGCGTGCGCCCCGGCACGACAGCCGTGGATCCTCGCCACCAGCTGACTGCGATCCGCGGCACAGGCTCCGTGTCAGGCGTGACCGGCCAGGATGGCCGCGGCACGGCGCAGGTCGCTGGCGACCGCGCGGGGCGAGACCAGGCCCAGCAGGGCCGCGACCGGGCGGGCGACCCCGCGGCCGGAGAGCCGCATGTCGACCTCCACGTCGCACGCGTCCGTCCCGACGGCGACGAAGGTGAGGGTCAGCACGGCGGAGAAGCCGCGCCAGGTGCCGCGCTCGGACCACCGACGCGGCCGGTCGAGCTCGGTGGTCTCCATCCGCGGCCGCACCCGGGCGGCGGTGACGTCGATCCAGGACTGCCCGACCGCCACCGGACCGGAGACGTCCTCGACCCGCAGCAGCGACGACTGCCAGGCCGCGCGGTTGACCGGGTCGGCGAGGTAGTCGAACGCCACCTCGGGGCGGACGGCGAAGCGCACGGGGCTCACGGGATCACCAGCTCTCGCCGGTGAGCAGCGTGTAGGCCTCGAGGTAGCGGGCCCGGGTGCGCTCGACCACCTCGGGCGGCAGCGGCGGGGGCGGCGTCCCGCTCGCCCGGTCCCAGCCGGACTCGGACGAGAGCAGCCAGTTGCGCACGATCTGCTTGTCGTACGACGGCTGGGCGCGGCCGGGTTGCCACTGGTCGGCCGGCCAGAACCGGGACGAGTCGGGGGTCAGCACCTCGTCGGCCAGCACCAGCGTGCCGTCGCTGCGGGCTCCGAGCTCGAGCTTGGTGTCGGCCAGGATGATCCCGCGCTCGCGGGCCATCCGCTCGGCCCGGGCGTAGACGGCCAGCGTGACCTCGCGCAGCCGCCCGGCGACGTCCGCGCCGACGGTGGCGACCACCGCGTCGTAGGAGACGTTCTCGTCGTGCTCGCCGATCTCGGCCTTGGTCGCGGGGGTGAAGATCGGCTCCGGCAGCCGGCTCCCGTCCTGCAGCCCGGCGGGCAACGGGAGGCCGCAGACCTCGCCGGTGGCGCGGTAGTCGAGCAGCCCCGAGCCGGTGAGGTAGCCGCGGGCGACGCACTCCACCGGGTACATCGTGAGCCGCTCGCACACCACGGCCCGACGGCGCACCTCGGCGGGCACCTCGACGGGCACCTCGCCCGGGAGCACGTGACCCGGCACCAGGTCGGCGAGCCGCTCGAACCACCACAGCGACATCCGGGTGAGGATCTCGCCCTTGTCGGGGATCGTGGTGTCGAGGACGAAGTCGAAGGCCGAGATCCGGTCGCTGGCCACCATCAGCAGCTGACCGGCGTACGGACCGGACTCGAGCTCGTAGAGGTCGCGCACCTTGCCGGAGTGCACGTGACGGGCCCCGGCGATCGGCGGGGCCACCGGAATACCCAGGTCGCTCACACCGGGAAGCCTACGGACCCCTCGCACCCGCGACACCGCCGCGCCGACCGTGAGACGGTGCGGTGACCTCGCTGCCCGCGGGTAACGGGGACGGGGCTCACGCGCAGCACGGGGAGGGAGACAGCCGATGACCGACGAGACGGTCCAGGCGCCCCCGACCTCGGAGGCGGCGTACACGCCCGACCCGCGCCGCTGGCGGGTGCTCGGCGTGACGCTGACGGTCGGCTTCATGTCGCTGCTGGACGTGACGATCGTGAACGTCGCGCTGCCCACGATGCGGGCCGGGCTGGAGACCACCACGGGCACGATCCAGTGGGTCGTGTCCGGCTACGCCCTGGCCTTCGGGCTCACGCTCGTCTCGGGCGGACGACTGGGCGACGCCCACGGACGGCGCCGGCTGATGCTCATCGGCCTGACCGGCTTCATCATCGCCAGCGCGCTGGTCGGCTTCGCCCCCAACGCCGAGACCGCGATCGCCGCCCGGCTGGCCCAGGGCGCCGCGGCGGGTCTGCTCACCCCGCAGAGCTCGGGACTGATCCAACAGCTCTTCCGGGGCGCCGAGCGAGGCCGCGCGTTCGGGATGTTCGGCTTCACGGTCGCGCTGTCCTCGGCCGCCGGTCCGGTGCTCGGGGGACTGATCATCGCGCTGGCCGGCGAGGAGCAGGGCTGGCGCTGGCTGTTCTGGGTCAACGTCCCGATCGGGCTCGTCGCCCTGGTCGCGATCGCGCGACTGGTGCCGGGGCAGCCGCCCGAGGAGCAGCGCGACCCCGGGCGCCTCGACCTGGTCGGCGCTGCGCTGCTGGGGCTCGCGGTGCTCGCCGTGCTCTACCCCGTGATCCGCGCCGAGAGCGGCGCTCGGCTGCCGCTGCTGATCATGCTGGCGGCGCCCCTGCTGGTCGCGGCGTTCGTGAGGTGGGAGCGACGGGTGCGCGAGCGCGGCGACGCGCCGCTGCTCGACGTCGGGCTGCTCAGCCGCCTGCCGGGCTACGGCATCGGGCTGGCGATCGGCACCCTCTACTTCTCGGGGTTCACCGGCATCTTCCTGGTCCTCTCCGTCCACGCGCAGGACGGCCTGGGCCTCTCGCCGCTGGCCACCGGCGTGCTGCTGACGCCGTTCGCCCTCGGGGCGGCCGCCACCTCGCCGCTGGCCGGACGTCTGGTCTCGACGTACCAGCGCAGCCTCACCGTCACCGCGCTGTCGGTGATGATGACCGGCGTCCTGCTCGCCGCGCTGCTCGCGCCCGGTCGCTCCGGGAGCGCGCTGTGGTGGGTGCTGGTGCCGTGCCTGCTGCTCGCCGGGTTGGGCGGCGGCGGCGTGATCTCGCCCAACTTCACGCTCACGCTCGCCGAGGTGCCGCCCCGGATGGGCGGCGCGGCCGGCGCCGCGCTGCAGACCGGCCAGCGGATCGGGTCGGCGCTGGGCGCTGCGCTGCTGGTGACGGCGTACCAGCTGGGCGGGCTGCGGGCCTCGCTGCTCACCGCGCTCGCCGTGCTGAGCCTGGCGCTGGTCGCCGCGCTGGTGAGCCTGCGCTCGGCCGAGGAGCCCGCCGCCCGGGGGTGAGCCCGGGGCGGCCGGGCCCCCGGCAGGGGTCACCGGGTCAGGTCAGGAGCCGATGTCCTCGAGCATCCGGTGGGCCAGCGGGCCGGAGGACGCGGGGTTCTGACCGGTGTAGAGCGAGCGGTCGACGACGATGTTCTCGGCCCACGGGTCGCCCTCCTGGAAGTCGGCCCCCAGGGCGACGAGCCGGTCCTGCAGCAACCACGGGGCACCGTCGGCAAGCCCGGCCTGGGTCTCCTCGGCGTTGGTGAAGCCGGTCATCCGGTAGCCCGAGAACGGCGAGCCGTCCTCGCCCTCGGTGGCCAGCAGAGCCGCGGGCGCGTGACAGACGATGCCCAGCGGCTTGCCGGACTCCAGGGTCTGCACCAGCAGACGGGCGGAGTCGGCGTCGCCGGACAGGTCCTCCATCGGGCCGTGGCCGCCGGGGTAGAAGACCGCGTCGTAGGCGGTGGCGTCGACGAGGTCGAGCGACTCGGGCGAGCGCAGCTGCTCGAGGCCGTCGATCGCCTCGCGCAGCGCGTCGGCGTTCTCCTGACCACCGTTGACCTCAGCGGCGAGGCTGCCCTCGTCGACCACGGGCACGACACCACCGGGGGTGGCCACGACGACCTGGTGCCCGGCCTCGGTGAAGGCGCGGTAGGGGGCGACGAGCTCCTCGGCCCAGTAGCCGGTGGGGTGCTGGGTGCCGTCCTTGAGGGTCCAGGCGCGGGCGCCGGTGACGACGAAGAGGATCTTGCTCATGGGGGTGCTCCTTCGGTGGGAAGTTGCGTACCCCCGACCAACGTCACCGCCGGGGCAGGCATTCCGACCGCGGGAGCGGGCTCAGAGGATGGCGCCCGGTGAGTACGCCGCCGCCTCGGGGTGGCGCTCGACCGTCGCGGCCACCCGGCGGCACACGCCCTGGGTCTGGGCGACCGCGGCGCCGGTGAACGTGATCGGGTCGGCGACGAGCGTGGCGAGCTGGGTCTCGGTGAGCCCGAGCCGCTCGTCGGCGGCGAGCTTGGCGAAGACGTCGTTGCCGGCCTGGCCCTGCCGCATCGCCAGCGCCGTGCCGACCGCGGCCTCCTTGATCGCCTCGTGGGCGATCTCGCGGCCCACGCCGTTGCGCACCGCAGCCATCAGCACCTTGGTGGTGGACAGGAACGGCAGGTAGCGGTCGAGCTCGCGCTGGATCACCGCCGGGAAGGCACCGAACTCGTCGAGCACGGTGAGGAAGGTCTGGAAGAGCCCGTCGACGGCGAAGAACGCGTCGGGCAGCGCCACCCGGCGTACGACGGAGCAGGAGACGTCGCCCTCGTTCCACTGGTCGCCGGCGAGCTCGCCGACCATGGAGAGGTAGCCGCGCGTGACCACGGCCAGACCGTTGACGCGCTCGCAGGAGCGGGTGTTCATCTTGTGCGGCATCGCGGAGGAGCCGACCTGGCCCTCCTTGAACCCCTCGGTCACGATCTCGTTGCCGGCCATCAGCCGGATCGTGGTGGCGAGGTTGGAGGGGCCGGCCGTGAGCTGGACGAGCGCGGAGAGCACGTCGAAGTCGAGCGAGCGCGGGTAGACCTGGCCGACGCTGGTCAGCACCCGGTCGAAGCCGAGGTGGGACGCGACGCGCTGCTCGAGCTCGTCGAGCCGGTCGGCGTCACCCTCGAGGAGGTCGAGCATGTCCTGGGCGGTGCCCATCGGGCCCTTGATCCCGCGCAACGGGTAGCGGGCCAGCAGCTCCTCGACGCGCTCGAGCGAGATCAGCATCTCGTCGGCCACCGTGGCGAAGCGCTTGCCCAGCGTCGTGGCCTGGGCGGCGACGTTGTGGGAGCGACCGGCCATCACGGTGGTCTCGTGCTCCGCGGCCAGCCGCGCGAGCCGGGCCAGGGTGGCCACCGCGCGGTCACGCAGCAGCGCGAGCGACTGCTTGACCTGCAGCTGCTCGACGTTCTCGGTGAGGTCGCGGGAGGTCATCCCCTTGTGCACGTGCTCGTGGCCGGCCAGCGCCGAGAACTCCTCGATCCGGGCCTTCACGTCGTGGCGGGTGATCCGCTCGCGGGCGGCGATCGAGGCGAGGTCGACCTTCTCGACGACGTCCTCGTAGGCCTCGACGACGCCGTCGGGCACGTCGATGCCGAGGTCGCGCTGAGCCTTGAGGACCGCGATCCACAGCTGCCGCTCGAGCACGATCTTGTGCTCGGGCGACCAGATCGCGGCCAGGTCGGCGGCGGCGTACCGGGTGGCGAGGACGTTGGGGACGGTCACGCGGTGCATTCTCCCGCATCGGCCCGGCGGCGCGGCCCCCGCGGTCAGATGCCGGCGGCGATGTCGGTGCGGTGCTGGGCGCCCGGGAAGTCGACGACCGCCACGCCGGAGTACGCCGCGGCGCGGGCGGCCGCGACGTCGGCGCCGGTGCCGATCACCGCGAGGACGCGACCGCCGGCGGTGACGAGGTCGCCGGCCCCGTGCGTCACCAGCCCCGTGGTCACCGGCGGAGGCGGTGCCGGCCTGGATCACGTGGACGCCGTCGAGGGCCTCGGCGGCGGCGAGCCCGGTGATCACGTCGCCGTTGCGCGAGGACTCGGGGTAGCCGGCGCTGGCCAGCACCACGGCCACCGCGGCGCCGTCCTTCCAGACCGGCGGCGGCACCGCGGCCAGCGTGCCGGTGGCCGCGCCGAGCAGCAGCGGCGACAGCGGCGAGTCGAGCAGGGCCAGGAGCGGCTGGGTCTCGGGGTCGCCGAAGCGGGCGTTGAACTCCACGACCCGCACGCCGCGCCCGGTGAGCGCGAGCCCGGCGTACAGCAGGCCGGTGAAGGGGGTGCCGCGCCGGGCCATCTCCTCGACGGTGGGGCGGAGCACGGTGGCCAGCACCTCCTCGACCAGGTCGGCGGGGGCCCACGGCAGCGGCGTGTAGGCGCCCATCCCTCCGGTGTTGGGGCCCTGGTCGCCGTCGCGGATGCGCTTGAAGTCCTGGGCCGGCTGCAGCGGGTAGACGGTCGCGCCGTCGGTCTCGTTCCAGCCGCAGAGCGCGAAGAGCGAGACCTCCGGACCGTCGAGGTACTCCTCGATCACCACCCGCTCGCACGACGCGGCGTGGGCCTCCGCGACCGCGCGGTCCTCGGTCACCACGACGCCCTTGCCGGCGGCCAGACCGTCCTCCTTGACGACGTACGGCGCCCCGAGGGCGTCGAGCGCCGCCGCGGCCTCGTCGGGGGTCGTGCAGGTGAAGGCGCGGGCGGTCGGCACCCCGGCGGCCTCCATCACCTGCTTGGCGAAGGTCTTCGAGCCCTCGAGCCGGGCGGCCTCCCCGCTCGGACCGAAGACGGGGATGCCGCGGGCGGTCACGACGTCGGCGACGCCGGCCACGAGGGGTGCCTCGGGCCCCACGACGACCAGGCCCGCCCCGAGACGCTCGGCGAGGTCGGCCACCGCCGCCCCGTCGAGCGGGTCGACGGCGTGGAGCGTGGCCACCGTCGCCAGGCCGGGGTTGCCGGGAGCGGCGTGCACGGCCGCGACCCCGGGGTCGGCCGCCAGCGCCCGGGCCAGCGCGTGCTCGCGCCCGCCGGTGCCGATGACCAGGGTCACCAGACCGTCCGGCCCGTCCAGGTCGGCCGACGCGCCCGGGGTCTGCTGCGGCTCGGTCATCGCCGCCTCAGATCAGCTCGTGCAGGACCAGCGTGGCGTCGCGGTCCGGGCCGACGCCGACGGCGGAGATCTTCGCGCCCGACATCTGCTCCACGGTGCGGACGTAGGCCCGCGCGTTGGCCGGCAGGTCGTCGAACGTGCGCGCGTTGCTGATGTCCTCCCACCAACCCGGGAGGTACTCATAGATCGGCTTCGCGTGGTGGAAGTCGCTCTGGTTGACCGGCATCTCGTCGTGGCGGACGCCGTCGACGTCGTAGGCCACGCAGACCGGCACCTGCTCGAGGCCCGTGAGCACGTCGAGCTTGGTGAGCACGAAGTCGGTGACCCCGTTGACCCGGGCGGCGTAGCGGGCGATGACGGCGTCGTACCAGCCGCAGCGCCGCGGGCGACCCGTGGTGGTGCCGTACTCGGCGCCGACCTTGCGCAGGTGCTCGCCGTGCTCGTCGTCGAGCTCGGTCGGGAACGGCCCCTCACCGACCCGCGTCGTGTAGGCCTTGACGATCCCGATCACCTGGTCGAGGCGCATCGGCGGGATGCCGGAGCCGGTGCAGGCGCCGCCGGCGGTGGCCGAGCTCGACGTGACGAACGGGTAGGTGCCGTGGTCGACGTCGAGCAGCGTGGCCTGCCCGGCCTCGAGCAGCACGATCTCGCCGCGGTCGAGCGCCTGGTTGAGCAGCAGCCCGGTGTCGCAGACCATCGGCGCCAGCCGCTCGGCGTACGACCGGAGCTGGGTGACGATCTCCTCGACCGAGACCGCCCGGCGGTTGTAGACCTTGGTGAGCAGCTGGTTCTTCAGCTCCAGCGCGCCCTCGACCTTCGCGGCCAGGATCTTCTCGTCGAAGAGGTCCTGGATGCGGATGCCGATCCGGTTCATCTTGTCGGCGTACGTCGGCCCGATGCCGCGGCCGGTGGTCCCGATCTTGCGGCTCCCGAGGAAGCGCTCGGTGACCTTGTCGAGGCTGCGGTTGTAGTCGGCGATGACGTGCGCGTTGGCGCTGACCTTGAGGCGGCTGGTGTCGACGCCCCGGGCCTCGAGGCCGTCGATCTCCTCGAACAGCACCTCGATGTCGACCACGACCCCGTTGCCGATGACCGGCGTGCACCCGGGGGTGAGGATGCCGCTGGGCAGGAGGTGGAGGGCGTACTTCTGGTCGCCCACGACCACGGTGTGCCCGGCGTTGTTGCCGCCGTTGAACTTCACGACGTAGTCGACGCGGGTCCCGAGGAGGTCGGTCGCCTTGCCCTTCCCCTCGTCACCCCACTGGGCGCCGATGATGGCGATGGCCGGCATGTGCTGCTCCGTTCGTCGGTCGAGCCGGCCGCGCGACCGGGGAAACGACGAAGCCCCGGGGCAACAGCGGCCGGGGCTCTTGCGGGCGCACGTTACCAAGACTCCTCCTGGCGCCGGAATCCTGAGAGCCGCTCGGACCCGGGTGGGCGTGGGTTAGGGTCCGTCGCGATGGACCCCCTTCTCGTGATCACCAACAGCGGCGCCGGCACCTCCGACCAGGAGAAGCTCGACAGCGCGCTGAGCGTGCTGCGCTCCCACACCTCGGTGGAGGTCCAGGAGACGGGCGACCCGGGCGAGCTCGACGGGGTGCTCCACCGGGCGGGCTCCCGACGGATCGTGGTCGCCGGCGGCGACGGCAGCCTGCACGCGGTGGTCTCCTGCCTCTACAAGCGGCGCGAGCTCACCGGTCGCACGCTCGGGCTGCTGCCCCTCGGCACCGGCAACGACTTCGCCCGGACGGTCGAGATCCCCCTCGACGTGACCGAGGCGGCGAAGGTCGTGGTCGGGGGCACCGTCACCCCGATGGACCTGATCGTCGACGAGGTGGGCCAGATCGTGGTCAACGGCGTGCACGTCGGCGCCGGCGCGCAGGCCAGCCGCCGCGCGACCCGCTGGAAGGAGCGCCTCGGCTCGATCGGGGTCGGCAAGGTCAACCTCGGCAAGCTGGGCTACCCGATCGGCGCCGCGATCACCGCCTGGAAGCCGCCCGTGCTCCGCCTGCGCGTCGAGATCGACGGTGAGGTGGTCAACGACCTCGACCAGCCCGTGCTGCAGGTCGCGATCGGCAACGGGGCCTCGGTCGGCGGGGGCACCGAGCTCACGCCCGACGCCGACCCCGGCGACGGGCGGCTCGACATCATGGTCTCCCGGGCGACGGGCCCGCTCGACCGGCTGGTCTACGCCGCCCGCCTGGGCCGCGGCACCCACGAGGAGCGCGACGACGTGCTCTCCCTGCACGGCACCCAGGTCACGATCAGCGGCGAGTCGTTCTGGTGCGCCGCCGACGGCGAGATCTACGGGCCCGAGCGGCACCGCGCCTGGCACCTCGAGCCGGCGGCGTACTCGATGGTGCTGCCCGGCCCCACGGGCTGAGCGCACCGCCTGGGGGGCTCGGCCGCGCGCGTGGCTACCCTGCGGGCATGGATCACGAGGACGGGACCGACGACCGGCTCTCCCAGGAGGCCGTCCGCCGCGAGAAGCGCGCCCGGCTGCTGGAGGAGGGCCACGCGCCGTACCCGGTCGTCGTGCCTCGCACCCACTCGCTGGCGCAGGTCCGTGAGCAGTGGGGACACCTCGAGACCGGCGAGGAGACCCAGGACGTCGTCGGGGTCGCCGGCCGGGTGATGTTCGTGCGCAACACCGGCAAGCTCTGCTTCGCCACGCTCCAGGAGGGGATCGGCACCCGGCTCCAGGTGATGCTCAGCCTCGCGGAGGTCGGCGAGGAGGCGCTGGAGTCGTGGAAGCGCAGCGTCGACCTCGGCGACCACGTCTTCGTCGAGGGCCGGGTCATCGCCTCGCGACGCGGCGAGCTGTCGGTGATGGCCTCGCAGTGGCAGATGGCCTCCAAGGCGCTGCGCCCGCTGCCGGTGCTGCACAAGGACCTCTCGGAGGAGTCGCGCGTCCGCCAGCGGTACGCCGACCTGATCGTGCGCCAGGAGGCCCGCGACATGGTCCGCACCCGGGCCGCGATCGTGCGCGCGGTCCGCGGCGAGCTCGAGCGCCAGGGCTACCTCGAGATCGAGACCCCCGTGCTGCAGCTGATCCACGGCGGCGCGGCCGCCCGGCCCTTCCGCTCCCACATGAACGCCTTCGACCAGCAGATGACCCTGCGGATCGCCCTGGAGCTGAACCTCAAGAAGGCCGTGGTCGGCGGAGTCGACAAGGTCTTCGAGCTCGGCCGGATCTTCCGCAACGAGGGCGTCGACTCCACCCACTCCCCCGAGTTCACGATGCTCGAGGTCTACGAGGCCTACGGCGACCAGCACACGATGGCCACGCTGATGCGCGACATGATCCTGGCCGCCGCCGACGCCACCGGCTCGCGCACGCTCGAGACCCCGGCGGGCCCCGTCGACCTCGACGGCGAGTGGCGCTGGCTGCCGGTCTACGAGGGGGTCTCCGAGGCGGTCGGCACGACCGTCTCCCCCGCCACGCCCGTCGCCGAGCTGCAGGGCCTCGCCGCGCAGCACGACGTCGAGCTGGACCCCGCCTGGGGCCACGACAAGGTCGTGCTCGAGCTGCTCTCCGAGCTCGTCGAGCCCACGTTGATCCAGCCCACCTTCCTGTGCGACTACCCGCCCTCGGCGCAGCCCCTGGCCCGGCGCCACCGCACCGACCCCGACCTGATCGAGGCGTGGGACCTGATCATCGGCGGCGTCGAGCGCGGGACCGCGTTCTCCGAGCTGATCGACCCGGTCGTGCAGCGCGAGGTGCTCACCGAGCAGTCGCTGCTGGCCGCCGCCGGCGACGTCGAGGCGATGCAGCTCGACGAGGACTTCCTGCGCGCCCTCGAGTACGGCGCGCCGCCGATGGGCGGCCTCGGGCTCGGCATCGACCGGCTGATCATGCTCTTCACCGGCGTCGGCATCCGCGAGACGATCCTCTTCCCGCACCTGCGCCCCGAGGCGCGCTGACCCGGGCGTACGCCCGACTGGTCAAGTCGTCAACCACTGACGTGGGAGCATGGAGGCATGCGTCGCCTCCTTGCTCCTGCCGCCGTCCTCCTCGCCCTGGTCCTGAGCGGGTGCGGCACGGCCGGGACGGCTGACACGGCCGCGGAGCCGGCCTCGGAGAGCACCGCCGCGTCGACGGACACCCCCAGCAGCGCCGCCGAGCCGTCCCCGGACGAGGCCGAGGTCGCCTCCACGCAGGTCGCGGCCCTGTACGACTTCTCGGCCGAGACGGTCGCGGGTGAGGCGTTCGACGGCGCCGCGCTGGCGGGCAAGCCGACGGTGCTGTGGTTCTGGGCGCCGTGGTGCCCGACCTGCCGGGCGCAGATCGAGGGGGTCAGCACCCTCGCCGACGCCAACGCCGGCACGGTCAACGTGGTCGGCGTCGGCGGTCTCGACGAGAGCGCGGCCATCGACGACTTCGCCGACGACGTGAGCTCGCAGGAGGTCGTCCAGCTCAGCGACCCCGACGGCGGGGTGTGGCGCCACTTCGGGGTGACCACCCAGAGCAGCTACGTCGTCGTCGACGCCGGCGGCGCGATCGTGAGCCAGGGCTACCTCGACGACGACGAGCTGGTCTCGGTCGTCGCCGACCTGGCCGGCTGACCGCAGCCCCGTTCGGAGGCCCCCGTGCTCGACCAGAGCCTGATCGCCCTGGCCCTCGGGGCAGGGATGCTCGCGGCGGTGAACCCGTGCGGCTTCGCCCTGCTGCCGGCGTACCTGTCGCTGCTGGTGGTCGGTGACCAGCCCACCACCCGGCCCCGGGCGGTCGGGCGGGCGCTGGGCCTGACGGGGTCGATGACCCTCGGCTTCGCGCTGGTCTTCGGCGTCTTCGGGCTCGTGGTCGCGCCGTTCGCGTCCGGGGTGCAGCGCTACCTGCCCTACGTCACGGTCGTGCTCGGCCTCTCGCTCGTCGTGGTCGGCGGGCTGCTCGTGCTCGGCCGCACCGTCGCCCTGCCGAAGCTGCCCTCGCGCCGTGGCGGCGCCGCCCGGCCGCTGACCCGCGGGTTCGTGCCGATGGCGGGGTTCGGGGTCGGCTACGCGCTGGCCTCGTTGACCTGCACCGTCGCGCCGTTCCTGGCCGTCGTGGTCGCGGGCTTCCGCACCGACTCCGTGGCCACCGGCGTCGTGCTGTTCCTCGCCTACGCCCTCGGCATGGGCGCCGTGGTGGGTGCCGTCGCGGTCGCCGTCGCCCTCGCCTCCGACGGCCTGGTCCGCAGCCTGCGCCGCACCGGGCGGTGGCTGCCGCGGGTCAGCGGCGTCGTGCTGCTGCTGGCCGGGGCGTACGTCGCCTGGTACGGCGCGTGGGAGGTCCGGGTGCTGGGCGGTTCCACCCCCGACGACCCGGTCATCGATGCTGCCGCCCAGGTGCAGCGCGCGCTGGCCGACGCCGTCGCGACGGTCGGCCCGGGTGGGTGGGGGCTCGTGGTGGCGGGCCTGGTCGCCGCCACCGCGGTGAGCAGCGTCGTGCGGCGCCGGCGTCCCGTCGGCTGATCGGCCCGCGCACCCGCGTGGCAGGGTGAGGAGCATGAGCCGTCCCCGCGTGCTGGTCCTCGACGTCAACGAGACCCTGTCCGACCTCGCCCCGCTGCGCGCCCGGTTCACCGACCTCGGCGTCGGCGAGGAGGTCGCCGCGACCTGGTTCGCCGGGGTGCTGCGCGACGGGATGGCCCTGGCCGTCGTCGGCGAGCAGGCCGGCTTCGCCGACATCGCCGGTGAGGTGCTGCGCGGCCTGCTGCCGGCGCACACCGGACGGGCGGTGACCGACGACGACGTGCGGCACGTGATCGAAGGGTTCATGACGCTCGGCGTGCACCCCGACGTGCCCGACGGCCTGCGCGCCCTCCACGACCAGGGCATCCGGCTGGTCACGCTCAGCAACGGCTCGGCCTCGGTCGCCGAGGGGCTCCTGGAGCGCGCGGGTCTGCGCGACCTGGTCTCCGACGTGCTGAGCGTGATGGACGCCGGGGTGTGGAAGCCGGCTCCCGCGGCCTACGCGCACGCGATCACCGTCACCGGCGAGCCCGGCGCGGAGATGATGCTCGCCGCCGTCCACCCCTGGGACGTCCACGGCGCCCGCGCCCACGGGCTCCGCGCCGCGTGGATCGACCGCGACGCGGGCCACTGGCCCGCCCACTTCGGCGTCCCCGACGAGGTCGCCACCGACTTCGTCGACCTCGCCGCCCGCCTCGCCGACTGACGCGGCCCGGCGCTGCGGGGCTCGGGGTCCCCAGGGAACTGGCCCCCGGGCATGCGACAAGCGCTTGTCACATGCGCCGAGGACGCTGCGTCCCGGTGGGTCAGCCCAGGAGCTCGGCGTCAGCCCAGGAGCTCGGCGTACGCCGTCTCGCTGGAGTCGCGCAGGAAGGTCGAGCAGCGGTCCCACTCGGCGGTCTCGCCGATCGTGCGGGCGGCCTCGGCGAGCAGGGCCAGGCAGCGCAGGAAGCCCTGGTTGGGCTCGTGCTCCCACGGCACCGGGCCGTGGCCCTTCCAGCCGTTGCGCCGCAGCTGGTCGAGCGAGCGGTGGTAGCCCACGCGGGCGTAGGCGTACGTCGTGACCGCGTCGGCGTCGGCCGCGGCGGCCTCGCCGGCCAGCGCCGCCCAGGCCCACGGCGAGTCAGGGCGCTGGCGGACGGCGTCGATCGGGCTGGTGCCGGCGGCGAGCTCGGCCTGCGCCGGGTCGACGGGCAGGTGGGTGGGCGGAGGGCCGGCCATCAGGTCCATGTGGTTCATGCCCCGCATTCTCCACCCGGGTCGCGCGGCGCTCCCCAGCGGTGCGTCAGCCGAGCGACCGGCCGGCCGAACGCAGGCTCTCGCAGGCCTCCACGATCCGGGCGCTCATGCCGACCTCGGCCGCCTTGCCCCACGCACGGGGGTCGTAGACCTTCTTGCTGCCGACCTCGCCGTCGATCTTCAGCACGCCGTCGTAGTTGCGCAGCATGTGGTCGACGACCGGGCGGGTGAAGGCGTACTGGGTGTCGGTGTCGACGTTCATCTTCACCACGCCGTAGTCCAGGGCCTCGGCGATCTCCTCGGTGCTGGAGCCCGACCCGCCGTGGAAGACGAGGTGGAAGGGCTTGCTGCCGGCCTCGAGGCCGAACTCCGAGACCACGGCGTCCTGGGCGTCCTTGAGCACGCTGGGGCGCAGCTTGACGTTGCCGGGCTTGTAGACGCCGTGCACGTTGCCGAAGGTCAGCGCGGTCATGTAGTAGCCCTGCTCGCCGTGACCCAGCGCCTGGGCGGTGGCGATGGCGTCCTCGGGCGTGGAGTAGAGCTTGTCGTTGATCGCGTTCTCGACGCCGTCCTCCTCGCCGCCGACGACGCCGACCTCGATCTCGAGGATGATCTTGGCCGCGATGCACTTCTCCAGCAGCTCGGAGGCGATCGAGAGGTTCTCGTCGAGGGCCACGGCCGAGCCGTCCCACATGTGGGACTGGAACAGCGGCGCCTCGCCGCGCTGGACCCGCTCGCGCGAGATCTCGAGCAGCGGGCGCACGAAGTCGTCGAGCTTGTCCTGCGGGCAGTGGTCGGTGTGCAGCGCGATCTGCACCGGGTAGCTCTTGGCCACCTCGGCGGCGTACGCCGCGAAGGCGACCGAACCGCTGACCATGTTCTTGATCGCGTGCCCGGAGAGGTAGTCGGCCCCGCCCGTGGAGACCTGGATGATGCCGTCGGAGCCGGCGTCGGCGAACCCCTTGAGCGCGGCGTTGAGCGTCTGCGACGACGAGACGTTGATGGCGGGGAACGCGTAGCTCTCGGCCTTGGCGGCATCGAGCATCTCGGCGTACTTCTCAGGGGTGGCGATGGGCATCTGGTGCGTCTCCTCGGGTCACGGCGGCCAACTCCTGCACCCTAGTGGTTACCCCCGGGTCAGCCTCGCCAGATCTCGTCGTCCCCCTCGGCGGACAGGTCCGCGTGCGCGCCGACCCAGGCGTGCATGGCGATCGCCGCCGCCGACGAGGCGTTGATCGAGCGGGTCGACCCGAACTGCGCGATCGAGAACGTCCCGTCGCAGGCGTCGTGGGCCGCGGCCGACAGGCCCGGCCCCTCCTGGCCGAAGAGGAAGCAGACCGAGCGCGGGATCGTCATCGTCTCCAGGCGGCCCGAGCCGGGGAGGTTGTCGATGCCGAGCAGCGGTACGCCGCCCAGCCCGTCGAGGTGCGCGCGGAGGTCCTCCACGGTCGCGTGGTGGCGCACGTGCTGGTAGCGGTCGGTGACCATCGCCCCGCGGCGGTTCCAGCGCCGGCGGCCGACGATGTGCACCTCGCAGGCCAGGAAGGCGTTGGCCGTGCGCACGATGGTGCCGATGTTGAAGTCGTGCTGCCAGTTCTCGATCGCCACGTGGAAGTCGTGCCGTCGGGTGTCGAGGTCGGCGACGATCGCCTCGAGGGTCCAGTAGCGGTAGCGGTCGACGACGTTGCGACGGTCACCGGCGGCCAGCAGCGCGGCGTCGTACTGCTCGCCCTTGGGCCAGGGACCCTCCCACGGGCCGACCCCGACCTCGGCGGGGCCGTGCGGCATCGGGTCGTACGGCGCGCGCTGCTCCTCGGACTCCCCCACGTCGGGGCACTCTAGGTGAGCGCACCGGAGCGCGAGCAGCGCCCGACCAGTACCGTGGTCCCGTGGACTCCCTGGTGGCCCCTCTGCTGCTCGGCATGAAGTGGATGGACCCCAACTGGCTCCTGGAGAACTTCGGCGCCGAGCTCTTCTGGATCAGCCTGCTGATCATCTTCGTCGAGTGCGGGCTGTTCTTCCCGTTCCTCCCCGGCGACACCCTGCTCTTCGCGCTGGGCCTGTTCATCGCCGGCGGCAAGATCGCACTCTTCCCGGGCGGCGAGGCCGTCGAGCTGCTGATCGCCTCGGTGCTGCTGATCATCGCCGCGATCGCGGGCAACGTCGCCGGCTACGAGATCGGGCGGGCGGTCGGGCCCCCGCTCTACGAGCGCGACGGCCGGGTGCTCAAGCAGAAGTACTTCGACCAGACCTCCGCGTTCTTCGACAAGCACGGCAACAAGGCGCTGGTGATCGGCCGCTTCGTCCCGTTCGTGCGCACCTACATCACCGTCGTCGCCGGGGTCACCCGGATGGACCGCCGTCGCTTCGCCCTGTGGAGCCTCGTGGGCGCCGTCCTGTGGGTGCTGACGGTCCTGCTGGCCGGCTACTTCCTCGGCGCGGCCTTCCCGACGCTGGGGTCGAACATCGACAAGGCGATCCTGGTCATCCTGGCCTTCTCGGTGCTGCCCATCGCCTACGAGTGGTGGAGGCACAAGCGCCAGGGCCGCCACGACGCCGTCGAGAGCGGCACCGCGACCAGCACTGAAATCGGCACCGAGCCCGAGCCCGACGCCGCACCCGGGACCGACGCACCGGCGCCGCGTCCCTCCGAGGCCTGAGGCGTCCGCTCAGACCTGACTGGTCGCCGCACTGGCCGCAGCACTGGCCGCCGCGTCGAGGTCGGCCTTGGTGAGCACGGCACGGACCTCGAGGTCCACGTCGGCCAGGGGGTTCTCCCCCGCGGGGCTGCGGTCGATCGCGCAGCAGACGACCTCGACCACCGCGCCCGCCTCGCGCAGGGCCCGGGTCGCGTCGCGGACCGCGCCACCGGTGGTGATCACGTCCTCGATGATCGTGACCCGCCTGCCGACGAAGTCGGGCCCCTCGGCCAGCTTGCAGGTGCCGTAGGTCTTGGCCTGCTTGCGCACGAAGAGGGTCGGCACACCCAGGATCCCGCTGACGGAGGTGGCGAGGGGGACGCCGCCCAGCTCGAGCCCGGCCAGCAGCTCGGTGTCCTGGGGCACGAGCTGGATCATCTCCCGCGCGACACGCGCGAGCAGGAGCGGATCGGCCTCGAAGAGGTACTTGTCGAAGTACTCCGACGACACCTGGCCCGAGCGGAGGGTGAACTCCCCCGTGAGGCGGCAGCAGGCGTCGATGTCGGCGGCGAGATCGTCGTCGGTGGTGGTCACGGTGGCAGGCTAGCCCTCATGCTCGCCCAACGACTGCACGGCATCGCCCCCACGATCTTCAGCCAGATGTCGGCCCTGGCGGTGCGCACCGGCTCGCTCAACCTCGGCCAGGGCTTCCCGGACGTCGACGGACCGCCCGGGGTCATCGCCGAGGCCGTGCGCGCGCTGGAGGGCGGGGCCAACCAGTACGCGCCCGGGATCGGCGTACCCGCGCTGCGCCAGGCCGTCGCCCGCCACCAGCAGCGCCACTACGGGCTCGAGCTCGACCCGGACACCGAGGTCGTCGTCACCACCGGTGCCACCGAGGGCGTGGCCGCCGCGCTGCTCGGCCTGGTCGACCCGGGCGACGAGGTGGTCGTGCTCGAGCCCTACTACGACTCCTACGTCGCGATGCTCCAGATGGCCGGCGGCGTACGTCGTCCGGTGACGCTGCGGGCCCCCGACTTCCGCCTCGACCTCGACGAGCTCCGGGCGGCCGTGACGCCCCGGACCCGCTTCGTGCTGCTCAACTCCCCGCACAACCCGACCGGCACGGTGCTCACCCGCGACGAGCTGCAGGCCGTCGCCGACCTCGCGATCGAGCACGACCTGGTGGTGATCACCGACGAGGTCTACGAGCACCTGGTCTTCGGGGTGGAGCACGTCCCGATCGCCACGCTGCCCGGCATGCGGGAGCGCACCCTGACCCTCTCGAGCGCCGGCAAGTCCTACTCGTTCACGGGCTGGAAGGTCGGCTGGGCCACGGGCCCGCGCGCGCTGGTCGACGCCCTGATGGCGGCCAAGCAGTGGCTGACCTTCACCTCCGGGTCGCCGCTCCAGCCGGCCGTGGCCGTGGCCCTCGACGAGCACGCCGACTACCCCGGCGAGCTGGCCGCCAGCCTGCGCGTGCGGCGCGACCTGCTGCTGGCCGGACTGCGCGCGGCCGGGCTGACCCCGTCGGAGCCCGACGGCACCTACTTCGCCACCACCGACGTCGCCCACCTCGGCTGGGACGACGGGCTGGCCTTCTGCGAGGCGCTCCCCGACCGGGCCGGGGTGGTGGCGATCCCGGTCCAGGGGTTCTACGACCCCGACCGGGACAGCAGCCGAGCCGCCGGTCGCCATCTCGTCCGGTGGGCGTTCTGCAAGGAACGCGCCGTGATCGAGGACGGCGTCCGGCGGCTCGCCGAGGCAGACCTGCGCGCCTGAGCGCTCAGCCCCAGGGCTGGGTCGTGCCGGTGGGCAGCGTCGGGCTCGCGCCCGAGCCCTGACGCCGGTACCAGTCGCCGGCGCCGCCGGTGAAGTAGAGGACGATCGCCGCGATCGCCGCGATCAGCGAGAGGGCGCTGAGACCGGAGGTGATGGCCAGCAGGCTGAACACCGCCGACACCGCCGCGGAGATCACCGTGACGATGCGCGCCCAGTTCTTGCCGCGCATCGCGAGCACCGCGGTGACGATCGTGATCAGGCACCAGATCGCGAAGATCGCGAAGACCACGATCAGGACGTTGGCCAGGTCGTTGGCGGTGAAGTCCTCGAAGGCCGCCTGATCGTCGAGCTGCTTCTCCATCTCGTCGATGATCTGGCCGCGGGCGACGGCCAGCACGATCGTGACCAGCCCGAAGAAGACCAGGCCCAGGCCCGAGAAGATGATCGTGATGATGCTGGCCGCGAGCACGGTGCCGGGACGCTTGTCGGGGTCGCCGCCGGGGGGCAGGCCGCCGTACGCCGAGCCGCCGTACGCCGAAGCGCCGTAGGGCTGCGGGGGCGGGCCAGGGGCCTGCTGGGGGTCGGATCCGTAGACGGGGGGCTGCGCGGGCTGGCCGTAGGGGTTGTCGCCGGAGGACGGGTTGGTGGGGTCGCTCATGGCGACACTGAACCACGAGCCTCGCGGCGGGGGCGACACCACGCGCGTGATTCTGGTCGCAGCAGGAGCCCGAGCACGGCCGCGCTGGCGGCCAGCGTGACCAGCAGGGCGAGGCTGCCGAGCAGCAGGACCAAGGAGGTGACGCCGGAGACCGCCGAGGTGGCGACCAGGCCGACCCACCCCCAGCGGCGACCCTGGAAGGCCGCGACCGCGAAGGCGACCGCTGCGAGGCACCAGACGAGGCCGATCGAGCAGCCGATGAGCGTGGCCCGGCGCAGGTCGCCCTCGGTCATCGATCCGTCGAGCAGCGCGGGGTCCTGGCGTCGCAGCTGGTCGAAGACCGCGTCGGGGGCGGCCAGCAGGACCAGGGCGGTCGCCGCCAGCACCAGCGCGACGACGCCGCAGGCGATCCAGGTGACCAGGCACGCGGCGCTGAGCGCGGACGGTGCGGGGCGCGGACGGGCGGGGCGAGGCGGGACCGGAGGAACGGGCGGCCAGGTGCGTCGCCGAGCGGGGGTCGCCCTGGGGCGGCGGGCCCGCCGCGGCGGCGTCCTCGCCCGGTCGGGGCGGGGGCCAGGCCATGCCTGGCGGCCCGGATGAGGGGGTGGACGAGGAAGGGGCGGGAGGAGCGGCCTGGCCGGTGCTGCCCGGTCCCGGCTGCTCGGACCCGGCTGGCGGCAGCGGCGGCGGCCAGGCGGTCCGCTGCTCCGGCTCACCCTTGGCACGCGACGCGGCTCGGGAGCCGGCGGCGCGCGACCCGGGGCGCGGCTCCGGAGGAGCCACCCCCGCGAACCAGCTGGTCGTCGGCTGCAGCCACAGCATGACCACGCCGGCGATGACCAGCCCGCTGACCAGTCCACTCACGGCGAGACCGCCGACCAGCAGTGGCAGGGCCAGCACGCTCAACCCGATCCGGGCCGAGGAGGAGCGCATCAGCGCGTACCCCCCGAGGATCGCCGAGGCCGCGCCGGCCGCCCCGGCGAGCAGGGCGAGGATCCGCAGGATCTCGCGCGCGGACTCGAAGCTCAGCCCCATCCCGTCGCCGGGCGGCGTCGCGAGGAAGTCGCGGATCGCCTCCTGCGACTCCAGGCTCTGCAGCCCGGCCACCCGCTCGAAGGCGGAGACCACGACCAGCACGGAGCCGATCACGATCACCCAACCGGCGAAGCTCGCCTGACGTGGGCGAGGCGGCGCTGAGGAGGTCGGGGACATCCCTCCATTTCAGCAGACCGCCGAGCCGGCCGGCACGCCGCGCCCGCCCCGCCCCGCCCCACCGCTGGTCGGCCGCTGGTCCGGGCGGCTCAGGCCGCGACCGCGAGCACCAGGCCGTCCTCCCCCACGTCGACCGTGACCTTGCCGCCGTCGGTGACCTCGCCGCCGATCAGCAGGCGGGCGAGGCGGTCGCCGATCGCGGTCTGGATCAGGCGACGCAGCGGCCGGGCGCCGTACGCCGGGTCGTAGCCGGTCTCGGCCAGCCACGACCGCGCCGCGGCGGTGACGTCGATCCGGATCCGGCGCACCGCCAGCCGCTTCTCCAGCAGCGCGAGCTGCAGGTCGACGATGTGGGCGAGCTCGTCCTTGCCGAGCGCCGCGAAGGTGACGATCTCGTCGAGGCGGTTGAGGAACTCCGGCTTGAAGCTCGACCGCACGAGGGCCAGCACCGACTCACGCTTCTTCTCGGGGTCCAGCGTCGGGTCGACGAGGTAGTGCGAGCCGAGGTTGCTGGTGAGGATCAGCAGCGTGTTGCGGAAGTCGACCGTGCGGCCCTGACCGTCGGTGAGCCGTCCGTCGTCGAGCACCTGGAGCAGGATGTCGAAGACCTCGGGGTGGGCCTTCTCGACCTCGTCGAGCAGCACCACCGAGTAGGGGCGGCGTCGGACCGCCTCGGTGAGCTGGCCGCCCTCGTCGTAACCGACGTACCCCGGAGGCGCACCGACCAGCCGCGAGACCGAGTGCTTCTCGGAGTACTCGCTCATGTCGATCCGCACGATCGCGCGCTCGTCGTCGAAGAGGAAGTCGGCGAGCGACTTGGCCAGCTCGGTCTTGCCGGTGCCGGTGGGCCCGAGGAAGAGGAACGACCCGGTCGGGCGGTTCGGGTCGGCGATGCCGGCCCGTGAGCGGCGTACGGCGTCGCTCACCGCGCGCACGGCCTCGCCCTGACCGACCAGGCGCTCGCCGATGACCTCCTCCATCCGCAGCAGCTTGGCGGTCTCGCCCTCGAGCATCCGCCCGGTGGGGATGCCGGTCCAGGCCTCGACCACCTCGGCGATCTGCTCGGCCCCGACCTCCTCGCCCACCAGCGGGTCGAGCTCGGTGCGGACGGCGACCTCGGTCTCCTCGATCTGCCGCTCCAGGGCCGGGATCCGACCGTGCAGGATCTCGCTGGCCTGCTCCCACTCCTGCTCGCGCTGGAGCTTGTCGGCCTCGATCCGCAGCTGGTCGAGCTGGCGACGCAGCTCGCCCTCGCCCTCGAGCGAGGCCTTCTCCTGCTCCCACCGCGCCTCGAGCCCGCGCAGCTCCTCGTCGCGGTCGGCGAGGTCGGCTCGCAGCACGGCCAGCCGCTCCACGGAGGCGTCGTCACTCTCACGCTCGAGCGCGAACTCCTCCATCTGCAGCCGGTCGACCGCCCGCCGCAGCTGGTCGATCTCCTCCGGTGAGGACTCGATCTCCATCCGCAGCCGCGACGCCGCCTCGTCGACGAGGTCGATGGCCTTGTCGGGCAGCTGCCGGCCGGGGATGTAGCGGTCGGAGAGGGTGGCGGCCGCGACCAGCGCGGCGTCGGTGATCCGGACGCCGTGGTGGGCCTCGTACTTCTCCTGGATGCCGCGCAGGATCTGCACGGTGTCCTCGACGCTGGGCTCACCGACGAAGACCTGCTGGAAGCGGCGCTCCAGCGCCGGGTCCTTCTCGATCCGCTCGCGGTACTCATCGAGCGTGGTGGCGCCGATCATGTGCAGCTCGCCGCGGGCCAGCATCGGCTTGAGCATGTTGCCGGCGTCCATCGCGGAGTCGCCGCCGGCGCCCGCGCCGACCACCGTGTGCAGCTCGTCGATGAACGTGATGATCTGCCCGCCGGCGTCCTTGATCTCCTCGAGCACGGCCTTGAGCCGCTCCTCGAACTCGCCGCGGTACTTCGCGCCGGCCACCATCGCGGCCAGGTCGAGGGAGAGCACGCGGCGCCCCTTGAGCGAGTCGGGCACGTCGCCGGCCACGACGCGCTGGGCCAGCCCCTCCACCACCGCGGTCTTGCCCACGCCGGGCTCGCCGATCAGCACCGGGTTGTTCTTGGTACGTCGGCTCAGCACCTGCACCACGCGCCGGATCTCGGCGTCCCGGCCGATGACCGGGTCGAGGCGACCGTCCTCGGCGGCCCGGGTGAGGTCGACGGAGTACTTCTCCAGCGCCTCGTACGTCGACTCGGCGTCCTGGCTGGTCACCCGCCGGTTGCCACGCACGTCGGGCAGGCCCTCGCGCAGCCCGGCCTCGGTCAGGCCCGCGTCGGCCAGCACCTTCTGGGCGGCGCTGTCGGTGCCGGCCAGGGCGATCAGGAGGTGCTCGGTGGCGACGTAGTCGTCCTTGAGCGAGCGCGCCAGGTCGAGCGCACCGCCCAGCACCCGGGTCAGCGAGGAGGAGGCCGCCGGCTGCTGCACGGTCGAGCCGCTGGCCCGGGGCAGCCCGTCGAGGACGGTCTCGGCCGCGCGGGTGAGCCCGTCTGCCTCGACACCGGCCTTCGTGACCATCGTGCGGGCGATGCCGTCGACCTGGCGCAGCAGCGCGACGAGCAGGTGGATCGGCTCGGTGGCGCTGTGGCCGGAGGTCGTCGCGGACAGCTGCGCGGCCTCGATGGCCTCACGGCTGCGGGTGGTGAACTTGTCGATGCCGAACTGGCTCATGACTGCTCCTGGGGTCTCTGAGGGTGGTCGAGCCGGGCGTGACCACTCATCAGGGACAACGCAGCAGAAGTTGAGTCTGTTCCACTCAACTTCCGCTGCGTGCAGCTCCGCTCAGCAGCGCCCGATCCTGCCGATCGGACGCTCGTCGCCGTTGCCGGCGTTCTCGATGGCGATCGTCGACAGCAGGGTCCAGCCCGGAGCGCGGCGCGGAACGACGAGCCGGCCGACCCGGGAGGTGCTGCGCGGGCGCACGTCGCCGCTCTGCCACGACCGTCGGGTCGTGCGCCCGTTGCGGAAGGCGGTCATCGAGGCGGTCGCCACCTCCGCGCTGGGGTTCTGCACGCGGGGGCGGATCAGCCAGGAGTCGCCCCCGTTGGTGGGCACCTTGCAGGCCAGCAGCTTGACGTTGTCCACCCGGGTGATCATGGTCAGGTCCTCGGCGGCCGGGACGAGCACGGCGACACCGACGACGAGGGCGCCGGCGCCGAGGCGCGCGACGTGGAACGGACGGACTGGTGGTGCCTCTCGAGAGGAGGGAGCAGAGCTCGCCGATGTCGGCTCCGCAGTATGCGCCTCTCCCGAACCCGGTCCGGGACCAAAGACCCCGATCCGCCCTCGGAAAGCCCCGACTAGCCGTCGAACCGGTCCGTGGAGCGCTCGGTGTCCCTACGCTCACCAGAGGTGCGGCCGTGAGGTCGCCGGGAGGAGAGCAGTGGAGTCGGTACTGGCCGCCGTCGTGACGACGGGCACGCTCGCGCACACGATCCACTACGGCCTGGTCGTGGTGGGTGTGGTCGGGCTCGGCACGATCCTGCTCCCGCACACGGTCCAGCGAGGCTGCGCCACGACGTCCCAGCCGTCCCAGCGGTCCGGGCCGGCTCGCGACGTGCACGAGTCGCGGGTGGTCGACCTGCGCCGACGCGCCGCCGACGGCGACCTGGCCACCCTGACCAGCCTCGCCCCGACCGAGGGCGTCGTCGCGCCCCCACCGACCGATCCGCTCGCGACCCTCTGGCTCCCGCTCGCCCTGGTCGGCAGCACGACAGCCGCCGGCGTGCACGCCGCGATCGGACCCGCCCACCTCGGCGTGCTGCCGGCGTTCGGGGTGTTCTTCGTGGGCTGCGCCCTCGCCCAGCTCGGCTGGAGCGCGCTGCTGCTCCTGCGGCCGAGCCGCCCACTGCTGCTCGCCGGCGTCGTGGGCAACGCCGCCCTGCTGCTGCTGTGGGCCGGCTCCCGGACCGTGGGCCTGCCGGGGATCCTGCCCCGACGGGAGCCGGTCGGCGCCTGGGACCTGCTCTGCGCCGCCTGCGAGGTCCTCGCCGTCACCGCCTGCCTGGTGCTCCTGCGCCGCACCCGCGACCGGCGCCTGCCCGCGATGACCCCGTGGCTGGACTGGCACGGCCGCGCCCACGCGGTCGCGGCGCTCGGCGTCGCCGCGCTGCTGCTCGCCTCGGTGAGCGGAGCCCCCGCATGAGCTGGTACGTCGGCATGGTCTGCAACGCCGGGATCGGCGTCGCCTACCTGTTCATCTGCCTGGCCGTCGCGGTGCCGCTGGCCCGGAGCAACCAGCTGCGCAGCAACCCGCTCGGCGCGGCGACCGCCGCCATCTTCCTCACCTGCGCGGTCCACCACGGCAGCCACGCGGTCCACATGCTGCTGCCCTCCTTCGGGCTCGACGACGAGCGCGGCCTGGCCATGCGGACCGCCTGGGACTGGCCGCTGAGCGTCTGGGACGCCGTCGGGCTCGTGGTGGCCGTCTACTACTGGTCGCTGCGACGCAACTACGGCTCGCTCATGCGCGGGGCCCAGCTCTTCGAGGACATGCGCAAGCGCGAGCAGCAGGCCCTCGAGCTCAACGACAGCGTGCTGCAGGGTCTGGTGGTCGCCAAGCTCGCCCTCGACCTCGGTGACACCCCGCGGGCGCAGAAGGCGCTGGCCACGTCGATCGGCTCGGCGAGCAGCATCATCACCGACCTGCTCGGCAGCGAGCACTTCTCCATCGACCTGATGCGCAGCGCCCCGGCTATGCTGGCCAGCGACGAGCGCCCCACCGCACGTCCCCCGGAAGGCCACGGACGATGACCACCCAGCCACACCGCGAGCCGCACCGCGTCGTGCTGGTCGACGACACCCTCGACCTGCGCGAGCTGCTGTGCATGGCCCTGACCAGGGGCGGGTTCGAGGTCGTCGGCGAGGCCGGCGACGGCCGGCAGGGCATCGAGGTCTGCGAGCGCGAGCACCCCGACATCGTCCTGCTCGACCTCGCGATGCCGGTGATGGACGGGATCGAGGCGCTCCCCGACATCCGTCGGTCGTGCCCGGCGGCGCTGATCGTCGTGCTCTCGGGCTTCGGCGCCCAGCAGATGGCGGCGCGAGCGATGGCGGCCGGCGCCGACGGCTACGTGCAGAAGGGCGCCTCGCTCAAGAAGATCCTCGGCTACGTGCGCGACCTCGTCGACGGCGCGACGTCCCGCCCGGCGCCGGCGCTCGCCCTGGTTTCGCCGGGCGCCCCAGCAACGGTTCCGCCAGCAACGGTTCCGGCGGCAGCGGACCCGGCAGCCGCGGACCCGGTGACCCCGGCTGGCCTCACAGGGGCCTGGACCGACCCCGCGGTCACCCGGGCGCCGTACGGCGTCCTGGAGGTTGCCGACGAGACCCTCGCGCTGCTCCGCCTCAACCCCGCGGCCGAGCGGCTCCTGGGCCGGAGCAGCACCCCGGGCCCGCTGCAGGCGCCCCCCGGCACCCGACTGGACGACGTGGCTGACGAGCTGGCAACCGTGGTCCGCGAGCACCGCGGCACCCACGAGGCGGCGTTCGAGGTCGAGGGCCCGCGCGGCCGGCTGCGGGTCACCCAGTTCGAGGGACAGGGGACGGTCCTGCTCTTCCTCGACGCGGCGCCCGAGGAGGCCCGGCTGCTGCGCCGGGCGATCGCTACCGCCGCCCACGAGATCCGCGGCCCGGTGACCGTCCTGGCCGGGGTGGCCGAGACCGTGGGCGAGATGGACGACATGGACCCGTCGGACCGGCGACGGATGATGCAGTCGGTCGTTCGCCAGACGCGGCTGCTCGACGGGATCACCGCCGACCTGCTCACCTCGGCCCAGATCCAGCGCGGGACGCTGCGCCTGGAGCGGAAGTCGCTCGACCCGGCCGAGGCCGTGGCCGCCGCGGTCAACGGCGCCGAGGCGGTCGTCACGGTGCTGGACCACCGCCGCGTCGACGCCGATCCCCTGCGGTTCGAGCAGATGCTGACCAACCTGCTCCGCAACGCCGTCAAGTACGGCGCCCCGCCCTACGAGATCGTGGTCCGGCCCGCGACCCGACCCGACCTCGTGTGCATCGAGGTCATCGACCACGGTCCCGGGGTGCCCCGCGACTTCGAGGACCGGCTCTTCCTCGAGTACGCCCGAGCCGAGCACGACGGTGTCCCCGGCAACGGTCTGGGGCTCTTCGTGGTCCGCACCCTCGCCGAGGCGCAGGGCGGCAGTGCCGGTTTCCGGCGCGGCGACGACGGAGGTGCGGTCTTCAGCATCTGTCTGCCCGCCGTCGCGACCGAGACCGACCGCGGCCCGCGTCCCTGAGGGCTCGCCCCGACCGTCAGGAACGCGACGGCGGCTCCGCGGAGTCGGTCTCCGGCGGCGGCTGGTGCTGGGGGAACTCCGCGGCCTCGAGCGCGCCCTCCTCGACCAGGCAGGAGCGGCAGAAGTCCTCGCCGAACGGCGTGAGGTGGATGCTGCGCCGTACCACCTTGGCGAACTTCACCGAGTGCATCGCCTCCAGCACGTCGGGCTGCGCCTCCACCACCTGGTAGGGCATCGGGTCGCGCAGCGGCTCGCGGGAGAACCACACCAGGCCGAGGCGGAACAGGTTGTTGAGGTACGACGGCACCTGCTCGACGTAGCGGCAGCCCGCGCGCGCGCCGATCATGGTGAGCCCCGGGGCGATGAGCTGGCTGCTCATCAACCCGATCGGACCGCCGGTGCGGACGTCGACGCTGGGCTGCGGGCCGCTCGTCAGGAGCAGCAGCAGCACGCGGGCCTCGTCGGGCGCGAGCTCGTCGAGGATCCGGTCGAACGCCGGGTGGCCCTGCTCGGTGTTCCACACGTCGCGCGAGCGCTCCAGGAGCTCCTGGCCGCGGTCGCGCAGCGAGGCGGCGGGCGGAGGGGACTCGGAGGTTCCGGCGCCCGAGCCGTCGACCGCCTCGGGCGACTCGACGAGCCCACCAAGGCTCTCGCCCGCGTTCAGCAGGGCCCGCGCCACCGGGACCCCGGAGGAGACCGAGCGAGCCAGCTCGCCCACGACGCCGACCGCCCGGGTCGCGTCGCGCGCCAGGGCTGATGCCTCCTCGGGGCGGGTCACCGCCCGGCCGACGCGGAGCCAGGCGCGCGCCGAGGTCTTCACGCTCCACTCCGTGGTGTGCCACGCAGCGTGCCCGGCCACCCGGGCCAGACCCGGCAGCGCCTCCAGCGCGTGCCCGAGGTCGCCTGCGTCGGTCGAGCCGGAGCCGGAGCCGTTGTCGTCGCGCTCAGCCACCCTGCACCCCGAAGATCGCCAGGTGGAGGAAGCCGCCGGCGGCTCCCATGATCGCGCCGTGGGCGTAGAGCATCCACTCATCCTCCTTGATCGCCGAGCGCATCATGTCGACGAAGTCCTGCGGCGGCAGCTCCTTGGTGCGGGTGGCCACCAGGACCCGGATCTTGTCGGCCTGGCGCGCGGAGAACGCCGGGTCCCGGAACGGCGTCAGCGTACGACCCACGGCCTCCTTGGCCACCGAGTCGCGGATCGTGTCGAAACGAGCCGCGCCCATCGCCACCCGGACGGCACCACGGGCCGGACCGGCCGCCTGGTCGATGGCCGGACGCATCGCCGTGGCCAGCATCTGCCGGGTGCGGTCGCCGCGGGGCCCGTCGAGCAGGAAGTCGCCGATCCGCTCCAGGGTGATCACGTCGTCGGCGATGATCTTGGCGTAGACCTCGGCCGCCTGGTCCTGGCGGCGCAGGAAGAGCCCGTGCACGGGGATCAGCCCGAGCAGCTTCTTCGGCTCCGGCGGCTCGAAGATCAGCCACATGCCCAGCGCGTTGGTGATCCACCCGACCCCGATGCCCAGGACCGGGAGCAACCACCACTGGTGGGCGATGCTGTCGGCGATCGCCACCGGGATGCCGAGCAGGAAGCCGAAGATGAACCCGAACGCGACCATCAGGTTGAGCTCGCGCTGACCGAAGTCGCGGAAGATCCGCACCACGAGCGCCGGGATTCTTCTCGAAGTGGTCGATGACCATGATCTTGGGGTCGAGCAGCTGGTCGATGTGGATGCCGATCTCGTCGGTGACCCGACCGACCACCGACGGCAGCTGCGCCTGCACCCTCTCGAAGACGGCCTCCTTGACCGGGCGCGGCAGGTCTCGCCACAGCCGCGGGTGCTCGCGGGTCATCACGTCGTCGACCAGCTCGGGGATCTCGGGTCGGAAGACGGTGACGATGTGCTCGGCGATCTGGTCGGGCTCGAGCTGCTGGTAGAACTCGGCCGGGGTGCCGAGCTTCGAGATGGCCTTGTCGACGGCGATCGAGCCCATCTTGGCCGCGCGCGCCGGCACGATGCCCTGCCACCCGATGCCGCCCTGGAGGACGCCCGGCACCTCCTGGATCTTGCGCGGCAGCAGCGTGGCCAGCTCGCGGAAGCCCGGCACCGTCACGCCGTGGAAGCGCACCGGGCTGAACAGCATCCACAGGCCGGACCAGTTGATCAGGAAGCCGACGACGCCGGTGAAGACCGGGATCGAGGCGAAGGCGACCCAGTCGATGTGACTCACCCAGTCGGCCAGCCACTCGCCCGCTGCGTCCACCGTCGCCTCCTCGCCTCACTGGTCGCGGCTCCGAGCTGACCCGACTGCCTGACCTGGGCCGAGGGTAGTGCCTGCTCCACCAGCACCAACGCCGAATACGAGGGCCGCGTTACGTCGTACCCGGGAATCGACGGCGACGCCGTCCGCCCGGGGGGCGCCTCGTAGGGTGCGGCCATGGACGTGGACTGGACCGACTACCGCGGGGTGCTCTTCGACCTCGACGGCGTGATCACCCCCACCGCCGAGGTGCACATGCGGGCCTGGGCACAGCTCTTCGACGGGGTGCTGGCCGACCGCGGCATCACCGAGCCGTACACCGACCAGGACTACTTCGACCACGTCGACGGGAAGCCGCGCTACGACGGCGTCCGGTCCTTCCTCGCCTCCCGCGGCATCGACCTGCCGGAGGGCACGCCCGCGGACCCCCCGAGCGCCGAGACCGTCAGCGGCCTCGGCAATCGCAAGGACGAGGCCTTCGGCCGGGCCCTGCACCAGGACGGGGTGACGCCCTACCCCGGGTCGGTCGCGCTGCTCGACCACCTGCGCGAGCAGGGGATGCCGATGGCGATCGTGTCGTCGTCCCGCAACGCCCCCGACGTGCTCGAGGTCGCGGGCCTCCTCGACTACTTCCCGGTGGTGATGCACGGCGGGGTGGCCGCCGAGCGCGGGCTGCCCGGCAAGCCCGCCCCCGACACGTTCTGGGCGGCGGCCGACGACCTCGGAGTGCCCCGGGACGCAGCGGTCGTCGTCGAGGACGCGACCAGCGGTGTCGCCGCCGGAGCGGCCGGGGCCTTCCCGCTGGTCATCGGCGTCGACCGCGGCGCGGGGGCGCAGGCCCTCACCGAGGCCGGGGCGCACCTGGTCGTCACCGACCTCGCGTCGCTGGTCGGTGGCCCGCCAGGCTGAGGCAGGCGTCGCACCGACCGGTCGCCGACCCCTATCGTTCCTGTCATGTCGACCGACCATGCGCCACCTCCTCTCGGTGCCCATCAGCCTCCGAGGGCGGTCGGTGACCCGCTCGACCGCACCCGCTTCCCGGTCGATGAGTGGCGGCTGGTCGAGTGCCGCCTCGACAGCCGCGACCTCGGCGTGACCGAGTCGCTGTTCAGCCTCGGCAACGGCTACCTCGGGCTGCGCGGCAACTACGAGGAGAGCCGCGACTTCCACAGCAACGGCACCTACCTCAACGGCTTCCACGAGACCTGGCCGATCCAGCACGCCGAGGAGGCCTTCGGCTTCGCCCAGGTCGGGCAGACGATCGTCAACGCCCCGGACGCCAAGGTGATCCGGTTGTACGTCGACGACGAGCCGCTCCAGGTCTCGACCGCCGAGATCGAGGAGTACGAGCGCTCGCTCGACCTGCGCACCGGCCAGCTCACCCGGAGGCTGCTGTGGCGCACGCCGAGCGGCAAGCGGGTCCGCGTGGTCAGCCGGCGCCTGGTCTCCTTCACCCAGCGCCACCTCGCGGTGATGACCTTCGAGGTCACCCTGCTCGACGCCGGCGCGCCCGTCACGATCTCCTCGCAGCTGCTCAACCGCCAGGACGGCGCGAGCGAGTCGAAGGTCCTCAACACGCTCGTCGACCAGGGCATGGACCCGCGGAAGGCGGCCCAGTTCAGCCACCGCGTGCTGGTCCCCGAGGTGCACAGCGACGACGGCGAGACCGGCCGGGTGGCCCTGGGCTACCGCTGCGCCGACAGCGGCATGACGATCGCGGTCGCGGCCGACCACCTCCTCGAGACCGACAACGAGTCCAGCAGCCGCGTGCACAGCAGCGACGACCTCGCGAAGGCCACCTTCCGGGTCACCGCCGAGCCCGGCGTACCGATCACGCTGACCAAGACGGTGAGCTACCACACCGCCAACGCCGTCCCGCCGCACGAGCTGCTCGACCGCTGCGGACGCACGCTCGACCGGGTGCGCGACGAGGGTGTGGCCCAGCACTTCGACGACCAGGAGGCCTTCCTCGCCGACTTCTGGGAGCGCGCCGACGTGGTGGTGGCCGGCCAGCCCGAGGTCCAGCAGGCCACGCGCTGGAACCTCTTCTCCATCCTGCAGGCCTCGGCCCGCGCCGACGGCTCCGGGATCCCGGCCAAGGGCGTCACGGGGTCGGGCTACGGCGGTCACTACTTCTGGGACGCCGAGATCTACGTGATGCCGTTCCTCACCTACACCTGTCCGGGGGCCGCCCGCAACGCGCTGCGCTTCCGCTACTCCCTGCTCGACGCCGCCCGGGCCCGCGCCCGCGAGCTGACCCAGAAGGGCGCGCTGTTCCCCTGGCGCACGATCAACGGCGCCGAGGCGTCGGCGTACTACGCGGCCGGGACCGCGCAGTACCACATCGACGCCGACGTGGCCTACGCGCTGAGCCAGTACGTCGACGCCACCGGCGACGTCGACTTCCTGCACCAGCAGGCGATCGACGTCCTCGTCGAGACCGCCCGGCTGTGGGCCGACCTCGGGTTCTGGCGCGACGAGCAGAGCGGCGCGTTCCACATCCACGGCGTGACCGGGCCCGACGAGTACACCACCGTGGTCAACGACAACCTCTACACGAACGTGATGGCGCGCTTCAACCTGCGCCGCGCCGCCGAGGCCGTGCGCACGATCGCCGAGCAGGACCCGGCGGCGTACCAGGCCCTGCGACAGCGGGTCGGCCTCACCGACGACGAGGTCGTGGAGTGGTCGCGCGCCGCGATGGCGATGGCGATCCCCTACGACGAGCAGGTCGGGATCCACCCGCAGGACTCCCACTTCCTCGAGCGCGAGATGTGGGACCTCGAGCGCACGCCCGCTGACCGCCAACCCCTGCTGCTGAACTACCACCCGCTGGTCATCTACCGCTTCCAGGTGCTGAAGCAGGCCGACGTCGTGCTCGCGCTGTTCCTGCAGGGCGAGGAGTTCACGGCCGAGGAGAAGAAGGCGGACTTCGACTACTACGACCCCATCACCACGGGCGACTCCACGCTCTCCGCGGTCGTGCAGTCGATCATCGCCGCCGAGGTCGGCTACCACGACCTGGCGCTGCGCTACTTCCACGACGCCCTGTACGTCGACCTCAGCAACCGGCACGCCAACACCTCCGACGGCGTCCACGTCGCGTCGACCGGCGGCGTGTGGAGCGCGCTGGTCTGCGGCTTCGGGGGCTTCCGCGACCTCGGCGCCGGTCGCTGGCGCCTGGACCCGCGGCTGCCCGAGTCGTGGGAGTCGCTGACCTACCGGCTCACGATCCTCGGCACCCGGGTCAGGGTCACGGTCACCGCCGACCAGGTGCACCTCGAGGTCGAGGACGGCACCGGGTCGCTGCGCTTCCAGGTGCGGGACACCACGGTCACGGTCGCCCCCGACCAGCCGGCCGTCGTGGCGCTGGCGCACCAGGGCCCGCGGGTCGAGGGGCAGCCCCCCAACCCCGCCGGCACCCGACGCTCCGACGGCACCCTGATCGCCGCCACCGTGCCGTCCGGCCACTGAGGGCCGGGCAGTGGGCCGGCTACTGGGCCGGCCGGGTCGCTGCGCGGCGACCGCGCACCGGGGTGAGGTGGGTCAGCGGCCGCGACGCCAGACGACGAGCGACTGCGCGGGGTCGGGGCCGCGGACGACGGGCAGCTTGTTGGGCGGCTTGGTGGGCGCGGCGCCCGTCGTACGTCGTACGGTCACCGCCTGGCGCAGCGCCTCGCGGGTGGCCTCGAGCTCGGCCTGCAGCTCGGCGGCGCGGGTGGCGAGTGCGGTGACCTGGTTCTCGAGCTCGAGGATGCGACGTACGCCCTCGATGCCGATGCCCGAGGCGGTGAGGTCGGCGATCGCGCGCAGCCGCTCGAGGTCGCGCGCTGAGTAGCGGCGACCTCCACCGCCGGTGCGGCCGGGCCGGATCAGGCCCATCCGCTCGTAGGTGCGCAGGGTCTGCGGGTGGAGGCCGGTGAGCTCGGCGGCCACGCTGATCACGTAGACGGCGGCCTCGGGGCTCGGTGGGCCGGGAAGCTGAGGGCTCATGGCTGGTCCACCGGCTCCGATCACGACTCGAAGAGCCCGGCGCGCAGCGGCTTCGCGGCACTGGCCGCGCGGTAGGCCTCGACGGCCTCGCGGGCGGCGGGGTCGAGGTGGGCCGGGACCTGCACCTCGACGGTGGCCAGCAGGTCACCGTGGGTGCCGTCGGCCTTGCGGGCCCCCTTGCCGCGCACCCGGAAGGTACGGCCGTTGGGGGTGCCGGCCGGCAGCTTGAGGGTCACCGGGGCACCTCCCAGGGTGGGGATCTTGACCTCGGCCCCGAGCGCGGCCTCGTCGAAGGAGACCGGCACGTCGAGGGTGAGGTTGTCACCCTTGCGGCCGAAGAGCCGGTGCGAGGAGACCTTGACGGTGACGTAGAGGTCTCCGGCGGGACCGCCGTTGCTGCCGGCCGAGCCCTTGCCGCGCAGCCGGATGCGCTGACCGTCCTTGACGCCGGCGGGGATCCGCGCCTGGATCGTGCGCGCGGACAGGCCGTGGCCGCTGCCGTGGCAGGTGGGGCAGGGCTCGTCGTAGACGAGCTGGCGTCCGCCGCACGCGGGGCAGGTCTCGTTCATCGAGAACGCTCCGCCGACCGAGGCGACGACGAAGCCGGCGCCCTCGCACTCGGGGCAGACGTGCGGGCGGGTGCCGGGCTTGCCGCCGGTGCCGGAGCACTGGGGGCAGGGGGCGTCGGAGGTGAGGCGCAGCGAGATCGTCACGCCCTCGAGCGCGTCGACGAAGCTGACGGTGGCGGTGGTCTCGGCGTCCTGGCCCTTGGTCGGGCGCGGTCGGGCCTGCTGGCGCCCGCGACCGCCGAAGATGTCGCCGAACATGTCGCCGAAGCCGCCACCCGCACCCGCCCCGCCACCGGCGCGGTCGCGGAGCAGGTCGTCGAGGTTGAACCCGCCGCCACCGAAGCCACCGCCCGCGCCGCCGCCGGAGCCGTAGAGCGAGCGCATCTCGTCGTACTTCTTGCGCTTGGCGGGGTCTCCGACGACGTCGTAGGCCTCGGCGACGGCCTTGAACTTGTCGTGCTTCGCGGTGTCGTCCGGGTTGGAGTCGGGGTGGTTGGCGCGCGCCAGCTTGCGGTAGGCCTTCTTGATGTCCTCCGACGTGGCGTCCTTCTTCACGCCGAGGACGGCGTAGAAGTCCTTCTGCGCCCAGTCGGCCCGGAAACCTTCCTCAGCCATCGCGCACCTCCCTTCCCTTCTCGTTCATCTGTCCTACTCCGCCTCGGTGGCCTCGGGGGCCTGGGCGGACTGAGTGGCCTGGTCGTCGCCGGCCGGCGCCGCCTCAGCGGGATCGACGACGAGCACCTGGGCGGCGCGCACCACCCGGTCGCCGATCTTGTAGCCCGACTTGGCGATCACCTTGCACGTCGTCACCGACACCTCGGGATCCTCCCCGATGTGGGAGAGAGCCTCGTGGACCGTCGGGTTGAACGCGTCGCCGGGGGTGCCGAACTTGACCAGGCCGAGCCGCGCGACCGTGCGCTCCAGCTGGTCGCCGACCGCCTTGAGCCCGGGCTCGAGGTCGCCGTGCTCACGGGCCCGGTCGATGGTGTCGAGCACCTCGGTGATCGGCGCCAGCGCGGCGTACGTCGCGTTCTCGCGCAGCAGGTCGCGGTCACGCTCGACCCGCCGCTTGTAGTTGACGAACTCCGCCTGCAACCGCTGGAGGTCCGCGGTGCGCTCGGCCAGCGCGATCTGCGCGAGCACGAGCTCGTCGGACTGGCCGTGCAGGCTGGCTGTCGGACTGGCCGTCGGGCTGCCCGGCGGGCGCGCCGTCGGGATCGACGACCTCACCCTCGAGCGGGGCCTCGACCTCGGTCTCCGGACTCATCTCCGCCGCCGCGTCGGGGAAGGAGCCCTCGGCGCCCTGGGTGGGCACCTCGGGCTGCTCCCCCTCGGGGACGACGGGCCGGTCGGTCACTTGCTCTCGTCGGCGTCGGTGCCCTCGGACCCGGCGCCGCCCTCGGGGGCGTCGTCGACGATCTCGGCGTCGACCACGTCGTCGTCGGACTCACCGGTCGCACCGGTGGCCCCGCCCGCGGCGGCAGCCTCGGCCTCGGCGGCGGCGTACATGGCCGCGCCCATCTTCTGGCTCGACTCGCCCACCTTGGTCACCGCGGTGGTGATGGACTCCGCGGACGCCTCGGCGTCCTCGAGCACCGTCTTCAGCGCCTCGACGTCGGCCTTGACCTCGGTCTGCACCTCCTCGGGGATCTTCTCGGAGTTCTCCTCGAGGAACTTCTCGGTGGTGTAGACGAGCTGGTCGCCCTGGTTGCGGGCCTCGACGGCCGCGCGACGCTCGGCGTCCTCCTCGGCGTACTGCTCGGCCTCCTTGACCATCCGGTCGATCTCGTCCTTGCTCAGGGCGGAGCCGCCGGAGATCGTCATGGACTGCTCCTTGCCGGAGCCCTGGTCCTTGGCCGAGACGTGCACGATGCCGTTGGCGTCGATGTCGAAGGTGACCTCGATCTTCGGGATGCCGCGGGGAGCCGGGGGCAGACCGGTCAGCTCGAAGTTGCCGAGCGGCTGGTTCTGGGCCCACATCTGGCGCTCGCCCTGGGCGACCTTGATCTCCACCGACGGCTGGTTGTCGTCGGCGGTGGTGAAGATCTCCGAGCGCTTGGTCGGGATCGTGGTGTTGCGCTCGATCAGGTTGGTCATCACGCCACCCTTGGTCTCGATGCCGAGGGACAGCGGGGTGACGTCGAGGAGCAGCACGTCCTTGACCTCGCCCTTGAGGACGCCGGCCTGCAGCGCGGCGCCGACCGAGACGACCTCGTCGGGGTTGACGCCCTTGTTGGGCTCCTTGCCGCCGAGCAGCTCCTTGACCAGCTCGGTGACCGCCGGCATCCGGGTGGAGCCGCCGACGAGCACGACGTGGTCGATGTTGGCCACGGCCACGCCGCCGTCGGCGAGCACGCTCTTGAACGGCTGGCGGGTGCGCTCGAGCAGGTCGTTGGTCATCTTCTGGAACTCGCTGCGGGTGAGCTTCTCCTCGAAGTGCAGCGGGCCCGACTCGCCCTGGGTGATGTAGGGCAGGTGGATCGTGGTCTCGCTGGAGGACGAGAGCTCGATCTTGGCCTTCTCAGCGGCCTCCTGGAGGCGCTGCTTGGCGATCTTGTCGGCCGCGAGGTCGACGCCGTAGTTGCCCTTGAACTTGGTGACCATCCACTCGACGACCTTGTTGTCCCAGTCGTCACCACCGAGGTGGTTGTCGCCGCTGGTGGCCTTGACCTCCACGACGCCCTCGCCGATCTCCAGGAGCGAGACGTCGAACGTGCCGCCACCGAGGTCGAAGACCAGGATCGTCTGGTCGTCGCCCTTGTCGAGGCCGTAGGCCAGCGCCGCGGCGGTGGGCTCGTTGACGATCCGGCTGACGTTGAGGCCCGCGATCTCGCCGGCCTCCTTGGTGGCCTGGCGCTGCGCGTCGGAGAAGTACGCCGGCACGGTGATCACCGCGTCGGTCACCGGCTCGCCGAGGTAGGCCTCGGCGTCGCGCTTGAGCTTCTGCAGCACGAACGCGCTGATCTGCTGGGGGGTGAAGTCCTTGTCGTCGATCTTCTGCTTCCAGTCGGTGCCCATGTGGCGCTTGACGGAGCGGATCGTCCGGTCGACGTTGGTGACGGCCTGGCGCTTGGCGACCTCGCCGACCAGGACCTCTCCGGACTTCGCGAACGCGACGACCGACGGGGTGGTGCGCGCGCCCTCCGCGTTGGCGATGACGGTGGGCTCGCCGCCCTCGAGGACCGCGACGACGCTGTTGGTGGTGCCGAGGTCGATACCGACTGCTCGTGCCATGGTGGAACCTTCCTTCGTGCTTGCGGGTGCTTGCGAATTCGGGGGTGCGGGCTTGCTGGGGGTTGCTGCTGGGGGTTGGCTCTGGAGCGTGAGGCCGGGGCCTGCGCTCCGCAGACCGACGCCAGCCATCGTGCACCGCTGGAGGCAGTCTGCCAAATTACTTGAGTCCGTTCAACTCAACTTTGTTCACCTGGCTCAACGCACACTGAGCGGGAACTGTTCCGGGGCCTCGCCGCCGCCCGGGAGATCCCGGTCACACCCTGTCTCGCCGCCTTCTCACTCCCGCCGGTGGAAGCGGACCCGGCCGTCGAGGTGACGGTCGCGGCTAGGAAGGTGGGTGACGTCGTAGCGGGGGTCGTGGGCACGATGGTGGTGGAAGGAGCAGAGCAGGCGACCGTCGGCGAGGTCGGTGCGGCCGCCGCGCGACCAGGGGTCGCCGGCGTGGTGGGCCTCGCACCAGGCCGACGGGATGGAACAACCCTCGGCGCGGCAGGTGGGCTGCCGCAGCGTCAGCGCCTTGCGCTGGGCGGGCGTGAACAGGCGGTGGGTGCGGCCGAGGTCGAGCACCTCGCTCGCCCCGCCGAGCACGGCCGGGATGATGCCGGCGGTGCAGGCCAGTCGACGTACCTGACCGGCGGACAGCGGGACGTCTCCGAGCAACCCGACGCCGGAGCCGGCCCCCAGGTCGCCGCGCAGCGTCTCGAGGTCGATGGTGACCAGCACGCGGGTGGCGTCGCCGCCGTGGAGCGGGAGCCGGCTCGGGTCGACGGCCTCGAGGAAGGCACCGAAGGCGTGCCCGAGCCGCTGGTCGTAGGCACGGTGGTCGTCGGGGCACTCGGGGCCGTCGCGGCACTCGGGGCCGGACGCGTCTGCCGAGGCCGGGTCGGGCCGTCGGGGCGAGGTGAACGCGTGCAGGTAGGTCAGCAACCGGTCGGCGACCAGGTCGGAGAGGCGCAGGTGGAGGTCGGTGGTGCCGTCGCCGTTGCGTCGCGTGCGCAGGAAGGTACGCCGAGAGGCCTCGGCGTCCTCGCGCTCCAGCAGCCGCTGCTCGTGGGCCTCGTCGGCGGCGGGGTCGACGACCTGCAGGACGCGGCGTCCGAGCCGTCTCAGGTCGCGGGGCGCGAAGTCGACGGCCTGCTCGACCAGGTGCTGCTCCGCCTGCTGCCGCACCTGCGGATCGAGGTCGTGGGGGAGCTTCTCGACCGCGTGGTCGATCACGGAGGCCTGCGCCATGCTCAGCGAGCCCCCGCTCAGCGCTGCTCCGACCGCCGGGAGCGAGCCCAGCGATCGGGCGAGACGGAGGAGGCGACGACCCTCGGCGGGGTCGCGGCGGGTGGCGTGGGCCAGCCAGGCACCGGCATCGCGCGCTCCGTCCACCTCGGCCACGTCGTCCGCGGCGACGACGACCCGCAGCAGCAACCCGTCCAGCCGACTGGACAGGGCACTCACCTGCCGCAGGGCCGCACGCTTGTCGGCGGTGGCCATGAAGATCGGGTCGACCGACGCGGTCTCGTCGAGCGCCTGCTCGATCGCGCTCAACGCCCGGAGGATCGGGTGGAGCGGAGTCGTGGCCTGCATCGGGGCTCCCTGGATCGACGACCGCCCGGGGAGTGGGACCACCGGGACTTACCAAGTACGTCGATGCCAGCGCGCCAGTCGTGACGAGCTCCGGCCGCACGGTCCGGAGGACTACTGCATCTCTGCGGGGGATGCCCGCGTGCTATCTCTATTAGAGCATGTGTTCGGTAGGTGCGCAAGAGGCCTCCACCGCTGGATCTCGGATCCGCGCCAGGAGCGCCGTGGTCGAGATATCGCAGGTCCGATTGCCCACACGGTGCTTGTCGCGCACCTGAGATCGCCGGCGCGGCAGCGACCGACCACGAGTCGCTCGACCCGCCCTCGGGCTGGTCAGACGCTGGTGTCGATCACGCAGAACAGGTGACGCGGCCGACCGAGAAGACCCTCGTGACGCCCTCGTCACCGACCCTCGCGCCACATGTCCAGCGCGATCTCGACCAACCCGACCTGCGGCAGCGCGGGCACCTCGGCGAGGTCGAACCAGCGCGCCTCGTCGGTGGTGCCGTCGACCTCGCGGGCGAGCTCGCCGCCGACGACCCGGGCGGCGAAGACCACGCGCAGGGCCCGCATCGGGCGGCCGGTGCGGGCGAAGCGGCGCTCGGGCGGGACGACGTAGGAGTGCACGCCGAGCAGGCCCGCCAGCTCGACGTCGTACCCGCTCTCCTCCTTGACCTCGCGGACGGCGCCGCCCTCGACGGTCTCGTCGAGCTCGACCCCGCCGCCGGGCAGCGTCCACCGCGGCTGGTCGGCCTCGTTCCACAGCGCCAGCAGCACCCGCTCGGCCCCCGGCTCGCCGTCGACGATGACGGCGTACGCCGCCACTCGGGTGTCGTAGTCGGTGTACTCCATCCCCCCATCCTGCCGACCGCGGCCACGCCGCCGACCGCCCACCCGGGCCCGGGGGGAGGAATAGTGGCGCGGCCCGCGGGGTTCCGGCCTGACATGAGCGTTCCCACGATCAGCCTCCACGACCAGACGACCATCCCCCAGCTCGGCTTCGGCGTGTTCCAGGTCCCGCCCGAGGAGACCGCGGCCACGGTGACGAAGGCCTTCGAGGTCGGCTACCGCCACATCGACACCGCGCAGATGTACGAGAACGAGGCCGGGGTGGGCGAGGCCATCGCCGCCTCCGGGATCGCCCGCGACGACCTCTACGTCACCACCAAGCTCAACAACAACAACCACCGCCCCGACGCCGTCAAGCGCTCCTTCGAGGAGTCCCTGGCCAAGCTGCAGCTCGACCACGTCGACCTGTTCCTCATCCACTGGCCGCTGCCCACGCAGTACGACGGCGACTTCGTCTCGACCTGGAAGGCGATGGCCGAGCTGGTGACCGCCGGCGGGGCGCGCTCGGTGGGAGTCTCCAACTTCCAGCCCGCGCACCTGGACCGCATCGTCGAGGAGACCGGCGTCGTGCCGGTGGTCAACCAGATCGAGGTGCACCCCTACTTCCTCAACGACACCGCCCGCGAGGCCTCGCTGCGCCACGGCACCCACGTCGAGGGCTGGTCACCGATCGCCCAGGGCAAGGTGCTGGACGACGCGGTCATCGGCGAGATCGCCTCGTCGCACGGCAAGACCCCCTCGCAGGTGACGCTGCGCTGGCACGTCGAGCGGGGCGACATCGTCTTCCCGAAGTCGATGAAGGTCGAGCGGATGCAGGAGAACTTCGACATCTTCGACTTCTCCCTCACCCAGGACCAGGTGGCGGCGATCAGCGGTCTCGACCAGGGCACGGCCGGGCGCACCGGCCCCGACCCCGACACGTTCGACTACCTGCCCGACTGAACGGCCGAACGCGCCCGGTCACACGCCGAGCTGACGGCCCCAGGTCTCCAGCAGGTGAGCGAGCCGGGCGCGCTCGAGCTCGCCGAGCCCGGCCACCAGGCGGTGCTCGTTGGCGACGTGCTGGTCGAGGACGTCCTCGACCAGCGCGAAGCCCTCGTCGGTGAGCGCCACCCGGCGCCCTCGCCCGTCGGCGGCGTCGACCCGGCGACGTACGAGCCCCTTGCGCTCGAGCCGGTCCACCCGCTTGGACACCGCCCCCGACGTGACCATCGCCGAGTCGGCGAGCTGACCGGGGCTGAGCTCGTGGGGCGGCTCGGCGCGACGCAGCGTGGCCAGGACGTCGAAGTCGCCGTCGCCCAGCCCCGCCGCGGCGAAGACCGGGTGCAGCTCCTCGTCGAGGACCTGGGCGAGGCGGTGGAGGCGCCCGATGATGCCCATCGGCGCGACGTCGAGGTCGGGGCGTGCGACGGCCCACTGCTGGAGGATCCGACCGACGTGATCAGGCTCATGGCTCACGTGGCGGAATATATCTGACGCGGAAACTATTCTGTCTTCCATGGAAACAATCGGCTGGCGCACCGTCGCCATCACCGCGGTCGCCCCCCTCGCGTGGGGCACGACGTACATCGTCACCGAGCAGCTGCTGCCGCCGGACCGCCCGCTCTTCGCGGCCCTGGTCCGCGCGCTCCCCGCCGGTCTCGTGCTGCTCGCGCTCAGCCGCCGCCTGCCGTTCGGCGCGTGGTGGTGGCGCTCGATCGTGCTCGGCGTGGCCAACATCGGCTTGTTCTTCCCGCTGATCTTCCTCGCGGCCTACCACCTGCCGGGCGGGCTGGCCGCGACGTTGCAGGCCACCGCCCCGCTGGCCGTGATCGGCCTGGCGTGGGCTGCCCTGGACGAGCGACCCGGTTCGCTGCGGGTCGGTGGCGCCGTGGTCGGCGTGCTCGGCGTCGCACTGCTGGTGCTGCGCTCCCCCGGCACCCTCGACGCGGTCGGCCTGCTCGCCGCCGCCGGCTCCATCGCCGTCTCGTCGGTCGGCTACGTGCTGCTCAAGAAGTGGGCGCCGCAGAAGTCGGGCATCGACCTGCTCACCCTGGTCTCCTGGCAGCTGGTCGTCGGCGGTCTGGTGCTGCTGCCGGTGGCGCTGCTGGTCGAGGGCGCCCCGCCGGCGATCGACGCGCCCGCCGTGGTCGGCTTCGCGTGGCTCGGCCTGGTCGGCACGGTCCTGGCCTACCTCTGCTGGTTCCACGGGCTCGCGCGGATGCCGGCCGGCGCCGTGTCGCTCGTCGGCCTGCTCAACCCGGTGGTCGGCACCGTCCTCGGCGTCGTCGTGGTCGGCGAGGTCTTCGGCTCCGCGCAGGCGCTCGGCCTCGCGCTGGTGCTCGGCGGGATCCTGGCCGGACAGGTGACGCTGCCGCGACGGACCTCCACCGTGCCGCCCGTCACCCAGCCCGTCACCCAGCCCGCCGCCCAGCCCGGCGCGCCGGCCCGCGAGCCGGCCGGGGTCAGCTGATCTGGACCTTGACCACGTTGGAGGTCTTGCCGTTGTCGGTGTCGACGACGCGGAACTTGTTGGCCCCGACCTGGCCGGTCTGGACGTAGGTGGAGAACGTCTCGTTGCTGACCGCCACCGTGACCGGGAACTCGTCCCAGGTGCCGGCCTCGAGGCGCTGCACCTGGAGGATGGCCCCCTCACCGCCGGGGTAGATGCCGGTCAGGTCGATCTGGCCCATCGGCACGACCTGGGTCTGGCCGGCCGACAACGAGATCTTGCTCTTCGGCGCGGGCTTCTCGGTGGTGCCGTTCTTCGGGTCGGCAGCCTTCGAGGGGTCCGGCCGCAGCGTGAGCAACGGACCGCTCGGCTTCTCGGTCTCCTCGAACTCCGGCAGGAAGAGCGTGTCGGTCGAGGTGGCCCCGTCGGCCGCCCGGTCGCCACCACCGAGGCCGAGCACCTTGGTCGCGGCGAGGGCTCCGCCGCCCAGCACCATGCCCACGACGAGGGCCACGCCCACGAGCGCCACGATGCCGGTCAGGACCGGTCGGTCCTGCCGCACGGGGGTCGGGTCGTCAGCCATTCCGCCATTGTCCGACACCGCGGGGCGCGCGCCAAACCGCGCCGCGACGGGCGCTCAGCGTCGTTCGAGCACCACCACGGGGATCTCGCGCTCGGTCGTGGCCTGGTACGTCGCGAAGTCGGCGTACAGCTCGACCAGGCGGGGCCAGAGCGCGGCCTTCTCCTCGGGCCCGACCGCGCGGGCCCGCACGGCCCGTCGTGGCTCACCCCGCAGGTCGACGTGGGTGTCGGGGTGGGCGAGCAGGTTGCGGTACCACTGCGGGTGGGTCGGGAGGCCGCCCTGCGAGGCCACGACGACCAGGTCGTCGCCGTCCTCGAGGTAGAGCAGCGGGGTGGTGAAGCGGGTGCCCGACCGACGTCCGACGTGGTCCAGCAGCAGCGTCGGCACCGGCTTGCGGAAACCCGCCCCGATCCGCCACCGGCTGCCGATCCGGCCGTTGGTCAGCCGGAAGACCCGCACCTGCGCCCGCGCCCCGGCCTTGATGATCCTCGGGACGATCGGGTGGGCCAGCTGCTCGCGGCGCTTGGCCACCTCCTCAGGGGTCAGCTCGGGCATCAGATGCCCCGCTTCCAGACGACCTGCTCGTGGAGTCGGCGGCTGCGCCAGCCGTCGGCCGTCCGCACCATCGTGTGGCGGTAGATCCCGCCGATCTCGACCACGCTGTGCCCGCCGCTGCCGTCGGGCAGCAGCATCGGGTTGTCGAAGTACGCCGTCACCTCGACCTCGTCGCCGAGCGTCGGCTCGCCGGTGTCGGCGCCCCGGTGTCGGCTCCCCAGGCGTCGGCGCCGACGGCTCCACACCCACCTGGCCGATGGTGTGCATCCGCTGCGGGAAGATCGGGAGCATCTCGGCCAGCCAGGGCTTCACCTCGGCGATGCCGGCCGCGATGCCGCCCGACTCGGTGTAGTCGATCGCGGCGTCGGGGGTGAAGACCGTGTCGAGGAGGTCCCAGTCGCCGGTGTCGATGGCGATCGTGTAGCGGGTGAGCACGTCGGCGATCTCGAGCCGGTCGGAGATCTGCTGCAGGTCCATGCCGCCACTCTGGCAGAAATCTAGAACACGTTCTAGTGTGGGCCCGTGCGATTCACCTATGCGGAGGCCATGACCCAGGCGCAGTACTACGCGCCGCTCGCCCGCGCCGCGGAGGCGGCGGGCTACACGAGCATGTCCGTGGCCGACAGCCTGATCTACCCACGCGAGTCGGACTCGACGTACCCCTACACCGACACGGGCGACCGCGAGTTCCTCGACGGCAAGGAGTTCATCGAGACGATGGTGATGTGCGCGCACCTCTTCGCCCACACCACCACGCTGCGGCTGACGCCGTTCGTGCTGAAGCTGCCCGTGCGGCCGCCGGTGCTGGTCGCCAAGCAGGCCTCGTCGCTGGCCTTCCTCTCCGACAACCGTCTCGGACTCGGCGTGGGCCTCTCGCCCTGGCCCGAGGACTTCGCGGCGATGGGCGTCGACTGGGCCAGGCGCGGCAAGCGGATGGATGAGTGCCTGGACATCCTGCGTGGGCTCACCAGCGGCGAGTTCTTCGCCTACTCCGGCGACTTCTACGAGATCCAGGAGCTCAAGCAGTGCCCGGCCCCGACCGCGCCGATCCCGCTGCTGGTCGGCGGGCACGCGGACGCCGCGCTGCGTCGCGCCGTGCGCAAGGGCAACGGGTGGATGCACGCCGGGGGCGACGGCGAGGAGCTCGACCGGCTGCTCACCCGTCTGGCGGAGATCCGCCGCGAGGAGGGCGACGACCGCGACGACTTCGAGGTGCACGTCATCTCCTACGACGCCTACGACCCCGACGGCGTCAAGCGCCTGGCCGACAAGGGCGTCACCGACTGCATCGTCGGCTTCCGCGTGCCCTACATCATGGGCCCCGACACCGAGCCGCTCCAGACCAAGATCGACAACCTCGAGAAGTACGCCGAGCAGGTCATCAGCAAGGTGAGCGCGTGACCGAGGACCTCACCGCGCCGCTGCGCGAGGCGATCGCCGAGGCCGAGAAGCTCATCGCCGGCGCCGAGCTCATCCGCACCGACCAGGACCTGCTGGAGGGCTACGACTACCTCTCGGGACGCATCCGCGCGGCCATGCAGCTCGCCTTCGACCACGACCTCGACCGGCCGGTGCTGATCAACTCCACGCACCAGTTCTCCCGCCAGGGCCTCGACAACCCCGACGCCGTCTACTTCCACGCCTACCTCACCGACGGCGTCGAGTACGTCGTCCGCGGACGCCGCGGCACCAGCGCCGACCTGTCCTTCCAGGTGATGGGCGGCGGCTACACCGCAGGGGGCGCCCCGCCGTCGCTGGCCGCCTTCGACGACCGCGAGCTCGAGATCGCCGACGACGGCACGTTCGAGCTGCGGCTGGGCCCCTACAGCGACAACGCGAAGACGCTGATCATCCGCGAGGTCTTCAACGACTGGGACACCGAGGAGCGCGGCCTGCTCTGGATCGAGCGCGCCGACCAGGTCGGCAACCCGGCCGCCCCGCTGACCCGCAAGCGGCTGGCCCAGAAGTACGAGGTGGCCGCCAAGCTGCTGACCGGCTCGATCCAGACCTGGTTCGCGTTCCCGCAGTTCTTCCAGTACCAGGAGCCGGTCAACACCCTCACCGAGCCGCGCACCACGCCGGGCGGGCTGGCCTCGCAACGCTCCTCGATCGGCCACTACGAGCTCGCCGAGGACGAGGCGATGATCGTCTCGGTGCCGGAGTGCCACGACTGCACCTACCAGGCGATCCAGATCGGTTCCGACTGGTACGCCTCGACCGACTACGAGACGCACCAGACCTCGCTGACCAAGGCCCAGGCGGCCACCGACCCCGACGGGGTGATGCGGTTCGTGGTCTCCGAGCACCCTCCCGGCGGCGCCGGCGGCATCGCCAACTGGCTGGAGACCACCGGCCACCGCACCGGCCCGATGATGCTGCGCTGGCAGCGCCTCGAGCGCGACCTCGGCCCCGCCGACGGCCCGAGCGTCGAGATCGTCCCGCTGGCCGACGTACCGGGCCGGCTCCCGCACTTCACCCCCCTGTCCACCGAGGAGCGGGCCGCGCGGATCGCCGCGCGCCAGCGCTCCGTCGCCCGAAGGATGCTCAGCTGATGGTCTCGACGAGCTCGACCACCGGGACAAGCTCGACCACCGGGACTGTCCCGCTGCTGCGGGGGAAGGTCATCGTGCTGTCGGGCGTCGGGCCCGGTCTCGGCCGGGCGCTGGGCGAGGAGGCCGCGCGGATGGGGGCCGACCTGGTGCTGGTCAGCCGCACCGAGCGACGTCTGGAGAAGATGGCCGCCGTCGTCCGCGACCTCGGCGGTCGCGCGCTGGTGTGCCCCACCGACATCACCGACGAGGACGCGCGGCTGCGGCTGGTCGAGCGGGCGCTGGAGGAGTTCGGGCGCGTCGACTGCCTGCTCAACAACGCCTTCGCGATCCCGCCGATGGACCCGGTCACCTCGATCCCGTTGGAGGACCTGCGGGCCGCCAACGAGACCAACGTGTTCGCGCCGCTGCGCCTCTCGGCCGTCTTCGCCGATGCGCTGGCCGCCTCGCAGGGATCGGTGATCATGCTCAACTCCTGCGTGCAGTACTCCTCGCAGCCCGAGTACGCCGGCTACAAGCTGAGCAAGGGCACGCTCGCCCATCTCGCCCACTCGCTGGCCACCGAGCTCGGGCCGCGCGGCATCCGCGTCAACAGCGTGGCGCCGTCCTACATCTACGAGGACGTCAACAAGGCCTACTTCGACTGGATCGCCTCGGAGACCGGGCGCACCCACGAGGAGGTGTACGCCGAGAAGGCGGCGCCGACCGACCTGAAGCGGCTGGCCACCCCCCAGGAGGTCGCGCGGGCGACGCTCTTCCTGGCCAGCGACCTGGCCTCCGCGGTCACCGGCCAGACGATCAACGTCGACTGCGGCGAGTTCCACTCCTGATGGCCGACCCGGAGATGTCCCAGAACGTGATGACCCGGGAGCGGCCCGACCTCGGGTCGTACGACGACATCGCCGCCGCCGCGGTGCGCACGACCGGGATGGACGACTTCGGCGGCGACGCCCACGAGGAGGGGCTGCGCGTCCTGGTCGAGGACCTCGCCTCGCCCGAGGCCGGGCTCACCCCGCGCGGCAACTACTTCCAGCGCTCGGAGGTCAAGAGCGCGTTGGTCGGGCGACTGCTCACCCAGGCGCAGCTCAACGCCCGGCCGGAGCACGCCGACGTACCCGTCGAGCGGCCGATCTTCGTGATGGGGCTGCCGCGCACCGGCACCACCGCCCTGCACCGGCTGCTGCACGCGGACCCGACGGCCCAGGGCCTGGAGCTGTGGCTGACGCAGTACCCCCAGCCCCGGCCGCCGCGCGACACCTGGGAGTCGGACCCGATCTTCGCCGCGATGCAGCAGGCCTTCTCGGCACACCACGTGGAGAGCCCCGAGTACATGGGGATCCACTACATGGACGCCACCTCGGTGGAGGAGTGCTGGCGGCTGCTGCGCCAGACCGGCAAGTCCAACTCCTACGAGTCGCTGGCCAACCTGCCGCGCTACACGCAGTGGTTGCGCGGCCAGGACTGGACCGACGCCTACGCCCGCCACCGCCAGAACCTCCAGCTCATCGGGCTCCACGACCCCGAGAAGCGCTGGGTGCTGAAGAACCCCTCCCACATGACCGCCCTCGATGCGCTGATGACCGTCTACCCCGACGCGCTGGTCGTCTACACCCACCGCGACCCGGTCGCCTGCCTCGCGTCGTCGTGCTCGCTGTCGGCCGAGACGACCGCCGGCCACTCCGAGACCTTCGTCGGCGGCGTGATCGGCCACACCCAGCTCGACCTCTGGTCGCGGGCCTACCACGCCTTCCACGACGCCCGGGCGAGGTACGACCCCGCGCAGTTCGTCGACGTCGCCTTCGCCGACCTCCAGGGCGACCCCGTCGGCACGGTCCGCGGCGTGTACGACGCCTTCGGGCTCACCCTGGGCAGCGAGGCCGAGGCCCGGGTGCGTGAGATCGACGCCGAGGCGCGCTCGGGGCACGCCCGGCCCTCGCACCAGTACGCGCTGAAGGACTACGGGCTCTCCGAGGCGCGGGTGCGCGAGGCGTTCGACCGCTGAGCGGCTCCGAGCGGCCCACCTGTCGTGCACAGGCGGGCGTCCGGCCCGGTCCCTCCACAGACAGGACCGGCTCGGTCGCGCCGCAGGGCGGACGGCGGCAGGCTGCCGTCATGACCTCTCCTGCCGCTCCCTCGTCCCTCACCCCGCTCCGCTCCCACCGTCTCCCCCTGCGGCTGCCGCCCGGGTGGCGACGCACCACCCAGACCGACCCCGACGTGGTGGTCGCCGCCCGGGGTCCGACCGGCGCCACCGGTCCACCGCCGCGACTCACCCTGCGCAGCGAGCGGGTCGAGGGTGACGACCTGGTCGGCTGGCAGGAGCGCGTGCTGCACGACCTCGCGGCCGACGTGGTCGCCTTCGACCTCGAGGACGACGACGAGTTCGACCTGCTGGGCCACGAGGTGGCCTACCGACGTCACGCCCACCTCGAGGACGGTGTCGACGTCGTGTGCGACCGCTGGGCCTGGCTCGCCGACGGCCGCGGCGTCACCCTGACCTGCGCCGTGGCGCGTGCCGACTACTGGGAGTGGTGCGACGTGTTCGAGGGGGTGGCCGAGAGCGTCCACCCGTTCGCGTGAGCCGGCCCGTGGTGGAGTCGTGGCTCGCCGCGCCAGGGCTAGCGGCTCGTGACCCGCACCTGCGCTCCGCGACGGGGCACGGAGGTGATGTTGCGGACCTTCGGCTCGTCGGCGCCGACGGCGGCCACGTCGTACCGGCGGAAGACCTCGCGCAGCACCGCCACGCCCTCCATCAGCGAGAAGCCGGCGCCCAGGCAGCGACGTACGCCGCCACCGAAGGGGATCCAGGTGTTGGTGGGCGGGGTGCCGTCGAGGAAGCGATCGGGGCGGAAGGCCCACGGATCGGGGTGGTTGGCCTCCTGCTGGTGGGCCATGATGATCGACGGCGCGACCGTGGTGCCGGCCGGGAGGTCCAGCCCACCGATGGTCGCCGGCTTGGTCAGGGTGCGCACCACCATCGGGATCACCGGGTGGAGCCGCATCGACTCCTTCATCACCGCCTCGAGCCAGGCGTCGCCCTCGACGTCGCCGGGTTCGGTGTCGGCCGCGGCCTGCGTGCGCCGCAGCAGCTCCGGCGAGCGGCCGACCTCGTGCAGGGCCCAGGCCAGCGCGCTCGCGGTGGTCTCGTGACCGGCCAGCAGCAGGGTCACCAGCTGGTCGCGCAGCTCACTGTCGCTGAGCGGCTCCACGTGGTCGGCGACGTCGGGGTCGTCGTCGCCGACGCGCAGCAGGCGCGACAGGACGTCGGTGCGCTGCTCGAGGTCGCTCGCGGCCCTCCGCTCGCGGATCTCCGCGTACATCAGGCGGTCCAGGGCGTACTGGTTGTCGACCGTGCGCTTCCAGACGCCGATCTTCTGCAGCCGGGGGTAGCCCCACCCCAGCAGCACCGCGGGGCTGACCTCGACCGTGGCGTTGATCCGCGGCCGCAGCGCGCTCAGACGGGCCTCGTCGGTGACGCCGTAGACGACCCGCAGGATGATCTCGAGGGTCAGCGCGTTCATCCGGTCGAGCGAGCGGAACGTCGACCCCGGCTCCCACTGCGCCACCTCGGCCGCAGCCAGGTCGGTCACCAACGCGCGGTAGTCGCGCAGGGCATGCCCGTTGAAGGCCGGCATCAGCAGCTTGCGGGCGCGCTTGTGCTCGACGGAGTCCTGGAGCAGCAGCGAGTCCAGCCCCATGATCGGGCCGAGGATGGCGTTGCCCTTGCCGGCGTGGAAGATCTCGGGGTCTCCGGCGAAGATCTCCTTGGCCTGCTCGGGCCGGGTGAAGAAGACCAGGGGCCGGCCGCCGGGGATCAGGCGCACGGTGAAGGTCTCGCCGTACTTGCGGTGCAGGTAGGGGTGGAAGCGGTGCCGGAAGCGCATCAGGGCCACGCTCTGCACCAGCACCGGCCACCGCGGGCCCGGCGGGAGCGCGCTCCGGTCGACGTCCGGCAGCCGCGAGCCACCCATGCCGCTCGTGCGCGCGAAGCGCTCGCGGGTGAGCGCGTCGGTGTCGTGATCGGTGTCGTGATCGGCGTCCTCGAGGGTGGTCATCCCCGCCATACTACGAGTACGGACTCGTCGCCGTCAGCCGTCAGCCGAGTTCTGACGATGCCCGTCGCCGGGCGCCGACCCGGTCGAGGCAGCTCGAGGTGGCGAGCTCACGCCACCACCCGCACGCCGCCCAGGTGGTGCTTGGGCACCGGGTTGTCGCGCTCGGCGCTGCAGGTGAGACGGGCGGGGGCCTCGTGGCGGGTGGTCACGGTGACGGCGTACGTGGTCGCGCCGAGGGCGAAGCGAGCCTCGGTCGTGGCTCCGTCGACGGCCCGCGAGACGAAGCGGACGGCGTCGTCGCGAGTGGCGCCGAGCTCGCGGCGCAGCGCGATCTCGGCGAACTGGACCGCCATGGCCAGGCCGGAGCGTCCGCGGAGGTGGTCGAGGGTGAGCTCGCCGGCGAGGTGGGCGCCTCCGATCTCGAGGGCCGAGCGGGCGTCGACGCGGCCGTAGTAGAGGCCGTGCGGGAGCACCAGGAGGTTGCCGGAGAACCGGTCACCGCCGATGTGGGAGACCTCCCAGGTCTCGGCGGGGTGCGCGGCGGCCAGCGCGGCCACGGCGGGACGGCCGCGCTCGGCGCAGCAGGCGTCGTGCTTGCCGTGCGTGCACACGCAGAACACCTGCTCGGTGGTGCGCTCGAGCCCGCTGGAGCGTCCGGCCCGCAGACCGTCGAGATCGAGGTCGAGGACGTCGTGGAGGTCGGTGACGGTGGTGGCTTCCAGCCACGGCGCGGCCGGGTCGGCGTACGCCGCAAACACCCGGCGTTGCTGCTGACCCCTGCTCGTACCGCGACCCGACCGACCCGGACGCCGCACCAGCAGGGGGCGCACCTTGGCCTGGTCGCACCGCCGCTGCAGCTCGGGGCCCAGCCCGTCGGGGAGTCGCGCGTCGCGCAGCGCGTTGATGCCCCACGGGCCGGCGTCCTCGAGGAGGAGGAAGGCCCGGACCGTCGAGGCCGTGCCGGCCAGGCCGTCGCCGCGGACGGCGCTGGTGGCGGCACAGCGGAAACCGGGGGCACCGGGCAGCGGCAGAGTCATCCGAGCGTCAGCAACCCCTCGCGGACCAGCCGCCGGCAGAGCACGAGCCGGCTCTCGGCGTCGAGCAGGTCGGCCAGGTCGGCCGGGCACAGCTCGTCGCGGGAGCGGACCAGCTCGACCGCCGGACGCAGCCGCCCCGGGACGTGCAGCGACCGGTCGCCGAGCAGCAGCTCCAGCTGCCCCTCGCCCGGGCCCGCACCGTCGAGGAGCACGCAGGGCGCACCCGGGCGGCGGCGCAGCAGCGTGTCGTCCGCGAGGTCGGCCACGGACAGGACGTCGATCAGGCCACCGGCCACCCGGGGGCTGCGGCCGGTGAGGAAGCGGCGTACCTCGGCCTCCACCGCGGCGTGGGCGTCGAGGCCGCGGATCGACGCGGCCAGCGTCTCGAGCCGCTCGGCCAGGTCGTCGCCGAGCGGCGCCGGGTCGTCGAGGTAGCCGGCGGGCAGGTGCTCGTCGGGCACCTCGTCGAGCACCCGGCGCACGGTGCGGCCGACGAGGCCGCGCCAGGTGAGCTGGTTGATGCCGATCGTGACGTGCAGCGACACGGTGTCCTGCGCGCGGGCGGCGTGCGGCGTTCCGGTGGGCAGGTAGAGGGAGACCCCGGGCTCGAGGAGGAGGTCGTCGACGCCGTCGGGGGTGTGCACCTCCCACTGCTTGGAGCCGGCGGTCTGGAAGACGAACACGTCGTGGCTGTCGCTGTGCACGGCGAAGCCCTGGGAGCCCGGCGGCGTGAGGTAGGCGTTGGCCTGGCAGGGGTGGCCGAGCTCGACCTCGAGCCGGGCGACCAGCCGGGTGAGTGCGGGCCAGTAGCGGTGCAGGCCCTGGAAGACGATCGTGGCGCCCTCGTCGAAGAGCGCCAGCGCCTTGCGCGGGTCGACGAGCCCGGTGAGCGGCTTGCCGGCCAGCGTCGCGGAGCGGGTGTACGCCGACTCCGGCAGCACCGACCCGTCGCGGGCCACGCGCACCGAGGGGGTGCGGATCGCGCTCTCGGTGAGCAGGTGGTCGGCGTCGGCCAGGGAGAACAGGTCCACCAGACCATGAGCACCCTCGCCACCCCCGGTGCCGTCGGTGCCGACCGGGTCGCGGTGGAGGTGGACGCGGGACGCCCAGACCTTCGTCAGGAAGGTCTGGGCGTCACCGCTGAGCAGGTCGAGCGCCGAGCCACCGCTCAGGACGTGGTCCCGTCGGACGCGTCACCGTCGGTGGTGTCGCTGGCGTCGCCGTCACTGGCGTCGCTGTCGCTGCCGTCGCTGTCGCTGGCGTCGCTGTCGCTGGCGTCGCCGTCGGTGGAGTCGCTGGCGTCGCCGTCGCTGGCGTCGCTGTCGGTGCCGTCGGCGTCACCCGCGTCGCCGTCGGTGGAGTCGCTGGCGTCGCCGTCGCTGGCGTCGCTGTCGGTGCCGTCGGCGTCACCGGCGGCCAGCGGCGGTCCACCGGGGCGCGAGGTGGTCATCTCGTCGTCGGAGAGCGGCTCGTCAGGGGTCTCGGTCATGGGTCCTCCTCGATGGGTTGCGGCCAAGGTACCCCGGTAACCTCCGCCCCTCCATCCATGCCCCTGGCGGGCACCTGCGCTACCCGAGCAGCCCGCGCCGCCGGGCGATCGCGGCGGCCTCGGTGCGGCCCGCGGCCCCGAGCTTGGCGAGGATGCGGGAGACGTGGACGCTCACGGTCTTGGCGCTGATGAACAGCTGTCGGCCGATCTCCCCGTTGCTGCGCCCCTCGGCCACCAGGGCCAGGATCTCCGACTCGCGGGCGGTCAGGGCATCGGGCGCCGCCGCGCGCACGGCGGCCGAACCGATGGCTCTCAGGTCGTCGAGCAGCGGCCGGGCACCCAGGGCGTGTGCGGTGTCGCGAGCCAGGTCGGCGACCTCACGGGCGCCCGCGACGTCGCCCTGGGCCCGCAGCACGGAGGCCAGGACCACGCGCGTCTGGGCGAGCTCCGGCACGTGCCCGAACTCCTCGGTCACGCGCGCCGCCTCCCGCCACGACGCCACCAGGTCCTCCCCCGTCGGAGGGTTGATCCCGGCCAGCCACCGTGCCCGGACGGTCTCGGCCTCGAGCCGGGCCACCCAGGTCCGCCCCTCGGGCCCCCAGGAGCCGGACGGGTCGGCGTAGCGGCTCAGCACGGTCACCCCGTGGCCGTGCAACCGGTCGACCTGGGCCTGCCAGGCACCGCGCTCGCTGGACGGGACCGTCGGCAGGGCGCGGCAGATGGCGCCCACAGTCAGCGCGGCGAGCCGGATCTGGGCCCCGAACCACTCGTGCCAGATCGTGCTGAGCACCCCGACCGCGTCGTCGTACGCCGCGAGGGCGGCCTCGGCGTCGTGGCGTCGGCCGGCGGAGCGGATCGTCAGCTCGGCGGCGTGGATGACCACGATCCCCTCCCGCTCCCACACTCCCCGCAGCCGAGCCAGGCGGTCGTCCACGTCCTCGCCCCGGCCCTGCAGGACGCCGAGCCGGATCGGTTCGAGGATCGCCCGCGGGATCTCCGGGCCGGACTCGTCCTCACCGATCTCGGTGAGCGCCAGCACCTCGTCCCAGGCGCCGGTCACCTGCTTGAGCCAGGCGAGCTGCCAGCGCGACTCCACCGAGAACGGCGCCCACGGCAGCCCCGCCTCGACCCCACGGTCGGTCGCGGAGCGGAACCACCGCTCGGCCTCCGCCCACTCGGCGGTGTCGCCGAAGGAGCGGCCGGTGAGGTAGCGGCCGCGCAGCTCGGCGGCCAGGGCCCCGGACCGCTGGGCGCGGGCGACGGCGTCGGCCAGCGCGGTGCGCAGCGCGTCACGAGGGCCGGACTGCTTCAGTCCGCTGAGGGTGGTGACGATGTCGGAGACCAGCAGCGGCAGGTCGAGCCGCTCCGCGAGCGTCAGCGCCTCGATGCCGACGCTCTCGGCCTCGAGGACGTCGCCGCGGTGGGCCAGGATCCTGGCGTGCCCGGCCAGGACGGTCGCGCGCAGGCCGCTCTCGCCCTCGGGGGCCAGCGCCACCGCCTCGGCCGACAGCGCGAGCGCGTCGAGCGTGGTCTCGATGATCGTCAGCGCCTCGGCGTACGCGGCGAGCAGCCGGGGCCGCCACGTGCGGGGGGCGGCGGGGTCGAGCCGGTCGAGCTGCTCGCGGAGCACCGCCGCGGCTCGCTCGGGGTCGCCGCTGGCGCTCAGGGCGGCCGAGGCCTTGACGGTGAGCTTCGAGAGATCGATGTCGGACGCCGCGAGGCGGGCGGGGTCGCCGATCAGCTCCAGTGCCTGCTCGTAGTGCTGCGCCGCCTCGTCGGGGCCACCCACCGCCAGCGCCTCGTCGCCCGCCTCCACCGACGCGGCCAGCGCCGTGTCGAGGTCGATCGCCTTGCGGGCGTGCAGCGCGAGCTCGGCGGCAGTCCCCCCGGTGACCCCGTGCGTCAGCGCGTCGACGTACGCCGCGTGGAGCCGCACCCGCTCGCCGGGCAGCAGGTCGTCGTAGACCGCCTCCCCCAGCAGCGCGTGCCGGAAGGAGTAGGAACCGGCCCCCGCGACCAGGACGTTCATCTCCACGGCGCCGCGCACCCCCTCGTCGAGCGCGGCGGGGTCGAGGCCCGCGGCGGCCATGAGCAGGTCGTGGGACACCCGTCGTCCGGCCACGCTCGCGACCCGGACCACCTGGCGGGCCCGGTCGTCGAGCCGGTCGAGTCGCACGAGCAGCACGTCGGCCAGGTCGTCGGGGAGCCACCGGGCGGTCCCGGAGGCGACCAGCTCCTCGACGAAGAAGGCGTTGCCCTCGGCGCGGCGCACGATGTCGGCGAGCCGGGCCTCGTCGACCTCGCCGGGTGACAGCGAGACGACCAGGGCGCGGACCGCGGGCTCCGGGAGTGGGCTCAGCTGGAGCCGGTCCAGCTCGCGCAGCCGGGCCCACTCGGCCATCTGCCGACGCAGCGGGTGCCGGCGGTGCAGGTCGTCGGACCGGTAGGACGCCACCACCGAGACCCGGCCGACGAAGGGTCGCGAGAACAGGAAGCCGAGCATGTCGCGCGTCGACTGGTCGGCCCAGTGGAGGTCCTCGACGACCAGCAGCACCGGCGCCTTGTCGGCCGCGGCCTCGAGCAGGGCGTGGACGGCGTCGAAGAGGTCGGCGCGGTCGAGCGAGCGACGCTCCTCGGGGTCGCCACCGGTGGAGCCGTCGCCGGACCCGCCGGCGCCGGCGGGGCCACCGGTCGCCCGCACCCGACGTCCGGGCTGGAGCCGGGCCAGCGCCGGCTGCACCGCGGCCACCCGGTCCACGACGTCGGGCAGGTCGGTGGCCAGCCGGCCCAGCACCTCGGAGAACGGCAGGTACGGCAGGGCGCTGTCGCCGAAGTCGAGACAGTGCCCCGCGAGCACCTGCCATCCCTCGGCGTGCGCGCGGTCGCGCACCGCCTTGAGCAGCCGGGTCTTGCCCACTCCGGCGTCACCGGACACCAGGACGATGCCGCACCTGGTGCCGTCGGACCCGCGGTGAGCCATGCCGTCGGGCACAGCACGGACGCCGAGCGACGAGGCGATCTCGTCGAGCTCGGCGTCCCGGCCGATCATCGTCTGGCTGGTGTGGGCCACGTCCCCCATGGTCTCAGTCGACGGTGCGGGCGGGGTGGGGCTCACGCACCCAGCGCGCCAACCCCCGGCGGCGGCGCCGCGCGCGGACCGGTCTGCCCCGACTGGCCCTGGCCAACCGGTCGTCCAGCTCGGCCTGGATCCACATGCTGTTGTCGATCATCTCGCTGCTCCTCGATCTCCTCGGTCCTGCGTCGTGATCGAAGAGTCGCTCCCTGAGGTAGGCCCGCACATCGGGAAATGCCTTAGATCCGCGCGCAGCGGCGCGGGCCGGTCCCTCAGCCGGGTGGCCGGGTTCGGTATCACCGTCCACCGGCACCACTCCTCCAGGTGACCGGTGGGGACTCGCCCTTCGCGGTCCCGAAGGAGATGATCACGATGACCACCACACCTCGACGCTGCTCACGGACGGCGCCACCGCGCCCGTGCCCTGGGGACCTTCGTCCTCGCCACGGCCCTGTGCGGCGCCGCCTTCGCGACGAGCGCCTCGGCCAGTGGGGAGGAGCGGCCCGGGAACAGCCCGTCGATCTCGAAGGCGAAGGCGCAACAGCTCGACGCCAGGGCGTTGTCGCGGCTCTACGACGTCCCCGAGGACGAGGCGCTGGCCTTCGCGCTGGACTCCCGGCGCTTCGCCGGTCTCAGCACCGCCCTCGCCACGCGGTACCCCGAGACCTTCGCCGGCGCGGCCTGGTCGGAGAAGCCGGGCGCGGCCGCCCTGCTCCGCTTCGTGGGGCGTCCGCCTGCCGAGGTGCTCACCGATGTCGAGAAGCTGCCGTTCGAGGTCGTCGTCGACTCGGACGCCCGGCGCTCGGCGGAGGCGCAGCAGGAGATCGCGATCGACGCCAACGACAAGCTGGTGGAGGCCGGGTTCGACCAGGTGGCGGTCGCGCCGCTGGTGGACGGCGGCTTCTCCGCCACTGCCTGGAGCAGGAAGGACGCCAGGGTCCCGCGGCTCCCGGCCGGGATCACCGTCGAGGTCGTGGCGGATCCCTTGCTCGGCGACCTGCACAGCCGCGGCGGTGGCAACGTGCTCGACGGCGGCTTCCGCGAGTGCACGAGCGGGTTCGCCGTGATCTCGCTCGCCCCCGGTGGCCAGACAGGCATCTCGACCGCGGGTCACTGCAGCGGGCTCGACCAGTACCAGGAGCCCAACACGGGCACCACCTACGACATGGACTTCGAGCGCCAGCACTACGGGCTGCTCGGGGACTACGAGTGGCACAGCACGCCCACCCACATCGACCCGGCGGAGTACTTCGCCCGGACCAACGAGATCCGGGACGTCAACAGCGTCTCGGGGGTGCTGCCGGTGAACACGCCGACCTGCCTGTTCGGGCAGACCTCCGACGTGCGCTGGTGCGACACCGTCGCCTTCCAGAACGTCGTGGCGACGTTCTCCGGCCCGGCGCACTTCTTCCTGACGCTCAACGCGTCCAGCAGCGCCCAGCCCGGTGACAGCGGCGGACCGGTGTCGTGGGGCACCGAGGCGGACGGCCTGATCAAGGGCTTCATGACCGTCGGCGGCGTCCGGCGCGACGTCTGGGTGCGCGCCAGCCTGATGCCGGCGGCCATCGGGGTCGCCGTGCGCACGAAGTAGCCCGACGGCCGCGACCCGGCTGCCGCCTCGACCACCTCGGAGCGAACCGATGCTCCGGGGTGGTCGCGCGCCGTGGCGGTGGGCCGCGGGCTCAGCCGGGTCGGCCGCCCAACCAGGTCTGCGCCACGAGCGGGACGCCGGGGCGGTAGGCCAGGTGCACGTGGCTGGGGGCGTCGAGGACCACGAGGTCGGCCCGCTTGCCGGGCGCCAGGACACCGACGTCGTCGCGGTCGAGCGCGGCGGCGCCGCCCGCAGTGGCCGCGGTGACCGCCTCGGTGGGGGTCATCCCCATCTCGCGCACAGCGAGCGCGATGCAGAACGGCACCGAGCTGGTGAAGCAGGAGCCGGGGTTGCAGTCGGAGGCCAGGGCCACGTGCACGCCGGCGTCGATCAGTCGCCGCGCGTCGGGGTACGGCTGGCGGGTGGAGAACTCCACGCCGGGCAGCAGCGTGGCGATCGTGCCCGAGTCGCGCAGGGCGTCGACGTCGGCGTCGGAGAGGTACGTGCAGTGGTCGACGGCGGCGAGCCCGAGCTCGGCGGCCAGGCGTACGCCGGGGCCGGGGCCCAGCTGGTTGGCGTGCAGCCGTCCGCGCAGACCCGCGGCCGCACCGGCGCCCAGCACCGCGCGGGCCTGGTCGACGTCGAAGGCGCCGTCCTCGCAGAACGCGTCGATCCACCGGGCGTGCGGCGCGGCGGCGGCGAGCATGGGGCCGGTGACCAGGTCGACGTACGCCGCCGGGTCGTCGGCGTGCTCGGCCGGCACGACGTGGGCGCCGAGGAACGTGGTCTCCTCGGTGAACTGCCGGGCGACCGCGAGGCCGCGGGCCTCGTCGTGCACCGTGAGCCCGTAGCCGCTCTTGATCTCCACGGTGGTGGTGCCCTGGCGGCGCATCTCCTCGACCAGCCGCGCGACGTGCGCGGTGAGCTGCTCGTCGGTGGCGGCCCGCGTGGCCGTCACGGTCGTGCGGATGCCGCCGGCGGCGTACGGCTGGCCCGCCATCCGCGCGGCGAACTCCGCCGCGCGGTCACCGGCGAAGACCAGGTGGGAGTGGGAGTCGACGAACCCCGGGAGCACCGCCCGCCCCCCGACGTCGACGCGCTGGTCGGCCGCCGGTGCCTCGGCTGCGGGGCCGGTCCAGGCGATCCGCTCGCCCTCCAGCACCATCGCCGCCCCCGTGACCGCCCCCTCCGGCCCGAAGAGCTCCCCGATGCCGTCGATCAGCGTGCTGGTCATGCGGGGCCTCCTGGGCGGGTGGAGCAGGGATCCCCGGTCGACCGGGGATTCCTGAACTTGTCGGCCCTCGCGAGGGCCGCCCAGTTCAGGAACTGCCTGTCCGGTGTGACGGGAGTGAAGCACTGGTACGTCGTCACGCCGGCGCACCCGTCAGCCGCTCGAGCGTGTCGGCCAGTGCGGCGACGCCGGCCAGGCAGTCGGGGATGGTCGCGGTCTCGGCCGGCGAGTGGGAGACGCCGGTGGGGTTGCGCACGAAGAGCATGGCGGTGGGGATGCCGGCCGTCGACAGGATCCCGGCGTCGTGGCCGGCGGCCGTAGGGATCACCGGCCAGTCGCCGCTGGCGTGGTCGGACGCGACCAGGGCCGCCAGCGGGGGGTCCAGCTCCACCGCCGCCGAGACCGACTCGGGCGTCAGCCGCAGGGCGGTTCCGTCGCGGCCGGCCCGCTCCGAGCCCTGCCGCTCGATCGTCGCGACCAGCCCCGCGAGGTCGGCCTCGGACGACGCCCGCGCGTCGAGCCAGGCGGTGACCCGCGAGGGCACGGCGTTGGTGGCGCCGGGCGCGACCTCGACCCGGCCGAAGGTGGCCCGCGCACCGGCGAGCCGCGCCTGCTTGGCCGCCGCCAGCGCGGTCATCGCGAAGGTGAGCATCGGGTCGGCACGGTCCTCCATCCGGGTCGTGCCGGCGTGGTTGGCCTCGCCGGTCACGTCGACGCGGTAGCGCCCGTGCGGCCAGATCCGGCTGCCCACGCCCACGGCCGCGCCCCGGTCGACCAGGTCGCGACCCTGCTCGACGTGCAGCTCGACGAAGCAGCCGACCCCGTCGAGCAGCCCGGGTCCGCCGCCGGCCACCACGTCGCCCAGCGCCACGCCGTCGGGGTCGCGCAGCCCGCGAGCCTCCTCCCAGGCCAGGGCCCCGGTCGCCAGCCGCGAGCCCAGGCAGGCCAGTCCGAAGCGCGAGCCCTCCTCCTCCACGAAGACCGAGACGCCGATCGGTCGCGCCGGCACCACGCCGCGCCCACGCAGCAGGTCGAGCGCCGCGAGCGCCGAGACGACGCCGAGCGGGCCGTCGTACGCGCCGCCGTCACGCACGGAGTCCAGGTGCGAGCCCGTGAGGACGCCGGGCCCCGCGCCGACGTCCCACCAGGCCGCGACGTTGCCGGTCTCGTCACGCTCGACCCGCAGGCCGCGGGCCTCGGCCTGCTCGGTGAACCACGCGTCCAGCTCGCGCTCGGCGCTGGTGAACGGCTGGCGGAAGTAGCCGCCGGACTCGGCCGACCGACCCACCGGCGCCAGGTCGCGCCACATCCGCTCGAAGTCGTCGGGCACAGTTCCCTCCATGGAGTTCCAGGACGTCGTACGTCGTCGGCGGATGGTCCGCAACTATGCCGAGCGACCCGTCGATCCCGCCATCATCGACCGTGCGCTCCGCAACGCCACCCGGGCGCCCAGCGCGGGCTTCAGCCAGGGGTGGGGCTTCCTGCGGCTCGACACCCCCGCCGACGTACGTCGCTTCTGGGTCGCGAGCTCCGACGACGTCGAGCGGCCGAACGCCTGGCTGGCCGGGATGATGCGTGCGCCGGTGGTGATCCTGCCGTGCAGCAGCAAGGCCGCCTACCTCGAGCGCTACGCCCAGCCGGACAAGGGCTGGACCGACCGCGACGAGGCCCGCTGGCCGATGCCGTTCTGGCACCTCGACGCCGCGATGGCCTCGCTCCTGGTGCTGCAGACCGCCACCGACGCGGGCCTCGGCGCCTGCTTCTTCGGGGTCGTGCCCGAGCGCGAGCAGACCCTCCGGACGGAGTTCGGCGTCCCCGACACCTTCGACCCCATCGGCGTGATCACGATCGGCCACCCGGCCCCCGCCGACGAGACCCGCGGGGCGCAGGGCTCGCCCACCCGCCGTGCGCGGGTGCCGTGGACCGAGGTCGTGCACACCGGCCGCTGGGGCGGCTGAGCCCCGACCTCCGTGGGGCCGGTCGGTACTCTGGTCGGGCGAGGTGATGACAGATGTCGGAGCAGTCGGAGCACGACGACACCCCCCACCCGGACGACCGCGAGCCGCGGCGCGACCGGCGTACCGGACGCAACGCCGCCGCCGTGCGCATGCAGCACCAGGCCTCCTGGGTCGACCAGCAGATCCGGGTCGCGATGGCCAAGGGCGAGTTCGACGACCTGCCCGGGCGCGGCCAGCCGATCCGCGACCTCGGCAGCCAGCACGATCCCGACTGGTGGGTGAAGCGGCTCGTCGAGCGCGAGCAGATCACCGGCGTGCTGCCGCCCTCGCTCCAGCTGCGCAAGGAGGACGCCGAGCTCGACGCCCGGCTCGACCGGCTCGCCGTCGAGTCCGAGGTACGTCGCGAGCTCGCCGACTTCAACGAGCGGGTCATCCGGGCCCGCTACTCCCTCGCCGAGGGCCCGCCGCTGGTCACGATGCCGCGCGAGGTCGACGAGACCGTGGCCGCCTGGCAGGCCCGGCGGCAGGAACGACGCGACCGGCTGGCGGCGCAGCGGTCGGCGGCGGCCCCCGGCGCCACCGCCACGACCCGACGGTCGCGCTGGTGGCGGCGGCCGGCGCGCTGAGCGCTCGCCGCCGGGGCTGAGCGGTGCCGTGTCAGATCCGTCATACCGTCGACCCACCGGGTCGCGGTAGTTTCCGCCCATGCCCAGCGCCTCGCGTCCCGCCAAGGACTTCTTCCGCCCCCTCGCCGTCGGCGCCCCGACGCCGCCCACCGACATCCCGGCCCGCCCCAGCCGCGCGATCCACTTCTTCGACCCCTCCAACGAGAAGATGGCCGCCAAGATCCCGGCCATGGTCGGCAGCGTCGACGTGCTGCTCGGCAACCTCGAGGACGCCGTCAAGGCCGACAACAAGCTCGCCGCCCGGGAGGGGCTGGTGCGGATCGCGCAGGCGACCGAGTTCGGCCCCACGCAGCTGTGGACCCGGATCAACAGCCTCGACAGCCCGTGGGCGCTCGACGACCTGACCACGCTCGTCCCGGCCATCGGCGACAAGCTCGACGTGATCATGGTCCCGAAGGTGCAGGGCGCCGAGGACATCCACTACGTCGACCGCCTGCTCGCCCAGCTCGAGGCGAAGGCGGGCCTCGACCGGCCGATCCTGGTGCACGCCATCCTCGAGACCGCGCGCGGCGTGGCCAACGTCGAGGAGATCTGCGGCGCCAGCCCTCGCATGCAGGGCCTCTCCCTCGGCCCGGCCGACCTCGCGGCCGACCGCCGGATGAAGACCACCCGCGTCGGCGGCGGCCACCCCGGCTACCTCGTGCGCCAGGACCCCTCCGGCAGTGGCGAGGACGCCATCAACGCCCAGCGGACGACGTACCAGCAGGACCTGTGGCACTACACGATCTCGCGGATGGTCGACGCCTGCGCGATGCACGGCATCTACCCCTATTACGGGCCGTTCGGAGACATCGCCGACGTGGTGGCCTGCGAGGACCAGTTCCGCAACGCGTTCCTGCTCGGCTGCGTCGGCACCTGGAGCCTGCACCCCAAGCAGATCGCGATCGCCAACCGCGTCTTCAGCCCCAGCGTCGAGGACGTCGCCCACGCGCGGCGCGTGGTCGCCGCCATGGGCGACGGCACCGGCGCGGTGATGCTCGACGGCAAGATGGAGGACGACGCCTCGCTCAAGCAGTGCCTGGTCATGGTCGAGCTCGCCGAGCAGCTGGCCGCGATCGACCCGGAGCTGAAGCAGCAGTACGACGCCCTGTCCGCCGACGGCGAGAGCGGGGACGCCTGATGAGCGCGTTCACCCCCCGCCGCTCGGTGCTCTACATGCCGAGCTCCAACGCCAAGGCGCTCGAGAAGGCCAAGACCCTGCCGGTCGACGGCGTGATCCTCGACCTCGAGGACTCGGTGGCCCCCGACGCCAAGCCCGAGGCCCGCGACGCGGCGTGCGCGGCGGTGAACAGCGGCGACTACGGCCGGCGCGAGCTGACGATCCGGGTCAACAGCGTCGGCACCGAGTGGCACGACGCCGACCTCGCGGCCGCGGCGCAGGCCGGCCCCGCCGGCATCGTGGTCCCGAAGGTGGGCAGCGCCGACGAGGTACGCAGCCTGGTCGCGGCCATGGAGCAGGCCGGCGCGCCCGAGCACACCAAGCTGTGGGCCATGGTCGAGACGCCCGAGGCGATCTTCGACGTGCGCGAGATCGCCGCGGCCTCCGACCGGCTCGCCGTGCTGGTGATGGGCACCAACGACCTGGTCAAGGAGCTGTACGCCGAGCACGTCCCCGGCCGCGCCCCGCTGCTGACCTCGCTGTCGCTCGCGCTGCTCGCGGCCCGCGCCGCCGGCGTGGCGATCCTCGACGGCGTCTACAACGACGTGAAGAACGCGGAGGGCTTCCTCGCCGAGTGCGAGCAGGGTCGCCAGATGGGCTTCGACGGCAAGACCCTGATCCACCCCGGCCAGGTCGAGCCGGCCAACCAGCAGTTCGCCCCGTCGGCCGAGGCCGTCGAGGACGCGCGCGGCGTGCTCGAGGCCTGGGAGGCCGGCAAGGGGTCGGGCGTGGTGACCTACAAGAGCAAGATGGTCGAGAACCTGCACGTCGAGTCGGCCCAGCGCACGCTCAGCATCCACGAGGCGATCCAGGCGCTCGAGGGCTGACTTCTCACCACCCTCCGGTGGTCGGATCGGTCAGCCGGCGAGGGCGGTGTGGCCGACCATGTCGAGCGTGGCCTCCGGCGTGAGCGGGTGGAACGGGCCGCCGCGCACGTCGCGGTAGGCGCGTTCCAGCGGAGAGGCCCGGAAGAAGGCGGGGCCCCCAGCCGTGGAGAGCGCCAGGTCGGTCACCGCGACCGCCTCGGTCACCGCGTGCCGCTTGGCGACCATCAGCGTCTCCAGCGTGGCGAGGTCGGGGGTCAGGTCCTCACCGGCCTCGGCCAGCGACGCCAGCAGCGCCCAGTGCGCGACCCGCAGCCGGGACCGCATCTCCCCGATCTGGCGCACCGCCCACGGCGCCGGCGACGGACGTCCGGCCACCAGGCGCGTGGCCTCGTCGCAGGCGCCCTGCGCGATCCCGAGGTACGTCGCCCCGGCCAGCGGCGCGAAGTGCACCGCCGCGACCAGCAGCGGTCCGCTCAGCGAGCCGTAGGGCCGGGTGCCGAGGACCTGCCCGCTGGCCACGAAGACCCCGTCGAAGACGATGTCGTGGCTGGCGGTGCCGCGCATGCCGAGGGTGTCCCAGGTCTCCACGACCTGGATCCCGGGGCTCGAGAGCGGTACGCCGGCGTGCAGCACCAGGGCGTCCGGACCGGGTTCGCCCAGCACGGCGCTGGTGGAGATCACGTCCGCCTCGGTCGACTGGCTGCAGAAGACCTTGCGCCCGTCGAAGCGGTAGCCGCCCTCGACCTCCGTGGCGACGGTCGTCGGCGAGACCCAGTCGGAGCCGCCGCTGGTGGCCATCACCAGCCCGTCCGTGACCTTGCGAAGGGTGGCCTCGGCCCCCGGCATGTCGCGGCGGAGCCGCCAGCACTGCAGCATCACCAGGTAGTGGTGCATCGTGGAGGAGAGCGAAGCCGCGCCGGACCAGCGGCCCAGCTCCTCCTGGGCGAGCACCAGCTGCCGCAGGGTGGCGCCCCCTCCGCCGAGCTCGGTGGGCACCCCCAGGCGGAGGTAGCCGGAGGCGCGCATCGCGTCGTACGCCTCGGTGACGAAGGTGGCGTCGCGGTCGTGGACCGCGTCGTGGTCGGCCGCGACGGCCCCCACCTCCGCGGCCATCGAGACGACGTCCTGGTCGTTGGTGCCGGCGGCGGACGTGCTCGCGGCCGGGGCGATCTCTGTGGTGGTCATGTCTCGACTGTCCCGGCAGTCAGGACTTTCGACCAGTTCACAATCTGTACCCCGCGCGGGAGCATGGGGTGGTGACGCGCTACGGCCAGTACTGCCCGATCACCCGGTCCCTGGAGATCCTGGGTGACCGCTGGACGCTGCTCATCGTGCGCGACCTGCTGGTCGGGGCGACGCACTTCAACGAGCTCTCCCGGGGCCTTCCGGGCATGTCGCGGGCGATCCTGTCCAAGCGGCTCGACCTGCTGGAGCGGCACGGCCTGGTGGAGCGCGACCCGGGCGGCGACGGCTACCGGCCGACCCAGGCCTGCCGTGAGCTGCACCCGATCATCTTCGGGCTGGCCGAGTGGGGCGCGCGGTGGGCCTTCGGCGAGCCGCGGGCCGACGAGCTGGACCCCACCGTGCTGATGTGGTGGATCCGCGGCGGCATCGACGCGGCGCCGTTCGGTGAGCGCCGGGTGGTGCTCCACGTGCTGCTGAGCGAGAGCCGCCGCGACCGCTTCTGGCTGGTGATCACCGCCAGCGACGTCTCGTTGTGCTTCACCGACCCCGGGCACGACATCGACATCATGCTGGAGTCGTCGCTCTCCACCCTCTACGAGCTCTGGGAGGGCCGGGTCGAGCTGCTCACCGCGGTGCGCGACGGCCGGGTGACCCTCACCGGCCGGCGCGAGCTGCTCCAAGCGCTCCCCGAGGCGCTGCAGCTCTCGCCGGTGGCGCCCTACGTACGGCGGGCCCTGGCGGCGCCTGGCTGAGGGTCTCGGCAGGCTCGACCACCGGGGGCCGGCTCGACCACCGGTCGGGTAGATGTCTGGTTTCTCACCGTTCGGGGCGTGGGATCGTCACGGTCCGGCGGCGGTCGCGGGGGTTGAATCCTCAGGTGAGCACCACCGCGCCGAGCACCGAGGGCACCCACGGTCAGCGCACCGTCGGCTCGGCGCGTCGCTGGTCGATCCTCGCGGCCGGCACGCTGGCCCAGGCCGCCGCGGCCGTGCTCGTGCACGGGCCCGCGTTCCTGATCCCGGTGCTCCACGACCGCGAGGGGCTGAGCCTGGCCGCCGCCGGCGCCGTCGCTGCTGCTCCCACCGTCGGCGTGATGTGCACGCTGGTGCTGTGGGGCCTGCTCACGGACCGGCGAGGCGAGCGGCTGGTCCTGGTGCTCGGGCTGGTCGCCTCCACGCTGCTGGGCGCCGCGGCGCTCGCCACCGAGGGCGCGCTGGCGCTGGCGGTCGTGCTGTTCCTCGCCGGCGCCGCGGCCGCCAGCACGAACGCCGCCAGCGGACGGGTCGTGGTCGGCTGGTTCCCGCCGCACCGCCGCGGACTGGCGATGGGGATCCGGCAGATGGCCCAGCCGGTGGGGGTCGGCGTCGCGGCGATCAGCATGGCGGTGCTGGCCGACCGCTTCGGCATCCGGGTCGCGCTGCTCGTCCCGGTCGTGGCCTGCGCCCTCGCGGCCGCCACCGTGGCGCTGGTGGTGCTGGACCCGCCGCGCCCCCCGGCCTCGACGGTCAAGGCGCCCAACCCCTACCGCCGCAACGGCTTCCTGGCCCGCATCCACGGCGTCTCGATGCTGCTGGTCGTGCCGCAGTTCGTGGTCTGGACCTTCGCGCTGGTCTGGCTCGTCCAGGACCGGGGGTGGTCGCCGGCGGCTGCCGGGACCCTGGTCGCCCTGGCCCAGGTCGGGGGCGCGCTCGGCCGGATCGGCGCCGGCCAGCTCTCCGACGTCGTGGCGAGCAGGTTGCGCCCGCTGCGCTGGATCACCGTGGTCGCCGCGGTCGTGATGCTCACGCTGGGGCTGACCACCGCGCTCGACCTGGGGGTCTCGGTGGTGCTGATCGTCGTCGCCACGGTCGTCACGGTGGCCGACAACGGGCTCGCGTTCACCGCGGTGGCGGAGCGGGCCGGGCCGTTCTGGTCGGGGCGCGCCCTGGGGCTGCAGAACACCGCCCAGTTCGCCACGGCCGCCGCCGTGCCGCCGCTGGCCGGGCTGGCCATCACCCACGCCGGCTACGCCGCGACGTTCGCCCTGGTCGCGCTCTTCCCGCTCGCGGCGGTCGCGCTGGTGCCGGTGCGGAGCGAGGAGCCGCTGCGCTGAGCCGGGCCCGGTCCGGATGGGCCCCGGACGTCAGCGGGCGTCGAGCTCGGCGACCAGCCGCTTCGGCGCCGTACGCCGGTAGGACGCGTCGAGCAGCTCGGCGAGCTCGATCCAGGCCGTGGTGTGGTCGAGGTCGGCCGACAGGTCGATGCCGAGCCACCCGCTGACGCCGATGTAGGCCGGCACGAACGACCGGGGGTCCTCCAGCAGCGCCGCGTGGTCGTCGTCGTCCAGCAGCAGCATCACGGAGTCGGCGTGCTCGACCCAGGTGCCGTCGACCTTCAACGAACCGCCGTAGTAGGCGAAGACCTTGGTGGTGAAGAACGCCGGTCGGCCGTGGCTGACCTTCTCGGCCGCGCCGGGCAGCGCCATCGCCAGGTCGCGGACGCGCTGGAGGAGCGGATCGTCGTCGCGGAACATCTGCGGATGGGTCACGATCGCCAGACTAGTGCTCACCGGCCCTCGGCCAGGTGGTCGACGCGGCGCCGGCCGCCGTCACACCGCGTCGTCGAGGACCAGCCCCCAGCGGTGGAGCACCCGCTCGACCCGCAGCCGCTCGGCGTCGAGGTCGGGACCGGGAGCCAGGACCGCGAGCAGGTGCGCGACGTCGAGCGCGTCGCAGCCCTCGCCCAGCACGCCGTCGTAGGCCCGGCGGTAGGCCTCGGACTTCGCGAACGACACCCCGTCGCGCGTCGCCCGGAATCGCCCGCCCAGGCGACGCGCCTCGCGCGCCACCACCTCGATCTCGCGTCGTGCCGGCACCGGCGCACCGCCACGAGCCCGGCGGGCCGGGGTCCAGCGTCGCGTCCGCGACAGACCCATGTGCCGACGGTAGGCCGGGGGCGGGGCGGGGACAAGCAGGTTTCGATGCCGTTCCCCGCGGGACGGGTCAGCCCCAGAGCTCCCGCACCCGCTCGACGTACGCCGCCGCCTGGGTGTGGCCGGCCCGGGCCGACCTCGGACGCGCCTCGGGGTCGAGCACGTTCTTGCCGATCGCGGCGCGCGAGGCCTCGTCGGGGGTGATGACCAGGTGGGGCACGCCCTGCTCGCCGAGCTGCTGGCGGGCGCTGCGCAGCGGCCCGACCGACCGGTCCAACGGGCAGAGGGCGACCACCAGGTCGCAGTCGGCCGCGAGGTCGGCGTTGGCGCCCGAGCGGACCCCGCCATCGACGTAGGTGCGTCCCTCGATGACGATCGGTGGGTAGACGGCCGGCACCGCACAGCTGGCGTTGACCGCGTCCTCCAGGCCCACCTCGGGCTGCGCGCCGCGGGGTCCGAAGACCACGAGCTCGCCGGTCTCGACGTCGACCGCCGTGACGGCGAGGTCGCGCGCGGGCCAGTCGGTGCTGGTCAGCCGCTGACGCACCTGCCCGTAGCGCTCCTCCACCGTCGGCGTGCGGCCGGCCCGAGCGGCGCGGACCGCACGGCGGCCCAGGACCCGGCCGAACCGCTCGACGTCACCGCGAGCCTGGAGCAGCGAGACCAGCAGCGTGAGCACCACCCGGGGCCCGAGCTTGGCGAGCGGCACGCCGCCGTCACCGAGCTCGCGGGGCGTGAGGAGCTGGCGTCGGTAGAGCTCCTCCAGCGACGTACCGCTGGTGATCTGGGCCCCGACGATCGATCCGGCCGAGGTGCCGACCACCCGGTCGGCGACGGTCAGGTCGACCCCGCCCTCGGCCAGCCCGAGCAGCAGGCCCGTCTCCCAGGCGATCCCGGTGATCCCGCCGCCGCCCAGCACCAGTCCACGTCTGCTCACGGGCGACAGTGTGCCGTGCCCGCCGCGGCTCCACGTCGAGCAACCACCCCGTGGCCCGTCGGATCCGTCTGCTTGCCGGTTCGGCAGTCACGGCGGTCTGGTCGGGCTAGTCTTTCGGGGCGTGCTGTGCGGTCGACGGGAGGTCACCGGGCGCCGCTTCATGGGAGGTCTCTCGAGCTATGCATACTTTCGCGCGCCGCTGCATCCCCGTCTCCGTCGCCCTGGCGCTGGCCGGGACGGCGCTGGTGGCCGGCTCCACCGCCACCTCGAGCGCCGCCGGCGCCGCCGCCAAGCCGGCCCGGGTCAAGACCGAGTTCGGCCTCACCGCCGTCGCCATCGGCACCCGGGTCATCGGCGGTGAGGTCCCCCTGACCTCCGACCAGACCGGAGCGCAGACGCTGTCGTGCACGAACCTCGCCGGCCGCGACCGGCGCAACTTCGTCGCCAGCGCCGACGTGCCCGGCCTCGGCCAGGTGCGCGGCGTCTCCTCGCGCACGTGGACCACCAAGAAGGGCGCGGCGGTCTCGTCGTACGCCGCCCACTCGCTCGCCAAGGTGACCATCGCCGGCGCACCCGGCACCCTCGAGATCGACGGGATCAGCTCGCTGGCCCGCGCCTGGCACGACAGGCGCGGCTTCCACGCCTCCCACTCCACCCGGATCGCCTCGGTGACCCTGCGCCCCGCCGGCGCCGGCCCGGGCGTGACCCTCCCCGTCCCGACCCCCGGCCGACCCCTGACGGTGCCGGGCATCGCGCGGATCTCTGTCGGCGTCGGTGACGACATCGTCAACCGCGGCGGCGCCGAGGCTCGCACGAGCGTCCTGGACATCCGTGTCTTCCCCACGGAGACCAAGGCACTCGTCGGCCAGGCCAAGGCCCTCATCTCCAGCGGCATCAAGAGCGGCGTCTTCGCCGGCTCCGCCCTCGGTCTGCGGGGCACGGCCGTGAGCGACGTGGTCGGGCTGGGCGCGACGCCCCTGGTCCACATGCCCTGCCAAGGCACGCGCGGCAAGGTGCGCCTCGACCGGGTCGCCGGCGTCGACCTTCCGGGCCTACGCGTCAGCGGCCTGGCGGCCGGGGTCTTCGGCACCCAGAACCGGAAGCGGGCCATCGCCCAGGAGCTCGCACGCGTGGCGCAGGTCGACCTCGGTGACGGACGCCTGGTCATCAACGGCATCACCGCGCTGGGCCGGGTCACCCGCACCAAGCAGGGCACGTACTCCCGCAGCTCGGCCGGCACCGGGGTCGCGGAGATCGTCGTCGACGGCGAGCCCCGCAACGTCGTGCCCGGCCGGACCATCGAGATCCCCGGCCTGGTGAAGATCGAGAACTCCATCGTCAAGCAGAAGCGGCGCGGGATCACGGTCGTGGCGCTGCGGCTCACGCTGCTCGACGGGACCGGCGCGGTCATCGAGCTCGGGGTCGTCGACCTCAGCATCCGGGGCTCCGGCCTGCGGCGGTAGGACCCGAGCGTCACCGGTCGCGGGCAACGCCGGGATTCCCTGACGCCGTCAGGGATCCGGCGTAACCTGCCCCTCGTCCCGGGCGTTGGTCAGGGGTGACGAAGGAGACGCACGTGCGCACACCCGACCGGTCCTCGAGACGTCAGCTGGGTTGGGCCTCCGCCTGCGCGGTGCTCCTCACGACGGGGCTCGTGGTCACGCTCCCCCACCTCGGTGAGGGGCGCACCGAGACCCTGGTCGCCGCCACCGAGCAGGCCAAGGCGGAGCAGGGCTTGCCGCACACCGATCCTCCGGGCGCCCCGGCCCACGAGCACGACGACCCCCGCACGAAGAACGCCGTGTCACGGGCCGGCTCGGCCTCGGCGGCCACGGCCGACCCCACGACCGCGGCCCAGCGACGAGCCGCCGCGGCGTACGTCGAGCGCGAGCGGGCCCTGCCCGACCCCGAGCTGACCACGACGGCCGCGAGCCGTCGGCGGACGACGTTCCCGACCGATCGCTACGCCCCCGCCGGTGGCTGCTACACCCTGGCCGCCTCGAAGGGCCGCTACGTGCGCCAGTCCGGTGCCGGGTTCGTGGTCGCCCGCGGATCACGCGGGCGGGCCTCGCGCTTCGTCTTCAAGGCGACCGACCTCGGGCGCTACCTCGTCTACGGCGGCCCGCGTCGCTTCCTCGCCGGCAGCGACGGCGTCGCCTACGACCCCACCCCCAGCGCGGACGCGGTCTGGATCGTCCGCAAGAGCGGGGGCGCCCGGGCCGGTCGCGGCTTCACCTTCCAGGTCGGCAGTCGCCAGCTCGCCGTCGAAGGCGGTCGGCGCCTCGCGCTGGGCCGGTCGGCCGCGCGCTTCACCCTGCAGCGTGCGAAGGGCTGCTCGGCCTTCCCGGAGTCACAGGTCGACGTCTCCGGTCGTCCCCACGCAGGCGTCTCGTCGTTCCAGGAGGTACGGGGCTACGTCGACGCCCACACCCACGGCATGGCCTTCGAGTTCCTCGGCGGCCAGGCCCACTGCGGCCGCCCGTGGCACCCCTACGGCGTCACCTACGCCCTGAAGGACTGTGCCGACCACACCGCCACCGGCGGCTACGGCGCGGCCCTCGAGACCGTGCTCTCGGGCCGGCCCGGCCACGACCCGGTCGGCTGGCCGACGTTCAAGGACTGGCCCGCCCCCGACTCCCTCACCCACGAGGGCACCTACTACAAGTGGATGGAGCGCTCCTGGCGCGGCGGCCAGCGACTCTTCGTCAACCTGCTCGTCGAGAACAACCAGCTCTGCACGCTCTACCCGCTCAAGCGCAACTCCTGTGACGACATGGACTCCATCCGGCTCCAGGCCAAGGACATGTTCAAGTTCCAGGACTACATCGACGCCCAGTTCGGTGGTCCGGGGCGCGGCTTCTACCGCATCGTCCGCAGCCCGTGGGAGGCCCGCCGGGTCATCAACCAGGGCAAGATGGCCGTGGTCATGGGCATCGAGACCAGCGTGCCCTTCGGGTGCACGTTCAAGGCCGTCGCCGGCACCGACCGCCCGGCCTGCACCGCCGCCGACATCGACCGCCAGCTCTCCGAGATGCACCGGCTCGGCGTGCGGCAGATGGAGCTGGTCAACAAGTTCGACAACGCGCTGGGCGGCGTGGCCGGCGACGAGGGCTCGACCGGTGTCGCGGTCAACAGCGCCAACTTCGCCGAGACCGGCACCTTCTGGGACATGAAGCACTGCGAGCCCGCCGACGGCGAGAGCTCCGACCGCACCCAGCTGGCCTTCCCCGAGATCAGCGCCGAGCAGCAGGACGCGCTCTTCGGAGCCATCGGCCAGCTCTTCGGCGGTCCGCTGCCCGCTGTCCCGATCTACCCGCGGCCGCTGCACTGCAACAGCCGCGGCCTGACCTCGCTGGGCGCCGCCACGGTGCGCGGGCTGGCCGAGCGCCACATGATGTTCGACCCCGACCACCTGAGCGTCGAGGCCCGCAAGGCGGCGCTGACCCAGATCGAGCAGATGCGCTACCCCGGTGTGCTGTCCAGCCACTCGTGGTCGACGCCCGACAGCTACCCGCGCATCTACCAGGCCGGCGGCTTCGTCGCTCCGTACGCCGGTGACTCCACCGGGTTCGTCGAGAAGTGGCGCCGCCACCTCGGCTGGGCCGACCCGCGCTACTACTTCGGGTTCGGCTTCGGCGCCGACATCAACGGTCTCGGCGCCCAGGGCGACCCGCGAGGTGCCGGTGTCGCCAACAAGGTCACCTACCCCATCCGCGGGCTCAACGGCGTCCGGATCAAGAAGCAGCGGGCCGGGAGCCGCGTCTACGACATCAACGTCGACGGGGTCGCCCAGTACGGCCTCTACCCCGACTGGATCGAGGACCTCCGCAAGGTCGGCGGGCGCGACGGGACGGCGATCGTGGACGACATGAGCCGCGGGGCCGAGGCCTACCTCCAGATGTGGGAGCGTGCCGAGGGCACCAAGCCCGACTCGTGCCGCAACCCCGGGCTGCGGCGCAGCGTGGCCAAGGTCAAGCGCCTGGTCCGGCCGGGCATGAGCACGCGCGCCGTGCTGCGCAGGATCGGGCAGCCCTACCTGCGCCTCGACACCACGTTCGGCATCTGCGCCACCCGTCCGGGGAAGGCGAAGGTCGCGATGCGGATCGACTTCAACGACCGCGGTCGCGTGCGCAGCGTGGGCGTCGCGTCCTGACCTCATCCGGTCGATCAAGTTACCTGTCGGTAGGATCCTTCTCACGCAGGGTCGGCCTGACGGGCCACCGTCCGAGCCCTAGGCTCAGGCGCAGCGAACGGCGTCGTACGCCGACGGATGGGGAGTGACGAAGTGGCTTTGTGGGTGTTGGTTGTCGGACTGCTCGGCACGGTCATCGCCTTGGCGATCACAGGCCGACGGGTGCTCTACCTGTTCCGGCTGATCTCCAGCGGCAAACCGGCCCCCGATCGGATCGAGGGCGTCACCGGACGGCTCGGTCGCGCGGTGAAGACCCAGGTCGTCGAGGTCTTCGGGCAGAAGAAGCTGCTGAAGTGGTCGGTCCCCGGGGCCGCGCACTTCATGGTCTTCTGGGCCTTCCTGATCCTCGGCACCGTCTACCTCGAGGCCTACGGGATCCTGCTCTCGCGCAACCCCGAGTGGCACATCCCGATCGTCGGCACCTGGGACGTCCTGGGCTTCGCCCAGGACCTGATCGCCGTCCTCTGCCTGGTCGGCATCGCCCTGTTCGCGCAGATCCGGCTGCGCGAGTCGCCCGAGAAGCTCGGTCGCGACTCGCGCTTCTCCGGCTCGCACACCCGCGGTGCCTGGCTCGTGCTGTTCATGATCTTCAACGTCATCTGGACGCTGTTCTTCTTCCGCGCCGCGGCCTCGGCCTCCGGCAGCTTCCCCTACGGCAACGGGGCCTTCGCCTCCACCGCCCTCGGCAAGCTCTTCGACGGGCTCTCCGAGGCCACCCTGGCCAACCTCGAGGGCATCGGCCTGCTGCTCCACATCGGCATCATGCTGGTCTTCCTCGTCGACGTCGTGCACTCCAAGCACCTGCACATCTTCGTGGCCCCCCTCAACGTCCTGTTCTCCCGGCGCCCGAAGGCGCTCGGCGCCGTCAAGCCGCTGATGATCGACGGCAAGCCGGTCACCCTCGACGACGTCGACGACCTCGACGAGGACAGCACGCTCGGAGTGGGGTCCATCGAGGACTTCAGCTGGAAGGGCCTGCTCGACATGGCCACCTGCACCGAGTGCGGTCGGTGCCAGTCGCAGTGCCCGGCGTGGAACACCGAGAAGCCGCTGTCGCCCAAGCTGCTGATCATGGGCCTGCGCGACCACGCGTTCAACAAGGGTCCGGCGATCCTGGCCGGCGACGACGTCGACCCCTCCACGCTCCCGGCGTCCGCCGTCAAGGAGCTCGACCGGCCGCTCGTCGGCGAGACCGAGGGCTACGCCTGGGAGCCCACCGGCGGCGGGGTCATCGACCCCGACGTGCTGTGGTCCTGCGTGACCTGCGGCGCCTGCGTCGAGCAGTGCCCCGTCGACATCGAGCACGTCGACCACATCATCGACATGCGCCGCTACCAGGTGCTGGTCGAGAACAACTTCCCCGCCGAGCTCAACGGCCTCTTCAAGGGCATGGAGAGCCGCGGCAACCCGTGGAACCTCTCCCCCAACGCCCGGCTCGACTGGGCCAAGGACCTCGACGTCGAGATCAAGGTCGTCGGCGAGACCATCGAGTCGCTCGACGAGGTCGACTGGCTCTTCTGGGTCGGCTGCGCCGGCGCCTACGAGGACCGTGCGAAGAAGACCACCCGCGCGGTGGCCGAGCTGCTCGACATCGCCGGGGTCTCCTTCGGCGTGCTCGGCAACGGCGAGACCTGCACCGGCGACTCCGCCCGCCGGGCCGGCAACGAGTTCCTCTTCCAGGGGCTGGCCCAGCAGAACGTCGAGACGTTCAAGGAGCACAAGGTCAAGAAGGTCGTCTCGACCTGTGCCCACTGCTTCAACACGCTCAAGAACGAGTACAAGGAGTTCGGTGTCGAGCTCGAGGTGGTCCACCACACCCAGCTGCTGAACCGCCTGGTCCGCGAGGGCAAGCTCACGCCCGTCACCGACGGCGCGGGCGCCCACAAGCGCTCGATCACCTACCACGACCCGTGCTACATCGGCCGTCACAACGGCGTCTACTCCCCGCCGCGCGAGCTGCTGGAGATCCTGCCGGGCGCGCAGTTCGTCGAGATGGAGCGCAACTCCGAGAAGTCCTTCTGCTGCGGCGCCGGTGGTGCCCGCATGTGGATGGAGGAGACGATCGGCAAGCGGATCAACAACGTCCGCACCGAGGAGGCCATCGGCACCGGGGCCGACCAGATCGCCGTCGGCTGCCCGTTCTGCCGGGTCATGCTCGACGACGGGCTGACCGCCGCCCAGGCCGACGGCAACGCCCGCGAGGAGGTCGAGGTCCTCGACATCGCGCAGATGCTGCTGGCCTCGGTGAAGGGCACGCCCGCCACCAAGAAGCTGCCCGGCGAGGGCGGTCAGCCGGCCGCGCCCGCCGCCAAGGCCGCTCCTGCCGAGCAGGCCGAGCCCGCGACGGCGTCCTCGCCGGCGGCCGGTGCGAGCGCCGAGGAGCCCGGTGGCGGTGACGAGGCCGCCGAGGAGACCACGGTCAAGGCGGCGGCCGACGTCGGCCCCGCGGCCAAGGCCTCCGGCGGGTCCTCGCTCTTCGACGACCCCGCCTCGTCGGTCACCGCTGACGACGACGCCACCCCCGCCGAGGAGGCCCAGGCGGCCAAGCCGGCGTCCTCCGGCGGCTCGCTGTTCGACGTCGGGGGCGGGTCCGACGACACCGCCGTCGACACTGCTGGTGACACCGCCGAGGAGAAGCCGGCTGCCCCGGCGGCTCCGGCGTCGTCCGGCGGCTCGCTGTTCGACCTCGGCAACGAGGAGAAGCCAGCCGCGAAGCCGTCCGCCAAGCCCGCCGAGCCGGTGGCCGAGAAGGCCGAGCAGGCCGAGCCGACGGCGACCGAGAAGCCGTCCGCGGCAGCCAGCCTCGGGCGGGTCGCTGTTCGACATCAAGGGCGAGGACAAGCCGGAGCCGCCCAAGGCTGCGGCTGCGCCCGAGCCCGAGCAACGGCGGAGCCGGAAGCGGCGGAGCCCGAGGCCGCCGAGCCCGAGGCAGCCGAGCCCGAGGCAGCCAAGCCCGAGGCAGCTGGGTCGGCGTCCTCGATCGGGAGCGGCGGGTCGCTGTTCGACATCAAGGCGGAGTCGAAGCCGGAGTCGAAGCCGGAGCCGAAGGCAGCCCCCGAGCCGGCGGCCGAGCAGCCGTCGGAGCGGGAGCCGGAGCCGCAGCCGGAGGTCGCGGCCGAGACGACGGCGAAGCCCGCAGCGTCCGCCTCGATCGGGGAGGCCGGGTCGCTCTTCGACATCGCCGCCCCGGCGGCGGTCGCGGCCGAGCCGGAGACGTCGACGGAGCCCGCGGCAACGGCGGAGCCCGAGCCCGCAGCGCAGGCGGAGCCTGAGATCGAGCCCGAGCCCGAGCCCGAGCCCGAGGTCGAGCCCGAGGTCGAGGCCGTAGCCGAGGTGGAGCCCGAGCCCGAGGCCGCACCTGAGCCGGACGCCGCCGCAGCGGAGCCGACGGACGACCCGAAGCCGAAGCCCGCGAGCGGCGGGGCGGCCCACCAGCCGAAGACCGACGCCGACATCGGCGGAGCGGGCTCGCTCTTCGATCTCTGAGGCAAGGCACGACCGGACGGGTCGTGCGGCCGTCCCGACGACCACGTCGGGCTCGGCCGCGCGGCCCGTTCGTGCGTGAGGGACCCCCTCGTACCGTGGTCGGCGGAGGCCACCGATGCAGTTCCACCAGTACGTCGACGCCCGCCGCGGGCGTCTGGTCGAGCACGCGGTGGCGCTGGGCTGCCCCGAGGCCGACGCGCCGGCGTACGTCGACGGCGTCCTGGCCGACCTGCGCCGCCGGGTCGAACGAGCCGGTGACCCCGATCCCCTGGTCCGCGACGAGATCGAGCGACGTCTGCTCGGCCTCCGTCCCCCCGGTCCGTCCCGCCGGCTGCTGCTCGGCGTCGCCGCCGTCGTGGTGGCCGCCCTGGTGGCCGTCGCCCTGCTCCAGCGTCCGCCGCCCCCTCCGCGGCCCCTGCCCTCGGTGTTCGGCTACGACGGTGCGACGGCGCAGCGGCTGCTCGAGGACGCCGGCTTCGCGGTCACGCTGACCACGGCCACCGCCTGCGAGCCGCGGGGCCGCGTGGTCAGCACGGCGCCCACGGCGGGCGAGCCGCTCGCGCCCGGCACGCTCGTGACGGTCCGGACCGCTCTGCCCACGGGGCCGTTCTGTGAAGCCCGCTACCCGTTCCGCTCCCAGGCGTGGGCACTCATCGACTTCGCCCGTGGCGGGGCCGGCCCCGGGTTCGCCACGACGGTCGCGGTGGTGGTCGACGGCCGCGCACCGCTCCGCCTCACCGGCAGCGACCGGTCGGACCTCGCGCAGTGGGGCGGCGCGCTCGAGCCCCTGGCGGCCGCCGCCGGCACCGCGGTCGCGACCGGCACGGGCCTCCCGCGGCTGATCGTGGAGCCGGCCGTGCCCCCCGAGCAGCAGTGCGGGATCCCGCGGCCCGCCGTGGGCGGCGCGCGACCGGCACTGCGGCTCCAGCTCGACCCGGCCGGCTTCGGCGCGCCCCGCTCGCCCTGCCCGGTGACCGTCGACGTGTTCCGCACCGAGCGCGGCATCGACGCGGTCGTGGTCTACACCGGGCACCAGGACGGGACCCACCACCTGGCCTACGCCCCGACGTCCTGAGCCCTCCGATGGCGACCTGGATCCTCGTCGCCGGCGTCGGGCTCGGGCTGTGGGCGGTGTCCTGCCTGCTGATGATCGTCCTCGCCCACCGCCTGCCCCCGGGGCTGCTGCGCCAGGTCGCGGAGTTCCTCCCCGCCTGCGTCACGACGGCGCGCAGGCTGCGCCGCCACCCCGACGTACCCCGTCGCGCGAAGGTGGCGCTGCTCGTGGCGATCATCTGGGTGGTCTCCCCGATCGACCTGCTGCCGGAGTTCCTGCCCGTGATCGGTCCGCTCGACGACGTGGTCGCGGTCGTCCTGCTGCTGCGCTACGCGGCCCGGTCGGTGCCGCGCGACGTGCTGCTCGGCGCCTGGCCCGGCGACCCGGCCCTCCTCGAGCGCCTCCTGGGGCCGCCCCGTCCGCCCCAGGTGCCCCACCGGGAGGGCACTTCCTGAACTGGGCGGCCCTCGCGAGGGCCGACAAGTTCAGGGATCCCCGGTCGACCGGGGATTCCTGAACCGGACGGCCCTTCCCGCGCGGAACGCTAGTCCGCGTCCTTGTCGGTGACGTCAGGCACGAGCAGCGGGCGCAGGCGGGCCCAGGTGAGGAAGCCGGCGCCCACGACGGCCAGGGCGATGCCGGCCCAGAGGTTGGCGTTGACGCCGCCGGTCTTCTCGGGCTCGGCGGCGCCGAAGATGCCCTGGGCCAGCAGGATCAGGCCGTAGACACCGAGCAGGCCGCCGATGATGTTGCGGATGTCGAGCGCGCCGGCCTTGTGGCGACGATCCGGGGACTGCACCGGTCGTGGGGTCATGGGGTCTCCTTCAGTCTCGGCTCGGCAGGGTCAGAAGGCGAAGTTGAGAGCGACGACCATGGCCAGGGCGACGCCCGCCAGCGGCAGCGTACGTCGGTACCACGGGTAGGACGCCTCGTCGGCGTCGACGAGGTCCTCGCGCGGGGTCTCGGAGTAGACCAGCCCGCGCAGCTCGGCGACCGGCTTCGGCGTCGTCATCAGCGAGACGATGATGCTCAGCACGATGTCGACCACGAAGGCGACGGCGGCGGCGAGGAAGGCGGCGCCCTGCCCACCGATCGGGATGACCCCCGAGCTGAGCGACCCGAAGGCGTCCTCGCTGAGGAAGGCCACGGCGACGGCCGCGCCCGTGCCGGCGACCAGGCCGACCCAGCCGGCCGTGGCCGTCATCCGCTTCCAGAACATGCCGAGGATGAAGGTCGCGAAGAGCGGGGCGTTGAAGAAGCCGAAGAGCACCTGGAGGTAGTTCATGATGTTGCTGAAGTTGGCGGCGAGGCCCGCGGTGAAGATCGCGACCACGGTCGCCCCGACGGTGGCGAGCCGGCCCACCCGCAGGTAGTAGCCGTCGCTGCGGTCGGACACGGCGTACCGCTCCCACAGGTCGTAGCTGAAGACGGTGTTGAACGCCGAGATGTTGGCCGCCATGCCGGCCATGAACGCGGCGAGCAGACCGGCGATCGCCAGGCCGAGCAGGCCGTTGGGCAGCACGTCGCGCATCAGGTAGAGCAGGGCGTCGTTGTAGGCGACCCCGTCGCCCGAGGCGCCGCCGGGCACGTCCTCGCCGGCCTTGACCTGCGCGATCTCGGACACCAGGACCGCCGCGATCATGCCGGGGATGATCGTGATGAAGGGGATGAACATCTTGGGGAAGGCCCCGATGATCGGGGTCTTGCGGGCCGAGGAGATGGAGTCGGACGCCATCGCCCGCTGCACCTCGACGAAGTTCGTGGTCCAGTAGCCGAACGAGAGCACGAAGCCGAGGCCGAAGACGATGCCGACCACCGACAGCAGGTCGGAGTCGAAGCCGGACAGCGCGTTGCCGGGCCAGGAGTTCAATTGTTCGGACGCGGTCGCGGTGTCGGCGTTGGTCGAGGCGTCCTCGGTGATCTTGTCGGTCAGGCCGCCCCAGCCGCCGACCCGGTTGAGGCCGAGCAGGGTGAGCGGCAGCAGCGAGGCCACGATCACGAAGAACTGCAGCACCTCGTTGTAGATCGCCGCGCTCAGGCCGCCGAGGGTGATGTAGGAGAGCACGATCACCGCGGCCACGACCAGCGCGAGCGGGAGCGGCCAGCCCAGCAGCGCCCGGATGATCGAGCCCAGCAGGAAGAGGTTGATGCCGGCGATCAGCAGCTGCGCCACCGCGAACGAGATGGCGTTGACCAGGTGGGCGCCGGTGCCGAACCGGCGCAGCATGAACTCCGGGACCGAGCGGACCTTCGACCCGTAGTAGAACGGCATCATCACGACGCCGAGGAAGAGCATCGCCGGGATCGCGCCGACCCAGAAGTAGTGCACCGTCGGCAGCCCGAACTCCGCGCCGTTGGCCGACATGCCCATGATCTCGACCGCGCCGAGGTTGGCGGAGATGAAGGCCAGGCCGGTGACCCAGGCCGGCAGTGATCGGCCCGACAGGAAGAAGTCGATCGAGTCCGAGACCTGCCGCCGCGCCATCGCCCCGATGCCGAGCACCACGGCGAAGTAGAGCCCGACGATCAGGTAGTCGACGAAGGCCGCGTCGATGATGGTGTCCGCCGCCAGGGCGGTGGGTGGCCGGAGCAGCGACAGAGGCGGCATCGAGAGGACCTTCCGTGTCGTGAGAACTCGAGGCGGGCACAGGGTATACCGGGCCACCAGCCCTCGTCAGCCACCCCTCCTTGACATGACGTCACCATGACGTCATGGTGGTGTCATGGACCTCACCCCGTACGTCGAGAGCCTCCGCCGCGACCTCGTCGCCACCGCCGAGGGGGCCGGCGCCGAGGTGCGGCAGGCGGCCGACCGGCTGGTCCTCGCCCTCGACCCGGCCACCCGGCTGGCCCTGATGGAGGCGATCAGCCAGGCCGCCTCCGAGATCACGGCCGAGATGCCCGAGGGAGGCGTCGACGTACGCCTCGACGGGCGCGACCTCGCCTTCGTCGTGCACGCCCCCGCCGCGTCCGCACCGGCCACCGCACCCGCGCCGTCAGGCCCACCCCCTCCCCCGGAGGCCGAGGAGGACGGCGGCGTCGCGCGGATCACGCTGCGACTCCCCGAGGCCGTCAAGACCCGCGCCGAGGACGCCGCCGCCGCCGCCGGCCAGTCGCTCAACACCTGGCTCGTCGGCGTCGTCCGCGCCGCCACCCACGACCCCGCGGGCGCCGTCCGGGTCGACGTCGACCTCTCCAGCATCCCGTTCGCCGGTCGCTTCGACCCCTTCGGCGGGCGCGGTCAGCGCCGGATGACGGGCTGGCTGTGACCCGCGCCGACCACGACCTCCCGACGCGTGGCCCCGTGCACCTCTACGTCGAGATCGGCAGCGGCGCGATCCACGTCGAGACCGGCGCGACCACCGAGTCGCAGGTGATCATCACCGGCCACGACGCCGACCGGGTCCGGGTCGACCTCGCCGGCGACGACCTCAGCGTGGTCGCGCCCCGGCACGGCTCGTCCTTCTTCGGGGCCGACCACCACCTCGACGTCCGGGTCGTCGTCCCGCCCGGCAGCGACCTCGCGACGAAGACCGGGAGCGCCGGGCTGCTCGCCCGGGGGAGCCTGGGCGCCGTGTCGCTCAGGAGCGGCTCGGGTGACGTCGACCTCGAGCGCGTCGGCGGGGCCGGCCGCATCGAGGTCGGCTCGGGTGACATCACGATCGCCGACGCCCAGCACGAGCTGCGGCTCAAGAGCGGCTCGGGACGGGTCTCCCTGGCCCGCACCGGCGCCGAGGTCACGGTCTCCACCGGCTCCGGCGACGTCACGATCGGGCGCTGCGAGGCCGCGACGGTGGTCAAGACCGGGTCCGGCCACCTGCGGGTCACCGAGTCCCACGCCGACCTCGCCCTGTCGACCGCCAGCGGCGACCTGGTCGTGGAGACGCTGCACCGGGGTCGGGTCACCGTGAAGGGCGCCTCGGGCGAGGTCCGTCTCGGCATCCCGGCCGGGGTCCCGGTGTGGACCGACATCTCCACGGTCACGGGCCGCATCAGCTCCAGCGTTCCCGGCTCCGGGCAGCCCGCGGAGGGGCAGGACCACGTCGAGGTCCGGGTGACCACCGTCAGTGGTGACGTCGCCCTGACCGCGACCTGACCCCGCTCACCGGCCGGCGGCCTCGGTCACGATCTGGCGCATCCGCTCGCGGAAGACCGGCTCGGCGAAGGACTCCGCATGCCGGCGGACCTTGTCGTGGTCGTAGGTGATGTCGCTGAAGTCGCGCAACGCCTCCGCGAACGCCGCCACGTGGTCGGCCCGGGTCGGGCCGGCCGGGTGGACCAGCACGCCGGTCTGGCCGTCGACCACGGTGTCGAGCGCTCCGCCGACCCCCAGGGCGACCACGGGGGTGCCGCAACCCATCGCCTCGACCGGGATGATCCCGAAGTCCTCCTCTCCCGGGAAGACCAGCGCTCGCGCCCGCCGCATCAGGTCGCGCATGTGGGCGTCGTCGACCCGCCCCACGAACTCCACCCCGGGGCCCGCGACCGCGTCGCAGGCGGCTCGCGACCGGCCGTCACCGACCACGACGAGGCGTACGCCGGCCCGCCGGGCGGCCTCGACGGCCACCTCGGGCCGCTTGTAGGGCACCAGCCGGCCGGCGAGCAGGAAGAAGTCCTCGCGGGTCGCAGCCGGATCGGGGGTGAAGACGTCGGTGCGCACGGGCGGGTGCACGACGGTGCTCTCACGTCCCCACCACCGGGCGATCCGGTCGGCGACGGTCGAGGAGTTGGCGACCAGCCGCACCGGCCGCTGGGCCGCGCGACCGTCGGCGCGCCGCTGCGTGGCGGCGAAGGCGGTCAGGCCCTTGGCCCCCACCCACCCGCCCGGCTCGCCGTCGCGGGTGCCGGGCTCCCAGATCCAGCGGGCCGGCGTGTGGACGTAGCTCACGACCGGTGTGCCGTCCGGCGGGCGCACCCGTTGGGCGAAGGCGTGGTGGGAGGTGACCACCACGTCGGCCGCCGACAGGTCGGCCCGGGCCATGGCCCACGGCAGGAGCGGCAGCAGGTGGGCGTAGTGGCCGCCGCCGCGGTAGAGCCGCTGGAGCCGGCTCGTGCGGACGGGGACGTCCTCGAGGCCCTCGGCCCGGTGCTCCGGATCGGCGACGGGGACGTAGACCGAGGCCCCTGGGAAGGTCCGGACCAGCTGCTCGACCACGCGCTCGGACCCGCCGACCTCGGTGAACCGTTCGTGCACCACCACGACGCGCACCGCGCTACCGCCCCTGTCCGGGACGCGCCGGACGCGTCGGTCGCGCCGGAGGGGCCGATCGCCCGGTGCCTCCGGAGCGACCCGCACGCCCCGGACGCCCCGAGGCGGCGCCGTCCTTCGCCGTGGGGCTGGTGGCCGACTTGCCCGACTTGCCCGGCTTGGCCGACTTGTCGCGACCGCGCGCGGCCGAGGAGCGCTCGCGGCGCGTGGTGCGCGGCGCGACGTCCCGGCCGAACGTGAGGCCGCGCCGGCGGCGGGCGCTGAGGTGCTGGGCGTCGTTGAGGGTGCCGACGTGCACGGTCGCGGCGACGACGTCGCCGCCCAGCCCTCGCAGGGCCGCGACCTCGGCCTCGAGCTCGCTCCGGGTGGCGTGGCTGGGGTCGATGTCGACCACCACGGGGCCCTCGACCTCGTTGACCAGCGCGACCAGGTCGTCCAACCGGTCGGAGGAGGCCGCCACCACCACGACCGCCACCGGGGCGACCCGCGCGATCCGGGCGAGGCGGCCGGTGACCTCGACCTCGTCGTCGCGACCGGCGGAGAGCACGCGGAGGCGCTGGGCGCTGGGCAGCCCCACGACCGCCCTCACGACCGCGTCGTCATCGACCGGGAGAGCGGTCAGGCCGGGCTCGAGCTCGATGCCCATCTCGAGGTGGACGGCGGCGCGCTCCGGGGTGGCGTCGACCAGCAGCACCTCCTGGCCCCGGCTGGCCAGCAGCTCGGCCAGCAGGCTGGCGCTGTGGGCGCTGGGCCGCGGTCCGCGCTGGATCACGGTGATCTGGGTCGCGTCGGTGAGGTGCGGCAGCAGCGTCGCGAGCGCGCTGGGCGGGTCGTCGGAGCCGACCTCCACCGCCGGGACCCCGAGCGTCTCGTCCGACGTCGCGACCGGGGCGACGGGTGGCGATCGAGCCGCGCCAGGCACGTCGTACGACGATCCACTCGGCGGCCAGGATCGTGGCGAGCAGGAAGGCCAGCAGGGCGTCGCGCAGCGGCTGGGGCGCGGACGGCGCCCCCGGCGGACGCGCCGCCTCGACCACGCCGACCTGCCAGGCCGTGCGGCCCGAGCTCGCGCGCAGGGTGCTGAGCAGTGCCTCGCGCTCGCGGATCAACGCCGCCCGACCGGCGTAGTCGCTGCCGGAGAGGGCGTCACGCTCGCGACCCACCTGGGCGATGGCCGCGACGAGCGCGTCGCGCTCGGCCGCCTGGTCCTCCGCCTGGTCGTCGGCCACCTGCTGGGTGACCGCGGTGACCAGCGCCCGGGTCAGCTCGGCCGCGTCGTCGGCCGTGCCCCCGAAGGCGGTGATCGTGACGAAGCCCGGTTGGTCGCTCGGCTCGGCGGAGATCGCGCCGACCGCGTCGCTCAGCTCATCGGTGCGTCCCGCGGCCTCCATCGCCGTCGCCACCACCGAGCGGGTGGTGGCCAGGCCGCTGACGGTCTGGGCGTAGTAGTCGACCTGGACCGACGGGTCGCTCGTCTCGGTGTCGGGCACGCGGACCTGCACCGTGCTGGACGCCTCGTAGACCTCCGGCGCGGCGGAGCGCCACACGAAGACGCCGGCGCCGGCCAGGAAGGCCACGACCAGCACGACGGCACGACGGGCCCAGACGGCGGCGAACTGCTCGGCGAGATCCATGGGTTCAGCCCTCCCGCCGCAGCGCGCGCCGCAGCGTCCAGAAAGATCGCTTGGGGGACCCGGAGTGACGCACGATCCCGAAGTTGGCCTCCGGGTCGCGCAGGGCCTTCCGGTGGTCGCGGTAGGAGTAGAAGAAGAGCGGCCCGACGTAGTCGAGCCGGGCGGCCCGGCGTTGCGCCTGCACCAGCATGCTGGCCTGCCGCCGCGCGGAGACCGCACGGTCGGAGCGGCCGGTCGGCGCGCCGTACTCGGTGAGCCAGAGGCGCTTGCCGCCGTCGCCCGCGTGGCGCATCAGCGCGTGCAGCTCGCCCAGCTTGTAGAAGGTGTTCCACCTCTGCCGGCCCTGCGGCATGGCGGGGTAGGAGTAGGGGTGCACCGAGACGGCGTCGAAGACCGACCGCGAGGACACCGCCGCGTAGAAGCCCCTCAGGAAGGTCTCGGGCGCGATCTCGCTGCCGTCCGGCTCGTCGGTCGCGGGCGCCAGCGAGCCGACCAGCACCGGCGCCCGTCGGTCGTGGGCCCGGATCGCGGGGGCGGCGAGGTCGACCAGCCGGGCGTACGCCGCCGGGTCGGGCGGGACGTGCCAGAAGCGTTGCGTGTTGGGCTCGTTCCAGATCTCCCACGCCTGCACCCCGCGGGCGTAGCGCCGGGCCGCGGCGGACGCGAACGCGGCGAACGCCGCCGGGTCGACCGAGCGCGCGCGCCCGTCGACGTCGTAGGTGCGCGCCCAGACGGGCTCGTAGCCGACCACGGCCAGGACTCGCAGGCCCTCGCGACGCGCAGCGGCGACCACCCGGTCGGTGTCGGACCAGTCGTAGACCCCCGGGCGGGGCTGGATGCGCGCCCAGCTGAGGTCGATCCGCACCCGCCGCGCGCCGACCCGCCGCATGCCGGCGAGGTCGCGGCGCAGCTGACGCGGCGAGGCGTCGATGATCTCGAAGCCGGGGCTGAAACCGACCTGCGCGCGACCGCGTGGTCGCGAGCGCTCCGCGGCCACGAGGGGTTTTGCGCTGCCCGGCTGGTCAGGGGACGCCGCGGCTGACCCGCCCGGCCCGCGGCCCGCGGCGTCCGCGCCACCCAGGACCAGGGACGCGGTGACGGCTGCGGCCACCACGGCACGACCGATGCGCGGAGCGAGGGTCGCCAGGGACGCGCACGAGCGTGCGGGGCTCCTCACGTGGCTTCCTCCACCGTCCGGCCTGCGGGGTCTGGTCTGCTGGTCGGTCGACCGGCCGGGATCGCCCAACCAGCCTGTTGAGAGCCCCGGCTCCCCTATCATCGCAGAGTGCGCCATATCCGCAGCCAGATCGGCGCGCATCCCGACATCACCCCCGACGAACACCAGCTCGCGACGTCGTGGGTCGACCTGGTCGATCTCTCCCCCGACGAGCGGGTCCACCTCGTCGACGCTGGTCACCGACGCGCCCTGGCCCCCCTCCTTGCCCGCACCCCGCACGTGGTCACCGGGTCCCCCGGTGAGCTCGGTGAGCCCGGTGAGCTCGGTGAGCTCGGTGAGCTCGGTCGGCCAGGTGGCCCACGCGAGCCCGACGCGGCGCCCTCCGACACGGACCTGCTGTGCCTCGACGGCGTCAGCCTCACCGCCGACGAGCTGGCCGGGCTGATGGCCCGGTTGTCGCCGCGGGGCCGCGTCGTGACGGTCATCGACAACGGTCTCAGCCCGCTACGGCTCCTGGACACCGTCCGTGGCCGCCCGCGCGGACCCCACGTGCGGGCCCGTCTCGGGCGCCCGCTGCGGTCGCTGCGCAGGAGCGGCCTGGAGGTCACCCAGGTCTTCGCCCTGCTGCGCTCGTCGGCGAGCCCGGTCACGGCGTTCGACGTGCGCTCGCGCGACGGCGTGGAGACCACGGTCCGCGCGACGCTGAGCCACGTCGGCGGCGCCCGCGGGGTGCTGCTGCGCCGCCTCACGCGGCTGCGGCCCATGACCGTGGCCCGGCTGGCGCCGGCGTGGCTCGTCGTGGCCGAGCGCCCGAACGCGATCCGCGACGAGCCCCTGGGGCGGATCATCGGCAAGGTCAGCAACCGCGACAGCGACGAGTTCAAGGTGGTGCGCGGCGACCCGGCGCACACCCTGGAGAAGCACTACTCGATCTCCACGCCGCGCGCCGAGGTGAACGCGCTGAAAGAGCTCGAGGCGGTGGGCTTTCCGCTGGCGCCCCGGGTCATCGGCGTGCCGGAGGAACGGGTGTGCCGCTTCTCCTGGATGGGCGGGCAGCCGCTGATCCCGGAACGTCTCGACGACGAGGCGCTCACCCACTGGACCGCCCGAGCCGCGCAGCTGCTGGCCCGGCTCCAGGAGCTCACCCGGCGACCCGACGGCACCGTGCTGGTCCACGGTGACTACTGGCTCGGCAACCTCCTGGTCGAGGGCGACCGGATCAGCGGCGTCGTCGACTGGACGAAGGCCCGCCGCGGCTCGCCCGAGGTCGATCGTCGCTTCCTGCTCGACAGCGTCGTCGCGCACCGCCGCGACGACACCGGGCTGCGACGGCGTCTCGAGCAGGTCCGCGACGACGCGCTGCCCGACTCCGGCCACCCTGACCCGGCGCTCGGGTGGCTCGGCCCGGACCCCAGCGCCGTCACCGCCGGTGCTCCCGTCACGATGGCGGCCTTCGCCGACGACGTCGCACTCGACGACCTCGTGGCCTGGGCGGCGGACCAGCCGACCGCGCCGGTGCTGCTCCCGGCCTCGTGGGCGGCCCTGCTCCTGCTCTGTCGCCAGCACCACGTGCTGGCTCCCCGAGCCCGCTTCCTGCTGCCCGACCCCGATCTCGTCGAGCACCTGGCCGCGCAGCCCCCCGGGCCCTCGCCCGCCGCGAGCTACCACGCGTACGTCAACGGCGACCACGAGGTCGTCGGCGAGCTCGCCACGGAGCCGGTCGGGCCCGCACCCGACGGCGCGCACGCCCCCGGGGCTGCCCTGCTGGTCAGCGCCCGGGCCGACGTGCTGGCCCTCGGGCGGCAGGAGGTCGCCCGCCTCGGGCTGACGGGCGCGGTCGCCGTCCACCTGGCTCGCGACGAGCACGACCACCTGGTGGTCCGGTCGGTCGAGCCGTTCCTCGGCCCGGGCCACCGCGCCGGGGTCGACCACGGCGTCGACGTCGCGGGGCTCTGCTACGCCGACCTGGCCGGCCTCCCGCGGCCGCGCGTCGACCTCCACACCGCACCCGAGCAGCCCCCTGCGGCTCGCCGGCGTCTGCGTCCGCGCCGCCCGTAGACCGACAACCGGCTCGGCGGTCAGGCGATCCGGTCGTCCCCCGTCACCCGGTCGCCCTGGTGGTCGGGCCACGAGCCCACCGCCCGCGACAGGTGGTAGCCCAGCCGAACCCGGTCGTGGTGGTGGCCCATCGTGAAGCGCGGCAGCTTGAGCCGGTCCTCGGCTCCGGTGACGCGGCCGTTGAGGAACGTGTACGCCGCGACGAAGCCGGCCTCGACGACCGCCTCGCGCACGGCGGGGTCGTGGTGGCCGAACGGGTAGGCGAAGACGTCGACCGGGGTCTGGACGAGGTCCTCGAGCTCGGCCCGACAGCCGGACACCTCCTCACGCAGCGAGGCCGCCGACAGGCCGGGGAGCGAGGCGTGCGTGCGCGTGTGGCCGGCCAGCCGCAGCCCCAGCCCCACCGCCTCCTCGAGCTCGGCCCGGCTCATCGTGCGGTCCGACCCGGGCCACCAGCGCGGCACCTGCCCCCACACCGTGCTGACCGTGCAGAGGGTCGCGGGCACGCCGAGCTCGGTGAGCACCGGGATCCCGTGCCGGGCGACCCCGGCCAGGGCGTCGTCGAAGGTCACCGCGGCCAGCCCCTCGACCGACTCACCGGCCAGGGTCCGCTCGGTGAGCTCGGCCAGGCCCACGAAGCGGTAGCCCAGCCGTCGCACCAGCGTGAGCTGGCGGCGCAGCTGGACGGCGGTGACGTTGAGGTCGAGATCGACCTCGGGTCCGGCGACCACGTCGTGGTAGCAGAGCACCACGCCGCCGCCCCGGGCGGCGCGACCGGTGACCGCCCGAGCCGCGGCCGTCAGCGGACCCGCGGCCCTGCGCGCCTGCTGCAGTCGGCGGCGTACGGCGCTCACCGGCCAACCCCGTCGCCGGCGGTGGCCGCGTGGCGGGTCCGGGCCTCGGCGAAGAGGTCGAGCAGCCGGCGGGTCGAGACGCGGGCGTCGTAGACGTCGCAGAACCGCTGCCGGGCCGCCGCACCCATCCGCGCCCGCAGCGCGGCGTCCTGCACGAGCTCGCGCAGCGTCGTCACCAGGGCCTCGTCGTCGTGCGGCGCCAGCAGCCGACCCGCGTCGGGGCCGACCAGCTCGGGCATGGCCGAGACCTCGAGGGCCAGCACCGGCAGGCCGGCCGCCAGTGCCTCGATGACCGCGTTGGAGGCCTGGTCGATCTGGCTCGGGAAGGCGAACACGGCGGCCTCGCGCAGCACCTCCCACAGGCGTCCGGAGCCGACGGTGACGTCGTCGACCCGACGGACGTTGCGCCCGGGGGGCACGGGCTCGGTGGTGACCAGCACCAGCTCGCAGTCGTCGGCGAGGTGCTTCTGGTGGAGGCGCAGCAGCCGCAGCGCCCCCTTGCGCTCGAGCTGACGCCCCACGAAGACGACCTGCGGAAGCCCCTCGGAGGTGGTGCCCGGCGCCGGGCCGGGGCCGAAATCGGGCGCGATGATGCCGAAGGGCATGACCCGGAGCCGGTCGTCACCGAGGCCGTAGTCGTCGCGGAGCGACTCCGCCACCCAGGCGGTGTTGGCGACGACGAGCGACGCGGCGTCGTAGACCCGTTGCTCGAAGCGCTGGCTCAGCTTGACGACGGACGGGGTGAAGCGGGTCGGGTCACGGTAGGGCAGCCGGTAGGCGTTGGTCACGTTGGTGGCGTCGGTGGTGACCACGCTCGGGACACCCGCGATCAGGTCGGCGCTGCGCAGACCCGCGTTGGCGGTGTAGACGTGCAGCACGTCGACGTCGGCGACCCGGTCGCGCAGCCGGCGCCGGACCCACTCGCTGAGGGCCAGCTGGGCCCGGAGCGGCTGCAGGTCGAGGTCGAGGCGGCCCAGGCCGGGCACCGAGGTCCCCAGCACCCGGCGCCGGAACGACGGACCGGGGACGTCGAGGAACTCCGCCTCCACCTCGGGGTGCTCCGCGAGCGCCGTGCGCAGGTGGGCGTGGACGGTGGAGTGACCGCCGATGTTCTCGTTGACGAACAGGGCGCGCAGCGGGCGGTCGGCGGAACTCGTCATCGTTCGGCCTGCGCGGCGGTGTCGGCCAGCAGCGACAGCAGGACGTCGGTCTGGTGGTCGAGGCGGTGCGCGGAGGCGACGCGCTCGCGACCGCGCTGGGCGCAGCGGCTCCGCAGGTCGGGGTCCGCCAGCAGCCGGGTCACCGCCGCGGCCAGGGCCTCCGGGTCGCCGGGCGGGACCAGCAGGCCGGCCCCGTCGAGCACCTCGGGGGCACCGCCGTGGTCGCTGGCGACCACCGGCACGCCGATGCTCATCGCCTCCAGGACGTTGAGCGGGCAGGCCTCGGGCTCTACGCTCGCGCTCACGGCCACGCTCCACCCGCGCATCTGCTCCAGAGGGTCGGCGACGTGACCCAGCACCCGGACCCGTCCCCTGAACGCGGGGTCCTCGGCCCGGGCGCGGACGCCGGCCGCGTGGTCGGCGTCCTTGAGCAGCACCCCGCCCATCAGCTCGACCTCGGTGTCGTCGGGCAGCAGCGCAGCGGCGTCGAGCAGCACCTCGTGTCCTTTCCAGGGGGTGAGCAGGGCGTTGATGCCGACCACCGGGGGTCGGTCCTGCGACGGGTCCGCGGATCGCGGCACGACCGGCCAGGCCACGCCGTTGTGGACGACGTCGACCTGGGTGCCGGGGTGGCGCAGCCGCTGGGCCACGGCGTCGCTGACCCCCACCACGCGGCGCAGGGCCGGGCGGCAGACGGCGTACAGCCTCAGGCGGTCGGGCCGCACGACCACGTCGTGGGCCAGCCACACCACCGGCGGACGGGCGCGAGCGATCCGCATCACCGGGAGCGCCGGCAGCGCGTTGACCAGGACGACGTCGGCTGAGCGCGCTGCGCGGCGCACGCGCCGGGCGGCGTGGGCCCACCGGCCGAGCGTGCGGGCCAGGGCCACCGGACGCGGCCCGGGGGCGAGACCGAGCTCGGGGAGGGCGAGCGTGCCGATGCCGGCCTCGGTGAGCGTGCGGCTGAGGTCGCCGGTGGGCGAGGCGCACACGACCTCCCACCCCTGCTGCCGGGCCGCCTCGAGCACGCGCACGAGCACGCGCTCCGCCCCGGAGACCTGGCCGGTGCTGGTGACGGCGAGCAGCCGACGGGCGGTCACCGCCGCAGCCCCTGCAGTCGCTGGCGCAGGTCGATCCCGGCCGCGCCCATCAGGCCCCCGGTCGCTACGACGGCGAGGTAGCCGAGCATGCCCACGACGGCGGCGAGGACCCAGGGCAGGCTGCGGTCGGCGAGCCAGCCGGCGCCGACCCCGGCCGCGACGGCGACCGGCATCACCGCGAGCCGACCCAGCCCCAGTGGCCGCAGCCCGGGGAGCCTCAGGAGCAGCGACCACACCACGGTGAGGATCACCATCTCGGTCAGCACCGTCGCCACCGCGGCGCCGAGGTAGGACCAGGCCGGGATCAGCACGAAGTTGGCCCCGACGTTGAGGAGCAGGCCACCGAGCATCACGAGAGGGTAGTGACGGTGGCGCTCCGCCGCGACCAGGCAGGCCAGCGACAACGAGATGAAGAACGTGAGCGTCTCGCCGACCACGAGGACGCGGGTGGTGTCTGCGCCGGGCACGTACGTGTCGCCGTAGAGCAGGCCGGTCACCTCGCGGGCGAAGCCGAGCAGACCGGTGAGCCCGACGCCCGCCAGCAGGGCCAGCAGCATCGCGCCGCGTCGCAGGGCGTTGCGGAAGGCGGGCACGTCGTGGGGCCAGGCGCGCACCAGCATGGTCAGCAGGGGGACGGTGACCGCGGTCGAGGCGAAGTGGACGATGTCGATGAACTTGTAGGAGACCCCGTAGATCCCGACCGCGTCGAAGCCGACCAGGTGGGAGAGCATCAGCGCATCGACGCGCTGGTAGATCGTGGCCAGGCCGAAGCCGACCGACAGCGGCAGCGCCTCGCGGATCAGCGCCGCCCACACCTTCGGCTCGACCCGCAGGCGGATGCGGACCAGCCGGTGGGCGATGGGCGCCTTCCAGAGCAGGACCACCACCTCGTAGAGGACCGCGGGGATGGTGAACAGCAGCAACGACCCCCCGGCCGCGGCGATCGCCGCCGTCAGGGCGAACTGCGCCAGCATCCCGCTGGCGTCGGACAGCCCCACGACGCCCATCCGCATCCGTGACTGGAAGACCACGTCGAGCGCCCGCCCCGGCGTCGCCACGACGACGACCAGCCCGGCCACGGCGGTCGCGCGGACCACGTCGGCGGGATAGCCGGAGACCACGACCACGAACAGGGCCAGCAGGTAGCCGACCAGCCCCATCGTGGCCCGCAGCATGATGTAGCTGCCGGCGAAGGCTCCCGGGTCGCGTCCGCGGTCGCCGAGCATGCCGCGGATCGCGATCCGTCCGATGCCCATGTCGGTCACGACCGACATCAGGCCGAGGACCGTGAAGATCAGCGTGAACGCGCCGAACTGCTCGAGCGAGAGGGACCGGGCGATCAGCACGGTGCCGGCCCAGCCGAGCGCGGCGATGACCAGCCGACTGACCATCAGGGCACCGGCGTTGGCCAGCAGCCCCCCGCCGCTGCTCCCGCTCTTCTCCTCGTGCGGCGGACTGGTCAACATCGCACGCCGAGGTCGCGGTAGACACCCAGCGTCGTGCGGGCGGTCTGCTCCCAGGTGAGGCCGGCGGCCACCCGGACCCCGGCCGTGCGCAGCGCGGCGTTGCGGTCGCGGTCGAGGGCCACCTCGCGCAGGGCGGCGGCCAGGGCCGCCTCGTCCTCGGGCGGGACGACGAGCGCCCCGTCGCCGGCGAACTCCGGCACCGCACCGGCCCGCGTGGCGACGACCGCGCCGCCGCAGGCCATCGCCTCGAGTGGCGGGAGGCCGAACCCCTCGTAGCTGGACGCGTAGGCCACCACGTCGGCGGCGGCGTAGAGGGCGGGCAGGTCGTCGGCGGGCGCGTAGCCCAGGTGGCGCGCCGTCGCCGGCACCCGCTGCCCGTCCGCGACACCACCGGCCAGGACCAGCGGCAGGCCGGCCCTCACGCAGGCCGCGGCCAGCAGGTCGATCTGCTTGCGGGGCTCGATGGTGCCGACGCACAGCACGCTGTGGTCGGGCAGCTCGAAGCGCGCGCGGACCTCCGCCACGGCCTCCGCGGAGGCGGGCCGCATGCTGGGTGCGGGCGCGAGGTGGGTGACGGTGCTGCTGCGGCCGAACAGCGCCAAGACCCGCGCGGCGGTGAACTCGCTGACCGACACGATCGCGTCGGCCTTCCTGAGGGCGCGCGCGACCAGCGCCCGCTCGCCTCGGGCCCGGACCTTGCCGTGGGCCCACGGGACGTCGAAGACCGAGAGGTCGTGGACCGTCGCCACCGTGGGGCCGGACGTCCGCAGGGGCAGGTCGACATCGAGGCCGTGCAGCAGCCCGGGGCCCGGGCGCAGCAGCAGGCCGGACGCCGCCCGACGTACGCCGTCGGCCACGGCGTGCGGCACGGGCGTGACCGAGGCCGGGAGCTCACCGACGGCGTCGCGCTGGACGTGGGCCCGCAGCGGGACGTCGGTCTGCGCGCTCAGGGCACGGAGGAGCTCTCGGATGTAGGTCTGGACCCCGCTCCCACCCGGGCGGAGGGCGAGAGCGTTGACGTCGACTGAGTGTCGTAACAGAGCAGGACCCCCAGAAGCAGCCAGAAGTAGAAGTCGAGAGGGAAGATCTCCAGGTACGTCGAGACCGTAGCGGCCGCCGCTGCACCCAGCACGGAGGCTGCCACTCCTGCGGCGAGCGCGCGGTCGTTTCCGACCGATTGGCGCGCCGCCCACACCGCGGCGTACACCGCGGCGGCCCCCAGGAGCAGGAACAGGAAGAGCCCCACCGGGCCGAGCTCGAGGACGGTCTTCACGTAGTAGTTGTCGGGCTGGTAGGCCTGTCCGCCCAGGGTCAGCACCGACGACGGGTCGGCGCCCAGCTCGAGCGCCTTCTCCGCCGAGCTCGAGGTCACGCCGAGCCCGTTGCCGAGCGGCGCGGCCAGGATCCGGTCCCAGACCAACGACCAGCCCGTGGCGCGCTGGCCCAGGCTGGAGGCGGAGAAGAACGCCGTCCCCAGCGCGCCCGACAGCAGCACCCCGGCGAGCAGCGCGCCGGGCACCAGCACGTGCACCAGCCCGCGGTAGCCCCAGAACATCAGGAAGACCAGGCCGACCAGGGTGGCGACGTAGGCACCACGGACCACCGAGGCGGCCATGCCCGCCGCCAGCAGCGGCGTGGCGGCGAGGAACAGCGTGTTGCGGGTCCGGCGCGGGTCCGACAGGGCGACGGGGAGGCAGACGAGCAGCACGAGCGTCACGAAGAGCGCGAACGAGAACGGCTGCGTGAACGTCGAGAACGAGCGGAGCAGGCCGCCGGCGAAGCGGATGTTGGTGTTGTACTCGAAGCCCATCTGGTTGAGCCGCTCGGCGCCGAGCACCTGCTGGACCAGGCCGAAGGCCGCGGTGACCACGCCGGTGGCCATCAGCACGGTGACCAGCCGGTCGCGCTCGACCCGGTCGAGGGGGCAGCGCCACAGCACCAGCGGCACCAGGACGTAGAAGAAGTTGATCTTCAGGCCGATCAGGCTGACGATCCCGCCGTCGAGCGCGGTCGAGACCAGGCCGATGGTCAGCAGCCCGAGCAGCGGCCCCACCCACCCCACCAGGGCGCTCGGGATCCGGGCCGAGGGCGGCCGCCGCGCCGCCTGGGGCGAGAGGAAGGTGGCCAGCAGCACGCCGACCAGCAGCACCTCCTTCCAGGCCCCCACCTGGTCGCCGCCGGGGACGATCGCCAGCAGCCCGTCGAAGGGGAGCAGCGCCGCGACCAGGAGCAGACCGCGCTGGGGACGCGCCAGCACGGCCAGGCCGACGTGGACCGCCACGAGCAGCACCAGCAGCAGGAGGCCGGCCGACCAGAACCCGTCGCCCGCGCCGACGAGGCCGCTCACGACAGCCGACGCTTCAGCTCTGCAGCGCCCCTCAGCACGCCGGTGGCCACCGCGTACGCCGCGGGAGACCCGCTCACCACCTCGAGGGTGTCGTAGGAGCCGGTGGCCCACAGCTGCTTGTGGACGCCGTCGCCCAGCAGCAGGTCGACGCGGCGGCGCCCGTCGGCGACGGCGCGCTCCATGATCGCGGCCTTGAGCAGGTGGCCCGGCGAGTGCTGCGCGAAGGCCGGGTCGAAGCGGGTGATCCAGCTGTGCACGACGTTGTCGGCCACCAGCGAGAGGTCGAAGCTCACCGGCTGGTCGTCGACGTACCCCACGAACACGAGGGCCTCCCCGGCCGGGAGCGCGGCGCGCAGGTAGCCGCGGGTGAAGTCGCCCCAGGGCTCACGCAGCAGGTGCTGGCGGGGGTTCTCCTCCTCCGCGGCGTCGAAGACCGCGGTGATGTCCGGCAGGACGGCCTCGAAGCCGACGAGGTCGGTCACGACGTCGACGCGGTGGCGCAGGCCCGCCTCCTCGAGACGGCGGGTCGCGACGCTGAGGGTACGGCGCAGCCGGCGGCGCTCAGGACCCTCGAGGAAGGGGCGCTGGTCTGCCCCGCCGTCGAGGCCGAGGTCGGCGACCGGGCACAGGTCGCCCACCGCGACCGCGGTGCGGCGACCGGGCGCCTCGGTGAGCGCGGGCAGCGCGCGGCTGCCGCTGTGGCACTCGAGCAGCTGGAGCACCCGGCGCGGGGCCGCGACGGCCGCCCAGAGCTCGGCGGCTCGGCGGTCGGTGGTCGCGGCGTCGTCCGCCTCGGGCAGGACCAGCGCCTCGGCGATCGTGCCGAGGCCGTGGCCCAGCCAGCGGGCCAGCGAGACCGGGCCCAGCCGACGTTCGTGGAGCGGCGCCAACGCGACCAGGCGACCACCTTCACGCACGACCGCCAGCAGCAGGCGACCCTCGCCGAGGTGCTCCCACCACGAGAGCGCGTACGTCGGCCGGGCGAACGGGCTGGCCCCGCACTGCTCCGCCAGCTCGTCCCACTCCGGGACGAGAGCCCGAGCCGCGTCGTGGCTGCGGAGGAGCTCGGTGGTCACGGGTCCACCCTGCCGCACCCACGGCAACGGTGGAGCCGAAGTCACGAACCGCGTCGCAGCAGCACCGAGGACACCGTGCGCGCGACGATCTTGACGTCGAGCCACAGCGACCAGTTCTGGATGTAGTAGTTGTCGAAGCGGGCGCGCTCCTCGATCGAGGTGTCGCCGCGCAGGCCGTTGACCTGGGCCCAGCCGGTGAGCCCGGCGGGCGCCCGGTGTCGGGCGGTGTAGCGCGGGATGGCGTCGGTGAACTGCTCGACGAACTCGGGCCGCTCGGGGCGGGGGCCGACGATCGTCATGTCGCCGCGCAGGATGTTGATCAGCTGGGGCAGCTCGTCGATCGAGGTCTTGCGGATGACCCGGCCGACGGGGCCCAGGCGGGCGTCACCGTTGATCGACCAGACCGGCTCGGCGGTCGCGTCGTCGTCCTGGGTCTCCGGCAGACGCAGCGAGCGGAACTTCAGCAGCGTGAACGGCTGACCGTCGAGCCCGACCCGCACCTGGTGGAAGAGCACGCCGGGGCCGTTCTCGAGGCGGACAGCGATCGCCACCGCCAGCAGCAGCGGGGACAGGACCACCAGGGCGAGGCCCGAGAGCAGCACGTCGAAGGCCCGCTTGACCTGCCACGAGCGGCTGCGCCACGTGGCCCGGCGGACGCGGACCAGGGAGATGCCCCAGAGCTCGTCCATGTCGCGGCTGCGGTGGTGGAGCTCGAAGAAGCGGGGCACGCAGAAGATCTCGGTGTCCATGCGGTCGCACTCGCGGACGGCGTCGACCAGGGTGGCGTCGTGGGGCGAGCCACCGGCGGAGTCGGGGGTCTCGTGGAGGCCGAACGCGACGATGACCTCGCTGACGCCCTCGCGGCGGATGCAGGTGGCCAGGTCGTCGTACCCACCGAGCAGCGGCGCGGGGAGCTCGGCCTGGTCGGCCTGGGGGGCGCTGTCGAGGAACCCGACCAGGCGCAGCCCGCACTCGGGGTGCTCGAGGGTCGCCTCGGCGATCTGTCGACCGACCGCGCCCGAGCCCAGGATCAGCGTGCGGTGCTGGACCAGGCCGCGGCCGCGGGCCTCGCGCACCACGGAGTAGGCGACGGCCCGTGAGATCAGCAGCAGCACGGCGACCGCGAAGGCGTGGCGCAGCATCGTCGGCTCGGAGCCGCCGCTGCCGATCATCGTGCGCAGGAGCAGCTCGCCCACCCCGCCGACGAGGGCGGCGGCGATGAAGGCCGGTACGTCGTCGAGGACCGAGAGCGTGAGCCGCGAACGGTAGGCGCCCAGGGCGCTGAGCGTGAGGATCGCGCCGACGTACACGGCGAGGGTCTCGGGGAACGAGCCGATCGAGAAGACCACGAGGCCGACGGTGATCACGGCCAGGTCGCTGACGAGCAGGAAGGGCTGGAGCCGCCGGCGCCAGCGCCGGGACGTGCCCGCGCCGCTGACGAGCCGGTCGAGGGCCTCGTCGGAGAGCTCGGGCTCGACCGGACCGCGCTGAGCGTCGAGATCGCTCACGCTCGTCCGGTGCAGGTCTTGGATACTCATGAATTCTCCCCCGATGAAGACGTAGCGGTACTTGTCCCCATGTGCATGCCCTCATCGTGTCGAAACGCCGCCCACGCGCCGACCACGCAGCGACCACGACAGGGCAACCTGTGGGCCACAATCGGTCCATCGCCGCGGTAACAGGGGCGGCGAGCCCGTTGATCCGTACTTTTCGGCCCTTGTCGGGTGATCCCGGTCACGCGACGGGGACCGGACCAGCAACCTCAGATCGAGGTGCGGTGGAAGGACTGGAAGGACCGCGAGGGCGTCGGGCCGCGCTGGCCCTGGTAGCGGGAGCCGTACTTCTGCGAGCCGTAGGGGTGCTCGGAGGCCGAGGAGAGCCGGAAGAAGCAGAACTGGCCGATCTTCATGCCGGGGTAGAGCTTGATCGGCAGCGTGGCCACGTTGGCCAGCTCGAGGGTGACGTGGCCGGAGAAACCGGGGTCGACGAACCCCGCGGTGGCGTGGGTGAGCAGGCCGAGGCGGCCCAGCGACGACTTGCCCTCGACGCGGGCGGCGATGTCGTCGGGCAGCGTGATGACCTCGTACGTCGAGCCCAGGACGAACTCGCCCGGGTGCAGGATGAACGCCTCGTCGCCCTCCGGCTCGACCAGCCGGGTCAGGTCGGACTGGTCGGCGGCCGGGTCGATGTGCGGGTAGCGGTGGTTCTCGAAGACCCGGAAGAAGCGGTCCAGCCGCACGTCGATCGACGACGGCTGCAGCATCGCCGGGTCCCACGGGTCGAGGGCGACCCGGCCCGCGTCGATCTCGGCCAGGATGTCGCGGTCTGACAGCAGCACGAGCGCACCCTACCGGTGGATCGGACGGTCCGGCCGCCTCAGCCCACCGAGTACGACAGGTCCTTGCCGCGCATCCTCAGGTGGAGGCCGTCGCGCTCGACGGAGAGATCGGTGACCTCGACCTGGAAGGGGATACCGCTCAGGGGCAGCTGCACCCCGAAGATCTCGTCGAGGGCCGCGCCGAGGGCGCCCGTGCTGTCGGTGAGCTCGTCGAGGGCGAGCTCGCCGAAGGTCAGGGCCCCGTCGGTGAGCTCGGGGGTGACGGTCAGCGCCGGCTCGAAGCGGCGTCCGGCCAGGTCGATCGAGGCGCTGGCGCGCACGGTCTGCCCGTCGGCGTACTCGAGGTCGACGGGGCCGAGCAGGGTCTCGAGGTCGTCGAAGGAGATCACGCCGTCGGCCGTGGCCCGCCGGACCGACACCGTCGTTCCGGCGCGGGTCGCGCCCCTCAGGTCGACGTCGAGGCGGCTCAGGCGCAGGCCGGAGTCACCCAGCGGGAGGTCGCGGGCGGTCACGTCGACCTCGTCGAAGCGTCCGTCCAGCACCTGGGTGAGGAACGGGAAGCCCGTGACGTTCACGTCCGGGCGGGTCTCCAGGCGCTGGGAGTCCTGGAGGGCGTTGGCCGCCACGCGCTGGGCGACCCAGTCGGCGGCGCGGTCGGCCCCGACCACCAGGGCGAGCAGGACGAGGAGGGCGATGCCGAGCTTCTTCACGGCGCTGATCCTGTCAGCCGCGCCCTGAGCGCCTCGGGTAGCATCTCCCTCGGCCTGCTGCGCGGGCCGTGCGGATGTAGCTCAGCTGGTAGAGCGCGACCTTCCCAAGGTCGATGTCGCGAGTTCGAATCTCGTCATCCGCTCCATGGCACCGCAGACCGAGTTCACCGGCTTCAGCTCCGCCGCGCTCGACTTCTACGACGACCTGGAGGTCGACAACTCCAAGTCGTACTGGGCTGCCCACCGCGGCGTCTACGAGGAGCACGTCCGGGCGCCGATGGTGGCGCTGTGCGCGGCCCTCGAGCCGGAGTTCGGCGCGGCCAAGATCTTCCGGCCCTACCGCGACGTGCGCTTCGCGAAGGACAAGACGCCGTACAAGACCCACCAGGGTGCGTTCGTCGCCGCGGGCCCGGCCCTGGGCTGGTACGTCGAGGTCTCGCCGCGCGGCGTCCGTGCGGGCGGCGGTTTCTACCACGCCACCGGCCCGACCCTGGCCGCCGTGCGCGACGCGATGGCCGACGACACCACCGGACCGCGGCTCGCCCGCCTGCTGGCGAAGCTCGAGAAGGCCGGGTTCGAGGTCGGCGGCGACCGGCTCAAGACCTCGCCGCGGGGCTACGACGCCGACCACCCACGTATCGCGCTGCTGCGCCACAAGCAGATCGTGGTCGGGCGGTCCTACGGCTTCGAGCCGCTGATCCACACCCCCGACCTCCTCGACGCGGTCCGGCAGGACTGGCGGGCGCTCAAGCCCCTCGTCACCTGGCTCGAGAAGGCCATGGCGTCCGCGGAGCCAGCGCCCTAGACTCAGCGGACTCCAGTGCGCATCACGAAACAGGTTGCATCATGCGCAACAAAGATCGCGACACAGTCCGGCGGCTGCTGAACCACGCCCGCTACGAGGTGCTGCCCACGCCCAGCGTCGAGGCGAAGGTGGTCGACGTGGTGCCGCTGACGGTGCCGATCACCGTGACCGCCTCGCCGGCCCGGGGGCTCGACCAGACCTTCGCGACGGCCGAGCGCCTCACGGCGCAGGGGTACGCCGTCGTACCCCACCTCGCGGCGCGGATGGTCACCGGCCGCTCCGAGCTGAGCGAGATCGTGGCCCGGCTCCAGGAGGCCGGCATCACCTCGGTCTTCGTGCCCGGGGGCGACGCGGAGCCGGCCGGCGACTACCCCGACGCGCTGGCACTGCTCGAGGACCTCACCGCGCTGGGGCGTCCGTTCGCGCACGTCGGGGTGGCGGGCTACCCCGAGAGCCACCCCACGATCCACGACGACCTGACCGTGCAGTCGATGTGGGACAAGCGCCGCCACGCCACCCACGTGGTCAGCAACCTGACCTTCGACGCCGACCTGGTCAAGGACTGGCTGCACCGCCTGCGGCTGCGCGGCATCATGCTCCCCCTGCTGCTCGGCCTGCCCGGCCCCGTCGACCGCGCCAAGCTGCTCGGCATGGCGACGAAGATCGGCGTCGGCGAGTCGACCCGCTTCCTGGCCAAGCAGAAGGGCCTGATGACCCGCCTGGTCGCCCCCGGCGGCTTCACCGGCGAGTCCTTCCTGACCCGCTGCGCCCCCACCCTCGGCGACCCCGAGGCCCTCGTCGCCGGCCTGCACGTCTACACGTTCAACCAGGTCGCCGAGACCGAGGCGTGGCGCCAGGACTGGTTGCGGCGGCTCGCGGAGCGGTGAGGCGCCGGGGCTGGTTGCGGCGGCCGGGCGCTGACGGCCGGGGGTCGGGGGCGCCGGTCCGCGGCATGCTGGCGCCGGTCCGCAGAACAATTGCTGGCGCGGTGCCCTCCTCGCGCGCGAATCAGGGGCCCTTAGCCAGCAATTGCAGCGAAAACGACCGCCACATCACCCCAAGGACGCCGTCACGTCGCGGCGACCAGGTCCGCGAGCGCGGCCTCGAGCCCGGTGTGACCGGTCTCGACCACGGTCAGCGGCAGGCCGAGCGTGGCGGCGGCGTCGGCGGCGAGGCGGCGCAGGTCGTCGTCGGGCTCCTGGGCCAGCCAGACCACGCGGGTGTAGGCGCCGAAGTAGTCGTCGCGCAGCTCGGGCCAGCGGTCGAGGCCGAGCTCGCGCACCACGGTGCGGGCGAAGGAGCGGACCAGGAAGTCGGTGAGCACGTAGGTGCCGGGCTGCTCCTCGAAGTACGTCGCCAGCCGCTCGGGTCCGGCGAGGACGTCGTAGCAGTGCAGGCCCGGGAGCCGCGCGAGGCCGAGGTCGGCGCAGACCTCGTCGAGGGCGCCGTACGTGCCGCAGTCGGCGTAGCCCACCGCCACGCGTACGCCGTCGGCGAGCAGCCGCTCGGCCAGCGCCCGGACCTCGCCGGCGATCAGGTGGGGCTGGTTGTGCAGCAGCGGTGGCAGCGGGTGTACGTCGACGGGCCAGCCGCGTCGGGCCGCGATCTCGGCCGCGGGCTGGGCCAGCGCCCCGCAGGCGATCAACGCGAGCGGCACGAGCGGCGCGAGCGGACCCACGGGTGCGACCGCCCCGGCCGGCTCACCCGCCGGCGTGGAAGGACAGCTGCTCGACGAACGCGTCGTTGAAGTCGGGGCGGTCGGAGAGCTCGACATAGGTCACCTCCCCCACCAGCGCGGTCGCGCCGGCGCGCTCCCGCACCGAGAGCAGCGCCATCTTGGCGCCCTCGCCGGCGACGTTGCCGGCGGAGAGGATCCGCATGACCGGCAGCTGCGGGACCAGGCCGATGCGCACCGCCGCGGCCGGGGAGAGGTAGCTGCCGAACGAGCCCGCGAGCAGCACCTGCTGGACGTCGCGGTGCTCGAGCCCGAGCTGCTCGAGCAGCAGCGACCAGCCGGTGGAGATGGCGGCCTTGGCGAACTGCAGCTCGCGCACGTCGCGCTGCGAGAGGTAGACGCACTCGGCCGGGACCGTCTCGGGGGTGGGCCGGTGCAGCAGGAACACCCGCTCCTCCCCGATCCGCGCCATCCGGTCGGCGAGCGCCGGCGCGAGCTCGGCGGCGACCTCGTCGGGCACCATCCGTCCGCTGGCGTCGAGCAGCCGCAGCCGGACCAGCTCGGCCACGATGTCGACGAGCCCGGAGCCGCACAGCCCGCGTGGCTCCACGTCGCCGATCACGCCGAGCACGACCGGCGCCTCGGTCGACGCGGCGTCGAGCTTGACGGTCTCGATGGCCCCGTCGGCCGCCCGCATGCCGCACCGGATCGCCCCGCCCTCGAACGCCGGACCCGCGGGCGCCGCGGTGGACAGGATGGTGTCGCCGTCGCTGAGCACGATCTCGCAGTTGGTGCCGACGTCGATGAAGAGCCGGGTGCGCTTGTCACGGTCCATGCCGGTGGCGAGCATGCCGGCCACGATGTCGCCGCCGACGTACGCCCCGAGCGCCGGGAAGAAGAACGCGCGCGCCCGCGGGTGGAGGGTCAGGCCGACGTCGGTGGCCAGCACCGACGGGGGCTGCGAGGTCGTCATCACGAACGGCGCCACCCCGAGCGGCTCGGGGTCGATGCCCAGCACCAGCGCGGTCATCGTCGCGTTGCCGGCGACCGCGACCTCGTAGACCGACGCGGGATCGACCGCCGCCTCGCGGCACACCTGCGCGGCGAGCTCGGCGAGCGTCGCCCCGGCGGCCACCTGCAGCCGGCCGAGGGCCTCGGGGTCCATCATCGTGGCGCTGATCCGGCTGATCACGTCGCCGCCGAACGGTTGCTGCTTGTTGAGCATCGAGGCCACCGCCAGCGGCGTTCCGGTGCCGACGTCGAGCAGCGTCGCGACCACCGTGGTGGTGCCGAGGTCGAAGGCGATCACGTAGCGGGCGTCGGTGGTGTCGCCGGGCTCCACGTCGACCAGGGCCTCGTCGATGATCACGGCCGTCACCTTGAAGTCGGCCTGGCGCAGCACCGTCGACAGCCGGCGTACGACGTGCAGGTCGGCGGTCAGCTCGAGGTCGGCGATCGCGTCGGTCAGCCGCACGAGGTCGGTGCGCTGGTCGCTGAGGGTGGCCTCCTCGAGCTCGACGTAGCGCTTCTGCAGCGCCGGCCGCAGGATCACCTGACGGCCGACCCCGACCGTCGCCGCCTTGGGCCGCGTGGTCAGCGGCGGCACCTCGACCCGCAGGGCGCGGGTGGCCTGCACCAGGCAGCCCAGCCGCCACCCGTCGTCGAGCTGGTCGGGGCTGAACGTGCGCTCGTCGTGGCGGGTGACCGGTGTGGCGTCGCCGGCACCGCCGTCGAGGCCGGCCGGCTCGACGCGCACCTTGCACTTGTGGCAGGTGCCGTGGCCACCGCAGGTGGAGTCGATCGCGATCCCGTTCCACGACGCCGCATCGAAGACCGTGACCCCGGTCGGCACCCGTACGCCGCGCTGGGTCGCGGGCACCGCGGCCCCCGAGGTCGCGTCGGGCGCCGCGTGCACGGTGAAGGTCAGGTCGACCCGCCCGGTGCCGTCGTGCTCGAGCTGCTCGGCGCCGAGCGGCTCGAGGAGCCCCTCGCGGCCCAGCGCGGACAGGTCGGGGGCGTCGGCGAGCGTGAGCTCCGGCTGCTCGGTCACGACGCGGCGGTGGCCTCTCGCGCCTGGCGCTCCCGGTGGGCCGCGATCCAGGCCCCGCCCCACTCGTCGTGCCCGAGCAGCAGGTCGGCGGCCTTGACCGACTCGACGATCTGCGGGGTGCGGGTGTCCATGATGGCCGAGGTCAGCCCGGCCGCCATCGCCATCGGCAGGAAGGCCGCGCCGAGGGCGTGGCGCGAGGGCATGCCGAAGGAGACGTTGGAGGCCCCGCACGTCATGTTGACGCCGAACTCCTCGCGGATCCGGCGCATCGTCTCCAGCACGGTGTTGACCACCTCCTGGTCGGCGCCGATCGGCATCGCCAGCGGATCGATCACGATGTCGGCGGCCGCGATGCCGTACTCGGTGGTGGCGACGTCGATGATCTTGCGGGTCAGCTCGATCCGCTTCTCGACCTCCATCGGGATCTCGTCGTGGTCGTTGGGCAGCGCGATGATCGCGGCGTCGTACTTCTTGACCAGCGGCAGGATCTGCGCCATCCGCTCGTCCTCGGCGGTGATCGAGTTGACCAGGGCCCGGCCCTGGTAGACCGACAGCCCCGCCTCCAGCGCCTCCACCACGGAGGAGTCGATGCAGATCGGCTTGTCGGTGAGCTGCTGGACCAGCGTGACCGCCTTGGCCAGCAGGTCGGCCTCGTCGGTGAGCGGCACGCCCATGTTGATGTCGAGCACGTCGGCGCCGCCCTCGACCTGGGCCCGGACGTCGCGCTCGATCGCCGACAGGTCACCCGCCCGCAGCTGGTCCTGGAAGATCCGTCGACCGGTCGGGTTGATGCGTTCGCCGATCAGGCAGAAGCGCGTGTCATGACCGATCACGACCTGCTGGGTGGCGGACCGGAGGACGGTCTCGAGGCGTGGGGCGGCCACTACGCCGGCACCTTCGCGCGCTTGTCGGCGATCATGGCCTTGGCCCGCTTGACCGTGGCCGAGGCGTCGGCTGCATAGCCGTCGGCCCCCACCGCGTCGGCGTACTCCTGGGTGACCGGGGCGCCGCCGACCATCACGATGACCGAGTCGCGGATGCCGGCCTTCTCGAGGGCGTTCATGTTGGCCTTGAACATCGGCATGGTGGTGGTGAGGAAGGCCGAGAACCCGACGATGTCGGGCTGGTGCTCCTCGATCGCCGCCACGAACTTCTCCGGCGCCACCTGCACCCCGAGGTCGATCACCTCGAAGCCGGCGCCCTCGAGCATGATGTTGACCAGGTTCTTGCCGATGTCGTGGACGTCGCCCTTGACCGTGCCCATCAGGAACTTGCCGATCGTCTGCACGCCGGTCTCGGCGAGCAGCGGGCGCAGGCGCGCCATCGCCCCCGCCATCGCCCGGCCGGCGATCAGCATCTCGGGCACGAAGAAGTCGCCGCGCTCGAAGCGCGCACCGACCTCCTCCAGCGAGGGGATCAGCGCGTCGAAGAGCAGCGTCTGCGGCTCCATGTCGACGTCGAGCCCCTCGTTGGTCAGCTCCAGCACCCGCGGTGCGTTGCCGACCAGGGTCTCGTCGTAGAGCCCCTGCAGGATCTCTTCTGGTGTCATCTCGTGCCCTCCTTGCGAGTCTTGCGCCGCAGCAGCCCGGACAGCTGCTGGGCCCGGTCGTTCAGCTGCCGGCCCGTCTCGTCGAGCCGTGCGTCGAAGCGCGAGCCGGGGCCGGAGACCCCGAGCGCCGCGATCACGTCGCCCCCGCTGCCGCGCACGGCCACGCTGACGCCGACGAGCCCGATCTCGAGCTCGTCGATGGTGCAGGCCCAGCCGCGGCGACGCACCTGGGCGAGCTCGTCCGCCAACCGCTCGGGGTCGACGATGGTGTGCGGGGTCAGCCGCTCGAGCTCGTCATGGACGCTCAGCAGCCCGTGGGCCAGCAGCACCTTGCCGGAGGCCGAGGAGTGCGCCGGCACGTCGATCGAGGTCCAGTCCTGCGCCGAGAGCAGGTACGTCGAGTCGACCTGGGCCACCTGGACGACGCGGCCGCCGCGGGCCACCGCGAGGTTGACGGTCTCGCCGGTGTCGTCGCCGACCCGCTGCAGGGTGGGCCGCGCGAGCCGCACGAGCTCCTCCCACGGGTCGTGGCGGGTGGCGTAGAGCCAGAACAGCGGCCCGGCGACGTACGAGCCGGCGGCGTTGCGCTCCAGCAGCTCGGTGCGCTCGAGGGCCGACAGCAGGCGCGAGGTCGTCGACTTCGGCAGACCGCACTCGTCGTGGAGCTCGAGGAACGACAGCGGCTCGTCGGCGCGCACCACGGTCGAGATCAGCAGCGCGGCCCGGTCGACGGCCTGCGTGCCGGTGGTCGGCGCGGCCCCCGGGGGGGCGGTCGTGGTGGTCACGCGAGGCAGTGCTCCATGGTCGTGGCGGTGGAGAGTTCCACATTGTAGAACTCGATTCCCATATCGTGAGGTTAGGATGCCACGGGAGACGCGGTCAAGGGGTGAGCCCGGACCGGACGCGCAGGAGGATCGATGTTCACCAACCGGATGCCCCGCTACGAGGTGCTCTCCGCCGACGCGATGGCCATGCTCGACAAGGGCTGGCGCCGGCTGATCACCGAGATCGGCGTGGAGTTCATGGACGACCGCGCGCTCGCGCTCTTCCGCAACGCCGGCCAGCGGGTCGAGGACAACACCGTCTTCCTCGATCCCGACTTCGTGCTCGAGCAGGTCGCCAAGGCGCCGCGCGAGTTCGACGTCCAGGCCCGCAACCCCGAGCACAACCTCCGCATCGGCGGCGACTCGATGTGCTTCGGCGCGGTCTACGGGCCCCCGTTCGTCCGGCAGGGCGACGTACGCCGCGACGCGACGATGGACGACTTCACGAGCTTCACCAAGCTCGCGCAGAGCTTCCCCGTGCTCGACTCGGCCGGCGGGATCATCTGCGAGCCCAACGACACCCCGCTCGACAGCCGCCACCTCGACATGACCTACGCCCTGCAGACGCTGACCGACAAGGTCTACATGGGCAACGTCGTCTCGGGGGTGAACGCCGCCGACACCCTGGCGATGACCTCGATCCTCTTCGGCTCGCGCGAGGCGATCGAGGAGAAGCCGGCCACGATCTCGCTGATCAACTGCAACTCGCCGCTGCGCTGGGACGACCGGATGCTCGAGGCGCAGTTCGAGTACTGCACCGCCGGGCAGCCCGTCGTCCTCACCCCGTTCATCCTGATGGGCGCGATGTCGCCGGTGACGATCCCGGCCGCGCTGGTCCAGCAGATCGTCGAGGCCCTCTCGGGCATCGCGCTGGCGCAGCTGATCCGGCCCGGCACCCCGGTGATCTTCGGGTCGTTCCTGTCCAACATCGACATGCAGTCGGGCTCGCCCAGCTTCGGCACCCCGGAGTCGGGGCTCGGCCTGCTCTGCACCGGCCAGATCGCGCGTCACTTCGGGCTGCCCTTCCGCACCGGCGGCGGGATGACGTCGTCCCAGGTCGCCGACGCGCAGGCCGGCTACGAGGCGCTGATGACGCTGCTGCCGACGTTCCTGGCCGGCGCCAACTGGGTGATGCACTCCGCCGGCTGGCTCGAGGGCGGCCTGGTCGCGGGCTACGAGAAGTTCATCGTCGACGTCGAGCTGCTCCAGATGCTGCGCGCGGAGTTCACCCCGCTGGAGATCGACGAGGAGTCGATGGCCTTCGGCGCCCACGAGGAGGTCGGCCACGGCGGCCACTTCCTCGGCGCCATGCACACCATGGAGCGCTTCCGCACCTGCTTCTACCGACCGCTGCTCTCCTCCTCCGAGAACTACGAGCGCTGGACGCGCGGCGGTGGCCGCGACGCCAACGTCCGCGCCGGCGAGATCTACCAGGCCAAGCTCGAAGCCTACGAGCAGCCACCCCTCGACGACGCCGTGCGCCAAGAGCTCGAGGAGTACGTCGTCCGCCGCCGCGCCGAGCTCGGCGACTGACCCCGCCGGCAGACCAGCGCCGTCCAGCGTGCGCTCACGACTGCTCGACGACCTCGTCGTCCGACGACTTCCACCGTCGAGCCTGCTTGGCGACCCGGTTGGCGGCCGTCTCCGTCGCCGAGGCGGCGCGGCCACGAGCCCCCGTCCCCAGACGCTTGCCCGCCCCGACTGCGTCGGCTCCCTTGGTCCGCGCGAGGTCGCGGACATCTGCCGCGGCAGTGGCCCAGCGTCGCGTCTCCACGGAGTCTTGGGAGGATCTGATCCCGAGCCGCTCGTAGAGCTCGCTCACCGACGTCGTGACGCTCCTGCTCGCGTCGACCACCGCCGGTGACTGCTTCGGATTGAACAGGACCCTGGAGTTCGCCCTCGTGGCCGCCGCCTGGATCCGCGCGACGAGCCGTTCGGTGCTTCGCGAGATGGTGACGAACCGTTCTTCCCGGGCGGCTCTGAGCCCTACCCGGTGCCCGGGCAGGTCGTCGGGTGCGGTCTCGAGCACCCGGTCGAGCTCGAGGATGCCGATGCCTTCCTGGAGCTGGACGCACCGAGCAAGCACAGCCAGCCACTCTCGCGTCGTCGTCTCAGCATCGTTGGCCGTCTTCATGAGGTCGGCGATCGTCGACTTCCGCTCGAGCTTCTCGGCGAGCGAGTCCAGCTGGAGCAGCGCGTAGGCCTGGGTGTGCGCGATCGTGCCGGTGGCGTCCTGCACCTTCGACCAGGTGACTTCGTTGACCCGCCCCACGTGCTCTCGGATCTTCATCGCCTCCTCGATCTGGAGTCCGATGCCGATCATCTGTGCGAGGACGCCGTCCTTCTGAGCACGCAGGACGTCGTCGAGCTTGGCGTCGATGACCGCCAGGTAGTCCGTGATCTCGTTCATCGCCTGCTGCATGGCGAGCTGGGCCATCAACGCGGGTGTGCCCGCGAGCAGCTTTGGGTTGGTGGGGAGCTGGCCCGGCCCCACGTCGATCTTGATCCACGACTTGATGGCGCCCGGCTTGCCGATCATGGCGTGGCTGATCCCGGCATCCTTGGTCGGCATCAGGCCGTACGTGCTGACCTTGCGCGCAGAGTCCTCGGTCAGACGTACCCAGCGCGCTGAGTCGACGATCCGCGCCTGCTCCATCTGCACCGAGGCGGTCTGCATGCCCGACGCTCCGAGCGACAGGACCCTGCTGAGACGCGACAGTCCCAGGTCCTCGGACGCCAGGCCGACCGTGGCCAGGAACCCTTCGACCGCTGAGGCTTCTCCGATGACGGCCAGGCCGTCGCCATCGCTGATCAGCTCGAGGCTGTCGTCCACTGTGGGCTCCTTGGTGTGCGTTCCGAGCGGTGCGCCGATGGAGGCACCCGCTTGGTCCAAGTTCCCTTTCGCGGTGACGTTATGCCGAGCGTGACTTCGCCTCAGGTAGAACAAGGTCATGGATCCCCACGCAGCCGGCCGCACCGCCCGATCGCTCGAGCCTCTCCACGCACTGGGCTACTTCGCCCCGGAGGTCGAGGCGGAGATCACCAGCCTGGGCGTACGCCGGGGCATGGGCGCCTACTTCGCCTCGCGCGCCGCGGCGATGGGCCGGGTCGGCCCGGGGCCGGTGGCGGCCACCTTCTTCGTCTTCAACCCCTCCCTCGTCGCCCACTTCGTGCCCGCGGTCTGGGACGCCGCCAGCCCCGTCGACGTGGTGGCCGCTCGCTACCGCGGGGTCTCCGCGGCGTACGGGCGGCTCCTCGGCGAGGACACCCTGGGCTCGGCCGAGGTCGCGGAGGCAGCCGACCTCGCGCGCACCGCCGCCGCGAGCTGCTCCGTCGCCGGCCGACCCCTGTACGCCGCCCACGCCGACCTCGCGTGGCCCGACGAGCCACACCTCGTGCTCTTCCACGCGCTGACCCTGATCCGCGAGCACCGCGGCGACGGGCACGTGGCCGCGCTGGTCAATGCCGGCCTGAGCGGGATCGAGGCCCTGGTCACCCACACCGCGACCGGCAGGGGCTTCACCCAGCCCGCGGCCCAGGCCACCCGCCGCTGGTCCGACGACGACTGGGCCGCCACCGTCAGCGCTCTCGCCGACCGCGGCCTGATGACCGCCGACGGTGAGCTCACCGACGACGGCCGTGCTCTCCGCAAGACAGTCGAACGGCAGACCAACGAGAGCGGCGTCGCCCCCTGGGACGCCCTCGGCGAGCCCGGCACCCAGCGCCTCGCCGAGCTGGCGGGGCCCCTGGTCGTCACGGCCCTCGGCAACGGCGCGTTCCCGGACGGGGTCTTCGCCTGATCCAGCACGCCGCCGCGAGCAGGCCGAGGCCGACGCGATGCGGTCCCGGAGCACCGAGGTTCGTGGCGGGGATCGCGACCCCAGCCGTTCAGTAGTCGGTGGCCGGCGACCCGGTGGGGAAGAGGACCAGCTCGTGCGCCGGAGCCCGGATGGTGCGCAGCACTCGACACCGTCGCTCCTCGACGGTGAGCCGACAGGTCGTGAGACGCACGCGATGCGGTCCGAAGGCGCTGCCGTCGAAGGCGAGCCCGTACGCCGTCTCGACGTCCGTCCACCCGCCGAGGATGAAGCTCCGGCCCGGCAGCTCGGTCGGCAGCCGGCGGCCGCTCCCCACCGCGAAGACCTGGCTCCGACCCCCGACCGGCAGCACCGCCACCGAAGCATCGGGGGAGAGATGAGCCCTCTGGGTCGCCGCGTAGGGATCCTGCGGAACGACCAGCCGGCCACGACGTACGAGCGCAGGCAGCGCCCGGCCCCCACCGGGGTCGCCGCGCGAGAAGAAGTACTCGTCGCCATGATCGGTCCGCGCACCCGTCCGCGGGTTCCAGGACATCACCCGGTTGCCCGACGCTGTCGAGACGAAGAGCTCGTCGCCGTCGAAGCCCAGGACTCGGGGCTCGGCGTCCTCGTAGAGATCGGCCAGGTCGTCCTCGCCGTCGCCCATCCCGGCGTCGTCCTGGACGACGATCTCTCCGGACTCCAGGTCGACGACGACGGTCGACCACGGCATCCCTGCCGACGTGTCGAGGAAGCCCAGGTACCGGCCGTCCTCGGACGCACTGAGCTCGTCGGCGCGGAAGCCCGTGTCGCGCGGCCTGCCGCCGTCGGTCACCAGCACGACGTCCGAGCGACCCTGGACGAAGTAGATCCGACCGTTGCCCTGCACCATCGCCCGCACGCGCGCGCCGACGCGGATGCTCTCATCACCGACGTGGATCGTGCTGCCGACCGCCCAGAGCACCGCGTCCGCGGCGAGCGGACCGGAGCCCGCCGGGAGATCGGCCGGGCCCCGACGCGCCCCGTCGGACGAGTTCTGACAGGCGGTCAGCACGAGGCCGAGGGCTGCGCTCACCAGGATCCGCCTCCGCCTCATCCAGGGATGCTAATTGTCAGCTCGGTCGTCGCCTGAGCGCACGCGGTCTGCCGTCGAGTCGCACGATCAGCACTGGTCCGTCCGCAGACCCGGGTCTACGCTCGAACCGGCCCCCCACGGTGCCCCGGGAGGGGCGGAGAGGGAGTCGAGGTCATGAGCAATCTGCAACGGTTCACGGTCTGCAAGATGAAGGGTCACCGGTGGTTGAAGACGGCGTACCCGCCGTCCGCCGACGGTGAGTCCGGCGGCACCTTCCTGCGCTGCCAGCGCTGCCGGAAGGAGAACCACGACGCAGGGACGGTCGCCCGAGGCCCGGGATTCGTGGTCTAGCTGCCCTGTCGTCCCTCGCGACGGTCCGCGGTCGAACGCCGTCGTCGCGGGTCGCTAGCCTGTGCCGGTGACGGACGACGATCGGCTCACCGAGCTGTTGGCTGACTTCCCGGTCCAGGTCGAGATCCCGGTGGCGTGGAGCGACATGGACGCCATGGGCCACGTGAACAACACGGTCTACTTCCGCTACTTCGAGACCGCGCGGATCGAGTGCTTCGCCGAGCTGGGCCTGGGCGCGATCGAGCAGTCCGACGACATCGGTCCGATCCTGCACTCGGCGAGCTGCCGGTTCCGGATCCCGATCACCTACCCCGACACCCTCACCGTCGGCGCGCGGATCGGTGAGGTCGGCGACGACCGGTTCGTCATGTCCTACCGAGGGGTGAGCCGGCAGCACGGCGCCGTCGCGGCGGACGGCGAGTCGATGATCGTGACCTTCTCCTACGCGACCGGCACCAAGGCTCCGGTGCCGGATGCCCTGCGGGCCAGGCTCCTGGAGCTGCGCGGGGCCCCGGGGTAGCCGCGGCGACCGGGTGCTCCCACCGTGAGCACGAGGAGCCGGGCGCCCCACCTCAGCGGCCGAGCACCTCCTCGACCCACCGCGGCACGAGCTCGAGCCGCGCCAGGGCGCGGTGCGCGGCATGGGGCTGCACCGTGTCGAGGGCCGAGCCCGGCACCCAGCGCCTCGCCGAGCTGGCGGGGCCCTGGTCGTCACGGCCCTCGGCAACGGCGCTTTCCCGGACGGGGTGTTCGCCTGACACGATCATCAGGGACGTGACCGCGTCGTCGATGGCAGGTCTCGGGTCATCGAATCGGCCGGCACCGCGCGACGGAGCTGGGCACCGTTGCGCCCTCGACGTGACCCGACAACGAGCACCCAGCGAAGCGATGCCATCCCCACCCGCGAGGCTCCGGCAGTAGATCCGGGGGGGTTAGCACCGGGAGTGCGGAGCCAAACCGGGCATCCCAGGCTTATGGTCCCCCCATGATCCAGTGGATGAAGCGACACAAGATCCTCACGTCCCTCGCGGTCCTCCTTCTGCTCAGCTCGTGCGGCGCGCTGCTCGACGAGGACACAGACGATGGTGTCGCACCCACCGCCAAGCGATCGCTCGATGAACCAGCTGAGGACAGACGATGCGAGCCCGCCTGCGTCCCCCACCGAGGAAGCGGTGATCCCTGAACCAACGCAGCGGCAGGTGTGGGCCACCAACTACGACGGGAACAGCGGCCCGTACATCGCCGCAGTCGCCACGGCGTTGGCACTACGGCCCGGGAGGATCGATGCTCAGTCGGGCGCCCTGAACGCGTGTCGGTTGCTCAAGAAGCAGCGCAACCTCGACAAACGCGTTGCTCAGGTGGGCAGCTCATTCTCCCTGGCCGGCACGCCGACTTACGCCCAGGCCATTGCCGCTATCACAGCGACCACGACCAGCGTCTGCCCGGAGTTCGCCACGTTCCACCAAGACCAGACAGCGGAGCGCGCCAAGCGACTGCGGATCGAGGAACGACGCCGCCAGGAACGCGAAAGGATGCGTAGGCAGCGCGAGGCTCAGGCAGCCAAGGCGCGCGCCCAGCAGGAAGCCGAGGACCAGGCTGAGCAGCGCAATGTCTACTACGGGAACTGCACGGCGGTCGAGAACGCCGGCGCCGCACCCATCTACGCCGGGGAGCCTGGCTACAGCCGCGACCTTGATCGAGATGGTGACGGCGTGGCCTGCGAGCAGTAGACACGGCACCGCAAGACTTGAGGTGAGCATCAAGATGGGCGGGCACTCAAGGTCGACGCCGTTCACGCGCCGCGATGTTGCCGCTCCTTGTGCCAACCCCTGGGGGGTGACCACGTTCGCAGCCCTTGCGGCAACGGCCTTCGGACTGAGTGGGTGCGGGATCGGCCAGATCGAGACGTCGCGGCCCCAGCCGAACTCGTCTGCAGCCACGCCAGGGCATGGCGCAAGGACGCCAGCGATAGTCCCCACCCCTGTGGCTAGGCCTGACGAGAGGCGCCTGACCGTGCCAGAGGAGCTGTCCAAGACGGCCGCTGTCACAGTGGCGGCGGTGCTGGCGACCGTGGCGGTTAAGGGTCGTGCGCCGATGACCGGCTACGACCGCGACCGATTCGGTCAAGCATGGTTGGACGCAGACAGGAACGGCTGCGACACCCGCAACGACATCTTGGGGGCTCACCTCACCTTCAAGGTTTTTGAACCGGGGACCCGCGACTGCGTCGTGATGTCTGGAGTCCTGGAGGACTCCTACACCGGGTCCCGCAGCGACTTCGTCTACGGCAACGGCGCTCTCATCGACATCGATCATGTCGTGGCGTTAGGAAACGCCTGGGCCACCGGGGCCTCCCAGTGGGACATCAGGAAACGGGCTGCGCTGGCCAACGACCCGATGAACCTGTTGCCTGTCAACGCGTCCGTGAACCGGCAGAAGGGCGACGGAGATGCAGCAACGTGGCTACCTCGGAACAAGCCCTTCCGGTGCGCTTATGTGGCACGGCAGGTCAGCGTCAAATCCAAGTACGGTCTGTGGGTCACCCCTTCAGAACGCGCGGCAATGGAGCGAGTACTTGCCTCTTGCCCGGACCAGGTGGCCATGCCGGACTCGGGCACGCCGGTACGTCTTGACCACGCCATCACCGATCCGGGCGGGCCTGGCCCGTACCGATCGCCCGCTACTCCGCGCCGCAGCAAACCGCGACCACTGACTGGAAGCCAGGTCTACTACGAGACCTGCGACCAAGTCCGCGCCGCCGGCACCTCGCCGCTCCACCGTGGAGATCCGGGCTATGGCCCTCACCTGGACGGTGACAACGACGGCAGCGCCTGCGAGTAGTCCCGAATTGCTGTAGCCGTCAAACAACGTGTCGAACGACGCCGCTGTCACTGAGGCAGGCCGCCTGCAAAGCCGGATCAAGGTGTCAGAGCGGTCCGCAGCCGGCGTGAACGTCCTCGTAGCCGTTCCTCGACCGGCCTCACTCGCGAGCGACGTGGCGACACAGCCCGCGCGATGTGTGGCTCATTGACCGTGCTGGCCGAGTGGGCCTGGCGGCCATAGCACCTCGACCAACGCAGGTTGAGGTGCGAGCGCAGCGAGCCACGAAACCCCACCGTTGAGCGGGAAAGTCGTTACCAACCCGTGACCGCGGAGTCCTGTGGACAACCCCGGTTCCGAGGCCTCAATGTCGGTGGCCGGTGCTTGAGTGGACCCATGAGCAGCCGCACCACCACCACCGCATCGGGCCACCCGATCGCGGTCGCCGCTGCCGACATCCACGCCCGCCTCGACCAGCTCACCGACCACCCCACCTGGTCGATGACCGACCCCGAGACAGCCACCACCCTGATCGAGCTCACCCGCCTCACCGCCCGCCTCGCCGAGCTCGAGCTCCGCGTCGCCGCCCACGCCCACACCACCGCCGTGGGCGACCAGTCCGGCGCCACCTCCACCGCCGTGTGGTGGGCGAACGAGACCCGACAGACCAAGGCCGAGACCCACCGCAAGATCAAGCTCTCCACCGCCCTCGACACCACCCACGCACCCCTCCGAGCGGCGCTGGCCGCCGGTGACGTGCTCCCCGACCAGGCCGGCGTCATCGTCACCGCCGTCCAGGCCCTCCCCGACGACGTCGACCCGTACCGTCGTCGCCGCGGGTGAGGAGTTCCTCCTCACCGAAGCCAAGGCCCACGACGCGAAGGCCCTGCGCATCCTGGGCAAACGACTCCTCCACGTCATCGACCCCACCGCCGGCGACGCCCACGAAGCCGCCCTCCTCGACCGCGAAGAAGCCGACGCCCACGCCGCCGCCACCCTCCGCATGGTCGACGACGGCCACGGCACCACCCACGGCCGGTTCACCATCCCCACCCTCCACGGCGCCATCCTCAAGAAGGCCCTCCTCGCCCTCGCCGCCCCCCAGCACCGCGCCGCCGTCGACGGCCACGCCCCCACCCCCGGACGACCCAGCGACCACCGCCTCGGCGAGGCCTTCCTGGAATACCTCGAGCGCTACCCCACCAACCACCTCCCCACCACCGGCGGCACCCCCGCCTCCGTCGTCGCGATGATCGACCTCGACGCCCTCACCGGACAACTAGCCAAAGCCGGACTCCTCGACACCGGCCAGAAGATCAGCCCCAGCGCCGCCCGCCGCCTCGCCTGTCGCCACGGCGTCATCCCCGCCGTCCTCGACGGCACCTCCCACGTCCTCGACCTCGGCCGCAAACGCCGCCTCCACTCACCCGCCCAACGCCTGGCCCTCACCCTCGAACAACACGGCTGCACCGCGGTGGGCTGCGACTGGCCACCCGGCCTCTGCCACGCCCACCACCCCCACCCCTGGGGCCACGGCGGCGAGACCAACCGCGACGGCAAGCTCCTCTGCCCCCGCCACCACACCCTCGCCCACCATCCCGACTACGCCACCACCCACCACCCCAACGGGAAAGTCAGCTTCCACCGCCGCGAGTAGGGCAAGCGGAGCAGCCTCACGCCGCTGCGCCAGCGATTCAGGCACGGTGGGCTCCCGCGCTCCCGGGTCACGTCACCCGTACAGGACTTCCTCGACCCACTGCGGCACGAGCTCACCCGCGCGACCCTGCCGGCACTCGCGGAACCAGATGCTGCCGTCGCTGGGCTGGAGGTTGAGCTCGAGCGTGTGGGCCCGACGCATGGCGGCGCGCTGGACGAAGCCGGCGGCGGGGTAGACCGCGCCGGAGGTGCCGATCGAGACGAACAGGTCGGCCTGGTCGAGCGCCGACACGACCTCGTCCATGTTGTAGGGGACCTCGCCGAACCAGACGACGTCGGGACGCAGCCGGGCCTCGCCGCAGGCGGCGCAGAAGCGGCTGCCGACCATCGGTCCCGCCCACGGTGCGCGCGCCTCGCAGCCCGCGCACAGGGCGGAGCGCAGAGCGCCGTGCATGTGGAGCACCCGGGTCGAGCCGGCCCGCTCGTGCAGGTCGTCGATGTTCTGGGTGACCACGAGCAGGTCGTCGCCCAGTGCGTCCTCGAGCCGCGCCAGGGCGCGGTGCGCGGCATTGGGCTGCACCGTGTCGAGGGCCGCCCGCCGGGCGTCGTAGAACTGGTAGACGAGCTCGGGGTTCGCCAGGAACGCCTCCGGAGTCGCGACCTCGAGGACGTCGTGGCCCTCCCAGAGCCCGTCGGCGTCACGAAAGGTCGGCACGCCGCTCTCGGCGGAGATGCCGGCGCCGGTCAGCACGACGATCCGCATGCGACCCATCATCGCCGATTCAGGCGACGGAGTGAATCGTGACCACGTAACCGTCCGCCGGGTCGAACGGCGCGCGCTCCCACGTGGCGAAGCGTCCGGTCTCCCGGAGCCCGGCCGCACCCATCGCCGCGTCGACCTCGCTCAGCGGCGTGGGCGGGCAGTCGCCGGGCAGGTGGTCGGCGTCGAGGCCGAAGCCGCAGACGAGCAGCCCGCCGGGGGCGAGGTGGGCGGCCAGCCGCGCACACGTCTGCTCGAGCGTGCCCGGCTCCAGCAGCGGGATCGTGTTGCCGGCGACGAGCACGAGGTCGAAGGTGCGCTCGAGGTCGAACGTGGCCAGGTCGGCCAGGCGCCAGTCGAGGTCCGGCGCCGCGGCGCGGGCCTGCTCGAGCATGGTCGCGTCGACGTCGACGCCCACCACGCTGTAGCCCAGCCCGGTGAGGTGCACAGCGATACGGCCGGTGCCGCAGCCGGCGTCCAGCACGTGGGCCGGCGCCGCCACGAGGTCGCCCACGAAGGCGGCCTCGCCGTGGGTGTCCTCCCCGCGCTCGGCCAGCTGCCGGAAGCGCGCGGCGTACCGCTCGGCGTAGTCGGCCCCGCTGCCCGCGGTGGCGATCCGCTCCCAGCGGGTGCTCGGGCCCATCAGCGCCCCCTCACGCTCACTCGACGAGGGTGATGTCGAAGTTGGCCGTGTCGTCGTCGACGGAGGTGACCTCGACCTCGACCTCGAACTCCTCCTCGCCGGCGGTGACCGTGCAGGTGAGGGTGGCCCCGACCTCGGCGTCGAGGTCGCCGGGGCAGTCGGCCGAGTCGGGCGCGCTGCCGTCGGTGCCCTGGAGCTTGCTGGTGATCTGCTTCTCGACGTCGTCGGCGGTCACCGTCGAGGCACCGCACGACGTGAGGGTGGCGGTGGCAGCCAGGGCGGCGAGCGCCGCGAGGACGGGCTTCAGCATGACCTTCTCGTTTCGACAGCGGGCGAGGTGGCCCGGGGGAGCCCGACGAGCCGCCGGGCAGGGTCCCGAGAGGGCGACCTAGTAGTACCACGCGAGGTTCGCCGTGTCCGGCGGACGGCGCAGCTCCCCCAGATCACCTGACCGGCACCAACCGCGCTCTCGCTCGTTGGACCGCCATGCGTCTGCGCTCCCTGCTCGCCGGCACCACCGGCCTGGTCCTCGGCTCGGCCCTCCTCGTGACCGGCCTCCCCTCCGTCGCGAGCGCAGCGGGGGCAGCCGACCCGCAGCCGGGTTCGCCGGCGTACGTCGAGCGCGACGCGCGCAACATCGCCGACGCCTACGGTCGGGTCACCGGACCCGGCGGCCAGCTGCGGAACCCGGCGTACCTGCCGGCCCTGGTGGCCGCCAGCACCGCGACCACGGTGGCGCAGCTGCTCGCCCAGGTCGCCGGCCCGACCCGGCCGGCGCTGACCGCGGGCAACGTCTTCCCGGGCTGGAACGTCGGCAACCCCCTGCGGGCCGGCTGGAACGGCACCCGCGGCCAGTCGCGCCAGGTGGCCTTCACCAACCGTCACGGCGCGCTGCTCAAGGGCACCGTCTACCGGCCCCGGCCCGGCGCCCGCGACCCCTACACGCACCGCCGGCTGCGCGGCCCCTTCCCCGGGGTCGTGATCACGCCGGGCTCGGTGCAGGGGTCGGAGGGCATGTACGTCTGGCTGGCCCAGGACCTCGCCGAGCGCGGCTACACCGTGCTGACCTACGACGTGCAGGGCCAGGGCCGCAGCGAGACCCTGCCCCACGACGGACCGGTCGCCGCCCTGCCGTTCTGCAACCCCTTCGCCCCGCCGGGCGACGGCGAGTCGTCCGGCTGCCCCGGCGTCCCCTTCCAGCAGCTCTCCAACTTCGTGGTCGGCACCGAGGACGCGATCGACTTCTTCACCGCGACCCCCCGCAAGCCCTACCGCAACCCCCGTGCGGCCGGTGCCGAGGTCGACCGGTTCAACCCCTACTGGCGCTCCTTCGACCGCAGCCGCGACCGGCGTACCGTCACCCGCGGCCGGACCACCCGGCTCGCGATCATCGGCCACTCGATGGGCGCGCGCGCCGTCTCGCAGGTCCAGGGCACCGACCGACGGGTGGCCACGGTCGTCGCCCTCGACAAGCTCGCGGGCCGCGGCTCCTTCGCCTCGTCGGTGGCGGGCAACCCCAGCCGGCCGCGGGTGCCGGCGCTGGCCGTCCAGTCCGAGTACGGCTTCACGGTGGCGCCGTACACGCTCGCCGGAGGCAGCAGCCTGAGCCCCCAGCCGTCACCGCAGGGTCCGGACCCGCGACGGGAGAAGCAGACCGGCTTCGACGACTGGCGCAAGGCCCGCAAGGACGCCCTGCTCCTGGTGCCCCGCGCCTCGACCCACCTGGAGTACACCGACGTCCCGCTCGTGCTGCCGGCCAGCCGGCACGGGCAGGCGCTCACCAGCGCGACCGTGCAGCGCTGGCTCGACCACTACCTCAAGCACCGCGGCGGCCCGTCGTACGTGCTGCGGTCGCGGCTGCGCTACCTCGAGCCCACCGGCAACGGCCGCTGGGCGCCGACCACCCTGCGCCGCGACCGGATGCTGAGCTTCTACGTCTGCTCGGCCTACTCCCTGGGCCGTGGGCGCGACCGACGCGCGGACGGCGACCTGACCGACGTGGGCTGCTGACCGTCCGCGCCGACACCTGGAATCGGCCGGGTCGTCGTGGTGTTGTGGAGGCATGACACTGGACGGTGAGTACGAACCCAGCCCGACGCAGTGGGTCCGCGAGCAGGTGGCGGCCTACGAGGCGAGCGGCGGCCGCGAGGCCAACATCCTGCGCGGCCGGCCCGACTGGCCGATCGTGGTCATCACCTCGCGCGGCGCGAGCTCGGGCAAGCTGCGCAAGAACCCCGTGATGCGGGTGGAGCACGACGGCGTCTACGCCGCGGTGGCCTCGCAGGGCGGCGCTCCCCAGCACCCGGCGTGGTACCACAACTTCATGGCCGATCCGCACGTCGAGCTGCAGGACGGCCCCGAGCCGCACGACTACGTGGCCCGCGAGATCAGCGGCGAGGAGCGTGCGGTCTGGTGGGAGCGCTGCGTCGCCCAGTACGCGCCGTACGCGGAGTACCAGGAGAAGACCGACCGGGTGATCCCCGTCTTCCTGCTCGAGCGGGCCTGACCGGGCTCCGTGCCGGACGCGCCCGGCTCACCCGAGGGCGCGGAAGGTCACCACGAGCAGGGCCAGCCACAGCACCAGGCCGACGCCGTTGAGCAGGCGCTGCTTGCCGTACGCCGTCTCGGCCAGGTCGGCGCGGTCCTCCGACCGGCCGTGCCGCCACTGCTGCACGGTGCCCCACTGGCCGCCCGGGTCGGACAGGCCCCACCCCAGGAACGGCAGCACCACGAACGACGCCAGGCCCAGCAGCAGGGCCAGGACGAAGGTCTCCTCCACGTCGGTCTCCGGCGCTCAGCGTCCGGAGATCGTCACGGCGAGACCGCTGAGGTGGCCCAGTCGCGCGAGCTCGGAGTCGAGGAACTCCGGGCCGCCCCGCCGGCCGACGACGACGATCTCGTTGCCGCCGAGGCGGGCTGCGGCGTAGAGGGTCACGTCGGACTCCTCGGGGGGATCGATCCGGGTCGCGCGGTCGAGGTCGAGGAAGGTCAGCTCTTCGGGAGCGGCGTTGGTCGCGTGCACCACGCCGTCGGCCCGGTGCACCCGGGCCCCCCAGTCGACGCGGAAGGTGTCGGGCAGCAGGTCGATGAGCCGGTCGAGCGCACGCTCGGGCGCGGTGGTCAGCTCTTCGACGGCCTCGAGGTCGAGGGTGAGGTTGCCGCCGACCGCGTAGCGACTGATCCACACGACGTCGACGCCGTCGATCGCGTTGCAGGCCGAGACGATGGAGTCGGGCATGGTGCCGGGGTCGGTCTCGAGCAGGACGTCGTCGAGCGCGGTGCCGTCGGGGCGCTTCTCGACGATCTCGATCGCCTCGATGTCTCCTCCGGCCATACCGATCGCGGTCGCCACCCGCCCCAGGGACCCGGGCACATCGGGCAGCTCGACACGCAACAGGTAGGGCACGGGCGTCACGCTATCCCTCCTTCGTGTCGCGGAGGTTTCGCGGTCAGGGGGCGGCCAGCCGCAGCCGCAGGCCGGTGGCGCGGGCGGCCGGGCGGGCGACCGCGGCCCTGACGTCGTCGGCCGAGCCGACCACGACGACGCGGCGCCGGGCCCGGGTGACCGCGGTGTAGAGCAGCTCGCGGGTCAGCAGCCGCGACTCCGACGGCGGCATCAGGACGACGACCTCGCCCGCCTGGCCGCCCTGGCTCTTGTGGATCGTCATCGCGTGCATCGTCTCGACGTCGCCCAGCCGGCTGGGGGCGAGGTCGAGGGTCTGGCTGGTCGACAGGATCCGGGCCCGCAGGCCGCCCCGCCGGTCGAGGACCGCCACCCCGACGTCGCCGTTGTAGACCCCGAGCCCGTAGTCGTTGGCGGTGACCAGCAGGGGCCGGCCGGGGTACCACTCGGACCACAGCGACTCGCCCGTCTCCTCGGCGAGCCAGCGCTCGACCAGGTGGTTCCAGTGGCGTACGCCGTGGGGCCCTTCGCGGTGGGCGCAGAGCAGCCGCTGGTCCTCGAGGGCGGCCAGGGCCTCGTCGGTGTGACCGGCCCGACCGGCCTCGAGCAACCGCCGGGCGTGGGGCACGAGCAGCGCGCGCAGGTGGGGGGCGGGGTCGTCCTCGACCAGCTCGACGTGGGGCCCGCCGGCCCGGAGCAGGTCGACGGCGGTGTCGGCGTCGCCGGTGCGGACGGCGTCGGCCAGCGCGCGGATCGACTCACCGAACCGGTGGGAGGTGCGCAGCGCGGCGACCTGGACGTCGTGACGGCCGCCCAGGCCCTCGACCAGGTCGGCGAGCACGGCGCCGGCCTCGACCGAGGTGAGCTGGTCGGGGTCGCCGACCAGGATCAGCCGGGTCTCGGGCCGCACCGCCTCCAGCAGGCGGGCCATCATGGTCAGCGAGACCATCGAGGTCTCGTCGACGACGATCACGTCGTGGGGCAGCCGGTTGTCGCGGTGGTGGCGGAAGCGGACCGAGGAGTCGGGGCGGGTGCCGAGCAGCCGGTGGAGGGTCACCGCGCTCAGCCCGCCCAGCCGGGCCCGGTCGCGCTCGGGCAGCCGCGCCACCTCCTGCTCGACCGCCTCCTGGAGCCGGGCGGAGGCCTTGCCGGTGGGGGCGGCCAGCGCGATGCGGAGCCGCGGGCCACCGGTGACCTCGGCCTGCTCGGCCAGCAGTGCGAGCAGGGCCGCGACCGTGGTGGTCTTGCCGGTGCCGGGGCCGCCGGTGAGCACGGTGGTGCGCTGGGTGAGCGCGATCCGGGCCGCGACGCGCTGCTCGTCGTAGCCCTCGGCGGGGAAGACCCGCGTCAGCCCGGCCTCGAGCGCCGCCGCGGCCGCGTCGGACAGCGCCGCCTCGGGTGGGCGGGCGAGGAGGTCGGCGCAGACCTGCTCCTCCTCGCGCCAGTAGCGGTCGAGGTAGAGCAGGCGGCCCTCGAGCAGCCGCAGCACCGTGACCCCACCCGCGGAGGGGCGCGCCAGCGGGCTGTCGCGGACGGCGGCCAGCCACGCCGTCGGCTCGGGCCAGGGCAGGTCGGGCTGGAGGGCGTCGGCGGCCACCGTGGACAGGTCGACGCAGACCGAGCCCCCGCGCACGGCCCGGACCGCCAGCGCCACGGCCAGCGCGACCTCGGGCGCCGGCTCGTCGCCGAGCTCGCCGAGCCGGGTGGCGACGTGGACGTCGGCGGCCTCGAGTACGCCGGCGCGGTTGAAGACCGCCAGCAGCCCGGCGGCCCGGACGGCCTGCCGGTGGTCGGCGGGGTCCGCCGCGGCCAGGGGGTCGGTCTCGGGGGTCTCGGGGTCTCGGGGATCTCGGTGCTCCTGGAGATGCTCATCGGTGCGCCTCACCGTGGGGCTCGCTCGAGGCGAGCAGGGCGGAGAGCGCCTCGACCAGCGCCGGCGGCGGGGCCCAGCTGAAGACGCCGGCCGGGTGGCCGTCGACGACCGGGGTGTCGGCGCCGCACATGCCGCGGACGTAGAGGTAGAGCACCCCGCCGAGGTGGACGGCCGGGTCGTAGCCGGGCTGCCGCCAGCGCAGGTAGCGGTGGACGACCACGGTGTAGAGCAGCGCCTGCAGCGGGTAGTCGCTGTGGAGCATGGCGTCGCGCACCCGGTCGACGGAGTAGTCGGCCGAGCTGAGCGGCTGCTCGGGCTGACCCAGCCAGTTGGTCTTGTAGTCGACGACCAGGTAGCGGTGACCGCCCGGGGCCGCGTCGTGGGGCACGCGCAGCACGACGTCGATGGAGCCCGAGAGGTAGCCGCGCAGCGGCTGCTCGCCCAGGGCGGTGCCGACCAGCCGGTCGGCGTAGGGGCGCAGCGCGTCGCCCTCCGCGAGGTGGGTGGTCAGCAGTGCTCCGACGTCGGCGAGCCGCGGACCGCCCGACGCCCGCCCGTGGTCGCCGCCGGCCAACGGGATCTCGAAGTCGAGCTCGCGCAGCCGGTCGGTGAGCGCGATGTCGCCCAGGGTGAGCCCCGGGGCGAGCGGGCCGAGCGGCGTGCGGTGGAGCGGGACCAGTGACCGGGCGAGCGTCTCGGCGGGGGCGTCGACCGGCCACCACCCGAGGTGCTGGCGGACCCGGCGCTCGAGCTCGGCCTCGAGGTCGGGCGCGTGGGGATCGGCGGTCTCGAGGACGGCGTGGACCAGCGAGCCGAACGTCGCCCCGGCGGGCAGGTCGGCCATCGGGGACGGCAGGTCGAGCCGACCTGCCCCGGGCTCGAGCGGGGGGTCGGACGGCGGCGCCGCGAGGGGGTCGACCGGCCCGAGGCCCTGGCCCCCCGCACCCTCGTCGTCGAGCGGCGTCACCTCCGGCTCGCTGCTCAGGCCGCCGGCCTCCTCGGCGGCGCGCACCAGGCCGGAGTAGGACGTGCGGCGCCAGTCGACGTCGATGCTCCGGCTGAAGCGACGCACCCCCAGCCCGGCGGGGACGGCCTCCTCGAGCGGCGCGGTCGCCTCGGCCGGGAGCGCCTGCTCGACCGTGGGTCCGCCGGCGGCCTCCCAGGCCCGCAGCAGGGCGATCGCGTCGGTGTCGGCGAGCGTCGGCGGGTCGACCCGGTCGGGCACGTCGGCCTGGCCGGGACGTCGTCCGCGCAGCAGCCGGGACAGCCCGCCGTTGGGCTCGTCCCAGGTGGGCGCCCACCACGCGACCACCTGCGACTGCGCCCGCGTCAGCGCGACGTAGGTGAGCCGGATGTCGTCGCCGGCGACCTCCTGGCGACCGCGCTGCTCGATCTCGCGGAAGCCGGCGCGCTTGCCGCCGATGTCGAGGCACCGCGCACCGTCGCGGTGGTAGAGCACGAGGTCGCGGTCGGGGAGGTGGCGGTTGAAGGCGAAGGGGAGGTAGACGACGGGGTACTGGAGGCCCTTGCTCACCCACACGGTCATGATCTGCACCGCCGAGGCGTCGCTGTCGAGGCGCCGGTTGCGCTCGGCGGCGCCGCGCTGCTCGCGGCACTGGGTGCGGAGCCAGTCGAGCAGGGCCGGCAGCCCGAGCCGCTCGCGGTGACCGGTCTCGTGGAGGATCTCGGCCACGTGGGCGAGGTCGGTCATCCGGCGCTCGCCGCCGCGCCAGGCCAGGACCCGGGGCCCCATGCCGGCGACCATCGCCGCCTCCAGCACGGCCGCCACGCCGCGCGACCGGGCGTGGTCGGCCCACTCGCGCAGGGTCGCGGCCACCCGGTCGGTCAGGGCGTCGCCCTGACCGGCGAGATCGGCCGCGGTGTGGCCGAAGAACGCGGTGGTGGCCGCGGCGCGGACCAGGCCGCTGCGGTGGGGCTGCTCGAAGGCCTCGAGCAGGCACAGCCAGTCGGCGGCGCCCGGCGAGGCGAAGACGTCGGTGTCGCCGGTGTAGACCGCCGGCACCCCCTGCTCGGCCAGCGCGTCGCGGCAGGCGCGGGCGTCGCGGTGGGCCTCGACGATGACCGCGACGTCACCGGCCGTGAGCGGGCGGCCGTCGTAGGTGGGCTGCGCGGCCAGCAGCGCCTTGACGTCGCGCGGCGAGGTCGTCGGCCACCAGCGGCCGCAGCGCCTCCATCTTCACGGTGCCGGAGCCGCGGTGGCCGAGCTTGTCGCGGGTGACCACGCGCAGCCGGAAGGGGTCGCCGTGCGGCGCGCCGACCAGCCGTCCGTCGGCCTGGTGGGCGTCGACGTCGCGGACCACGATCTCGGGGTGGCCCAGCGCCGCTCCGCGCAGGACGTGCTGGAGGCGCTCGACCAGCGGGCGGTCGCTGCGGTAGTTGGTGCCGAGCGTGAAGCGGTGGTCGGCGGTCTGCGCCGCGCTGAGGTAGGTGACGATGTCGCCGCCGCGGAAGGCGTAGATGGCCTGCTTGGGGTCACCGATGAGGACGACGGTCGCGTGCCCGACGAAGGCGCGGCGGATGACCTGCCACTGGGTCGGGTCGGTGTCCTGGAACTCGTCGACCATCACGATCCGCCAGCGCTGCTGCATCCGGTCGCGCGCCGGGGCGGCGTCGTCCTCGAGCGCGTCGGCGAGGCGGCTGAGCAGGTCGTCGTAGCCCATCACCCCGAGCCGGCGCTTGCGGTGCTCGAGCTCGGCGAGCACCTCGCGGGCGAAGCCCACCCGGGCGGCCGCGGGGCTGCCGGCCTCCGGCGACTCGGGGGTCAGGGTGGTGCCGGGGTTGGCGACCACCTGGCGGGCCAGGTCGAGACCCTGCGCCCGGGTGAACGGCGGGGTCTCGCGCTGGTGGCCGAAGCGCGCGAGGAAGAGGTCGTCGACCACCTCGGCCACGATCTCGTCGAGCGACTCGACGAGCGTGACGCCCGCGTCGGTGTCACCGGCGACCCCGAGGGAGCGCAGGACCAGCTGGCAGAACTGGTGGGTGGTGGCGATCGTGGCGGCGTCGAAGCCCGCGAGCGCGTCGCGCAGGTGGGTGCGGGCGGCCGCCCCGGCCTCGGCGTCGAGCCCCCGCAGGTGGACCAGCAGCTCGTGGTCGACCGCCGGGGCGACGCCCTCGAGGGTCGCGAGCGCCTCGACGAGCTGGCCGCGCACCCGCTCGCGGAGCTCCTGGCTGGCGGCGCGCCCGAAGGTGATCAGCAGCATCTCGTCGAGGCGCGCGCGGCCCTCGGCGACGTAGCGGGTGACCAGGCCGGCCAGCGTGAAGGTCTTGCCGGTGCCGGCGCTGGCCTCGAGCACCGTGGTGGTGGGGCCGGTGGGCAACGGGCCCAGCAGGTCGAAGGTCGGCACGTCGCGGGTCTGGGTGGTCGGTGGGGCCGTCACACGACCACCTCGCTGCGCAGCAGCGGACCCCAGAGCCGCGCGGCCAGCACCCCGAGCTGCGTCGTCTCCTCGCCGAGGATCTCCTCGCTCGGCACGTCGGTGAGCAGGCACTCCAGCGGCGGGTGCGGGCCCCAGACCCGGACGTGGGCGGGGTCGGCGTCCTCGCCGGGGAAGCGCGCGCTGCGCCACTTCTTCGCTGCCGCCTCGCGCGGGTCGTCACCGACGCGCCGCGCGCCGGCCCAGGCGAAGGAGGCCTTGAGCGGGAGCGGCAGCGGCTCGCGGCGCCCCTGGTCGTAGAGGTCGACGAGGTCTTCGAGCAGGCTCAGCGGCTCGTCGGGCGCGGGCCCGAGCAGGCGTTGGGCGGGGGTGGTGCCGCGCACGGCGCGACCGACGGTGAGCGCCGTCCAGTTGTGGTCGGGGTCGTGGGCGGCGAGCGCCAGCAGCCGGACCCAGGAGTCGAGCAGGTGCTTGCCGTCGAGGCGGGAGAACGCGACCGCGACCAGCCGGTCGCCGTAGACCGGGGTCACCGTGCCGGTGACCCGCCGGCCCCCGCGCAGGGTCACGTCGACGTCGAACGCCCGGGGACGCACCTGCCGGTGGGTCAGCGCGGCGATCGCGAGCTGCATCGCCTGGTCGCGCACCTCGGTGGCCTTGCGCCAGCCGAGCTGGCCGGGCGGCAGGGCACCGCGGCGCCACTCCGCCTGGAGCGCGTGGTCGGGGTGGACCCCTCGCAGCATGTCGGAGAGCATCCGGTCGCCGACGCCCCACGACTCGAGCTGGTCGATCTCGACGGGCATCGCGTCGGACACGCCGTCGACGTCCCAGGGCAGGGTGAGGTCGAGGCCGCGGAAGAACCCCTTGACCGGGTGCTTGAAGAAGGCCAGCAGGTCGGCGAGCGCGACGTCACCCTCCTCGCGGGCCGGCAGCGGCTCCGCGAGGAAGTCGGGGGCCGGGGGCCGCTCGCGCAGGGCGGCGCGGGCGGTGACGAGCATCGCGGGGTCGAAGGTGAAGGGGCCGGGGCGGCCCAGGCGCCCGGGCTCGACGTTGCGCCGGTCGAAGGGCTGGAGCGGCTGCTCGACCACGATCCGCTCGCGCACAGGCTGGGGCGTGGTGAGGTCGAGCGCGTCGAGCAGCTCGCCGAGCGGCACCGCGGGCGGGCGGGGCTGGCCGGTGTGCTCGTTGGCGCCGGTGTAGGTGATCACGACCCGTTCGGTGGCCGCGCCCAACGCGTCGAGCAGCAGCTGACGGTCTTCGGAGCGCAGGTCGCGCTCGCCCGTCAGCGGGGTGCGGGCCAGGACGTCGTCGCCGTCGACCACGCCGCTGCGGGGGAAGACCCCGTCGTCGAGGCCGAGCAGGCAGACGACCCGGTGGGGCACCGAGCGCATCGGCACCATGGTGCACACGGTGAGGGTGCCGGTGCGGAAGTTGGCGCGGGTCGGGCGCCCGGCGAGGTGGCGGCCGAGCAGGGCGCGCACGTCGGCGAGCCGCAGCGGTACGTCGTCACGCCCCTCGGCCTCGGCCAGGACGGCCCCCAGCTCGCGCTGGAGCTGGGCCGGCTGCCAGGCGTCGTCACGGCTGACGTCGCTGAGCTGGGCGACGCCCTCGGTCAGCGCGGACACCCAGGCGGCCAGAGGGTGGGTGCCGACCAGCCGGTCGGTGACCGCCACCAGCCGGTCGACCAGCTCGGCCAGCCGCCCCGCCAGCTCGACCCGGTTGCTGCCGACGTCGTCGAGCGGCAACGTGGCGCCCAGCCAGCCCGGCTCGTCGCCCGAGACGGCCACCCCGGCCAGCACCCGGTCGAGCCCGAAGCGCCAGGTGTTCTGGACGAAGCGCTCCAGCCCGTAGGAGGAGCGGTGGTCCTGGTCGAAGCCCCAGCGGATGCCGGACTCGCGCACCCACGCGGTCACGGCGTCGAGGTCGTCGTCGCTGAGCCCGAAGCGCCGACGGACCGGTGGTGAGTGCGCCACGTCGAGCACGCTGCTGGCGGTGGTGCGGCCACCGGCGAGGTCGAGGAGCTGGGCGGCGAGACCGAGCAGCGGGTTGGTCTGGGTGAGCGCCCGGTCGGCGAGCCGTACCCGCAGCCGGTGGGCCGGGTGGCCGTCGCGCACCACCTCGCCGAGGCCGAAGCCCGCGGTGATCAGGGGGGCGTAGGTCTCGATGTCGGGACACATCACCAGGATGTCGCGCGGCTCGAGGTCGGGGTGGTCCTGGAGCAGCCCGAGCAGCACCTCGCGGAGCACCTCGACCTGGCGAGCCGGCCCGTGGCAGCGGTGGACCTGGACGGAGTCGTCGTCGTCGGCCAACGACCGGCCCTCGGGGCGCACGGCGTTGGCCCGCAGGTCGGCCTGGAGCCAGCCGAGCAGGGTCGGCGGCAGCGACTCGCCCGCAGGGCCGTGGGTGTCGGGGGCGACGGCGACGTCGTGGGTGTCGCGGCCGCCCAGGGCCCGCTGCAGCTCGCGCACGTCGCGACCCAGGGTGGCCAGGAGCGGGTGGCCGGCCCGGTGGTGGCTGGTGTCGTCGCGGCGCGGGACCGGGCCCGCGCCGCGCTCGCCCTCGAGGGCACGCCACAGCTCGTCGCTCGGGTGGGGCAGCCACAGGTGGAGCTCGTGGTGGGTGGAGAGGGCCTCGAGCAGCTCGAGCTCGGTGAGCGGCATCCGGGTGTGGCCGAAGAGCGAGAGCCGAGGGGGAAGCAGGGCCGGGCCCGCGCGCAGCGCCGTGAGCGCGGCGGCGTGGCGCTCGTGGGGCGGCGGGGCCGCGACGCGCTGCACGACGGCGCGCCACAGCGGCGGTTGCCAGGCGAGGTCGGCGTCGAGGTCGTGGCCGGCGCCGTCGGTGGGGCGACCCGCGAGCCAGTCGCTCAGCAGCTGGGGCCGCTGCCCGGCGTAGGAGGAGAACAACCCGGCGAGCCGGCGCGCCACGGCGTAGCGACGGCCGCGCCGGAAGTCGGCCTCGGCTCCCTCGTGCAGGTGGCCGAGGTGGAGGGCGAGGGTGTGGGCCCAGGGCTCGTCGAGCGACTCGTCGAGCACCTCGAGCAGCGGCCACGCCAGGGCGTCGGGCGACCAGGGGTCGTCGTCGACGGTGCCGGTGAGCTCGGCCACCAGGCTGCGCGGCGACCGGAGCTCGACCCCGGCACACACCCCGTCGCCCGGCCCCGCGACGCCCGGGAGCGCGGCCGCGACCGGCGACCGCCCGAGCCGGTGGGAGAGCCGCTGGCTCAGCCAGCGCTCGGTGCCGCGGGTCGGCACCAGCACCAGCTCGCCCGCGAACGGGTCGGCGGGTGGCGTCGCCAGCAGCTCGCCGAGCGCGTCGGCGAGCTGGTCGGTGCGCGGCGCGCGGTGGAGGTGGATCGTCATCATCGGTGAGGCTAGTCGTCGCCTCCGACACCCTCGCGCCCTCTCGGCGCGTGACCCCGTGGCCCATCATGCGTTGGTCACCCTGACACGCCCAGGAGGTGTCGATGACCGAGCTCCGGGATCCCCCCACGACCACCCCGGCTCCCCCCGACGGACGTCGCCGCGTCCGCCGCCGCCGTGAGGGCACCGGCCCCGCGCGCCGCCGGCGCGCGCTGCTCGGCGCCGGCTGGTCGCTGGTCGTCGCCGGGCTCCTGGTGCTGGGCTACCTCGCGTGGCAGATCTGGGGCACCACCTGGCAGTCCGAGGGCCGGCAGGCCGAGGTCACCGCCGCCGTCGAGGCGAGCTGGGGCCAGGGCCAGACCTCCGCCGACACCGACTGGGGCGAGGCCGAGGCGATCCTGCGGATCGTGCGCTTCGGCGAGGAGTACGCCGTCCCGGTCCTGCACGGCTCGAGCGACGAGGTGCTGGCCGCCGGTGTCGGGCACCTCGAGGACACCGCCGAGGTCGGCACCCGGGGCAACTACGCCCTCGCCGCCCACCGGGTCACCCACGGCGAGCCGTTCGCGGACTTCCCGGAGCTGCGGCCCGGTGACCTGGTCGAGGTCGAGACCCGCGACGCCGTCTTCACCTACGAGCTCGACACCGGCGGCACCGACCTGGTCGTGCCGCTCACGACGTCCTGGGTGCTGGACCCCGCACCCGTCAACCCCGACCCCGCCGGGGTCACCGCCCCCACCGACCAGGGTCGCCGCCTGATCACCCTGGTGACCTGCTCCGAGCTCTTCAACACCGAGGACCGCAGCGTGGTCTTCGGGCACCTCGTGGACCGGGCCACCAAGGTCGCCGGGATCTCCTGAGGATCCGCACGTAACCACCGACCTCCTCGATCGTTGCTAGCGCAACCCCCCTAGGAGCGTCCTGTGATCAAGAGACTGGTCCTGCTCGGATGCCTGCTGGCCCTCGTCGCCACGGCCTCGCCCTCCTCCGCGAGCGCGGAGGACGACTACCCCGCGCGGATCCCGACCCGCACGGACGTCACCGTCCGCCCGGTCATCGACAGCGGCGTCAGCTTCGTCATCGAGGTCGCCGTCCAGGCCAACAGCCCGGTCGACCCGACCGGGACGATCACCGCCACCGTCACTCGGCTCAGCGACCAGGGCGGCGACCGCGCCTCCGTCAGCCGCAGCAGTGCGCGCCGCGGCCCTAGCGCGCCCGGCGAGCAGGTCTGGACCACCTCCGTGGCCTACACCGGAGGAGAGACCTCGATCGCGGGCCCCACGTTGAACGAGGTGGGTCGCTACCGCGTCGTCGCCACGTTCGAGCCTGACCTCCGCTCGGTCTTCCGCGGCTCGCAGGGCGGCGCCACCCTCAGGGTCCTCGAGGGGTCCGGGCCGGACGACGGCGACGGAGACGAGGACGGCGACAACGACAACGACAACGACAACACGGTGGCGGCGGCGTGCTGCCCGACACCGGCGGCCCCGACTTCTGGCTGCTGCTGCTCGGCATGGGCCTCGTCGGCTCGGGCGGGACGCTGGTCGTCGTGGCCCGACGTCGGCGTCCCGAACCCAGCTTCGGCTGAGCCCCCGTCGTGGACCCTGGCTGAGCCTCAGTCGGCCTGGCGGGCCTCGACGGCCTCGCGGTAGTCGGCCTCGAGCGACTCCACTGCCTCGGGCTGGCCGTGGAAGCGTCGGTAGGAGTAGACGATCAGGGCGGCCGCGATGACGGCGGAGGCGAGCTGGGTGGTCGCGGTGGCCACGCCACCGGGCAACCACCAGGCCTCGGGCAGCGCCCACCAGTCGGGCGCGGGCGGGCCCACGATCCACAGGATGCCGGCCGCGACCAGGAGCAGGACCCCGACCACGGAGGCGAGGATGCGGGGCACGTTCTCGACGCTCTGGGCCGCACCCTTGAGAGCGCGGAACTTGACCGGGTCGAGCCGCTTGGCGGCCCAGTCGTACTGCTGGGACAGGACGGCCAGACCACCGAAGAGCATCAGCAGACCGGGTCCGGGGAGGATCAGCGCCGCGATGCCGCCCACCACGAGCAGCCACCCCACGATCTCGAGGCCAACTCGTTTGGCTGCCCGCTTCATGCCGTGACTCTCCCAGACCGGTCCAAGCCGCCGATCCGGGTCGGATCAGCCGTGCTGCTCGAGGTAGGCACGCCCCTCGGCGTCCAGAGTGCCGTGGCGCTGCGCCGCCCTCGCCCAGCGTAGCGACATCGAGAGGAAGCGCAGAGGGTTGTAGACATCCTCCTCGCGACGGAACAAGCCGTCGCCGGCGTACGTCATGATCGTCAGGTTGGAGGCCTCGTGCCGCGAGCCGTCGCCGGGGTCCGGCATCAGGTTGCGCACCTCGCAGACCAGCCGCGACGTCGGTACGTCGACCACCTGCCAGGCCAGCGGGAAGCTGGTCATCGCCGACCCCGGAAAGCTGGTCATCGTCGCCACCGACCAGGCCCTGATCTCCTCACGCCCGTGGAACGTGCCGTACGCGTGCTCGACGTACTCGGCGTCCTCGGTGAAGTGGTCGGCGAACCCGCCCCACTCCCCTGAGTCGGCGTAGCCCTGCACGGCACGGTGCAGGCCGGCGTAGGCGTCGCTGATCTCCTCGGCCGCGAACGAGCCGTCTCGTCCGCCCACGTCAGGAGCTCAGCTTGGAGTCGAGGAACCGGGCCAACCGGTCGGGATCACCCTCCCGGGCCACGCCGTCGTCGGCGCGCTTCCACAGCAGCAGCCACAGCGACTCCGCCGTCCCCACGAGGCGGTCCTCCGCGACGCCGGTTCCGCTGTCGACGTGCACGGCCGGCGGGGCGTCCGGCTCGGGGGTCAGGGTCCAGGTCGTGGTGGTGTCGGTGGCCACGAGCGACAGCGGCGCGACGAGGTCCGCCGGCTGGCCGGCGGCGTGGAGCCGGGGCAGGAAGACCTCCAGCGTCTCGGTGATGCCGTCGGTCGCCGCGGCCGGGTCGACCGACGTCGGGCGCTGGTGGGCCTGGTCGAGGTCGATGAGGTGCATCGCGGTCTCGTGCACCTGCCGCCGCACCCAGAACCCGGTGGTCTCGTCGACGCCCGCGAAGTTCCAGCACGACTCCTCGCCGCCCGCCGCCGCGAGCGACGCCACCAGCCGGTCGGCGCGCCCGGCGTACCAGTCGACCAGACCCACCGCCGGCGCCTCGTCGTGCGCGCGGGGTGCCTGGGCCCGCGCGTCGACCACCGACGCCGACCAGGTGTAGACGTTGCCGATGTGGCTGACCAGGTCACGCACGGTCCACCCCGGGCAGGCCGGGACAGCAGCGGTCGGGTCGGCGTCGGCCAGCGCGGCGGCGAACCGCTCGGTCCCGCGGCGTACGTCGTCAGCCGTCCAGGTGGGGTTCCAGGCCGGGTTCCAGGCGGGGCCTCGGGCGGGGGTCTGGCCGGTGCTCATCCGGCGAGTCTGCCCGAACCCCGGCGCGAGCGTCTCGAACGGGCCTACATTCTGAGCGCCCAGGTCCGCTCCCCCGCGCGGACCGGCACGGACCGCACGGAGGACCTCGTGACCCGCACCGCCCTCAAGGACCCCGCCCCCGGGTACGTCGTCGCCTGCCTCGCGGCGTGTGTCGCCGCGTGCCTCGCCCTGGCGGTCGTGCTCGCCGCTGCGTCGCCCGGTGTCGCCTCCTCCGCGCCCGCCGGCGCCCCTGCTGCGGCCGCCACCGTCGCGGAGGAGCCCGACTGCACCTTGGAGGAGGACCGGCTCGCGATCGTGGTCGACCGGGCCCGCGCCCGGGTGGCGAGGGTCGACCGCATCACGAAGCGGCTGGCCCGCGCCCGCACCGCGCTGCGCGCGGCCGAGGGGCGCCGCCAGCGGGCCCAGCGCAAGGAGCAGGTGCGGCGCACGGTGGCCTCGCGCAAGCGGGCCCTCGCCGCGCAGCAGCGCTCCTTCACGCAGGTCCGTGCCGCTGTCGAGGCGCTGCAGGCGTGCCAGGAGTCCGACGGGGACGGCGGTGACGGCGGGGACGGCGGCGACGACGGCAACGCCCCCGCCCCGGGTGGCGTCAGCGCCATCCAGCCGCTGTGCGACGCCGGGCTCCCGCAGGCGATCTGCGACCTCGCCGCCCTGCCGCCGCTCCCCCTCCCCTAGGGATTCCGTCCCTAGGGATCTCGTCCCTGGGCCGAGGGCCTCACCCCAGGTGGTGCACCTCCTGCAGCCCGTACACCGGAGTGGGGATGCCCTCGGCGCGGGCCTTCAGCTGCAGCGCGAGGTAGAGCGAGTAGTGGCGTGACTGGTGCAGGTTGCCGCCGTGGAACCACAGCGCCTCCTGCTGCGTCGGCTTCCACATGTTGCGCTGCTCGCCCTCCCACGGGCCGGGGTCCTTGGTGGTCTCGGAGCCGAGGCCCCAGACCTTGCCGACGGTGTCGGCGACCTCCTGGCTGATCAGGTCGGCGGCCCACCCGTTCATCGAGCCGTAGCCGGTGGCGTAGACGACGAGGTCGGCCGGCAGCTCGGTGCCGTCGGCCAGGACGACGGAGTCCTCGGTCAGGTGGTCGACCTGACCGTGGGCCAGCTTGACCTGCCCGTCGGCGACGAGCTCGGCCGAGCCGACGTCGATGTAGTAGCCGGAGCCGCGGCGCAGGTACTTCATGAACAGGCCCGACCCGTCGTCGCCCCAGTCGTGGTCGAAGCCGGCCGCCTCGAGGCGCTCGTAGAAGTCCTTGTCGCGCTCGGCCATCGCCTCGTAGGCCGGGATCTGGAAGGTGTGCATGATCCGGTAGGGCAGGGAGGCGAAGATCAGGTCGGCCTTCTCGGTGGTCACCCCCGCCTCCACCGCGCGCTCGGAGTAGAGGTCGCCCAGGCCGATGTCCATCAACGAGTCGCTCTTGACGATGTGGGTCGAGGAACGCTGCACCATCGTCACGTCGGCGTCGTGCTCCCACAGCGCGCCGCAGATGTCGAACGCGCTGTTGTTGCTGCCGATCACCACGCACTTCTTTCCGACGTACGCGTCGGGGCCGGGGTGCGCCGAGGAGTGGTGCTGGTCGCCGCGGAACACGTCCTGCCCGGGCAGCACCGGGACGTTCGGCTTGCCGGACATGCCGGTGGCCATCACCAGCTGCTTCGGGCGCAGGGTGAGCGGCACCCCGTCGCGCTCGACCTCGACGGTCCACTCGCCGGTCTCCGGGGAGTACGACGCCGAGGTGGCCACGGTGGAGGACCAGTACGGCACCTCCATCACCCGCGTGTAGGACTCCAGCCAGTCGCCGATCTTGTCCTTGGGCGCGAACACGGGCCAGTTGTCGGGGAACTTCAGGTACGGCAGGTGGTCGTACCAGACCGGGTCGTGCAGGCACAGCGACTTGTAGCGGCTGCGCCACTGGTCGCCGGGCCGGGAGTGCTTGTCGATGACGATGGCCGGTACGCCGAGCTGCCGCAGCCGGGCGCCGAGCGCGATGCCGCCCTGCCCACCGCCGACGACGAGGACGTAGGGCTGCTCGGTCGAGCCGAGCGACTCGGCCTCCTGCTGGCGCTGCTCGAGCCAGGTCACGCGGTGCTTCGACGCGCCGTGCTGGGCCCCCATCGGGCGGTGCGTGCCGCGCGGCTCCTCGTGGCCCTTCAGCTCGTGCAGGGTGGTGAGGAAGGTCCAGGCCCGGTCGGCGCCGTCCTCCTCCTGGAGCCGCAGCAAGCCGTAGCCGCGGCCGACCGCGGTCTCGTAGGCGAACCAGGCCGTCACCACCCCGTCGGCCTCGTCGGCCGGCTCGGTGACGACGAAGCCGCTCGGGTCGACCCGGTCGAGGGTGTCCCCGAGCAGGTCGGCCACGCCGTCGCGGCCCTCGACGGTGACGATGTTCCAGGAGAACGCGACGAGGTCGCGCCAGAAGCTCGTCGTCGCGAAGTGGTCGGCCGCGCGGCGTACGTCGCGGGTCCGCAGCGCGTCCTCGAAGGAGGCGAACCACGCCTCGGCGCGCTCCTGCGGTGAGCGCGTGGTCGTGGGTTGGTCCAGGGTCTGGGTCATGTGACCCAGGACACCCCCTCCCGGGGCGGAGCGACAGCGTTGCAGCGCGTTGCACGGGCTGTGGTCGCGGTCACGCTCCCGGCGTACGCTCGGCCGGACGGGGGAGGAGGGGGGAGGAGGGGTGAGGTGACGGCAGGTTTCGGGGCGATCGCGCCCGGCACCGACCTGTCCCAGTACGCCCGTGACCTGCTCCGGGTGCACGACGCCGTGCTGGCCGGCGGTCGCCCTCCGCACCTGCCGCGAGCGCTGGTCGCGCGGTCGTGGGCGCGGGTGATGCGGCTGGGGCTCGACCCCGACGGCGACAACGCCCGCGAGCCGCTCCCGGCCGCCGACCTCGCCGCGCTCCGGCACCGCTCGCCGTTGGCGCTGGTCATCGACGAGCTGCGGGCGGTGCTGGCCAGCGTGGCTGACGCCTCACGCTTCCTGATGGTGGTCTGCGACGCCGACGGCGTGATCCTGTGGCGCGAGGGGTCCTCCGCGGTGCGGCGGCAGGCGGACCGTCTCGGGTTCTCCGAGGGCGCCCGCTGGACCGAGCAGGTCGTCGGCACCAACGCGATCGGCACGGCGCTGGCCGAGGCCGCGCCCGTGCAGCTGTTCTCGGCCGAGCACTACGAGCAGAAGCAGCACCCCTGGTACTGCACCGCCGCCCCGATCCACGACCCTCGCACCGGCGAGCTGCTCGGCGTGGTCGACGTCAGCGGGCCGGCGCTCACGCTGCACCCGGCCCTCACCGCCCTGGTGGAGAGCGCCGTCCGGCTGGCCGAGGGCCGCCTGTGGCGGCTCCACGAGGAGCGGCTGACCCGGCTCCGTCAGGTGGCCGAGCCGGCCCTCAGCGGGGTCGTCGGGCCGCTGCTGGTCGTCGACGACCACGGGTGGGTCGCCCACCACTCCGGCGTGTCCGCGCGCGACCGGATCGCCGTCCCGCGGGCCGAGCGGGCGATCGCCGTCCCGGGCCTGGGTCTGTGCCTCCCCGAGCGGCTCGGCGACGGCTGGCTGGTGCGGCCCAGCGAGACCCCGCGCACCCTCACCGGTCGGCTGGACCTCACCGGGACCGCCCCCGTGCTGGAGCTGCGCTCGGACCGCGAGCCCTGGCGGACGACGCTCACCCCGCGGCACGCGCAGATCCTCGAGCTGCTCGGCGCGGCCGGGGTCGACGGCGTGACGACCGCGAGGCTCAGCGTGGCTCTCTTCGGCGACGCCGAGCACGCGGTGACGGTCCGGGCCGAGGTCTCCCGGCTGCGGCGGGTGATCGGCGCGCTCGTGACCACCAACCCCTACCGGCTCGCCGACGGGGTGTCGCTCATGGTCGTGCGCGACCCCGGCTGAGCAGGCGGCCAGGTCAGACGTAGCGCCGCAGCGCGTCGACGGATTCCGTCGGCACCGTGGCCGCGATCCCCTCGCCGACCGCCCGCAGCGTCCACCCCTCGCCGTCGCGGACGAGCACGGCCATGACCACGCCGGTCTCCGGGACACCGAGGGTGAGGGTCAGGCGGGCCAGCTCGACGTCCTCCTCGTCGACGATGCGGCAGTAGGCGTTGCTGATCCACTCCAGGCTGTGGCCCTGATAGCTGCTGACCAGCAGGACGATCGAGTCGACCTTGGCGTAGACGGCGGACAGGTCGACGGAGATGGTCTCGTCGTCGGCGTCCCCCCGGCCGGTCTGGTTGTCACCGAGGTGCACCACCGAGCCGTCGCGGGTGCGCAGGTTGTTGTAGAAGGCGAAGTCGAAGACCTGCTGGCCCGCGAACTGCACGGCTGAAGCGTCGAGGTCGACGTCCGGCGCGCCGGTGCCGATCGCCCCGGCCGTGGCCTCCTTGTCCCACCCGACGCCCATCCGCAGCGTGCTCAGCGGGCGACCGCCGTCGGTCTCGAGCCTGATCTCCTGGCCGGGGGTCAGTGCGATCACGGTCGTCCTCTCGTCGGTCTGCTCGGGGCCCGGGCCAGGGGCCGGAGCCCGGGGTCCCCGACGGTACTGGCCTGCGGTCGTGTGACAAGCGCTTGTCACACGACCGGAGCCCTGTGCCCCGGGCCGAGTGGTCTCAGTCGCGCGCCTGCCGCCGGGAGGCCAGGTCGAAGGCCGGTGCGCCCGTCCTCGCGTCGGTCTGCTCGGGCCAGGGGCCGGAGCCCGGGGTCCCCGACGGCACTGGCCTGCGGTCGTGTGACAAGCGCTTGTCACACGACCGGGGCCTTGTGCCCCGGGCCGAGTGTCTCAGTCGCGCGCCTGCCGCCGGGAGGCCAGGTCGAAGGCCGGACCGACGAGTCGGTCCCACACCGGCGGGGCCAGCCGGAAGGCCCCGATCAGCGCGTAGTTCAGCCACGCCGTCTGGCTCTCCAGCCGACGCGTGCCCACCTGGCCGAGGACCGACCGCGCCGCGCGCTCGGGGCTGATCGTCGGTGGCGGGGGCGTGTTGACCATGCCGGCCGAGTCGAGGGCGTTGTCGTAGATGTCGGTGTCGACGCTGCCGGGGGCGACGTGGCTGATCCGGACGCCCGGCAGGTCGCCGTTCTCGATCTTGAGCTGGCGGGCGAGCGCGCGCACGCCCCACTTGCTGACGACGTAGGCCGTCATCTCGGGCACGTTGACGTGGCCGAGCAGCGACCCGACGATCACCAGGTCGCCCTCCTCCTGCCGGCGCAGCACCGGGACGACGTGGCGGGCGATCGCGGCGGTCCCGAGCAGGTTGGTCTCGATCACGGCCGCGAAGTCGTCGGCGGAGATGTCCTCGGTGCGCCCGTAGGTCACGATGCCCGCGCAGTGCAGCACCGCATCGATCCGCCCGTGGTCGGCCAGCACCCGGGCGACCAGGTCGGCCACGCTGTCGTCGTCACCGATGTCGGCTGCGTGCGCGGTGGCGGACGCCGCGCCGCGCTCCTCACAGGCCGCCGCGACCTTCTCCAGCGAGTCCTCGGTGCGCGAGACCAGCACCAGGTGGTGGCGCTCCTCCGCGGCCAGCAGGGCCGTGGCCTCGCCGATGCCGCTGGAGGCGCCGGTCACCACGATCACCCGGCCCGGCTCCCGCCGCGCCATCAGGGTCGCTCCGTACGGTTCTGTTCATGAGCAAGCACGCGGGTCCTACCTCCGGTCGGGTGGTGATGGTCGTGGGAGCCACCTCGGGCATCGGCCTCGCAGTGGCGCAGCAGCTGTCGCACGAGGGCGCCCGTCTCCTCCTGGTCGCCCGGGACGCCGACCGGCTGGCGAGCGTCGCCGGCGACCTGCCCGGCGCGACCGCCGTGGCCGTGGCCGACCTCGCCGACGGCGACCAGGTCGCCGCTGCGGTCGCGGCCTGCGTGACGACGTACGGGCGCCTCGACGCGGTGGTGACCTCGGCCCAGCCGATGGCCTACGGACGGGTCGAGGACGTGCCGCCGGCCGTGCTCAGCCGGATGACGGACGTCGCCGTGACCGGCACCGCCCACCTGGCCCGCGCCGCGTTCCCGCACTTCCGGGCCCAGGGCGCCGGCACGCTGGTCGTGGTCAGCTCGCTGCTCGCCCAGGTCGCGGTGCCGTCGATGGGCGCCTACTGCGCGGCCAAGTGGGGTCAGCTCGGTCTGGTCCGGTCGCTGCAGGCCGAGGTGCAGCACGACGCCGCCGTCGAGGTCTGCCTGGTCCTGCCCGGCGCGATCGACACCCCGATCTACCACCAGGCCGCGACGTACGCCGGCAGCCGCGGCTCGGCGCCGCCGCCGGTCATCTCGCCGACGGCCGTCGCGGCGGCCTGCGTGCGCTGCCTGGACCGGCCGCGCCGCCTGGTCCACGTCGGTCCGGTCAACCGGCTGGCGGTGGTCGGCTCCCGGCTCGCGCCGTGGCTCTACGACCGGGTGGCCCCCGTGCTCGTCGACCGGATCGTGCTGCGCGGCCCCGACGCCGCCGCCGACGACGGCAACGTCTTCGCGCCCACGCCGGACGGCGAGGCGCTGCGCGGCGGATGGACCCGCACCGGCCGGCTGCGGCCACCGGGGGGCGGCCGGGCGCGCTGGCGTCGCCGTACGCGCTGAGGCGCTCGGCGCCTGAGGCTGGGCCACGTCACGTCCGCATCGGTCCGGGGGATCGGCCACGGGCGTGACCTGCACCGTCCCGGTACCCCGACGGCTCGGGGCTACGACGGGCCCGCCGTCACACCAGCGCGAACCCGATCCACGACACCACGACGAGGCCGCCCGCCACGGCCTCGACCTTGCGGGCCCAGCTGTCCGGGTAGAGCCGTCCTTCGAGGTAGTGGGGGATGAAGCCCCGCTCGTCGAGCCGCGGACGTCCTGACCGGACCCGCCCCCAGTTCTCCATCGCGGTCAACGGGCACGGGCGCCGGGTGGCCACGATCCAGACGCCCCACGCGGCGGCGCCGACGTGGAAGGGCAGCACCCGCGGCTGCCACCACGAGGCGAAGCCCCCCAGGAGCAGGAAGCCCAGGAAACCCACGTGGAGCGCCACGGCGAGGGCGGCGACGAGGCGGGGCACGGGCCGATCCTAGGGGTCCGGCGACACGCCCACGGCCCGTCGACTTGCACTCCAGACCCCCCTACGTTCATTATCTCTACTAATTCACTACATTAACCACGCTCACACGACTTGCCGCGGGCCCCCGCCTCTGGCACTCGGAAGGAAGACCTCATGCGCAAGCTCCTCGTCCTCGGGTTCGTGGGCCTCCTGGCCCAGCTCATCGACGGCTCCCTCGGGATGGCGTACGGCGTGACGTCGTCGACGCTGCTGCTCGCCGCCGGGGTCGCTCCCGCAGCCGCCTCCGCCGCGGTCCACTTCTCCGAGATCGGCACCTCGCTGGTCTCCGGCTTCTCCCACCACAAGCTCGGCAACGTCGACTGGCGCACGGTCGGGATCCTGGCGGTCCCGGGCTTCGTGGGCGCCTTCGCCGGCGCGACGTTCCTGGTCAGCCTCGACGCCGCCACCGCCAAGCCGTGGGTCTCGGGCATCCTGCTGGCGCTCGGCGTGTACGTCGTCTACCGCTTCCTCGTGCTCGGCGGCCGCCGCCCGACGTTCAAGGCGCGCCCCCCGGTGGCCATGCTCGCCCCGATGGGCCTGGTCGGCGGCACGCTCGACGCCATCGGCGGCGGCGGCTGGGGTCCGGTCGGCACCACGACCCTGCTGTCCTCCGGGCGGCTGGAGCCCCGCAAGGTGGTCGGCTCGATCGACACCTCCGAGTTCGTCGTCGCCGTCGGTGGCTCGCTCGGCTTCATCCTCGCGCTCGGCTCGCAGGGCATCATGTGGTCCTACGCCGCCGCCCTCCTCGCCGGTGGCGTGATCGCTGCCCCCGTCGCCGCGTGGCTGGTCAAGAAGCTCGCCGCCCGGGTGCTGGGCGTCGCGGCCGGTGGCCTGATCATCCTCACCAACTCCAAGACGATCTCCGAGTCGCTGGGCGCCACCGGGAGCACCGTCGGCGTCATCGCCGCCGTCGTCGCCGTGCTCTGGATCAGCGGCATCGTCTGGGCGGTCAAGCAGGAGCGCCGGTCCGCCGAGATCGAGCGCCTCGAGGCCGCCCTCGCGGTCACGCCCGTCTGACCACGCCACCCGGCCACCCGGCCGACCGAGCGTCGCGGGACGTCCTGGCGGCGCGTCAGCAGAAGAGGACCATCTCGCAGCCGCCGGGCGTCGCGCCCTCCCCCTCGCCGGCACCGCCGCCGGCGGGGGCGCCCCGTGGCGCGACGTCCCGCACCGAGGGCCGCAGGAACGGCGCGAGGGCCCGCGACATCGACGCCGTGAGGTGGGAGTTGTCGGAGTAGGTGTCGAGGCCGTCGACCCGGCCCCGGCAGAGGTACTCCGAGCAGAGGGCCCGGTTGAGGTCGACGTAGCGGATGCCCTGCCGGGTCACCGGCGCGAACACCTCGCCGAGCCAGGTGGTGGTCGCCCGCTCGTCGAAGAACGCCCTGCGGCGCACGAAGGCGCAGCGGTAGGGGTCGGTGCCGGCGGCGCACGGGCCGGTACGACGCGGGGGCCGCGCGACCTGGCCGACGATGTCGACGTCGATGCGCCACTCGGCGAGCTTGCGGGCGAGCTTCGGCCCGCCCGTGCGGAAGACCCTGGCCTGGGCGAAGGCGTAGTCGCCGTGGCCGCCCCGGGGCGTCCGGCCCTGCTCCATCAGGCTGATCGCCCGCTCGTACATCTCCCAGTTGCCGGCCAGGATGACCTTGAGCGGCTGGTCGCGCCGGCGCATGGTCTTGACGAACCGGAAGGCCAGGTCGGCGTTGAGGCCGCAGCGGCCCAGTCGCGTGGGGTTGCTCCGGGTCAGGCCCGGGATCATCGCGGGGCAGCTGCCGAAGACCGAGGTGACCAGGTTGACGTCCTTGCCGGTGGCCGCGAGGCGCAGCGCCGGGATCTGCATCCACGCGTGGGAGTCACCCCACAGGAAGATCGTGGGCCGGTCGCTCCGGAACGGCGTCAGGTAGCAGATCATCGGCTGCTGCGGGACCTTCTCCTCACGCGTCGCGCACGTGGGCGGCAGCCGGGTGAAGTCGTTGTCGGCCCGGGCCTGCTCGACGCGGGTCGGCAGCACCGCCACCGACACCGGGGCCGACAGCACGGAGACCGCCATCACCCCCGCCACGGCCTCGAGCAGGTAGCGGATCACAGGGGACGACGACATCGAGCGCATGGTCCCGCCATGGTGACACGCACCCCGCGGGTGACGGGCCCACTCCCGACAAACCCGGTCCCGCCACGCTCAGCCGCAGGAGCGCTCAGCCGCGGGGCGTTCAGCCGCGGGAGCGCTCGGCGTACGTCGTGGCCGCGGCGCGCACGTCGGCGACGTACGCCGCGGAGCGGTTGTAGGACAGCACCCCGCTCGTCCAGCCCACGCCGGTGCCGAGGTCGCGGTCGCCGGCGCAGAGGTAGCGCGCCGCCGCGGCGGCCGCGTCGTCGAGGTCGCGCGGGTCGGCGACGCCGTCCCCGTCGCCGTCGGCCGCCCAGGCCGCCCAGGTCTCGGGCAGGAACTGCATCGGGCCGACGGCGTGCTCCCACACCGGGTCGCCGTGCCAGGCCGTGCCGGCGGGGGTCGCCTCGATCGCCGCGAAGTCTCCCCGACCGTCGAGCGCCGGCCCGAGGATCGGCGGGGTCGAGCGCCCGTCGGCGTCGAGGCCGCGCCCGCCCAGGGTCCCGTGGTGCGACTCGACCCAGCCGATCGCGGCCAACGTGGTCCAGCCGACGCGGCAGTCACCGACCGGCTCCAGCGCCGCCTGCGCGTAGGCGCGCAGTGCCGTCGACGGCACCCCGATCCGCCGGGCGACCTGCTCCACCCAGGCGGGGTCGACCCGTGACCCACCGCGGATGATGCCGGCCTCGCGCGGCACCGGCGCGGCCGGCGGCGGGGCCCCCGTCGGCGTCAGGTCGAGGGCCGGCCGCGGCACCGTCGCCCGGTGCACGACGTACGCCGCCCCGACCAGGACGGCGAGCACCGACAGCGCAGCCACGACCGCACGCGCAGAGAGACGCATCAGGAGAGAGGCCCGGCGCGGCTGGTCAGAGCCGCGCGGCGCGGCGTCGGGCCTTCTCGGCCTCGCGCCTCTCGGAGGCCTCGACGACGTCGGCGACGCTGTCCTCGAAGTAGCCACCCAGGGTGCGGGCGAAGCTCGCGCTGAGGTGGTTGTTGTCGAAGTAGGTGAGCACCCCGTCGACCTCGGCCCGGCAGAACTTGTCGTCGCAGAAGGAGTCGTTGACGTCGATCAGCTCGGGTTCGCCGACCAGCTCGTCCATCTGCTCCTCGAGCCAGGTGAGCGCGACCTCGTCGGCGGCCGAGGTGACCGGGGCCGAGATGTCGCAGTCGTAGAGGTGCAGCTGGGCCTCGCACAGCGGGGCGTTGCGCGGCACCTCGGCGACCGGTGCGATCACGTCGGTCGGCACCTCGAGCTCGCCGAGGCGCTCGAAGAGGGCAGCGCCCCCGGCCTCGAACAGCGGGGTGATGTTGTCGATGACCTGCTCGTGGGCCGGGTTGCCGCCCCGGGCGATCATCAGGTTGATCCGGTCGCCGCGGAAGTAGATCTCCCAGCTCGCGCCCAGGATGACCTTGGTCGGCCGCTTCCGCTCGACCTGCTTCTCGATGAACTCCAGCGCCTTGAGGTTGCCCTTGACGCAGCTGTTGAGCGGCAGGTCGGCGGCGTCGAAGGGCGGGCAGCTGCCCTGGTTGAAGGCGACGAGGTTGACGTCCATCTTCTTGGCCGCGGCCTCGAGCGCCGGGATGTACATCCAGGCGTGGGAGTCGCCCCACAGCACCACGGTGCCGCGGTCGCCCTGCTGCTTGTTGAGCCGGCACAGCACCGGCTTGGGCTGGATGATCGAGCCGGCGGGCACGCACTCCTCGGGCAGCTGGGGGTAGTCGGTGAGCTGCTGGCTGACCGACTCCCACCGCGAGGTCTCGGCCTGGTCGTCGGCGACCAGCAGCGTGGTCGCGGCGAGGACGGCGACCACGGTCATCGAGGAGACGCCGGTCATGACGACCCGCTTGGGGCCCCAGGCGCCGTTGTAGCCCTGCGGGCGAGCGCCGGAGCGGTGGTAGAAGATGCCCTCGACGTAGCGGTAGCTGAGGTAGGCGACGAAGAGCGCGACCATGACCAGCGAGACCCGGGCCCACAGCGGCGGCGGCGCGAGGTTGATCGACTCGCCCATGACCAGCAGCGGCCAGTGCCAGAGGTACCAGCCGTAGGACAGCAGGCCCAGCCACACGAAGAGCCGGAACGACAGGAAGCGGGTCACCAGCGTGGGGCTGCCGCAGCCGGCCCAGGTGAGCAGGAAGGCGCCCATCGCGGGGACCAGTGCGTAGTAGCTGGGGTAGCCCTCGGTCGGCAGCGGCTCGACGAGGGCGTAGACGACCAGGCCCGCGCCGACCAGGCCCATCAGCTGGCGCAGCAGGGCCGGGACGTTGATCCGGGCCACGAGGAGCGACAACGCGACCCCGAGCAGGAACTCGAACGCACGGGTGATCGGGAGGTAGTACGCCGCCTGCGGGTGCGTGTCGGCCCACTGGATGGCCAGCCACACGCTGCTCATGATGAGCACGAGGCTCACGAAGAGGCCCACGGCGCGCACGTCGAGCTTGAGCACCTTGGCCAGCAGCCAGGCGATCGCGATGAGCAGCGGCATCAGGAGGTAGAACTGCTCCTCCACCGACAGCGACCAGGTGTGGAGCAGGACGCCGGTGCCGGGCTGGTGCCCGAAGTAGCTGACGGTGTCGCTCTGCCAGAAGAAGAAGTTGGACACGAAGCCGGCGGCCGCCGCGGCCGAGCGTGCGGTCTCCTGCTGCGACCCCGTCGGGGGCAGCACGAGCAGGCTGAGCAGCAGGACCCCGAGCAGCATGGTCGCCTTGGCCGGGATCAGCCGTCGCGCGCGGCGGGCGTAGAACGCGGCCCACTTGATGCCCCCGGAGCGGGAGAACTCGGTGAGCAGCAGGTTGGTGATCACGAAGCCCGAGACGACGAAGAACAGGTCGAGCCCGATGTAGGACCCCTCGAAGCCCGGGACCTTGGCGTGGAAGCCCATCACCATGATCGCCGCGGTGCCGCGGATGCCGTCGATGTCGGGGCGGTAGTTCATCCGGGTGGGCCGGTTGACCGGCACCTCGGAGGGACCGGACGGCTCGGGGCGCGACATGGTCGCCGCAGCAGGGCTACCCACCGTCAGTGCCCCTCTCGCCCTCGTCGTCCGGTCAAAGATCCGTGCTGCTCCGCCCCGCGCACCAGTATGCCGGGTGACCGCGCGTTCCGTGGAAAAGCGGCTGGATCGCGGACCGGGGCCCTCGGACGCGGGACTCAGGAGCGGTAGCGCTCGGCCTTGCGCCGCAGCCGGTTCCAGCTGCTGGCCAGGCCCATCGCCTTGCGCACCTCGCGCAGGGTGAGCTCGGCCTCGTGGCGGGTGCGCTCGGTGCCCTCGACGATCAGGTTCTCGACGTACCCCGGGCGCGACTCGAACTCCGCCCGCCGCTCGCGGATCGGGACGAGAAAGCGCTCCAGCGCCTCGACCAACGATGCCTTGACCTCCACGTCCCCGACGGTGCCCGCCTCGTAGCGGGCGGTCAGCTCGGCCACCTCGTCGGGCCGGTCGTTGAAGGTTCGGTGGTAGACGAAGACCGGATTGGTCTGCGTCTCGCCGGGTACGTCGGCCCGCACCCGGTTGGGGTCGGTGAACATGCCCTTGACCTTGCGTCGCACGGTGGCGGCGTCGTCGCTGAGCAGGATCGCGTTGCCGATGCTCTTGCTCATCTTTCCCTGGCCGTCGGTGCCGACCAGGGTCGGCACCTCGCCCACCAGCGCCTCCGGCACGGGCAGCACCTCGCCGTACTCGTGGTTGAACCGGCGCGCGATCTCGCGGGTGATCTCGACGTGGGCCAGGTTGTCCTTGCCGACCGGCACCATCTGGGCGCGGACGCAGAGGATGTCGGCGGCCTGCAGGATCGGGTAGCCGAGCAGGGCGAAGGGCATCTCGCCCTTGCCGGAGTCGCGGGCCATGTCCTTGAGGCTCGGCAGCCGCTGCAGGTGCGGCACGCTGATCAGGCTCTGGAAGAGCGTGTAGAGCTCGTGGATCGCGCCGCCGAGGCCCGACTGCAGGTAGAACGTGGCCGCGTCCGGGTCGATGCCGGCGCTGAGCATGTCGAGCACGGCGTCGCGTGCGTTGCCGCCGATCGCGTCGATGGCCTCCCGCGACGACTTCGTGGTCAGCATGTGGAGGTCGGCGATGATGAAGAAGCACTCGTAGTCGCGCTGGAGCTTGACCCGGTTCTGGATCGAGCCGACGTAGTGGCCCAGGTGCAGCTTGCCGGTGGGTCGGTCACCGGTGAGCATCCGGGCTGCGGTCGTGGTCTCCATGGTTGCGGATCTTCTCATCCGGGGCCGGTGTGGTCCTGGGCGGCTGGTGCGGCGTGCGGGCTTCGGCCGCGCGGAGCGCTGAGCCGTACTAGGATTCGCTCCCATGCGTGCCCCCACACACACGGTCGTTCGACCACGTCCTCTCACCGGCCTGGCCGTGCTGACCCTCGCTCTCAGCCTCGGGCTCGGGATGTTGTCGCTGGCCCCCGCGACCGCCCGGCCGGCCGGCGCTCCTGCCCCGACGTCCCCCGTCTCCTCCGACGACGAGCGACCCCTCGGCTGGTTCCTGGAGACCGACTTCCCCTCGGGGCTCCCCGACATCCTGCCGCCGTCCCCCGGCGGCGACCGTGGCGACGAGGCCGAGCAGACCGACCCTCGCTCGCAGGACTTCCCGGCGCTGCCGACGCGCTGCGCCACCCGCGCCGAGCAGGTGCCGAAGACCCCGATGAAGTGTGTGCTGCGCAAGGCCGGCAAGAACAAGCCGACGCTGGTCGTGTGGGGCGACTCCCACATGTTCATGATGCTGCCGGCCGTCCGCGAGGCCATCAGGGGCCGCAAGGTCGGGCTGGTCGCGTTCATCTTCGGCGGCTGTGTCCCGGCCCGCCCCGACATGGAGATCTGGGCCGGCCAGCCGTGCTCGGAGACCGCCGACATGGCCAACCGCTACCTCGCCCAGATGCAGAAGCGGGGCAAGAAGGTGCGGGTGATCCTGGGCTCGTTCTGGGGCTTCAACCTCAACCGGGTCTACTACTACCCGACCCCGGAGCTCGAGGAGAGCTCGCGCACGCGCCGCCCCTACACGATGTCCTACACGCGTGAGCTCTTCCGCTGGCTGGGCAAGAAGAAGATCAAGACCGACGTGCTGGTCCAGGGCCCGATCGCCGTGCCGCCCAACCCCGACTGCCGGCCCGGGCCCACGCCCTACGAGTGCGACATCGTGCGCTACCACGCTCTCTACAAGGAGCGCTACATCACCAACTGGCTGAAGCGACAGGTCCGCCACCTGCCGCGCGGCGCCCGGTTGATCAACTACAACGACCGGCTCTGCTCCCAGCGCACCTGCAAGGCCGTCCAGCCCGGCGGCGTCCAGACCTGGTACGACGGCTACCACGTGAGCGCGAGCGCTGCGGAGCGCTACGCGGGCATGTTCAAGCCGAGCGTCAAGCGCCTCCTGCGCTCGCGCTGACCCCGCCGGCCCTCGGAGGCGATCTCGACCATGAGGCTTCACCACCGATAGCACTCCCGTCGTGCCGCGGGGGATGAGACGATGTCGCCACCATGCTCCCGCTTCTCGGCGCACTCCCCCGCGCCCTCCCCCGCGCCCTGCTGCTCGCCCTGGTCGCTGCCCTCGTGCTGCCGGTCGCCGTCGTGTCCGCGCTCGCCACGCCGGCCAGCGCGGGCGACGACGGCCTCGACCTCTTCTCGCGGGCCGCGGCCCGCAACCAGCCGATCCCCGGGCTGCCCGCCCACTGCGTCGGGCGCCCGACGCGCTGCGAGCTCGGCCGGCAGACGCCCGGCGCGCCGACCGTCGTGCTCTGGGGCGACTCCCACGCCTGGCAGGTGATCCCCGCGGTCAAGGCGGCCATCGGGCGCCGCAAGGTCAACCTCGTCGTCTTCCTCTACGGCGGCTGCCCGCCGCTGCACCCGGGTCTGGAGACTCGCGAGGAGATCAAGGCGTCGCGCGGCTGCCTGCGCAGCAACCACAAGGCCCTCCAGTACGTCGTCAACCAGCACCGCAAGGGTCGTGACCTGCGGGTCGTCCTGGCCGGCGGCTGGCAGCTCTACCGCTACGCCCGCGACCCGCTGCCGCCGGGTGAGCCCGGCTGGCGCCAGCACACCGCACCGAGCATCCAGGGTGCGGCGACGCTGATGCGCAAGAAGACGCCCCGGCTCTTCCGGGTGCTCGGCAAGAAGGGCGTGCCCACCGACGTGGTCGGGCAGATGCCGACCATCCCCGACAACGCCCCCTACTGCCCTCAGGGCGAGCGTCCCTACATGTGCGCGCTGCGGCGCAGCGTGGTGCTGAGCGACGCCCCCGCCAACCGGGCCTACGTGCGCGGTCTGCACGCCAAGCTGCGTCGGCCCGCCCGCTACATCGACCCCGCCATCGGCTTCTGCAGCGCCCAGTCCTGCCCGGGCCGGATCCACGGCGAGAGCGCCTACTACGACGACACGCACATCAGCCCCGCGCTGGCGTCGCGTCTGGGCCGGTTCTTCGAGCCCACCGTCGACGCCCTGGTGGCGGCCAGCCGTCGTTGAGGTGACCACGCGCCGGGGTGAGCAGCCCGCCGAGCGGACCGACCCGCGGCCGGTCCGCCGGGGCCGACGCGGCCGGCTGGCGCCCTTCGGGGCCCGCATCCTCGGCCCCACCGACCAGTCGGCGCGCGCGCTGCGGATCCGGGTCCAGGTCCTCCTCACGCTGCTCCTGGTCGGCACGAACCTGATCGGCGCCGTCCTGGTCGTCGTCATCTCGCTCTTCCTGGTGCCGGCGCCGCCCGCGAGCGGCGCGACCCTGCTCACCCTCGCCATCGCCGTGCCGACGTACGTCGTGCTGGCGGTCGTGGTCGGCGCCGGCTACGGCACGAGGCTGAGCCTGCGGGCCCTGCGCTGGGCCACCAGCGACGAGGAGCCCGACGACGCCGACCGCCGGGTCGCGCTGCGCGTGCCGCTGCGGCTCACCCAGATGCAGGGCCTCCTGTGGCTCGGGGCGACCGTCCTGTTCACCGTCCTGGCGCTGGTCGTGCAGCCCGAGCGCGCGGTGACCTCCGGACTGACCGTGGGCATCGCGGGGCTGGTCGGCAGCGGGATCGCGTTCATGCTCACCGAGTTCGTGCTGCGCCCCATCTCGGCGCGGGCGCTGGCCGGGGCCCCGGTGACCCAGCGACCGCGCGGCGCCGGGGTGGCCGACCGGATGGTCATCTTCTGGTGCCTCGGCACGGGCGCGCCGGTCGTCGGGCTCGCGATCACCTCGATCCTGGCCCTGACCACCGACCAGACCACCCTGACCCGGCTGGCCGTCGTCACGCTGGTCATCAGCGCCGCGGTCCTGGTCTTCGGTCTGCTCACCACCGTGCTCAACGCGCGCGCGGTCGTGGCGCCCGTGCTCTCGGTGCACCACGCGCTGCTCGACGTCGAGCAGGGCGACCTCGACGTCGAGGTCGTCGTCTACGACGGCACCGAGATCGGGCTGCTCCAGTCGGGCTTCAACCAGATGGTCAGCGGACTGCGTGAGCGCGAGCACCTGCGCGACATGTTCGGCCGGCACGTCGGCAAGGACGTGGCCGCGGCGGCCGCCGACGGCTCCGTGGAGCTGGGCGGGGAGTCCCGGGTGGTCTCCGTGCTCTTCGTCGACCTCGTCGGGTCGACCACGTTCGCCACCGAGCGCAGCCCGGCCGAGGTCGTGGCCATGCTCAACCGCTTCTTCGCGGTGGTGGTCGACGAGGTCGACCGGCGCGACGGGCTGGTGAACAAGTTCGTGGGCGACGCGGTGCTCGCCGTCTTCGGCGCCCCCGTCGAGCTGCCCGACCACGCGGGCGCCGCGCTCTCGGCGGCGCGCGCGATGGCGACCCGGCTCGGCGAGGAGGTGCCCGAGATCGGCGCCGGCATCGGCGTCGCCACGGGCGAGGTCGTCGCCGGCCACGTCGGCCACCACAGCCGCTTCGAGTACACCGTGATCGGCGACGCCGTGAACACCGCCGCGCGGCTCACCGACCTGGCCAAGGACGTGCCCGGCCGGGTGCTGGCCACGTGGGCCTCGGTCGAGGCGGCCCGGGACGAGGACGGCGACGGCGCTGCGGAGGCCGACCACTGGCAGCAGCACGAGGCGACCACGCTGCGCGGCCGGTCCGAGGAGACGCTGACCGCCGTGCCACGCCTGACGCACACCGCCTGACGCACACCCCCCTGGCAGGGTGGCTTGCGTGAGCGTGAGCGTGAGCATGGACGAGGTCGTGGTGGTCGGGGCCGGCATCTCCGGGGTGGCGTGCGCCCGCGAGCTGGTCGCGGCCGGGGTGCCGGTGCGGCTGGTCGACCGCGGGCGGCGCATCGGCGGGCGGCTGGGCGGGCGGCGGCTGGGCGACCCGGAGCGACCGACCGACCTCGGGGCGTCGTACCTGACCGCGAGCGACCCGGACTTCGAGGCCGTCGTCGCCGACTGGGAGGCCCGTGGCCTCGCCCGGCCCTGGACCGACACGTTCACGGTGCTGGAGCCCGGCGCGCCCCCCGAGAGCAAGACCGGCCCGGTGCGGTGGGGCGCGGTCGGCGGCCTGCGCAGCCTCGTCGAGGACCTGGCGTCCGGGCTCGACGTCGAGCAGGCGACGGTCGGCCTCGTCGACCACGCGGACGGACGGGTGAGCGTCGACGGGCGACCGGCGGCGGCCGTCGTGCTGGCCATGCCCGACCCCCAGGCGATGCGGCTGCTGGGTCCCGGCCTGCGGGAGGAGAGCGCGGGGCTCGACCGCGTCTCCGAGCCCGTGATCGCGCTCGCGGCCTGGTGGCCCGAGCGCACGTGGGACGCCGTCGCGCCGGGCGGCACCTTCCACGGCGCGTTCGTCAACGGCGACCCCGACCTGGGCTGGATCGCCGACGACGGACGTCGGCACGGCGACGACGCGCCGGTCCTGGTGGCCCACTCGACCGCTGCCCGGGCGGCCGCGCACCTGCTCGACCCGGCCTCCGCGGAGGCTCCGATGGTGGCGGCCCTGCGGCGACTCCTGGACCTGCCCGCACCGAGCGGCACCCACGTCCACCGCTGGTCGCTGGCCCGGCCCACGGGCGAGCGCGCCGACCCCTACCTGCTCAGCGAGCGCCTGCTCGGCGTCTGCGGCGACGGCTGGGGCGACCCGCCCCGCGTCGAGACCGCGTGGCTGTCGGGCCGCGCCCTGGGCCGCGCGCTCGCCGGTCGCCTGGCCTGACGCCGGACGCCGGTCGAGGGGCGAGGGCCGCCGGGCCGGGGGCGCGTCCCCGCCACACCGGGGCTCAGCGGTCGGGGCGCTCGTCGACGATCCGGCGCATCTTGCCGACCGAGCGCTCGATCCCGCCCGGCGGCACGACCTCGACCACGACCGTCACGCCGATGCTGTTCTTGACCAGCCGCTCGAGCAGCCGGCCGGCGTCGGCGCCCTGCGCGAGCGTCGCCCCCTCCGCGTGCTCGACGCGCACGATCATCGAGTCCATCGTGCCCGGCCGCTGCAGCACGCACTGGAAGTGCGGCGTGAGCTCGGGCAGCGGGAGCACCAGCTCCTCGATCTGGGTCGGGAAGAGGTTGACCCCGCGCAGGATGATCATGTCGTCGGTGCGGCCGGTGATCTTCTCGATCCGTCGCATCGGCCGGGCGGTGCCGGGGAGCAGCCGGGTGAGGTCGCGCGTGCGGTAGCGCAGCACCGGCATCGCCTGCTTGGTCAGGGAGGTGAAGACCAGCTCGCCCTGCTCGCCGTCGGGCAGCACCTCGCCGGTCACCGGGTCGATGATCTCGGGGTAGAAGTGGTCCTCCCAGACGTGCAGGCCGTCCTTGGTGTCGACGCACTCCTGCGCCACCCCTGGGCCCATCACCTCGGACAGCCCGTAGATGTCGACGGCGTCGATGCCGCAGACCTCCTCCATCTCGGCGCGCATCTGGTTGGTCCAGGGCTCGGCCCCGAAGACCCCGATCTGCAGCGAGCTCTCGCGCGGGTCCAGGCCCTGGCGGCGCATCTCGTCGACGATCGCCAGCATGTACGACGGCGTCACCATGATCACCCGCGGACCGAAGTCCTGGATCAACCGGACCTGCCGCTCGGTCATGCCCCCCGAGATCGGCACCACCGTGCAGCCGAGCCGCTCGGCGCCTGCGTGCGCCCCCAGACCGCCGGTGAAGAGCCCGTATCCGTAGGCGTTGTGCAGCAGGTCGCCCGGCCGCACGCCCCCGGCCCGGAGGCTGCGGGCCATCACGGTGGCCCAGACGTCGAGGTCGGCGGCGGTGTAGCCGACCACGGTCGGCTGGCCCGTCGTACCGCTGGAGGCGTGGATGCGCGACACCTGCTCGCGCGGGACGGCGAACATGCCGAACGGGTAGCCGGCCCGCAGGTCGGCCTTGGTCGTGAACGGCAGCTTGGCGAGGTCGGCCAGCTCGCGCACGTCGTCGGGGTGGACGCCCGCCCCGTCGAGCGCCGCCCGGTAGTGGGGCACGTGGTCGTAGGCGTGGCGCACGCTCCAGCGCAGCCGCTCGGTCTGCAGCGCCCGCAGCTCATCGATCGAGGCGCGCTCGATCGGCTCCAGCTCGCCCGGTCCGGTCGTCTCCGTCATGGCGCCAGTCCACCAGACGCCACTGACCACGACCAGCCTGGCGTACGTCGCCGCGCGCGGCGGCTGAGAGGATCGACCCATGTCGCACCCCACCTACGACCAGCTCTCGGCCCTGCCCGGCTTCTGCCGCCAGGTCGTCCCCTCGGCCTTCGAGGACGCCAACGGTCACCTCAACGTCCGCCACTACCTCGGCATCGCCAGCGAGGGCCTCGACGAGTCGCTCGTCGACGTCGGCATCCTGCCCAACTGGCCGCGGGTCGCGGGCCAGGCCGTCTTCAGCGCCGAGCACCACCTGACCTACCTCCACGAGCTGCACACCGGCGACCGCATCTCGGTCCGCGTCGTGCTCGTGGGGCGCTCCAGCCGGGCGGTGCACGCCGTGGTCTACCTGATCGACGAGACCCACGAGCGGCTCAGCTACGTGATGGAGGAGGTCTTCCTCCACGTCGAGATGGAGTCGCGGCGTACGTCGCCGTGGCCCGACGACGTGGCCGACGCCCTCGACGCCCGCGTGGCGGAGCACCGCTCGCTGGGCTGGGAGCCGCACCTGTCGGGGTCCCTGCAGCTGCGCTGAGCCCCCGACCGACTCCGATGACGTGCCGCACCTCCGACGTGGTCGACCTCGCCGGCCAGCTGCCGGAGGTCGAGCGGGTCGAGCGCGACCGCTACGCGCGGCTCCAGGTCGCCGGGCACACGTTCGGCTACGTCTGGGAGCCCACCCAGACGGTGGGCCTCAAGCAGCTGCTGGCCGAGCAGCTCGGCCTGGTCGCCGAACGGCCCGCGGTGTTCGAGGTGCAGTTCACCGCGGGCGCGTTCGGCTGGGTCGTCGTCCACCTCGAGGCGATCCGGCGTGACGAGCTCGCCGAGCTGGTCTTCGAGGCGTGGCGGCTGACCGCGCCGGCCCGCCTCGTGGAGGCGCGGGCCGACCGGCTGCCGGGCTAGCGCCCGAAGAGGCGGGAGAGCCAGCTCCCGCCGCCGCCCGACGGCTTCTCGCTGGCGTGGCCCGGGCACCACTGCCCCGCGGGGACGCCGGCCTTGACCTGCGCGACGTGCTGGCCGCAGCCGGCCCAGGTGGTCTTGCCGCAGGTGCGGCAGGTGGTTGCTCGACACATGGTGGTTCCTCTCAGCCGTGGGAGAACGTGATGTTGGGCAGCACCCGGCGCAGCCACGCGGGGCTCCACCAGGCAGCGTCGCCGGTCAGGCGCAGGATGACCGGCAGCAGGACGAGCCGGACCAGGAAGGCGTCCAGCAGCACCGCGACCCCGAGGATGATGCCCATCTCCTTCGGCGGCAGCGGACCCGACAGCGCGAAGGTGAAGAACACCGCGACCATCACCGCGCCGGCGGCGAAGATCACCCGCCCGGAGTGGGCCAGCGAGCCCACCATCGCCTCGTGGGCATCGCCCGAGTGCTCGTAGTGCTCCTTGGCCGAGGCCAGCAGGAACACCGTGTAGTCCATCGCGATCGCGAAGATCATCGCGAAGAAGAACACCGGAGCCCAGGCGTCGAGGAAGCCCTGCGACTCGAAGCCGAACAGGTCGGCGCCGATCCCCTCCTGGAAGACCAGGCGCGCCACCCCGAAGGCGGCCGCGGTCGACAGAAGGCTGGCCAGCGTGCCGAGCAGGGAGATCAGCGGGGCCTGGAGCGCGACGAGCAGCAGCAGGAAGCCCAGCGCCAGGATCACGCCGATCACCAGCGGGGTCGACTCGTCGAGCTGGGTCTTCAGGTCGATGTTCTCGACCGCGGCCCCTCCGACGAGCGCGGAGTCGGGCAGGTCGGCGCGCAGGCGCTCGACGGTGTCGGCGAGCTCGGGGTCGGAGGCGTCGACGTTGGGCATCGCCTGGACGAGCACCTGGTCGGTGCCGCCGTCGGAGGCGGGCTGCGGCGTCATCGTGCCGATGATGCCGGGGTCCATGCCGAGCCCGCGGACGGTGTCGACCGCGTCGTCGCTGTCGACCACGACCTGGAGCGTGCCCGGGGTGCCCTCACCGAAGGCGTCCTTGACCTGGTTGTAGCCGACGCGGGCGCTCGCGTCGTCCGGGAGCACCTGGATCGAGGGCATCGCGGTCTTGAGCCCGAAGATCGGGGCGGCGAGCACGAGCAGCACGATGACCGACGCCAGCCCGAAGACCACCGGGCGACGCCAGAGGCGCTCGCCCCAGGCGGCGAACTTCGGCGAGCGGTGCTCACCGGTGCTGGCCCACGGCAGGGCGATCTTGTTGATCTTGAGGTCGAGCTTGAAGAGCACCAGCGGCAGGAGCGTGAGCGTGGCGCCGAGCACGAAGACCACCGCGAGCATGATCCCGCCGGCCATCGAGCGGAACGACGGCGAGGGCACCAGCATCACGGCCGACAGGGAGATCAGCACGGTCAGCCCCGAGAGCAGGACGGCCTTGCCGGCCGTGTCCATGGTCTCGGCGACCGCATCCCGAGGCGACTTGCCCGCGCCCATCCGCGAGGCGCGGTAGCGCACGACGAGGAAGAGGGCGTAGTCGATGCCGAGCGCGAGGGCGAACATCATCGCGAAGTTCATCGCCCAGATCGAGACCGGGACGAGCTGGTTGATCAGCACGAGCGAGCCCGCGGAGGCCACCAGGCCCGACAGGGTCAGCAGCAGCGGGAGGCCGGCGGCGACCAGCGCCCCGAAGGCCAGCACGAGGATGGCCAGGGTCACCGGCCAGGAGAACATCTCGGACTTCAGCATCGCGTCGAGGTTGGCCTCGTTGAAGTCCGACCAGAGCAGCGAGGAGCCCGTGGGGTTGACCTCGATCCCGGACGTGGAGAGGTCCTCGAGCGGACCCTTCACGTCGTCGGCCACCCGCACCATCTCGTTGGTGTCGGCGCCGGCGCCCGCCAGCAGCACGGCGGTCTGGCCGTCGGCGCTGATCGACAGCCCGGGCTGGGGCGGGAAGACCTGGGCGATGCGGGGGTCGTCCTCGAGCAGCCGGGCTGCCTCGGCGAGCACCTCGGCGCCCTCACCCTTGGTCACCGGACCGTCCTCGCTGCGTACGACGACCTGGATCGCCGACGACGCGTTGCCGCCGAACTTCTCGATCCCGGCCTCGCGCACCTGCACGGACTCGGACCCGTCGGCCTGCCAGCCGGCGCCGGAGAGCTCGGCCTCGACGCGGGGGGCGAAGATGCCGAGCCCGACGACCAGCAGCATCCAGACGATGCCGGTGAGCTTGCGGTGCTCGGTGACCCAGACGCCGAGGCGACCCAGCGGGCCGGGCCGGCCGTAGCCGGACCCGTCGCGGTCCGAGCCGTCGTGGTCAGGGGCGGCCGAAGCCGGCACCGGACGGTCTTCCGTGGTGGTCATGGGGCTCGCTTCCAGAGATCGGGGGGGTTGAGGGGCAACAGCGACCTACCGTAGAACAACCCCCCGGGGGGTTGCCAAATCGGGAAGGTCGACCGATGCGGCCAGGGCCGCCGTACGAGATCCGACGGGTGGTCGGTACCCCCGGCCCGGGCCCCGCACTCGCCTCGCGCCGGTCCGGGGGTGCGAGGCTGGCTCGCGTGAGCCCGACCCGCCCCGCGTCCCACGTCGTCCGCGACGTCGCCCGGTGGCTGCTCGCGGCGTTCCTGCTCACCGCCGGGACCAGCCACCTGACCGGGCGTCGCGCCGAGTTCCAGGCCCAGGTCCCGACGTGGATCTCGTCGTGGCTGCCGGGGGGCGCCGACCTCGTCGTCGTCGGCTCGGGGGTGGTCGAGGTCGTCCTCGGGGTGGCGCTGCTGGTCGTACGCCGGCGCCGCGCGGCGGTCGGGTGGGTGGTGGCCGCCTTCCTGCTGGCGGTCTTCCCGGGCAACGTCTCGCAGTGGGTGACCGGCACCGACGCCTTCGGGCTCGACACCGACCGAGCCCGCTTCGTGCGGCTGTTCTTCCAGCCGCTGCTGATCGCCTGGGCGCTGTGGTGCACCGGCGCCTGGTCGACCTGGCGCGACCGGCGGGCCCACCGGTCCTGACGGGAGGAGCGGCTCAGCCCAGGCGCAGCACGGTGATCAGCCGACGGGCGACCTCACCGCCCTCGTCGCAGGCCCGCTCGAGCGCGGCCGGGACGTCGAGGTCGTGGCACAGCGGCTCGAGCGCGAGGTCGCGGTCGACGCCGACCGCCGAGGGGCGGCCCGCGGCGGCGTACAGGCGCTCGAGCTGCTCCTGCGCGACCTCGAGCTGGGCCGGGTCGTAGCCCCAGGCCTCGGCGTAGCGCCGGTTGAGCAGCAGCATCCGCAGGGCGGCCGGGGAGGCGGTCTCGAGCACGTGCTCGACGAGCACGAGGTTGCCGGTGGACTTGGCCATCTTGGCGCCGTCGATGCCGACCTCGCCGACGTGGAGCGTGACGCGCGCGAAGCGCGGCAGGCCGGAGACGGCCGAGACCATCGCGGCCTGGTAGGCGTGGTGGGGGAAGGCGAGGTCCTCGCCGCCGACGAGCACGTCGACCGTGCTGCCGTGGACGGCGAGCGCCATCGCGGCGCACTCGGCGTGCCAGCCGGGCCGGCCCCAGCCCCACGGGCTCGCCCAGGCGGGGTCGTCGGGCGCCGAGGCCCGCCACACCGGCACGTCGAACGGGTCGTCCTTCGCCGCGTCGTCGGGCTGGTCGCCGTACTCGGCGCTGCGGCGGAGCGCCTCGTCGCGGTCGAGCCCGGTGGACGACGCGGCCTCGGCGCCGCGGAACCACACGGTGCCGTCGCGCTCGTAGGCGGCGCCCGAGTCGAGCAGCGCCTGCGCGAGCTGCTGGACCGAGGCGATGTGGTGGCGCGCGCGCGGCTGGTCCTGGGGGGTGCTGACCCGCAGCGCCCGCATGCTCTGGTCGAAGAGGGCCTCCTGGCGCAGCGCCAGCTCGTCGAAGTAGTGGCCGCGCGCCTTGGCGGCGTCGGTCAGCACGTCGTCGACGTCGGTGATGTTGCGACAGGTGAGCGCGGTGACCCCGCTCGCCTCGAGCACGGCGGCGAGCACGTCGGCCCACACGAAGGTCGAGGCGTGACCGAGGTGGGTGACGTCGTACGGCGTGATGCCGCAGACGTAGAGCCGCGCCGACCCGACCAGGCTGAGCCGCTGGTCGGCGAGCGTGATCGCCTCCGGCCGCGGCGGCAGCGCCCCCACCCGCTGGCGGGCATCGACGACTCCGGGACTCATCGCGCGAACGACCATGCCCCATCCTCGCACCCGGCGCGCAGCAGGTCGCGGCCGCGCACGCCGCTCACCCCATGACCAGGGCCAGGACCCGGCCGAACAGGTCGTCGGGGACCGAGCCCGGGTCGGCATGACGCTCGATCGCCAGGCCGTTGGCCAGCGCCATCAGCAGGGTCGCCAGCTGGTCGGGGGGCAGGACCGGGGTGACCCCGATCGCGCGCGCGTGCTCGTCGAAGGCGGCCGTCACCGCGGCGTGCAGCTCGCGGCGTCGCTCGAGGAACGGCCCCTCGGTCGCCCCGGCGCGCACCGCCCGCTGCCACAGCTCCAGGAAGAGCAGGTGCCAGTCGCGCTGCTCGTCGGCCGCGACCGTCAGCCGGTCGCCCAGGGCCTGGGCCCGCTCGGTCACCGACATCGACGGGTCGCTGACCGCGTCGAGACCCACCTCGAGGTACGCCGAGGTGCGGTCGTCGACCAGGGCCGCGACCAGCCCCTCCTTGCTGCCGAAGTTGGAGTAGACCGCGCCCTTGGTGAAGCCGGCCGCGGCCGCCACGTCGTCGAGGCTCGCCGCGTCGATGCCCTGCCGCGCGAAGACCCGGGCCGCGGCGTCCAGCAGCGCTCGACGTACCTCCTCGCGGGAGGGACGGCGGCGCAGGGAAGGCTCCGAGGCGGTTGACACGCGGCACACGATACTCGACAGTATTGGATACTGGTCGGTATCGGGATCGACTCCGACCCGAGCCGCACCACCGGAGGAGCAGCACGTGAGCATGCACCAGCAGGTCGAGGACCGCGTGGCCCGCGGGCTCCGGTGGAGCCTCGGGCACGCGCTGCCGAAGGCCGCCGTCCGCGCGTCCGCCCGCCGCGGCGATCTCCAGGGTCGGCTGATCATGGCCACGATGGACGGCTCGGGGGTGCCGCAGGACCTCTTCGACGAGATCCGGGCCGACGGGCCGCTGCACCGCTCGAAGTTCGCCTACATCACCGCCTCCCAGCCCGCGGTCCGCGAGGTGCTCACCAGCAACGACGTGCGCGCCGGCGTCGAGTTCGGCCCCGACGGGGTCCTCATGCGGGTGCACCGCTGGGCGATGCGGTCGGCCCCGATCGGTCCGCTGACCCCGCCCTCGCTGCTGGTGACCGAGCCTCCCGACCACACCCGCTACCGCAAGCTGGTCACCCGGGTGTTCAGCGTGAAGGCCGTGCAGCGGCTGCGCGGGCGCACCGAGGAGATCGCCGACGAGCTGCTCTCCGGGCTCGATCCCTCACGGCCGGTGGACCTGATCGAGACCTACTGCAGCCAGCTGCCCGTGACCGTCATCGCCGAGATCCTCGGCGTACCGCCTCAGGAGCAGGGGCGGGTGCTCCGCTTCGGCACCGGCGCCGCGCCCAGCCTCGACCTGGGCCTGAGCTGGCGCACCTTCCGCGACGTCGAGTCGGCGCTCTCGGAGTTCGAGGCCTGGCTGACCGACCACATCGACGCCGTACGCCGCCACCCCGGCGACGACCTGCTCAGCCAGCTCGTGGCGGCCCGCGACGACGAGGGCAGCGGGCTCACCGACGACGAGCTCAAGGCCACCGTCGGACTGGTGCTGGCCGCCGGCTTCGAGACCACCGTCAACCTGCTCGGCAACGGCATCGCCCTGCTCCACGAGCACCCCGAGCAGCTCGCGCTGCTGCGCGAGCGCCCCGACCTGTGGCCCAACGCGGTCGACGAGGTGCTGCGCCACGACCCGCCGGTGCTGCTCACCGGCCGCGTCGTCTCCCGCGACACCGAGCTCGCGGGCGTCGCCGTGCCGCGCGGCGCGATGGTCACCACCGTGCTCGCCGGCGCCAACCGCGACCCCGACGTCTTCACCGACCCCCACCGCTTCGACGTCGCCCGCGAGAACGCCGCCGACCACGTCTCCTTCTCCTCCGGGCGCCACTACTGCCTGGGCGCGGCCCTGGCCCGGATGGAGGGCGAGGTCGGCCTGCGCAGCCTCTTCGACCGCTACCCCGACCTGGCCCTCCAGCCCGGTGCCCGCCGACGTACGACCCGGATCCTGCGCGGGTACGCCGCCCTCCCGGCGAGCCTCAAGGGCTGACCTACGACGCGGGGCCGCGGGGTCGCGGGGTCGCGGGGGCCGCGCGAGGAAGCCGGCCCTGGCGGGGTCGTGTGCCCCACGACCAGCCCTGGACCGGTCACAGGCACACGACCCCGCCACGCGCAGCCCTGCCCGGGCCGCGGGGGCCGCGGTCGGCCCCTCGCAGCAGGGTCGTGTGCCCCACGACCAGTCCCGGACCGTCCCCAGGCACACAACCCCGCAGGGGCCGCTGACGGCTGACGCTGCCGGGCCCGGCTACGACGCGTCGAGCGACGCCAGCTCGTCGGCGGTGAGCTCGAGGTCGGCCGCGGCGGCCGAGTCCTGCACCGACTGCGGGCGCTTGGCGCCGGGGATCGGGATGACGCAGGGCGACTGGGCCAGCTCCCAGGCCAGGGCGACCTGCTGCGGGCTGACGCCGCGCGCCTGCGCGACCTCGGCGAACGCCGGGTGCTTCTCGGCGAGGCTCTTGGCGTCGCCGAGACCGCCGAGCGGGCTCCAGGGCAGGAAGGCCAGGCCCAGCTCGTCGCACACCTCGATCTCGGGGGCGCTGCTGCGGAACGCCGGCGAGAACTGGTTCTGCACGCTCACCAGCGCCTCCCCCAGCACCTGGTGGGCGAGCCGGATCTGGTCGGGGTCGGCGTTCGAGAGGCCGACGCGCGCGACCTTGCCCGACTCGTGGATCTCCTTCAGCGTGGCGAGGACGTCCTCGTAGGGCACCTCGGGGTCGGGCCGGTGGTGCTGCCACAGCGCGATCTGCTCCACCCCGAGCCGCCCGAGGCTGGCGTCGACCGCCGCGCGCAGGTGGTCGGCCGAGCTGTCCAGCCCCCAGCCGCCGCCGTCGGTGCGCACGTGGCCGCCCTTCGTGGCCAGCAGCACCTGGTCGCGCACGCCGAGCTCGTCGAGCAGCCCGGCGATCAGCGTCTCGTTGGCGCCCTGGGCCTCGGCGCCCAGCTCGTCGCCCGGCCCGTAGGCGTCGGCGGTGTCGAAGAGCGTCACGCCGGCGTCCAGCGCCGCCCGCACGGTCTCCGCGAGCTGCTCGCGCGGCTGCGCGCCGGACTGGTCGAAGGTCATCAGACCCAGCCCGATCGCGCCCACCTGCACGCGCCCGACGGTGTCGTTGCCGATCTCTCGTGTCTGCATGGCTGTCCTTTACCCATCGGAGGTCTCGAGCACCGGTCCCGGCCCGGTCGACCCCTGGTCAGTCGTCGACCCCGCTGGTGCAATGGACGTCGGCCGCGACGAGGGAGGAAGCCCGGTGACCACGACCGACCGTACGCCGCCCGGCGGCGCGAGCCCGGCCGCCCTGGCGTTCGACTCCGCCCCCGGCCGCTGGCTGATGCTGGCCAGCATCCTCGGCTCGGCCCTGGCCGGGATCGACGCGACGGTCGTCAACGTCGCCCTCCCCGACATCGGTGCCTCCCTCGACGCCGACTTCACGATCCTGCAGTGGACGATCTCGGCCTACGCGCTGACCCTGGCGTCGTTCATCCTCGTCGGCGGCGTGCTCGGCGACCGGTTCGGCCGGCGCCGCGTCTTCGTGATCGGCGTCGTCTGGTTCGCGGTGGCCTCCCTGGCCTGCGGACTCGCCCCGAACGCCGAGGTGCTGGTCGCCTCGCGCGCCCTCCAGGGCGTCGGCGGCGCGCTGCTCACCCCGGGCAGCCTGGCGATGATCCAGGCCTCGTTCGTCTCCACCGACCGGGCCCGCGCGATCGGCGCCTGGTCCGGCCTGGGCGGGGTCGCGATGGCCGCCGGCCCCTTCCTGGGCGGCTGGCTGGTCGAGGTGGGGTCGTGGCGCTGGGTCTTCCTGATCAACGTCCCCCTGGCGGCGTACGTCGTGTGGGTGGCGCTGCGCCACGTGCCGGAGTCGCGCGACCCCCGGGCCACGGGCCGGGTGGACGCCCTCGGGGCGGTGCTGGGTGCGCTGGCGCTCGGTGGGCTCACCTACGCCCTGATCGCCGCGGGCGAGGCCGGGCTCTCGACCGGCGTCCTGGTCGCGGCGACGCTCGGGCTCGTGGCGGGCGCGGCCTTCGTGGTGGTGGAGCGGCGGGTGCCCGAGCCGATCCTGCCGTTCGAGGCGTTCCGCTCGGCGCAGTTCAGCGCCGCCAACCTCGTCACCTTCGTGGTCTACGGCGGCTTCGGGGCGGTCTTCTTCCTGCTGGTGATCCAGCTGCAGGTCGTCTCCGGCTTCAGCCCGATCGCCGCCGGCACGGCCACCCTCCCGGTGACGGTGGTGATGCTGCTGCTGTCGTCACGCTCCGGCGCGCTCGCCGCCCGGATCGGCCCCCGGCTCCAGATGGCGACCGGCCCGCTGGTGGTCGCGCTGTCGATGCTCCTGCTCCTGCGCGTCGGTCCTGACGCCTCCTACGCCGGCGACGTCCTGCCGGCGGTGCTCGTGCTCGGCCTCGGGCTGGCGATCATGGTCTCCCCGCTCACCGCCACGGCGCTGGCGGCCGCGTCCGACGACCACGCGGGCATGGCCTCGGGGGTCAACAACGCCGTGGCCCGCACCGCCGGCCTGCTCGCGATCGCCGCCGTACCCGCGCTGTCCGGCCTCACCGGCCGCGTCTACGACGACCCGGTCGCCTTCGACGCCGGCTTCGCGACGGCGCTGTTCATCTCGGCCGGCGTGCTCGTCGTCGGTGGCGCGCTGGCCGCGCTGCTGGTGCGCAACGACGTGCTCGACGACGGGACGACCCCGGACGGGGCGGGCGACGAAGCGACGTCCGCGATGCACTTCCTCCACTTCTGCGGCGGGGTCACCGGGCCGCCCCAGGTCACCCGGGTCGACGACGACGGCCACGCCGACTGCGACCCGGTGGCGCTGCACAGCGTCACCGTCGCCGGCACCCGGTACGACGGCGGCCACGCGGCCTGCGCCCACCTCGGCGACCTCGTGGTCCAGGGCGCCCTCCGGCTGCCGCCGCCCACCTCCGACGGGTGCGAGGAGTGCCGGGCCCTGGGCGCGCGCTGGGTGAACCTGCGGGTCTGCCAGGGCTGCGGCGCCGTCGGCTGCTGCGACTCCTCACCCCACCGGCACGCCACCGCCCACGCCCGCCGCAGCGGGCACCCGCTGGTGCGCTCGTTCGAGCCGGGCGAGGACTGGTTCTACTGCTACGTCGACCACGTGGCGCTCGACGTGCCCGACGCACCGCCCGGGCCCAGCCACCCCTGACCGACGTACGCGGGGAGGCTGGGGCTACTTGCCCTGCCAGCGAGGCTCGCGCTTGGTGAGGAACGCGTCGATGCCCTCCTGCGCGTCGCAGGCCACGGCGTTGGTCGCCATCGTCTCGGACATCAGGTCGTAGGCCTGCGCCTGAGGCACGTCGATCTGCTCGTAGAACGCCTGCTTGCCGATGCCCATGGTCAGCGGGCTCGACGCCGCGAGCTTCTCGACGAGCGTCCAGACCTCGGCCTCGAGCTGGTCGGCCGGGACTGCTCGGTTGATCAGGCCCCACTCGGCGGCGGTGGCGGCGTCGATCGGGTCGCCGGTCAGCAGCATCTCCATCGCCCGCTTGCGCCCGACGTTGCGGCTGAGCGCCACCATCGGGGTCGAGCAGAACAGCCCGATCCGCACGCCCGGGGTCAGGAACTTCGTGGTGTCCGCCGCCACCGCGAGGTCGCAGGTCGCGACCAGCTGGCAGCCGGCGGCCGCCGCGACGCCGTGCACCTGGGCGATCACGGGCTGCGGGATCTGCTGGACGGTCTGCATCATCTCGGTGCAGACGTCGAAGATCTCGCGCTGCTCCTCGAGCGCGCGGTCGGTCATCTCGCGCAGGTTGTGGCCCGAGGAGAAGATCTTGCCCTCGCCCCGGATCACGACGACGCGGACCTCCTCGTCCTTCGCGAGCACCTTGAGCTCCTCGCTCAGCGCTCGCATCAGCGCGACGGACAGCGGGTTGCGCTGGTCGGGCAGGTTCAGGGTGACGATCGCCGCCGGCAGGCGGCGCTCCACGGTGACCTGCTCCTGGACCGTCGTGTCGACCAACGTCCTGCTCCTCGCTGCTGGGTGTGGCGGACGTGCTCCGTCCGGCCTGTGTAGCAAGCGCCTCACCCCGGGTCAAGGGACCGGCCGGCGGCTCCCGGCCCGCTCGTTTCCGGTCGTCCGCAGCGCGGGTTTCCTCGATGGGACAAGATCAGCAGATGAGCACCAAGAGGCGGGTCCCGCCGCAGGACGCGATGTTCCTGTGGACCGAGACACCCGAGACGATGATGCACGTGGCGTCGCTGATGCCGTTCACCCCACCGGAGGGTGCGGGGCCGACGTACCTGCGGGACCTCATCGACGAGGCACGCCAGGACCCGGTCAAGGCGCCCTTCAACATGAAGCTCACCCACCCGTTCCTGCTGCGCCACCCGCGTCAGGCGTGGGTCGAGGACGAGAGCTTCGACTTCGACTACCACGTACGTCGCTCCGCGCTGGCCAGCCCGGGCGACGAGCGCGAGCTCGGCATCCTGGTCTCGCGGCTGCACAGCCACCAGCTCGACTTCACCCGCCCGCCGTGGGAGCTGCACGTCATCGAGGGTCTGGAGGGCGGACGGTTCGCGCTCTACACCAAGGTGCACCACGCGCTGGTCGACGGCTTCACCGCGGTGAAGATGCTCGGCCGCTCGCTCTCGGAGGACCCGGAGAGCAACGACGGGAAGTTCTTCTTCAGCCTCGACGCGCCGAAGCGCTCGAAGCCGCCGAAGCAGTCCGCGTCGCTGGTCCGCGCGGTGAGCGGCGCCGCCACCGGCGTGGCCAAGGGCGCGATCGGCGCGGTCGGCTCCGCGGCCGGCGTGGCCAAGGCCGTCGCCACGCTCGAGCTGAGCCGCGGCGAGGAGCACGTGAACCTCAAGGGCGGGTGGAGCGCGCCCGACACGATCCTCAACCAGCGCACCAGCCGCACCCGCCGCTTCGCCACCCAGCAGTACGACACCTCCCGCTTCAAGGCCATCGCGAAGGCGTCCGGCGGCACCCTGAACGACGTGGTGATGGCGGTCTGCGGCGGCGGCCTGCGCGCCTACCTCGACGAGCTCGGCGAGCTGCCGGAGAAGCCGCTGGTGGCCTTCGTCCCGGTCAACCTCCGCGAGAGCGGGGACGAGGGCGGCGGCAACAAGGTCGCGGTGCTGATGGCCTCGATGGGCACCCACGTGGCGGACCCGGTGGAGCGCCTGAAGGCCGTGATCGACTCCACCAGCCAGGCGAAGAAGCAGATGACCGGCCTCGGTCAGCTGCCCGCCCTGGCCTACTCCGGCTACCTGCTCGCGCCCAGCATCGCGCAGACGGTCTCCGCGATCGCCGGGGTCAAGAACCCCCTGCCCACCACCTTCAACCTGGTGCTCTCCAACGTGCCCGGCCCGAAGAAGACCCTCTACCTGCGCGGCTCCCGCCTCGAGGCGGTCTACCCGGTCTCGATCCCGGCGCACGGCATGACGCTCAACATCACCCTCGAGACGTACGCCGGCACGATGAACTTCGGCTTCATCGGCGACCGCGAAGCCGTCCCCCACCTGCAACGCCTCGCCGTCTACACCGGCGAGGCCCTAGCCGCCCTCGAAGCAGGGCCTCGGCCTCCCGGAGGTTGAGGTGCGAGGAGCGCAAGCGACGAGCCTCGAAACCCCCGCAGCGGACAAGCCACCGACCCCGGCACGCAAACGAGCGACCAAGCCCGGACCAGGCCCGTCCTCGGCGACCCGCTCCGCCCTGTCCAAGCCCGCGAAGAAGAGCACCGCA
>CAWJSY010000005.1:0-329364 GCA_963845645.1 uncultured Actinomycetota bacterium
GATCCGGATCTGGGTCGAGCGGTTGAGGCCGTCGAGGCGGATCGTCCCGGTCTGGCCCGCGCCCGACCAGGTGATGACCCAACTCGACGTCGCGGTGACGGTGTAGGCGTCATCGGTCTCGCGCACGCTCGACAGCTTGTAGGTGTGGCCGCAGTCGGGGGAGTTCTTCCGCCCGTACTCCGGCTTGTACGGCGTTCCCGCCGTGTCGCAGACGACCTCGGTGCCGTCGCCCATGTCCCAGGTGATTTGGAGGACCTTCGCGGTCGCCGTGACCGTGATGCCGCCGGCGGAGGCGCTCTCGGTGATCGGGCCGAAGGTGTGGGCGTTCGGGTTCTTGGCCCACATCCAGACCGGCATGCCGACGAGGCCGATGCTGTCCGGACCCGGCTCGGGCGCGATGCCGATGTTGATCGCGGACAGCTGCATCTGCTCGATCGCGATCTGCGCCACCTCGCGCGGTGTTGGTCCTGTGCCGGAGTCCGGCGGCGGGTCCTGGGACCAGACGGTGATGAGCAGACCCGTCTGCGGCTGGTAGCAGTTGTACACCGCTCCGTCGCCGGGCTCGTGGCCCTGCCAGGTCGGGTCGCCCGCCGGCGGCTGGGGCTCGACCGGACTGATGTAGCAGTGATAGCTGTTCGACCAGTAGCCCGCGGGCGATGAGCAGGGCACCGGCCCGGGCGGAGGTTTCGTGATGCCTTGGCTCGTGCCATCCCAGTAGCAGGCCGCTCCGTTGCCGGTGTCCTGCGGCCCGTCGTCACCTGGCTCACCTGGCGTACCCGGCGTGCCCGGCACCTCGATCCAGATGAGGCACTCGCCCGTCGCTGGGTCGGTCTGCGAGCACACGGTGTCCGCGTATGACGCGGCGTGGACAAGGACGGAGAAGCCGGCGGCGGACAGCGCAGTCAGGAGAAGGCGAATCAGGATGCCGCGCATGGCGTCTTCTTGAGGTCCTGGCCCGTCGCCACGCGCCAGCCACTGGTCGGATCGGCGGCGTAGACGTAGTTCGCGACGGTGTAACGCGTCCACCCGGTGTTCGGGCGGGTGGGGGAGACGATCGACTTGCCGCTCTTGTCGAGCACGTCGACCTTGCTGACGTCCCAGCAGACGTCGATGACGACCGTCGGCACCTTGCCGGCGTCCGGGTCGGAGTTGTCGAGGTTGACCGACTGGACTTTCAGCTCGCTGATGGCGGTCGTGCCGGTCTGGCGCTGTCCCTCGATCCTGCTGTCGACCTACGAGTGTCTGAACGGCGTTGAGCTGTGCACCGATCGCGACGGTCTCCAGCTTCTTGAGGTCGCTCGATGGATCGGACCGGAGCTCGTCGAGGACGTCGTAGTAGTCCGTCATCGCAGCCGTTGCCTCGGCGGTCGCGGCGTCGGTCGGCGAGGTCGTCGAGGCGGTGGCCGTCGGTGCCTTCGATTCCGTTGGAGACGATGTGGCTGGCGTCGTCGGCGGAGGATCTGCGTCGTTGTCGGCACACGCCGACACCGCGGCCAACAGGAGTGTGCCGGTCGCCAGGAAGGTCAACCCGAGTCGATTCTTCATGGTGGTCCTGTTTCCTCTCGCCGTACGGCGATCGAGGCGCGACGACGCCCGCGGGCGGTGCTTGCATCGTCTGAACCTCATCGTAAACCTGATTTCTGATTCCGGACCCTGTCTCTTTGCCGAGCCCACTGCTCAGGTGCTCCCTGTCCTCCAACCCTCCGTCTTCACGCACTTCCGCTTCCCGTCTTGCTTCTCCTCGTTCCTCGTCGCCGCTTGCCCTTCCTCGCCCTCCGCCCCCTCCGTCTCGTCTCATCCCAGTCCTTCTCGCCTTCACACGGTGTGCAGATCGAGGGGGTTGTGGAGAAGGACGCGCACCTGAGCGCTGTGGGACGGAAACGGCCGTGACGGTCTCGATGCGCCGGATGTCCGCGGGCAGCGGCTACCAGTACCTGCTGCGCAGCGTCGCGGCCGGTGATGGCCAGCGCGCGATGTCGACGCCCCTGACCCGCTACTACTCCGAGGTCGGTACGCCGCCGGGCCGCTGGCTCGGATCCGGCGTCGGAGCCTTCGGTGCCGGCCAGATCCGGCCGGGCATGCAGGTGACTGAGGAGCAGCTCGCCCTGCTCGTCGGCATGGGCCGCGACCCCGTCACGGGAGAGCAACTCGGCCGGGCGTATCCGTCGTACAAGCGGCTCGCTGACCGGATCGAGGAGCGCGTCGCCGCGCTCGACCCGGAGATGACCCAGGAGGACTGCGCGGCCGAGACCACCCGGATCGAGGCCGAGGAGACCGCGGCCGGGATGCGCCGAGCGGTCGCCGGATTCGACCTCACCTTCAGCGTCCCGAAGTCGGTCTCCGTGCTCTGGGGTGTGGCCGACGCCGTCACCCAGGAGCGGATCGTCGCCGCCCACCACGCGGCGGTCGCCGACGTGATCGACCTGTTCGAGCGAGAGGTCGCTGCCACCCGGGCGGGCATCTCCGACAGTGACGGCGCCGTCGCCCAGGTCGACGTGGCAGGCGTCGCGGCCGTTGCCTACGACCACTTCGATTCGCGGGCCGGCGACCCGCAGCTCCACACGCACGTCGTCATCGCCAACAAGGTCCTCACCGTCATGGACGGCCGCTGGCGCAGCCTCGACGGACGCCCGGTCTTCGCCTCGCGGACCGGCCTGTCGGCGCACTACGACGCGCTGCTCGCGGATCGGCTGTCGCGCGACCTCGGCATCGAGTGGGAGTTGCGGCAGCGGGGACCCGACCGGAACGCTCGATGGGAGATCGCTGGCGTCAGCGACGACCTGATCACCGAGTTCTCCAGTCGCACCCGCGAGATCGAACTCAAGAAGGACGAGCTCATCGCCGAGTACGTCGCCCGCCACGGACGCACGCCGTCAGCGAAGACCATCGTCGAACTCCGAGCCCAGGCGACGCTGGCCACACGCCCGCCGAAGGAGGTCCGATCGCTCGCCGACCTGACAGCCGACTGGCGACAGCGCGCCGCCGAGCGGTTGGGGACCGAGCCGTCGGCATGGTCTCGCGACGTGATCGGCCACGGCGGGAACCCGCTGACTGCCGACGACGTGCCGCTGGCTGCGATCGAGGCGATCAGCGCCGACGTGGTCGCGGCGGTGTCTGTGAAGCGGGCTGTGTGGACGCACTGGAACCTGATGGCCGAGGCGTCGAAGCAGACGATGGATCTGAGGTTCGCGACGACCGAGGACCGCGAGGCTGTCATCGGTCTGGTCGTCGACGCGGCGCAGTCGCGCTCCGTGGTCCTGACTCCGCCGGAGCTCGCACTCAGCCCGGCCCGGTTCCAGCGCGAGGACGGCACGAGCCGGTTCCGTCCGCGGCACGGCGAGAAGTACTCCTCGGCCGCGGTGCTCGATGCCGAGGCGCGGCTGTTGGGTCGTGCCGAGAAGGTGACTGCGCCGACGGTGGCCGCGAGCGTTGCGAGGCGGGCGGCTGCGACTGGAAAGGTCCAGTTGAGCGCGCAACAGCGCCGTGCAGTGGAGAGCATCTGCCAGTCGGGCCGCCAGGTCGACGTACTCGTCGGGCCGGCCGGGGCAGGCAAGACCACCACGATGCGAGCGCTGCGAGCAGCTTGGACGGCGGAGCGCGGGCGGGGGAGCGTCGTCGGTCTGGCGCCGTCCGCCGCTGCGTCCCAGGCGTTGGCCGACGACCTCGGCGTCGCGTGTGAGAACACGGCGAAGTGGCTCCATGAGTATGACCACGGCCGGACCGAACTCCGCCGCGGCCAGTTGGTGATCATCGATGAGGCGACTCTGGCCGACACGGTGACACTCGATCGGCTCACGGGGATCGCTGCAGGCGCGGGCGCCAAGGTCCTGCTGGTCGGCGACCCCCACCAGCTCCAGTCCGTCGACGCTGGCGGAGCCTTCGCACTCCTCGTCGATCGGCGTGCGGACGCACCGGAACTGAATGAGATCCACCGCTTCGCCAACGCGTGGGAGAAGGAGGCCTCGCTCGCGCTGAGCCGCGGAGACGTGCAAGTCATCTCGGCGTACGCCCGCCACAAGCGGATCCGCGAGGGCCTCACCGACGAGATGGTCGACGCCGCGTACGTCGCCTGGCGCGCCGACTGTGCCGCCGGGCGCGCCAGCATCCTCGTGACCGAGTCGGCTCGGGACGTCCGCGCGCTCAATGAACGCGCCCGGGCCGAGCGGCTGCTTCTGGCTGGCGCTGTCGATCACCGCGAGGCTGAACTGGTCGACGGCTGCCGAGCCTCGGTCGGAGACGTCGTCATCACGCGCCAGAACGACCGCCGCATCCGCACGATGCGCGGTGGGTGGGTCAAGAACGGCGACCGCTGGAAGGTCACCGACATCCGGCGCGACGGAGCCGTCGTGGTCAAGCGCATGGGACCGGGCCGTGGAGGACGCACCGTGCTCCCAGCGGAGTACGTCGCGGAACACGTCGACCTCGGGTACGCCGTGACCGCTCATCGTGCCCAGGGCATCACCGTCGACACGGCGCACGTCGTGGTGACCTCGTCGACGACGAGGGAGAACCTCTACGTGTCCATGACCCGCGGCCGCGACTCCAACATCGCGTACGTCGCCCTCGACCAGCCCGACGACAGCCACTCCACGCCCGAGGCGGACGACGTCACCGCGAGGACCGTGCTGTACGGCGTACTCCAGCACAGCGGCGCAAGCATGTCCGCGCACCAGACGATCGAGGCCGAGTACGCAATCCACGGCGGCATCGACCGCCTGGCCGCCGAGTTGGAGACGATCGCGGCCGACGCACAGCGCGACAGGTTCGTCGACCTCCTGCGCCGCTCCGGTCTGACATCCGAGCAGCACGCGGCGTTGGTCGCCTCAACCGCTTTCGGGCCTCTGACGGCTGCTCTACGCCGGGCTGAGGCGTACCACCACGACCTCGACCGGCTGGTGCCGCGAGTGATCGCCCAGCACGGGCTGGTCGACGCCGAAGACATCGCCGCCGTCCTCCGCTACCGGATCGAGAAGGTGGCCTCGACCTCACCGCGCGGCTGCCGCCTCCGCCCGCGTCTCGTCGCCGGCCTCATCCCCGAGCCGCTCGGCGAGATGAGAGACGATGACCGCCAGGCTCTCAATGGGCGCAATCAGCTGATCGAGAGTCGTGCCCGTGCGCTCGCTGAGCGTGCGGTTGCCATAGCCGCATCGTGGACTCGGCGCCTCGGACCGATGCCCAACAATTCGGTTGAGCGCGATCTCTGGCTCGAAGCAGTGGGCACGGTCGCCGCCTACCGGGACCGCTACGGCGTGACCTCGGAGTTACCGGCCGGTGGGGGAGCCACGAGCGACGCGCAGAAGGCCGATCGTGTCCGCGCCATTCGGGCGGCCCGCCAAGCATCGGCCACGGCCGAGTCGGCGGGCGCGAATGTGCCAACGACAACGGCGACATCCGTTCCCGCTCTCTAGACCCCCAGCAGGCGAACTCCTCCACAGGCCGAACGTCGGCGGGTGGGAGAGCGGGGTCGGCGCGCATATCGAGGAAGCACCGACCTCGAAGGAGCTCGTCATGCTGTTCCTACTCGGCCTACCCGTCATCGGCGCCGTCGCGCTTCTCTGGCGCTACCTACAGATCTACGCGCCCTCCAATGTGTTGATCAGGATGGTCCGCTCGGGGCCGCCGCATTGGTGCACCGCCATCGGATTGGGCGCTCTTGCCGCTGCCCTGGCACTGGCACTACACGCCCTCCATGCCGCGATTGCGGCCGGAGCTCCAGGTTGGCTCAACCTAGTCGTTCTGGTCCTCGCGTGGGACGCCGTCAAGTGCTCTCTGCTCGGAGTGCACACCGGACTCCGAGCCGTGGGGGTCGTCAGCAAGCGGATCACGTCACCAAGGAAACGTAGGTGTCGGGTGGTCGAACCGCGGGTCTCGCCAGAACTGTCGGATCGCTCGACTAGGTTGTGCGCAGCGGTCTGGAGCGTGAGCCGCCGGGAGATGGACGGAGGAGAGAAATGACGATCACCACCCGGAACCGTGATTTCCAGGAAGCCAGGCAAGCGAAGAAGGACGAGTTCTACACCTCACTCAGCGACATCGAGGTCGAGCTGACGCACTACGCGGGCCACTTCAAGGGAAAGGTCGTGTACTGCAACTGCGACGACCCGCGGGCAAGCAACTTCTTCCGATACTTCTCCGCCAACTTCGAGAAGCTCGGACTGAAGAAGCTCATCACTACCTGCTACCGGAGCCGCGATGCCGGCCAGTTCGGACGGGATGACTCAGACCAGGCTGTCTACCTGGAGTACACCGGCGACAAGAACGGGAACCGCATTCCGGACGCCGAGGAGATCGGCATTAAGACCCTCGCCGGTGACGGCGACTTCCGCAGCGCCGAGAGCATCGACCTACTTCAACAGGCCGACATTGTTGTAACGAATCCGCCTTTTTCGCTCTTCCGTGAGTACGTCGCCCAATTGGTCGAGCACAACAAGCAATTCCTGATTATCGGAAACATGAACGCCTTGACCTATAAGGAGATTTTCCCGCTCTTCCAGAACGATCAAATGTGGTACGGCCCGAGCATCCGAAGCGGGGACCGTGAATTCGGCGTCCCGAGTGACTACCCGATCACGGCCGCCGGTTCGAGAATCGACCAAGACGGCAACAAATATGTCCGCGTCAAGGGCGTGCGTTGGTTCACCAACCTTGACTACCCGGGGCGGCACGAGGACTTGGATCTGAGGATGAGGTTCGCGCCAAGTGCGTACCCCAAGTATGCGAACTTCGATGCTATCGACGTCAGCAAGACCATGCATATCCCGGTCGACTACGCCGGCGCGATGGGCGTGCCAATTACCTTTCTAGATAAGTACAACCCGAGCCAGTTCGAGATCCTCGGCTCGAGCAAGACCCTCGGTCGCTCGATGTCCGAGATCGCGGCGAAGGGCACATATCAGCAGGGCGGACCGCGCTTCTATCTGCCGAACGGGGACGGCACTTTCCGTCGGATGTACGACCGCATTGTGATCAGGAATAAGCAGCTGTGACCGTTAGGGCTGTTACGCAGCGAAGAGGTGGCCATGTCGTATCGCTACCTCGGTAACAAGACCCGTCTCGCCGACTGGATCGTCGGTGAGATCGACGCGTGTTCTCCCGGCAGGGTCGTCGATCGCGGACCCGATGTGTGGCACTGCATCGGTTTCGATCGCGCTAGCCCGCGCCGGCTACTCGATCACGGCCGCCGATGCCTTGACGTTCCCGGTGGTTCACGCGCGGACTCGGCTGCTCGCCAAGGAGGCCCCGGCCTTCAGCGCGCTCGGCGGCTACAGCAAGGCGCTGGATTGGATGCGCGCAGCGGCGCCGCTAGAGGGCTACTTCCACCAGGAGTTCGGGGAAGCCGGCGCGCCCGCCAACGGACGCGCTCCACGGCTGTACTTCTCGGCGACTAACGCTGCGCGCATCGACGGCGTCCGGGACGGGATCCGCAAGCTCGCAAAAGCCGGTGCCCTCACCGATGTGGAGCACAGCGTGCTGCTGCATCACCTGATCCTGGCCACGAACAAGGTCGCCAACATCAGCGGCACTTACGGCTACTTCCGGCGCACGATCTCTGGGCCGGCGTTGCGGCCGCTCACGTTCGAGCCGCTCGAGTTCGAGCCCACAACCGGCGAGCACACCGTGCTGCACGGCCCGGTCGAGGACCTCGCTTCAACTCTCAAGGTTGACGCGGTGTATCTCGACCCGCCGTACACCAAGCGCCAGTACGCCGGGAACTACCACGTGCTGGAGACGCTCGCCTGTGAGGACGAGCCGGTGGCGGCGGGCGACGGCGGTCTCCGTCCGTGGACGGACCAGGCGTCGAACTTCTGCTACCGCCGCAGCGCCGGCCAAGCGTTCCGGGAGACCCTCAAGCGTCTCGACGTCCCGCACGTCTTCATCTCCTACAGCGAGGACGGCCAGGTCGGCGAGGACGAGCTCGCTTCGATTCTGAGCGACTTCGGCAGGGTCACGCTCCACGAACAGCCGCATATTCGATACAGAAGCAGCGATCGTGTGAAAGATGGCGACGTGCTTGAGCGGCTTTACCACGTCGAGGCTTTCTGACATGGCCCAGAAACTGAACATCGACCGCATTTGGTGGCGGAACGTCCAGCCGGGCGAGTTCTACAACATCGAGCGCTACCCGCAGATTCAAGGCGGCGGTGGGTCGCTGTACATCGAGATCCCGAGCTCGATGGTCGAGGCAACGCTGGACTTCTTGGACGCGACCGGCGCCAACGTTGATGCGCTGCCCGTCATCACGATCGAGGCAGGCGTAGTAGGTCATCCGGGGCTCACCGGGCCGATCGAGTTTCAGCGGAAGAAGGGCAGCCGAATGCGGATTGCCCGTCAGAACCGTCAGCAGACCTCATCGGCTCGGCACCCTGCCTGGATGGCTGCTCGAGGCTTCCCGACCGCTCCAGACGACGTCGCCAACAAGGAGGAGGCGCTGCCGTACTTCCCCGAGGGCGGTCTTCGGATCTACATCGCGAAGACGGTCGAGGGCGACTACTACGCCGGGTTCACCAAGGGACCGCGTCCTGACGAACATGAAGCACAACCACCCAATGTGGGACCTGTACCCGCAGGGCAAGGTTGTCGGCGGCGTGATCGATGCGGACTGAGGTAGGGCATGGCTGACAAGATCGACGACATCCTCTCGTCTTGGGGTGCCGGTCGGAACGCCCTGCTGTACGGACCGCCGGCCACCGGCAAGACCCGGCTGATCAGCGAGCTGTTCCAAGCGCTCAACACGCCACCGGAGGCACATCGTGGCATCCTTTTCGACCCGAACGACACGGAGACCCCGTTCAGCCGGCCCGAGCAGGAGATCACGATCCCGCAGCCGATCAAGGTTGTCTGGACGACGTTCCACCAGTCGTACGGCTACGAGGACTTCGTGCTGGGACTGCGGCCCGCAGATCACCACTGACGGCACGCGACTCCAGCCGTGGGCCGGCGTCTTTCTCGACGCCGCGCTCGAGCTCGAAGATCCCGAGTCGACGTACAAGTCGGTCGTGATCTTCATCGACGAGATCAACCGAGGCAACGCCGCTCGCATCTTCGGTGAGTTCATGACGTTCCTTGACTTCGACTATCGCGACGGTGGCACCGTGCCGCTTCCGGTGCCACTGCGGCAGCTGACCTACGAGGACGGCCAGAGCGAGAAGCTGCTGCGCCCCGGTGGCAAAGCGACGACGATCCCTGAGGGCTTCACGTTCCCGAAGCACGTCTACATCGTGGCGACGATGAACAGCGTCGACCGTGCGGCGGTTCCCATCGACAGCGCCCTGGCACGCCGGTTCGACCGGATCGAGATGCGCCCCAACCTTGACGTCCTGGTCGAGCACTGGGGCATGGACAAGACCGCGATCCCGACGCCCACCGAGGACAACTGGGAAAGCTCAGCCCGTTCGAGACGGCCTATCTGCTGCTCGATCGCCTCAACGTCGCCATCGCTTCCGACCTCGGCCCCGAGTTCGAGCTCGGCCACGGCCTTCTCACCCCCGTGCTGGCCACCAAGACGGCCGCCGACGGCACCACGCAGCCCGTCGAGGAGAAGGACGCGTGGAGGAGCCTCGCCAAGACTTGGGATGACGTCCTCTTCCCCCAGCTGGAGGACCGCTACTCCGGCCGGCCCGAGCAGCTCATGGACCTTCTCCACGTCGACACCGCACCGCCTGCCGGCGAGCTACGCCTGGACGCTTCGGACCGCGAAGGGCGGCACCGTCGAGTCCAGGACCCTCGCACCGGTCCGGGTCAGCGAGCTCGACATCGACGTCATCAAGAGGTCGTTCAGGTGGCTGACACGCTGACGGCCCCGCCGCGCATCGAGCTCCAGGAGTACGGCGCACCCGTCGTACGTCACGCGGAGGATCTCGATCTCCGCGCGCTCGCTGAGGCGAACAAGCGCTGGAGGAGGGCACTGGGGCTCTCCGGTGATCCCATCCGGGTGGAGGACCTCGGCGACGGCTTGGTGAAGCTTCGAGCTGAGGCCGTCACAGGCGTCGTACGCGTCGGTGACACCGACATCGAGATCGCGCCGAAGTTCTTGAGCGCGGCCGACGACAGCTGGCAGACGGTGCTGTGGCGCATCCTCACCGTCGTCGAGGGAGGCCACGTCGACGACAACCTCACCTCAGCTCACGAGCTCGACGTCGCTGTCCATGCCTGACCTACTCGCCGAGATGTTCCTCGCGTCGTACGCCAAGGGCGCTGCTCGCGGCCTGCCGCGCGGCTACCTGACAGAGCAGGCGAGCGGCGGCACGCTGCGCGGCAGTCTCGACCTGTCGCGCCTGGGCGAGTGGGTCGCACGACCGTGGGAACTCCCGTACGTCGCAGATCTGCTGACCGACGACACCCCGCTGGCCCGGCTGCTGCGATGGTCGGCTGAGTGCCTGGCTGCAACGGTGAAATCGCCCGGTCGCGCTCGAGCGGTGCGCGAGATCGCAGCTGGCCTGTCCCACGTCGGCAGACAGCCTCCCCACCTCCTGGACGCGCAGCGCATCTCGCTCGGTATCCAGCACCAAGGCCTCGAGGCTGCGCGGGTTGTCGGGCTGCTGCTCCTCGAGGGGGCCGGCGTCCACCACGCCAGCGGCGACCACGCCCTGTCCGGGTTCCTCTGGAACTCCGACGTCATCTACGAGAACTACGTCTACTGGCTGTGCCAGCGTGCGGCCAGCCGACGCGGAGAGCGGGTCAACAAGGGCGCGATCAAGTTCGGGGAGATCATCGCGGGCGAAGGATCGAAGCTGGAGACCACACCTGATGTGGTGTTCCGAGATGCCCAAGGGACACCGGTCGCCGTCACCGACTCGAAGTACAAGCGCTTGGGCACGCGACCGAAGGCGCCCGACACGTACCAGGTGCTGACGGCCGGCCATGTGCTCGGCTGCCAGCGCATCTCGCTGACCTACCCGGTCGCTCAGGACCGCGAGCCGACAGTCTGGCGCGTCTCCTCGGCGTTGGGAGGCAAGGACATGGAGTTGACCGCACTCCCGTTGAATCTGATGTCGCTGGCACGGCCCGAAGGACCGCAGGCCCTGATCGACACCGTCGTTGGCTGGCTCGACGGGGACCTGTTTGCGACTCAGCAGCGCGGCCTCGATGACGAGACCGCCGATGCCGACGAATCGTCCTGATCCTGTCGGCGGGTTGCCGTAGTTTCTGGTCATGAACAACCAGGGCCGTGCGTCGATCGGGTTCACCCTGAACGGCCAGCGATACGAACTCGTCCGTGAGGACGTTGAGAGCCGCCTGGCCGACGTCGCGCCGGACGCGATCCGCAAGCACGCAGTTCGGGTCAACGGCACGTGGTTCCCGGTCATCCAGGCGTTCGAGGTGGCCACCGGGATCCCGCGGTCGGAGTTCATGTCCAACACCGCTCGCCGGCACTTGGCGGCGCTGGGCTACGAGGTCGCCGGCAATGTCGAGCCGCGCACGACGCCGCCGGCGGTCCGTCCCGCGATCGCCTCCTCGCCGGCTGCCGGCGCTCCGCCGGGACGTCGACGAGCCGTGCCGAGCTCGGAGGGGAGTGGCACACCGAGGCCAACGTCCAGGCGGCCCTGGTGACGGCGTTGGCCGTCGATGGGTGGCGGATTCTGTCGGTGGCCAACACGGCGACCAAGGAGCACGGCATCGACGTGATCGCCTCCCGGGATGGCCAGACCGCCGGCGTCGAAGTGAAGGGGTATCCCGAGCCGCGGCTACGCCGACCCCGCGCGGGCAGGAGAGGTCAAGCGCACTAGCCCGAGCACGCAGGCCGGCCACTGGTACTCCCAGGCGGTACTAGCTGCGATGCGTCTACGGGGCAAGGAGCCGCAGTGGCGCAGCGTCATCGCTCTGCCCGACTTCCCGCGCTACCGCGACCTGCACGCCGAGACGGCCGGCTCGCTCGCCGCGGCGCAGATCGAGGTCTGGTGGGTAGACCAGGCCGGCGCAGTGCACCGGCCATGACCGCCGCCCGTTGGTACGCTCGGCCGGAGGGCGATGGGCTGACGCTCCGGAAGCCCCCGCGGCTGGCCAGCTGGAACAAGTCGACGGACCCGGACCAGGTGCGGCTCCGGGAGTACCTCGAGGACACCGCGGAGCTGCTGGCACCCGCGATGGTGGCCAGCGGCCCCTGGGCGCTCCTGCTCGAGGTCGGCCTGCCAACCGGTCGCGACCTGGTCGACATGGCCGACCTGGACAACTACGCCTTCCCGCTGGCCAGTCGACTCCGGACTGCGGACCTGGTGTCGGTGTGGTGCAGCAAGCGGCACGCGGACACATCGCGAGTCCTCGTCGCGCCCGCACACGAGACCGCCGGCCCCAGCGCCACCTACACGGTGCGCACGACCGCCTCGGCCCAGACGACGGCCTACAAGGAGCAGGTGCGCTCGGCGGTCGTCGGCGCTGCCGCAGATCCCCACCGGGGCCGTGCAGCTGCAGCTGGCCTTCGCCGTTGGCCCGCAGCGCAACTGGCTCACCCTCTGGAAGCCCACGATCGACGCGCTCGACCCGCTGCTGGGCCGCACACGCGAAGACCGAGACTGGCACCCCCAAGATGGCCGGATCACAGACCTCGGTCTCCACGTTACGGTCGACCCCTCGCTCGGCCACGACGTGCTGGTCAGCATCGCCGCGACGGCAGCCGCAACCGGAAAGGCAGGTCCTCGATGACGCTCACGTTCGCCTCGGTCATCGCCAGCGCAGGCATCGACGCGGCCGAGGCGCTGGTCATCCGGCACGCCTACGTGCGCGAGCACGAAGACGGGACTGTGGGAATCCACGGGGACTCGTCCGACGCCGAGATCATGGCGTACACGAGCGTCCAGTCGGCCAACACCCGCACCTTCCCGGCCGCGCCTCCCCGGGTCTGGATCGTGTTCCGGCCCGAGGGCGGTGACCGCGCGCGGCTGTGGTCAGTGCTCGTCAATCACGGCGAGACCGCACACGACGGGTTGCGGCGCACGTTCCACCTCGAGCCGTCGGAGCTGATGAGCGACCTGCGGAACCGCTTGGTGATCCAGTGGCGGTCGCCGCGCACCTGGAGGATCAACGCGACAACCGCGGCCGCGTACCCGGTCATGGAGATCGCCGACGCCGAGCCCGTGAGGTTCCCGGGCTTCGACGCACTCACCCTCGATTACCCCCAGCTGCAGGCCGTCATCCGCGAGCACCGGTACGCCGCCTGGCGCACCGCTCTCTCGTCGGTCATCGGGGTCTACCTCATCACCGACACCCGCGACGGGCGGCACTACGTCGGCAAGGCCGACGGCGCCGAAAACATCCTGCAGCGCTGGGCGGCGTACGCGACCAACGGCCACGGAGGCAACGTGGAACTCCGCAACGTGAATCCGGCCAGCTTCCGTCTCTCGGTGCTCCGCGTGTTCGATCCCGCCACACCGACTCGGGAGGTCGACGCCGCAGAGAGCCACTTCAAGCATGCCCTCGACTCACGCCGTCACGGCCTCAATCGCAACTAAACGCGCGCATTCTGTCGGCGCCATGCACTACACATGTCTCCATGAGCGTCATCGACCCGTCGCTGCCCTGGAACGACTCCGCGTGGTCGGAGCCCTCGGACAACAAGTGGCAGGCGCAGCTGCGGCGGCAGCAGGCGTGGTGGAGGGAGAAGCGTCTCGGGCTGCCCGCCGGCCCGCGAGTCGGACATGCTCGCCTCGTGTCGTCGATGCTTCCCGACGACGTCGACCTCTCGACCAACCTCATGTGGCCCGAAGCCGTCGCTGCGGCGGAGAACGCACTACTGGCGCTGAAGACAGAGGGCCGCCCCGGCCTGATCCAGGAGGAGCGGCTCCGGCGCAACCTGCTGTCGTCCCAGCCCCTGTGCTTCAACGTGTTCGGATACCTCGGCGCACATGAGCAGTCGCTGCTGCCGTGGGTCCGCACGATCCAGCCGGAGGCGGCCTCCATCGACAACATCCGGCTCGAGTGGGCGCCAGCGACCGGCACACTCGGTGGATCCGCCTTCGACGCCTTCGTTTCGTACCAGACCAAAGCCGGGAACCGCGGCTTTGTGGGCGTCGAGGTCAAGTACGCCGAGGACCTGGCCGCCGCGCAACCCAAGCCGGCGAACGACAAGTACAAGGCCCCGACACTGACTGGATCCTGGAAGACCGGTGCGGTCGAGCGGCTCGACAAGCCCAAGCTCCGCCAGTTCTGGTACAACCAGCTCCTCACCCAGGTCGTCCTCGCTTCGGGTGAGTACGACGAAGGGTTCGGCGCGGTGGTTGCGTGCGCGGCCGATCACTCCGCGCGGGAAGTCACTGCGACCGTCGCTGCCGAGCTGACCGACCCGGCTGCGCTTCGCTTCTCCTCGATCGAGGACGTCGTCGCGTCCGTGCAAGGCCACGACGACTGGCAGACCAGGTTCACCGAGCGCTACCTGACCTACGCACAGCGGGCCGGATGACGAGACAGCTGGACTAGGCGTCGCAGCGGAAGCCCCGATGCCCGTGCCGTCCGCCTGAGGCTCCATTCGAATCAGACGCTCGTCAGCGGAAGCAACTCGCCCAGCAGGTCACTCAAAGATCTCCACCGGCGGGATCCGCGAGTCCCGACACGGCGTCCCATACCCGGCCCCACCCGCGGGTCGAGGCCAACGCCGTCCTCACGTCGCGCCGCGCGTCAGCGATGGAGTGTCCGAGCAACACGCCGTAGGCAACCGCGACGCTCGGCGTGCGCTGCTCTGCAGCGACGCAGTGCAGCAGAACCCGCTTGCCTTCCTCGCGCAGTCCGCGCACTGCGTCGGCGGCGTCGTACAGGGTGAACTCGAGGTTCTCGTTGGCAGCCGGGTCCTCGCTGTCCATGAGGCGTGAGTGGATGACTTCGTTCGCCCCGGCGAAGCACTCTTGGTCGCGGCCGACGCGGCACATCGAGACGACCGCGTCGACCTCGTGGCCGCGGGTGGCGTGGGTACCGAGGAGCACTCCGTCGTCGTACGGGTGCGGGACGGGATTCGACGACGCCCACTCCGAGTAGGGCACGACGTCGACCGCCGGCCAGCCCTTGTAGTCCGGCTGGCCGCTGTTGACGGTGAGTGCCGCGAGGGAGACGAGCTCGATGCCGTCGAGACCGGGCCAACCGTGGAGCGCACGGCGCCAGCGCCAGGGTACGGCGCTCGCGCCCCAGCGCGCGCCGAGGAGGCCTCCCGCGATAGCGGCGACGGTGTCGGTGTCGTCGCCGATCCGGACGGCGCTGTGCAACGCGAGCTGGAGGTGTCGGCACGGCATCCGCTCGGGTACCTCCGTGGTGACGATCGCTGCGACCGCGGCCTGGAGCGCAGTGACCGTGAACCCGTTGGGCCGGAAGCGCTCGCCAGGCACTCGCTCGCTGCGGTTCCGGTCGACGTCGAGGGCGTCGTCGAGGCAGGCCTGCCACTTGGCGCGTCGCGCTTCGGGGAGCAGGTCGAGTCCGGCGGTGATCGCGAATCGGCCTTCCAGCACGGTCGCCCGAATGGCCTCGCACCACAGCACACACGAGTCGCCGGCGAGCGGGTCGCCGTGCGTGAGCTCGGCGACCGCGCGCGCGGCCTGAGCGAGCCGGTCCCGGTCGTCGAGGTGGGCCAGGGCGACGGGAGCAGTCCGCATCAGAGCGCCGTTGCCGGCCGAGTGCGTCCGGGCTGCGGAGTAGGCGGCAGCCTCCTCGGCCATCACGCGGCCAGTTCCGACCTCCCCGCTCGTGAGGCGGTTCCGCGTCGCCCGCAGCACGGAACTCGTCTGGATGCCGATGTCGGGCGGGTTGCTCCGGTGCCACTCGAGGAAGCTGTCAGCGATCTGGTCGAGCGCGGCGGCAGTGGTGAGGTCGGCGCCGGCCGCGGCGACCCGCGCGATTGCGACGGCCATCGAGGTGTCGTCGCTCCACTCACCGGGCGCGAAGTTGCCGAGGCCTCCGCCCGTCATCGCAGCCTCGACAGCCGGGGCAGGGGGGGTGGAGAACTCGTAGGGCACGCCGAGCGCGTCGCCGGCCGCCGACGCGAGCAGCACTCCGGCCGCTCGGTCGTGTTGAGCAGTCGTGAGCTTCATCCGAGCTCCTTCCGTGTGCCGGTGGCGGCACCGTAAGTGGTCCAGTAGTCCTCATCAGTCAGGTCACCGCCGATCCAGGCCGAGGTCACCTCGAGGAAGGTGTTGTGGTCGTCGCGCTCGGCGAGCGATCCCGCCATCCGCATCTGGGTGGCCTCGGTCGGTGTCACGCCGTCGGGCACGCCTTCGTCGAGCGTCATCACGCGCCGGATCTCGGCGCCGGCCTCGGTGGCGATGATCTCGCCGGCCCTCAGCCTGGTGAGCACGTCCTGCACTTCGCTCATCACGACTCCTCTCAGACTGCCTGCAGCAGCGGGTGGCGGCGGTACGACGCGCGCAGGTGCACGGTCGAGAGGCGGTGGCGCAGCTCGGCGACGTCGAGGTGCTCATTCGTCGCTCTCCCGAGCCTCCCCATCTGACCGACGTCGGGCTCGAAGTCCACCTGGACTTGCGCCAGCCGCTCGGCGAACCGCCGGGCGCGGCGGGCGGGGGTCGGCAGAGCCGGCGCTCCGTAGGCGTCGAGTGCGGCGGCGCGGTAGAGCGGCCGGAGCTGCTCGCGCAGCGTCGTCGGGTGGTCGAAGACCTCGAGCAGCAGCGGCTGCCCGCCGATGCCGATCAGCACGCCACACTGACCGCCGATCGGCCGCACGGCGGCCGAGAGCACCTTCGCCTGCTCGTCGGCGGACGCCGTGTCGAGGCGCTCCGCGAGGGAACCGGTGCGCGAGACGCGCCCTGCGATGGCGTCGTACGACGCGATGCGGCGCCACACCTCCTCCTGCCCACCGGCGCCGTACCCGTCGCGAACCACGAGGTTGGCCCGCCGGCCGCGGGTTGCCTGGGCGGTGGCCCCGGCCCAGCGACTCTGCTCGACGCAGGCGACCTCGATCGGCATCGCTCCGCCTGCTCGCACCAGCGTGGAGCGGGTCGCCATCCGGTGCTGCATGCCCCCCTCGAAGAGCTGGCCATCGAGCACCAGCACCGGCTTCTCGCCACTGTTGGTGACCTGGAGCGTCGGCACGCTCGGCCCCGTGTCCGCTTCGGAGACCGCCAGCGTGGCGGACCCAGTGTCGTAGGTCCGGACCGACCGCACGTGACCGTCGTGCCAGACCGGGAAGACAGTGATCGCACCGACCGTGGTGCCCTGTCCGATGTGGAGCTTCATGCCGCCACCTCCTTCTCCTGCCCGCTGGTCGGGCGATGGGAAGAGCGTGGCCGACAGCCTCGTCAAGAGGGGGTCAGCCGACTGACCCCTGCAGCTCCTCGGGAAGGTCCTCCCAACCGATGGAGCGCGTCAGATGCACCAGGTAGTGGCCAAGCTGCTCGTAGCTCTCAAGTTTCGGCCCCCACTTCTCCGCGTTCACCCTGTCGCGAACCTTGATCAGTGTCTTCACCACCGCAGCCTCGCCCTTGCCAGTGACGGCCGCGGCCGCCGCAGCAACGTTTGCCGGCTTGTTCTCCCCCTTGATCAGGTAAGCGAAGGTGGCGGCCACTACTAGACGTTGGTTGGGCGTGAGAGTCAGGTTCCCGACTGCGTACTGGGTTCGCGATCTGAACTCGTCACGCACAAGCTCGTCGTCCTCAGCCAAGGGCAGACCCGCCGCGGCATCGGGTCCGATCACGACGCCGAGCTGGACGAAGTCGTCGAGCTCGGGGAAGGAGAGCAGACATTCACCTTCCTGCAGTGCCACCAGGGCGGCCCGGTCGAAGGTGTGATCACCCACGTACGGATCCTGCACCCGCATCCGCGGGCGAGGCCCAACCTGCACGACCCAGCCCTGCTCCCAGGGCAGGAAGCGGCAGAGCTTGCTCGGCACCCAGCTGTTCGGCAGGTGGAGGCCGTAGCCGTGGGTGCGACCCACGGAGAGGACCTCCCAGCGCGGGATCTGCCACGGCCCACGCACGGTGTCCCTGTACTTGAGGGTGACGCGGCCCTGAAGGTCGTCCATCGCTGCAGGCTAAGGCAGGGTCAGCCGACTGACCCCCGGTTCGGATGCACCCAGTCCATGCTTGTCCTGATCGAACGCCTACGACGAGAACGGAACCAGGATGACGACGAACCTCCGCGACGACGACAAGGTGTTGCTGGTCAAGGTCGACCACTCGGCGGCACTTGCCGCTGACCACGACGCGCTGTACGAGCTCGCGCGCAAGTGGTGGAAGGCGTCCGCCACCCAGGTCCAGCCCGTGCGACGCGTCCTCGCGATCGTCAACAACAAGGTGTTCGCGGCGTACGAGCCGTACCGCTGGGAGGTCGCAACCAACCCAGACCTCCTGGGACGCGTCGCCTTTCACGGCGACGTCGCACCCGACGCCGCCCAGTGGGTCGACATAGGCGTGAGCCACCTCTTCCCCCAGGGTGCAGCGAACCCCGTCCGCTACACGACGGTCGCCGCGCTGAAGCCGGGGTTCGGCGTCTCGTCGCCGGATCATGACGACCCGAAGGGGCAGGCGGTCGCGGAGATCGAGGAGCCCTTGATCCTCCTGCTGCGGATCAACAAGTCGTGGCAGGACGACATCTCCGAGGCCGACCTCTACGACGCCACTCGCCGGTGGTGGGTGATGTCGGCGACGAAGGCCGAGCAGGTCGTGCGGGCACTCGCCGTGGCGAACGGCATCGTTCGCGAGGCCTACCTTCCCGTGGCCTGGGGGCCGTGCCCCGAGCCCGGCAAGGAGCACCGCATTGGGTTCGACGGAGTGGTGGCCGAGGATCGCGACCGCTGGGTCGGTGCTGACGTCTCGTCGATCTTCCCCCCTGGGTCGCAGAACCCCGTTCGCTACGTCAGAGCCGCCGATCTCGACATGCCGACTGTGGAGTCCCAGAGCAGCGACCGGAGCATCGTGGTGAGCTCCGAGGACACCAGCTCTCCAGGACTGCCCGAGCTGGTCAATCCGCTGCTGACAGCGTTCGAAGCCGACCTCATGTGGGCCATGTCGCGTGGCGCCCAAGAGCTCTTCCACAGCAACACCATCGCCGCCCTCCTCACCGAGCACCCCCGCGCTGCCGCGCCGCTGGCTGGCCTGTTTGCGGACGACGACTCGACGACGGCGTGGAACGTGTGGCGCGAGTGGAAGCACCTCGACCTCGTCGCTGAGAGCACCAGCGGTCGCGGCCGGTTCGTCGTCGAGAACAAGCTGTACTCGGTGCCGTACCCGGCCCAGCTCGCCAACTACTGCTCGAAGCCGCTCCCGTGGGCGAAGAACCCCGGAAGGACCGGCGACAGCGAGACCAGTTACCACCTCCTGTCGCTGATGGCACCTGCCTTTGAGCTGCCCACTCCTTGGCGATGGGTCCCGTACGAGCACCTGCTCCGCGCCCTCGACCAGCTTGACCCGACGCACTTCGGCGAGGACGCGACACTCGTCGAGCGGTACCGGGTGCTCGTACGACGGCTCGTCGAACTCAAGGACGCCGTCGACCCCCGGCAGGACGTCGAGGGCCCCTTCGCCGTGGACGAAGCGTTCGGGATCCTGCCCAGCAAGTACTTCCTCGGCCCCATTCAGAGGATGCGATTCTCCGGGCTGGCACAGCTGATCTCCGATGAGTTCGGCGAGCACCTCCCGCTGGTGGTCGACATCAGCAAGGCCGAGGGCTCGATCACGTACACCCGCCGGGTGTCCGATGACCGCGCCGTCGGATGGCAGTTTCAGGGAGGCCAGCTTCGCCTGTTTGTCCTGGTCCAGGACGCCGGCCTTGCCGGCAAGGGCGACCGACTCGCTGCTGCACGGGCCGCGATCGCGGACGCCGAGTACGTCTCCTTCGCCGACTTCTCATCCGTGGCTACTGTCCTCGGCGAGCGGCTCGGGCCGCTCGTCCAGGGGCCCGGCGAGTGGCGCAGGTTCGCCCCGGACTTCGTCTACCGGTACTGCAAGGTCGACCCCACCACCTCGTCCGACCAGCTCGCCGAGGCGCTGTCAGAGCTCACCCTCCACGTCAAGACGTGGGGCACACTCGCTTGAGCGCTCGCCTGACCGATTCGGCACCTGAAGTGTCGGACCTCAGTGGAAGAATCACGACGTGACAGACACTCGATTCGCGACGGTCTTCGAAGACCTGGAGACCATGCTCAGTGTGGTTGATGTCGACGAAGTCGGCGACATCGAGACCCTGCTGATGTTCCTCTTCGCCAGGCCGGTCCAAGTTGGCGAGGTGTGGGACGACGAGGCCGGGGCAACGGCTCTTGAGGTCGTAATCGCGGGCAACGACGAGCGCATCGGATCTGTCTACGAGTTCCCGCTGAGCGTGATGGATCTGGCCCGCGCATGCGCCGAAACGGTGGAGGTACTCGGCGCCTACACCCGTGATGGCTTCGCCTTGGAGGAGGCGGCGCCCGACGTCTCGTCCATGGGCGAGACCGAGCTCATCACGGCCTTGCAGCAGGCCCTCGGCCAGGTCCGCTTCTTCAACATGATGGACGCCGACGATTGAGCCTCCAGTTCGGCGGATTGTGTCGGTCCCTCGCTCTACGGTGATCACATGATGCTTCCCCCGGACGACCTGGAGCGTGAGCCGTACGACGTCCCCCGCGGCGCCTGCCCGGCGTGTGGATCGGACGACGTCACCCACCTGGTCATCGGGCTGCCCTCCGGACCGGAGGCGATGGAGGGCGATCCCGACTGGGTGCACTGGGTCGGCTGCGTGCACCCTGGGTTTGACCGGGAGTGCGGCTCATGCGGTGCCACCTGGAGTAGCCGTCCCGTGTCTGCTTGAGTTTCAGACGAGATTGCGGGCCCGTGCGGGGCCGCGGCCGCCGGCGGTGACCTACAACAGGTCGGGCGAAAGCTAGACGTGCACCAGGTCCGCAGAGATCAGTGGGCGAGGTTGACGCGGTAGACGGTCGGGTCGGCGGCCGCGTCACCGCTTGACGCTCGTACTCCATCAATGTCGGGTCGGTGAGGGCGTTGGTTACCACGGCCAGGAGCCAGTCGGGGTCGTTCTCGGCGGTGCGCAGCTCGTTGCGAGTCAGAAGGACGGAGGGCATGGAGCTGGATACGCCTTTGACCTCGAGGTGGCGCTCCTGGCCGTCGCAGCGTGCGGTGAGGTCCCAGCCGCACTTGAGGTGGGCGACGCGGGTGACTGTCCAACCCGCCGCTTCGTAGTGGTGCTGGACCACGGCCTCGACGGCTAGTTCGACCTTTCGGTTCGTGGCCGCGTCGCCGAAGCCGGCCCCCCAGGTGCCGACGGTGATCGTGTTCGAGGTCTCGCGGGGGTCACCGGGGTGGACGGGGGTCTCGATCGGGCCGCTGTACTCCCGGACCAGCACGGGTACGGACCGCGGGTGTGTTCGGTAGCCCAGGCCTCGCTCGGTCAAGACTTTGACAAGGTCGGTGCGGAGGGGGATCAGGCGGTGGCGGGTCTCGGTTCCGATCTGCAGCAGCTCAGCCCACAGGGTCATGATGTTGCCGGGGGAGCGGTGCCAGTCGTCGTCGTAAGGCGCCGCGGTGTCCCACAGGTAGGCGTGGAGGAGCGCGGGGAGCTCTTCCTGCTCCTCGGCGGGGTAGAGCTTGAGCGGGACCCGTGCTCGGCCTAGCTGGTCGGCTCGGCTCAGGCCGGCCCGGATGAGGTCGGCGAGCAGGGCGTTGGAGTCGTGAGAGCTCACGTGTGGTCGCTCGACGGGCCACGCGGGTACTCGACGCCGAAGTGGTCGGCGATGAGTTCGGTCGTCTCGCAGCCCCAGTTCGAGCGGCGATCCATCGGGTTCGGTTCGTCATCGAGCGAGTCGCAAACACCCGTGCCGGATCCGCAGTCGCGGTGCAGCGCCAGGAGCTTGCGGGCGAGCGGGTCGTTGATCGTGTTGAGGCGACGCATCGCATCCACCCACCGAGAGACAGGTGCGGGGGAGTCGTCGACCTCGTGCAAGACATCCATGTGCCAGGCCGCGCTGGCCTCCTCGTCGTACTCGTAGCGGCTCATCAGCGCATCCCGAAGAACGACGTGATCCGGTCGACCTGCTTCTGGTCCAGCAGTGCGGGCCGGCAGGCGCCGTAGGCGTTGGTCAGGTCGACGACGAGCTGGCGGGTCTGGTCGAGGCTGAGGTCGATGGTCGCCGTCTCGCCGTCGGTGCTGGTGACCTTGAGGTCGACGCGCTGGACGTCCTCGTCGACGTAGCGGGCGTGAGCCCCGATCTTCTTTGCCTTGACGGCATCGCTGCGTTTGAAGATTCCCACGGGTGAATCGTGGCACGTCGGCCGCCTGATAGGGGCTGGAACCGTGCGGCCGAGGAGGTGGGCACACACGAACTGGGCTCTTGTGGGAGCGAACCTCTGTGGATGTCAGTCGGCGTAACTACAGTCTGGAGTCCAGCGAAGGGAATCCGATGATCGTGTCGAACAACGACATCCTGTGGTCGGCCAGCGACCTCACCAAGGCAGCGGAGTGCGAGTTCTCCCTGCTCCGTCAGCTCGACGTGAAGCTCGGACGGATCCCCGCGCCCGAGAGCTGCCGATCGACCCCCTCATGGACCGCATCGCCGAGATCGGCCTCGAGCACGAAGCCCGTGAGCTGGCCCGCCTCAGCAAGGGTCTGACGCCTATGACGTGGCGACGGGCGGCGGCGTCTGCCTCATCGACTACCCCAAGCCCTACACGCCTGCGCTGCTTGCCGAGCGTCGCGACGAGACCCTCGCCGCACTCGAGGCCGGCGCCGACCTGGTCTGCCAAGCGGCGTTCTTCGACGGCAGTTTCCACGGGTTCGCTGACTTCCTCATCCGCGACGACAACGCCTACCGCGTCTGCGACGCCAAGCTCTCCCGCCACGAGCGGCCCAAGGCCCTCCTCCAGCTCGCGGCGTACGCCGACCAGCTCACCGCAGCCGGCATCCCGCTGACCGACGACGTCGAGCTGCTGCTCGGCAATGGCCGCCAGGTCAGGTTCCCGCTGAGCGATCTGGCGCCGGTGTTCCGGGAGCGCCGGCGGCGCCTGCTGGACCTGCTGCACGGGCACCAGGCAGCGGAGTCGCCGGCCAAGTGGGGGATGCCGGGTGTGCTCGCCTGCGGCCGCTGCGACGTCTGCAGCGAGGAGGTCGCCGCCGCCAACGACCTGCTGCTGGTCGCCGGGATGCGGATGACCCAACGGCGCAAGCTGATGGATGCCGGCATCACCACCATCGACCAGTTGGCCGCGGCCACGTCGAGCGTCGACGGCATGTCCGCCTCGACGTTCACCACGCTCCATGCGCAGGCCGCGCTCCAGGTCGCCGGTGGCACCGAGGGAGCACCCGTCACCGCCGACGTCTTCTGCCCCGACCACCTCGCCGTGATCCCCGCTCCGTCTCCCGGCGACCTGTTCTTCGACTTCGAGGGTGACCCGATGTGGAACGACGGGAACCCCGACTGGTGGGGCTTGGAGTATCTCTTCGGTGTCACCGAGGTGCCCGAGCCCGGCGCCGAGTCTCCGTTCACGCCGTTCTGGGCCCACGACCGGGCGCAGGAGAAGCAGGCGCTTGAGGACTTCATCGAGTTCGTCCGGGTGCGCCGCGAGAAGTATCCCGACCTGCACATCTACCACTACGCGGCGTACGAGAAGTCCGCGCTGCTGCGGCTCGCGGCCAAGCACGCGACCTGCGAGGCCGCCGTGGACGAGCTTCTCTCCGCAGGCGTCCTGGTCGACCTGTACGCCGTCGTCCGCGGCGCGATCCGGGTCTCCGCGCCGTCCTACAGCATCAAGAAGCTCGAGCCGCTCTACATGGGCGACGACCTGCGTGAGGGCGAGCGTGACCGACGCCGCGGCATCGATCGTCGAGTACCACGCCTACTGCCAGGCCCGCGACAGCGGCGACGCCGAGGGTGCCGCGAAGCTGCTGGACGAGATCCGCGACTACAACCGCTACGACTGCGAGAGCACCCGCCGGCTGCGTGACTGGCTGCTCGAGCGGGCCGCCGAGCACGGCGTGACGCCGCGCGCCGCGGAGGTCGCGGAGGCGAAGCCGTCCGAGCTCGAGCTGACGCCGCTCGAGGTCCAGCTGCGCGAGGGACTGCCCGAGACCGGGCGCACCCCGGACGAGCAGGCGCGGGCGATGCTGGCTGCGGCGATCGGCTACAACCGGCGCGAGCACAAGCCGTTCTGGTGGGCCCACTTCGACCGGCTGTCCTCGGCGCTGACCGACTGGCGCGACGAGCGCGACGTCTTCGTGGTGGAGTCCGCCGACGTGATCAAGGACTGGGCGAAGCCGACCCCGCGATCGAGTCCCCATCGCCACGTGCGCCTGGTCGGCCACTGGGGTGCGGGCAGCGTGGTGCGCGACGGCGACCAGGTGAGCACCGTCTACGCGAACCCCGTAGACGGAGCGCACGACGTACCCGCCAACGCATCGCTGGGCTGCTCGCGTAGCGGAGTCGTGGTCGTCTCCCGTGGGCACGACCTCGACGGCCGCGACGTCCTGGTGGTCGATGAGACGTTGACGAAGGACTGCGCGCCCTACGACCAGCTTCCCGACGCCGTCGTTCCCGGGCCGCCGCCAGGCACTGGTGGCATCGACGCGGCCGTCCAGGAACTGGCCGAGGCGGTGCTCGCGCGCGGACTACACCCGCAGCCCGGACTCGACGTCCTGCGCCGCACTCCACCCCGCCTCAGCGGGGGAGGACTGCCGCGCGGTGGGGACTCGGTCGACGACATCTTCGACGCTGTGCGCGCCGTCGGACCGCTCGTACGTCGCCATCCAGGGGCCGCCGGGCGCCGGCAAGACGTACGTCGGGTCTCACGTCGTGGCGCGGCTGGTGCGCGACCATGGCTGGAAGGTCGGGGTGGTCGCCCAGGGCCACGCGGTGGTGGAGCACATGCTCGACGCGATCGTGCAGGCCGGGCTGCCCGGCTCGGTGGTCGCCAAGAAGGTCGGCGACGTCGGCGCGTCCCGCGCCTGGACCGGGATCAAGGACAGTGGCTACGCGAAGTTCCTCGAGGAGAACAGCACCGGCTGCGTGGTCGGCGGCACCGCGTGGGACTTCGTCAACACCAAGCGGATCGACCGGGACTCGCTGGACCTCCTGGTCATCGACGAGGCCGGTCAGTTCTCGCTCGCGCACACGCTCGCAGTCTCGGTGGCAGCGCAGAGGCTGCTCCTGCTCGGCGACCCCCAGCAGTTGCCGCAGGTCAGCCAGGGCATCCACCCCGAGCCCGTCAACGACTCGGCGCTGGGATGGCTCATCGGTGAGCACGCAACCCTGCCCGAGGACTTCGGCTACTTCCTCGACCTCACCTGGCGCATGCACCCCGACCTGGCCGAGAAGGACTCGAAGCTCTCCTACGAGGGCCGGCTCCGAGCGCACCCGCGCACGGCCGCACGCGATCTGGCAGGCGTGGAGCCCGGCCTGCGCGTCGTACGCCTCGACCACCAGGACTGCTCGGTCGAGTCCACGGCGGAAGCCGACGAGGTCGTCCGCCAGGTCGAGAGCCTGGTCGGTACGCCGTGGACCGCGCCCGACCTCTTCGAGGGCACGCGTCCGCTGATCGCCGAGGACTTCCTCGTCGTCGCGCCCTACAACGCCCAGGTGCACGCGGTCCGCCGGGCGCTGGACGAGCGTGGCTTCGCCGACGTGCTGGTCGGCACGGTCGACAAGTTCCAGGGCCGAGAAGCAGCCGTCGTCATCGTGTCGATGACCGCATCGTCGGTCGCCGACGTGCCGCGTGGCATCGACTTCCTGCTCGACCGCAACCGTGTCAACGTCGCGATCTCGCGGGGGCAGTGGCTGGCCGTCCTCATTCGCAGCGGTCGCTTGACCCAGTTCATGCCGACGTCCACCACTGGGCTGCTCCAGCTAGGGGCATTCGTCGGGCTCTGCGAGGGCTAAGAGCCACGAATCACCGAATGTCCTTTCGGCGTGCCGGGAAATTCGTCTAGCCGCTTCGGTCATGACCTGACTACAACCCAGCGTTAGGTATCTCGACCCATCGGCCGATCCCGACGGCTCACACTCATGGGAACATCTCGCCCCCTAAGACGCAGTGATATGGCTCCGTGCCGGCAAGCGTTGGACCCGGTGAACTCGTTGCTGGTGACATGGTGCGCCACGAGACCTTCGGTGTGGGTGAAGTCGTAGCTGTGGAGCGGCCAGATGAGCCCGAGTCGGTGTACAAGGTGGTGGTGTCGGTACTCAGCCGCCGGTGCCCGCCGAGGGTGACTTGCTTTCGAGGCCGCGGAGGTGGCCGTAGTCTCCGAGAACTTCAGTGAGGTTCACGGGCGGTCGGCGCGGCGGCCAGGGACAGGGTGGTCGGGATGGGGCGGAACCTCCCGCTGGCTTGAATCGGCGGCAGCCGGACTGCCGACGCTGACGCACCGTGCCTGCGACGCGAGTTGCAGCAGTGCCCGCAATCGGGCCACGCCCGGTCCGATGGCGATCCCGCAACCTGTCCCCAGTTGTCGGCTGTCACAGGTACCGTGGCCACGGCCTCGGGGGCCGACTACGTCGAAGGCCTCCGACGACGCAGTCCAAGGGGGACTCACGTGGGATTGTTCGACCGCTGGAAGCGCAACAAGGCCCAACCGGCGCCCGCCCAGACGGCTGCGGGGCCGGGCCAGCCGGAGAGCCGTTCATCCTGGACACCGGGTGGAAGACACGCCACACCTCGTCGGTCCACACCACCGGAACAACCCGCTCCCCGTCAACGCCCCGCCACTGCGACCCCGCCGAGCCGTAACGGGGGGTGGGTGCCCGCCGGACAACCCGTCTCCATCGCCGGCTACACCATCCCGGGCGGGCTCATCTACGTCGGGCAGAGACTGGGCACCCAGACCTCCATCACCGAGCCCTCTCTGATCAACCCCCGTCTGCCCGTCGACGCCCGACGCCCCGACCTGTCCGGCGCGACCATGGGCTACTGGCCCTCCTACGACGAGATCACCCCGAGCGCACGGGCCGCCTACCTGTCCTGGCTGGCGGGCGAGCGGCGCGCACCTGACGCCGCCATCGGCTACGTCTTCTTGTTCCTCTACGGCCTTGAGCGGCGAGTGCTCGTCGACGTCGCCCGCGACCCGGCACTCCGGCCGGAACTGTCGGCCATCCGGTCCGAGGTCGCTCGGCTCTTGAGCACCTACGACTGGAACGGGTCCTTCCGTGGATACGCGTCAAGTTTTCTCGACGTCCTCGACGTCCTCACGAGCGACGGCACGACGGCGCAGCTGCCGCCGCTGACGCAGGGGTCTCGCTGGAAGGCCCCAGCCTCGCTCATCGTCACGTTGGCCTCCCATGCCGACGCCGGACGCCCGCTCCCAGCGGAGTGGGCGTTGGCATGGGCCTGGTACCAGCCCGAGATGCGGGTGGGCGTCACCGCGACGCGGTGCCTAGAGGAGTTCCGGACCCTGTTCGGGCTCCGATACGCCGACAAGTTCGGTGACGGTCTGGTGCTTAAGCCAGTCGGGAAGAAGGTGCGTCTGGAGTACCGGGCCGCGTCGGCCGGCATCCGGTCCGCGATCTTGACCACGGACCTTCCCGACGTGTTCGGCCAGAAGATGCAGGCCAAGAGAATCATGACCCTCGCCGAATCAGCGATCACGGAACTGGACCCGTTCGGTCGGTACCTGGGCCGCAACCCGGAGGGCCGCGGCACCCTCGCGGCTGCCTCGCTGCTGCCGGCCGAGCTTCTCGGCGATCCGACCGGTGAGGTGAGAGCGCTTCGAGACTGGGCTGCCCATCATGCCGCGACCGGCGAGGTCGCTACTGGACGTGCGCTCATGGAGTTCTGGCCCACGAAGAGCCCGACCCGGATGGGCAAACCAGAGGCCGTCGCGCTGGCACAGCTGCTGGGCCGGTTCGGATTCGGCGTCGAGCCTGATGTCCGCTTGGGCGGGCCAGCGATCTCGCCTGACACACCGGTCGTCGCATTCGAGACAGGCGCCGAGGCGCCGCACACGCCGACCGCCGCGTACGCCGCCGCGACGACGCTGCTGCACCTGGCGGTCGCCGTCTCCGCGGCCGACGGCCACACCAGTCCGGCCGAACACCACCACCTCGTCACCCACCTCGAGTCCTCGCTTCACCTGACCGCTGGGGAACGAACCCGTCTCGAGGCGCACCTGCGCTGGTTGACGGCAAACGAGATCAAGCTGACGGGGCTCAAGCGCCGGATCGAGGCGCTCACCATGCCGCAACGCGACAGCGTCGCCGACCTTCTCGTCGCGGTCGCAGCAGCGGACGGCGTCATCTCCCCGGACGAGGTCACCAGCCTCACCAAGATCTTCAAGCTCCTCGAGCTTGACCCGGCACTGGTCCACACCCGGCTTCACGCCCACCTGACAGGGGCGACACCCCCCGCACCGGCCGCCGGGCCCGTGACCGTACGACCCGCCGGCACCCCCGATGCCGGCTACCCGATCACGCCGCCGTCCGGCACGAGCGCCGGGCCGGCTGCCGCAGCGACGGGCGTGGCGCTCGATCTGGCGGCGGTCGAGGCGAAGTTCGCCGAGACGGCCGAGGTGTCCGCGCTCCTCTCCGACATCTTCACCGACGACAACCCCCACGAGGGTCAGTTCGGTGGCGACGCCGCGGTCGCCCAGCCGGGACCTCACGCGGTCGACCTGCCCGGCTGATTCCTCGATGGATGCCGAGGCAGAGGCCGAGCCCGGCATCGCTGGGCTCGACGCGGCGCACTCCCGCCTGGTTCGCATCCTGGCCACCCAGGACACCTGGTCGATGCCCGAACTGGAGGAGCACGCGGCTGCACTGGGGCTGATGCCAGCCGGCGCACTCGACCGCATCAACGAAGCCTGCCTGGACGCTGTTGATGAGCCGTTCCTCGACGAGGACGACCCCGACACCTTCACCGTCAACGACTACGCACGACAGGAGCTCGTCTCGTGACCGACCCAGCCCGCGGCCGCCGAACGGATCCGTCCCCGCGACCGGGACGCCATCGTGCAGTCGCTGCGCGCCGGCGTCGTCCCCCGCGCCGGTCAGCAGCACATCCAGGTCGGCCGGCGCCGAACGGTCACGCCCTCGTGACCGACATCGACCGGATCGCCGACGGCGGCTCAGCTGCCCGGTTCGTCATCGGCGAGTACGGAGCCGGGAAGACGTTCTTCCTGAACCTGGTCCGCTCGATCGCGCTGCGAAGAAGCTCGTCACCGTCCACGCCGACCTTTCACCGGACCGGCGCCTGCACGCGACCGGCGGGCAGGCCCGCAGCCTGTACGCCGAGCTGATGCGCAACCTCGCGACCCGCGCGAAGCCCGACGGCGGTGCGATGGGCAGCGTCGTGGAACGGTTCGTCACCGACAGCCTCACCGAGGCTCGAGAGTCCGGCCGGCACCCGAGGCCGTCATCCGGACCCGGTTGGAGAAGCTGTCGGACCTGACCGGCGGCTACGACTTCGCCGACGTCGTCGCGAAGTACTGGCAGGGGCACGACACCGGCAACGAGCAGCTCAAGGCCGACGCGGTCCGGTGGCTGCGCGGCGAGTACTCCACCCGCACCGACGCCCGCGCCGCGCTCGGCGTCCGCACGATCATCGACGACGCGAACTTCTACGACCAGCTCAAGCTGTTCGCCCGGTTCGTTCGGCTGGCCGGGTTCGACGGGCTGCTGGTGTGCCTCGACGAGATGGTCAACCTGTACAAGCTCGCCAACACCCAGGCGCGAAACTCCAACTACGAGCAGATCCTGCGCATCCTCAACGACTCCCTGCAGGGCTCCGCGGCCGGCATCGGGTTCCTGTTCGGCGGCACGCCGGACTTCCTCACCGACAGCCGCCGCGGCCTGTACTCCTACGCCGCTCTGCAGTCGCGACTGGCCGAGAACACGTTCGCTGTCGGCGGCAGGGTCGACATGTCGGGTCCGGTGATTCGGCTGTCCTCGCTCACGCCGGAGGACCTGTACGTGCTGCTGAGGAAACTTGTCCACGTGTACGCCGCCGGCGACCCGGACGCGTACCTGGTGCCGGACGAGGCGCTTCACGCGTTCATGAAGCACTGCTCGAACCGCATCGGCGACGCCTACTTCCGCACTCCGCGCAACACCATCCGGGCTTTCTCGACCTGCTCGCCGTGCTCGACCAGAACTCCGGGGTCGCCTGGTCGGACCTCATCGAGAAGATCGAGGTGGCCCCGAGACCAACCCGGACCTCGCACCACTCGAGGACCGACGCGGACCCGACCACATGCTGGACCAGGGCGCGACCGTCCGCCGGTGCACGGCGGCGGCCACCGACCCGCCGCCTGGAGCGCCCGCCGGACCGCGGACCACGGGGACGACGACGACCTGACGACCTTCCGCCTTGACCAACCCCGACCAGCCTGCGCCGCCGCTGCCGGATGCTGACCCGGCGGCGGCGTACGGGCGCCTGGACGCCAGGGTCCAGCGGTGGGTGTATGACCAGAGGTGGGACCGGCTGCGTACCGTGCAGGCCCACGCCGTGGCCCCGATCCTGGCCGGCCGTGACGTCGTCATCGCCGCTGCGACCGCCGCGGCAAGACCGAAGCAGCGTTGCTGCCCGTCTGCACCCGCATCGCACCCCGCGACGAGCCGCTCGGGCAGCCGAGGCCGGGTGCCGGCTCCTGGACCGGCGGGGTGCAGGCGCTGTACCTGTGGCCGCTCAAGGCACTCATCAACGACCAGTACCACCGGCTGGAGCCCCTCTGTGAGGCAACCGGCGTGCCGGTGCACCGCTGGCACGGCGACGTCGCGGCCAGCCGGAAGCACAAGCTGCTCCGGGCCCCCGACGGTGTCCTGCTCATCACCCCGGAGTCGCTCGAGGCGATCTTCGCGCGCGGGTCCCCGGGTCGGACCGCTGTTCGCCGGCGTGCACTACGTCGTCGTCGACGAGCTCCACTACTTCATCGGCACCGAACGCGGCGCGCAGCTCCAGTCGCTGCTGCACCGCGTCGAGCTCGCCATCCGACGCCGCGCGCCCCGCATCGGGCTGTCCGCCACGCTCGGCGACCTGAGCATCGCCGCCGGGTTCCTTCGACCCGCCGCCGGCGATGCGGTCCACATCATCGACAACCCCTCGGGCGACGAAGCAGAGATCAAGCTGCAGTTCCGCGGCTACGTCGCCATCGACCCAGCAAGCCGACCGACCCCCGCCGCGGCTGATGCCGAGGATGACGACGAGCCGGTGCACACCGAACACGCCCAGCGATCGCAGACCACCTGTTCAGGGCACTGCGCAGCCGCGACAACCTCGTGTTCGCCAACAGCCGCTCCTCGGTCGAGGCGTACGCCGACCTGCTGACCACCATCGCGGAGAAGGAACGCGTCCCGAACGAGTTCTTGCCTCACCACGGGAACCTGTCCAAGGAGTTCCGCGAAGACGTCGAGGCCCACCTCAAGGCCTCCGACACCCCGCGACCGCCGTGTGCACCTCCACCCTCGAGATGGGCATCGACATCGGCTCCACCGACTCGGTCGCCCAGATCGGGGCACCTCCACCGTCGCGTCGCTGCGCCAGCGCCTCGGCCGCTCGGGACGCCGAGGCACGCCGGCGGTGCTGCGCATGTACGTCGCCGAACGTCGAGCTCACCGAGCGGACACCACCGCCGGACCAGCTGCGTGCCCAGCTCTTCCAGACCGTCGCGATGGTCAACCTGATGCTGCACGAGAAGTGGTTCGAGCCGCCGAACACCTCAGCCCTGCACCTGTCGACGCTGACCCAGCAGATGCTGTCCGTGATCGCGCAGCACGGCGGCGCGACCGCAGCAGAACTGTTCACCACGCTGTGCGAGAAGGGCTCGTTCCGTCAGGTCACCAGGCCACTGTTCGTTCAGCTGCTGCGTGACCTCGGCGCGAGCGACATCGTGATGCAGACCTCCGACGGGCTGCTCCTGGCCGGTGACCGCGGCGACCAGATCGTGAACCACTACACGTTCTACACCGCCTTCCAGACGTCCGATGAGTACCGGCTGGTGGCCCGCGGCCGCACGCTGGGATCGATCCCGGTCGACTACCCGGTGCTCGTGGGGAGCCTGCTGATTTTCGCCGGCCGTCGCTGGAAGGTGGTCGATGTCGACGCGAAGTCCCGTGTCATCGAGCTGGACCGCTCCGGCGGCGGCCGGCCGCCGGCGTTCGCCGGCGGTGGCGGGGAGGTCGCGGACCTGGTGCGACGCCGCATGCGGACCCTCTACGAGTCCGCGGAGATCCCCCCGTACCTGAACCACACGGCGCAGACCCTGCTCGACGAGGGCCGCGAGTCCTACCGCCGACTCCTGCTCTCGCGCAGACAACTGGTCGACTGGGGACACGACACGCTGATGTTCTGCTGGCGCGGCGATCGGATCTTGAACACCCTGTCCGTCGCGTTCGCCGACCAGGGGCTGCACGTCGGTCTGGACGGCGTGTCGCTGCACTTCCAGGATGCCTCCCTCGACCAGGTCGCCGACACCATCGCGTTGCTGGCCACCACCGAGGAGCCCGACCCGGTCGCGCTGGCGGCATCGGTCCAGACGAAGGAGCGCGACAAGTACGACCAGTACCTCTCCGATGACCTCCTTGCGCACGCGTACGCCGCCTCGCGCCTCGACGTCCCCGGCGCGTGGGACACTCTGCGCCACCTCGCCGCCAACACCCTTCCGCGCGACCGCCGACACCTCCTACGCACCCTTCTGGGGCGCCACCGCCGGCGCCGTGCCAGCAGCCCGCCGGGTTGCGCCGGGGCCCTACCCCAGGTTCGGCGAGACAGGGTTCGCTGTCATCGACCTCGAGACGACCGGGTTCGCCGGCCATCTCGAGGACCGGGTCGTGGAGCTGGCGGTCGTCCACACCGACCCGGCCGGACAGGTCACCGGGTCGTGGTCCACGCTGCTGAACCCCGGCCGCGACCCTGGCCCGACGCACGTGCACGGCATCTACGCGGACCAACTCCGCGACGCGCCCGCGTTCGGTGAGGTGGCCGACTGGCTCGCCGAGCGCCTCGCGGGCCGGGTGGTCGTGGCGCACAACGCGCCCTACGACCTCGCATTCCTCGTATCGGAGTTCGAGCGCGCCGACATCGAACCGCCGGACTGGCCGGTCCTGTGCACCATGGAGCTCGCGCGCAGGCTCAGTCGAACCGGCTCACTGACCCTCTCCGCATGCTGCGCCGACGCAGATGTCGCCTTGTCGGGTGCGCACACGGCACTCGGTGACGCGTTGAGTACTGCGGGGCTGTTGCGGCGGTACCTGCCCGAAGCCGCCGAGTCAGGGTTGGTCGACCTGGTCGCGATGGGATGCGAGGGCAGGCTCGTTGATGCAGAGCCGACCGCCGACGCGAGCACCCGGCTGCGGCCGCGGCATGTCTGAACAGCCGCCCGCAAGGGTCGGGTACGAGAGCCGATTGTCCTGCACATGTCGGGGCCTGCCGTTAGGTTCCGGACCATGACCAACGACCTCACTTCTTGGGTCGTCGACCGGATCATCGAGTCCGACGTCGACGACGAGATCGGCTACGTGGTGCTCGCGGCACTCGAAGGCGACGAAGCCCTCGACCAGTACCTTTCGGAGGGCACTCGGACCCGCGAACTCGTCCCGAGCGACGCGGCCGCCAACGACAAGGCGCGCGAGGTGGGCGGCACGTTCCTCAAGTCCATCGAGGTCGAGGGCTTCCGGGGCATTGGACCGAAGTTGACCGTCGAACTGTTGCCCGAACCCGGGCTGACCGTGATCGCCGGCCGCAACGGGTCCGGCAAGTCCAGCATCGCTGAGGCGCTCGAGCTGGTCCTGACTGGGTCTACCTACCGGTGGAAGAATCGGACTGCCCCGTGGAAGCAACACTGGCGCAACCTCCACCACACCTCTGGGTCCGGCATCACCGTGACCGTGACCGAGGAGGGCATCGAGAAGCTCACCACCATCCGGGCTGAGTGGAAGCTCGGGGCCACAGACGTCGATGACCGCGATGTCTGGACTCAGGTGCACGGCCAGCCCAAGCAGAACCTCGCGGCACTCGGTTGGGAGGGCCCCCTGGAGACGTTCCGTCCGATGCTCTCCTACGACGAACTCGGGGGGCTCCTAGTAGAGGGCCAGGCTCCGCTGTACGACGCTCTCGCCACCGTGCTTGGGGTCGAGCAGCTCACAGATGCGCTCAAGCGGATCGGCGCCAGGATCAAGACCCTCAAGGCGCCGCAGACACAGCTCAACGGTGAGCGCCGGGAATTGAAGGCCGCAGCGGACCGTCTCGAAGACGAGCGCGCGGAGAAGGTCGCGGTACTGCTGCAGAAGACGGCACCGGACCTCGACGCCGTCCGCGGTCTGGCGACGGGGGTGACCCAGTTCGACCGCGGGCCGGTCGCGGCCCTGCGTGCGCTCGCGAGCGTGCTTGGCCCGGGTCGCGAGCAGGTGGCAATAGCGGCTTCTTCCCTTCGCTCGGCAGTCCAGGCGATGGCAGTCGCCGGCGAAGATGCCTCTCAGCGGGAGCTGGATCGGGTCGACCTGCGGAGGCGGGCACTCGTCGTGCACCATGCGCACGGCGACATGCCCTGCCCCGTGTGCGCGAGTCAGACGCTGGACGCGGACTGGGTCGCGACCAGCCAGGCGATCGTGGAGAAGGCTGAAGCCGAGTTGGAGGGTCTGACGGTCGCCCGGGAAGATCTGGAGCGGTCCAGGTCGGCTGCGCGCCGGCTCTTGGTGAAGCGGCCTGCCGTGCTCGACAGAGCGCCGGTCCCCGAACTAAGCGAAGCGGTCGCAACCGCGAAGACGGCGTGGGACGCATGGGAGGAGGCGCCCTCGGCCGATCTGGAGCTGGCCGACCACCTGGAGCTGCATGTCGACGACCTCCTCGCCTCGCTGGAGGACATGCGCGCAGCGGCCACGGTGGCGGCCAACAGCAGAGACGACATGTGGTCCCCGCTTGCCGCTCGGATCGCAAGTTGGTGCAACGACTTCAGCGGGGTGCTTGCGAGAAAGCCGCAGTTGGACCTCTTGGCTAAGTCCGAGACGTGGCTGAAGGTCATCGATGGGCGAGCGAAGAACGAGCGGCTGGCGCCTATCGTCGACGACGCACGTGAGGCGTGGTCCAAGCTGCGCCAAGAGAGCAATGTCGAGCTGGTCGGGCTCGAGCTCACCGGGTCGAAGACATCGCGCCGGGTGGCCATCAGCGCCACCGTGGACGGCAAGGAGGCCAGCGCACTGCCTGTGATGAGCCAGGGCGAGCTTCATGCGCTGGCGCTGGCGCTGTTCCTGCCACGGGCCAGCATGGCTGAGTCACCCTTCCGCTTCCTGGTCATCGACGACCCCGTACAGGCGATGGACCCGGCCAAGGTCGATGGACTGGTTGACCTGCTGTCGAAGCTGGCCGAGACCCGCCAGGTGATTGTGCTCTCGCACGACGACCGGCTGCCGGCGGCGATCCGGCGGTCTCGAGTCGGTGCTCACCTGCACGAGGTGCGTCGCGGCACAGCGTCCGCCGTCCAGATCGTGAAGTCCGAGGACCCGGCGACCCGTTACCTCGCGGATGCCTCCGCGATGGTCGGTGATACGGACCTACCTGCGGAAACAGTGCGCCGCGCGCTGCCTGGCCTGCTCCGCATGGCGGTGGAGTCCGCTGCCCGTGACAGGTTCTTCAGCAGGGCGTTGAAGGGCGGCGCCACGCTCGCGGACGTGGAGAAGACCTGGGCCGGCGCCAAGAAGACCGGCCCCAGGGTCAGCCTCGCCCTTTACGGCGAGCCCAAGGTGCTCGACACCTGGCTGAGCATGCCACACCGCAAAGAGGGGCTCGGCGTGGTCACATCAGGCTTCCACGACGGCGTGCACGAACGGTCGGACCTCAAGGGCGTGTCCCGATCGGTGGAGAGGATGGTCGAAGACATCCGGGCCGGGGTCAAGTGAGCGCCGCCGCACTGCTGGTCCGCGCCCGCGAAGTTCACGCCGGCGCCGGCACATCGTCTGCACGAATCGCTTCTTGGATAGCCCGCGCAGCCCTGGAGACGGCAGTGGCCGACCTGATCCGGGCCAAGGACTTAGACCCAGGCGACCGGAGCAGCATGCGTAGCCGGCTCAGCTGCGTGCAGTCCCTGTACGAGGACCGCCCGGAGCTCGTGGAGGCGGCCGAGTTCGCGTGGGCGGGCCTCTCGCAGGCGAGCCACCAGCACGCCTTCCAACTAGATGCGGTCCCAAGTGAGGTAGCCCACCTGTTAGACCTGGTCGAGCGAGTGTTGGAATGGGCTACTACACCGGGCGAATCGGAGCTTCCGGCCTGAGACCGTAGCGTCGCGATGCACCTGATGGCATCCAGCGGATTCGGGTTCAAATCCGGTGCCCTCTCTAGGGTCTCGTGGTTGAGGATGTACGGCTCCTCACCCCGAGTGTCGGTGGCGTCACGTAGCGTGCGTGGCGTCGGGGGTAAGCAAGCGGCTGAACGACTGCGCGAGCGTCGTTCAGCCATTGTCGTCGCAGTTGTCGGCAGCACGGTGCCCCTCGTCAACCATGGACGGAGGGTGTGCCTGTGGCACAGAACAGCGACGCTGACGACACGCAGGATCGTGTCGTCGAAGCGGGCGAGCCTCCGACTGAAACCAGCCCTCCCGACACGGCTGACACTGCTGAGAGGCTGACGCTCTACCGGTACGTCACGGCCGAGAACGCTGCCGAGTACCTGCAGCTGATGCGGCTGTTCACCGAGACTCTCCTCAACGACCTGTCCGCGGCTGAAGCGCACGAGGCTCTGCTTCGCACGGTGCCCGGTACGGCGCTGTCCGTCGACGACATCGAGCACCGCTGCCGACAGCTGGTGACGTGGGGCAACCTCGTCCCGTCCGTCCGTGACGCCCGCGTCGCCACGGTCAGCGAGTGGCTTCGTTCCCGGTCCCGATACCAGGCGTCAAAGCTCGGCGGTCGAGTACACCGCCAGGTCGACGATGTCCTTCGTGCCTCCGACGGTGCCCGCGAGATTGCGCGCGAACTCCTCGGCGGCACCGTCCAGACCCTCGAACGCATCCTTGCCCACCTCGACGCCACGCCAGTCGACGGTGACGCCCTCGCCGGCGACGTGACGACCGTGTTCAACAACCAGCGACTCTTCGCCGAGTCCGCAACAGACTTCTACGCGTTCGTCCAGGGCCGCATCTCGCGCTACGACCTCGGCGGACCCGAGTACGCCGCGTTCAAGACGATGCTGCTGACCTACGTCGACCTCATCTCCGCCGACGTGGCCCGCCACGCGCCCGCGGTCGCGGCGCTCCTTGAGCAGATCGAGGACCGGCTCGACCTGGTGCTCGCCACGCTCGACTCTCTCCCAGGTCTCACCGGCACCGACGAGCAGACCGAACGGTCACCGGGCCGCACCCGCGCAGACTGGGAGGAGCTGACCGCCTGGTACACCGGGCGGCGGGGCCGGTCCGGGCCGACGCAGCTGCGTGCAGCCGCCGACCAGGCCCTGGGCCAGCTCATCGCGAACGCGAAGCGGATGCTCGCCGCCGCCGGCACCGGTGTCTCGCGCCGCGCGGACTTGCTGCGGCTCGCCGTCTGGTTCGACGAAGCTGACACGGCGACCGCGCACCGCATCTTCGACGCGGCGTTCGGGGCGTACCCGGCACGCCACCTTCTCGGCGGCCCCGACGAGGACTCCGGGCGAGCCGGCGCCACAACGTCGTGGTGGGACAGCGACCCTGTCGACGTGCCGCTGTCGCTACGAGAGCGCGGCGACCGCACCGCCCGAGGCCGAGCGTCCCGAGTTCCCGACCCAGGGTTGGACCGCGAGCGGCTCCTCGCCGAGGCGCAGGCCGAAGCTGACCGTAAGCGCGCAGCAGCAGCGGAGCTCGCTGCCGCAGGCAACCTGAACGGCGCACACCTGTCGCCGGCAGCTCGCGAGCTGCTCCTCGACCGGCTGGCCGACCTCATCGCGATCGACCAGGTCCTGGACGGACCGGCAACTTCGACGGACACCGACGTGAACCTCATCATCACCGCCACCCCGGTCGCCGGCACGAACACCGTCGTCCACTGCTCGGACGGCGACCTGACCGTGCACGACCTCGAGCTGCGTGCCGACCCGGCCGACACCGGCGCGAACACCGTCACCGACGGACCCGACGGGGTCGGCAACCACGTGTGGACGGAGACCACAGCATGAGCACGTCCGAAGGCCGCTCGACTCTGACGTCGACCACCAGCGAGCACGCCGCCGCAGAACGTCGGGCCGCCGCACGAGCACTGCTGTCCACACCCATCCTCGCTGCAGCGCAGCACGCTGAGGACCTCACCTTGGTCCGTCGGCACAAGGTCGCGCTCCGGCAGACGTTCCAGACGCTCCTCGGGTACCCGCTCGTCGTCGAACCGACGTTCGCTCGACTGGTGAAGGCGGTCCCGCCCGTCGACGTGCCCGCCCGCGGTGCGCGGCGCGCGAACGGCGGCGAGTTCACCCCCCGCGCCTACACGTACCTCGCGCTCGTGTGCGCCGGCCTGATGGCTCCCGGTGCGGGTGAGCAGGTTCTCCTCTCGGCCCTCGTCGAGCAGCTTCGGGCCGACGCGGCGACCGCCGGCATCACGATGGACGAGACCCTCGGGGAACGACGAGCCCTGGTCGTCGCCATCGACCAGCTCATCGAATGGGGTGTCCTGGTCGAGACCGACGGCAGCGTCGCAGGGTGGGGTGAGCGCCGCGAAGAGGCGCTCCTGACCGTCAACCAGTCCCTCCTGCCGCACGTTGTCGCTCGTCCGCTCGCTGGGATGGACGGCCCGCAGGACATGTGGGCAGTCGACCCGGCCGAGCGTGAGCAGCCTCGACCCGCGTTGCGTCGCCGGCTGACCGAGCATCCACTCACCCGACGCGAGGCGCTCACCGAGGCCGAGGCCGACGCCCTGTCGCGTGAACGGCGCGACGTTGCCAGGGCCCTCGACGACGCGTTCGGCCTGACGCTCGAGGTTCGGCTCGAGGGCGCGTTGGCCTACGACCCGGACGATGAGCTGACCGACGTCGAGTTCCCTGGCCAGGGCACGGTCCGCCAGGCCGCCCTCCTCCTTCTGGACGCGCTGGTGGACACGTTGAACCCCGCGGCCGGCACGACTGCACTGGTCAACGGCGTCCCGGTTCCCGGTGTCCTCGCGTCGTGGGAGGTGGTCGCCGAGAACATCGAGCTCCTCTCCGACCAGAACGCGAAGGCCTGGCGTGCTGAAGTTGCAGGCGACCTGGGCAGGCTGACCGACGAAGTGGTTGAGGTCCTGTCGGCGGTGTCGCTCGCGACGCCCACCGACGACGGGCTCGTCCTCCATCCAGCCTGCAGCCGATACCGGCCCGAACCTGTCCGCACGGCGACCCGCACGCGAGCCCAACGCCGCCTCGCCGACGACGGCGGGCCAATCGACCCCGCAGACGAACCCCTTTTCGCCGACCCCGGCCCCGGCGCAGACACCGTCGTAGAACCGCACAACCAGGAGCAGTCGTGACCCTCACGCAGACCCCCAGCGAGGGGCTCGAGACCGCGGACCAGACCCCGCCGAAGCACCACCCGTACCGGTGGCGCATGAACCGCGCCGGGCTGGTCGACGTCTGGTACTACTACGACACCGAGTTCGACCTCTCCGGCGGCCGGCTCGTCCTGCGCGGAACGAACGGATCTGGCAAGAGCCGGGCCCTCGAACTACTCCTGCCGTTCGTCCTCGACGCCGACCGCCGCAAGATGGACGCAACCGGGTCCGGCAAGGTCAGCCTCGTCGAGCTGATGAAGGCAGGGGCAGAGGACCGCACCACGCGGGCCGGTTACGTGTGGCTCGAGCTGGCCCGCACAGTGGACCCCACCGACCCGGCAGATGTCGAGCTCCACGAGTCCGGGACGACCGAGCAGTACACGACCGTCGGCGCGCACATCCGGTTCTCCCGTTCGACCGGAGAAGCCAAGGTCCACTACTTCACCACCGACCTGCGTGTCGGGTACGACCTCGAGCTCCTGTCGCCGACACGAGAGACGCTTCCGCGGGACAAGCTCGCCGACCTCATCGGTGCCGACCGCATCACGACGTCACCGGGCACCCACCGCGACCGCGTCCGCGCGACCGTCTTCACCCTGACCGGCGACTCGGGTGCTGAACGGTACGCCGGACTGCTCCAGCTGCTTCACACGCTGCGTTCACCCGACGTCGGCAACCGCATCGAGGAAGGTCGCCTTCCCCAAATCCTGTCCGACGCGCTCCCGCCGTTGGACGAACGTGCGCTCAACGCGGCCGGCGAGCAGCTCGACGGGCTGTCCGAGACCCGCCTCGCACAAGGCCGGCTCGAAGCTGCCCTGGGTCACGTGAACACGTTCTTCGGCACCTACCGTCGCTACGCAGCGACCGCGGTCTCAGACAGCGCCGAGAACACCACGAAGGCTGCGTCGGCCGCTGACGCAGCGGTCAAGGACGCCAAGGACCGCGCCACCGTTCACGCCGAGCTCGACAAGGCACGTGCCGAGAACAAGGCCCGCATGGGCGAACTCGACGAGACGATCGCCGACCTGACCGGAACCATCGCCGGCATCAAGCAGTCCTCCGCGTACGCCGACGCCCGCGACCTCGATGAGCGCGAGAAGAAGGTCCAGGCCCTCGGCTCGGCTGCCGACGCCGCGCTTGTCACCGCAGAGCGCGCACGCGCCGCGGAGGTTCGTGAGGTCCGCACCACTGACGAGGCAGCCGCGAAGGCGGTCAGCACGAGTGCGCGGGCCGCAGCAGCCGTCGAGAAGGCCCGCGCGAAGGTTGACGCCGCTGGCGTCTCTGGTGGGCTCCCGGCGAGCATCGCCGCTACGACCGCTCCGGCCAGCGTCCTCACCGAGCCGGTGCGCCTCACTCGGGACGGCGACCCGACCCCGCTGGACCGTCCGGTCCCGGTCCAGCTCTCCGTCACCCCAGACGACCTCGGCAGTGCGGTCGAGCAGGTGCGGCTGGTGCAGGTCAGCGCAACCGAACGTGGTCGCCAGGCTGCGGGGCGTCTGGGTAAGGCGAAGGCGCTCGACGTGCAGCGCGGGAAGGTCGAGGCGGCCGAGCGGCGCGCCGAGGAAGCCGACCAGCGGGCTGGCGAAGCCGAGGAGGTCGAGCTTGAGCGTCAGTCCGAGCTCATGACGTCCGCCGAGTCGTACGCGGACCGGTGGCGCGACTGGGTCTCTTCCGAAGCGACGGTCGCTGCGTTCGGCGCAGAGCCCGACCTGACCGGCACAGGCATCGACGACGTTCTCGCCGACGCATCTGTCCTCATCGGCGACCTCAGCGAAGACGACCTGACCGAGCTGGACCACGTCGCAGGGTCGCTTGCCGACCCCGTGCGCGAACGACACACGCACACCCTCGCCGAGCTCGACGCCGCCGACCAGGTCGACAACGCGGTCCGCGACAACCTGAAGGCAGAACGCGCCCAGCTGGAGTCCGCGGTCGACCCGAGCCCGACCACGCCGACCTGGGTCCGGCCACGTCGCGACGACTCCGTCCCGCTGTGGCGAGCCATCGACTTCGGCGACGACCTCGATGCGACTGACCGCGCCGGCCTCGAAGGAGCACTCCTAGCCTCCGGACTCCTTCTCGCCGACCTGCACCCAGACGGGACCCTGCACGCCGAAGACGGACAGCTGCTCCTCACCCCGACCGGTCCGGTTGACGAAACCCCAGTGACAGGCAAGCTGGTCGCCGACCCGGCGAGCCCGATCCCAGTCGACGTCGTCGAAGCGGTCCTTGCGCGCATCGGGTTCGGTGACCGCCGCGGAGGCGGGGCCACGTCGCCCGGCGGGGTGTGGGTGGCTCCAGACGGGTCGTGGGGCTCAGGTCCGCTGACCGGCCGACACCTGCCCGCCGTGGCCCGCCACATCGGCGCTACCGCCCGCGCAGAGGCGCGACGGGTGCGCCTGGCAGCCATCGAGGTCGAGCTCGCCCAGCTCACGGACGCCGCCGAGGTTCGGGCCACTGCCCGGGCCGAGGCTCGCGCTGCCCGGGACCGGCTCAGCGCCGCGACGCGCAACGCTCCACGGACGCAGGCTGTCTCCTCCGCCAGGGTCCGCGCGACCGACGCAACCAACCGAGCCGCGAAGGAACGGTCGCGAGCCCACGACGCCGCAATGCACGCAGCCGAGATGCGCACGGCCTGGTCCCGTGAGGTCAGCGAACACCGCGCGATCTGCTCCGAGTTCAGCCTTCCGCACACCGCCGACGACCTACAGGTCGTCCGGCAGGCCACCGGCGAAGCGGAGACGGCATGCCGTGACCTGAGCAACCTGCTCGGCCAGCTCATCAGCGCGGTCGCCGACCACGCGGAGGCCGTCGGAAAGGCCAGCGACCGCACCGGCGAACGGGTCGAGGACGAGTCGCGCGCCGCGACGGAGTGGACCATCTGGCATCGAGAGGCGTCCGAGCTCGAGTCGGTCCGTTCCAGCATCGGGCAGGAGGCGGCCGCAGCGAAGGCCGAGCTGCGCGAATGCGAGACCACCCGCAAGACCCTGGAAGGTGAGCTGGAGTCCGCACGGAACCTCGACTCCCGTTTGGGTGTCGAGGTCGGTACCGCCGAAGCTGAGGCTCGCGCTGCAGCCGAACGAGTCACAACAACCCAAGCGGACCTTGTCGCCGCGTTCGACCAGTTCCGTCGACGGCTGGCGCTGCCGGGCATCGCAGCAGCAGCATTCGCCGAGTCGCCGGAGACCATCGAGCTGTCCGAGGTCACCCCGGCCGCTGTACGCAAGGCAGTGACCCGCGTAGCCGCCGGCCTGCGCCGACACAGCCAGGGCGCCGATGAGAACACGCTGTTCGGTCCGCAGCGCACCCTGGAGCGAGACCTGTCAGGCTCCTACGACGTCATCACCGAGGTCCGCGACGGTGTCCGCCTCGTCGAACTGTCCGACGCGACCGGACGACGCAGCATCGCCGACGCCGCCGCCGAGCTCGCCCGGACCGTCGAAGAGGGCCGAAACGCGCTCAGTGAGCGTGAACGGAGCGTCTTCACCGAGTTCGTCCTCGGCGGAGTCGCCGAAGAGCTTCGCCGCCGACTGGACCAGGCCGACGAGCTCATCGCCGCGATGAACGCGTCGCTGGCCACCATCCGCACCTCGCACGGCATCGGGGTCAAGCTGCGGTGGAAGGTATCGGAGAGCTCCGACCCGGCCGTCGTGCGCATCAAGGAGCTCGTGTCCACCGCCGGTGCGGTGAGGTCCGCCGACCAGACCGCCGAACTGACCGAGCTCCTCAAGGACCGCGTCAACGAGGCGTTCGAGCTCGACGAGTCCGCGGGCTACGCCACCCACCTGCGCGACGCACTGGACTACCGGTCCTGGCACACAGTCGAGGTCATCATTCTCGGTCCGAAGCCGGGCCAGGAGCGACGCATTAGCCGCAAGGCGCGACTCTCGCAGGGCGAGACCCGGTTCGTGTCCTACGTGGCCCTGTTCGCTGCCATCGACGCCTACCTGTCCGGTCTGCCCGACACCGGGCGCGCGCTGCGGCTGCTGCTACTGGACGACGCGTTCGCCAAGGTCGACAACCGCACGATCGGTGAGCTCATGGGGCTGCTGGTACGGCTCGACGTCGACTTCGCGATGACCGGGCACGCCTTGTGGGGCGACTACCCGCAGGTGCCGGCGCTGGACTGTTACGAAGTCCGCCGAGTCGAAGGCTCGGCCGCTGTGACGACCCACGTCCGTTGGGACGGACACACCCGACACCTCCGGGCAGCGCCGCGATGACCGGCCCTGCCCTCCCGCCGGCGACACGCGACTACCTGCTCCACCCCGACCTGGCGCCCCTGTGGGATGCCGTTCGCGGCAGGCTCGAACGAAACGGCATCCAGGTCACCGGCACTGTGACTGTCACCCTGGACGAACAGGGCGTCGACCATCTCAGCGGCCTCCTCGGCCGGCGCGTGACAAGCCCCGCCCGCGTGCGTCTCGCAGACGTGGACGCGGCGCTGCGGCGGTCCGCCGCAGCAGCTGGGCTGGTGACGGTCATCGAGGCGCTCAATGGGCCGCTCCTGGACCGCAAGGCCGCCCGTGTGGCTCGGACTGAGGCGCGGGCCAGCACAGCCGCCCTGCTTGACGCTGCGCTCGCCGGCGCAGGGGTCGGTGACCAGGAGTGGGTCCCCGGGTTCGTTGAGGGAACCCGTCTCGCCGGAATCCTCACCAAGGCCGGAGATGGCGCCGGTGTCGCTGTGGTGCACGCGGGTGCCGTCCTGGCCGAGCTCGCCGCATCCGGTGCCCTTGACCCAGCAAGGTCAGCGTCCGAGCGGACAACCGAGTGGGGCTTGGCTGAACTGGCGACCAAGTGCACCGGCGACGCGCACGGCCTCGACTCGGGACGCGTCGCCGCCGCCCTCGTGCTGCGTGCTGCGGCCGCTGCTCACGGTCTCCATCCGCCGGAGTCGGCGGCCGAGGTACGGAACATGTGGACCCTCCTCGGGGTGGTGCCGGATGAGCTTTCCGGAACGGTGCTGGTCTGGTCGCTACGGCCACCGGGCGACGACCCCTGGTCGGTCATGATGCGGGCCCGAGCCGATCTCGGCCTGGTCACCCACCTGACGTTGCACGAACTGAACGGCGCCGCCGCCACGCTGGCCTGGGCGGTCGCAGGGACGACCGTGTCGGTCTGCGAGAACCCGCAGGTCCTCCAAGCGGCTGCACGAGCAGGAACGACCGGCGCCCTGGTGTGCACCTCCGGCAACCCCGCGAGCGCCGCCTGGGTTCTACTCCGCGGCCTAGTCAAGCAAGGCGCACTGGTTCGTTACCACGGCGACTTCGACTGGCCCGGGGTCGCGATCGCCGGACGCATCCTGGCTGCGGGGGCGCAGCCGTGGCGCATGAGCGCCGGCGACTACGAGGACGCTGTCGCGGCGGCTAGCTCGGCTGACAAACTGCCGCTCGCAGGGACCCCAGGTCCGACACCGTGGGACCCGCAACTCGCGGCAAACATGTCGCGCATCGGAGTTGCGGTCCATGAGGAGGCACTCCTGAACGTGCTGCTCGCCGACCTCTAGAGCGTTTCGTCGTCCGTCGCCGTTGCGGGTCAGTTTGGCCCCCGCGCTTGCGATCGTCGGTAACCGCCGGCAAGCACGAGCACGAGGGCTCGGAAAGGGCTCGGTTTGATTCGCAACCGCCCGCAATGGCGTACGCACGTCCTCAGGCAGTTGCATCGGCATCGGCGCAGGTCAGGGGACGGTTTGACCTCCTGGCTGCAGAAGACCGCATAGCATCGCACTCACGCTCAAGCCCATTGACCTCTTCCCGATGACCCACCACGTCGAATGCGTCGCGCTGCTGACGAAAACCACCTCTGACGCGAAGATTCCCTTCGCGTCAGAGGCGTCGGCTCTCAGCCCACGCGGTCCAGGGTGACGTGGTAGCCCATGGCCTCGAGTTGGTGGAGGGCGCGGTTCTTGGCTCGTCGGGGTTGAGCCGGGTGTAGAAGTCGCCGCCGGGGTCGTTGTAGAGCGTGCCGGTGTGGCCCATGTGCCAGATCGCGATGAGCATGGAGTGCTCGATGGCGACGATGGCTTTCAGCGGTCCGCGGCGGGAGGCGATGCGTCGGTATCGGGCGCCGAGGTAGGTGTCCGTGTTCTGGGCGCAGGCCATCGCGGCGATGCCGAGGGCGCCTTTCAGGTAGGGGTTGCCGGGCCGGGTCTTGGTGGACTTGACCCGACCGGCGGACTCGTTGCTGCCCGGGCAGGTGCCGGCCCAGGACGCGAGGTGCCCGGCGGTCGGGAACCGGGTCATGTCCGCGCCGGTCTCGGCGATGATCACGTCAGCGGTCAGCGGACCGATCCCGGGGATGGTGCAGATCAGGTCCCGGACGCCCCGAAAGGGTTCGATCACCACCTCGATCCGGGCGGTGAGCTCCTCGATCGCGGCGGTGTGCTGGTCGATCAGGTCCAGGTGCAGCCGGGCCAGGAACGCGTGGTGCTCGCTGAACCGGCCGGTCAGCGCCTCGGTGAGTGCGGGGATCTTCGATCGCAGCCGACGTTTGGCCAGGTCGGCCAGCACCGCTGGGTCACGTTCGCCGGCGATCAGCGCCTCGAGCATCGCCCGGCCGGAGACGCCGAGTGATGTCGGTGGCGACCGACGACAGCTTGATCCCGGCGTCCTCCAGCAGCTTCTCCAGCCGCTGGATCTCCCGGGCGCGTTCGCGGGTGATCGTGGTCCGGGTCCGGGTCAGGTCCCGCAGCTGCCGGATCGGCTCGGGTGGCACGAACGAGCCACGGACCAGGCCGTGCGCGCCGAGCTGGGCCAGCCACGCCGCGTCGGAGACGTCGGTCTTGCGGCCGGGCAGGTTCTTGACGTGCCGGGCGTTGACCAGCATCACCTCGAACCCGGCGTCCTCGAGCAGGTAGTAGAACGGCTTCCAGTAGTCGCCGGTCGCCTCCATCACCACACAGGTCACCTGCTCGGCGATCAGGTGATCACGCAGCGCCAGGACCTGGTTCGTGATCGACCCCCAGGTGGTCACCGTCTCGGTCGTCTTGCGGCGACCCGCGCCGGCGACCCGGACGCAGACCTTCGCGTCCTTCTTGGACACGTCCAGCCCGGCGCACCGCGGATGCACGACTTCCATCGCTGCTCACCTGCTTCCCATCGACGGACCAGTCGGTGTCCGCCGCGGGGAGGGCAGGGAGATACAGGAGTCTGACGCTCGTGCTCAAAGGCAACAATCCACGGTTCCCGTGGAAGCCCTCCACCACCATGCTGACCTACAGGCTCAACGGCACTACAGAGGATGTCGGGGTCGACCGCGACGAACGCATCCCAGTCTGGCCGACCGCCGCCACGGTGACTACAGCAAACAGCGACGCCCCCACATCTTCGCGCACCATGGTGCGCCGGAGGCGCCGCGTTGCTGACCTGCAAAGACTCCGACTCGCGGCCCGCAGTTCCCGCTCAGGCGGCCCGTCGTCGAGCGGCTCGATCGACAGCGACCACTCGGCCGCCTGCGTGGCGTCCTCGGCCGACACGCCGTGCTTGAGCGCGCTCGGGTGGACCTTCACGCCCCGAGATGGGCCAATGCCGCGCGGATGGCTTCGGACCTGCTCATCTCCTCTTTGGCGGCGGCCGCATCAAGGGAGTCCAGCTCCTCAGCGGTCAGCCGGACCGCAACGACCTGCATCGGCTCGGCCCCGCGGCCAGGTCGACCGCGTCCGCGGCGCTTCAACTTGTCGACGTCGTAGCCGACTTCGCGCCTCGTCTGCCCAGTGTTGGATCTGCTCCTCAGTCACCACATGTTTATCGTATAACGAAAGTGAGACGTGCCCCAGAGTAGCCACACAGGGATCCTCTGGCGGCACAGCGACCGCGCGGATCGCGGCCATGATCGGGCGCACTGAACTAAGCGGATGAGCGACTTCCTCGTCAGTCAGAGCGTCGTCAGGGCATCATCCCGAGCTGGACGGCGACCCCGGTCGCGTCGAAGTACGACCGTTCCTCCGTGATCACCCCGTCAGGCCCGATCAGCCAGAAGACGCCCACCTCGTAGGAAATTGTGCGTCCCGTTGCGGGGAGTTCGCCGCCGGGCATCTCCAGGGGCCCGTCATGGACCGCGTTCACTGCCAGTTCGACGCCAACTCGGTCGCCGACGTCGATTGCGGGGCGAAGCTGCTGCCACTGCATGTCGGAGAAGGCGCGCAGGACGCTCCGCTCCAGGTTGCCAATGGCCTCCCGCCCCTTGGTGGGTTCGGGGAAGAACGGGTCGTAGATCAGGGCGTCTTCGGCGAAGAGGGCAACCCAGCCATCCACGTCGCGGTCGTTGAAGGTCTCAACGTAGCGGTGTGCCAGTTCCTCGCCGGTCGCTGCCAGTTCATCTCGCGTCATGATGGGTTCCGTTCGGTTCGTGGTGGGTTCGTGGTGTTCAGCCAACGCGCACGGCGAACGTTCCTCAATGCCATAATTCTGGTATCGGACGAGGAGACGCGCGTGCCACAGCTCAGGGTCACAGCTGCCGGACGCCACGGCGAGCAGACAGCGTTGGAGCTCATCCGTCGGTTGTCATGCGCCGGCCTTGACGTCGCCGGCTACCTCAACGAGGTGAACCCGATCGTGAACAAGCTGGTCAGCAACGGAACGGAGACCATCCACAGTCCCTTCTGGTTCACGCTCGACCCCGCGTCGCAGCTCGTCACGAGCATCTACGGTGAAGGGTGCGACGTCGACCCGGGCGACTACATGCGGTGGGAGCTCCTGGCGGACGACTTCATCAAGACCGCCGACGTCGTACGCAACCCACGCGGCGTCCTGACCTTGCATGAAGCCACCGATGGCCAACCCGAACGGAGCCCGATCTACGTCGAGGTCATGGCCCCCAACGGCATGGCGCAAGAACTCCTGGTCGCGCTGCGATCCCCCACTGGCGAGACCTGGGGCACCACGCGCTTGAACCGTGCACCGGGCGACCCGATGTTCTCGGAGCACGAGATCGACCTCATGTCGGCTGCCGCGCCACTGATCGCCGAGGGAGTCCGTCGGGGACTGCTGGTTGGCGAGGCCACCGAGCCAGAGCAACCGGACGCCCCGGGCCTGGTCGTACTGACGCTCGACGGAGACGTGGAGTCGCTGAGCCCCGCCGCGGAAGAGTGGTTCTCACGCCTTCCCGACGACGACGGACGCCAGGACGGGGTGCCGACCAGTGTCCTCGCAGCCGCCGACTGCAGCGCTGCGCGACGCCCAGCACGGCCAGGCCGGCGGCGTCTCAACGGCGCGGGTGCCGATGACGAACGGACGCTGGGCCGTCGTCCAGGGCGCGGTCACTGGCACGAGCAGCGACTCGAGAGTGACGGTGATCATCCAGCCGGCGCATCCCGACCGGATCGCGCCGTTGCTGATGTCGATCTACGGGCTGACAGTGAGGGAGCAGGAGGTGACCCAGCGGGTCATGCGGGGCAACTCCACGACCGAGCTCGCCAAAGCACTCGGCGTTTCGCCAACTACCGTGCAGCAGCACCTCAAGAGCATCTTCGAGAAGACCGATGCGAACAGCCGCGGCGAACTCGTCGCCAAGGTCTACTTCGACTGCTACGACCTACGCTCCCGTGACAACCGCGACCGGATACAGCAAGAGAAGTTCATCCGCGGCGGCCCGAAGGTCCTCACATCGGAGCGTTCTGGGCGGAATGGGCGCATCGCCGGGTAGCAATCCCGGGTCAGGGCCGCGCGACCCACGGCGACGAGGGCAAATCGGCCACCGCAAGGGGATCCCGCACCGATCACGCTTTGCGTGCGGATGGGCACGCGCATGGTGTGGAGCGTGTCCTGCCCGCGGAGAGCTTGGCGCGCGGTTGCCGCAGATCGCCACGACTCCGATAGCGCTTGCCTGAGCGCAGCGCTTCGGACGGGTGGGGTCGCCTCGTGCCAGTCGGAGGCCAGGGGGCCGACGGGGCCTGTTGGATCATGCCTCTCGAGGCCTCGGAGGCCAGGATCAGGCCTCTCGTGCACCATCCGACTCGGACGTCGGCGCGCCGTCTGGGCGGCGGCGATGCACACCTTGTTGCCCGAGCGATCCGCGAGGATCGACGCGCCCGGCGCCTCCGAGTCGTCCACGATACGCCCGCCCGCGGAGAACGCCGCCCGGACCCGTGCCTCGGCATGGTCCTGCGCCACCGACACGTCGACGTGCATCGCATGGCGCAGGGACTGTTCGGGTCGAGATCCTGCATCGCAGACCGTCGAGCCCTGACCGAGCGGATCAATGCAGTTGTCCTCGTGCAGTGGCGCGTACCGAGCACGGCACGCCAGAAGCCCAGGTCGATCGCGTCGGGCAGCGCGGCCACCGCTAGCTGGAACTCCTGTACGGCAGAACGGTCCGCCTTCGCGCCGCGCGCGCGGGCAAGGGCGGAGATGGCCCGCGCCACATCGATGTGCCGGGCCTCCGTGCCCCACATCTCGCGGGTCAGCTTCACGGTCGAGAAGAGCCAGCTGAGACGGTGAGCATCGTGCGAGGCTCGAGGCCCGGCACCTCCGCCACCGCGGCCGCCAGCCGCGCCGCCTCCACCAGAGATGCGACTCGAAACACCGCCGTCGGCCCTCCGTGAAGGACCACCCAGTCGTCGATGTCATCGGCGGCGACGAACTCACGCCATCCCGGCTCGCTCATGCTGCGAATATAGAGCCCTTTTCGGACGATCTCCTTCCGGGTAATCGTCGGGCCCCGGCCGGGGCACCAACGGACGCTGTGGGCGATGCCCCGGAAGGGGATCCGCCTGCGGGCACTGACAAGAGGGCCCCGCCCGGGGTTGACCGCAGCGCGCGCAGGGCCCCCTTGGCTGTGCTTCAACACCGAGGTTCCCAGGCGGGTGACCCTTGCTGGAAGGTGCTCAGCTGCAGGAGACCGTGGGGTTCCAGTCGTTGAAGATGCCGCTCGGGTTCGCCTTCTCGTGCCAGACGTGCAGCTCGTAGAAGTCGGGCAGCCCGTAGCGGTTGCCCGCGGCCACGCGGCTGAACCGCTGGCCGTAGAGGATCGGCGGCGCTGCGTGAGTCGCGTCCCAGTCCGCGGCGAGGACCAGGTACTCGGCCGCAACCAGGGTCAGCGAGCCGCCCCCACCCGGCTCGTAGATCAGCGCCTCGGGTGCCAGCCGGTCGATGCTGCCGTCCACGAAGTTGTCGGGGTCGAGGTAGTGGATGCCCATGGCTCCCATGCTGTTGGGGCCCACGATGCACGAGATGCCGGCGAGGTCGGAGACCCTGACGCCCCAGGGGTCGGCCGGGCCGGAACGCATGTCCGCGGTCGCTGCCCGTAGGTCGTCGAGCTTGGCCGTGTGCCCGTGCAGGACCGGGCGCGCCTCCGTGTCGCCGTCGTGGGCCAACGCCACCTCCGGCAGGCCGGTGAGGGCCGTGAGGGCGAGGGCCGCCACGAAGCTGGAGAGGGTGCGGCTGCGCAACTCAGCTCCCCTCCTGGACCGCATAGATCTGGTCGGCCACAAGGCCGTGGGCCTCGCGGTGGACCGTGTTCGCCGCCTCGGCGTCCGGCGCCTCGACGAGGCAGAAGATGTGGCCGCCCGGCTCGTCGACCCAGTAGCGCAGGTAGTGGACGTCGTGGGCCGCCTCCGTCGCGAGGTCCGCTGCGTGGGCCTTGGCCACGTCCTCCATTGTGACTCCGTCGCCCAGCGAGTGGACGTCCATGAACAGTGGCATCGTGCCGTTCCTTTCGTCAGTGGGTGTCAGCAGGCTCCACTGTCGGACCGGCGGGTTCGGGGCACATGGGTGGTCGCTACCCATCTCTCGCCGCGGGCGCGCGCTACCCAGAGGTGGGCAGGGACGCCGCGAAGGCGGCGGCCAGGTCTCGCCGCGACTCGACCCCGACCTTTGTGAGGATCGCGGACACGTGGTGCTCGGCGGTGCGCCTGGAGATGACGAGTCGCTCGGCGATCTCGGCGTCGGAGAGTCCTGCTGTCAACAAGTCCGCCACCTCGGCCTCGCGACGGGTCAGGCCGAAGGGATGCTGGCGCCTGGCCACCCCGGGTGCGGTGGGCGCCGCCCGTCCGAGCGACCGGAGATCTCTGCGGCAGCGCGCGGCGGCGGCATGAGCCCCGATCCGCTCGAAGACGCCGATGGCCGCGGTCAGCTCGTCGGGGGCTCCGCTGCGGGCGAGAACCAACGCCTCGTCGAAGGGGCAACCGAGGTCTCTCCACAACCCGGCGGCCTCGTGCCACGCCTCACGCAGCTCGGCCGCGAACGGGGGGGCCACTTCCCGGTGCATGGCCGGCAGCGCCTCCGGTCCCAGCCACCGCAGCACCGAGCCGCGGTTCCATCGGCAGTCGAAGGTCTCGACGAGCTCGGTGCAGGTGCTCGCCAGCTCGGCGGCTCCTGCGTCGTCCCCCTCGATCCACGCCATTTCCGCCCGAGCAGCGACCACCGGCGCCACGGCCTGGACCTCGCCGATCTCCTCGGACAGGGTGACCGCACGATCCATCAGCTCCTGCCACCCCGGCGTGCCGCGACGGCCTCGCACCTGGGCCCCGATGGTCCACGGGCCGAGCCGGGCGTAGCTGGGCAGGCTCGGGCGCGACAGGACCTCCTGCGCGCGTGCCTCCGCGACGTCGTGTCGGCCGGCTTGGAGGTGCAGCTCGGAGTCGATCCCCAGCAGGTACGTCGTCCAGGAGTCGAGGTCACGGTCCTGGCAGTACTCGAGACCTTCGTCGAGGGTGCGCCGGGCATCACTGTGGCGCCGCTGGGCGACCGCTGTCGACGAGAGGTTCACGTACGCCCGGGCCGCGTGCTCGTGCAGCTGGGCAGTGCGGGCCAGGCCGAGGCTCTCGGTGAGCATCGCGATGCCCGATCCAGCATCTCCCTCCACCACCTCGATCGTGCCGAGGTTGTTCATGGCGTGGGCTCGCAGCTCGGTGCGCAGGTCGCTCTCGGGGAGCTGGTCGAGCACCTCCAGGGTGCGCCCGCCCCACTCCCGGGTCCCGCGACCATCGCTCGAGAGCATCCTCAGCTGGGCCATGTTGCTCAATGCGTAGGCCAGCTCCGGCGTGGGTGCCGACGCCGGAATGTCCAGCACCTCCAGGGCACGGTCGGCCGCGGCCTCGGCCTCGCTCACGTGGCCCTCGAACCACAAGAGCCGGGACAGGCAGCGCCAGGCATCGCCGACCCTGGTCCGCTCTCCTTGGCGCTCCCACAGGTCTCGGGCCGATTTGACCGCCCTCACGGCGTCACCGGTTCGACCGGTGACGTACTGCTCGTAGCCCAGCCGCCAGTACAGATCGGCGAGCTCCTCCTCGTCGAGGCCGGCGTCGCTACGCAACCGCCCGGCGTGCAGCAGGGCCTGCTCGTACTGGCGTACCGCCTCGCGGTGTGCGCCCAGCTCGGCTGCTTCCCGACCCGCCTCCCGGGCGTGCTCGACCGTCTCGGCGGTCAGGTTGCCAAGGGCGGCGTGGTGCGCGAGCCGCGCTGCATCCTCGCCTCTGGCCGACAGCTCGCGATGGATTCGTCGGTGCTGGAACACGCGTCGTCCGGCCGGCACCCCACTTTCGACGATGCGACGGGCGATCTCGTGCCGAAAGGTGATCGCGCCGTCCACCTCGCTGAGCAGCCCTCGGCGGAGCGCCTCGTCGAGGTCGCCGAGACCCCCGTCGAGGAGCGAATCGACCAGGTCGAGCTCGGCGCGGGCGCCAGCCAACGCCACGACCTCGAGCGCCGTCTGGCACCGGGGGCTCAAGGTCTGGACCCGCGCGAGGACGGCGTCACGGCACTGGTTCGGGATGCCATCGAGGCCGCTGGCCAGCACCTCCGTCACGTAGAAGGCGTTGCCGAGGGTCAGGTCGTGCAGGTCCCGGGGATCCACTCCGCCGCTCGTCGACCTACCCGAGGACGCGACCAGCTCCGAGACGCCGGCCATGGTGAGGGCGGGGACGTCGAGGCGGCGGGTGCCCGCGGCCGACGCGGTGGTCCCCAGGGTCAGCTGCAGTCCTTCGCTGACCTCCACCTCCTCGGACCGGTAGGTCGCCAGCACGAGCGTTCGGCATGCGTGCACCCGCCGGGCGCAGTGCAACAGCAGGTCAAGGCTCGCCTGGTCGGCCCAGTGGACGTCCTCGATGACGATGAGGTACGGATGCTCGTGGTCGGTGTTCCGCAGCGTCGCCATGAGGTTCCCGAAGACCTCCGCCCGCGAGGCTCCCGCGGGCCAGACGTTCGCCGGCAGCGCCGGAAGAAGCTCCCGCAGGGGCGCAAGCGGCGAGGGAGTCGCGTAGCCGTCGCAGTAGGCCAGCGCGAGGCGGGCACGACCGCGCACCCTCTCGATGAAGGCGCTCACGAGGGACGACTTGCCGATGCCTGCCTCTCCACCGACCCACACGAGGCGGCCGTGGCCGGAGGCGGCGTCGTCGAGGTAGGAGGCGAGGACGGTCAGCTGGGCGTCTCGCTCGATGAGAGGCACGGCTCATCGTAGGACGGTGCCGGCGAGCAGGGATCGAACCGAGCAGGTCTGTCCGAGCGGCCATGCTCTCGTCCACACTGGTGGGCGCCGCGCCCGGCCAGCCGCGCCCTCCTCATCGGCATCTACCAGGAGGTCTCGGCCAGGAGCAGCCTCTTCAGCGAGGCATCGCCGCCCCGACGCCTAGGGCACCCCGACGGATTCCTACTCCTCTTCCTCATTGTCCCTGCCGCCGGCATCGGGCCAGGGTGAGACATCAACCATCACAGGTTCCCGTCGGGCGTGCCGCATGAGGAACCACCACCGGTATCAGACAGCGACGCAGGCGGCGTCGGGCGCCGGCGTCCCGATCGGGTGTCGGATACGGGACGACCGGCGCAAGCGTCGAGATCAGCGCGTCAGGCCCGTCGTCCCCGCGAGGTTGGCCTTCGCGGCTACACGTTGGCGTTCGATGGCGCGGTAGACCGTGGAGCGTCCTACACCGAAGAGCTCGGCGACCTCGAGCGTGCTGTACTCGCCGCTATGCGCCAACGAGACCAGGTGAGCTTCCTGCGTCCCGTTGAGCTTGGGCTGCTCGCCGCGCAGCCGGCCCTCGGCCTTGACAACCTTCATGCCTTCGACTGTGCGAAGCCTGATGAGGTCGGACTCGAACTCAGCAACCATGGCGAGAACGTTGAACAACAGCCGCCCGACGGCGTCGGTGGGGTCGTAGACCGAGCCGCCGAGCGAGAGGCTGATCTGTCGCGTGGTTAGCTCGTCCGCGATCGCCCGGGCATCGGGCAGGGACCGGGCCAGACGGTCGAGCTTGGTCACTACCAGGGTGTCCCCTGCCCGGCAGGCGGCGAGAGCCTCGCGTAGCCCAGGTCGTTCCCGGTTGGTGCCGGTCAGGCCGTGATCTACGTAGATCCGCTCGGACTCGACGCCCAGGCCGAGCAGGCCATCGCGCTGGGCGGTGAGGTCTTGTTGATCGGTGGAGCATCGGGCGTACCCGACAAGCTGGGCGCTCATGGCGCACCTCCAAAAGTGGGCCCGGTCGCATCGCGGAACGCGTCGACTCGAGCATCGGGCAGCGCCCGACTCAATCAGCAAGGCGCTCCGGGCATTCGGCTGCAAGGGCAGCAGCCCGTGTTCGCAACGGCCCACCTGGGAGTGTCATGTTTGCCGCGGCTCAAGGTCGAGGTTTGCCCGGTCTTTTGGCTACACTATGGGCATGACCGCTGTTCCCCTTGGCGACGCACGAGACCGGCTCTCTGAGTACGTCTCAGAGGTCGAACGCACCCACCAGCGGGTGACCATCACCCGTCACGGCCACCCGGCTGCGGTTCTCATCTCCGCCGACGATCTCGCCGCCATCGAGGAGACCTTGGAGATCCTCGGAACGCCCGGCGCTGCTGAAGCCATCAACGAGGGCCTCGCTGACGCCGCCGCAGGCCGCTTCGCCGACAACGACGCACTCAAGTCCCGCTACGGGATCGCCTGAGTGCAGGAGCGGTACTCGATCCGAGTCACGGCTCGAGCCGAACGCGATCTACAGCGATTGCCAGAGAAGATCGCCACGGCCTGCGTCGAGTTCATCTTCGGGCCTCTCGCTGACAATCCACAGCGAGTGGGCAAGCCCCTCCGCGGCGAGCTCGCCGGGTTGCACTCGGCTCGTCGAGGTGACTACCGGGTGATCTACGGCGTCGTTGAAGACGCCCGCACGGTGGAGATCGTGCACATAGACCGACGCAGCGACGCCTACAGGCGCTGAGAGGGCCTTCGCCGTCCCGCTCACCGATCCCGTACCGGCACGCGCTCAACGCGGCAGAGTCAGGCGAGCGTGCGTGCATCCTGAATGCAACCAAACAGCCGCGTCGGGCGTCACACCGGCAAATATGAACGGAGGCGAGGGTCTGACCAACCAGGGGCTGTTGTCCGGCGTCGAGGAGGTGCCGCCGCAACAGAACAAGGTCGGCTACCGCGGGCGCAACGCTCGCCCGAGCTGCATTCTCGTTCGATGAGCGGCGGTGCATGAGGAGCGATCCTTCGTCAACAGGGCCGCGCGTCAGATCAGACCTCGACCTTCTACTGCAGGGCCGCCGTGAGTCGCATTACGTTGTCCACGTAGCGCAGCCGCGCGGGCCTGGTTGCCCACTCATCCGGCAGCAGCTGACGTGACACACGTCGATAGACGTCCTCGACGTCCCGCACGCGTCGGACCACCTCGGGGCCGAGCATCATCAGGGAGATCTCGTAGTTGAGGGCGAAGGAACGCATGTCCATGTTGCTCGACCCGATCATCGCGACATCGTCGTCGATGGTGAAGTGCTTGGAGTGCAGGATGTACGGCGCCGGGTAGAGGTAGATGCGCACGCCCGCCTCGAGGAGCGCTGTGTAGTAGGACGCCTGGGCGTGTCCGACCATGAACTGGTCTGCCTGTTCGCTGACGAACAGCTCCACGTCGACTCCACGTTGGGCTGCCGTCGTCACTGCATAGAGCAACGACTCGTCCGGGACGAAGTAGGGGCTGGTCAGAGACACGCGTCGTGTCGCGGAGTAGATCAGCGTCGTGAAGAGGCGGAGGTTGTTCTCCGACACGTAGCCGGGTCCGCTGGGCACGAGCTGACAGGTGACTCCGCGGGCCGCATCGGTCGCAGGCTCGTCCTCCGCCTCGCGCGCGACGATCGGAAGCACCTTGCCGGTCTCGGTGTACCAGTCGCTGGCGAAGACGACCTCGAGGGCCGACACGATCGGCCCACGCAGTCTCACCATGAGCTCGATCCACTCGCGCCCCGCGCTGTGGTTGGCGGGCTTGTTGTATCCCGGCTCGGTGAGGTTCTGGGAGCCGGTGAATCCGACCTTGCCGTCCACGACGAGCAACTTGCGGTGATTGCGCAGGTCGGGTCGCCGGAACCGGCCGCGGAGGAGCTGGATCGGGAGCATGGCCCGCCAGTCGATGTCGGTGCCGTCCAGGCGCGTGAGCAGGTGCCGATAGCCGGGGAGCCCTCGCGTACCCAGGTGGTCGAACAGCAGTCGGACGGCGACCCCGCGTGCCGCAGCGGCCGTCATGGCGTCGAGCAGCGGAGAGGTCAGCTCGTCCCACGCCACGATGTAGAACTCGACGTGGACGTACTCCTCGGCATCGCTGACGGCGGCCACCATCTGCGCGATGGAGCCGGCGTAGTCCGGTTGGACCTCGACGAGGTTTCCTGCCTGAGCCGGAAGCGAACCAAGACGCCTGTTCAACGCTACGACGGATCGGACGTAGGCCGGGTCACCGTCCTGCAGTGGCGGGTCCACCATCTCGGAGGTCCCGCTCTGGATTGCCTCGTTCGCCTCGCGCTGGCGAGAGTGTCTGACTCGACCGAGCCTGGTCCTACCGAGGAACAGGAACACCAGGAACCCAGGTATGGGCGAGATCAGGATGAGCAAAAGCCACGCCATCCCCGACGTGGGACGTCGGTTGCCGGGAATCACCCCGAGCGCGAGCACGCGAAGGGCGAGCCCCACGAGCACCACGATGGAGCTCACCAGCGCCGCAAGCCCGGCCCAGCTCGGAATCGACATGGAGTCAATCTAGGGTCCGCCGCACCAGAGGCTCCCAGCCCTGCTCCCCGAGGCGAGCGTGGGCTGAAGCCTCCGAGAGCTCACTCAGCTGGTCCGCACCCACTCGCCAGACCCGTAGCCTTCCCAGCATCAGGTCGGCGCTCTGCGCCATCTCGGCCTCGGTGCGAAGCACGACGCCGAGCTTGATGTCGCGGACACCAAGCATTCGGCTCTCGAGGCACAGGAGCACGGCGAGGTCGAGGGAGATCTGGTCGAGCTGCGTCAGGTCGACGCCGACCACGTCGATCCCCCGGGGAAGTCGCCGGTGGGCCCGTCGCAGCTGCAGCAGCAGCGCTCTCGGACTCGACGGCGCGGACAGCTCTCCGGCGACGTCCAGCCAGGCCGACCCCGTGGCGTGGTGGACGTACGTCGTGACCGTGAACGGTTGCCGTTTTCCGTGCTGTCGCCCCGCCGCGGGCGGGGGGGTGTCTGCCATCATGTCGCGGGCTCCTTGCGGTGGGAGGCCAGCCGGTGTGGCCATCTGGGGGGACGGGAGCCGAAGCTCGCCCCGGGACGGGGAAACATCAGCGTGGCCGCGGCCAGCAGGGTGACTGCGACGATGCCGTCGAGCCACCAGTGGTTGGCGGTGACGACGACGACGAACACCGTGGCGCCGCGCGTGCAGGACGGCCAGGACGGCCAGCGGACGGGGTCCGGTGCGCAGCAGCACGAAGGCGATCAGGAGCGCCCAACCGATGTGGAGGCTGGGCATGGCGGCGTACTGGTTGGCCACGGCGGCGCTCGCCCCGTCGTACGCCGACGGACCCCAGATGGCCATCGTGTCGACGAATCCCCACTGCGGGAACATGCGTGGACGGCGCCAGCGGGAAGACGCTGTGGATCACGAGGCCGAGGAAGGTGATGGTGACCAGAAGGTTGCGGGCCCAGACGTACTGCGCGCGCGGCCGGGCGAGGAATCCCCAGAGCAGGAAGGCGATCATCACCGGGAAGTGCACGGTCGACGTAGTAGCGGTTGGCCAGCTCGAAGCAGCTGCGGGACGCCGGCGAACGACGTCCTGCAGGGCCGACTCGGACGGCAGGTGCAGCGCGGCCTCGAGCCGGCGGACGAGGTCGGCGTTGCCCCGGGCGACGGCCTCCTGGCCCGTGGATGGCGAGGCGGCCGGCGTTGTAGAGCGAGGAACAGGACGCCGATGATCGATCGTCTCGAGCCCGAGGCTCTGCGCGAGCTGGCGTCCACGAGCGAGTCGCCGATCGCCGTCGGCCCGACATCCCCGGCGTGATAGGCGTGCCCGGTGTCCTGAGTGGTGCTCACAGTTCCTCTTCCAGCCGCGGGGCTGCGCCGACCGGCGCCCGGTACAGGCATAGGCATAGGCATAGGGCTGCACGGCCGTCCGGAGAGCCTGGACGGCCGTGCAGCCGGTGGTGCGTCAGCCGACGGGCTGAGGCACCGGCTCGGTCTCGCCGTCTGAACGTCGGCAGCGCCGTCGCCTGTGGTGGGCGTGAACGGGTGGTCGCGCTCGAGCTTGGCGCCCTCGATGTCGACGTCGGGCATGATCCGGTCCAGCCACTTCGGCAGGTACCACGCCTTGTCGCCGAGCAGCGCCATCACCGCGGGGACGATCGTCATCCGCACCACGAAGGCGTCGATGAGGACACCGAAGGCCAGCGCGAAGCCGATCGACTTGATGGTGCGCGTCGTCGCCGAGGATGAAGCCGGCGAAGACCGAGGCCATGATCAGCGCTGCGGCGGTGACCACCCGGGCGCCGTGGCGGAAGCCGCCGACGATGGACTCGCGCGGCGTTGCGCCGTGGACGTAGTCCTCACGCATCCGGCTGACCAGGAACACCTCGTAGTCCATCGCGAGCCCGAACAGCAGCCCGACCAGCAGGATCGGCAGGAAGCTGATGATCGGTCCGGTGGACTGCAGCCCGATCAGGTCGGCGAACCAGCCCCACTGGAAGACCGCGACCAGCGCACCGAACGTGGCCGCCAGGCTGAGCAGGAACCCGCGGTCGCCTTGAGCGGCACCAGGATCGAGCGGAACGCCAGGGTCAGCAGGAGCAGCGACAGCCCGACGACCACGACGCAGGAACAGCGGCAGTGCGCCGGTGAGCTTGTCGGAGATGTCGATGCCCGAGCGCGGTGTTGCCGGTGACGAACAGCTCGGCCCCGGTGGCGTCGCGGATCTGCGGCTGCAGGTCGCGGATCGATCCGACGAGGTCCTTGGTCGCGGTGTCGGCCGGACCGCTCGTCGGGGAAGACGGTGATGATCGCGGTGTCGCCGGCCGGGTTGAGCACCGCCGGGTGACACCGGCCACGTCGTCGAGCCCGGACGATCGCCTCAGCGGCAGCGTCGGCTGCCTGCTGCGGCGTCGGTCGCGCCCTGGCCGTCGACCACGATCGTGAGCGGACCGTTGAAGCCGGGACCGAAGCCGTCGGCGAGCAGGTCGTAGGCCTGGCGCTGGGTGGTGTCCGAGGTCAGGTTGCCCTCGTCGGGCAGGCCGAGCTCGAGGTCCAGGGCCGGGATGGCCAGGACTCCGGTGCCGATGACGGCGGCGAGCAGGAAGGCGGCCGGGCGCTTGGTGACCATGCGTGGCCCACTTGGTGCCGGTGGACTCGTTGGTCTTCAGGCGGGCCTGACGACCCCGGAAGCCGGGGACGGGCCAGCGGTTGAACCGCGTCGCCGGCGAAGCCGAGCAGCGCGGGGACCAGGGTGAGCGCGACCAGGACGGCGACGCCGACCATGCCGGCGGCGACCAGGCCCATGGTGGTCAGGAACGGGATGCCGACGACGGCGAGCCCGGCCAGGGCGATCATCACGGTGGCGCCGGCGAAGACGACGGCGCTGCCGGCGGTGCCCACGGACATCGCCGCGGACTCGTGCGGGTCCATGCCGTCGGCGAGGTGCTGCTTGTGGCGGATCGAGATGAACAGGGCGTAGTCGATGCCGACCGCGAGACCGACCATCAGCCCGAGGGTGGGGCGGTGCTGGTGAGCTCGACGACGGAGGACAGGGCGAGCGTGCCGGCCATGCCGACGCCGACACCGATCAGGGCGGTCAGCAGCGGGCAGCCCGGCTGCGACCAGGGAGCCGAAGGTGACGGCGAGCACGAGCATGCGCGATCAGCACGCCGATGGCCTCGTGGCCGCGGACGCCGGCCTCGGCCTGGGTCGCCTCACCGCCGAACTCGACCTCGAGCCCGGCCGCCGTGGCGGCGTCGCCAGCTGGCCAGCAGATCCTCGCGGGCGTCGTCGGTGATCTCGTCGATCTGCGACGCGCGTAGGAGACCGTCGCGTAGGCGACGGAGCCGTCGGGCGAGACCGCCTGGGTCGTCGAACGGGTCGGAGACCGACGGCGACCTGGTCGGCGTCGGCCACGGCGGCCAGCGACTTCTCGATGGCGGCCTGGTTGGCCGGGTCGGTCACCGGCTCGCCCTCGGGTGCCGCGAACACGATGCGGGCGGTGGCGCCGCCGGCAGCCCCCTGGGGGAACCGGTCCTGCAGCAGCTCGGTGGCGGTCACGGACTCGACGCCGGGGATGGACAGCTGAGCGTCGGCGTTCTTGCTGAACGCGCCCGCCAGGCCGCCGACGGCGACCAGCACGAGCAGCCAGGCCGCCAGCACCGCCTTGCGGCGCTCGAACGCGAAGCGTCCGATGCGATAGAGGAAGGAAGCCATCTGAGTCGTCTCCTGGACTGTTGGTATCGACAGGGCCGATCTGACCGATCGGCAAGTGAAGACTGTCAGCGAACTTGCCGATCGTCAAGTTACGGACTTGTCGATCGGCCAGTGACTTCGACCTTGACGAGTCGACAAGTGGCATGCTGGACGCTCGTAAAGCGGATTCGCTTGCCTCAGGCTCAGGTAGCCGCGCCTAGGATCACGCCATGCAGACCTCGCCGCTCCCTCCCGTGGCGCCACCCGAACCGAGCCGGCGGTTCGTCGACGCGGCGCTGGACCTGTTCGTCGAGCACGGTTACAACGGCACGTCGCTGCAGATGATCGGCGACCGTCTCGGCGTCAGCAAGGCCGCGGTGACCTACCACTTCCGGTCCAAGGAGGAGCTCCTGGCGGCGGTGGTCGCGCCCGCTTTCGAGGACCTGGCCCAGCTGCTGGACGAGGTGGAGACCGTGCGTCGGGAGAGCGCCCGGCGCCGCGAGGCGCTGCACGCCTACATCGACTACCTGATCCGGCAGCGACGGGTGGCCTCGTGGCTGAGCCGCGACGTCGCTGCGCTGACCCACCCGGCGGTGCTCGAGCCGGCGCAGGCCCTGACCGGGCGCATCGACGCCCTGCTCATCTCCGACGCCGCACGACGCCCTCGCCCGGATCTGGGGGGCCGCGATCAGCCAGGCCCTCACCGGGCCGATCCTCACCGACATCGACGTCCCCGACGACGAGCTGCGCGTGCAGCTGCGAGAGCATCGGCGACCAGCTCATCCGCGGCTACCAGGCGGCCCGGCGCCGCGCCACCGCCGACGCGAGCTGACCCGATGGCGAAGAAGACGTGGTCCGACCTGACCGCGACCCAGCAGCGCCTGGTCTACCTGGCGGCAGCAGCCGAGGCCGTCGTCACCGCCACGGCGCTGCGCGACCTGGCCCGGCGTCCCGCCGGCGCGGTCCGCGGCTCACGCGCGGGCCTGGGCGCTCGGGTTCCTGGTCCAGCCGGTCGGGCCGCTTGGCCTACCTGGCGTTCGGCCGGCAGCGCGACTGAGGTCCTCGGTCCCGCCCGGGGGGCCGAGGCAGGCGAGTGGCGGGTGAACCACCACACGACCCATCCAGCGCCGATGATCACCCCCAGGGTGATCACCCGGAAGAGGATGGTCGCCGCGATCGCGTCGGTCGGGGACGTCCCCCCGGCCACGAGGCCGAGCACCAGCGCGGCGTCGACCACTCCGAGCCCTCCCGGGACGAGGGGGACGCTCAACGCCGCCATGCCGGCGGTGTAGGCCAGCAGGACCGCCACCGGCGACGCGTGATCGACTCCGACTGCCACCAGGCACAGGTACAGGCAGAGCGCGTCCAGCAGCCAGTTGACGACGGCGAACCCAGCGGTGATGAGCAGGTCGCGTGGTCCGATCCGCACGGCGGTGACGTCGGCGATCAGTCCGTGGACCCGAGCGACTCCGCGGTGGGGCTCATGCCGCAGCACCCGGTTGGCCAACCGGACGACTCGGGTGGCGGTCCGCGTCAGCAGGCCGGGTCGACGGCTGACCGCACGCACGGCGAGCAGCAGCAGGGCCCCGCCCGTCACGTAGCTCACGAGGGCCGCGGGGTCGGTGCTCCCCGTGGCGAGCAGGCCGGCCACGGCCCCGATGACGACCAGAGCGGCCGCCGAGATGGCTCCGCTGAACGCGATCACCCAGGAGGCGACCCCGGCCGAGGCGCCGAGTCGGCGCATCCGGCGAAAGCTGAACACGGCCGAGAAGGCGGGTCCTCCGGGCAGGGTGTCGCTGAGCGAGTGCGACGCGTAGGCGAGCGCGGCGGCGCTCGGCAGCGACACGGCCGTCCCGCCGACCCGGAGGAGTCGCCGCTGCATCCGCGTGTAGGCCCCCATCGAGGCCAGGTCGGCGACGAGCGCCAGCCCGAACCAGGTCCACACCGGTGTCTGGAAGCTCTCGAACGTCGACACGATCCACGGCCAGCCGACGACCAGCTCCACCAGCAGGAGCGCGACCACTGCCAGGACGACCACGCGCCGGGAGCGCCGGCGTACGGGCACCGCGGCCTCGCGACCGCCGGTGGGCCGGCGACCACCAGGAACCAGGGCATCGGGCGAGGTGCCGGGTGCCAGGAGCGCGACGTCAGTGGGACTGCGCGGTGGCATCGCGCACCCCCCGCGCGGCCTCGCCCGGGATCAGACCGATCCGGGCGGCGTGCTCGGCGACCGCGGCGGAGTCGGCGGCGAGCACGAAGGGCACGTCCTCGCTCCAGGCCGTCGGTGATCGTCTCGACCCGGCGGTCACCGGGGTCCAGGCGCACCTCGCGGATGTAGACGGCCAGGATCCGACCGGGGTGGTCGCGCACGACGTCGGCGTAGATGTCCGGGTCGTGCTGTCCCGAGTCGCCGACGAGGACGAAGCCCAGGTCGGGGTGCACCCGCAGGATCTCGTCGATGTGGGCGCGCTTGTGCGTCTGGTGGGAGCGGTCGGCGGACCCGCCTCGGACGTTGCGCAGCAGCAGCGGACCGAGCGGGAAGTCGCGGTGCGTCGAGGAAGCCGATCAGGAAGTCGTGCAGCGGCCACGGGCTCGAGGAGACGTAGAACAGCGGGTTGGCCGCCGACGACGACCCCGCGCCGGCGAACGCCCGGTAGAGCTCCGAGGCTCCCGCGAACGGGGTCCGGGTGAGCGCGGAGCCGGTCACGGTGGTGCGCACCATGCTGAGCGACGCGCTGGGCGCCGGTGAGCAGGATCGTGTCGTCGACGTCCGAGATCACGCCGAACCCGGCGTCCGACCCCGGCACCCGCACGCGGACCGGGGTGGTGTGCGGGTCGGTGACGCCGCGGTACGGCGCGGCCAGCTCGACGCTCCGCACGGACCAGGGGCCCGCGGAGGAGGAGAGGGAGGTGTCGAGCTCGACGTCGAAGTAGCCGTCACGGTCGGTCGTGGTCTCGACCACGGCCCGGTCCGACGCGGACCCTCAGCGGCACACCGGGCAGCCCCTCGGCGAGGAACCGCGCGAGGGTGCGGCGGATCGCGGCCCGGGTGCCCTCTCCGGCGACGGCCGCCGGCGGCGACACGTTGTCCAGGACGCGTCCGCGTACGACGACCCGGCCGACGGAGCCGTGCCCCAGGAAGGGAGCGATCCGCAGGTGCCGGGGAGGTCGAGGGCTGCGCCGCGTCATCCGGCCGACCGCTCGTCTGCCGTGACCTCGCCGTGGAGCTGCTCCATCTGCTCGTCGAGCTGCCCGGCGACCTCGGCGGCGGCCAGCAGGTCGCGGGCCAGCCGCGGCGGGATCTCCCGGTGGTACTGGTAGTGGATCTTGTGCTCCAGGCTGGCCCAGAAGTCCATGGCCACCGTCCTGATCTGGACCTCGACGCGGACCTTCTCGACGCGGTCGGACAGGTAGACCGGCGTCTCGATCGACCAGGTTCAGGCTCTTGTAGCCGTTGGCCTTGGGGTCGGCGATGTAGTCGCGCACCCGGATCACCTCGACGTCGGGCTGGCCGGTCAGCATGTCCATGACCGTGTAGGCGTCGGAGATGAAGCTGCACACGATCCGGATGCCCGGCGATGTCGAAGATCTGGTCCCGCACGGCCTCGAGGGTCGGCGGGCAGTCGATCCTGCGGGCCTTCTCCACGATGCTGTCCAACGACTTCAGCCGGGAGCTGACGTGCTCGATCGGGCAGTACTCCCCGGCCAGGGTGAGCTCCTCCTTGAGGATGTTGACCTTGGTCATCATCTCGTCGAGGCCGAACTTGTAGGCCATCAGGAAGCGGGTGAGCTCGGCGGTGAGCGGGCCCCGGAAGGGGTCGTCGGGCTGTGTGCAGTGGTTCGCTGGGGAAACTCGGAGACGCTCACCGCACGCTCGCGCTCAGCGGTGCCGTCGCGTCGGTGACGTCGCTCTTGTAGCGGGAGAAGGGGTCTCCGTAGAGCCCCGGCCCCCGCACCGTCAGGGCGCGAGGAACGCCTCACCTGCGTGCCGGGTCTCCTCGATCAGCTGCAGCGTCTGGCTGAAGTCGAACGGAGAGACCCGGCGCGCCGACGGCGCCGGCATGCTCAGCGACGGGGATCTCGTGCTGGGCGTCGCGCAGGGCGGCGCGCAGCTGTGCGCGGTACTGCAGCTTCGAGGTCACCGCGAGCACGTCGGCCACCGACGCCGGGTCTGCCGGGAGGCGGCGGCACCATGCAGTCCAGGACGACGAGCGTGCCGGCGGGGTGGAAGTCGCGGGCCTGGGGCACGGCGATGTCGGCGAGCATCGCCCCGTCGACGAGCAGGTGCCCGTCGATCGACACCGGGGGGAACACGCCCGGGATCGCCGAGCTCGCCAGCAGGGCCGGCACCAGCGGGCCGGAGTCGAGCACCGGGTCTCCCCCATCGTCAGGTCGACGGTGACGACGCCCGAGCGGGATCTGCAGGTCGGCGAACGTGTCGACCTGGAGCGCGCGGGCAGCGATCCGCTCGAGCCCCTCGGTGCCGACGGCGTGGGTCCGGGTGCGCCCGAGCCGCCAGATCGAGCTGAGCAGGTTGCCCGGGAACACGTCGCTGCGCTGCATCTCCAGCCAGGTCTCGGTGAGCCGGTCGACCGCGTCACCGGGGTGCGCTGCGAGGATCGCGCCGTTGAGCGCACCGACGGACGTGCCGACGACGAAGTCCGGGTGCACGCCCGCGGACGCCAGCGCCTGGAGCATGCCGACCTGCACCGAGCCGAGGCTGGCGCCGCCGCTCATCACGAAGCCCACCGGGCCGGGCAGGTCCAGCGCGCGCGGGCCCGCGGCCGTCGAGGGGAGATCACCGTCATCACGTCAGCCCCTCAGGTCGCGACGACGGAAGGCCGATGGTCCCGAGGGCGAGCGCCACCGCGGCGAGGACGAGCAGCACCACGAGGTGCAGGAGGTCGGCGCCGTTGGTCAGCGGGTCCGAGGAGTTGTAGTAGTACCAGGGGCTCACCTTCGCACCGTCGGCCAGCGAGTCCGACAGCGGCAGGAAGCTCGCCAGCGCGAACGACGAGCCCGCCGAGCCCGGCCGTGACCGACCGTCGTGAGCTTGCCGTTCCCGGTCCACGCGCCGACCGCGATCGCGACCGCTCCGAAGAGCAGACCCAGGGCGCCGACGTGCAGGCTGGCCCCGACGATGTTCGCGGCGCCCAGGCCCATGTCGCCGACCAGGCTGCCGAGCACCAGCCCGGCACCGACCGCGGCGGCCACGAGCAGCGACGTGGACGGCCATGGCCGCGGACTTGGCCAGCGAGGAACGTGGACCGGCCGACCGGGGCACCGAGCAGCATGCCCAGGGTCTTGGTCTCCTCCTCGCCGGCGGTGGCCTTCATCGGCGGAGATGACGGCGACGGCGATCACGCCCGGCCGGCGCCACCATCGACATCATCTCGGCGTTGGCCCAGCCGCTCGGCGGTGGACATGTCCGCGCCGGCGAGGATCGTCGAGAACGCGTCGGGCAGCGACGTCCTGGAGGTCGGCGAAGGTGCCCTTCAGGGACGGCCACAGCGCCCCGACCAGCAGACCCATCCCCACCATCAGCGCGGAGACGGCGGCCACGAGCGGCAGCCGGTCGCGCACGGCCTGGCCGACCAGGGGCGGCCATCGGGCTGCGGGTGGCCGACGGTGCCGCGTCGCGTGGTCCGGTCGGGGTGGTGCGTGGTGGTCATCGGTCTCAGCCCCTCAGGTCGCGACGGTTGAAGGCGAGCAGTGCGGCGGCGAACGCCAGCCGCGGCGAGGCCGACGAGCACGAGGAAGTGGGCGACGTCGAACCCGTTGGTCAGCGGGTCGCTGCCGGCGTAGTAGAACCACGGGCTCAGCTCCGCCCACCGGTCCAGGTCGGCCAGCGGCAGCATGCTCTTGGCCAGGTAGGACAGCGACCGCCAGACCGCCGGCGACCCCGGCCGCCAGAGCCGGGCTTGCCGGTGGCGGCGCCGACCGCCATGGCCACGCGCGCCGAAGAACAGGGCCAGGGAGCCCAGGTGGAGCACGGTGGCGACGACGTTGCCGGTCTGCAGACCGACGTCGAACCACGGTCGAGGCGCCCGACTGCCGCGAGCAGGAAGAGCCCGTGGCCGCGAGCCAGGGACACCACCAGCCCGCCGGCCTTGGCGACCAGCATGCTGGTGCGGCTCACGGGGGTGCCCATCACCATGCCCATGGTCTTGCGCTCCTCCTCGCCGGCGGTGGCGGACGCGCCGGTCATCACGGCGTAGGCGACCAGGGCCAGCGGAGCGATCAGGTTGAACACCTCGCCGACGACGTACCCGCCGGGCGCGTCGCCGCCCATGAAGGCCATCAGCTCCTCGGGGAAGTCCTTGGTCAGGTCGTCGAGGGTGCCGCGACATGCCCGAGTAGACGCCCGAGGGCGCCGATCGGTGAGCAGCCCGACGCCGACGCTCAGCGCGGCCACGGGCACGGCCCGCTCGCGCAGGTCCTTGGTCAGCACCTCAGCGGACATCGGCCGACTCCTCCGCCTGCTGGGGCGTCCGTCGCCGCGCCGGCGCTGCGTCGCGGTAGTAGGCCAGGAAGATCTCCTCGAGGTCGGACTCCTTGCTGTGCAGGTTGAGCACCTCGTGCGTCATCGCCGCCTGCAGGAGGCCGTTGACCGACCCCTCGAAGGACACGTGCGCCATCCGCCCCTCGACCGTGGCGGACCGGACACCCGGCGCTCCGTCGAACAGGTCGGTCGGGACGACGTCGGCGAACTCGAAGTCGATGCGCCGGATCGCCTTGCGCTTGAGCTCGTCGACCCGCTCCACGACGACCAGGTGGCCGTTGCGGATGATGCCGACCCGGTCGGCGACCCGCTCCACCTCCGAGAGGGTGTGCGAGGAGAGGAACACGGTGCGGCCGTCGGCGCGCACCTCCTCCATCAGGGCGTGGAACTCCTGCTGGATCAGCGGGTCGAGACCGGCGTTCGGCTCGTCGAGGATCAGCAGCTCGGGCTTGTGCATGAAGGCCTGGATCAGGCCGATCTTCTGCCGGTTGCCGGTGGAGTACTCCCCCACCTTCTTCGACAGGTCCGCCTTGAGCCGCGTCGGCGAGCTCGTCGACGTAGGCCTGGTCGACGCCGCCGCGCAGCCGGGCGAAGTACTGCAGCGTCTGGTGCCCGGTCAGCTTCGGGTAGAGCGCCAGGTCGCCGGGCAGGTAGCCGAGGTGGCGCCGGATCTCCACCGAGTCCTCGCGGATGTCCATGCCCAGGATCTGCGCGCGACCCGCGGGTGGCGCGGATCTGGTCGAGCAGGATGCGCATCGTCGTGGACTTCCCGGCGCCGTTCGGGCCGAGGAAGCCGAAGATCTCCCCGCGCCGGACGTCGAGGTCCAGGTCCGCCAGCGCGACGAAGTCTCCGTAGTGCTTGGTGAGTCCGCCGGGACTCGATCACGTGCTCGGTCATCACGCTGCTCCTTCTGCGTCTCGGCGGCTCTGGCCGCCCGGTTCGGTGCCCGCCTTCCGGCCGCGCCTTCATCAGCATAGATGCAGTCACTGCATTTTCGCAACGTACGTAGTTCTTGTTGCCGTGCACTCTTGCGCAGCTGCGATCGATGCACGCATACTCGCCTCATGAGCGACGTGACCACCCTCGGCAGACGCGAGCGCAAGAAGCTGGAGACCCGGCGGTCCCTGCGGGACAACGCCCTGCGGCTCTTCGCCGAGCAGGGCTTCGACCGCACCACGATCGAGGACATCACCGAGGCGGCGGACGTCGCGCAGCGCACCTTCTTCCTCCACTTCGCCTCCAAGGAGGACGTGCTGCTCGCCGACGCCCGCGAGCGGGGAGCGGCCTTCGAGGCGGCCCTGGCCGCCCAGCCGGCCGACGCGTCGCCGCTGGCGTCGGTGCGCGGCGCCCTGCACGCCTTGATGGGTGGGACGACATCGACCACGAGGAGCTGATGCTGCGGGCCCGACTGATGGAGGAGGCCCCGTCGGTGCTGGCCAGGAACCTCGAGCAGTACACCGCCTTCGAGGAGCTGATCAGCCGCGACGCCGCGGCCCGGCTGGGCCAGGACCACTACCGCGACACCTACCCGGTGCTGCTGGGCGCGGCGACGATGACCGCGCTCCGGGTGGCCATCGCCGTCTGGTACCGCCAGGGCGGCGACGGGGACCTCACCGGACTTCGTCGACGACGCGCTCCTCCAGCTCGAGGTCGGCCTCGCCGACCCCGGCGCGGCTCGAGCCCGCGGCCACGACCCGACAGGAACAGCGACCGATGACCGCATCCGGCTCGCACACCCCGACGGCGACTCACGACCCGGCAAGGCGCTGATCACGGGCAGCGCCGCACCGTTCGCGCAGCGCCTCGTCGACCGGCTCGAGGCCCTCGGGTGGGAGGTCAGCACCATCGTCCACGACGACCCGGACCTGCTGCCCCCCACGCACTCCCTCCACGTCCTCGCGCCGGCAGCCGAGCGCCCTGGCCACGGCCGTGCGCGACGTGGACGCCGTCATCCTGCTCAGCGGGATCGACAGCCTCACCTCGATGGTCGACGACTCGCGCGACCTGGACGCCGTCCTGGGCGACCTCAAGCCCGGGTCCGCTCTCGTCGAGGTCACCACCATGGCCGTGTTCGGCGACGCCGGCGACCACCCCGTCACCGAGGACGACACCCCCGTGGTGCCGGCCGACCTGGATCCGGTGGCCGCGTGCGAGATCCGGGTCCTGGCCGCCGAGGACTGGCTGCGAGGCATCGTCGTCCGACCCGGCCTCGTCTACGGCGACGGCGGGGGGCTCGCGCTCGCGCCCGGCGGTCGAGCTCGCCCGCGCCGCGCGGAGCCAGCCGGTACTTCGGGGACGGCAACGAGATCCTGCCCACCGTCCACGAGGACGAGCTGCTCGACCTGCTCACCCGGGTCGTCACCGACCCGTCGGCCCGCGGGATCTACCACGCCACCTCGGGATCGGTGACCACCCGGGAGCTGGCGGACCTCGTGGCCGCCGCCGCAGGGGTCGACACCGTCGAGCCCTGGACCGCCGAGGCCCTGCAGGCCGAGTTCGGCACCACCAGCGCAGCCGCCACGCGTCAGCGTCCGAACCGATGCGAGACGCGCGGACGGGCCACCGCCGAGCTCGGCTGGCGTCCCGGCGCCCTGTCCCTGGCGCAGTCGCTCCTCGGCTGACGCTAGGCCCAGCCCCTGCAGGCGACCACCGCCCTTGTTCGAACCACGCCGCTCACGGCACGCACCGCCGACCTTCGAGGAGTTCCCCATGTCCCACTCCCGCCCCACCCGTGGAGCGCTCCGGCCGCCGAGGAGCGAGAGCAAGCGCGGGATCCTGCTGGTCTTCGCCGGCCTGATGGTCACGATGCTGCTCGCCTCGCTGGACCAGACGATCTTCAGCACGGCGCTGCCCACCATCGTGGGCGAGCTCGACGGCGTCGACCACATGCTCTGGGTGACCACGGCCTACATCCTGGCCTCCACCATCATGCTGCCGATCTACGGCAAGCTCGGCGACCTCATCGGCCGCAAGGACCTCTTCATCGGCGCGATCGTGCTCTTCATCGCCGGGATCGGTCGATCGGCGGCCTCGCCCCCGACATGACCTGGCTGATCACCGGCCGCGCCGTCCAGGGCCTCGGCGGCGGCGGACTGATGATCCTCTCGCAGGCGATCATCGCCGACGTCGTCCCCGCCCGGCAGCGCGGCCGGTACATGGGCATCATGGGCGGCGTCTTCGCGCTCTCCTCGGTCGCCGGCCCGCTGCTCGGCGGCTGGTTCACCGAGGGCATCGGCTGGCGCTGGGCGTTCTGGATGAACATCCCGCTCGGCCTGCTCGCGATCGTCTCGGCGCTCTTCTTCCTCCGGCTGCCCGAGAAGACCCGCAGCGCCCGGCGCTCGACGTCGCCGGCATGGCACTGCTCGCGATCACCTCCACCAGCCTGGTGCTCTTCACCACCTGGGGCGGTACGACGTACGCCTGGGACTCGCTGATCATCGTGGGCCTCGGCCTCACGGCGCTGATCTCCGGCGTCGCCTTCGTCCGGGTGGAGACGCCGGGCGGCCGAGCCGATCATGCCGCTCCACCTGTTCCGCGACCGCAACTTCAACCTGACCACCGTCGCCGGCCTGATCACCGGCATCGCGATGTTCGGCGCGCTCGCCTACCTCCCGACGTACCTGCAGATGGTCACCGGAGCCAACGCGACCGAAGCCGGCTTCCTGATGATCCCGATGATGGCCGCACTGCTGGTCACCTCGATCGGTGCCGGCCAGCTGGTCAGCAGGACCGGACGCTACAAGCGGCTCCCGATCATCGGTACCGCGCTGGTCGCCGTCGCGCTGGTGCTCCTGTCGACGATGACGCCGTCACTGCCGGTGTGGCTGGTGTGCGTCTACCTCGCGGTCATGGGCATCGGGCTCGGCATGAGCATGCAGATCCTCATCCTCATCGTGCAGAACTCCTTCCCGCACTCCCAGGTCGGCACCGCGACCGCCTCGAACAACTACTTCCGCCAGATCGGCGCGTCCCTCGGGTCAGCCGTGGTGGGCAGCCTCTTCGCCTCGAGGCTGACCACCCTGCTCGCCGAGCGGCTCCCGGCCACCGGCGACGCGAGCGCCGGCGCCAGCAACTCCTTCACCCCCGAGGTGGTCCGCAACCTGCCGACGGCCGTCGCGCGAGCAGGTCATCTCGTGCCTACAACGACTCGCTCACTCCGGTCTTCCTCTACATGGTGCCGCTGATGGTCGATCGCCGCACTCCTGCTCTGCTTCGTGCAGGAGAAGCCCCTGGCCACCACGATCGAGCGGGACATCCTCCCCGAGAGCCTCGAGATCGACGGCGCCACCCACGTCCGGCTGGACTCGTCGAGCAGTGATGTCGACCCCGTAGCGGCACAGCCGATACGGACAGCCGCCCCGCTGTCCCACTGACCAGACCCAAGGCGCAACTGGGGCAGGATGAGGTCCATGTCTCTTGACCCGGTGGCCGCCATCGCGCTCATCGTCCTCCTGGGAGTCACCGCGCAGGTCCTCGCCCCCAAGCTCCGGCTTCCAGCAATCTTGCTGCTCCTGGTCGTCGGTTTCGCGGCGGGAGCCGTTGGTGCGGTCGAGACCGACGCTCTGCTCGGGGACCTGCTGTTCCCCGTCGTCTCCGTGGCGGTCGGTGTCATTCTTTTCGAAGGTGGGCTCACGCTCGATCTGCGCCAACTACGTGGAGGGCTGCGGCGTCCGCTACGCAGGTTGCTGACGGTCGGGGTAATCGTCACGTGGGTGCTGGTGTCCGTGGCCGCCGTGGCGCTCCTCGATCTCCCCGTGGAGCTCGCCGTGCTGCTGGGTGCCGTCCTCGTGGTCTCCGGCCCGACCGTGGTGATCCCACTTCTCGACTTTGTAGGCCCCGTCGGGCGCGTTGGCGCGCTGCTCAGGTTCGAGGGCATCCTGGTCGACCCGATCGGCGCCATCCTCGCCGTCCTCGTCTTCGAGGGCATCCTCGCCCGCGCCGACGGCGGCCAGACCTCAGGGATCGTCGCGTCGTTCCTGCTCAGCATCGGCATCGGAGGCGCCGTCGGGATCGCTGGGGCCGCTGCCCTTCTCATGATCCTCAAGGTCGCTAGGAACCCCTCACTGGACGCGCCGGTCACCCTCGCGGTCGTGCTCGGCGCCCTGGCACTCTCAGACCACCTGCGTGAGGAGAGCGGCCTCGTCGCCGTCACCCTCATGGGCGTGGCCCTCGCCAATCAGCGCTGGATCTCCATCCATCGCATCGAGGAGTTCAAGGCGACCCTCGGCCTCCTGCTCATCAGCGTGCTGTTCATCCTCCTGTCGGCTCGTCTCAGCTGGACCGACCTGACGGGTGTGGGATGGTCCGGTGTCGCTTTCGTGGCGCTCCTGATCCTCATCGTGCGGCCGGTGGCAGTGCTGTCCTCAACGCTCTTCACCGACCTGGGCTGGCGCGAACGCGCGTTCCTGGCCTGGATCGGGCCTAGAGGCATCGTCGCAGCCGCGGTCGCCTCCTTGTTCGCTCTCGAGTTGTCCGATGCCGGCATCGCCGAAGCTGAACGGCTTGCTCCCCTGGCGTTCGTGGTCATCATCGGCACCGTCACGGTGGCCGCCTTGACGGTTATCCCTGCGGCGAAGCTGCTCGGCCTACGGGCAGGAACTACCGACGCGAGCGCGCAGGCACTGGAAACGCCATAGTCGGGCCAGACCAGCGCCGTACTGGTAGAGCACGCGCACGCTCGCCTGGCGGGAGACCAGGCTCGCGGCCACCGCGCCGTCGTGCTCAGCGACTGCCTGGGACGACGAGACCTTGTGCAGCCATTGACCTAGAGGTCGGCAGCGAGGTCCAGCACCTCGCCACGGCCAGCGGTACCCCAGCCCCCCAGCCGTACCGTTCAGCGCCCCTCCGTCGATCCTCAGCCCATTCGACGACCGCAGCGGAGGCGACTCGAGCGCCGTCCACCCGACTCCGGCGTCCCCCCTCGACTTGCCGAATCGTTATCACCCACACACCTCTTGCATTCTCGGTTCCATTTCGGCGGACGCAATCCATCTCGCGACAACCACACTGTGAGGCGCCCCAGGTTTGATGCCGCACCGTTTTGTGAGTCGAGCTTCCGTTCACCCTCGGAAGACACCTTCGCGCGTGCCGCAAGCCGAACCTTTAACGGCGACGAACCTGCCGGAGGTTCGTCGGCGACACGGCGTGTCCCGTTTGACCCGTCCGGTCAACGGTTCCGGGACAGGGGGGTCAACCGGGTCAGTCGGGCGAGCCACCGACGTCGAAGGCTTCCCACTCACACCGATCCTTCTTCGGACTCAGATCGAAGCTCATTGCGACTGCCGTAGTCGCTTCTGATGGCCACCCACGTGACGACGAGTGACGAGCCGCAGAACAGGCCCCCCGTCCGGCGTCCTGACACATACCAAACGAGCGGCACGCATGCTACGAAGTTCCGTAGATCAATCAGGTCGGCCCGTTCCCCCCGGAACGGGCCGAGCGTCATTTCAAGGCTAAGTGACGAGCAGTGACGAGGCGGTGAGCGGCATGCACGGGGGCGTGAAGTTCTACCGCGGCGCTGCTGGCGCCGCGCGCTCCTACGTCGAGGCCGACCGGTCCCGCGTCGACGACTACTACCTGGCCGAGGGCACCGGACTGGCCACCCATTACGTCGCGACACCAACGGTGGGTGGCGACGGCGGTGTTGCAGTCGCAGGAACGCTCGACGGTGAAAGCTACGAACGGTGGGTCGCCGGCTACGACGTGGCCACCGGCGCCGCGAAGGGGCGGCTCCGCACCGACGAGCACGGTCTCCGGTTCGTCGAGGTCGTCGTCAACGGGCCGAAGACGTGGTCGCTCGCGGCCGCGATCCATCCCGCGCTCGCCGACGCCTACGACGCCGCCCAGGAACGCGCCGCTGTCGAGATCATCGGCTGGGTCGCCGACCACGCCACGACACGCGTCGGCCCACGAGGTCGACAGGTGCAGGTGCCGGTCGAGCGACTCGAGGCCGCCGTCGTACGACACCACACCTCGCGCGCTGGCGACCCGCACCGACACCTCCACCTGCAGATCAACGCGCGGGTGTTCGCCCGCGGCGCGTGGCGCGGGCTGCACTCCGTCGGCGTCGTCGACAGCATCGAGGCCATCAACGGGATCGGCCACGCCGCCGTGGCTTGCGACCCCGAGTTCCGCCGCGCGCTCGCCGTGCACGGCTACACGCTCGACGCGGGGACCGGTGAGATCGCCGAGCTCGCGCCGTACGCCGGCACGTTCAGCGCCCGCGCCGCGCAGATCAACCGCAACGTCGACAAGTACGAAGCGTGCGTGGCGCACGGCCCATCCTGACCAGGAGCCGGGACCGCGTCAGCGACGTTCGTGGGACCGTCGCGCCTGGGCCGAGGCGCGACCGGACAAGGTCGTGCCGGAGCCCGGCGCCGACCTCGCGCAGCGGTGGCGCGAGGAGCTGTACGACCTCGGGTTCCGCCCTCCGACGCCACCGACCGACCCGACCGCGTCGACCCCGGCCGCGATCCCGATCGCGCGCCTCAATCGTGACGCCGTCGTCGAGCTCGCGCTGGTGCGGCTCGGTGCTCGACGCTCGAGCTGGAATGCCGCCGACCTGCGCGGCGAGTGCGAGCGGATCGTCTCCGACGTCGGTGTGATCGCCGACGGCGTCGTACGCCGCGAGCTGACCGAGGACCTCACCGCTCGTGCTGTCGCCGCGTCGAGCCCGCTCCTGCACCGCGACGACGTGCCCGACCACGTCCGGGCGCTCACCTCGCGTGAGGTCCTCGCCGTCGAGTCCGACATCGTGGCCCGCCTCGTCGCGCGAGCCGAGCACCCGGGGGCGCCGGCCAGGGTCGGCGCGGTTATCGGGCGCCGTCAGCTCGACCAGGGCCAGCGAGACGTGGTCGGTGCGCTCCTCGGTACTGCTCGCCTGGTCGTCGTCGAGGGCGCGGCCGGCACCGGCAAGACCACCACCCTCGCGGCCGTCAGCGAGAGACTCGACAGCGACGGGCATCGACTGGTCGTGGTCACTCCGACCCTCAAGGCCGCGCAGGTCGCGGGGGAGCAGGTCGGCTGTGATGCGTTCTCGGCCGCGTGGCTCGTGCACCAGCACGGATTCCGGTGGGACGACGACGGCCGCTGGCACCGCGTCGACCCGGACGACCCCGACGGCCACGCAAGGTCGAGCCCACTCGCACGGCTGCTGCCCGGCGACGTCCTGCTCGTCGACGAGGCCGGCATGCTCGACCAGGACGTCATGCGTGCGCTGCTCACCGTCGCCGACGACTCCGGCGCCCGCGTCGCGCTCGTCGGTGACCGGCACCAGCTGCCCGCCGTGGGCCGCGGCGGCGCCTTCGACCTCGCCATCCGCTGGGCGCCGGACCAGACACGCGTCGAGCTCGACACCGTCCACCGCTTCGTCGATCACGTCTACGCCGACCTCACGCTTCAGATGCGCGCCGGCGAACGCAGCGGCGATGTCTTCGACACGCTCCTGGTGCGCGGTGAGATCGTCGTCCATGCGACCGACGTCGAGCGGCTCGCCGCTGTCGCCGCAGCGGCTGTCGATGACCCACGGGCCGCCCCCTTGCTCATCGCCGACACGCGCGAACAGGTTGGCCTGCTCAACGCCGCCATCCGCGACGAACGCCGCACTAGCAAGGGCGCTGAAGATCCGGGGGAGACGTCGACCCTGACGACGTCTGCTGGCGAGCAGCTCAGCCCCGGCGACCGTGTCGCGACCCGCCGCAATGATCGCGACCTGGGCGTCGCCAACCGTGACACCTGGACAGTGACCGGTGTGGGCGACGACGGCTCCCTCCTCATCCGCGGCCGGTGCGGCGAACGGACGCTGCCCGCCGAGTACGCCCGTCGCCACGTCGAGCTCGCCTTTGCCACCACGGTGCACGGCGCCCAGGGCGACACCGTCGACCACGCGCACCTGCTCATCAGTGAGACGACCGGCGCCGCGTCGGCGTACGTCGGCATGACCCGCGGCCGGCACAGCAACACCGCCCACCTCGTCGCCGACGACCTCGACCAGGCACGCACGCAGTGGATCGAGGTATTCAGCCGCGACCGCGCCGACCTCGGCCCCGCCCACGCCGCGGAGCGGGCGGTCGAGGCGATCGAACAGTACGGCTCGCAGACACCGCCGACCCACGGTCCCCACGACATCCAGCCGAGCCGCCGTCGCCCGGAGCATCTGGCGCCGGCGACGGGTGCGGCCCCCTCCAGGGGCATCGATCGATGACGAGCAGTGACGAGTTTCGGCCGAAGTGATCGCCAGGGCGCTGATTTCCCCCTTGGTGACCAGTGAGAGGACATCTGCCGCCAACCGCAGAACGCGCTGGACTCGACCGACGCGACCCCGTCCTCACCGATCGGAGGACGCCATGGACCAGATCCACATCCCGGAGGAATGGCACGACCAAGCCCTCCTCAGCTTCGAGGACTTCTGCACCCTCATCCACACCCCGCAACGCACCGTGCGCGACTGGCGCCGCCGCGGCGTCGGACCACGGTGGGCACGCTTCGACGGCTGCGGCCGGCTCTACATCCGCGTCGGCGAAGCCCGCCGCTTCCTCGACTCCGCCACCCCCAGTTCCGTGCGAGGTGACGCGCGATGACCAAGAAGCGCGAGCTCCCCGTCTACGTCAGCCTCGAGGAAGCCGCCGAGATGATGTCACTCTCCACCCGCACCATCCGCCGCCGGATCAGCGACGGCACCATCCCGGCCTACCAGTGCGGCCGACGCTCCATCCGGCTCCGCCTCGACGAGCTCGAGTCCGCTCTCCATCGCATCCCCTCGGCCCGGCAGTAAAGCTCATGAACCACTGAATTGCCGGGTTTTCGTGGAGGGCTCCATCAGAACTCGGGATGCACCCGACACACCCCGTAGGAGCTGTCAAGCCGTTGCTCGAGCGCGCGAGTGGCTGCGGCAACACGGCCAGGACGCGGAGCAGCTACGGCCTGGCGAGCCGGGTGGCTTATTGCACGTATGTTGCACGTAGGGCCGACTTCTTCCCCGAAAATGGCCTCTGACCTGCATGTTCTCTGGTGGGCGATACTGGGTTTGAACCAGTGACCTCTTCCGTGTCAAGGAAGCGCGCTACCGCTGCGCCAATCGCCCGGGTCTGTGGAGTTGTGGTGAAGCGGTGGTGTGGAGGTGGGTACGGGATTTGAACCCGTGTACACGGATTTGCAGTCCGTTGCCTCGCCTCTCGGCCAACCCACCACGGAGGTCAGGCCGTGAAAAGTGACCTCTCCGAGCGGACAACGAGACTCGAACTCGCGACCTCAACCTTGGCAAGGTTGCGCTCTACCAACTGAGCTATGTCCGCCTGCTCCAAGCCTGACCCGTGGGCTCGGCTTGAGTGCGTGAGAACCCTAGCCGATGCGCTCAGGGGCGACCAAACCCGGGGCCGATGAGGGCCCTGTGAGTGCCCTGTGAGTCCCCAGCAGTCGCCAGGGGAGTGCCTAGAGTGGGCGCCATGCGCGCATGGATCGATGGACGGCTGCTCGAGGACCCCACCGGCCCCGCGATCTCGGTGGTCGACCACGGGGTCACGGTGGGTGACGGGGTGTTCGAGGCGATCAAGGTCGTCGACGGCGAGCCGTTCGCGGTGCAGCGGCACCTCGACCGGCTGCTGCGCTCCGCGGCGGGGCTGGGTCTGCCGGAGGTCGATCTCGACGTCGTACGGGCGGGGATGGCCGCTGTGCTGGCCCGACGATCGCTACCCGCTCGGGCGACTCCGGATCACGGTCACCGGCGGCCAGGGGCCGCTCGGGTCCGGACGCGGCGACCACCCGCCGACCGTGGTGGTCGTGGCGGCCCCGACCGACCCGGTGGGGGAGACGACTGCGGTGATCACCGTGCCGTGGCCGCGCAACGAGCGTGGGGCGCTGGCCGGGCTCAAGACCACGTCGTACGGCGAGAACGTCAAGGCCCTGGCCCGCGCGGCCGAGCGCGGGGCGACGGAGGCGGTGTTCGCCAACACGGTGGGCCACCTGTGCGAGGGCACCGGCACCAACGTGTTCTACGTCGTCGACGGAGAGCTGCGTACGCCGACGCTGGCCAGCGGCTGCCTCGCCGGGGTGACCCGCGGGCTGATCCTGGAGTGGTACGGCGGCGTCGAGGTCGACGAGCCGCTCGAGGCGGTCCAGCAGGCCAGCGAGATCTTCCTGGCCTCCACGATCCGCGACGTGCAGGGTGTGAGCCGCTGGGACGACCGCGAGCTCGAGGCTCCCGGGCCGATCACCCGCGAGGCGCTGGCGGCCTGGCGCAGCCGCGAGCCGGAGCTCTTCGGCCTCTGAGGCTGCCCAGCGGTGGCCGGGCCACGTAGGTCGTCTCGCAACCGGTGGCTCACCCACCGCGCACCCGGGGCGGGCCGGAGCGGCGGTGACTGAGCCACGCTTGTCCGGCCGAGCTCGGTGGCAGACCCACCGCCCCGGGCACTCGAGCGCCGGGGGACGCTCAGGAGGACAGCAGCGAGGCGACGAGCCGGTCGAGGTCGATCATCTGGGTCTCGCCGCCGGTCGGCACGACCTCGCGGGTGCGGTCCAGGAAGCCGCTGAGCTCGTCGGCCCGGGCCTCGGTGACCAGCCGCCCCTCGGGGGAGTGGAAGTCCATCCGCACCATCGCGCGGCCGTCCTCGTCCTGCGTCGGGCAGAGACGTACGTCGCCCTCCCCGGCCGGCCCGGAGAGACCCTCCACGAGCAGCGACCGGGCCACCGTCCAGGTGACCTCGCCGGCGGGCACGTGGAAGGTCAGCCCGACGGCGTACGGATCGTCGGCGTTGTAGTCGAAGGAGGCCATGAAGGCCAGGGGGCGCCCGAGCTGGTCCTGGCAGTGCAGGGCGATGTCGTGCGAGACCGTGGGGAAGACAGGTTGCTGGGTCATGGGATCCCTCGTGCCGAGAAGTGTTCCCGCCGGTGGTTGGACGGGGCGTCTGACTCTCAGACGCCGCAGCAGCCCGAAAGGTTGCCTCCAGGTTCCCACCTGGGGCCGGTTTCACCGCGAGTGTGAGCAAGCCCGCGCCATGCGTTAGAGTCTGCGACCGCAGTCCCGGGCACTTTTCGGGGCCGCTGAGCGGGCGATTGGCGCAGTGGTAGCGCGCTTCGTTCACACCGAAGAGGTCACTGGTTCGAACCCAGTATCGCCCACCCGCACACATCCGCTCGGACCGGTTCATCGCTGTCACCGGTGCGGAATGACTATGGTCAGGCCGATCGCGGCGGTCCATGATCAGGTGTGCTCCGGACCCGAACGGCCTCCGTCGCGATCGTGCTCGGGGTCCTGGTCGCCTCGGCTGCTGCCCCATCAGTCGCCACGTCCCCTTCCGGGGTGAGGTCGACCGATGCGCCGACAGCAGCGCACGTCGTGGCCCGCGACGACACGAACCGTCGCGTGCTGACCGAGGACGTGGTCCGGCCGAGGGCCACCGGTGCCCGGCGGGCTGCGCGGATCCGGAAGTGGCCCGGCAAGACGATCCCGTACTACGAATCGATCCCGACGAAGTGGGACTGGAGCCTCGATCGGGCGATCGATCACTGGAACAGCAGCGGCGCCAAGATCAAGTTCGTCGAGGTCCCGAGGAAGCGCGCCAAGCTCGTCATCGGCTATGGCCAGACCTCCGGTGCCGACGGGGTCGGCACGCTGGGCTACCAGGCCCGCAACTACGTCCGTCTGGCCACCCGCTACAAGCGGGCCAACGAGTTCGACCCGGAGACCCGGGTGTGGGTCGGCCGGCTCTTTGCCCACGAGCTCGGGCACGTGCTGGGGTTCGACCACACCAGTGACCGGTGCTCACTGATGATCCCGGTCTACAACTTCGGCACCTGCCCACCCCTGCCGGCCGACAACCCGGGCTACTACCACTGCCAGTGGATCGACAAGAAGCTGTTGCGGCGGTTCATCACGATGTACCGAGGGCGTGCGAAGCGCCCGGCCGCTCTGTGCCTGATCGAGGCTCTCCCGGGGGAGCTCCGCAACGTCACGTTCACCGGCGGCAACGCGAACCGGTCGCCGGTGCGGGTCACCTGGCTGCCACCGACGAGAGTCCTGGCGGGCACCAAGGTCTTCGTGACGGTGTGGCGCGGTTCCTCGTGCGGAACGGCGCCACGCACGTGGGAGCGTCGGGTCGCCGTCGACCCGGCGGCCAGGGGGTGGACCGATCCGGCGTACGGACAGGGTCTGTGGTGCTACATGACCCAGATCGCCAACCGCTACGGAGCCGCCCGTCCGGCCACGGGAGCAGCGCTGGCGCGGTACGCCCCCACCCCGGCGGCGCCGGTGCTGGGCCCGCCGACCTGGCGGCGCGTCGACGGAGGCTGGCGCTTCGTCTGGCGGGCGCCCCATGACGGGATGCGACTGGTCGTGCTCAGGGATCCAGCCCAACCCCAGCGCTGCCTGAGCGTGTACGACGAGAGCCGGGTCGAGTGGCTCACCGAGCTCCCGGCCGACGCCTGGTCGTTGGATGCGGCGGCCCCGCAGGAGTGCCTGAACCTCTTCGTCGTGACGGACTGGCAGACGGTGAGTCCGCCCACGCAGGTGCAGGTGGTGGTCCCGGAGACTCCGGCCGCTCCGACCGTGGGACCACGGACCTGGGACGCGCCGGAGGGCGCCTTCCGGTTGTCCTGGTCCGCGCCCGACCAGTACACCTCGCTGATGGCCATGCGCAACCACGACGACCCGAGCGTCTGCCCCGTCACCTACGACGCCAGCCGCGCCGAGCCGCTCTACAACGAGGAGCCCGGCGCGCCGTACCTGCTGTACGCCTCCGCCGGGCGCGAGTGCATCAGTCTCTTCGCGGAGACCGCGTGGGGGTCGGTCAGCGCGCCGACCCAGATCACCACGCAGGTGCCCGCCCCGACCGTCACCCCCACGGTAGGTCCTGTGGGTCCCTATGCCGGCGACCCGTCATGGGCCGCGAGCGCGAACATCGCGCTGCCCTCCTCGCCCGACTACTTGGTCGGGATCGAGGTGACCCAAGGAGCCTGCCCGGCGCAGCCCTCGCCCTCCGCGGAGTGGATCGACGGCTTCGAGGACTGGGACCAACCCGGACGCTGGTACTGGTATCCGGAGCCGTACGCCGACACCGGCGTGCAGTGCGTCATGTTCGCCGCCGTGGACAACTACGGCCAGCCGGGTCCGGTGGTGTCGCGGTCCTTCGCGGTCCCCGGGTGGTGAGGTCCACACCCGCGTAGTAGACGCGGTCTCGTGAGAGCCTGCGACCGCAGTCCCGGGCACTTTTCGGGGCTCCCGAGCGGGCGATTGGCGCAGTGGTGGCGCGCTTCGTTCACACCGAAGAGGTCACTGGTTCCCAGGATCGCCCACCGCACCAGCGCAGGCACCAGACGGCCGGTTCCCCGAGGGGGAACCGGCCTCCGTGCGTCAGCGGGGTGGGCGACTCTCTCTTGAACCTCCGGTCAGGAGATCTCGGCGTTGTAGCCGAACGAGAAGCTGCCGCCGCGCACCACCTTGAAGAGCAGGTTGACGTTGATCGAGTCACCGTCGGCCAGTCCGCCGGGCGGCAGCTCGACGGTGACGCTGGAGCCGATCCCACCGCCCGAGGGGTCGCTCGGGGGAGCATCGAGGGTCGCGGCGGCGATGGAGGGCTCGGAGCTCGAGGACGTGGCCATCAGGATCGCCTGGGAAGGCGTCGCGCTGCCATAGGTCGTCATCGAGGTGATCCGCAGCCGGAGCGTGGTGATCGTGGCCCCGGAGGTGTTGTGGATGCGGCGGCGTACCAGCAGCGTCTTGTTGGGGTAGGTGCCCGTCACGACCCGGTTGGGCGCCTGGGCGGGCGTGCGGGAGGGGTCGAAGAGGAACGACTGGGCGACGCTGTTGCGCGCGATCGGCGAGCTGAGGCTGCGCGGAGAGGGTGAGCCCAGCGTCGTCCCGGGCCCGTGGTCGGCCGTGGCCCCGTCGGCGGCCACCAGCCTGAAGTCGGCGGCGTTGTCGTCGGTGTCCACCGGTACGCCGGCGCTGTAGGACCTGGCAAAGGCGAACTCACCGCTGCCCGTGGTGGCCACCGGGAGCCCCGTGCCCTCACGAAGCCCGGCGTCCGCACCGGCGATGCCGGCGCGGTCGGTGACCGAGCCGTCTGGTCCAGTCACCCGCACCCCGCCGTCGGGGTCGGCGTCGAAGGCGGAGGTGAGGTCGGCCGGCGATACGCGGTCAGGGAGTAGGCGTTCCCGGTGACGAGGGCAGCCGCCCCTGCGGGCACCGAGACATCAGGCAGGTCGATCTCCGGTTGGGTGCCGTTGTCGCGCAGGAGCGCGAGCGTCCAGCCGGAGAGGTTCACCGGAGCGCTGGTGGTGTTGTGCAGGTTGACGTACCAGTCGCCGGCTCCGTCCGGGCCCACGAGCCGGAACTCCGAGACGCTGACCTGCTTCGCAGCAACCGCCTGGACGCTCAGGGTCGCGTCCCTGGTGTCGATCGACCCGCAGTCGTTGGCGTACGTCGCGCGGTAGAGGTTGCCGTCATCGGCGGTCGCCACGGTCGTGGTGTAGGTGTCGTCGGTGGCGCCGCCCACGGGGTCGAAGGTCCCGCCTCCGTCGGTCGAGACCTGCCACTGCGCCGCGGGCGCCGGAGCGCCGGACGCGCCAGCAGTGAAGTCCACCGAGGCCCCGTCGCTGCGCAGCTGGTCGGCGGGCTGGGTGGTGATCGAGGGAGAGGTCCCGGCGGCGAGCGTCGCCGCGTCGGTGGTCACGCTGCCGCCCCCGTCGGTGATCACGGCTCGGTAGCGCGAGCCGTTGTCGGCGACGGTGAGCCCGCTGAGGTTGAGCATCGGGCTCGTGGCGCCGGTGACACCCGCTCCGTCGGCGAGGTCGGTGAAGGCGCCTCCGCCGCTGGGCGCGGTCTGCCACTGGTAGGTGCGGGGTGTCGACCCGGCTCCGGCAGCGGTGAACGAGGCTGTGCCCGTGTCGCAGCCGCTCTGATCGGTCGGCTGGGTGGCCACGGTGGGTGCCGCGGACGTGAGGTATCGCGCCGTCACCCAGGCCCGGTCAGGCCCGCTGGCGGTCGAGCCGACGACGACGGCGCGCCCGGTGGGGTTGATGGTCAGCGCGCGACCGACGTCGTTGCCGGCGACGTCCGTGGTGACGACCCCGCCGGTGCCGAAGCCGGCATCCGGGTCACCCGTCGGCGTGAGCTTGGCAACCAGGAGGTCCCGGGACGCCGAGGTGGTCGCCGCCACGACCGATCCGTCCTCGAGCAGGCCGAGCCCGCTCCACGGGCTGTTGGCGTGCACGTCGCCGGTCACGGTCTGCTGGCCCGTGGTGTTGAACGTGGGGTCCAGGGCGCCGTCGGCGTCGTAGCGGGCCATGGAGAGCTGCGCGGACGCACTGGTGCCGGTGTGTCCTGTGGCGACGACCTTGCCGTCGGGCTGGACGGCCAGCGCGTCGACCTGGTCGAGATCGCCACCGAAGTCGGTCCTGACGATGCCGCCGGTCCCGAAGGCGCCGTCGGACGAGCCGTCATTGTTGAGCCGGACCACCGCGAAGTCCTGGTCGAAGGCCCCGGGGCCCGCTGCCGGGTCGTGGGCGCCGCTGCCTCCCACGAGGATGTCGGGGGTCGCGCCCTGCGTGTCCATGGCTACGGCGTAGGGGTTGTCGGCGATCTCGTCGCCCAGGTCGAGCTGCCGGGTGCCGGGCTGGCCACCCGCGCTGTTGAAGGAGGTGTCGAGGACGCCGCTGCCGTCCACCCTGGCGACCACCCAGCCGCCGGCCCAGGTGCCCGCGAGCACCACCTTGCCGTCGGGCTGGAGGGTCATCGCGTTGACGCTGTTGTAGGCGCCGCCGGCGCCGACGACGATGGTGGTGGTGCCGTTCGTGCCGAAGGTGGCGTCCGGGGTCCCGTTGCTCGCGTAGGCGGCGACGGCCAGGGCTCCGTCGCCGTTGGCGTGGGAGGCGTACCCCGCGACCAGGATCCGGCCGGCGCCGGTGACAGCGACGGCGTTGGCCTGGTCGCCGTTGGTGTCTCCGCTGCCGAACACAGGAGGAACGACCACCGTGCCGTCGGAGTCGAACGTCGTGTCGAGCGCTCCGCCGGCCGTGAAGCGGGCGATCGCCATCTGCGGCTTGCCGCTTCCGCTCTGGGCCTTGCCGGCCACCACGACCTTGCCGTCCGGCTGTACGGCTGTCGCGAAAGCGTCGTCGAACCCGTTCGCCGCGGAGATGGGGGTGATCGCGGTTCCGGAGCCGTTCCAGCTGCTGTCGAGGTCGCCGGCGGCCGCGAGCGCAGGGGTCGGAGCCAGGACGACGACGGCGGACGCCAGCAGCCCCGCCACCGCGAAGGACAGCGGCGTACGTCGTGCGTGCGACGGGCGAGCGGGCATCGGACCCTCCAGGGGATCGACGGAGCGACAGGGTCAGTTGCGGGACGGGAAGATGCCTTGGAGAGCGATGGCGAAGTACACCGCCAGGTACGGCGACCGGTTGTTGTGCGGTTGGCCTCCGCCGCTCAGCGCGAGCGAGTCGGCGGCCATGGTGTCCTGGGCTCCTAAGGGGTCGCCGGAGTAAGCACGGCCGCGGACCTGCGCCCAGGTCTGGTCAGCGGGCGAGGCACTCGTGCCCGCCACGGCAGCACCCTGGACGCCGTGGGTGTGCGACGGCAGGTGGGACGCGGCCAGGCTGACGGAGGCGAGACCCCCGTTCACACCTTGGGTCCGGTTGGTCAGGCCGGGGCCGGCGCCCCGACCGATCGCGGCACGGGTCTGCAGGTTCGGCAGCGCAAAAGTCACCCTCCCGTCGCCGCCGTACGTGGTGCCGAGCAGGCTGAAGAGCGCCTGGTTCTGGTTGATGGGCAGGAGCTGACCGTTGCACAGGGCCCAGCCCCGTGGGGCGAAGTTGAATCCGACGGCCATGATCTGGCCGACGAAGGGATCGGCGGGCATGACAGGTCCTCAGTTCCGGGAGGGGTAGACGCCGAAGAGGGCGATGCAGACGGATACGGCGAGGTAGGGCGGCAGGTTGTTGTGGGCCGAGCCTCCTCCGGTGTTCTGGACCGAGGGGAGCATCGAGGTCGTGGCTCCGGTTCCCGATCCGTAAAGCTGGTCACGCCCGGACCCGGCCCAGTAGTGGTTCTGTGGGCTCGACTTCGTCGCCGGCTCCCCCGTGGGCCCGGACGCCGTGATTGTGTGACGGCATCTCGAGCGCGGTGAGGGTATGGGTCTCGGCGCCACCTCGCTGACCGTGGCTGATGCTCTCGCCGGGGTGGATCGGGGTCCGCCCGCGCAGGTCCGGCAGGGCGAACGTCGTCCTGGCCGTCGCCGCCGTAGGTCGTGCCGAGCAGGGGCGGCGCGACCGCTGCGTAGAGCCGCAGCGCCGGGTTCCCGGTGGAGACGTGCAGCCGGACTGGCCGCCCGCTGCTGCGGGTCAGGACGTCGTCCAGGGCGGCGGCCGCGATGCCCCGACCGCGCAGCTCCGGCAGCACGGCGAGGTCGAGCACCCGAACCCGCTCGGAGGTCCACGAGGTGAACAGGCGACCAGCGGCCACCCCGGCCTGCTCGATGACCTCGTCGATCGCGCCATCGAAGCTGGCCTCGTAACCGACGCGTTGGGCGTGGACCTGCTGGTCGATCAGGACATTGAGCCGAGCCGACGGCAGGGGAATGAGGCCCAGGTGGGGGCGGGACGAGATGAAGACGCTGCGGATGAGGGCCGCATCGCTCGGCAGCACCGGTCGCAGCCGGACCGCCGCGGCCACCTGGTCGAGGGTCATCGGCCGACCGGCTTGGACCTGTTGACCACCATGGTCGCCGATCGTGAGGAGATGACGGAGCCGGTGGTGAGGAAAGCCAGGAAGGAGCCGGTGGAGGGTGTCGAGACCCGGTAGATCCCCTCGACCAGGGATGTTCTCGAGGTGAGGCTGACCGTGAACGAGGCGCCAGACACCCCTGCCTGGCGCTCACCGGGCGTGACCTCTCCCACCGTGAGTCGACGGGATCGACCCTGGGGATCGCGAGCCGCGATGGTGTCGCCGCTGACCGGCGACCACGTCTGCTGGGCCCAGGGTGACGCGCGACGTGGGCCGGGCGCCCCGACGGCATCAGCCAGCAGGCTTCCACCGCTGACGACAGCGACCGAACCGACGGCGACACCGACGAACTGACGGCGGGCAAGCATGGCGGCTCCGATGGTCGACACCGGGGCTCCCACTGCACGGGGAGCACCGTGCGGCGGAGCCTAGACCCCGAGCGGGACCGCTGGCTATGGCTCCATCGGGCTGTATTCGGGCAAGGGCCCCGGCATGATGGGCGAGGTGACGACCGAGCGGACGACGACGTGGTGACCGCCGCGCAACGCGAACGGGTGGTCAGGTGCCTGGCTCTCGATGTCGTGACCGCCGAGGTCGTCACGGCCCTGCGGGACGCAGGGATCGAGTCGCTCCTGCTCAAGGGCCCGGCCACGGTGCGGTGGCTCTACGCGGACGACCCGACGGCTCGGCTGTACACCGACGTCGACCTGCTGGTCCCGCCGGCGGCGTTCGCGGCGGCGGGAGCCGTGATGGCCGGTCTGGGGTTCTCCGACCGGGTCGCGGGGCTGCGGGAGTCGGAGGCCGAGCACCGCTACGAGCGCGTGTTCGACCGACGACCGGGCGAGATGGTCGAGATCCACCGCAGCTTCTACGGGATCGGTGATCCTCAGGCGTTCTGGGAGATGACGCAGCGACACACCGAGCCGCTCGACGTGGCGGGCGTGGTGATGCCGGCGCCGGACCGGGCGCTCGGCGCCCTGCTCTACGCCCTGCACGCGGCGCAGCACGGCACCGAGCGCAGCCTGTCGGCCAAACCGCTGGAGGACCTGCGCCGCGCGGTGGCGACGTTCGAGCCGGCGGTCTGGGAGGTGGCGGCACAGCTGGCGCAGGAGGTCGACGCGGTCGAACCGTTACAGGTAGGGCTCGGACTCGACGACACGGGTGCGAGGCTCGCGCATGACCTCGGGCTCACCGGAGCGGTCTCGCCGGACTACCTGCTGCGAGCCACCGGTCCGCAGCGCCGCGGCGACCGACGGGTGGCTGAGTTCGCCCTCGGGCACGGCGGCGCCCGGTGGCGGCTCGTGCTCGACGTCGTCTTCCCCTCGCCCGCGTCACTCGGCTCGCGGAGCCCGTTGGTCCACCAGGGCACGGTTGGCTTCGCCCTCGCCTACCTCCGGCGTTGGGGTCGGATGATCATCGGGCTGCCGTCGCTGAGCCGCGCCTGGAGGCGCAGCGTGCGAGCCGCGAGGGCCACGGGATGGCAGCCCGAGGCACCGCGGCGAAATGACGAGGCATCGACGGCGGTCAGGCTGGCGGTGCGGTTCGTCCGTCGTCCCTCACGCGAGCGGCTGGCGACCGCATGGTGGGCTGCGCGGGCGCTGCGAGTGGCTCGGACCCAGCTGGTGACCCGCGGACCTGCGGAGCTCGTCCTGCCACCGGTGCCTGCTCGTGGGCTGGGCAGCGCCGCGGGCGACGGGACAGTCCGGGCCGTGGCGTCGCTGCTGCGAGCCCCGTGCCTGGAGTCGAGCGTCGTCCGACAGACGTGGCTCGCGGCAGGCGGCGTGCGACGTGACCTCGTGGTCGGCGTGACTGCGCCGGCGTCAGGCTTCCGGGCCCATGCCTGGCTCGAGGGCGATGGGCGGCACGAGGGCTTCACCGAGATCACGCGGCATCCTGCGCCAGAGGAGCCGGCGGGCCGGCTCCCGGACTTCGTGGTGATCGGGGCGGCCAAGGCCGGCTCGACGAGCCTGTGGTCCTACCTCTCGGCGCACCCCCAGGTGTTCATGGCGGCCGGCAAGGAACCGGAGTTCTTCAACGACGAGATCCACTGGCAACGCGGCGTCGACTGGTACCGCGGTCAGTTCGCGGCGGCCGGTGACGCGGTCGTGGCCGGCGAGGCCTCGGTCCGTTACGCCACCTCGCGCCCCGCCAGCCGGCGGGTTCCCGAACGGATGGCGACCGTGCTCCCCGACGCCAAGCTGGTGTACGTCGTCCGGCACCCGGTCGACCGCATGATCTCCCAGTGGCGCCACAACCGTGACCGCTACGCCGAGACGGCCTCGCTGGAGGAGGCGCTGGAGCTTCCGCGCTACCGGGACGTGAGCTCCTACGCGACCCAGCTCGACCGGTTCCTGGAGCACTACCCGCGACGACCGGGTCCACGTGGTGGTGAGCGAACGGCTTCGAGACGACCGCGCCGCGGAGCTCCGACGCCTCTTCGACTTCCTCGGGGTCGATCCCGCGGTTCCGCATCGACGGTGTCGACCGCGAGCTCAACCGGGCCGACGAGCGGAGGACGCCGCGCGGCGTGGATGGTCCGGGCCATGCGACACCGATCGTTCCGGGCCGCCCACCGGGTCGTCCGACGTGGAGCCCCGGCCCGGGTACGGATCGCGGTCGGGATCCTCACCCGCGAGACGACGCCCGCCGAGGTCTGCCGACCGGAGCTGTACGAGCGGGTCTCGGCGCAGCTCGCCGACGAGGTGCGGCGGCTTGCGTCCCTACGTCGCCGAGCCGTTCGACGGCTGGGGCATCGGGTGAGCCCGACGCCGGCCCGACCGCGGTGGGGTGCCTACGGCCTCCACCTCGCCCCGACCCCGTCGACGAGATGGCTGGTCCCCGCGCCTTCCGACTGGCGCACGGTCTCGGTCGCCTCGGTGGCCGGCCCGCTCAGCCGCCCGATCTCGACGGACGTCTCGTTGAGCGCCGATGGCCCGCGGGTGCGGATCGACACCGGTGCGGGATGGCGCCTCGCTCTCGACACCGAGGCGCGGACAGCGACGTACCGCGGCGTGGACCTGGCGGCCCCGGAGCTCGTCCACCCGGGACTGGCCGCGACCGCCGCGATCATCTCGCGATCGTGGGGACGCGCCGCCCTGCATGCGGGTGGCTTCGTGCTCGACGGTCGCGTCTGGGGCGTGTTGGGCGACCGCGAGGCGGGCAAGACGACCTTGCTCGACTCGCTGGCCACCGCTGGCCTGGGCATCATGGCCGACGATCTGTTGATCGTCGACGGCGAGGACGTCTACGCCGGCCCGCGGTGCCTCGATCTGCGGGAGGCTCCTGTCGAGGCGGTGACGACCACGCGCGTGCGCGACGGGGTGCGGCACCGGGTCACGCTCGCGCCGGTGCCGGCCAGGCTGCCGTTGGCGGGCTGGGTCTCGTTGGCCTGGGGCGACGGACCGCGCGTCGAGCCGGTGCCGCTGGGGGAGCGGCTGCGTCTGCTCGCGTCGGCCGCGTCCTGGCTGATCGGAGAGCAGGACGCCGAGCAGCTCCTGGACCTCGCGACGCTCCCCGCGCGGCGCCTCGTGAGGCCCCGCAGCCACGAGGGTCTGGCCGCCAGCGGCGCGGCGCTGCTCAGCGCGCTGGGCCTCGCCGCGGTCGCCGGCTAGACAGCACGGTCAGAGGTCGCCCGAGTCGCCGTTCGACGTACCGCTGGGCGAGGGTGGCTCGCTGGCAGGGGCGGGCGGCGCGGGCGGGGCAGGCGGGTCCTCGCCGCTGCAGGCGCTGGCCAGCGTGACGGCGGCTCCTAGCGCCAGCGTCGCTCCCCACCTACGACAGCGGGTCATCGCTGTTCCGAGACAAGCTGCCGGGTGGCGAGGGCGTCGAGAAAGGCGCGGACGTCGTCGTCGGCGGTCGCCTCGCTGACGTCGTAGCGCTCGGTCAGGGCGGTCACCAGGTCGCGCCGGTCCGCGCCTGTCTCGAGCAGCCCCCACAGCAGTCTGCCGGACGGGTTCAGCGCGTGGTAGACGCGCTGCTCGGTGTCCAGGACGACCGCCTCGTCATCGATCTCACGCGAGGCGAGACCGTGCTCGCGCCGCGACCATCGGACGTCGGGCTCTGGCATCACGGCTCCTGGAGGGGATGGAGGGGGTGGACTGGGTCAGGGGAGTGGGTCGGGAGGCCGTGCTCGGCCAGCCACACCTGTTGAGCGAGCTTGGCGGTGAGGAACGCCGGCTGGGGGCGAGCCCACTCGGCCCGGAGGCGGGGGATGCTGACCAGCGACTCGTCGACGCCGCGGCCGTCCCAGGTGCGGAGGAAGTCCAACGTGGGCGTCCGCCAGAACACTTGGTTGAACGTCGCCTTGGGGCGGGAGGCGACGACCTCAGCCGGCAGGTCGCCGAAGACGCCGGCCAGCAGCCGAGGTCGCCCGGCGAGACCCGACGGGCCGAACCCGGGAGCTCCCCCGCGGTGTGCGAGGGAGGCACAGAAGCCTGGATCGGTCAGCGGGGCAAGGGTGGTGCAGCCGGCGTCCGTCGCCAGGAGGTCCATGCTCTGGAGGGACAGCACGAGGTCACGACGGCCTCGGTGCCAGCGCACGCGCTCGGCGAAGCTCGACGGCTGGGCGCTCCGCTCCCGAGCCAGGTTCCGGCGCGCCATCAGTGCCGCGCGGGCGTGGAGCCAGTCGAAGGGCTGCGCGCCGCCGCCCACCGACCATCGCCGGTCTATGCCACCACCACGGCCGTCGCCTGTGTGACGACCGGCGCCACCCGCCCAGCACCTGGTCGCCGCCGATGCCGGTGAGGAGGGTGCCGCCCTTCGCCAGGTCGAGCAGCGGGAGGTGGAAGAAGGCATTGGCCGGCTGCACCACGCCGTGCCGCTGCATCGCTCGGGCGGCCAGGGGACCGAGCAGGTGCGCCTCGTCGTCGAGCTCGGTCAGCTGCCAGTCGGGGCTGCCGATCGCCGTGACGACGAGCGTGCTGGGCGTCGTCCTCGCGAGACGCAGGGCGCGCCCGTGAACCGGAGCGTCGCCGGGATCGGCCGAGCGAGTCCCTCGCGGAGGGCGAGGCGGTCGGCGACGGCGAGGACCAGGCTGGAGTCCAGTCCGCCTGAGAAGCTGACCAGGCACGGAGGTCGGAGCAGTCCCGTCAGGACAGAGCGCTCCAGGGCCGAGACCGGGTCGTCGATCGACGGGGGAAACGTCGGTGGCGCCTCGGCTCGACCGGTGACCAGACCCGACGGCGATCTCGAACGGGGCGACGGTTGCCGCGCCAGCGGCCAACGGTGTCGAGCTCGAGTAGCGGGTCAGATCGATCCCGTTCGACCCGGCGCTGACCGAAGCCGTCACCGGGGCCTACAGCGCCTCCACGCGTGAGCTCGGTCAAGGTTCCGAGGGTCTCGACCGTGGGTGCTGAGTAGGTTCCTCGCACGTCGGGCTCGTCGGGCTGGTGCTGTTGAGGGATGTTCATGAAGGGCCTCCATGGTTGTCGGGCGCTCCCAGGAGCGGCCGAGCGTCGACATGAGGCGAGTCAAGCATCACCGGCGGACGTCCGTCGATGCGTTGGCCGCAAGACGGCCAGCCATCGGCTGCGTGGATCTCGGAGGAAACCAGGGAGGGCCGAGGGCCGATACGATCGTCACGTCGGCTCCGCCCAACCCAGAAGGAGCCATCAGTGCCAGACATCAAGGTCGTCCGCGTCCACGCCGGTGAGCGTGAGGATCGGCGGACCACGACCGGCACCAAGGCCTGGGAGCTCTTCGCCGACGACACCGCGGTGATCGCCGCGCGGGTCAACGGCGAGCTGCGCGACCTGGCGCACGAGCTGGGGGACGGCGACGAGGTCGAGAGCGTGGCGATCGACAGCGCCGACGGCCACGACATCCTGCGCCACTCGACCGCCCACGTGATGGCGCAGGCCGTGCAGGAGCTGTTCCCCGACGCCAAGCTCGGGATCGGGCCGCCGGTCGAGAACGGCTTCTACTACGACTTCGACGTCGAGACCCCGTTCAACCCGGCGGACCTCGAGAAGATCGAGACCCGGATGCGCAAGATCATCAAGGAGGGGCAGCGCTTCTCGCGCCGGGTGACCACCGACGCCGACGCGCTCGACGAGCTGCAGGACGAGCCCTACAAGATCGAGCTGATCGGCCTCAAGGGCTCCGGGAAGAGCGAGGGCGCCGCGGAGGGGGCCAGCGTCGAGGTCGGCGGCGGCGAGCTCACGATCTACGACAACGTCCGCCGCAACGGCGATGTGGCGTGGAGCGACCTGTGCCGCGGCCCGCACCTGCCCACGACCAAGCGGATCCCGGCGTTCAAGCTGATGCGGTCCGCGGCGGCGTACTGGCGCGGCGACGAGAACAACAAGATGCTGCAGCGCATCTACGGCACCGCCTGGGAGACCAAGGAGGCGCTGGACGCCCACCTCGAGCGGATCGCCGAGGCGGAGCGCCGCGACCACCGCAAGCTCGGGCGCGACCTCGACCTCTTCAGCTTCCCCGACGAGCTCGGCTCCGGCCTGGTCGTCTTCCACCCGAAGGGCGGCGTGCTCAAGCGGGTCATGGAGGACTACGTCCGCCAGCGGCACATCGAGGAGGGCTTCGAGTACGTCGGCACCCCCCACATCACCAAGGAGGGGTTGTTCCACACCTCCGGGCACCTGCCGTACTTCGAGGACACCATGTTCCCGCCGATGGAGATGGAGGGAGCGCGCTACTTCCTCAAGGCGATGAACTGCCCGATGCACAACCTCATCTACCGCTCACGCGGACGCTCCTACCGCGAGCTGCCGCTGCGGCTCTTCGAGTTCGGCACGGTCTACCGCTTCGAGAAGTCCGGGGTCGTGCACGGGCTGACCCGGGTCCGCGGCCTCACCCAGGACGACTCGCACTCCTACTGCATGCCCGAGCAGGCCGCCGCCGAGGTCAAGCACCTGCTCCAGTTCGTGCTCGGCCTGCTGCGCGACTTCGGGCTCGATGACTTCTACCTCGAGCTGTCCACCCGCGACGCCGCCAAGGACAAGTTCATGGGCTCCGAGGACCAGTGGGAGGTGGCCACCCGGATCCTCGAGGAGGCCGCCACCGAGACCGGTCTCGACCTGGTGCCCGACCCGGGCGGCGCGGCCTTCTACGGGCCCAAGATCTCTGTCCAGGCCCGTGACGCGATCGGCCGGACCTGGCAGATGTCCACGATCCAGTACGACTTCAACCAGCCGCAGGGCTTCGGGCTCGAGTACCAGTCCGCCGACGGCAGCCGCCAGCAGCCGGTGATGATCCACTCGGCCAAGTTCGGCTCGCTCGAGCGCTTCTACGGCGTGCTGGTCGAGCACTACGCCGGCGCGTTCCCCCCGTGGCTCGCGCCGGTCCAGGTGCAGGCGATCCCGGTCGCCGACGCCTTCTCCGACTACCTGCACGACGTCGCCAAGCGGATGAAGGCCCAGGGTCTGCGGGTCGAGGTCGACGACTCCGACGACCGGATGCAGAAGAAGATCCGCAACGCCCAGCTGCAGAAGGTCCCGTTCATGATGATCGCCGGCGCCGACGACGTCGCGGCCGGCGCGGTGTCGTTCCGCTACCGCGACGGGCGCCAGGACAACGGCGTACCCGTCGACGAGGCGATCGCGCGGGTGGCTGCGGCCGTGGAGGCGCGCGAGCAGGTCTGAGCCTGGTGGCAACCACGGTCGTGATGGAGTGAGGGCATGGCCAAGACGATCGCGACCACGACCACCGTCGAGCGGGAGGACCTGCTCGAGTTCGTCCGCCCGCGCCACCACCTGGTGCTGATCACCCAGCGCCAGGACGGCAGCCCGCAGGTCTCGCCGGTGACCGGGGGAGTGGACCAGGAGGGGCGGATCGTCATCTCCACCTACCCCGAGCGCGCCAAGGCGACCAACGCCCGCCGTCATCCCGAGGTCAGCGTGCTGGTCCTGTCCGACGACTTCGGCGACGCCTGGGTGCAGGTCGACGGCACCTGCGAGGTCATCGACCCGCCCGACTCGGTCGAGCCGCTGGTCGACTACTTCCGCTGCATCTCGGGCGAGCACCCCGACTGGGACGAGTACCGCCAGGCGATGCGCGACCAGGGCAAGTCGCTGCTGCGGATCACGCCCTCCCGCTGGGGGCCGATCGCCACGGGTGGCTTCCCGCCCCGGCTGGCCGAGTGACGGCGCTGACCCGATGACCAGCGACGAGGACGGCCCCGCTCCCGAGGTGCTGAGCCAGGACGGCGCGGGCGACCCCGACGACCTCGACCGGCTCTGGACCCCGCACCGGATGGCCTACATCCGCGGCGAGAACAAGCCGGACGACGCCACCAGCGGGCAGTGCCCGTTCTGCCGGATCCCGACGCTCGAGGACGCCGACGGCCTCGTCGTACGCCGCGGCCAGCTCGCGTTCGCGGTGCTCAACCTCTACCCCTACGCGCCCGGCCACCTCATGGTCTGCCCCTACCGCCACATCGCCGACTACACCGAGACCACCGACGAGGAGGCGGCCGAGATCGCCGACCTCACCCGCAGCGCGATGCGCGTCGTGCGGGCTGTCTCGGGGGCCGGTGGCTTCAACATCGGCATCAACCAGGGTCACGTCGCCGGCGCCGGCATCGCCGCCCACCTGCACCAGCACGTCGTCCCGCGGTGGCCCGGTGACCAGAACTTCATGCCGATCATCGGGCGCACCAAGACCCTGCCCGAGCTGCTCACCGAGACCCGCACCCTGATGGCCGAGGCCTGGGCCGCCGGCTGAGCCCGCTCAGCCCACGAGCGCGTGCGGCGGCGCGGCCTCGCGACCCTGGAACGCCAGGATCGCGGGGTTGACCACGAGGCCGTCGCGGATCTCGATCGCCCGCCGTACCGTCTCGTCGGCGTCCCACGCGGTCGGACCTTCGAGCACGGTGCGCAGGAAGGGCAGCAGCGCCGAGCTGTTGTCCCAGGTCGCCGAGCTCCACAGGTACGACGGGCTGTGGTCGACCGCGTAGTAGAGGACGTGGTCGCCCACCTCGAACGTCGGGGCGTCGAAGCCGGTGGGCCGCGCGAACTCGAAACCCATCCCCTCGTCGCACGAGACGTCGACGATCAGGCTGCCCTTGCGAAAGGCCCCCAGGTCGTCGTTGCGCAGGTACATCCACGGGTCCGCGGTGTCCTGGAGCGTGCAGTTGACGACGATGTCGTTCTCCGCCAGGTACGCCGCCAGCGGCTCGCGCCCGCGCTCGGTGATCACGCAGTGCGTGCCGCCGCGGTCGTCGTCCGGGTCCAGGTGCCGGATCCGCACCGAGTGGATCGGCGAGCCCACGGCGGTCACGCCGCGCGTGGTCAGCACGGCGACCTCGTGGACGCCGTGGGCGTTGAGCGCGGTCACCGCGCCGCGGGCGGTCGCGCCGAAACCGATCACGACCGCGCTGAGACGTCGCCCGTAGTCGCCGGTGATGCCCGCCAGCTGCATCGCGTGGATCACCGAGGAGTAGCCCGCGAGCTCGTTGTTCTTGTGGAACACGTGCAGGCCCACGCGCCCGTCGCGCGTCCAGTGGTTCATCGCCTCGAAGGCGATCAGGGTCAGCCGACGGTCGATCGCGGTCTGGGTGAGACGGGGGTCCTGCACGCAGTGGGGCCAGCCCCACAGGACCTGGCCGGGGCTGAGCGCCTCGATGTCGGCCTGCTGCGGCTTGGGCAGCAGCACCACGTCGGACGTCGCGATGACCTCGTCGCGCGGCAGGAAGCCCGCGACGAGGTGGGACAGGTCCTCGTCGGCGTACCCGAAGCGCTCGGCGTACCCGTCCTCGAGCGTGATCCGGGAGCGCAGGTCGGGATCGATCCCGGCGAGGTGCTCCGGGTGCAGCGGCAGCCGGTGCTCGTTCTCCTTCGCCGAGCTGCCCACCACCCCCAGGGAGCGGAGCGGCGAGGCGGTGCTCAGTGCTTCTTCCCGCTCAGCTTCTCCATCGAGGAGCTCTGGTCGCCCGAGGCCTTGTCGCGCTTGTCGGCCCGCTTCTCCTTGATCGACTTCGCGGACTTCTTGGTCATGCCTTGACGTGGAGACTTGTCGCTCATGAGGAGTTCCTCTGGTGGGGAGCCTGAATGGCCCCAGGTTCGGAGACTACGCCAGCGGGAGAGCCCGGCCGACCGATCGCCAGCCCAGGCCCTTGTCGTGGGGTGGGTGGGCGAGGAGAGTGGCGGGAGCGGCGGCGCCGCCGGGGTGCTGCCCTGGACGAGGGAGGGTGCGTCATGCACGCACGATCAACCACCATCAGAGGCAAGCCCGAGGCGATGGACGACGGGATCGCGTTCATCCGCGACGAGGTGATGCCGACGATCACAGCCCTGGAGGGGTGTGTCGGGCTGTCGCTGGTCGTGGAGCGCGAGACCGGCCGCGGGATCGCGACCAGCTCGTGGCTCGACGCCGAGGCGATGCACGCCAGCGACGAGGCGCTGATGCCGCTGCGCGTCCGCGGGGGAGAGGTGCTCGGTGGGGCGCCCGAGGTCGAGGAGTGGGAGGTCGCCCACATGCACCGCGACCACGCCACCCACGACGGCAGCTGCTGCCGGGTCACCTGGGCGCGCAGCCAGGACATCGACGCCGTCGTCGAGGCCTGGCGGACCAGGCTGCTCCCGCAGATCGAGCAGCTCGACGGCTTCTGCAGCGCCAGCCTGCTCATCGACCGGGCCGGTGGTCGGGGCTGCAGCACGGTGACCTTCGACTCCCGCGAGGCGATGGAGGCCAGCCGGGAGCCGGCCACCCGGATCCGGGAGCAGGCCATGGCCATGGGAGTCGAGATCGACGAGGTGGCGGAGCTGGACCTCGCGATCGCGCACCTGCGGCTGCCCGAGCTGGTCTGACCTGCCTCGCCGAGGAGCCGCCGCTGCCACAGCGTCACGCAGGCTCGAAGGAGGCGAGCATCGCCTCCAGCGCCTGCTGGTCGGGCCCGACGAACTCGGGTCCGGCCGGCGCTTCGTGGAGCATCTCGAAGAGCGCATCGTCGACCGCGGTGGCCGGCGGCAGGTGTGTGCTCAGCACGGTGGTGGGGGCCAGGCGCCGCACCTCGTCGACGGACGCCGCGTAGGCGGTCGGGTCGACCAGGTGCACCCAGGGGCTGTCGACCGAGGCCCACAGCAGCTGCGCGGCCCGACGCTCCTCTGCGTCGACCGCGCGCACGTCCGGCGCGGTGGCCAGGTCGGCGGAGCTCAGCGGAGCGCCCCAGCAGTCGGAGGAGAAGAACGCGCCGTTGCTGCTGTCGAGGAAACCGACCGTGGCCGGGTTGTCGAACAACGGCGGCCGCCGGCCGGTCAGCCTCCGGTCGCCCACGTCGAGGCTCTGCCCGGGGTTGAGCAGGTGGACGCGGTCGAGCGGCACCTCCCACTCGCACGACAGGATCCCGACGCCGATGAACGTGGTGACCAGCCGCGCCTGCGGCGCCGCGTCGAGCAGGGCGCGAAGCCCGCCGGTGTGGTCGCGGTCGGGATGGGTGAGCCAGATCCATCGGACGTCGGCCGGGTCGAGGACCTCGGCGAGGTCGCTGACGAAGTCCTTGTCGGGCGTGCTGAGCCCGGTGTCGACGACGACCGGTTGCTCGGCGTGCAGCACGAAGGTGTTGACGGGGAGGAACCCGAGGCCCGGGACCTCGGCACAGTCGCTGAGGACGGTGATGTCGGGGGCGGTCCGGTGCTGGTGCATGACGTCGTCTCCCGCGCTCAGAAGGGAACCTGCGTGGCGAGGAGACCCTCGCCCGCCTGGCGTCCGGACAGGGTGCGGCAGAACTCGACGGCGTCCAGCTCGACCGCCGGGCCGCCCGAGCCCTGGGACCAGCTGCCGCCCGCCGGCCCCGTGAGGGTCAGCCGGTAGGGCTGTCCGTGACGCTCGGCCCACTCCTGCACGACGTCGGCCACGAGCACGCCGTCGTGCTCGGGGGTCAGGACGAGCGCTCGTCCGGTCGCCCGGCTCACGTCGACCCGGTGCATCCAGGTGTCGCGGGTCAGGATCACGCCGGCGAGGAAGCCCAGCGTCCACCGCTCGGGCCGCTCGTTGACCGTCTGGGGGTCGGGCAGGGGACGCCCGCCCACGAGTAACGACGCCAGCCGCCGTCCGCGGGTCGCCCGGGGACCCACCGCCCGCATGCCCTCCACGAGCCGGTCCGGGGTCCAGTCGGAGCGCTCGCGCACCTGGAGGGCGGTGAGCGCGTCGACCAGATCGATGTCGTGGGCGGCCGCGTCGCGGCCGGCGATGCGTTGCTGCCGCGCGCCTTCCAGGACGCCGGCCACCATCTCGGCCATGCCGAGCACGTGGCTGGCGAGCGCCCGCACGTCCCAGTCCGGGCAGTCGGTCGGTGCGGTCCAGTCATCGGCGTCAAGCTCGGCGAGGCTGGTCGCGAACCGTTCGTACTCCTCGGCCGCCAGCCGCATCGCCGTACGTCGCTCCAGGCCCGGGCGGCGCGGTGTCTGCTGGCTCGATCGGTGGTGGGTGTGGGTGGTCATCGGGTCCGTCCTGACGGTGTCGCCCGAGGTGTGGTGTCGGTGGTGTCCTTCGGGATCCCGATGCTGTCGGCCCACATGTCGACGGCCCGATCGAGCAGCCGTCGAAAGCGATCGCCGCCGGGATCATTGGCGAGCTGCTGGTCTATCAGCCCGCCGAGCAGGGAGACCCAGATGTCGAACGCGTCGCGGTCGACACCCCCGAGGCCGGTCATGGTGGCCACCCCCAGGTCGAGGACCCGGACCGCGGGCGCGTACGCCTCCGGGCTGGGCTCGAACCCGTGCAGGGTGCGTTGGTTCATCAGCTGGTAGCGAGCGAGGTCGCTGACGGCGAAGTCGAAGAAGGAGTAGGCGACCTGCTTGGCCGCCGCCCGTGGCGTGGTGGGCAGCTGGGCCATCTCCGCCCGCGCCTGCGCCTCGTAGCCCGCCCACGCCTGAGCGAACATCGCGTCGTAGATGTCGTTCTTGGAGACGAAGTGGGAGTAGAGCGAGGGCGGCTGCATGCCGACCCGTCCTGCGAGGTCACGCAGCGTCAGAGCAGCCAGGCCGTGCTCGCGCGCCAGCGCCCACGCGGCGTCGAGGATCTCGCGTCGCGTTGCCTCACGACGTTCGGCGATCCTACTCATCTTCGGAGTTCCTAACACGATTAGGACGATCCTCCCGTGAGGACGGTCTGTCAAGGCCCCGGGGCCACCGGGCCACCCGGACGGTGCGACCCGCTAGCCTGCTCGCGACATGTTGGACAGGTTCAAGGGTTTCTGGCAGGGCGTGGTGCTCGCGCCCGTCGTCAACCTCTTCCTCAGGCTCGGGATCAGCCCCGACACCGTGACCTTCGTGGGCACGATCGGTGTCTCGGCCGGAGCGCTGGTCTTCTTCCCGCAAGGCATGCTGCTGATTGGCGTGCTGGTGGTCACCGCGTTCGTGTTCAGCGACCTGGTCGACGGGCAGATGGCCCGCAAGATGGGGCGGAACTCGAAGTTCGGCGCCTTCTGGGACTCCACGCTCGACCGGATCGGCGACGGCGCCGTCTTCGGCGGCCTCGCGCTCTACTTCGCCGGACCCGGCGACAGCTACCTCTACCTCTGCGTGACGCTCTACTGCCTCGTGATGGGCGCCGTGACGTCGTACGCCCGGGCCAAGGCCGAGTCGCTCGGCCTCGACGCCCGCGGCGGGCTCGCCGAGCGGGCCGACCGGCTCGTCGCGATCCTGGTGATGACCGGTCTGGCCGGCATCTTCGACCTCGACCTGCTGATCTACGTCACCCTGTGGGCGCTCGCCCTCGCGAACACCCAGACCGTCGTGCTGCGGGTGCGCAAGGTGCACCGTCAGGTGCTGGCGGAGGAGGCGTCCACGGGCGCTGCCGATGTCGGTCCGGACGCCTGACCGCCGTACTCTGGAGGCATGGCAGAGCAGGCGAACGGCACCCCCGCGGACGAGACCCAGGTCGGCACCCAGCGCGTGAAGCGCGGCATGGCCGAGATGCTCAAGGGCGGTGTGATCATGGACGTGGTCACCGCCGAGCAGGCGAAGATCGCCGAGGACGCCGGCGCGGTCGCGGTGATGGCCCTCGAGCGCGTGCCCGCCGACATCCGCGCCCAGGGCGGCGTGAGCCGGATGAGCGACCCCGACATGATCGACAGCATCATCGCGACCGTCTCGATCCCGGTGATGGCCAAGGCCCGGATCGGTCACTTCGCCGAGGCCCAGGTGCTCCAGTCCCTCGGCGTCGACTACATCGACGAGTCCGAGGTGCTGACCCCGGCCGACTACGCCAACCACATCGACAAGTGGGCCTTCACGGCTCCCTTCGTCTGCGGGGCGACCAACCTCGGTGAGGCGCTGCGCCGGATCACCGAGGGCGCGGCGATGATCCGCTCCAAGGGCGAGGCCGGCACCGGCGACGTGTCCAACGCCGTCACGCACATGCGCACGATCCTGGGCGAGCTCCGCCGCCTGAGCAGCCTCCAGCCCGACGAGCTGTACGTCGCCGCCAAGGAGCTCCAGGCCCCCTACGACCTGGTCAAGGAGGTCGCCGAGCACGGCAAGCTGCCGGTCGTCCTCTTCACCGCCGGCGGCATCGCCACCCCGGCCGACGCCGCGATGATGATGCAGCTCGGCGCCGAGGGCGTCTTCGTCGGCTCGGGCATCTTCAAGTCCGGCAACCCCCAGCAGCGCGCCGAGGCGATCGTCAAGGCCACGACGTTCTACGACGACCCCGACGTGGTCGCCAAGGTCTCGCGCGGTCTCGGTGAGGCGATGGTCGGCATCAACGTCGAGGACATCCCGCAGCCGCACCGGCTCGCCGAGCGCGGCTGGTAGTCGCTCGGAGGCCGACGCTTCCGGGCCTTCGTGGTCGCTTCTGGGCCAGTGGGGAGGCCCAGAAGCGGTGGAGTACCAGCAGATGCTGGTACGCCTGCACCCCCCAGCCGTGACCCGGCCGGCGGCGGGGAGCGGGTCAGCGAAGCTCGGGGCAGGGGAGCCGCTCGCGGTCGGTCGCGGACAGCGCGTCGTAGTCGCCGACCAGGTCGATCACCCGGTCGTCGGGGTCGAGGTAGGCACGGAAGTCGTACTGACGGCGCGCCCAGTACAGCTGTGGCTCGCCGCCGTTCTCGACGGTGTACTCACCGGACGCCGCACCCATCACCGCGACGACTTCGCCGCGGTCAGAGCCCAGGCTCAGCGCGCACCAGCCCGCCAGCCAGCGCTCGGGCCCGTCCGCGGCGTCGACCCGGGGCACGGTCTCGGCCACGAACCAGGAGCCGTTGCGCTTCTCCAGCGTGACCGTCTCGTCGACGCCCGCGAAGTCGGCGGCCAGCCGCGCCCGCTCGCCGGTGACCTGGGTGGCCTCGACCCCGAGCAGGTCGTGCTCGCGGGCGGGGTCCTCCCACAGCACGGCCACGAACCCGGTGCACGGGTCACCGAGCTCGGCCCGGTCGAGGAGGATCGCCCGGTAGCGCAGGGCGATCGTGAAGTCGGGTGCGTGCCTGGCGCACGCGGCGACCGCGTCCTCGCGGCGCAACGCGTCCAGCCAGGCGACGTACGCCGCGGCGGGGGAGCCGTCGTCCGCGACCGGCGTCGGCGTGGGCGCGGGTGGCGACGGGGCTGGTGGCGACGGGGCCGGTGGCGACGGGGTTGGGGACTCTGACGCCGCCGGTGTCGGCGCGGTCTCCTCGGCGCTGCAGCCGCTGAGCCCCGCACCCAGCCCGAGGGCGAGCACCGTCCCGAGCAGGCCCCGGACCGACCCGCGCATCTCCGTCCGCACCCGCTCACTGTGTCAGCAACCGAGCCGTGAGCAGCCGGGCGGCCAGTACCCTTCCGGCGTGGACCTCCGACGCGTGCTCCCCGGACACGCGCGACGGCCGCGCGTCATCCTGGGCACGCTGCTCGGCCTCGCCCTGACCCTGACCGCCGCCTGCACCGCCACGGAGACCGAGGCGGGCGGAGACCGGGAGGGGCTCCCCGGCCGGGTGGTCACGACCGAGGCCGGCACCGTGCGCGGCAGCTTCGGCAACGGCGCCCTGGGCTGGCGAGGGATCCCGTACGCCGCCCCGCCCGTCGACGCCCTCCGGTGGCGACCCCCGGCGCCGGTCAAGCCCTGGACCGGCACCCGCGACAGCGCGAGCTTCGCCAGCCGCTGCCTGCAGGGCGACTCCGAGGCGGTCGCCGCGGGCTCGGCCGAGGACTGTCTCTACCTCAACGTCTTCCGCCCGGCGGACTCGCCCGACCGCGACCTGCCGGTCATGGTGTGGATCCACGGAGGCGGCTTCAAGTCCGGCAGCGGTGACCTGAGCCCGGAGATGGTCACGGGGCTGGTCGACCAGGGCGTCGTCCTGGTCTCGATCAACTACCGCCTCGGACGACTCGGCTACTTCGCCCACCCAGCCCTCGAGGCCGAGGCGAAGGCGGCGGGGGAGAAGCCGATCGCCAACTTCGGGCTGCTCGACCAGGTGGCCGCGCTCGAGTGGGTGCGCGACAACGTCGGCGAGTTCGGCGGCGACCCCGACCTCGTCACGATCTTCGGGATCTCCGCCGGCGGGATGTCGGTCAACGACCTGATGGTCTCCCCGCTCGCTGACGGTCTGTTCCACCGGGCGATCGCGGGCTCCGGGCTCGGCCGGGAGCAGCCGCCGACGTACGAGGAGGCGGCCGGGCAGGGCGAGACCCTCGCCGCGGAGATCGGCGCCCCCGAGTCCGACGCACGCACCCTGCGCAAGCTCGACGCCGACGACGTCGCCCGTCTCGACGCCTTCGTGCTGCGCAACGAGGTCCCGATCCTCGACGCGTCGCTGCCGCGGCCGCCGTCCGTGGCCTTCGCGGCCGGTGACGGGGTGCGCGTGCCCTACCTCGTCGGGGTCACCGACGTCGAGCTCGTCGACGCCAACTTCCGGGCGCTGGGCCTCGACCCGGTCACCGTGGCGCGTGAGCTGGTCGTCGGCCACGAGAAGGAGGCGGCCGCGGCGTACGGCACCGCCCCCGAGATCCGCCGGCACTTCCTCAACGACTTCGTCTTCACCGAACCCGCCCGGCTCCTGGCCCTGGCGCACGCGCAGGACGCGCCGTCGTACCTCTACCGCTTCACGATCACCAGCGACGCGGTGCGTGAGGCGCACGGCGGGGCCGTGCACGGTGACGACTACCCGTTCGTCTTCGGCCTCGGCGTCCCGGCGATCAAGGACAGCGAGGCGCTGGCGGCGCAGGTGGCGGGCTGCTGGGCCGACTTCGCGCGCGACGGCGAGCCCGGCGACTGCGCCGGCGTGGAGTGGCCGACGGCCGCCGAGAACGGTTTCGTGGAGTTCACCAACGACGGGCCGGTCCGGGTGACCGAGGACCCCTGGACCACGCGCCTGGACCTCGTCGCCGACGTCTACGCCGAGGCGGCCAGCCGGCAGCGGCGCACCGACTCCTAGGCTGGAGCCGTGACCGGACCGAGGATCGGCGTGCTCGCCCTCCAGGGCGACGTGCGCGAGCACCTGCGGGTCCTGGCCTCGCTCGGCGTCGACACGTTCGGCGTACGCCGCCCGGCCGAGCTCGAGGCCTGTGACGCGCTGGTCGTGCCCGGCGGGGAGTCCACCACGATGGCCAAGCTGGCGCGCACCTTCGACCTCTTCGAGCCGCTGCGCGACCGGATCAAGCGCGGGATGCCCACCTTCGGCACCTGCGCGGGGATGATCCTGCTCGCCGACCGGGTGGTCGACGGCACCGACGACCAGGAGACCCTCGGCGGGCTCGACGTGACGGTGCGTCGCAACGCCTTCGGCCGCCAGGTCGACTCCTTCGAGGGCGAGGTGGAGGTGGCCGGCGTGACCGGCTCCGTGCCCGCGGTCTTCATCCGCGCCCCCTGGGTCGAGCAGGCGGGTCCCGGCGTCGAGGTGCTCGCCCGCGTCGGGAGCGGCGCGGCCGCAGGTAAGATCGTCGCGGTCCGCCAGGGCCCCCTGCTGGCGACGGCGTTCCATCCCGAGGTGGGCAACGACGGCCGGCTCCACCAGCTCTTCGTCGACCTGGTGCGTTAGTCCGAGACCGAGTCGAGAGAAGGAAGCGGAGATGTCTGGCCACTCCAAGTGGGCGACCACGAAGCACAAGAAGGCGATCGTCGACGCCAAGCGCGGCAAGATGTTCGCCAAGCTGATCAAGAACATCGAGGTCGCGGCCCGCCAGGGCGGCGGTGACCTGAGCGGCAACCCCACCCTCTACGACGCGATCCAGAAGGCCAAGAAGTCCTCGGTCCCCAACGACAACATCGACCGGGCGGTCAAGCGCGGCTCCGGCGCCGAGACCGGCGGGGCCGAGTACCAGACGATCATGTACGAGGGCTACGGACCGGCCGGCGTCGCGATGCTGATCGAGTGCCTCACCGACAACCGCAACCGCGCCGCGATGGAGGTCCGCACCGCGATGACCCGCAACGGCGGCTCGCTGGCCGACCCGGGCTCGGTGTCGTTCCTGTTCAACCGCAAGGGCGTCGTCGTGGTGCCGGTCGAGCAGGAGGGCCGCGCGGTCTCCGAGGACGACGTCCTCGAGGCGACGCTCGAGGCCGGGGCCGACGACGTCAACGACCTGGGCGGGGCCTTCGAGGTGATCTCGGAGGCCACCGACCTGGTCGCGGTCCGGACGGCGCTGCAGGCCGCCGGGCTCGACTACGACTCGGCCGAGGCCTCGTTCGTGCCCGACCTCCAGGTCGACCTCGACAAGGACGCCGCGGGCAAGATGCTGCGGCTGGTCGACGTCCTCGAGGACCTCGACGACGTGCAGAACATCTACGCCAACTTCGACGTCTCCGACGACATCCTGGCCGAGCTCGACGCCTGAGCCCCCGCCTGAACGGCCGCCTGAGACCCGCCTGAGCACCGGCCCGGTCCGCGTGTCGTCCGCCCGCCTGTCGGCCCGCGCGGCTAGCGTGGGCTCCGAACAGGTGTTCGGACGAGAAGAGGTAGGCATGCGCGTGCTCGGGATCGACCCCGGCCTGACCCGGTGCGGTCTGGGCGTGGTCGAGGGCAGCGTCGGGCGGCCGCTCACGCTGATCGACGTCAACGTGCTCCGCACCTCCGCCGACGTCCCGGTGGCGCAGCGGCTGGTCACGATCGAGCGGGGCATCGACGCCTGGCTCGACGACTACGCGCCGGACGCCGTCGCGGTCGAGCGGGTCTTCGCCCGGTCCGCCTCCAGCACGATCATGGGCACCGCCCAGGCCAGCGGCATCGCCCTGGTCGTGGCCGCCCGGCGGGGCCTGCCGATCGCCCTGCACACGCCGAGCGAGGTCAAGGCCGCCGTGTCGGGCAACGGGCGGGCCACCAAGGACCAGGTGGGGGCGATGGTCACCCGGATCCTCCGGCTCGACGCCCCGCCCAAGCCGGCCGACGCCGCCGACGCGCTCGCGCTGGCCATCACCCACATCTGGCGCGGTGGCGCCCAGGCCCGCCTCGACGCGGCCCTCGCCCGCCAGCAGCCGGCGCGCCCCTCGACCGGGCGCGCCCCGAGCCTCAGGAGCACCCGATGATCGCCTTCGTCCGCGGCCCGGTGGCCGCGCTCACCCTGTCCAGCGCCGTCCTCGAGGTGGGTGGTCTCGGGCTCGAGGTGATGTGCACCCCCGACACGCTGGCCACGCTGCGCCTGGGTCAGCCGGCGACGCTGCCCACCAGCATGGTCGTCCGAGAAGACTCCCTGACCCTGTTCGGGTTCGTCGACGACGACGAGAAGACCACCTTCGAGCTCGTGCAGACCGCCTCCGGGGTCGGGCCCAAGCTGGCCCAGGCGATGCTGGCCTGCCTCTCACCCGACGACCTGCGCCGAGCGGTCTCCTCCGACGACGTCAAGACGCTCACCCGCGTCCCCGGCATCGGTCAGAAGGGCGCCCAGCGGATCATCCTCGAGCTCAAGGACCGGATCGGGTCCCCGGTGACAGCGCGGGCCCTCGGCAGCCCGGCGCCCTCGAGCCTGTGGCGCGACCAGGTCCACCAGGGCCTCGTGGGTCTGGGCTGGTCGAGCAAGGACGCCGACCAGGCCTGCGACCAGGTGGCCGACCAGGCCGAGCAGGCCGGCCAGACCGGCGCGGCCCCCGATGTCGGCACGCTGCTGCGCGCCGCGCTGCGCGCCCTGAGCAAGGCCTGATCGGTGCACGACGACGACCTGGACCTGGCCGAGGACCAGCACCTGCGCTCGCTCACCGCCGCCGAGGCCGAGGGCGACGAGCGGGCGGTCGAGGCCGCCCTGCGCCCCCGCAGCCTCGACGAGGTCGTGGGCCAGGTGCGGGTCCGTGCCCAGCTGGGCCTGGTGCTGGAGGCGGCCCGCCAGCGCGACCGCGCCGCCGACCACGTGCTGCTCTCCGGTCCGCCGGGGCTCGGCAAGACGACGCTGGCGATGATCATCGCGGGCGAGATGAGCGCCCCGCTCCGGCTGACCAGCGGGCCGGCCATCACCCACGCCGGTGACCTCGCGGCGATCCTCTCGGGCCTCAACGAGGGTGACGTGCTGTTCGTCGACGAGATCCACCGGATGTCGCGCCCGGCCGAGGAGATGCTCTACATGGCCATGGAGGACTTCCGGGTCGACGTCGTCATCGGCAAGGGTCCCGGCGCGACGGCCATCCCGCTCGAGATCCCGTCCTTCACCCTGGTCGGCGCCACCACCCGGGCCGGACTGCTGCCCGGACCGCTGCGCGACCGCTTCGGCTTCACCGGCCACCTGGAGTTCTACGAGCCCCACGACCTCGACCTGATCGTGCAGCGCTCGGCCGGGCTGCTCTCCGTGGAGACCACCGCGCCGGGCACGGCCGAGATCGCCTCCCGCTCGCGGGGCACCCCCCGCATCGCCAACCGGCTGCTGCGGCGGGTCCGTGACTACGCCCAGGTCCGCGCCGACGGCCTGGTCACCCTCGAGGTCGCCAGGGCGGCCCTCGAGCTCTACGAGGTCGACGAGCTGGGCCTGGACCGGCTCGACCGCGGCGTCATCGACGCCCTGTGCCGCCGGTTCGGTGGTGGACCCGTCGGCGTCTCGACGCTCGCGGTGGCCGTGGGGGAGGAGCGCGAGACCGTCGAGGAGGTCGCCGAGCCGTTCCTGGTCCGCAACGGCTTCCTGGCTCGTACCCCCCGCGGGCGGATCGCCACCCCAGCGGCCTGGGCCCACCTCGGCCTGACCCCGCCGCCCCCCTCGCCGGTCGTCGACGCCACGCTCTTCGAGGAGTAGCCCGGCCCTCCGGCGGGCGCTCAGCGCGCTCGGGGCGCGGCGAATCCCCGGTTCGTGGTCTGCGCCACCTGCGGGGCTACACTGACCCGTCGACTGGCCGCGCGTTCCCGCGCTGTGGCCGGGATCCCATCACTTGCTCGAGAGGCTTTGTCGTGCAGGAGCTCGTCTCCCTGTTGCCGCTAGTGGCCATTGCGCTGCTCTTCTGGCTCCTTGTCATCCGCCCGGCCCAGCGCCGCGCGAAGAACGTCTCGCAGATGCAGCGCGCCCTGGAGGTCGGCGACGAGGTCATGCTGACCTCGGGTGTCTTCGGCACCCTGCGCTCGCTCGAGGACGACCACGTGCGCGTGGAGGTCGCCGAGGGCGTGGTGCTCAAGGTGGTGCGGGCCGCGATCGGCTCCGTCGTACCCGTGCACGACCCGAGCCTGAGCCACGACGCCCACGACGCCCCCGGTGCCCCGGGCACCCCCGGCGCCGAGGGCCACTGAGATGGCGCGCAGCACCAGCGCCAAGCACGCCGGGCGGACGCTGACGGTCTTCTTCGTCTCCATCGTCATCATGTACGGCCTGGTCGCGCTGGCCGGGAGCTGGAAGCCCGAGCTCGGTCTCGACCTCCAGGGCGGCACCCGGATCACGCTGACCGCCAAGGGCAGCCCCAGCACCGACAGCCTCAACGAGGCGCGCTCGATCATCGACCAGCGCGTCAACGGCTCCGGTGTGACCGAGGCCGAGGTGACCACGCAGAGCGGTCGCTTCGTCATCGTGGAGATCCCCGGTCAGCGTCGCCGCGACCTGATCGAGACCGTGCAGCGCCAGGCCCAGCTGCGCTTCCGCATGGTCGCCTGCACCGACGCCGAGCCCGAGCGCTGCGCGGCCGGTGACGCGCCGCAGGCACCGCTGGACCCCTCGGCCCTGCCCGACGGCCAGGCGCCCGGTGCCGGGGTCAACGCCCCGCCCGCGCCCCCGGCCCCCGCCGGCGACCCCAGCCGTCCGCCGCTCAGCTTCTCCGACGAGACGCCCACCGACGCTCCCACCGACGGGGCCTCCGAGGCGCCGTCCGACGGAGCCACCCCCAGCGGTGAGGCCTCGCCCGGTGCGGACGCCTCGCCGACCGAGGGCGAGACCGCGGTCCCCAGCAACCAGGGCTCCGCCACCGTCGCCGAGGCGCTCGAGTACATGCGAGCGCCGACCGGCCCGGAGGTGAACCTGTTCAACCAGTTCTCCTGCGCTCCCGACGGGACGCTCCTCGACAGCGACGGCCAGCCCGTGCCGCTCGTCGACGACCCCGACAAGCCCCTGGTGGCCTGCAGCCCGCCCGAGGCGGCCACCGGCCGCAACCCGGCGCGCCCTGCGGCCAAGTACCTGCTGACCCCGGCCGTCATCGAGGGCACCGAGCTCGACTCCGCCAGCGCCGGCATCCCGCAGAACGACGTCCAGTGGGTCGTCAACCTCGAGCTCGGCGGCGAGGGCAAGGCCGACTTCTCCGAGATCTCGCGCGAGATCGTGTGCCCCGGGGGCGGCGCCCAGTGCGACCAGTTCGCGATCGTCCTCGACGGGTCGGTCATCTCCGCCCCCTACATGGAGGGCGTGATCTCCAACGGTCAGGCACAGATCAGCGGCAGCTTCACCGAGACCTCGGCCAACAGCCTCGCCACGAGCCTGAAGTTCGGCGCGCTGCCGATCTCGTTCGAGGACGACGCCACCTCCGAGACCGTGGGCCCCTCGCTCGCCGGTGACCAGCTCACCGCCGGTCTCACGGCGGGCGCCTTCGGCCTCGGGCTCGTCATGCTCTACTGCCTGCTCTACTACCGCGGGCTCGGCCTGGTCGTCCTCGGGTCGCTCGCGGTCGCCGCGGCCGTCACCTACGCCATGGTGCTGCTGCTCAGCGAGACGGCCGGGTTCACGCTCACCCTGCCCGGCATCGCGGGGCTGATCATCGCCGTCGGTGTCACCGCCGACTCCTTCATCCTGTTCTTCGAGCGGATCCGTGACGAGATGCGCGACGGCAAGTCGATGCGGGTCGCGGTCGAGACCGGCTGGAAGCGCGCCAAGGTCACCCGGCTGGCGGCCAACACCGTGTCGCTGCTCTCGGCGGCGGTGCTCTACATCTTCGCCACCGGTGCGGTGAAGGGCTTCGGCTTCGCGCTGGGTCTCTCGACCCTGATCGACCTCGCGGTGCTGTTCTGGTTCACCAAGCCCCTGGTCTCCTACCTGGCGCGCTACCGGTTCTTCAACGGCGGGGGCCGGTTGTCCGGCCTCAGCCCCGAGACGCTGGGCATGGACCGCGTGCCCGTCGGAGGTAAGGCCTGATGGGCAAGTTCTCACGCCTGGGCAACGACCTCTACGGGGGTTCCCGGTCCATCGACTTCGTCGGGCGGCGCGCGCTCTGGTACGCCGTGTCCCTCACGCTGGTCGGTCTGGCCGTCGTCGCCGTCGTCGTCAAGGGCCTCAGCTTCGGCATCGAGTTCACCGGTGGCACCCAGTACACCGTCAACCTGTCCTCGGAGCAGATCACCCAGGAGAACGCCGACCTGCTGCGCGAGGCCGTCGCCGACGCCGACGTCGAGGGTGCCGCGTCGCCCACGGTCACCACCGCCGGGCAGGCCCTGCTGGTGCAGACCGAGGACCTCACGATGGCCGGCAGCGACCGGATCGTGCAGGTCATCGGACAGACCGTCAACGTGGCCTCCGAGGCCGACGTCTCGCAGACCGAGATCGGCGCCAGCTGGGGCCGTGAGGTCGGTCAGCGTGCCCTCACCGGCGTCGTGGTCTTCCTGATCCTGGTGATGCTCTTCATCGGCTTCTACTTCCGCGAGTGGAAGATGTCGATCGCCGCGTTCGTCGCGCTCGTCCACGACATCGCGATCACCGTGGGGATCTACGCGCTCTCGGGCTTCACCGTCTCGCCGTCCGCGGTGACCGGTCTGCTCGCGATCCTGGGCTTCTCGCTCTACGACACCGTGGTCGTCTTCGACAAGGTCCGTGAGAACACCCACGAGCTGCGCAAGAGCAACCAGTCCTACTCCGAGGCCGCCAACCTCGCCGTCAACCAGACGCTGGTGCGCTCGATCAACACCGGCATCGTGGCCCTGATCCCGATCGGCGCGATCCTGTTCGTGAGCGCCGTCCTGCTGGGCGCCAGCTCGCTCCAGGACCTCGCCCTGTCGCAGTTCGTCGGCATGGCCGCGGGCGTCTACTCCTCGGTGATGATCGCGCCGCGGGTGCTGGTCCAGCTGAAGTCGCGCGAGGACGAGGTGATCCGCCAGGACCGGCGTGCGAGGTCCAAGGCCAAGGTCCAGGCCGACCGCTACGCCTCGGTGCCCGCCTTCACCGACGACCTGCCGGTCCAGGACGAGCCCGACGACGAGGCCATGTTCGAGGAGGAGTTCGGGATCGAGCGCGACGAGCCGCGACCGCCGTCGTCCGCAGGCACCGCCCGCGGCGACGCGATGGGCCGGGGCCGTACGGCGCCGACCCCGCGCCGTCCCGTCGGCGAGAGCCGGGCCTCGGGCCGCCAGCAGCCCAGCCGGCAGCCCAAGTCGCAGCGCAAGAAGCCCTGACCTCGTGGATGCCTCCTCCGCGCTCCTGGATCTCATCCTGGACGTGCCGGACTTCCCCGAGCCCGGCATCGTCTTCAAGGACATCAGCCCGCTGCTGAGCCACCCCGAGGGCTTCGCCGCGGTCGTCGCGGCGCTCGCGGCCCTCGGGCGCGACGGTGACGGCCTCGTGGTCGTCGACAAGGTCGTCGGCATGGAGGCCCGCGGGTTCATCTTCGCGGCGCCGGTGGCGCTGGCCCTCGGCGTCGGCTTCGTCCCGATCCGCAAGCCCGGCAAGCTCCCGCGCCGGACGCACTCCGTCTCCTACTCCCTCGAGTACGGCGACGCGACGCTCGAGCTGCACCACGACGCGATCGCGCCGGGGGAGCGCGTGCTGCTCATCGACGACGTGCTGGCCACCGGCGGCACCGTCCGGGCGACCCGCGAGCTGGTCGAGGCGTGCGGCGGCGTACCCGTCGGTCTCGGGGTCCTCCTCGAGCTGGGCTTCCTGCCCGGTCGTGAGGCCGCGGGCGACCTGCCCGTGACGGCGCTGGCCACGGTCTGACGGGTTCGCCCCCGGCCCTAGACTGAGCAGGTGACCGAGGAGCGCACCGCCCCCGCCGAGCGCGAGGGTGTGCCCGAGGGGGCTCCGGAGGGCACGACGCCGGGCGGGCGTGGCATGCGCGCGCGACTGGCGCGGATGGGCACCAAGCCGCAGAGCACCAACCCGGTCCTGGAGCCGCTGTTCCGCGCGGTCCGGGCCAACCACCCCAAGGCCGACCTGGCGCTGCTCGAGCGGGCCTACACCACCGCCGAGACGATGCACGGCACCCAGATGCGCAAGAGCGGTGACCCCTACATCACCCACCCGCTCGCCGTCACCACGATCCTGGCCGGCATCGGCATGACCGAGCCGACGCTGGTGGCCGCACTGCTGCACGACACGGTCGAGGACACGTCGTACACGCTCGACCAGTGCCGCACCGACTTCGGCGACGAGGTCGCCCGGATGGTCGACGGAGTGACCAAGCTCGACAAGGTCCAGTACGGCGACTCGGCTCAGGCCGAGACCATCCGCAAGATGATCGTCGCGATGTCGCGCGACATCCGCGTCCTGGTCATCAAGCTCGCCGACCGCCTCCACAACATGCGCACGCTGCGCTACGTGCCCCAGCGCAGCCAGGAGCGCACGGCGCGCGAGACCCTCGACATCTACGCGCCGCTGGCCCACCGCCTCGGCATGAACACGATCAAGTGGGAGCTGGAGGACCTCGCCTTCGCGACCCTGCACCCCAAGATCTACGACGAGATCGTGCGGATGGTGGCCGACCGAGCCCCCTCGCGCGACCAGTTCCTCGCCGAGGTGATCAGCCAGGTCGAGAAGGACCTGCGCGAGTCGAAGATCAAGGCCACGGTCACCGGGCGCCCCAAGCACTACTACTCGATCTACCAGAAGATGATCGTCGGCGGCCGCGAGTTCACCGACATCTACGACCTGGTCGGCATCCGGATCCTGGTCGATGAAGACCGCGACTGCTACTCCGTGCTCGGCATCCTGCACTCGCGCTGGAACCCCGTGCTGGGGCGCTTCAAGGACTACGTCGCGATGCCGAAGTTCAACATGTACCAGTCGTTGCACACCACGGTGATCGGGCCGCAGGGCAAGCCCGTGGAGATGCAGATCCGCACCTTTGCGCAGCACCGCCGCGCCGAGTACGGCGTCGCCGCGCACTGGAAGTACAAGGAGTCGGGCCGCACCGGCGCCGACACCGAGAAGCGCGGCGAGCTCGACGACATGTCGTGGGTGCGCCAGCTGCTCGACTGGCAGAGCGAGGTCGAGGACCCGGGCGAGTTCCTGGAGAGCCTGCGCTTCGAGATCAACCGGTCCGAGACGTACGTCTTCACCCCGCGGGGCGACGTCATCGCGCTCCCGTCGGAGGCGACCCCCGTCGACTTCGCCTACGCCGTGCACACCGAGGTCGGCCACCACACGATCGGCGCCCGGGTCAACGGACGGCTGGTGCCGCTCGAGTCGACCCTCGACAACGGCGACGTGGTCGAGGTCTTCACCTCCAAGGCCCCCAACGCCGGTCCCTCCCGCGACTGGCTCACGTTCGTGAAGTCGCAGCGCGCGCGCTCCAAGATCCGTCAGTGGTTCACCAAGGAGCGGCGCGAGGAGGCCATCGAGCGCGGCAAGGACCAGATCGCCAAGCTGATGCGCAAGGAGGGTCTGCCGCTCAAGCGCCTGCTCTCCCACGAGTCGCTGTCGCTGGCCGCGGCGCACTTCAACATCTCCGACGTGACCGCGCTGTACGCCTCCGTAGGCGAGGGCAACCTCAGCGCCCAGGCCGTCGTACGTCGGGTGGTCGAGCTGCACGGCGGCAACGACGCCGCGCAGGAGGACCTGTCCGAGGCGGTGACGATCACCGGTCGCCGCGGGCGGTCCAGGCTCGGCAGCGGGGGCGACTCGGGCGTGATCGTCAAGGGCTCGCCCGAGGTGTGGGTCAAGCTCGCGAAGTGCTGCACGCCGGTGCCGCCCGACGACGTCCTCGGGTTCGTGACCAAGGGCGGCGGGGTCTCGGTGCACCGCACCGACTGCACCAACGCCGGCGACCTGCAGACCCAGCCCGAGAAGGTGCTCGAGGTCGAGTGGGCGCCCACCGGCCAGTCGCGCTTCCTGGTCAACATCCAGGTCGAGGCCCTCGACCGCGCCCGCCTGCTCTCCGAGATCACGATGGTGCTCTCCGACGCCCACGTCAACATCCTGAGCGCCTCGCTGACGACCACCCGCGACCGGGTCGCGACCTCGCGGTTCACCTTCGAGATGGCCGACGCCAAGCACCTCGACAACGTGCTGCGGGCGGTCAAGAACGTCGCCGGCGTCTTCGACGCCTACCGCGTCACCCAGTAGCGGGGCACTTCCGCGGGTTCGCCCGCTCTTCCGCGGGCCTGCACAGACGCGGAAGAAGGGGATAACTCCGCGTTACAGCCGCGGGGGCTCAGCCGCCGAAGTCGGCGCTCGCGCGCTTGGCCATGTCGAGGAAGGAGCGGCGCGACTCGAGGTTCGCCTCCAGCTCGGTGGCCCGCTTCTCGTTGCCGGCGGCCCGGGCCTGCTCGAGGTCGGCCTCGATCTCGGCGATCGCGGCCTCGAGCTTGCCGACCATGTCGTCGGCGCGGGCGGACTTCTCCGGGTCGGAGCGCTTCCACTGGTCGTCCTCGATCGAGCGGATCGCGGTCTCGACCTTGCGGATGCGGCCCTCGAGGTCCTTCATCCGGTCGCGCGGCACCTTGCCGGCGGCGTCCCAGCGGTCGGCCAGGTCGCGGAAGGCCTTCTTCGCGGCCTCGACGTCCTTGACCGGCAGCAGCGCCTCGGCCTCGACGAGCAGCTGCTCCTTGACCACGGCGTTGTCGGCGAACTCGGCGTCGAGCGCGGCGTTGGCGGCGTCACGGGCGCCGAAGAAGGCGTCCTGGGCACCGCGGAATCGCTTCCAGAGGGCGTCGTCGACGTCCTTGGGGGCGGGGCCGGCCGCCTTCCAGTCGCGCATCAGGTCGCGGTAGCGGCCCGCGGTCGGGCCCCAGTCGGTCGAGTCGGCGAGCGCCTCGGCCTCCGTGGCCAGGCGCTCCTTGACCACGCGGGCGCCGGCCCGCTGCTCGTCCTGCTGGGCGAAGTGGGCCTTGCGGTGGCGGGTGTAGGCGGTCCGCGCCGAGGAGAAGCGCTTCCACAGCGTGTCGTCGGAGGCGCGGTCGATGCGGGGGAGCGCCTTCCACTGGTCGAGGATGTCGCGCAGCCGGTTGGCGCCGTGGCGCCAGTCGGTGCCGGCGGCGATCTTCTCGGCCTGCTCGACCAGCTTCTCCTTGGCCGTCTTGGCCTCGGCGGTCTTCTGGGCCTTCTCGGCCTTGCGGACCGAGCGCTGCTGGGCGATGACCGGCCCCAGCGAGTCGAGCCGGCCGGCGAGCGCGGCGAGGTCGCCGACCGCGTTGGCCTCCACGACCTGGCCGCGGACCATCTTCACCGACTCCATGGCCTCCTCGGGGCTCAGCACCCCGGAGCGGATCCGCTGGTCGAGGAGCGCGACCTCCGTCTCGAGCGCGGTGTAGCGGTCGACGTAGAACTTGAGGGCCTCTTCGGGGGTGCCTGCGGGGTACTGCCCCACAGAGCGTTCGCCGTCGACGGTCCGTACGTACACGGTCCCGTCGTCGCCGACCCGACCCCATTCGGTGCTGGTCACTGCCACTCGTCCTCTTCGTCGGTGCCGAATCCGCCGCCCACGATAGTGCCGGACACCGGCGCAGCGAGCCGCGGCCGGTCTCGATAGTGTGACGGAGTGTTGATCGCCGGCTTTCCCGCAGGTCCCTGGGCCGCCAACTGCTACGTCGTGGCCACCGGTCCCGGCGCCGAGTGCGTCGTCATCGACCCCGGCAAGGACGCCGCCCCGGGCATCGCCGACATCGTGCGCGAGCACCGCCTCAAGCCGGTCTCGGTGCTGCTCACGCACGGCCACGTCGACCACATGTGGTCGGTCGCTCCCGTCGCCGGCACCTACGACGCCACCGCCTGGATCCACCCCTCCGACCGTCACCTGCTGACCGACCCGATGGCCGGGATGTCGCGCGAGACCACGAACATGCTGCTCGGCGGCAGCTACGAGTGGGCCGAGCCCGACGACGTGCGCGAGCTCTCCGACGCCCAGGAGCTCGAGCTGGCCGGCCTGCAGTTCGTCATCGACCACACCCCGGGCCACACCGAGGGCTCGGTCGTCTTCCGGGCGCCGTACGACGTGTCCTCGGAGATCAGCCAGGTCATGTTCGCGGGCGACCTGCTCTTCGCCGGCTCGATCGGGCGCACCGACCTGCCCGGGGGTGACCACGCCACCATGCTGCGCACGCTGGCCGACAAGGTGCTGCCGCTCGCCGACGACATCGTCGTGCTGCCGGGCCACGGCGAGCAGACCTCCATCGGCCGTGAGCGCGCCACCAACCCCTTCCTGGCCGACCTCGCCACCGGCGGGTCCGCCAGCCCCGTCACCCGGGGCCTGTGACCCGATGAGCTCCAAGCCCACCCCGCTCAGCGGGTTCCCCGAGCTGCTGCCCGCCCAGCGCGCGGTCGAGCGCGAGGTCATCGACCGGCTCTCGCGCACCTTCGAGCTGCACGGCTTCGCCAACATCGAGACCCGCGTCGTCGAGCCTCTCGACCGGCTCGCCAAGGGCGGTGAGATCGACAAGGAGATCTACGTCCTGCGTCGTCTCCAGGCCGGCGAGGGCGAGGGCGACTCGGGCCTCGGCATGCACTTCGACCTGACGGTGCCGTTCGCCCGCTACGTGCTCGAGCACTCCGGTCACCTGGAGTTCCCCTTCCGCCGCTTCCAGATCCAGCCCGCGTGGCGCGGCGAGCGGCCGCAGGAGGGCCGCTACCGGCAGTTCACCCAGGCCGACATCGACATCGTCGGGCAGGGCGAGCTCGCCTTCCACCACGACGTCGAGGTGATGCGCGTGATGGTCGAGGCGCTCGACGCGCTGCCGCTGCCCGCGCTGTCCTTCCAGGTCAACAACCGCAAGCTGATCCAGGGCTTCTACCGTGGCCTGGGCCTCGCCGACGTCACCACGGCGATCCGGGTCATCGACAAGCTCGACAAGCTGCCCGCCGAGACCGTGGCTCAGCAGCTGGTCGACCAGGCCGGGGCGACGCCCGAGCAGGCCGGGCGCTGCCTCGACCTGGCCTCGATCCGGGTCAGCGACACCTCGTTCGTGGAGCGGGTGCGCGCCCTCGGGGTCGAGGACGACCTGCTCGAGACCGGACTGGCCGAGCTCGCCGCCGTGGTCGAGGGCTGCGCCGACGTGGTCGGCGACCACGTGTCCGTCGAGGCCAACCTGCGCATCGCCCGCGGTCTCGACTACTACACCGGCACCGTCGTCGAGATCTTCATGGCCGGCTACGAACGGCTGAAGTCCGTCGGTGGTGGCGGGCGGTACGACGCCCTGGCCGACGACGGCCGCACGACCTATCCCGGCGTCGGGATCTCCTTCGGCGTCTCGCGCACCCTGATCCCGCTGCTGGCCGACGGGGTCCTCGTCGGGAGCCGGTCGGTGCCCAGCGCGGTCCTCGTGGCCCTCGTCGACGAGGACAGCCGGCCTGAGAGCCTCCGCGTCGCCACCGCCCTGCGGCGCCGCGGCATCGCCTGCGAGGTCGCGAGCTCCCCACAGAAGTTCGGCAAGCAGATCCGTTACGCCGAGCGCCGCGGCATCCCGTTCGTCTGGTTCCCCGGCGCCGAGGGCCACCAGGTGAAGGACATTCGCAGCGGCGACCAGGAAGCGGCCGATCCCGCGATCTGGACCCCGCCCCACGACGACCTGCGAGCGCGGGCCGTCACCACCACCAAGGAGCAGCAGTGATCCGCACCCATGACGCCGGCGCCCTCCGCGCCGAGCACGTCGGCCAGACCGTCACCCTCGCCGGGTGGGTGGCCAGGCGGCGCGATCACGGTGGCGTCGCGTTCCTCGACCTGCGTGAGGCAAGCGGGGTCGTCCAGGTGGTGGTCCGTGACGAGGCGGTGGCCCATGCGCTGCGCAACGAGTACTGCGTCAAGGTGACCGGCACCGTGGGGCTGCGCCCCGAGGGCAACGCCAACCCCAACCTGCCGTCGGGCGACATCGAGGTCGTCGTCGAGGACCTGCGAGGTGCTCAGCGCCTCGGCGCCCCTGCCGTTCCCGATCGACGACCACCTGGAGGTGGGGGAGGAGGCTCGGCTCAAGCACCGCTACCTCGACCTGCGGCGCACCGGGCCCAACGCTGCCCTGCGCCTGCGCAGCCAGGTCAACAAGGCCGCCCGAGACGTGCTCGACCAGCACGAGTTCGTCGAGGTCGAGACCCCGACCCTGACCCGGTCCACGCCCGAGGGCGCACGCGACTTCCTGGTGCCCGCACGCCTGCAGCCCGGCAGCTGGTACGCCCTGCCGCAGAGCCCCCAGCTGTTCAAGCAGCTGCTGATGGTCGCCGGCCTCGAGCGCTACTACCAGATCGCGCGCTGCTACCGCGACGAGGACTTCCGCGCCGATCGCCAGCCGGAGTTCACGCAGCTCGACATCGAGATGAGCTTCGTCGAGCAGGAGGACGTCATCATGCTGATGGAAGACGTCCTCGCCGCGATGTGGCGGCTCATCGACGTCGAGATCCCGCGCCCGATCCCGCGGATGACCTACGCCGAGGCGATGCGGAAGTACGGCTCCGACAAGCCGGACCTGCGGATGGGCCACGAGCTCGTCGAGTGCCAGGAGTACTTCGCGGACACCACGTTCCGGGTCTTCCAGGCCGAGTACGTCGGTGCCGTCGTCATGCCGGGCGGCGCCAGCCAGCCCCGCAAGAAGCTCGACGCCTGGCAGGACTGGGCCAAGCAGCGCGGCGCCAAGGGCCTGGCCTACGTGCTGGTCCAGGACGACGGCGAGCTCGGCGGCCCCGTGGCGAAGAACCTCTCCGACGGCGAGAAAGCAGGCCTGGCCGCGCACGTCGGCGCCGAGCCCGGCGACTGCATCTTCTTCGGTGCCGGGGCGACGAAGTCGAGCCGGGCGCTGCTCGGCGCCGCGCGGCTCGAGATCGGCCGCCGCTGCGGCTTGATCGACGAGGACGCCTTCGCCTTCACCTGGGTGGTCGACGCGCCCATGTTCGAGCCTGCCTCCGAGGCGGTCGCCAGCGGCGACGTCGCGGTCGGCGAGGGAGCCTGGACGGCGGTGCACCACGCGTTCACCGGCCCCAAGCCGGAGTTCGCCGACACCTTCGACACCGACCCCGGCAGCGCGCTCGCCTACGCCTACGACATCGTCTGCAACGGCAACGAGCTCGGCGGGGGATCGATCCGGATCCACCGCGAGGACGTGCAGAAGCGCGTCTTCGCCGTGATGGGACTCACCGAGGCGGAGGCGGACGAGAAGTTCGGCTTCCTGCTCGATGCCTTCCAGTACGGCGCCCCGCCGCACGGCGGGATCGCGGTCGGCATGGATCGGATCTGCGCCCTCCTGGCCCGCACCGAGTCGATCCGCGACGTGATCGCCTTCCCCAAGAGCGGCGGCGGCTTCGACCCGCTGACCTCGGCCCCCGCCCCGATCACGCCCGCCCAGCGCAAGGAGGCCGGCGTCGACGCGCGGCCTGCCAAGCCGGGGCAGAGCGAGGGCGAGCCACTCCCGGCCTGAGCCTGGGCAAATCATAAGATCGTTGACTTGTCAAGGACCTGCATCCACTGGACGAGACCAGATCGTTACGCGTCCGTGGTCGTGGTCGGCCAGCAGGTCGCCTAGTCTCCTGCGAGGCATCCGATTTCTGCGGGTGCAACTGGTGTGAACCCCGATTTGAGGAGAACGATTTCATGCGAAGCGTCTCACGCTCCATGGCTGTCGTTGCTGTCTCGTCGTTGGCCTTGGTGCTCTCGGCGTGTGGTGGCGATGGTGGCGATGACAACAGCAGCAGCCCCGGCGGTCGACCGGCGGGTGAGCTGATCGTCAACGGCTGCAACCCCGAGAACCCCCTGGTCCCGTCCAACACGGCCGAGACCTGCGGCGGCAACGTCCTGGACGTCACGACCGCCAAGCTCGTCCACTACAACGTGGAGGACGCCGCGCCGGAGCTGGACATCGCCGAGTCGATCGAGACCGACGACAACCAGAACTTCACGGTCACGATCAAGCCCGACTACATGTTCTCCGACGGCACCCCCGTCACGGCGGCCAGCTTCGTCGACGCCTGGAACTACGCGGCACTCGGCACGAACGGCTACCAGGGCAGCTACTTCTTCGAGCCCATCGAGGGCTACGGCGACCTGCAGTGCGACCCCGAGGGCAAGGCCGGCGAGAACGACGACCCGTGCCAGATCCAGGCGCCCGCTGCCGAGACCATGACCGGTCTGAAGGTGGTCGACGACCAGACCTTCACGATCAAGACTGCGGACAAGGTCTCCAACCTCGAGGTGCGCCTCGGCTACACGGCTTTCGCTCCGCTGCCCGAGTCGTTCTTCGAGGACCCCGAGGCGTTCGGCGCGAAGCCGGTCTCCGCCGGCCCGTACATGGTCGAGGAGTTCACCCAGAACCAGCAGATCGTGCTGGTCAAGAACCCGGAGTACTCCGGTGAGTTCGCGGGCACGCCCGAGAAGATCACCTTCCGCATCTACACCGACGAGGCCGCCGCCTACGCCGACGTGGTCGCGGGCGAGATCGACATCATCGACCAGATCCCGGCTGACGCCTTGACCGACGAGCAGTGGCTCTCCGACCTCAACGACCGCGGCATCACCCGCGAGGTCGGCGTGATCCAGTTCGTCGGCATGGACCCGACGGTCGACAAGGGTCTCGAGAACCCCGACGTCCGCAAGGCCATCTCGATGGCCATCGACCGCGACACCATCACCGAGCAGATCTTCGCCGGTGCCGCGGAGCCGGCCACCGGCTGGGTCTCCCCGGTCGTCGACGGCTACAAGGCCGATCAGTGCGGCGACGCCTGTGTCTACGACCCCGAGGCCGCCAAGGAGCTCTTCGACTCCGCCGGCGGCTACGACGGCGAGCTGACGCTGACCTACAACGGTGACTCCGACCACGGTCCCTGGACCGAGGCCGCGTGCAACTCCATCCGTGAGGCGCTGGGCGTGGAGTGCAAGCCGAGCCCGAAGGTCGACTTCGCCACCTTCCTCACCGACCTGGGTGAGAAGAAGGTCAAGGGGCTGTTCCGCCAGGGTTGGCAGATGGACTACCCCTCGATCGAGAACTTCCTCGTCCCGCTGTTCTCGAAGAACGCCGCCTCGAACTACTACAGCTTCGACAACCCGGAGTTCGAGCGGCTGACCCGTGAGGCCGCTGCGGCCGAGGAGCTCGAAGAGGCCAACTCCCTGTACCAGCAGGCCGAGGCCGAGCTGGCCAAGGACATGCGGATCATCCCGCTCTGGTACTCCACCGGCAAGGTCGGCTGGTCCGACCGTGTCGAGGGCGTCGAGCTGAACGCCTTCGGCGTCCCGGACTACGCCAACATGAGCACCAAGTAGTACCCCTGGCAACGGTGAGCCGGCTGTTCGTCAGCCGGCTCACCGTTGCCGCGTCCGGCTCCTCGAGCCGGGCCCCGCAACAGCCGTAGAGGGTGCCCCCAGGGTGCCGACGAGCGATATGGAGGCACGGTGGGCACCTACACCGTCCGACGGTTGCTGCAGATGATCCCTGTCTTCATCGGCGTGACCTTCTTGATCTACTACCTGGTCTTCTCCCTGCCGGGTGACCCGACGGCCGGCAAGTGCGGCGAACGTCCGTGCTCCGACGCCTACGTCGCGGCCTTCAACGAGAAGTACAACCTCAACGAACCGCTGCCGGTCCAGTACGGCCTCTACATGGCCAACGTCGCCCAGGGCGACTTCGGCGAGAACCAGTACGGCGTCTCCGTCGGCGAGGAGCTGGTCGACCGGTTCGCGGTCACCGGCCAGCTCGGGCTGATGGCGCTGATCATCGAGGGTGTGATCGGCATCCTGGCCGGGATCCTGGCCGGGCTCAAACGGGGCGGCTTCATCGACAACCTCGTGCTGATCAGCACGCTGCTCGTGATCTCGCTGCCCGTCTTCGTGACCGGCTCGGTCCTCCAGCTCTACCTGGGCGTGCGGTGGGGTCTCTTCCCGGTGACCGTCTCCGGCCAGGTCTCCACCTACTCCTTGCTGCTGCCCGCCCTCGTCCTGGCGTCGACGTCGCTGGCCTACTTGGCCCGGCTGATGCGCACGAACCTCTCCGACAACGTCAAGTCCGACTACGTCCGCACCGCGCGGGCCAAGGGTCTCCCGGAGAGCCGGGTCGTCGGCATCCACACGATGCGCAACTCGATGATCCCGGTGATCACCTTCCTCGGCTACGACCTGGGAGCCCTGATGGGCGGCGCGATCATCACCGAGGGCATCTTCAACATCCAAGGTATCGGCGGCTACGTCTACCGGGGCATCAACGACCGTGACGGTGTCGTCGTGGTGGGCGCGGTCACGGCACTGGTCCTGGTCTACCTGCTGGCCAACCTCATCGTCGATCTGCTGTACGGATTCCTGGACCCGAGGATCTCCATTGACTGACCTGCCCTCCACCGAGCTCGCGATCGAGCAGGAAGCCGCGTCCGGCGACGACAAGGTCCGGTCGCTGCGCGAGGACGCGTGGCGCGACCTGCGACACAGCCCGATGTTCTGGATGTCCGCGATCCTGATCACGCTGTTCCTGGTCATGGCCATCGCACCCGGCCTGTTCACCAACACCGACCCGCGGGCCACCACGCTGTCCGAGGCCCGCTCCAGTCCGACCAGCGACAACTGGTTCGGCCGCGACGTGCAGGGCTACGACCTCTACGCCCGGTGCATCTACGGCGCCCGGGCCTCGATCATCGTCGGCGTCTTCGCGACGCTGGGCACGATGCTCATCGGCATCGTCACCGGCCTGCTGGCCGGCTACGCCCGCGGTTGGGTCGACGGCGTGGTGAGCCGGATCGCCGAGGTCTTCTTCGGGCTTCCGCTCATCCTCGGCGCGATCATCATCCTGATCACGCTGCAGGGCGACGACGACAGCTACCTGTGGATCGTCATGCAGGTCGTGCTGGTGCTGACCGTGCTGGGCTGGCCGAGCGTGTTCCGGCTGATGCGGGCCTCGGTCCTGCAGGTCGCCCCGAACGACTACATCCAGTCGGCGCGTGCGTTGGGCGCCTCCCCGCTGCGGATCGTGCGCAGGCACGTCCTGCCCAACGCGATCGGCCCCGTCATCGTGATCTCGACGATCAACCTGGGTGGGTTCATCGCCGCCGAGGCCGCCCTGTCCTTCCTCGGCATCGGGCTGCGCCCGCCGACGATCTCCTGGGGCGTGATGATCGACTCCGGCCTCTCGGCCCGCTCGTCGGCGCCCCACGTGCTGCTGTTCCCGGCGCTCTTCCTCAGCCTCACGGTGCTGGCGTTCATCATGCTGGGCGACGCCATCCGTGAAGCCTTCGACCCGAAGTCGAGGTGACGACCTTGTCCAAGTCCTCCAAGCGTTCCGCCGTCGAGCTGCTCGACGAACCCGGAGCCCGCCACGACGGCCACCTGCTCGAGGTCGAGAACCTCCACGTCGAGTTCCACACCCGCGACGGCGTCGCGCGGGCCATCAACGGGGTCGACCTCCACCTCGACGAGGGCGAGACGCTGGCCGTGCTCGGTGAGTCGGGCTCGGGCAAGTCGGTGACGGCCCAAGCCATCATGGGCATCCTCGACATGCCGCCGGCCAAGATCCCCCACGGGGCGGTGCGCTACCGCGGCCGCGACCTGCTCACGATGAACCCCGCGGAGCGTCGGCGGATCCGCGGTCCCGAGATCTCGATGATCTTCCAGGACGCGCTGTCCTCCCTCAACCCGGTGTTCCCCGTCGGCTGGCAGATCGCGGAGATGTTCCGCGTCCACCGCAGGATGAACCGCTCGGACTCCAAGGGCGAAGCGGCGCGGCTGATGGACCGCGTCGGCATCCCGGCGGCCAAGATGCGGGTCAACGACTACCCGCACCAGTTCTCCGGCGGCATGCGCCAGCGGGTGATGATCGCGATGGCGATCGCCCTCGACCCGGCGCTGCTGATCGCGGACGAGCCGACCACGGCGCTCGACGTCACGGTGCAGGCGCAGGTGATGTCGTTGCTGGCCGAGCTGCGCGACGAGCGCAAGATGGGGCTGATCCTGATCACTCACGACCTCGGCGTCGTCGCCGACGTGGCCGACCGGATCAACGTCATGTACGCCGGCTCGATCGTCGAGAGCGCGCCGGTGCACGACCTGTACGCCAAGCCGGGACACCCCTACACCGAGGGTCTGCTGAAGTCGATCCCGCGGATGGACCGCAAGGGCGAGGAGCTGTACGCCATCTCCGGCCTGCCGCCGAGCCTGCTGCGGATGCCGCCGGGCTGCTCGTTCAACCCGCGCTGCGACCGGGCCCAGGACCTCTGCCGCTCGACCGTGCCTGAGCTGCTCGAGGTCGGCGCGGCCCGCAAGAGCGCCTGTCACTTCGCCGAGGAGGTGCTCCGTGGCTGAGGTCATCCTCAAGGCCGAGGGGCTGAAGAAGCACTACCCGATCAAGGGCGGGGTGCTGCGTCGCACGGTCGGCCACGTGCAGGCCGTCGACGGGGTCTCCTTCGAGCTCGAGGCCGGTGAGACCCTCGGGATCGTCGGGGAGTCAGGCTGTGGCAAGTCCACCCTCGGCCGGCTCCTGATGCGGCTCGAGGAGCCGACCGCCGGCTCGTTGCTCTTCGACGGCGTCGACGTCTACAGCCAGGGCCGGCGCGACATGCGCCGGATCCGGCGCGACATCCAGATCGTCTTCCAGGACCCCTACACCTCGCTCAACCCCCGGATGACGGTCTCCGACATCATCGGCGAGCCCTTCGACATCCACCCCGACGCGGTCCCGAAGGGCGGACGCCAACGGCGCGTCCAGGAGCTGATGGACATGGTCGGGCTGAGCCCCGAGCACGTCAACCGCTACCCGCACCAGTTCTCCGGTGGTCAGCGCCAGCGCATCGGCATCGCCCGCGGCATCGCGCTCAACCCCAAGGTGCTGGTGTGCGACGAGCCCGTGTCCGCGCTCGACGTCTCGGTGCAGGCGCAGGTCGTCAACGTGATGAAGCAGCTCCAGCGTGACCTCGGACTCGCCTACGTGTTCATCGCCCACGACCTGTCGGTGGTGCGTCACATCTCCGACCGCGTCGGCGTGATGTACCTCGGGAAGATGGTCGAGATCGGCACCGACGAGGAGATCTACGAGCGTCCGACCCACCCCTACACCCGGGCGCTGCTCTCGGCCGTGCCCGTGCCCGACCCCCGAGCCCGCGGCACCCGCGAGCAGATCCAGCTGGAGGGCGACGTGCCCTCACCGGCCAACCCGCCCTCGGGTTGCCGCTTCCACACCCGCTGCTGGATGGCCCGCGAGAAGTGCTCGGCCGAGGAGCCGGCGCTGATCCTCCGACCCGACCTCGGGGGCTCCCACATGTCGGCCTGCCACTTCGCCGAGGAGTCGATGGTCTCCGGCACCCGGCACTCGCCCTGATCAGACGGGCCTGATCAGACGGGCCCTGAGCGGACGGGCCCTGAGCGGACGGGCCCCCGGGCGCACGGGGTCGGTCTCCCGACGGGGATGATGTCCCGATGAGCGGTGGACTGTTCGACCTCGGTCCGGACGTCGGCGCGGGTTCGGCCACGACCGGGTCGCTGGCGAACTCCGCGCACAGCGCGGCCCCGCTCGCGGTCCGGATGCGCCCGCGCACCCTCGACGAGCTGGTCGGCCAGGAGCAGCTGCGGGCGGCGGGCTCGCCGCTGCGGCAGATGGTCGAGGGCGACCGGTCGCTCTCGCTGCTGCTGTGGGGACCGCCGGGCACGGGCAAGACCACCATCGCCTCGATCCTGAGCGGGCAGACCGCGCGCGCCTTCGTCGAGGTCTCGGCGGTCTCGGCGGGGGTGAAGGAGGTACGGGCGGCCATCGACGCCGCGCGTTCCCGACTCGTGCGCGGCGGCGGGGAGACCGTGCTCTTCGTCGACGAGGTGCACCGCTTCAGCAAGGCGCAGCAGGACGCACTGCTGCCGGGGGTCGAGAACCGGTGGGTGACCCTGGTCGCCGCCACCACGGAGAACCCCTTCTTCTCCGTCATCTCGCCGCTGCTCTCGCGCAGCCTGCTGCTGCGGCTGGAGTCGTTGACCGACGACGGGGTGCGCGCCGTGCTGCGCAGCGCGCTCGCCGACGAGCGCGGGTTGGACGATGCCTTCGAGATCACCGAGGACGCCTTGGACCACCTGGTCCGACTGGCCGGCGGCGATGCCCGTCGGTCGTTGACCTACCTCGAGGCCGCCGCCGGGGCCGCGTCGGCGCGGGCGTCGGCCACCATCGACCTCGAGACGGCCGAGACCGCGGTCGACCAGGCCGCGGTGCGCTACGACCGCCAGGGCGACCAGCACTACGACGTCACGAGTGCGTTCATCAAGTCGGTGCGCGGCTCCGACGCCGACGCGGCGCTGCACTACCTGGCGCGGATGATGGAGGCGGGCGAGGACCCCCGGTTCATCGCTCGACGCCTCGTGATCCTGGCCAGCGAGGACATCGGGCTGGCCGACCCCACCGCCCTGACCACCGCCGTCGCCGCTGCGCAGGCCGTGCAGCTGATCGGCATGCCGGAGGCGTCCTTCAACCTGGCCCAGGCCACGATCGCGCTGGCCGTGGCGCCCAAGTCCAACTCCGTCACCAGGGCCCTCCACGCGGCCACCGCCGACGTACGGGCCGGCAAGATCGGGCCGGTCCCGCCCCACCTGCGCGACGCGCACTACGCCGGCGCGCAGAAGCTCGGGCACGGCAGCAGCTACGTCTACAGCCACGACGCGCCGTACGGCGTCGCGGAGCAGCAGTACGCCCCCGACGTGGTCGCCGACGCGACCTACTACGAGCCCACCTCGCTCGGTGCCGAGGCGGCGCTGAAGGAGCGGTGGGAGCGGGTCCGACGGCTGATCCGCGGCAGGTAGGGTCGGTGATCATGCAGGAGTGGTCGGTGCCGGTGTGGGCCGCCGTCGGTGGGAGCGCCGCGGTGGCCCTGGTGGTCGTGCTCGGTGCCGTCCTGCTCGTCGGGCTGCGCCGTGAGCGCGCCCGCACGGCCCGCGCCCTGGCCCAGGCCCAGGACGAGGCGACCGTGCTGCGCCGCCAGGTCGAGGAGATCGAGCACCGGCTCGCCGTACGCGACGCCGCGTCGACGATGCGCGCCGACCCGGAGTTCCTGATCACCCGGCTGGGCGAGGAGGGCGACGAGCCGTCCGACGTCCCCGATGCCCAGGCGCCCACGCTGCCGGCCCCGCTCTTCGCCGACCTGGTGCTGCGCGAGACCGCCGTCCAGGCCGTCTCCCTGGCCGCGGGACTGCGCCGCGCGCTGGCCCCTGAGGTGCGCCACCGGATCCGCTTCGAGATGCGGCGCGAGATCAAGCGGGCCCGCAAGCAGCGCCGCGTCGACCACCGCCAGGCCGTGCGTGAGTGGCAGGCCCGGCAACGGGTCGGCGCCGCATGAGCCGCGGCCTCTGGTTCGTCGCCGGGGCCGGAGCCGGGGTCTACGCCGTCGTGCGCGGACGTCGGGCGGCCGAGGCCGTGACCGCCGACGGGCTCCGCGACCGGGTGGGTGCGGTCGTGCTGGGCGCGCGACTGTTCCGCGACGAGGTCGCCCAGGGCCGCGCGGACGCCGAGCACGACGTCCGCGAACGGCTGGGCCTGGTGCCCCACGGTCGTCCCGAGCTCACCTCGGGCACCCGCACCGCCCCCACAGACAACCCGATCAGCACCACACCCCCCGACGAGAGAGGCACCCCCTGATGGACACCGCGGAGATCCGCCGCCGGTTCGTGGCTCACTTCGAGCACAACCAGACGGTGGGCGCGCACCAGGCGGTGCCGAGCGCCTCGCTGCTCGCCGACGACCCCAACCTGCTGTTCGTGCCCGCGGGCATGGTGCCCTTCAAGCCTTACTTCCTGGGGCAGGAGACACCGCCCTACGACCGTGCGGTCAGCATCCAGAAGTGCGTGCGCACGCCCGACATCGAGGACGTCGGCAGGACCACGCGGCACGGCACGTTCTTCGAGATGTGCGGCAACTTCTCCTTCGGCGACTACTTCAAGGAGGGCGCGATCGAGCTCGCCTGGGACCTCGTCACGCGGGCGCAGGCCGACGGCGGTTGGGGGCTCGAGGAGAGCCGGCTGTGGCCCTCGATCCTCGACGGCGACGACGAGGCGCTGCACCTGTGGATGAAGGTCACCGGGCTGCCGAAGGAACGGATCGTGCGCCTGGGGCGCAAGGAGAACTACTGGTCGATGGGCGTCCCCGGCCCCGGCGGCCCCTGCTCGGAGATCCTCTACGACCGCGGGCCGGAGTTCGGCCCCGACGGCGAGTTCGCCACCACCACCCGCACCGAGATGCCCGTCGAGCTCGAGGACCGCTACCTCGAGATCTGGAACCTGGTCTTCATGCAGGACGAGCTGAGCGCCGTCCGCAGCAAGGAGGACTTCGACATCCGCGGTGCGCTGCCGCAGAAGAACATCGACACGGGCATGGGCCTGGAGCGGGTCGCCTTCCTGCTGCAGGGCAAGGCGAACATGTACGAGATCGACGTCATGTTCCCCGTCATCGAGAAGGCGATGGAGCTCACCGGGCGTCGCTACGGCGCCGACCGGACCGACGACGTGCGCTTCCGGGTGGTCGCCGACCACGTGCGCAGCTCGATGATGCTGGTCGCCGACGGCGTCACCCCCGGCAACGAGGGACGCGGCTACGTGCTGCGACGGCTGCTGCGCCGTGCCGTCCGCTCGGTCCGCCTGCTCGGCTACGAGGACCCCGCGCTGCCCGAGCTGCTGCCGGTCAGCCGCGACAGGATGGGGGAGACCTATCGTGCGCTGCACCAGGACTGGGAGCGCATCTCGACCATCGCCTACGCCGAGGAGCAGGCGTTCCGCCAGACCCTGCGGGCCGGCACCTCCATCTTCGACCTCGCCACCACCGAGCTCAAGGGCGCAGGCTCGAGCCAGCTCTCCGGTGACCGGGCCTTCGCGCTCCACGACACCTACGGCTTCCCGATCGACCTGACCCTCGAGATGGCCGCCGAGCAAGGCCTCTCGGTCGACGAGGAGGGCTTCCGCCGGCTGATGACCGAGCAGCGGCAGCGGGCCAAGGCCGACGCCCGGGCCAAGAAGGGCCAGCACCGCGACGCCGGTGCCTACCGGGAGATCGCCGACACGCTGGGTCGTGCGGTCGAGTTCACCGGCTACGACCTCGTCGTCGACGAGGGCGCCGTGCGCGGGCTCGTCGCGGACGGCGTCGTGGTCCCCTCCGCCGGTCCGGGCGACGACGTCGAGCTGGTCCTCGACCGCACCCCGTTCTACGCCGAGGGCGGCGGCCAGCTCGCCGACCAGGGTGTCATCGAGCTCGACAACGGCGCGCGCGTCCAGGTGCGCGACGTCCAGTCGCCGGTCGCGGGTCTGGTCGTCCACCACGCCACCGTGCTGTCCGGCGAGGTGACCACCGGGCTCGGCGCCCACGCGGTGGTCGACCTCGAGCGCCGTCGCTCGATCTCGCGCTCGCACACCGCCACGCACATGGTCCACAAGGCCTTCCGCGAGGCGCTGGGCGAGACCGCCACGCAGGCGGGCTCCGAGAACGCCCCCGGCCGCTTCCGCTTCGACTTCGCCGCCCTCGGCGCCGTGCCCGCCTCGGTCATGGCCGACGTCGAGGCCCGGGTCAACGCCGTGGTGCTCGACGACCTCGCCGTGCACGCCGAGGTGATGAGCCAGGACGACGCCGTCCGCTCCGGCGCCATGGCGCTGTTCGGCGAGAAGTACGGCGACCGGGTCCGGGTGGTCTCGGTCGGCGACTGGGCCCGCGAGCTCTGCGGCGGCACCCACGCCGGCAGCTCCGGCAAGCTCGGCGTCATCAAGCTGTTGGGCGAGGCCTCGATCGGCTCCGGCGTACGTCGGGTGGAGGCGCTGGTGGGCACCGACGCCTACCAGTTCCTCGCCCGCGAGCACGTGCTGGTCGCCCAGCTCTCCGAGCTGCTCAAGGTGCGACCCGAGCAGCTGCCCGAGCGGGTCGGCGACGTCCTCGACAGGCTCCGCACCGCGGAGAAGGAGATCGAGAAGGTGCGCCTGGCCCAGCTGCTGGCCGCCGGGGGAGACCTCGCCGCCGGCGCGACGAGGGTCGGTCCGGTCAACCTCGTCGCCCACCGGGCCGATGGCGCCGCGGGCGGCGACGTGCGCTCCCTGGCGCTCGACGTGCGCAGCCGACTGCCGCAGGGCGAGCCCGGCGTGGTCGTGGTCATCGGCGCCGCCGACGGCAAGGTCGCGGTGGTCGCTGCCCTCAACGACGAGGCGCAGGCCCGGGGCCTGAGCGCCAACGACCTGGTGCGGGCCGTGGGCCCGTTGGTCGGTGGGAAGGGCGGCGGCAAGGCGGACGTCGCACAGGGCGGCGGCAGTGACGCCACCCGCCTCGACGAGGCGATCGCCCTGGTCGCCACCGAGGTCGGTCGGGTGGCGGCCGGCTGATGCGGTCCGGAACCCGGTTGGGGCTCGATCCCGGCGAAGCCAGGATCGGGGTGGCGCGCAGCGACCGGTCCGGCCTGCTGGCGACGCCGCTGGAGACGGTCCGACGCGGCAAGCACGACCTGCACCGGATCCGCGAGCTGGTCCTCGAGCACGAGGTGCTCGAGGTGGTGGTCGGGCTGCCCCGGTCGCTCTCGGGCCGCGAGGGTCCGTCGGCCGAGAAGGTGCGCCGCTTCACCGACCGGCTGGCCCGTCGCGTGGCCCCCGTCCCGGTGCGTTTGTGCGACGAGCGTCTGACCACCGTGTCGGCGGAGGCTATGCTGCGCGACCGTGGCCGCACGGGGCAGGACCGGCGCTCCGTGGTGGACATGGCGGCCGCCGTCCTGATCCTGCAGCACGCGCTCGACAGCGAGCGGGCCACCGGCACCCCGCCCGGAGAGATCGTCGAGGAGATCCATGACTGAGCCCGAGGACACCCCCGTGGCGCTGGAGGAGCACCTGCAGGCGCAGTCGGTCGGCGGCGCGCGCCGCCGCCGCACCCGCAGCCGTCGTCTGCGCAGCTGCCTGCCGGTGCTGCTGGTGCTGGCCGTCGTGGGGGGTCTCGGCTACGTCGGGGTCACCAAGGGGCTCGAGCTGCTGCGCGACCAGTTCGCCTCGGCCGAGGACTTCCCGGGGCCCGGTCGCGGCAAGGTCGTCTTCGAGGTGGTCAGCGGTGACTCGATCGCCGCGATGGGCCGCAACCTCAAGGCCGGCGGCGTGGTCGCGTCGGTCGAGTCGTTCACCACCGCGGCCTCCGGCGAACCGGCCGCCGCCGGCATCCAGCCCGGCTTCTACCAGCTGAAGAAGGAGATGGCCGCCCGCGACGCCCTCGCCGTGCTGGTCAACCCCGACGCGATCATCTCCACCGCCGTCGCCGTCCCCGAGGGGCTGCGGGTGGTCGACATCGTCGACCTCCTGGTGAAGGAGACCGACTTCTCGCAGGCGCAGTTCGAGAAGGTGCTCGCGAACCCGAAGGCGCTCGGCCTGCCCGACTACGCCGGGGGCGAGCCCGAGGGCTACCTCTTCCCGGCCACCTACTCCTTCGGGCCCGACGCGACGCCGAAGTCGATCCTGCGCTCGATGGTCGCGCGCTGGGAGCAGTCGGCCGCCGACGCCGACCTCGACGCGCGGGCCGAGGAGCTCGGCTACACCCCCCACGAGCTGATGACGATCGCCAGCATGGTGGAGGCCGAGGGCCGCGGCGACGACATGCCCAAGGTCGCCCGGGTGATCTACAACCGCCTCGAGAACGTCGGCACCGCCGGCACGGTGGGCCTGCTCCAGATCGACGCCACGGTGGCCTACGCGCTCGGTGAGAACCTCGGCGTGGCCCTCACCCAGGAACAGCTCGCGGTCGACTCGCCCTACAACACCCGCGTGGTCAAGGGCCTCCCGCCCGGTCCGATCGACAACCCGGGCGACGCGGCGATCGCGGCGGCGGCCGACCCGGCCGAGGGCGACTGGTACTACTACGTCACCGTCGACCTGGCCACGGGCGAGACCAAGTTCGCGGAGACGCCCGAGGAGTTCGCCGACTACAAGGCCGAGTTCCTCGAGTACTGCGAGACCTCCGACGCCTGCTGACGACCCGCTGACCGCTGACGAGGGGCAAGCATGAAGTGCGCCGTGCTGGGTGACCCGATCTCCCACTCGCTGTCCCCGACTCTGCACCGCGCCGGGTACGCCGCGCTGGGTCTCGACTGGACCTACGACGCCGTCCGCGTGCCGGCCGGCGGCCTGGCCGCCCACCTGGCCACCCTCGACGACCGGTGGCGCGGGCTCTCGCTCACCATGCCTCTGAAGCGGGAGGTGCTGGCCCTCGCCACCCGGGTGACCGACCGCGCCGCGCTGGCCGGCGCGGTCAACACCGTGGTGCTCGTCGACGGGGCCGTGCACGGTGACAACACCGACCTGCCCGGCGCGCTCGCCGCCCTGCGCGAGCGCCACGACGGGGAGGTGTCGTCGGTGACGATCCTGGGGGCCGGGGCCACGGCGGCCTCCACCGCGCTGGCCATGTGCGACGCCGGCGCCCGCGAGGTGCGGCTGCTGGCGCGCTCGCCCGAGCGGGCCAGCGAGACCGTCACCGCCATCGGCCGCCACCCCTCGCGGCCGGACGTCGTCGTGGGCTCGCTCGACGACGTACCGACCGGAGAGGTGCTCGTCAGCACCATCCCCGCCGCGGCGCAGACCCCCGACCTCGTGGCGCGCTGCGCGCAGGTGCCGGTGGTCTTCGAGGTCGTGTACGACGGGTGGCCGACGCCGCTGGCCGCCTCGGCGGGCGACCGGGTGCTGGTGTCCGGCCTCGACCTGCTGGTCCACCAGGCGGCGCTCCAGCTGGAGATCTTCACCGGCTCCGTCGCCCCGCTGGCCACGATGCGCCAGGCGGCCGAGGAGGTCCTCGCGGCCCGCACCGGCCTCGGGGCTGCGCAGTCGTGATCGAGCTCGCCGCGGCTGCGGGGTGCGCGGCCATCGCGGGGGCCGGGAGCGCGCTGGCGCCCCGGCTGGTCGCGCCGCTCCCCGAGCCCCCGCCACCTGTCGACCCGGTCGAGGGCGATCCCCCCAAGCAGCCCTACGCCGAGATCGCCGGGCTGCCCGGTCTGACCTGGAAGACCGCGCTCGTCGGCGCGCTCGCGGGCGCTCTGGTGGGCGGGCGGCTGGGTTGGGTCTGGGCCCTGCTGGTGCTGCTGCCGCTGGTGCCGGTGCTGGTCGCGCTGGCCGTCATCGACTGGCGCACCCATCTGCTGCCGACCCGGCTGGTCTGGCCGGCGACCGCGGCGGCTGCGCTGCTGGCGGTGGTGGCCGGGCTGGTGAGCGGTGATCTCGACGACCTCGGGCGCGCCGGACTGGGGTTCGTGGTCGCCTACGGCAGCTACTACGCGCTGTGGTGGATCTACCCGCGAGGACTCGGCTTCGGCGACGTGCGGCTGGCCGGCGTGCTCGGGTTGGCCCTGGGCTACCTGGGCTGGGGCGAGCTGGCCACCGGCCTCTACGCGGGCTTCCTGCTCGGGGGCGTCGGCGGCGGTCTGCTCGCGCTGCTGCGGGTGGTCCGTCGGCGCGCGCTGCCCTTCGGGCCGTTCATGGTGCTGGGCGCGCTGGTGGGCGTCGTGTGGGGCCGCTGGGTCCTCGACGGTCTCGTCACGGGGTGACCCGTCGGCCGCGTCGGCGGGCAATGGAAGACTGAGCCCATGCTGCGTTGGCTCACTGCGGGCGAGTCCCACGGTCCGTCCCTGGTCGCGATCCTCGAAGGCCTCCCGGCCAAGGTCGCGGTCACCACCGACGACCTCGCCGACTCCCTGGCCCGCCGGCGCCTCGGCTACGGCCGCGGCGCCCGGATGAAGTTCGAGCAGGACCAGGTCTCGATCCTCGGTGGCGTGCGCCACGGACTGAGCCAGGGCGGACCGGTGGCGATCACGATCGGCAACACCGAGTGGCCCAAGTGGGACAAGGTGATGGCGGCCGACCCGGTCGACCCCGCCGAGCTGGAGGCGCTGGCGCGCAACGCGCCGCTGACCCGGCCCCGCCCCGGTCACGCCGACCTGGCCGGCATGCAGAAGTACGGCTTCGACGACGCCCGCCCCGTGCTCGAGCGGGCCTCCGCCCGCGAGACCGCCGCCCGCGTGGCCCTCGGCCGGGTGGCCACCAACTTCCTGGAGCAGGCGGCCGACGTCCGCGTCGTCTCGCACGTCATCGAGCTCGGCGCCGTCCGGGCCCCCGACGGGCTCTGGCCCGCCGCCGACGACGTGGCCCGGCTCGACGACGACCCCGTGCGCTGCCTCGACCCCGACGCGTCCGCGGCGATGGTGGCGCGCATCGACCAGGCCCACAAGGACGGCGACACCCTCGGCGGGGTCGTCGAGGTCGTCGTCCACGGACTGCCGCCGGGGCTCGGCTCCCACGTGCACTGGGACCGGCGTCTCGACTCCCGCCTGGCCGGTGCGCTGATGGGCATCCAGGCCATCAAGGGCGTCGAGGTCGGCGACGGCTTCGAGCTGGCCGCGACGCCGGGCTCGCTCGCCCACGACGAGATCGTGGCCACGGCCGACGGCCTGCGTCGTACGTCGGGCCGCTCCGGCGGCACCGAGGGCGGGATGACGACGGGTGAGGTGCTGCGCGTGCGGGCGGCGATGAAGCCCATCGCCACGATCCCGCGCGCCCTGCGCACCGTCGACCTGGCCTCCGGCGAGGAGGCCGTGGCCCACCACCAGCGCTCCGACGTCTGCGCGGTCCCGGCCGCCGGCATCGTCGCCGAGGCCATGGTGGCGCTGGTGCTCGCCGACGCGCTGGTCGAGAAGTTCGGCGGCGACTCGGTCGAGGAGACCCGCCGCAACGTCACGACGTACCTCGACGCGCTGAGCTACCGGTGAGCGGGCTGTGACGCTGGTCCTGGTCGGGCCGATGGGCGCCGGCAAGACGACCGTCGCGGCGCTGCTCGCCGAGGCGATGGGCGCCACCGCCCGCGACACCGACCACGACGTGGAGGCCGCCGAGGGCCGCACGGTGGCCGACATCTTCGTCGACTCCGGCGAGGAGCACTTCCGGGTCGCGGAGCGGGCGGCGGTCGCCGAGGCGCTGGCCACGCACGACGGCGTGGTCTCGGTGGGCGGGGGAGCGGTCCTCGACCCGACCACCCGGACGCTGCTGGCCGACCACACCGTCGTGTTCCTGCGGGTCGGGCTGTCCGAGGCCGTCAAGCGCGTGGGCCTGGGCAGCGGCCGCCCGCTGCTGCTCGGCAACGTGCGCAGCCGGATCAAGGCGCTGCTCGACGAGCGGACCCCGGTCTACGAGAGCGTCGCCGACCTCGTCGTCGACACCGACCACAAGTCCGCCACCGACGTGGCCGACGAGATCCGGAAGGCCCTGGCGTGACCGACACCCCCGCTGACACCCCTGCGCGACACCTCGGGCGACACCTCGGGCGACACCGTCCTGCCCGTGCGCGGGGCCTCGCCCTACGACGTCGTGATCGGCCGCGACCTGGGCCACCGGCTGCCCGCGATGCTCGGACCCGACGTCGCCCGCGTGGCGGTGATCTGCCCCGAGCGGCTCGAGCCGTTCCTCGACGACCTGCTCGACGACCTCGCCGACCTCGACCAGGTCGAGGTGATGATGCTGGCGGTCCCGGAGGGCGAGGAGGCCAAGCAGGCCGAGGTCGCCGCCGCGTGCTGGGAGGCGCTGGGCGAGCAGGGGTTCACCCGCTCCGACGCCGTGGTGACCGTGGGCGGCGGCGCCACCACCGACCTCGGCGGCTTCGTGGCCGCCACCTGGCTGCGCGGGGTCAAGGTCGTCCACGTGCCGACGACGCTGCTGGCCATGGTCGACGCCGCTGTCGGCGGCAAGACCGGCATCAACACCGAGATCGGCAAGAACCTCGTCGGTGCCTTCCACGAGCCGGCGGGCGTGCTCTGCGACCTCACGCTGCTCGAGACCCTCGACCGGGCCGAGCTGGTCGCGGGGCTGGGCGAGGTGGTCAAGTGCGGCTTCATCGCCGACCCCGAGATCCTGCGGCTGGTCGAGACGACCGACCCGGCCGCGCTGGTCGCCGGATCCCCGGTGCTGCGCGAGCTCGTCGAGCGGGCCATCCAGGTCAAGATCGACGTCGTGGTCGCCGACCTCAAGGAGACCGGCGGCACGGCCGGTCCCGCGGGCCACCCCGGCCGCGAGGCGCTCAACTACGGCCACACCCTGGCCCATGCCATCGAGCGCGTCGAGGACTACGGCGTCCGGCACGGCGAGGCGGTGGCCATCGGCTGCGTCTTCGTCGCCGAGCTCGCGGCGCGCGCAGGCTCGTTGTCCGCCGTCGACGTCGAGCGGCACCGCACGACGTTCGGCCGGGTGGGGCTGCCCGTCTCCTACGACCGGGCCTCCTTCGACGACCTGCTGGCCGTGATGCGCGTCGACAAGAAGGCCCGCGGCTCGCAGCTGCGCTTCGTGGTGCTCGACGAGGTCGGCCGCCCGCGGGTGCTGGCCGGTCCGAGCGAGGCCGACCTGCGCGCGGCGTACGCCGCCCTGGCCCCGACGGGTGTTCCTCGGTGAAGGTGCTGGTGCTCAACGGCCCCAACCTGGGGCGGTTGGGCCGGCGCCAGCCCGAGATCTACGGCACCACGACCCACGCCGAGCTCGCCGAGCACTGCGTCGCGTGGGGCACGGCCCTGGGGCTCGAGGTCGAGGTGCACCAGACCAACCACGAGGGCCGGCTCCTCGACCTGCTGAACACCGCGGCCGACGACGCCGTCCCGGTGGTGCTCAACGCCGGCGCGTGGACCCACTACTCCTACGCCCTCTACGACGCGTGCGCCCAGCTGACGGCGCCGCTGGTCGAGGTCCACCTCTCCGAGCCGCTGCAGCGTCCCGAGGAGTTCCGGCACACCTCCGTGGTGACCCCGCACGCCGCGACGGTGATCGCCGGGCAGGGTGTCGACGGCTACCGGCAGGCACTGGAGTTCGTGGCCGCGGCGCCCTGACGATAGAGTCATCGGCTGCGGGGAGGCGCCCGCCGACGTCCGTCAGCCGCCCTCCTCGACCACCTGTCCTCCGAGCAAAGGCTGAAGCACGCGCATGGCAACGACCAACGACCTGAAGAACGGCATGGTGCTCAACCTCGACGGCCAGCTCTGGCAGGTCATCTGGTTCCAGCACCACAAGCCCGGCAAGGGCGGGGCCGTGGTGCGGTCGAAGCTGAAGAACATCGAGTCCGGCAAGACCGTGGACAAGACGTTCAACGCCGACGTGAAGGTCGAGGTCGCCAACGTCGACAAGCGCGACATGACCTACCTCTACAACGACGGCACGTCCTACATCTTCATGGACACCGACTCCTACGAGCAGCTCGAGGTGGCCCCCGAGATCGTCGGTGACGCCTCCAACTTCCTGCTCGAGAACGAGCAGGCGATGATCGCCACCAACGACGGCCGCGTGCTCTACATCGAGCTGCCGGCGTCCGTGGAGCTCGAGATCACGTTCACCGAGCCCGGCCTCGCCGGCGACAGCGCCACCGGCCGCACCAAGCCGGCGACCCTGCAGACCGGTCACGAGATCCAGGTGCCGCTCTTCATCACGCAGGGGGAGAAGGTCAAGGTCGACACCCGCGACTCCTCCTACCTCGGCCGCGTCAAGTCCTGACGGGCCACCAGATGGGAGCCCGCTACAAGGCGCGCAAGCGCGCACTCGACCTGCTGTACGCCGCCGACCTGCGCGGTGAGCAGGCCACCGTCACGCTCGACCGCACGGTCGAGGAGGGCGAGGGCCCGAGCAACGCCTACACCACCGTGCTGGTGCGGGGCGTGGTCGACCACCAGGCCCGGATCGACGAGCTGCTCACGACGTACGCCGAGGGCTGGACGCTGGAGCGGATGCCGGCGGTCGACCGCAACGTGCTCCGGCTCGGCGTCTACGAGCTGCTCTACGCCGACGACGTGCCCGACGGCGTCGCGGTGAGCGAGGCGATGGCGTTGGTGCGCGAGCTGTCGACCGACGACTCGCCCCCGTTCGTCAACGGGATCCTGGGCGCGATCCAGCGCCACAAGCCCGACCTGGGCTGAGCCGCCGGACGGGCTTTCCCGTCGGCGTACGGTGTGCTCGTGAACGACACCTCGGCGCAGGCCAAGCAGGCGGCCCACGACGTCCACTCGAGCGACACGTTGGAGCACGTCAACCGGATCGGGTTGATCGCCTTCGGGGTGGTGCACCTCGTGCTCGGGTCTCTTGCCGTGCAGCTGGCCTTCGGCGACCGGTCCGGCTCGACCTCGACGTCGGGGGCCGTGCAGGAGCTCGCCCAGCAGCCGTTCGGCAGCGTGCTGGTCTGGCTGGTGGCGATCGGCATGGTGCTCTACTGCGGGATCCAGCTGGTCGAGGCCGCCATCGGCCGGCGCGACGACGACGGTGCGAAGCGCACCCTCAAGCGGCTGGTCTCGCTGGGCAAGGCGGTGGTCTACGGCGTGATCGCCTTCAGCGCCCTCAAGGTCGCGCTCGGCGAGAGCTCCGGCGGCGGCGAGCAGAGCACCGACTCCATGACCGGCAAGATCATGGACCTGCCGGGCGGGCAGGTGCTGGTCGGGCTGATCGGCGTCGGGATCCTCGTCACCGGCGGCATGCTGGTGGTCAAGGGCGTCACCGACCGCTTCCTCAAGGACCTAGAGGGTGAGGGTCAGCGCGGGGCCTCGGGCTCGGCCTACACCTGGCTGGGCCGGGTCGGCTACACCGCCAAGGGGGTCGCGGTCGGGATGGTCGGCCTGCTCTTCGGGTACGCCGCCGTCACCCACGACCCCGACAAGTCCGGCGGTCTCGACCAGGCGCTGACCGACGTGCTCGACCAGCCCTACGGCCCGGTGCTGATCGCCGCGCTCGGTGTGGGGCTGGCCAGCTTCGGCGTCTTCTGCTTCGCCTGGGCCCGCCACGTCGACCGCTGAGCCCGCGCGGCCTTCGAAGGGATGGCACGCTACTGCCATGGTGCTGGAGCGTGAGGTCGACGTCGTCGTGGTCGGACTGGGGCCCGGCGGTGAGTTCGCCGCCAACAAGCTCGCCACGGCGGGCCTCGAGGTCGTCGGCGTCGAGATGTCGCTGGTGGGCGGTGAGTGCCCCTACGTCGGGTGCACGCCCTCCAAGCTGCTGGTCCGCGCGGCGCACACCCTGGCCGAGGCCCGGCACGCCGACGACCTCGGTGGCGAGGTCCGCACGCGTCCCGACTACGGGCTGCCGGCGCAGCGGATCGCGGAGTCGACGAACCACTGGACCGACGACGAGCACCGCCACCGGTTGGCCGAGGCCGGCGTCGAGGTCGTCAGCGGGCGCGGACGGCTCGACGGAGCCGGCTGCGTGGTCGTCGAGACCGACGGGGCGGACGGCGGCGCGCCCGTGCGGCTCACGGCCCGTCGGGGCGTGGTGCTGGCGACCGGGACGAAGCCCTCGACGCTGCCGATCGACGGGCTGGACGCGACGCCGTACTGGACCAACCGCGAGGTCTTCCACATCGACCGGGCCCCGGCCAGCATGGCGGTCATCGGGGCCGGCGCCATCGGCTGCGAGCTGACCCAGGCCTTCGCCCGCTTCGGGACGAAGGTGGTGCTCCTGGAGGTCGCCGACCGGATCCTGGCCCCCGAGGAGCCCGAGACCAGCGCGGCGCTCCAGCGGGTGCTGGAGGCCGACGGCGTCGACGTGCGCACCGGTGTGACGATCGACCGTGTCTCCCACGACGACGGCTTCCGCATCGAGGTCGACGGTGACACCCTGGAGGTCGAGCGCCTCCTCGTGGCCGCCGGACGCACCACCCAGCTGGCCGGGCTCGGCCTGCCCACGGTGGGCCTCGACGAGGATGCCGAGATCATCGAGACCGACGAGCGGCTGCGCGCCGGCGAGCGACTCTGGGCGGTGGGTGACATCACCGGCAAGGGCCCCTACACCCACGTCGCGCTCTACCAGGCCGGCTGCGTCGTGCGCGACCTGCTCGGCGAGGACGAACCCGGCGCCGACTACCGCGCCGTCACCCGGGTGACCTTCACCGACCCCGAGGTGGGCGCGGTCGGGCTGACCGAGGAGGAGGCCCGCGAGGCAGGACTCCCGGTCGCCACCAGCGTCGCCGAGATCCCGCGCTCGAGCCGCGGCTGGATGCACGGCGACGGCAACGACGGGATCATCAAGCTCGTCGCCGACACCGAGCGCGGCGTGCTGATCGGCGCGACCGCCATGGCGCCGTACGGCGGCGAGGTGCTCGGGCTGCTCGCGGCCGCGGTGCACGCCGAGATCCCGATCACCACGCTGCAGCGGATGCACTTCGCCTACCCGACCTTCCACCGCACCATCGAGGTGGCACTGCGCGACCTGGCCTGACCTGCTCCGCCTGACCACTCGGCCTCACCAGCGGGATGCCAGGGTGGGGCCATGACGGACACCACGGAAGTCGACCTCGTCGTCGTCGGGCTCGGCCCCGGCGCCGAGACCCTGGCCAGCGGCGCCGCGAAGGCAGGCCTGCGGGTCGTCGCCCTCGACAAGCACCTGGTGGGCGGGGAGTGCCCCTACTACGGCTGCGTGCCCTCGAAGATGATGGTGCGCGCGGCCGACCTGCTGGCCGAGGCCGGTCGGGTGCCCGGCACGGCGGGGGAGGCCGTGGTGACTCCCGCGTGGGGGCCGGTCGCCGAGCGGATCGCCGAGGAGGCCACGTCCCACTGGGACGACCAGGTCGCGGTCGACCGGCTCGTCGAGGCCGGGATCACCTTCCACCACGGCATCGGTCGGCTCGACGGACCCGGGCGGGTCACCGTCGAGCTGCCCGACGGCAGCGCCGGCCCGACGTACGTCGCGAGCCGGGGCGTGGTGCTCAACACCGGCACCCGCCCCGGGGTGCCGCCGGTCCCCGGCCTGGCCGACACGCCGTTCTGGACCAACCGCGACGCGGTGCAGGTCACCGACCTGCCCGGCTCGCTGATCGTGCTCGGTGGCGGGCCGATCGCGGCCGAGCTGGCCCAGGTCTTCTCCCGCTTCGGTGTCCAGGTGACGCTCCTCCAGCGCGGGCCGCGGATCCTGGAGCGGCTGGAGCCGGAGGCCAGCGCGCTGGTGCAGGACGTCTTCGCGCAGGAGGGCCTCCAGGTGCTGACCGGGGTGGAGACCACGTCGGTCGCCTACGCCGAGGGCCGCTTCACGGTCGCGCTGGGGGACGGCACCGAGGTCGGGGCCGACAAGCTGCTCGTGGCCGCGGGCCGCACCCCCAACCTCGACGACGTCGGTCTCGAGACGGTCGGGCTCGACCCGTCGGCCCGCACCGTCGAGGTCGACGCGCGGCTCCGCGCCGGCGAGAAGCTGTGGGCCATGGGCGACATCACCGGCAAGGGCGCGTTCACCCACGTCGCGATGTACCAGGGCGCGCACGCGCTGGCCGACATCCTGGGGGAGGAGACCGCCGAGGAGGCGACGTACCACGCGCTGCCGCACGTCACCTTCACCGACCCGGAGGCGGCCGCCGTCGGTCTCACCGAGGAGGAGGCGCGCGGGGCCGGGCTGTCGGTCCGGGTCGGCACGACGCCGCTGGAGACCTCCTCGCGCGGGTGGCTGCACGGTCCCGGTGGGCGGGGGCTGATCAAGGTCGTCGAGGACGCCGACCGCGGGGTCCTCGTCGGGGCGACCGTCGTGGGCCCAGCCGGCGGCGAGGTGCTCGGCTTCCTGGCCGTGGCCGTGCACGCGGCGGTGCCGGTGGCCACGCTGCGCAACATGATCTACGCCTACCCGACGTTCCACCGGGCGATCGAGACGGCCCTGGGCGAGCTGGCCTGAGCGTGGGCTGCCGCTCAGCCGGGAGCGGTGGCCACGAGCGCGGTCGTGGCCAGCAAGGCGGCCGTCGCCAGGGCCACCTCGCCCAGCACGATGCGTCGCAGGGCGGAGGTGTCGCGCGGCTGCGTGCGGACGCGTCGACCCAGCAGCACCATCAGAGCCAGCAGCCCGGCCTTGAGCAGCACCGCCAGGCCGAACGACGAGGCGAGCAGGCCCACCTCGCCCTCGGTGACCACGACGGCCCGCACGAAGCCGCTGAGCAGCAGCGCCACCAGGCACCCGGTGGCCAGCGTCGCGAAGGTCTCCAGCATCGGGTCGAGGTCGTCCGGGACGTCGCGGCGCAGGAGCAGCACCGCAAGGGCTGTCACACCGCCGACCCACGCGGCGGCTGACAGCGCATGGGTGATACCGGCGAGCAGCCCGACCGAGGCCCAGCCGCTCCCGGAGCCGGCCAGCGCGGAGTCAGCCAGCACGGAGTCAGCCAGCACGCCGGTGGTGAGCAGGACGACCAGCAGCCCGGCAGCGGCGCGGCGGTGTCCGACGAGGGGGCGCCGCAGCAGGTCGGGCAGGAAGAACACCGCTGCGCTCACCCCCGCCAGCCGCACCAGCAGGGCGCTCGCGGCCTGCGGTTCCAGGACGTCGGCGAGCCGCTCGCCGCTGCCGAGCCGCACCAGCGGGTCACCGAGGGTCGCGACGACCAACAGACCGGTGCCAGTGACGGCCAGCGCTACCAGCCGGCGGTCGTTGCTGCCGTGGGGCCACACCACGAGCCAGAAGGTGAGCACGCCGGTGAGCAGCACGTAGCCGGTCCAGCCCAGCGCCTGAAGGGCCACGGTGCTTTCGAGGGTCATTGCTCGAGGTCGGCCTTGAGGTAGACCAGGGCGGTGTCGGGGCGCAGGTCCGCGTCGACGCGTCGTACGGGTGGCCGGCCCGTGCTGCACGGCTCGGAGGGGGTCGGGCCGAGTGGGCACCACATCTTGCGCACGGCACCGCCGTAGGCCGCGATCGCCACCGGCAGGTCGGGCGGGAGTCCTTGCGACGCCGGTGCGTACGCGGCCAGCACCCGCCCGGCGCTCTCAGGTCGGCTGCGGACGACAGCGTCGTGCAGGAAGTAGCGCAGCACGTACGCCCGGGCGGGCTGTCGCAGCTCCACGGTGGTGGCGCCGGCCTCGCCGGTCAGGCGCCCCTCGGGGGCGGGCACCGGACGCTCGTCGACGGTGACCCGGAGAGAGGAGATCTCGGGCGCCAGACCCGTGAAGGCGCTCTTCGCCGCCTCGATCTGCGGGGGCGCGAGCTCGATGCGGTCGGTGGCGCGCGGCAGGACCACCCACTCGCCGACGTCGAGAGTGCCCTCGGTCGTGGGGTGCGCCACGAGCAGCACGCCGGGCTCGGTCACCCCGGGGCCGTTCTGCGGCAGCGGTCGCGGCGGGCGGACCGGCGACCAACCCGGGGACGAGGGGGCCGGCGGCCGGGGCGAGGCGGTGGTCGGGGTGGTCGAGGCGCGGTCGCCGACCTGGTGCAGGACGGCGGCTCCCACCAGCAAGCCGGTCACCGTGGTCAGGCCGACGGCCCGACGCAGCCGCGCGTGCTCTCCTCCGGTCCTCACTCCCCGAACCTCTCACAGACGCGGGGCCCCGTGGCATAAGGTCGGGCCGACCGACCCGCCTGACTCTCGGAGGACCCCCCATGACGCGGTGGCCAGAGGACCCGTCGAGCCATGACCCCGTCGCAGCCCCAGGTCCGGTCAGCGACCCGCTGTCCGACCCCCTGTCCGACCCCCTGAACGACCCGCTCCCGGGGTTCCCGAGTCCTGGTACGGCGTCACCGGCACCCACGGGTCCTCCCACGGGTCCTCCGACGAGTCCACCCACGGGGCCACCCGCGGGTCCGCCGACGGGTCCGCCTCCCTCGGGGCCGCCCTCGAGCCAACCGTCGCACCCGCCGATGGGGCCGCCCCCCGTGTCCCAGCACCGCGCGCCCGCGCTCGTCGTCCCTCGCGACGAGGAGGAGGACCAGGGCCGCTTCATGTCCGCGACCGACTTCCTCGACCGCCGTGACGCGCACGTGCAGATCGGCCCGGCGAGCTGGGGCTGGCGAGGATGGGTGCGGCGTTGGAGCGGCGGCACGATCCGGCCCAAGATGGGGCCGCAGGAGATGGCCTACCAGAACGACCGGGCCCTGATCCAGAAGGACTTCGACGGTCCGCGCACGATCGCGTTCATCAATCCCAAGGGTGGCGCGGCCAAGACCACCGGCGTGCTCGCCGCGGGCTACACCTTCGGCACCGTGCGCGGTGGTGGCGTGGTGGCCTGGGACAACAACGAGACGCGCGGCACCCTCGGCATCCGAGGCACCCGCAGCGCCCACCGCAACACCACCCGCGAGCTGCTCGAGGACCTCGAACGCTTCAAGGACGTCTACCAGTCGCGCATCGGTGACCTCGGGGCGTTCGTGCGGTCGCAGGGTGACGCGCACTTCGACGTGCTCGCCTCCGACGAGCGGCCCGACGTCACCGGCACCATCCGGGGCGAGGACTTCCGCGAGGTGCACCGGCTGCTCGAGCGGTTCTACCGGGTGATCCTGGTCGACACCGGCAACAACATGCGGGCCGAGAACTGGCTGGCCTCCGCGGAGGCCGCCGACCTGCTCGTGGTCACCAGCACCGTGCGCGAGGACACCGGCTACAGCGGGCTCTGGATGCTCGACGCCCTCCAGGACGCCGGTTACCAGAACCTCAAGTACAAGACCGTCACCGTGCTGTCCGACCCGTCGCCCCAGGTGGACCCCAAGCTGGCTCACGACCTCACCCAGGTCTACGAGCAGCGCACCCGCAGCGTCTACCGGGTGCCCTACGACCCGGCGCTGGTCTCGGGCTCCGTGGTGCCCTACGGCCAGCTGTCCGAGGGCACCCGACGTTCGTGGCTGCGCGCGTGTGCCGGGATGTCCTCCGCACTCTGACCGGGTGCTGCCGAGCCCGGCGTCGCGGGCCAGCGCGATTCCCGGGACGCTGATGGAGGTGCGAGGGTCGCCGGACCGAGTCACGAAGCCGTCGCTGGCGCGCGGACGAAACCGGCTCTTCGCAATTGAGGTGCCTCCAACGCCCACGAAGGGCCACGGCGTGAGCGCTCGTCGCTCGTGGCTCGGCCGCTGGGGTGGTGTCGTGGCGCCACACGAGCGAGCACTCGCGACACCTGTAACGACGGATCGTCACCGCCATCGTCGTGGGCCGCCACCCCAACGGTTCGTGGGCAAGGCGTCGGACCACGGTGTCGCGCACGGTCCCCTCACTGCCGCAGCGGCGACACCACTGGTCCGGCTCGAGGACGCGGCAGGCGAGCACTGCGCGCCTGGGCTCGAGGCGTTGGCCGGTCACCTCGAGTCCGAGCTCGTCGAGACGGCAGAAAGTGGTCAGGTCAGCGCGCGTGAACCCAGCAACGGGGCTCGCCGCGACGGTAGCGTCGGGCATGTCGAGGTCTTCCGACCCCTGTGGTTGAGCGGGAAAGTCGTTACCAACCCGTGACCCGCAGACCCTGTGCACAACCCTGATTTCGGGGTCGGACTGTCGGTGGTCGGTGCTGCAATAGACCTATGACCGAAGCAGCGCAGACCACCACCGAGACACTTCTCGGTGCGCTGCGCACGGCCAACTCCGACATCGCTCAGGTGGAGATCCGCAAGCTGCGGCTCACCGTCGACTGGGCCGTCGAGAACACCGTGGAGGCCGACGGCGAGTGGGCCGCCCACCAGGTCAGCATGTTCGGCGACCGCGCCCTGCCGATCGCCGGACCCGGGGCACCGTTGGTCTCGGAGTTCGCGCTGATGGAGTACGCCGCCACCTTGGGCATGTCCACCGACGCCGGCAAGGCCTACGTCGGCAAGACCCTCGAGCTGCGCTACCGCCTCCCGAAGCTCTGGGAGCTGGTCATGGCAGGCCGGCTGCCGGTGTGGCGGGCGCTGCGCGATCGCCGAGCACACCTGCTGCCTCCCCGCGGCCGCGGCCGCCGAGGTCGACCAGGCACTCGCCCCGGCCGCCGGCACGTGCTCCTGGAGCCAGGTCGACCGGCTGGTCGAGGAAGCCCTGGCCCGCCACGACCCCGACCAGGCCGAGGAACGGCGCCAGCGCGCCGCCGACGGGCGACGGTTCGACGTCGAGACCGACCAGGTCGACACCGCCGGCACCGTCCAGGTCGACGGGCCGTCTCGACCTGGCCGACGCCCTCGACCTCGAGGCCGCCGTCAGCCGCACCGCCACCCAGCTCGCCGAGCTCGGCTCCACCGATTCCCTGGACGTCAGGCGCTCGATGGCCGTGGGTGAGATCGCCCGCCAACAGCTCGCCCTCGACCTGGACACCGGTGAGATCCAGCCCGGCCAGGGACGGGGCGTGGTGCTCAACGTCCACCTCACCGAAGCCGCCATCACGGTGGCGGCGGCAACGTCGCCCGCTGCGGCAACACCCGCACCCCGATCCTGCTCGACCAAGTACGCGACTGGTGCCAGACCGCGGGCCAGATCACCATCGTCCCGATCAAGGACCTCGCCGCCCACCACCACGTCGAGGCCTACGAGATCCCCGACCGGATCAAGCAACAAGCAGAGCTGCTCAACCACACCTGCGTCTTCCCCCACTGCACCCGCCGCGCCGAGACCTGCGACCACGACCACATCGACCCCTGGGAACCAGACGGCCCGGGCGGGGCGACCTGCTCACACAACATCGCGCCCCTGTGCCGACGACACCACCGCGCGAAGACGCACGGCCGGTGGCGCTACCGCCGGATCCATCCCACCGGCTACGAGTGGACGACACCACACGGCTACCGGATCATCCGCGACCACCACGGCACCCACCCCGCAGTCCCGCCCGACCACCCACCCGACCGCGAACCCTGAGTGACCCCCGAGCCCCGGCGTACCCCCACCACGCCGGGGCCACCGGCACGCCCGACCACCGACCGTTGCCGGTCGGAGCGACGACAGGTGACGCCGCGCGGATTGGTCACCAACCGCAGCCCGGAGGCATACATCTCTGCGGTTTGGTCCCAAACCGACGACCCGAACCCCGCGGACCTGCGGTCGGCGCAGCTCTCGGTCCGGCAGCAGGTCCCACGTGTCGCCGAGTGGTCACGGTGGGAGGAGCCGGGCCTCGTCGATCGTGCCCCCACGCAAGGCTGGCGCGCTCCTGACAGACGGCGGCCACGCTCCTGGCGCGCGCAGGTCGACCGCCCGCTCGACCCGCAGCCGGCGTCGGGGCAGGATCGGGACATGAGCCGGCCCGAGGAAGTCCTGCGTCTGGTGGTCCACGGCCGCGTGCAGGGGGTGTGGTTCCGCGAGAGCTGTCGCCAGGAGGCCGTGGCCCACGGCGTGCGCGGCTGGGTGACCAACCAGGCGGACGGCACCGTCGAGGCGGTGCTCGCCGGCCCGGCCGAGGCCGTGCAGGCGGTGGCGGACTGGGCCCGCACCGGCCCACCTCAGGCTCGCGTCGAGCGGATCGAGACCGCGCCGGCCGACGACCCGGGCGGGTCCGGCTTCGAGGTGCGTTGAGGGCCGCACCGGGCGGAGGCTAGCGTCGGGGGCATGCGCGCTGTGGTGTACCGGGAGCCAGGTCCGTCGTCCGTCCTCGAGGTCGTGGAGCGCGAGACTCCCGCACCGGGTGCGGGGGAGGTGCGGGTACGGCTGGTCCGGGCGGGGGTCAACCCGACGGACTGGAAGTTCCGCGCCGGGATGATGACAGGCGGCCACCCCGAGGTGACGCCCGGACAGGACGGAGCCGGCGAGATCGAGGCGGTGGGCGCCGACGTCGACGCGGCCCGGGTCGGTGAGCGGGTGTGGGTCTACCTCGCGCAGCACGCCATGCCCTACGGGACCGCCGCGGAGCAGGTCGTGGTGCCGGCCTCGCAGGCGGTCCGGCTGCCCGACGGCGCGTCGTACGACCTGGGCGCCAGCCTCGGCGTCCCCGCGGTCACCGCTCACCGGGCCCTGACCGCCGGCGAGTCGGTCACCGGTCTCGGGCCCGGGACGCTGACGGGCCAGACCGTCCTGGTCGCCGGCGGCGCCGGTGCGGTCGGCAACGCCGCCATCCAGCTGGCCACCTGGTCGGGCGCCACGGTCGTCACCACGGTCAGCGGCGACGAGAAGGCCGCGCTGGCCACGGCCGCCGGCGCCCACCACGTCGTCAACTACCGCACCGAGGACGTCGTCGCCCGGGTCGCGGAGATCGCCCCCGACGGCGTCGACCTGGTCGTCGAGGTCGCCCCGGCCCAGAACCTCGCGCTCGACCTGGCGGTGGTGCGCAACCGCGGCACGATCGCCTACTACGCCAACAACGGCGGCGAGGAGGCCACGCTGCCGCTGCGGCCGAGCTTCTCCAAGAACGTGCGGCTCCAGGGTCTGCTGCTCTACACCCTCGGCGAGGACCTGCTCACGGCCGCCACGGTCGACGTGACCGCGGCGGTCGAGGCGGGCGCGCTGCGGGTCGGGCAGGACGTCGGGATGCCGCTGCACCACTACGACCTGGAGCAGACCGCCGCAGCGCACGACGCGGTGGAGCAGGGCACGGTCGGCAAGGTCCTGCTCGACCTCGCCTGAGCCGTGCGCGTCCGAGGCGTCCGACCGCTGAGAACCGGGTGCGCCGGTGCGGGAGAGCGGCGGGTGGCGCGCTAGGCTGCGCGCAGTCCGACATCCTTTAACGAGCCGTCCTGTGAGGCGGAGAAGGAGGTCACAGCACCTGTGTGTGCCGAGCCTGCCCCTGACAACACCCCCGCGAGTACGACCCCACCGCTCCCCAGCGGCCGCGTGGTCCTCGACGCCCGTGACATCACCCGGGCCCTCACCCGGATCTCCCACGAGATCCTCGAGCGCAACAAGGGGGCAGACGACCTGCTCCTGCTCGGCATCCCGCGCCGCGGCGTCCCGCTGGCGCACCGGATCGCCGAGCGCATCTCCGCCGTCGAGGGCTACGACGTCCCGGTCGGCTCGCTCGACGTGACGATGTACCGCGACGACCTGCGCCTCAAGCCGGCCCGGACCCTGATGCACACCGAGATCCCCGGCGACGGGGTCGACGACCGCACCGTGGTGCTGGTCGACGACGTGCTGTTCTCCGGCCGCACGATCCGCGCCGCCCTCGACGCCCTCGGTGACGTCGGGCGTCCCCGCGCGGTCCGGCTGGCGGTCCTGGTCGACCGGGGCCACCGCGAGCTGCCGATCCGGGCCGACTTCGTGGGCAAGAACCTCCCGACCTCGCTCGTCGAGCGGGTGAGCGTCCGGCTGGCCGAGACCGACGGGGTCGACGCGGTCTCGATCGACGGGACACCGGCCGGGCCGATCGAGGGGGAGACCGCATGAAGCGCCACCTGCTCAGCGCGGGCGACCTGACCCGCGACGACGCCGAGCTGGTGCTCAGCACCGCCGAGGAGATGCGCTCGCTGGCCGACCGGCCGATCAAGAAGCTGCCGGCGCTGCGCGGACGCACCGTCGTCAACCTGTTCTTCGAGGACTCCACCCGCACCCGGATCTCCTTCGAGGCGGCCGCCAAGCGGCTCTCCGCCGACGTGATCAACTTCGCGGCCAAGGGGTCCAGCGTCAGCAAGGGCGAGAGCCTGAAGGACACCGCGCTCACGCTCGAGGCGATGGGCGCCGACGCCGTCGTGGTCCGCCACGGCGCCAGCGGCGCCCCGCACCGGCTGGCCCACTCCGGGTGGGTGCGCTCCAGCGTGGTCAACGCCGGCGACGGCACCCACGAGCACCCCACCCAGGCCCTGCTCGACGCCTTCACGATGACCCGCCACCTCGGACCGCTCGACGGGCGGCGGGTCGCCGTGGTCGGCGACGTGCTGCACAGCCGGGTCGCCCGCTCCAACGCGCTGCTGCTGCACACGCTCGGCGCCGAGGTCACGCTGGTCGCCCCGCCGACCCTGCTGCCGGTCGGCATCGAGACCTGGCCGGTCGAGACGTCGTACGACCTCGACGCCGTGCTGCCCAAGGCCGACGCGGTGATGATGCTGCGCGTGCAGCGCGAGCGGATGAACGGCGGCTTCTTCCCGACCCCGCGCGAGTACTCCCGCCGCTACGGCCTGGACAGTCGCCGGATGGCGACCCTGCAGGACCACACGATCGTGATGCACCCCGGCCCGATGGTGCGCGGCATGGAGATCAGCGCCGACGTCGCCGACTCACCGCGCTCGGTCATCGTCGAGCAGGTCACCAACGGGGTGGCCGTGCGGATGGCCGTGCTCTACCTGTTGCTGAGCGGGGCCTCGACAGGCTCGACCACCGGCGACGCCCACCCCCACGAGGAGAACGACGCGTGAGCGCCTACCTGATCAGATCCGTCGCCGTCCTCGACGGCGAGCCCGGCGACCTGCTGCTGCGCGACGGGGTGGTGGCCACCGGCGACCCCGGCGACGCCGAGGTCATCGACGGCACCGGGCTGATCGCGCTGCCCGGCCTGGTCGACCTGCACACCCACCTGCGCGAGCCCGGCCGCGAGGACGCCGAGACCGTCGAGACCGGCACCCAGGCCGCCGCGATGGGCGGCTTCACCGCCGTGCACGCGATGGCCAACACCGAGCCGGTGGCCGACACGGCCGGAGTGGTCGAGCAGGTCTGGCGGCTGGGCCGCGAGGCCGGCTACTGCGACGTCTACCCGGTGGGTGCGGTCACCGTCGGCCTGGCGGGCGAGCGGCTGGCCGAGCTCGGCGCGATGGCCGACTCGGCGGCGCGGGTCCGGGTCTTCTCCGACGACGGCCACTGCGTCAGCGACGCGGTGCTGATGCGCCGCGCGCTCGAGTACGTCAAGGCCTTCGACGGCGTCGTCGCCCAGCACGCCCAGGAGCCCCGGCTCACCGAGGGTGCCCAGATGAACGAGGGCGAGCTCTCGGGCCGCCTCGGGCTGGCCGGCTGGCCGGCCGTCGCGGAGGAGGCGATCATCGCCCGCGACTGCCTGCTCGCCGCCCACGTCGGCTCCCGGCTGCACGTGTGCCACGTGTCCACCGCCGGCTCGGTGGAGATCGTCCGCGACGCCAAGCGCAAGGGCTGGAACGTCACCGCGGAGGCCTGCCCCCACCACCTGCTGCTGACCGACGAGATGGCGACGACGTACGACCCGATCTTCAAGGTCAACCCGCCGCTGCGCACCGCCGCCGACACCGAGGCGCTGCGCGCGGGGCTCGCCGACGGCACCATCGACATCGTCGCCACCGACCACGCGCCGCACCCCCACGAGGACAAGGACTGCGAGTGGGCCGCGGCCGCCTTCGGGATGCTCGGTCTGGAGACCGCGCTGTCGATCGTGCAGGAGACGATGGTCGACACCGGCCTGCTCGACTGGGCCGGCGTCGCCGAACGGATGTCCTACGCCCCCGCCCGGATCGGCCGGGTGGCCGACCACGGCCGCCCGATCGAGGAGGGCGCCCCGGCCAACGTGGTGCTCTACGACCCGAAGGCGCGTCGCACGATCGAGGCCTCGGAGTCCGCGTCGCTCTCGCGCAACACGCCGTACGCCGGCATGGAGCTGCCCGGCCGCGTGGTCGCGACGTTCCTGCGCGGTCGCCCCACCGTCCTCGACGGGAAGCTCCAGTGAGCGCCCGCGAGGCGATCCTGGTCCTCGAGGACGGGCGCACGTTCCGTGGCGAGGCCTACGGCGCGGAGGGCGAGACCTTCGGCGAGGCCGTGTTCAACACCGGCATGACCGGCTACCAGGAGACGCTCACCGATCCCTCCTACCACCGCCAGGTGGTCGTGATGACGGCTCCGCACATCGGCAACACCGGCGTCAACGACGACGACCCCGAGTCGGGTCGGATCTGGGTCGCCGGGTACGTCGTGCGCGACCCCTCGCGGGTCACCAGCAGCTGGCGCTCGGTGCGCAGCCTCGACGAGGAGCTCGTCGCCCAGGGCGTGGTCGGCATCTCCGGGGTCGACACCCGGGCGCTCACCCGTCACCTGCGCGAACGGGGCGCGATGCGCGTCGGCATCTCCTCGACCGAGACCGACGCGGCGGCCCTGCTGACCCGGGTGCTGGCCTCGGGCGAGATGGCCGGCGCCGAGCTCGCCAGCGAGGTCTCCACGACCGAGGCGTACGTCGTGCCCGCGGTCGGTGAGAAGCGCTTCACCGTCGCCGCGCTCGACCTCGGCATCAAGACGATGACCCCGCTCCGCATGGCCGAGCGCGGGGTCGAGGTCCACGTGCTGCCGGCCACCGCGACCCTGGAGGACGTGCTCGCCGTCGAGCCCGACGGACTGTTCTTCTCCAACGGGCCCGGCGACCCGGCCGCCACGACCGACCAGGTCGCGCTGCTCCAGGGTGCCCTCGAGCGCGGCCTGCCCTACTTCGGCATCTGCTTCGGCAACCAGCTGTTCGGCCGGGCCCTCGGCTTCGGCACCTACAAGCTCACCTACGGCCACCGCGGGATCAACCAGCCGGTGATGGACCGCACCACCGGCAAGGTCGAGGTCACCGCCCACAACCACGGCTTCGCGGTCGACGCCCCGCTCGACGCCCCGACGCAGACGCCGTACGGCGTGGCGACGGTGAGCCACGTCTGCCTCAACGACGACGTGGTGGAGGGGCTCGAGCTGCGCGACGAGAGCGGCGCGCTGCGCAGCTTCTCGGTGCAGTACCACCCCGAGGCGGCCGCGGGCCCGCACGACGCGGCGTACCTGTTCGACCGGTTCTCGACCCTGATGGAGGCCCACCGTGCCCAAGCGTGACGACATCCGCTCGGTGATGGTGATCGGCTCGGGGCCGATCATCATCGGGCAGGCCTGCGAGTTCGACTACTCCGGCACGCAGGCGTGCCGCGTGCTCAAGGAGGAGGGCCTGCGGGTCATCCTGGTCAACTCCAACCCGGCCACGATCATGACCGACCCCGAGTTCGCCGACGCGACCTACATCGAGCCGATCACCCCCGAGTACGTCGAGAAGGTGATCGCCAAGGAGCGCCCCGACGCGCTGCTGGCGACCCTGGGCGGGCAGACCGCGCTCAACGCCGCGATGGCGCTCGACAAGGCCGGCGTGCTGGAGAAGTACGACGTCGAGCTGATCGGCGCCTCCATCGAGGCCATCGACCGCGGCGAGAACCGCCAGTCGTTCAAGAAGATCGTCGAGAGCCTCGGCGGCGAGGTCGCCGGAAGCTCGATCTGCCACACGATGGACGACTGCCTCACGGCCGTGGAGCGCTTCGGCTACCCGATCGTCGTCCGCCCGAGCTTCACCATGGGCGGCACCGGGTCCGGCATCGCCCACGACGAGACCGAGCTGCGCCAGATCGCCGGCGCCGGCCTCGACGCGAGCCCCACCACCGAGGTGCTGATCGAGGAGTCGATCATCGGGTGGAAGGAGTACGAGCTCGAGGTCATGCGCGACACCGCCGACAACGTGGTGATCGTCTGCTCGATCGAGAACGTCGACCCGATGGGCGTGCACACCGGCGACTCGATCACGGTCGCCCCGGCGATGACCCTGACCGACCGCGAGTACCAGGCCATGCGCGACCTCTCGATCGGGATCATCCGCGAGGTCGGCGTCGACACCGGTGGCTGCAACATCCAGTACGCCGTCGACCCGCGCGACGGCCGGCTGATCGTGATCGAGATGAACCCCCGCGTCTCCCGCTCGAGCGCCCTGGCCTCCAAGGCGACCGGCTTCCCCATCGCCAAGATCGCCGCCAAGGTCGCGATCGGCTACACCCTCGACGAGATCCCCAACGACATCACCACCCGCCCCGGCGGCTTCACCACCCCGGCCAGCTTCGAGCCGACCCTCGACTACGTCGTGGTCAAGGTCCCGCGGTTCGCCTTCGAGAAGTTCCCGGGCGCCGACCCGACGTTGACGACCCACATGAAGTCGGTCGGTGAGGCGATGTCGATCGGGCGCAGCTTCACCGAGGCGCTGCAGAAGGCGCTGCGGTCGCTGGAGAGCAAGGACGCGGTCTTCGACTGGCACCAGGAGTGGATCGAGCTCGACAAGGACGCGCTGCTGGCCGAGATCGCGGTGCCCCACGACGGGCGCCTGAAGAAGGTCATGGACGCGATCCGGGCCGGCGCCACGCCCGAGGAGATCTTCGAGGCCACCAAGATCGACCCGTGGTTCCTCGACCAGCTCGCGCTGATCAACGAGGTCGCCGCCGAGGTGACGGTCGCGCCCGAGCTCACCCCGGGCCTGCTGCGGCGGGCCAAGCGGCACGGCTTCTCCGACGTCCAGATCGGCAAGATCCGCGGCATGAGCGCCGACGTCGTGCGCGGCGTGCGGCACGCCCTCGGGATCCGCCCGGTCTACAAGACCGTCGACACCTGCGCCGCCGAGTTCGCCGCGGCCACGCCCTACCACTACAGCTCCTACGACGAGGAGTCCGAGGTGCTGCCGCGCGAGCGTCCGGCGGTGATCATCCTCGGCAGCGGGCCCAACCGGATCGGGCAGGGCATCGAGTTCGACTACTCCTGCGTGCACGCCTCCCTGGCGCTCTCCGACGCCGGCTACGAGACCGTGATGGTCAACTGCAACCCCGAGACGGTCTCGACCGACTACGACACCTCCGACCGTCTCTACTTCGAACCGCTCACGCTCGAGGACGTGCTCGAGGTCGTGCACGCCGAGGAGCAGGCCGGTCCGGTGGTGGGGGTCATCTGCCAGCTCGGCGGGCAGACCCCGCTGGGGCTGGCCCAGGGGCTGAAGGACAACGGCGTGACGATCGTCGGCACCTCGCCCGAGGCGATCCACCTGGCCGAGGAGCGCGGGGCGTTCGGCCGCGTGCTGGCCGAGGCCGGCCTCCCGGCCCCCAAGCACGGGATGGCCACCAGCTTCGAGGACGCCCGCGAGATCGCGGCCGAGGTCGGCTACCCCGTGCTCGTGCGGCCGTCGTACGTGCTGGGCGGTCGGGGCATGGAGATCGTCTACGACGACGAGGCCCTCAGCGGCTACATCGAGCGGGCCACCGCGATCAGCCCCGAGCACCCCGTGCTGGTCGACCGGTTCATCGACGACGCGGTCGAGATCGACGTCGACGCGCTGTACGACGGCGAGGAGCTCTTCCTGGGCGGCGTGATGGAGCACATCGAGGAGGCCGGGATCCACTCCGGCGACTCCTCCTGCGCGCTGCCGCCGATCACCCTGGGCGACGCGGAGGTCCGCCGGATCCGCACCGCCACCGAGGCGATCGCCCGCGGGGTCGGGGTGCGGGGGCTGCTCAACATCCAGTTCGCGCTGGGCGCCGACGTCCTCTACGTGCTGGAGGCCAACCCGCGCGCCAGCCGCACGGTCCCGTTCGTCTCCAAGGCGACCGGCACCCCGCTGGCCAAGGCCGCGGCCCGGATCATGCTCGGCGAGACCGTGGCCGACCTCCGCGCAGCCGGAGTCCTGCCCGTCACCGGTGACGGCGGCAACCTGCCCGCCGACCAGCCGATCGCGGTCAAGGAGGCGGTGATGCCCTTCAACCGCTTCCGCACCAAGGACGGTCGCCAGGTCGACACCGTGCTCGGCCCGGAGATGAAGTCCACCGGTGAGGTGATGGGCCTCGACGCCGACTTCGGCACCGCGTTCTCCAAGGCCCAGGCGGCGGCGTTCGGCTCGCTGCCCACCAGCGGGCGGATCTTCGTGTCCATGGCCAACCGCGACAAGCGGCACATGATCTTCCCGATCAAGGTGCTGGCCGACCACGGGTTCGAGATCCTCGCCACGCAGGGCACCGCCGAGGTGCTGCGCCGCAACGGCGTCACCGCCACCGTGGTGCGCAAGCACTTCGAGGGCCCCGGCCCCGACGGCGAGCCGACCACGGTCGACCTGATCCTCGCGGGCGAGGTCCAGCTGATCATCAACACCCCGCACGGCTCGACCGGCGGAGGATCGGCGCGCGTCGACGGCTACGAGATCCGCACCGCGGCGGTGCGCTCCAACACCCCGTGCATCACGACCGTGCAAGGGCTCGGCGCGGCCGTCCACGGCATCGAGGCGCTGATGCGCGGCGAGGTCGGCGTGCGCAGCCTGCAGGACTGGGCCCGGCGCGGCCAGGAGACGGCGTCCGGGAAGGACGTGTGAACCCCTACCGCGTCCTGTTCGACCACGGCTTCCGGAAGGTCGATCCCGAGCGTGCCCACCACCTGGGCTTCGCGGCCGTGCGGGCGGGGGCGCCGGTGCTGCGGGGTCTCGGCAGGCTCGACCACCGGCGGGGGAGGGGCGAGGTCGAGGCGATGGGGCTGCGGTTCGCCAACCGGTTGGGGCTCGCGGCGGGGTTCGACAAGAACGCCGTGGGGATCGACGCGATGGCCGCGCTCGGCTTCGGGCACATCGAGGTCGGCACCGTCACCGGGGAGGCGCAGCCCGGCAACCCCAGGCCGCGGCTCTTCCGGCTGCCGCAGGACCGGGCCGTGGTCAACCGGATGGGCTTCAACAACGACGGCGCCGAGGCCGTCGCCGCCCGGCTGGCCCGGCGCGGACGACGGCCCGACGGTCCGGTGCTCGGGGTCAACATCGGCAAGACCAAGGTCGTGCCCGACGACGACCAGGCCGCCGTCGAGGCCGACTACGAGAAGAGCGCCCGGCTGCTGGCCGGTCACGCCGACTACCTCGTGGTCAACGTGAGCTCGCCCAACACCCCCGGGCTGCGCAACCTCCAGGCGGTCGACAAGCTGGGCCCGTTGTTGGAGCGCGTCCAGGTGACCGCCGACGCCGCCGCTGGTCGCCGGGTGCCGCTGCTGGTCAAGATCGCTCCCGACCTGGCCGACGCCGACGTCCTCGAGGTCGCCGACCTGGCCCTGGACCTCGGGCTGGCGGGCATCATCGCGACCAACACCACGACCAGCCGCGCCGGACTGGTCAGCGACCCGGCCGAGGTCGACCGCCTCGGGGCCGGCGGCCTGTCCGGCCCGCCGCTGGCCGCGCGGGCCTGCGAGGTCGTCGCGCTGCTCCGCGGCCGCGTCGGGCCCGACCTCACGCTGATCGGGGTCGGCGGCATCTCCACGCCCGCCGACGCCCGGGCCCGTCTCGACGCGGGTGCCACCCTGCTGCAGGGCTACAGCGCCTTCGTCTACGAGGGTCCGCTGTGGCCGCGCCGGATCACCGGAGCGCTGCGATGACGTTCGGACGCCGCTTCCACGAGGCGCTGGCCGAGCGCGGGCCGTTCTGCGTCGGCATCGACCCCCATGCGGCGCTGCTGCGCGAGTGGGGCCTGGACGACGACGTCGCGGGGCTGGAGCGCTTCGCGCTGGGGGCGGTCGAGGCGGTCGCCCCGCACTGCTCGGTCGTCAAGCCGCAGTCGGCGTTCTACGAGCGGTTCGGCAGCAGGGGAGTGGCGGTGCTGGAGCGGGTGCTCAGCACCGCCCGCGAGGCCGGCGCGCTGGTGCTGCTCGACGTCAAGCGCGGCGACATCGGCTCCACCTCCCAGGCCTACGCGGACGCCTACCTCGACCCCGCGTCGCCGCTGGCCGCCGACGCGATCACGGTCAGCCCCTACCTCGGCTTCGGCTCGCTCGCGCCCTTCGTCGAGACCGCGCAGCGGCACGACGCGGGCGTCTTCGTCCTGGTCGAGACCTCCAACCCGGAGGGCCCCGAGGTGCAGCACGCCCGGACGCCCGCCGGGCAGACCGTGGCCGCGCTGATGGCCGAGCACCTGCGCGTGCTCAACGACGGGGCCGAGCCGCTGGGCTCCTTCGGTGCGGTGGTCGGAGCCACGATCGGTGAGACCGAGACCGACCTGGCCTTCAACGGCCCGATCCTCGCCCCCGGCTACGGCGCCCAGGGCGGCACGGCGGCCGACATCCGGCGGATCTTCGGCCCCGCGGCCCGCCACGTCGCCGCGAGCTCGTCGCGCGAGGTGCTCCGGCTCGGCCCCGACCCGGCCGCGATGCGAGCGGCCTGCGACCTCGCCAACGACGAGCTGCGCCGATGACCCCGCGTCCGGCCGCTCCCGTGCGGCGCACCCTCGCGGCGCTCGGCGCCCTGCTGGTCGTCGGTCTGCCCCTCGGCGCCTGCGGGGGCGACGACGACCCGTTCGCGGCGTACTGCGCCGAGGTGAAGGAGCAGCAGAAGCCGCTCAGCGAGGCGCTCGCCGCCGGCGGGCCCACCGCGCTGATCCAGGCGCTGCCGAGCTTCGAGGCGCTGGCGGCGCAGGCGCCCGACGACATCGCCGACGAGTGGCGCACCCTGGTCGACAGCATCTCGACCCTGGTCGACGCGCTCGAGGGGGCCGGGGTCGACCCGGCGACGTACGACCGCGACGCGCCCCCCGACGACGTCACCGACGACGAGCAGGACAGCATCGACGCGGCCGCCAGGCGGCTGACCCGGCCGGCCACCGTCGCCGCGCTGGAGGGCGTGCAGCAGCAGGCCCGCGACGTGTGCAAGACGCCGCTGTCGTTCTGAGCCCGGGGCTGGGCCTGGTTCGCGTCACCCGATTGCCGGGTCCCGACGCGGGTGACTAGATTGACCCTTCTCCGTGCGCGCTGTCCGCGCGTGGACTCCTCGAGCGAAAGTACTCTCCGACGTGGCCCTGCCTCCTCTCACTCCTGAACAGCGTCAGGCGGCGCTCGCGAAGGCTGCAGCGTCGCGGCGCGAACGAGCCGAGGTGAAGAACCGGCTGAAGAACTCCGGGGCCTCCATCTCCGACGTGCTGCGCGACGGCGAGACCAACGAGGTGATCGGCAAGATGCGGGTCATCGACCTGCTCCAGGCGATGCCCGGGCTCGGCAAGGTGCGCGCCCGCCAGACCATGGAGCGGCTCGGCATCGCGGAGTCCCGCCGGGTCCGGGGGCTCGGCACCAAGCAGGTCGCCGCCCTGCAGCGCGAGTTCGCCACCCCCGATCAGTGACCGAGGTCCAGCCCGGTCCTCAGCCCGCCCACCGACCCCAGCGCCTCGTCGTGCTCGCCGGGCCCACCGCGGTCGGCAAGGGCACCGTGGCCGCTGCGGTGCGCGACCGCTACCCCGAGGTGTGGATCTCGGTCTCGGCCACCACCCGACCGCCGCGACCGGGTGAGGTCGACGGCGTCCACTACTGGTTCGTGACCGACGCCGAGTTCGACGCGATGATCGAGCACGACGAGCTGCTGGAGTGGGCCGTGGTCCACCGCGCCGCCCGCTACGGCACCCCGCGGGGCCCGGTCGAGAAGACACTGGCCGCCGGTCGGCCCGCGATGCTGGAGATCGACCTCCAGGGCGCCCGGCTGGTGCGCGACTCGATGCCGCAGGCGCTGTTCGTGTTCCTCAAGCCGCCGTCGTGGGACGAGCTCGTGCGCCGACTGGTCGGACGCGGCACCGAGACCGAGGAGGAGCGGACCCGTCGTCTCGACACCGCCCGCGAGGAGCTGGCCGCCGAGAACGAGTTCGACGTCACCGTGGTCAACCACGAAGTTCACGCTGCTGCTGCCGACTTGGTAGCATTGATGGTTGACGACCGGGCACCCGAGTGACCTGACTCCCAGGATCCGAGCCCGGCCCGTCCCACCCCAACCCCGACAGCGAGGCTGACACGCGTGTCTGCGCCCAACATTGCCGCCGAGGGCGTCACCAACCCCTCGATCGACGACCTGCTCACCAAGACCGACAGCAAGTACAAGCTGGTCCTCTACAGCGCCAAGCGCGCCCGCCAGATCAACGCCTACTACTCCCAGCTGGGCGAGGGCCTGCTCGAGTACGTCGGCCCGCTCGTCGACACCCACGTGCAGGAGAAGCCCCTCTCGATCGCGCTGCGCGAGATCAACGAGGACCTGCTGACCTGCGAGGACGTCGACCCGGCCGAGCTGGCCGCCGAGGAGGCCGCAGCCAAGCAGGCCGCGATCGACGCCTCGGCCGCCACCACCGAGTAGCACCGAGCCACTCGGGTCACGGGGCCACGTCCTGAGCGCCATCGTCCTCGGCGTCGCCGGCGGCATCGCCGCCTACAAGTCGTGCGAGGTGCTGCGCGGGCTCAGCGAGTCCGGGCACGACGTGACCGTCGTGCCCACCGCGGCGGCGCTGGAGTTCGTCGGCGCCGCCACCTGGGCCGCCCTGTCGGGCAAGCCCGTGGCCAGCGACGTCTGGACCGACGTCCACCGCGTGCCGCACGTGCGGATCGGCCAGCAGGCCGACCTGGTCGTCGTGGCCCCGGCGACCGCCGACCTCGTGGCCAAGGCCGCCCACGGCCTGGCCGACGACCTGCTCACCAACACCCTGCTCACCGCGCGCTGCCCGGTGGTGCTGGTCCCGGCGATGCACACCGAGATGTGGGACCACCCGGCCACCCAGGCCAACGTCGCCACGCTGCGTGAGCGCGGGGTGCTGGTCCTCGAGCCCGCCGAGGGTCGGCTGACCGGCACCGACACCGGCAAGGGCCGTCTGCCCGAGCCGACCGAGATCGTCGAGGCCTGCCACCAGGTGCTGGCGCGGTCCGGCGAGCCCGACCTCGCCGGACGCCACGTGGTGGTCTCCGCCGGCGGCACCCGCGAGCCGCTCGACCCCGTGCGCTTCCTCGGCAACCGCTCGTCGGGTCTGCAGGGCTACGCCCTGGCCCGTGCGGCCGTCGCCCGCGGGGCCTCGGTGACCCTGGTCGCCGCCAACGTCGGCCTCGCCGACCCGGCCGGGGTGTCGGTCGTCCGCGTCGAGACCACCGCCCAGCTGCGCGAGGCCGTGGTCGCCGCTGCGGCCGACGCCGACGCCGTGGTGATGGCCGCTGCCCCCGCCGACTTCCGACCCGCGATCCACAGCGACGCGAAGATCAAGAAGACCTCCGACGGCTCGGTGCCACCCCTCGAGCTCGTCCAGAACCCCGACATCCTGCGCGAGATCTCGACCGTCCGGGCGCGTCCGGGCCAGGTCGTGGTGGGCTTCGCGGCCGAGACCGGCGACGCCGACCACGACGTGCTCGACCTGGCCCGCGCCAAGCTGGCCCGCAAGGGCTGCGACCTGATCGTGCTCAACGACGTCAGCGGCGGTGGGGTGTTCGGCAGCGCCCACAACGAGGCCGTCATCCTCGGCGCCGACGGCTCGTCGGTGCCGGTGCCGCACGGCGCGAAGTCGGTCCTGGCCCACCGGATCTGGGACCAGGTCGTCGCGAGGCTCGTCCCCTGACGCCACGGACGCCGTGCCTGCGGCGGCGCTGATTCGCCGTCTGAGACGGTCGTCTTGCATGCTGGTCACCACCTAGAATGTCGACCGATCCTGACCCCCTCGAGCGGAGCAAAAACTGTGGCTGGACGTCTTTTCACCTCGGAGTCCGTGACCGAAGGTCACCCCGACAAGATCGCTGACCGGATCAGCGACACGGTGCTCGACTACCTGATGGAGCACGACGCCGACAAGGAGAACCTCCGCGTCGCCGTCGAGACCCTGCTGACCACCGGCCTGGTCGTCGTCGCCGGGGAGGTCCGGACCACGGCGTACGCCCCCGTCGCCGACCTGGTCCGCAAGGCCATCCTCGACATCGGCTACGACCACTCCGACAAGGGCTTCGACGGCCTGACCTGCGGAGTCCAGGTCGCCATCGGCGCCCAGTCGCCCGACATCGCGCAGGGCGTCGACCAGGGCCACGAGTCCCGCGTCGGCGACTCCGCCGACGAGCTCGACATGCGGGGCGCGGGCGACCAGGGCCTGATGTTCGGCTACGCCTGCGACGACACCGACGTGCTGATGCCCCTGCCGATCGTGATCGCCCAGCGGCTGGCCGAGCGACTCACCGAGGTGCGCAAGAACGGCACGATGGACAACCTGCGGCCCGACGGCAAGACCCAGGTCACCATCGAGTACGACGAGAACGACACCCCGGTGCGCATCGACACGGTGGTCCTCTCCACCCAGCACTCCGAGGAGACCGACCTCACCAAGCTCGAGGCCGAGATCAAGCAGAACGTCATCGACCCCGTGCTCGAGACCTTCTCGCTGCCCTCGGAGGGCTACCGGCTCCTGGTCAACCCGACCGGCAAGTTCGTGGTCGGCGGCCCGATGGGCGACGCCGGCCTGACCGGTCGCAAGATCATCGTCGACACCTACGGCGGCATGGCCCGCCACGGCGGCGGCGCGTTCTCGGGCAAGGACCCCTCGAAGGTCGACCGCTCGGCCGCCTACGCGATGCGTTGGGTCGCCAAGAACGTCGTGGCCGCGGGCCTGGCCCGCCGGTGCGAGGTGCAGGTCGCCTACGCCATCGGCAAGGCGCAGCCCGTGGGCGTGTTCGTGCACACCTTCGGCACCGGGATCGTCTCCGACGAGGAGATCCAGCAGGCCGTGCTCGACGTCTTCGACCTGCGTCCCGCGGCGATCCTGCGCGACCTCGACCTGCTGCGTCCGATCTACGCCGCGACCTCGGCCTACGGCCACTTCGGTCGTGAGCTGCCCGAGTTCACCTGGGAGCGCACCGACCGGGCCGATGCCCTGAAGGCCGCCGTCGGCGCCTGAGCCGCTGAACGACGTACAGATCACCGCGACGGCGGGTCCGCCCAGCGTGGGCACCTCGACCGTGCTCCAGGTCTGTACGTCGTTCTAGGCCGACCCAGGCCTGCGCCTAGGTCTTGTCCACCAGCACGGCACGTCGTACGTCGCCGTGGCCCCAGGTGGGCGGTGGCTGTGCCACCGAAGTGCTGGTCGGGCACGTGGTTCACCCACCGCCGGGCGGTACGCGGGGGGTGGGCGGTGGTTGTGCCACCGAAGTGCTGGTCGGGCACGTGGCTCATCCACCGGCGGGCGGTACGCGGGGGTGGGCGGTGGTTGTGCCACCGAAGTGCTGGTCGGGCACGTGGCTCACCCACCGCCGGGCGGTACGCGGGGGGTGGGCGGTGGTTGTGCCACCGAAGTGCTGGTCGGGCACGTGGCTCATCCACCGCCGGGCGGTACGCGGGGGTGGGCGGTGGTTGTGCCACCGAAGTGCTGGTCGGGCACGTGGCTCACCCACCGCCGGACGGTACGCGCGGGGGTGGGCGGTGGCTGTGCCACCGAAGTGCTGGTCGGGCACGTGGCTCACCCACCGCCGGACGGCACGTCGCGAGCCTGCCGGTGGCTGTGCCACCGAAGTGCTGGTCGGACACGTGGCTCACCCACCGCCGGCCGGCACGCCGCGAGCCTGCCGGTGGGGTCTGGTGGGGTCTGGGTGCAAGCCGGCCCACCGACGCCCTGGCGCCGTACCTCCGGACCGAAGCGTCGGCGACCGGGGGAGCTGGGGGCGCCGGCTGGTAGGAATGCCGCCGTGACCCGCGGACCCCAGGACGAGAGCCGAGACGAGGCCGGGCAGCCGCAGCTGCTGCCCGGGCTGGCCCGTGCCTCGGTGAAGGAGGCGCAGGCCAAGGCGCGCTCCACCCGGGCCCGCAAGGCAGCCGACGCGCCCCTCGCCCAGGTCGACCCCGTCGCCCGGGTGCTGGTCGACGTCTCGCTGGCCCACCTCGACCGACCCTTCGACTACGCCGTCCCGGCGACGATGGACGCCGACGCCCGGCCGGGCTCCCGGGTCAAGGTGCGCTTCGCCGGCCAGGACGTCGACGGCTTCGTGCTGGCGCGGGCCGCCGACAGCGACCACCCCGGCAGCCTGACCCCGCTGCGCCGGGTCGTCAGCGCCGAGCCCGTCCTCGCGCCCGCCGTGGCCGACCTGGTCGACGCGGTGGCCGCCCGCTACGCCGGCGTCCGCTCCGACGTGCTGCGGCTGGCGGTGCCGCCGCGCCACGCCACCACCGAGAAGAAGCCCTCGCCCGACGCCGACCCCGACCCCGTCTACGACCAGGCTGCCGCGGAGGCCGACTGGGGCGCCTACGGCCCGGGGCCCGCCTACCTGAGCCACCTCCACGCCGGCGGCGCGCCCCGTGCGGTGTGGGACGCCGCTCCGGCCGAGGACTGGCCACGGCTGCTCGCGCACGCCGCCGCGGCCGTCCGGTCCGCCGGCCGCGGAGTGCTGCTCTGCCTGCCCGACGTCAAGGACGTCGCGCGGGTCGACGTCGCCCTCACCGCGGTGCTCGGGCCGGGCCACCACGTGACGCTGACCGCCGACGCCGGCCCGGCCGCCCGCTACCGCGACTTCCTGGCCGTCAGCCGCGGCGCCCGCCGGGTCGTCGTCGGCACCCGCGCCGCCGCCTTCGCGCCGGTGCACGACCTCGGTCTCGTGGTGGTCTGGGACGACGGCGACGACCTCCACGCCGAGCCCCGGGCGCCCTACCCCCACACCCGCGAGACCCTGCTGCTGCGCACCGAGCAGGCCGGGTGCGCGTTCCTGGCCGGGGGCTTCGCCCGCAGTGTCGAGGCCGACCAGCTGGTCCGCACCGGCTGGGCCCACGAGATCATCGCGGCGCGTGCGGTCCTGCGCGAGCGGGTGACGGTGGCCGTCACCGGGGCCACCGAGCTCGACCTGCTGCGTGATCCCCACGGCGCCGGTGCCCGGGTCCCCTCGCAGGTCCACACGCTGATCCGCGACGCGGTGCCCCACGGGCCGGTGCTCGTCCAGACCCCCCGCGCGGGCTACGCGCTGGCGCTGGCCTGCGAGCGCTGCCGCACGCCGGCCCGCTGCGGCCACTGCGCCGGTCCGCTGGCGCTGACCGCTCCCACGTCGCCCCCGGCCTGCCGCTGGTGTGCCCGGCCCGCCGAGGCCTGGTCGTGCAGCGAGTGCGGGGCCCGCGGCCTGCGGGCCCCCGTCCTCGGCGACGCCCGCACCGCCGAGGAGCTCGGCCGGGCCTTCGCGCCGGTGCTGGTGCGCACCTCCTCGGGCGACCGGGTCCTGGCCACGGTCGGTCCCGAGCCCGCGATCGTCGTGGCCACCCCTGGCGCGGAGCCCGTGGCGGCCGACGGCTACGCCGCCGTCGTCCTGCTCGACACCTGGATCCTGCTCGGCCGTGCCGACCTGCGGGCGGGCGAGGAGGCCCTGCGGCGGTGGTCCCACGCCGCCGCCCTGGTCCGCCCCGGCGGGCGGGTGCTCGCCGTCGGCGACCCCGGCGAGCCGACGCTGCAGTCGCTGGTGCGCTGGGACCCCGCCGGCTTCGCCGCCCGCGAGAGCGACCAGCGTCGCGCGGCCCACCTGCCGCCGGCGTCCCGGCTGGCGACGATCACCGGTGAGCCCGGCGCCGTCGACGACGCGGTCACGCTCCTCGCGGCGCCGCCGGGCGCCGAGATCCTGGGTCCGGTCGCCCTCGGCGAGGGCGAGGAGCGGGTCGTCGTCCGGGTGCCCCGGGCCAGCGGTGACGACCTCTCCCGCGCGCTGTCCGAGCTGCAGCGGGTGCGGTCGGGCCGCAAGCTCGACGCGGTCCGGATCCAGGTCGACCCGGCCCAGTTCTGACCACGGGCCGCCGCCTAGGATCGGCGGCGTGGCCGTCCGACCGATCCGTCTCTTCGGTGACCCCGTGCTGCGCTCCCGCGCCGCCGAGGTCACCCACTTCGACCGCGACCTGCGCACGCTCGTGGAGGACCTCACCGACACCATGCTGGCCGCGCCCGGGGCCGGTCTGGCTGCGCCCCAGATCGGGGTCGGCCTGCGGGTCTTCACCTGGTACGTCGAGGGCGAGGTCGGCCACCTGGTCAACCCCACCCTGGAGCTGTCGGCCGAGACGCAGGAGGGCCTCGAGGGCTGCCTGTCCCTCCCGGAGCTGACCTACGAGTGCCGACGGGCCCTCAGCGTCGCGGCCCACGGCTTCGACCTGCACGGCGAGCCGGTGACCATCGAGGGCTCCGACCTGCTGGCGCGCGCCATCCAGCACGAGACCGACCACCTCGACGGCGTGATCTTCATCGACCGGCTCGACCCCGACGCCCGCAAGGCGGCGATGCGCGACATCCGCAACGCCGACTGGTTCGGCGAGACCCGCCCGACGGTCAAGGTCAGCCCGCACCGCACCTCCCGCACCGGCGGGTTCGGACTGTGAGCCGGGCTCCTCGATGAGGGTCGTCTTCGCAGGCACGCCCGAGGTCGCACTCCCTGCGCTCGAGGCCGTCGCCGCCTCCGACCACGAGCTCGTGGGTGTCGTGACGCGGCCCGACGCCCCGGCCGGTCGCGGACGACGCCTGGTCGCGAGCCCCGTGGCCCGGCGTGCCGCCGAGCTCGGCGTCCCGGTGCTGACCCCCGACCACCCCCGCGACCCCGACTTCCAGACCCAGCTGCGTGCGCTGGCTCCCGACTGCTGCCCGGTCGTCGCCTACGGCGCGCTGCTGCCCACCTCGGCCCTCGAGATCCCGGTGCACGGCTGGGTCAACCTGCACTTCTCCTGCCTGCCCGCCTGGCGTGGCGCCGCTCCCGTCCAGCACGCGCTGTGGGCGGGCGAGGAGATCACCGGGGCCACGACGTTCCGGATCGTCCGCGAGCTCGACGCCGGACCGACGTTCGGGGTGATGACCGAACGGATCCGGCCCACCGACACTGCCGGCGACCTGCTCGCCCGGCTCGCGGAGGGCGGGGCCGGGCTGCTGGTGGCCACGCTCGACGGCATCGCCGAGGGCGCCCTCGAGGCGCGCGAGCAGCAGACCGAGGGCGTCAGCCACGCACCCAAGATCGAGGTGGCCGACGCCCGGGTGCGGTGGAGCGACCACGCGGCGGCCCTCGACTGCCAGGTCCGGGCCTGCACGCCGGCTCCGGGAGCCTGGACCACCCACGGCGGCGAGCGGCTCAAGCTGGGCCCGGTCACGCTCACGGACTTCACGCTGGCCCCCGGCGAGCTCGCGATCGGCAAGCGCGACGTGCTGGTCGGCACGTCGACCGCGGCGGTCCGGCTGGGCGAGGTCCAGGCCGTGGGCAAGCGGGCGATGCCCGCGGCCGACTGGGCCCGCGGGCTGTCGCCGTCCGCCCCGCGGACACTGGGCGACGACGGCGACGCGCAGGCCCCCGGGTGACGACGCGGCGTACGCCGTCGTGTGCCGCGGGCTGGTCGATAACCGAGAGACCGACGGTGCTCGTCGCCTACCGTGGGTGGCATGAGGGCCGGGAGGTGGGCGAAGTCGCGGGGCTGCACGCGCCCGCTGCCGGGCCCGGTGCCCGATGAGTGACCTGAGCGCCCGCAAGGCCCGACCGGCGCCCGGAGCAGGACAAGCTGGAGCAGGACAAGCTGGAGCAGGACGTCACCCCCGGCCCCGGATCGACGTCGACGTGCCCCGGCTCGCGGCGCTCGAGGTGCTCAAGGCGGTGCGGGTCGACGACGCGTACGCCAACCTCGTGCTGCCGGCGGTGATCCAGCACTACGCGCTCGACCAGCGCGACGCCGCCTTCACCACCGAGCTCGCCGCCGGGACGCTGCGGATGCGGGGCACGTACGACGCGATCCTGGCCGCCTGCGTCGAGCGACCCCTGCGTCGCGTCGAGGACAAGGTGCTCGACGGGTTGCGTCTGGGCTGCCACCAGCTGCTGTCGATGCGGGTGCCGGCACACGCGGCGATCAGCACGACGGTCAACCTGGTCCACGCGCGCGGCAGCTCGGGCGCGGCCGGCTTCGCCAACGCCGTGCTGCGCCGGGTGGCGCGCCAGGACCTCGATGGCTGGATCAGGGAGCTGGCCCCCGACCCCGTCCAGTCCCCGACGCGCCACGCCGAGATCGCCTTCAGCCACCCGCGCTGGGTCATCGACGAGCTGCGCCGCGCGGTCGGCCCCGACGAGCTGGGCGCGCTGCTGGCCGCCGACAACGTGGCGCCCCGGGTGACGCTGGTGGCCCGGCCCGGCCGGTCCACGCGCGAGGAGCTGCCCGGCGAGCCGACCCCCTACTCGCGCCACGGTGTCATCCTCGGGAGCGGCAGCCCCGCGAGCATCCCGGCCGTCGCCGAGGGGCGCGCCGGCGTCCAGGACGAGGGGTCTCAGCTGGTCGCCCAGCTCCTGGCCGACGCGCCGGTCGAGGGGCGCGACACGACCTGGCTCGACCTGTGCGCGGGGCCGGGCGGCAAGGCCGCGCTGCTGGCGGGTCTCGCCTCCCAGCAGGGGGCACGGCTGCTCGCCGTCGAGCGCCAGCCCCACCGCGCGCGGCTGGTCGCCCGCGCCCTGGCCGGCGCCTCCGGCACGCTCGGCGTCGTCGCCGCCGACGGCCTGGCCCCGCCGCTGCCGCCGACCAGCGTCGACCGGGTGCTGGTCGACGCCCCCTGCACGGGGCTCGGCGCCCTGCGCCGTCGACCCGAGGCCCGGTGGCGGCGCAAGCCCGACGACCTGCTCACGCTGGTGCTGCTGCAGCGCAACCTGGTCGACGCCGCCCTCGACCTGGTCCGGCCCGGCGGGGTCGTGGTCTACGCGACGTGCAGCCCCGTGCACGCTGAGACCGGTGACGTCGTGACCTCCGTGCTGCGCCAGCGCGGCGACGTACTGCTGGAGGACGCCGGGGCTCTGCTGCCGCACGTGCCCGACGCGGCCGGCCCGCTGGAGGGCACCGTGCAGCTGTGGCCGCACCGGCACGGCACCGACGCGATGTTCCTGGCGCTGCTGCGCAAGACCTGAGCGGTTCGACCGGACCGCTGGCGGGGCCGCCCAGTAGCGTGGGTGCGTGGCCGCCAGCTCTCCTGCCGTCGAGATCGAGGTCGAGGGTCGCACCGTGCGCGTCAGCAACCCCGACCGCGTCTACTTCCCCGAGAGCGGGGCCACCAAGCGCGACCTGGTCGACTACTACCTCGCGGTCGGGCCGGGCATCGTCAACGCGCTGCTCGAGCGGCCGTGCATGCTGCACCGCTTCCCGAAGGGTCTCGCCGGACCGAAGGTGCACCAGAAGCGGCTCCCGGCCGGCGCGCCGCCGTGGGTGCAGACCGTCGAGCTGCACTTCCCGCGGTGGAACCGCACCGCCGACGAGCTGTGCGTGACCGAGCTCGGGGCGGTCATCTGGGCCGTGCAGATGTCGACCGTGGAGTTCCACCCCTGGAACAGCCGACGCGACGACACCGAGAAGCCCGACGAGTGGCGCATCGACCTCGACCCCGGTCCGCTGTCGGACTTCGCCCAGGTGCAGCGCGTCGCCCACGTCGCCCACGAGGTGCTCGACGAGCTGGGGGCGGTCGGCTACCCGAAGACCAGCGGCGGCACGGGGCTGCACGTCTACGTGCGGGTCCGCCCCGACCACGGGCACCCGGCCGTACGTCGGGCCGCGCTGGCCTTCGCCCGCGAGGTGGAGCGGCGGGCGCCCGACGACGTCACCACCACCTGGTGGCGCAAGGACCGCGACCCCCACCACCTGTTCGTGGACTACAACCAGAACGCCCGCGACCACACGATCGCCGCGGCGTACTCGGTGCGCGGCGTCCCCGACGCCCGCGTCTCGGCGCCGGTGCGCTGGGACGAGGTCGACGACTGCGACCCCCACGACTTCACGATCTTCACGATGCCGGAGCGCTTCGCCGCGCTCGGCGACCTCCACCACGACCTCGACGACCACGTCTTCGACCTCGCGCCGCTGCTGGAGTGGGCCGACCGCGACGAGGCGGCCGGCGCCGAGACCCCCGCCGAGCCCGAGGGCCCCGACGACGGCGGGGGATCGGGGTGAGGGGGACCTGGGACGACCTCAGCCGCCGGCTGACCGGTGCGGTCCTGGCCCTGGACCTCGACGACGCGTTGGTCGTCGGCGACCGCGTCGAGCGGCAGCGGCGTGGGCTGCTCGGGCGCCGTGGCCCCGCTCCCGCCCGCCGCTACGTGCAGGTGACCGCGGCGAGGAGCGTGCTGCTCGCCGAGTGCGTCGGCTCCACGACGTTCGGCGGGGTGTGGGACATGACGCCCGAGACCGAGGCCGCGCTCGAGCGGCAGGGCTGGGAGCGGCCCTGGTCGCCGGACTACCCGACGTACCAACGGGAGGCGCCGCTGGTCCGCGCCCCGCGATTGGCCTCCGCCTGCGTCCGGGCGCTGCAGACCCTGGGCTGCGAGATGGCCGACCTCGAGGTGCAGCTGGTCCGCGACGAGCAGACCTGAGTCCACAGCCGAGCAGCCCCCGCCTAGGATCGCGGCCGTGGGCATCCAGATCACACCGAGCATCCTCAACGCCGACTTCGCTGCCCTGGGGGCGGAGGTGGCGCGGATCCCGAGCGCCGACTGGGTGCACGTCGACGTGATGGACAACCACTTCGTGCCCAACCTGACCTTCGGGCCCACGATGGTCGAGGCGCTGGCCCGCAGCACCGAGGTGCCGCTCGACGCCCACCTGATGATCGAGGACGCCGACCGCAACGCCCTGGCGTACGTCGACGCCGGGTGCGGTTCGGTCACCTTCCACGTCGAGGCGGCGGCCGCGCCGGTGCGGCTGGCCCGCGAGATCCGCAAGGCCGGGGCACGCGCCAGCATGGCGCTGAAGCCGGCCACGCCGATCGAGCCCTACGAGGACCTGCTGGCCGAGCTCGACATGCTGCTGATCATGACCGTCGAGCCCGGCTTCGGCGGCCAGTCGTTCCTCGACCTGTGCCTGCCCAAGATCCGGCGCGCCCGGGCCATGATGGACAAGCACGGCGTCCAGACCTGGCTCCAGGTGGACGGCGGCGTCTCGCTGGAGACCGTCGAGCGCTGCGCCGAGGCCGGCGCCGACGTCTTCGTGGCCGGCAGCGCGGTCTACTCCGCCGACGACCCCGATCGGATGATCGGCGCCCTGCGGGCCGCCGCCGAGGATGCCCGAGCCACCGGTGCCGCGGCGTCGCCACCGGCGAACGCCTGAGCCGAGCCCCGGAGGGCCGGGCCCCGATGCCGTACGACGACGACCTGGCCGCCGCCTGCGCGCGGCTGCGGCTGCCGCACCCGCTGCGCCGCCACCAGCGTGAGGCCGTGGAGGCCCTCGCCCGGGTGCGCGCCGGGGGGCGGCGCCGGGCGTGGGTGGTGCTCCCGCCCGGCGCCGGCAAGACCCTGGTCGGGCTGGAGGAGATCAGGCGCGCCGGCGGACAGGCACTGGTGCTCAGCCCCAGCTCGGCCATCCAGGGCCAGTGGGTCCGCGGGTGGCGCCAGCTGCTCGACGAGACCGGAGCCAGCGAGGTCGGGGTCGGCACCGACCGCGCCCTGAGCGAGCCGATCACGGCGCTGACCTACCAGGCGCTCGCCGTCTTCGGCGACGACGACAGCGACGACAGCGACGACAGCGAGGAGGGCGGGGGCCGCGTGGGCGAGCTCGCCCGCCTGCACCCCCACGGCCGGGCGCTGGTCGAGACGCTGCGCCAGGCCGGACCGGTCACCCTCGTCCTCGACGAGTGCCACCACCTGCTCGAGGTCTGGGGACGCCTGCTCGTCGAGGTGCTCGAGCTGCTGCCCGAGGCCACCGTGCTCGGGCTCACCGCCACGCCGCCGGCCACCCTGACCGGCGATCAGGCCGCCCTGGTCGAGGAGCTCTTCGGCGAGGTGGTCTACGCCGCCTCGATCCCGGCGGTGGTGCGCGAGGGCCACCTGGCCCCGTTCGCCGACCTGGTGTGGCTCACCGAGCCGACCCGGGCCGAGGTCGACTGGCTCGACGACCAGGGCCTGCGCTTCGCCGAGCTCACCACGGCGCTGCTCGAGCCGACGTTCGGCTCGGTCCCGTTCCTCGCGTGGGTCGACCGCCGCTTCGCCGGAGAGGTCCCCTTCGCGCGCACCGCCGCAGCGGCGCCCGCCCTGGCCGACGCGGCCCTGCGGCTCCAGCACGCCGGGCTGCTCCGGCTGCCCGACGACGTACCGACGGGGGAGCAGCACCGCCACGACCCGAGGGCCGAGGACTGGGCCCTGCTGATCGACGACTGGTACGACGGGTGCCTGGCCGGGTCCGACGACGAGCGCGACGAGCTCGTCAGGGCGGCACTTCGCCGGGCCCTGCCCGCGGTCGGCTACCAGCTGACCCGACGCGGGATGCGGCGCGGGCGCACCAGCGTCGACCGGGTGCTGGCCCGCAGCGGGGCCAAGTCGCGGGCGCTGGTGGAGATCGTCGCCGCCGAGCACCGCAGCCTCGGCGAACGGCTCGCGATGCTGGTGATCTGCGACCACGAGAACGCCACGGCCACGGTGGCCGCCGACCTGCGCGGCGTGCAGTCCGCCGGAGCGGGATCGGCCCGGCTGGCCCTCGCGTCGCTGCTGGCCGACCCGGCGACCGGCGTCCTCTCCCCGGTCCTGGTCACCGGCCGGACCGTCGCGGCCGCACCGGAGGTGCTCGAGCGGCTGCGTCGTCGCGTCGACGCCGACCTGGTCGTCGGGCCGCCCGACGCCGACGGGATCGCCGAGCTGACCGCGGCCCCTGGACGGGGGTCGGGGTGGACGACCCGGACCTGGGTCCGGTCGGTGACCGACTTCTTCACCGACGGCGAGTCGCAGGTCCTGGTCGGCACCCGGGCCCTGCTCGGGGAGGGCTGGGACGCCCCGCGGGCCAGCGGTCTGGTCGACCTGAGCATGGCCAGCACGGCCGGCGCCGTCGTCCAGACGCGGGGTCGCACGCTGCGTCTCGACCCGCGCGACCCCGCGAAGGTGGCCGTCAACTGGACCGTCTGCTGCGTGGCCGAGGGCCACCCCCGGGGCGACAACGACTGGCGGCGCACGGTGGCGAAGCACCAGGGCTACTTCGGGGTCGACGACAGCGGCGACGTCGTCGACGGGGTCGCCCACATCCACCCCTCGCTGTCACCCCACGAGCCGCCGCCCGCACGCGACTTCGACGCGGTCAACGCCGCGATGCTGGTCCGGGCCGAGCGGCGCGCCGACATCACCGAGGCCTGGCGCGTCGGTCAGCCCTACGAGGACGAGGAGCGCCTGAGCGTCTGGCTGCGCCCCACGGCTGGTGGGCCGCCGGCGGCCACGCCGACCGCCACGCCCTCCACCGCGCCCCAGCGGCCGGACGTCGTCCTCACCGCCGACGGCCTCCGAGGCCGGTTCCCGGCCGACTGGCGAGGCGTGCCCGCGGCGCTGCTGGTCGCGTCGGTGGTCTGGGTCGCGCTCGCGCAGTGGTCGGGTCACCCGCTCGTGGGCCTCCTGGGACTCCTCGGGCTGCTGGGCGCCGGACTCGCCGCCCGCCGGGCCGCCGAGCGGCACCGCGTGCTGCTGCAGCAGGTCGCCCGGCCGCCCGACCCGGTACGGGTGGCGTGGGCACTCGCCGACGGCCTGCACGCAGCGGGCCTGACCGAGCGCGGCGCGGAGGCGGTCGAGTGGCACGTCGCCTCCGACGGCGGGCTGCGCTTCCGGCTCGACTCGGGCGCGGGCGGCGACAGCGCGGTCTTCGCGGAGGCGATGGCCGACCTGGTCGCGCCGATCGGCTCGCCGCGCTACCTGGTCCCACGGTTCGTGCTGAGGGTGCCCGCGGGCGTCGACCTGCTGCACCCGTTGGGGTCGGTCCGACCCGACGGGGTCGTGTGGCACCCGGTCCCGACCGTGCTCGGGACCCGGGCCGACCTGGCCCAGGCCTTCGCCGGCGCCTGGTCCGACTGGGTGGGGGGTGGCCCCGCCGTCTTCACCGGCAGCCCCGAGGGCGCCGGCGCGCTCGCGGCCAGCCGGGGGACGCACCCGGGTGCGGCCACCAGCGTGCTCCGGCTCAGCTGGGCGTGACCGAGGTCATCGCGCACTCCGCGTCCGGCTGTGGCAGGCTTGTCCCGACGAGTGATCAGCTCGCGTGCTCTGGGGTCGGTGCAATTCCGAGCCGGCGGTGACAGTCCGCGACCCGGCCACAGCCAGTGGCCGGTTGACCAGGTGCAACTCCTGGACCGACGGTGAAAGTCCGGATGGGAAGCGCACGCAGGCGACGTCGACGCACCGCGGTGCGCCGCCGGCGCCGTCCGCCCCAGGGTCCGCGACCGGACGAGGGCAGGACCCACCATGAGCACCACCGCCGCCGAGCAGGCCGCGATGCGTCGCGCCCTCGCGCTGGCGGCCTCGCCCGGCGTCCCGCTGGGGCCCAACCCGCGGGTCGGCTGCGTGCTGCTCGACGACGACGGCCGCACCGTGGCCGAGGGTCACCACCGCGGCGCCGGCACCGCTCACGCCGAGGCCGACGCCCTCGCCGTGGCGGGGGCCGCGGCGCGCGGCACCACCGCGGTCGTGACGCTGGAGCCCTGCAACCACACCGGGCGCACCGGCCCCTGCGCCGCAGCGCTGGTCGCCGCCGGCGTACGCCGGGTGGTCTTCGCCCAGTCCGACGCCAACCCCGTCGCGTCCGGGGGAGCCGACCACCTGCGGGCGCACGGGGTCGAGGTGGAGGCCGGGCTGCTCGACGACGAGGCGCGCGACCTCAACCGGGTGTGGACGTTCGCGGTCACCCACCAGCGCCCGTTCGTCACCTGGAAGTTCGCCACGACGCTCGACGGTCGCAGCGCCGCCGCCGACGGCACCTCGCGCTGGGTCTCGGGCCGCGCGGCCCGTCTGGACACCCACCGTCTCCGGGCGCTGTGCGACACGATGCTGGTCGGCACGGGCACGGTCGCGGTCGACGACCCGCTGCTCACCGTGCGCGACGAGCACGACCGGCCGCTGCCGCACCAGCCGCTGCGCGCGGTGATGGGGGAGCGCGACCTCGACCCCGACCGGCGCGTGCTCACCCCCGTCGAGGGCGCCCCCGAGAGCCTCCACCTGCGCACCCGCGAGCCGCTGACCGCCCTGGCCGAGCTGTTCGGCCGCGACCGTCAGCACGTCTTCCTGGAGGGCGGACCCACCCTGGCGGCGGCGTTCCTGCGCGCCGGGCTGGTCGACGAGGTCGTCGCCTACGTCGCCCCGGTGCTGCTCGGCGCCGGCCGGCCTGCCGTGGCCGACCTCGGCCTCACGACGATCACCGACGCGTGGCGCCCCGTCGTCACCGACATCACCGTGCTCGACGGGCTCGACGGCGAGCAGCCCGACGTCCGGCTGACCATGACCCCCCAGCCGCCCCAGCCGCCCCAGCAAGGAGCCTGAATGTTCACCGGGATCATCGAGGAGCTCGGCACCGTCGAGACCGTCGAGGCGCAGGGCGACGCGATCCGCCTCACCCTGCGCGCCACCACCGTGCTCGAGGACGTCGGGCTCGGCGACTCGATCGCGGTCAACGGCTGCTGCCTCACGGTGGCCGCCACCGGCTCGACCGGCTCGACCGGCTCGACCCTCGACCTGTTCACGGCCGACGTGATGCAGGAGACGCTCGACAAGACCAGCCTGCAGGGCGTCGCCCCGGGCGACCGGGTCAACCTCGAGCGAGCCGTCACCGTCGACAAGCGGCTGGGCGGCCACATCGTCCAGGGCCACGTCGACGGCGTCGGCACCGTCGTCTCCCGCACGCCCAGCGAGCACTGGGAGGTGGTCGAGATCGCCATGCCCGACTCGATGAGCCGCTACCTCGTCGACAAGGGTTCGATCACCGTCGACGGCGTGAGCCTCACCGTGGTCGAGGCCGGCGCCGACCGCTTCACCGTCAGCCTGATCCCGGAGACCCTCGCCCGGACCACCCTCGGCTCCCGCGCCCCCGGCGACCGGGTCAACCTCGAGGTCGACGTCATCGCCAAGCACGTGGAGAAGCTCGTCCGCGCCTACACCCAGGAGAACCAGCCATGAGCGTGAGACTCGACAGCATCGAGCGCGCCGTCGCCGACATCGCGGCCGGCAAGGCCGTCGTCGTCGTCGACGACGAGAGCCGTGAGAACGAGGGCGACATCATCTTCGCCGCCTCCCGGGCGACGCCCGAGCTGATGGCGTTCACGATCCGCCACTCCAGCGGTGTGATCTGCGTGCCGATGCCGGCCGCGATGCTCGACCGGCTCGAGATCCCGCTGATGACGCCGCACAACAAGGACAAGCTGCGCACGGCGTACACGATCTCGGTCGACGCCCGCGACGGCGTCAGCACCGGCATCAGCGCCGCCGACCGGGCGCACACGGCTCGCGTGCTGGCCGACTCCGCCACCGAGCCGTGGGAGATCACCCGGCCCGGCCACGTCTTCCCGCTGCGCTACCGCGAGGGCGGGGTGCTGGTCCGTCGCGGCCACACCGAGGCAGCCGTCGACCTGGCCCGGATGGCCGGTCTCACCCCGGCCGGGGTGCTGGTCGAGGTCGTCAACGACGACGGCACGATGAAGCGCGCCCCGCAGCTGCGGGAGTTCTGCGACGAGCACGGGCTGGCGATGATCTCCATCGACGACCTGGTCCGCTACCGCCGCCGCCACGAGAACCTCGTCGAGCGCGTCGCCGAGACCCGGCTGCCCACCCGCGCCGGTGACTTCACCGCCTACGGCTACCGGATCACCGTCGACGGGTCCGAGCACATCGCGCTCGTGCACGGCGACGGGGTGACCGAGGGGTGGGGGAGCGAGCCCGTGCTGGTGCGGGTGCACTCCGAGTGCCTGACCGGCGACGTGTTCGGGAGCCACCGCTGCGACTGCGGCCCGCAGCTCGACGAGGCGATGGACCGGATCGTGGCCGAGGGACGCGGCGTCGTGGTCTACCTGCGCGGCCACGAGGGCCGCGGCATCGGCCTGGTCGCCAAGCTGCAGGCCTACCAGCTGCAGGACGGCGGCCGCGACACCGTCGACGCCAACCTCGACCTCGGCCTGCCCGCCGACGCGCGCCACTACGGCACGGCGACCCAGATCCTGCGCGACCTCAAGATCGAGAGCGTCCGGCTGCTGACCAACAACCCCGACAAGGTCAGCAACCTCGAGGACTTCGGGATCACCGTGGCCGAGCGGGTCCCGCTGACCCCGCACCCCAACGACCACAACATCGCCTACCTGCTGACCAAGCGCGATCGGATGGGGCACGACATGCCGCACCTCGCCGACGGCACCGACCCCTTGGAGGGACCCGCATGAGCGGCCACGGAGCACCCGACCAGCAGCCCGTCGACTGCAGCGACCTGCGCGTCGCCGTGGTCGCCGCGAGCTGGCACACCACCGTGATGGACGGCCTCGTCGCCGGTGCGCAGCGAGCCCTGGGCGACTTCTCGGTGACCGACGCCGAGGTCGTCCGGGTCCCCGGCACCTTCGAGCTGCCGGTCGTGGCCTCCGCGCTCGGCGCTCGCGGCTACGACGCCGTGGTGGCGCTCGGCGTCGTGATCCGCGGCGGCACCCCGCACTTCGACTACGTCTGCACGGCTGCGACCGACGGGCTCACCCGCGTCAGCCTCGACCACACGCTGCCGGTCGGCTTCGGTGTGCTCACCTGCGACACCGAGGAGCAGGCGCTGGACCGCGCCGGCCTCGAGGGGAGCAGCGAGGACAAGGGCTACGAGGCGACCGCGGCGGCCCTGCTCACCGCACGGACGCTGCGCGGGCTCCCTCCGACCGGCTAGGCCGTGAGCCGGCCCCGGTCACCGGGTCGAGGCTGACCCAGGTGGCGTTGACCGCTGCGTTGCCGGACAGTCGGTCCACCAGCGCGCCGTCGGTGAGGACGTTGACGTTGACGCCCGGCCCGTCGCCCCACCCGTGGGGGATGCTGACCACGCCGGGGCGGACCTCGTCGCTCACCTGGAGCGCGATGCTCACCTCACCCACGCGGGACCGCACGGTGACCGGCTGACCGTCGGTCAGGCCGCGCGCGGCGGCGTCGTCGGGGTGCACCAGCACGGTGCAGCGACGTCGGCCCTTGCCCATGGCCGGCACCCGGTTCATCCACGAGTTGTTGCTGCGCAGGTGGCGGCGCCCGATCAGCTGCAGGTCGTGCTCCTGGGACGACGGCGCCTGGACAGCGGGGCCAGCGGGGCCAGCGAGGTCGGCGAGGTCGGCGACCGCCTCCAGCAGGAGCGCTGGCGCGAGCCGCACCCGACGCCCGGGGGTGCGCAGCAGGCCCGGCAGCCGCGGCGTCAACGGCCCGAGGTCGATCCCGCCCGGCGTACGTCGCACCGCGGCTGCGGTCAGGCCCCGCCGAGGGTGCCGCAGCCGGCCACGCGGACCGGTCAGCACCAGGGCGGCGACCACCCGCTCCGCGGAGACCCGCGCCACCAGGGCCCGCAGCACCCGCCGCGCGACGCCGAGCGGGACGAGCTCGGCCGCCAGGCGCAGGACGATGTCCCAGTCCTCCTGCGCACCGGGGGGCGGAGCGAGCGCGCGGGGCGAGGCGCGGACGTTGTTGCGCACGCTGAGCGACGGGAAGACGATGTCGAGCTCGCTCCGCTCCAGCTGGCTCACGGGGGGCAGCACGAAGTCGGCCGTCCGGGCGGTCTCGCTGAGGTAGAGGTCGACGCAGACCAGCAGGTCGAGCTGCTCCAGCGCCGGCGTGAGGCCGTCGCTGTCGGGCGCGGAGACGACGGGGTTGCCGGCCACCACCAGCAGTCCTCGCAGCTGGCGGGGCCCGGGCCGCGTCATCTCGTCGGCCATCGCCGCCACCGGCAGCTCGCCGACGAGCTCCGGCAGGTGGGCGCCGCGGCTGCGGAACGCGTCGTACGACGAGGGTCCCCACAGCGTCCGCAGCAGCCGTCCGAGGTCGACCGGCGGCGAGGGGAACATCGCACCACCCGGCCGGTCGAGGTTGCCGGTGACCGCGTTGAGCACGTTGACCAGCCAGTGCGTCACCGTGCCGGTCTGGTGGTGGCAGACCCCGAGCCGGCCGTAGGCCACCGCAGACTCGGCCGCGGCGAACTCCCGGGCCAGGCGGGTGATCGTGGCCGCGTCGACCCCGCAGCGCGGCGCCGCGACGTCCGGCGGGTGGGCGGCGACGACGCGGCGTACGTCGGCCAGGCCGTCCACCCACGACGGCGGCCGGTCGAGACCCTCGCCGAGGATGACGTGCAGCATCGCGAGCAGCAGGTGCGGGTCGCCGCCCGGGAGGATCGAGACGTGCTCGGTGGCCAGCCGTGCCGTCTCGGTGCGTCGGGGGTCGACCACCACGACGCGCCCGCCGCGCCCGCGGACCGCCGCTATCCGGCCCCGGGCGTCCGGCATCGTCGTGACCGAGCCGTTGGACACCGCCGGGTTCGCGCCCAGCACGAGGAGGTGGTCGGTGCGGTCGACGTCGGCCACCGGCAGCAGCGTGTGGTCGCCGAACATCTGCAGCGACGCGAGGAACTGCGGGAACTGGTCGACCGAGGCGGCCGAGAAGACGTTGCGGCTGCGCAGCACCTTCTTCAGGCCCTCGGCAGCGAGGATCGCCGTGGAGTGAGCCGTCGGGTTGCCGAGGTACACCCCTACCGCGTCGCGGCCGTGGCGTCGCCGCAGGTCGCGCATCCGGGCGCCGATCTCGGCGTACGCCTGGGTCCACGTGGTCGGGACGAGCTGTCCGTCCACCCGGTGCAGCGGTGTGCGCAACCGGGCGGGGTCCTCGTGCAGGTGCTGCAGGGCGGTGGCCTTGGGGCACAGGTAGCCGCGGCTGAGCACGTCGGCGGGGTCGCCGTCGATGCGCAGCACCTGCTCGCCGCCGTGGTCGCCGCCGTGGTCGGGGCCGCCTCCGGGGGATCGACCGAGGTGCACCCGGATCCCGCAGTGCGCCTCGCACAGCGGGCACTGACGCTGCACCACCCGCGCTGTCCGGGGCAGGCTGTCGGGGGCAGGGCGGGGGAGGGGGGCCACGGTCGGACGCTAGACCTTCGGCTCCTCCACCACAACGAGGACCGGTGCACCGGGACCGCGGCACGCACCCCGAGCACCTCCGCCTAGGCTTGACCTCCGTGAAGACGTTCGAGGAGCTCTGGTCCGAGCTGGCCGACAAGGCCCGGACCCGCCCCGAGGGGTCCGGCACCGTGCGCGAGCTCGACGCCGGCGTCCATGCGATCGGCAAGAAGCTGGTCGAGGAGGCCGCCGAGTCCTGGATGGCCGCCGAGCACGAGGGCAAGGAGCGCGCGGCCGAGGAGATCAGCCAGCTGCTCTACCACGTGCAGGTCCTGATGCTCAGCCTCGGCCTCGAGCTCGACGACGTCTACGCCCACCTCTGAGAGGCCCCTGCCGTGCCACCTGCCATGTCGTTGCTGAGAGTGGCGATCCCCAACAAGGGATCGCTGTCCGTGTCCGCCTCCGAGATCCTCAAGGAGAGCGGCTACCGCCAGCGTGAGGACTCCAAGCAGCTCACGCTCACCGACGCCGAGAACGGCGTCGAGTTCTTCTACCTGCGACCCCGCGACATCGCCCTGTACGTCGGCGAGGGCACCCTCGACGCCGGCATCACCGGCCGCGACCTGCTCCGCGACTCCGGGGCCAAGGCCGAGGAGGCGCTCGACCTCGGCTTCGGCCGCAGCCGCTTCCGCTTCGCCGGTCCGCAGGGCCGCTTCACCGACCTCGCCCAGCTCGAGGGCGCGCGCATCGCGACGTCGTACGTCGGTGTGGTGCGCGCGTTCCTCGAGGAGCGCGGCATCCAGGCCAGCGTCGTGCGCCTCGACGGGGCGGTCGAGACCAGCATCCAGCTCGGGGTCGCCGACGCGATCGCCGACGTCGTCGAGACCGGCAGCACCCTGCGCCAGGCCGGGCTGGAGGTCTTCGGCGAGACGATCCTGGAGTCCTCGGCCGTGCTGGTCACCCGTGACGGCGCGGTGCCGAGCGGCTTCGAGATCTTCCTGCGTCGCGTGCAGGGCGTCCTGGTGGCGCGCAGCTACGTGATGATGGACTACGACATCGAGGAGTCGCGGGTCTCCGCGGCCATGACGCTGACGCCCGGCATCGAGAGCCCGACGATCGCCCCGCTCCGCCGGGAGGGCTGGGTGGCGGTCCGCGCGATGGTGCCCCGCGCCGGCGCCCAGCGGCTGATGGACGAGCTGTTCGAGATCGGCGCCCGCGGCATCCTGCTCACCGACATCCATGCCTGCCGGCTCTGACCGCGACGCGGTCGCGCTGCCGTGCACCTGGCGACCGCTGGGTCCGCGGATCGCGTCGGCGGTGTCGGGCGGCGCCCTGCTGCTGATCATGGCCTTCTTGTGGTTCGGCTTCGACCAGGCCACCCGTGACTCGGTCACGGGCTTCCAGCGCGGCACCGTCTTCGCCGTCGGGCTGCTCGGCGCCGTGGTCCTCTACGCGCTGATCCGGTCGCGGGTCGAGGCCCGCACGGACGGCCTGGTCGTCGTCAACGGCTACCGCCGCCACCACTACGCGTGGGCCCAGGTGGTCGGGGTCCACATGCCCGCAGGCGCTCCGTGGGTGACCCTCGACCTGGCCGACGGCACCACCGTGTCGGCCCTCGGCATCCAGTCCTCCGACGGCGCCCGGGCGCGCACCGCCGTGCGCCAGCTGCGCTGGCTCGTGAACCGACCCGACGCCGACCTCCAGGCCTGAGCCGGCCGGTCGGGTCGAGCCAGGTCAGGTCAGGGCCGCCAGGCCCCAGGCCACCGTGTGCGTCGCGCCGGGCTCGCCGTCCGGCGCCAACCGGACCACGTCGTCTCCGCTGCGGAAGGCGTCGGCGCCCGCGGTCATCGGCTCGACCGCGAGCGAGCGCCGCGCGGTGTCGGGCACCCCGTCGGCGGTGAAGAGCTGGAGCCAGGGGTGCTGCGCGTCGACCCACAGCACGACGCCGCGCCCCTGCTCGGGGTCGCGCACCACCACCCGTGCGCGCCCGTCGGCGTCGCGGTCGAGGTCGGTGAAGGCGTGGTCGAGGACCGTGTCGCCGATCAGCCGAGAGGTCCGGAAGTCGTGCTCGGTGCCGTCGACGGGGCGACGCTCGACCGGCAGCTTCCGGTCGTCGGTGACGACGTACGTCGCGGCGGGCAGGGTCAGCTCCCACCCGTCGACCGGCCCGGCGCCGACGCTGAGGTAGGGGTGGGCGCCCGACGCGTACGGCGCCGCGGTCGAGGAGCGGTTCGTCGCCGACTGCGTCACGGTGAGGCCCTCCGCACCCAGCTCGTAGCGCACCCGCAGGTCGAGCATCCACGGGTAGCCGCTCTGCGCCATCAGGCGGTGACTCAGCGTCACGAAGTCGTCGGTGTGCTCCTCGAGCGTCCACGGCGCCCAGCGCACCAGCCCGTGGGAGGCGTTGGAGCGCGCCGGCTCGGTCAGCGCGAGCTGGTGGGTGGTGCCGTCGACGTCGTAGCGGCCGTCGCGGATCCGGTTGGGCCACGGCACCAGCAGCTGGCCCCGCCCGCCAGGTGCCATCCGGTGCTCGTCGAAGCCGTCGACCAGGTCGTGCCCGGCGTGGGTGAGCACCCGCAGCGCACCACCGCCCTGGGTCACCACGGCGCGGTAGCCACCGGCCTCCATGACGTACTGGTCTCCGCTGGGGGCGAGCATGGCGCCCAGCCTAGGCGGGGGCGGCGACCACGAGGTCGGCGTGCTGCCGGGTGGCGAGCCGGTCGAAGTGGGCGCGCTCGGAGGCGACCCACCGCCGCAGGTGCGGCTCGGCGTCGGCGCCGTCGCGGGCCAGGGCCCGCTCGAGCCGTACGTCGGCCGGTGCCTCGACCCAGACCAGCAGCGTCACCAGGGCGGCGTACGTCGGCGACCAGGCGCCCACGCCCTCGACGACGAGCAGCGGGCGGGGTGGCACGCGGAGGGTCCCGGCGTACGCGCCGGCGGCCCAGTCGTAGCGCCGGTAGTGACCGGGCTCGTCGCGCGTGAGCGGTCCGAGCAGCGTGCCGAGCTGGGCCTCGACCGTGGCCAGACCTTCCCAGCCGTCGTACAGGGCGTCCATGTGCACCACCCGGGACTCCCGCGCCAACCGGCTCACGGCGGTGGCGAGCGTCGTCTTGCCGGCGCCCGAGGGACCGTCGACGCAGAGCAGGCGGCCGCTCCCGAGGGTGGTCGGCCGGCGGCGTACCTCGGCCAGGACCGACCGGGCGGTCTCCTCCACCGCCGCCGGCCAGGTCTCGCTCAGGTGATCCCGCGCTTGCGCAGGATCGCCTCGATGTCGGCGAGGTCGTCGTCGACGACCGGCTGCGGCGCCGCTCGTCGTGCCGGGGGAAGCGCGTCCTTCTTCCGGGGGGCGCTGGTCTCGCGGGGCGGGGCGCCGCGGGTGCCGACCCCGCGGGCCTCCAGCATCCGGCCGCCGGCGAGCATCAGCACGCCGAGCCCGGCGAGCAGGACGCCGATCCACACGGTCGGGCTGAAGACCAGTCGGGTCGCCCAGTCGGCGACCGCGTCGACGATGCGGGTGAACATCTGGAGGGTGTTGGTCAGGTAGGCCGCGAGGGGCAGCGTGGTGAGGCCGGCTCCCTTGAGCGCCGCGGCGACCCCGCGCCGCTGGTAGGCCAGGTAGGTCCAGATCGCGCCCACGACCGTGAGGGTCAGGGTCAGGGCGCCCCAGGTCACGTCGTCCATGCTCCCAGCCTCGCACACGGCTCCCCGCGGCCTCCGTGGACAATGGAACCGTGCCCGCTCCCGACCCGTCCGCCTCGATCCGGCTCCAGGGCTCGGCCTACCCCGACGACGACGGGACCGCCGATGAGACGCTGGCCGCCGCGCTCGCGGCGTACGGCGAGGACCCGACCGCGTCCGGCACGTACGCCGCCGCGCTGGCCGCGCTGACCCGCGCCCGGGTGCTCGTGCCGGTGGTCGCGGTGCTCGGCGAGGTCGAGGTCGATGCGGCCGGGCTGGCCCACGACAAGAGCAGCGACATGGCCGCGGTGCTGCTCACGGGCGCCGACGGGCGCCTGGCGCTGCTCGGCTTCACCAGCACCGTCTCGATGTCCGCCTGGGACGCCCAGGCCCGGCCGGTGCCGGTCCCGGCGCAGGTCGCGGCGGCCACGGCCGTCCAGGAGGGCGCCGCCGCGCTGCTGCTCGACGTGGCCGGACCCGTGCGGATGGTCGTGGAGGGCGAGGACCTGCAGGGGGTCGCCGCCGGCTGGCGACTCGGCCGGGTGGGGGAGCGCACGGCCTGGATTGCGGCCCCGGGGGAGTAGTCGGATAGCATCATGTGTTGACCGATCAGTTCGAGGTGCCACCACGGGCCGCGAGCCGATCTCACAAGCGGGGATCCAGCACCACAGGCTCTCCCACCCGCATCGACCGCCAGGTCGTCGGGTCCGGTCCTGAGGCTCCGGCCTGCGTCTGACCCGCATCCGTGCGGACAGCGCGAGACAGGCGCCACGACTGGCCTCCGCTTGAGACAGCGGAGGCTTTTTCTGTTCCGGGCGCACCCCTTCTCGGGGGCCGGCACGGGAGGGGACCTCCGGCCCCGAACACACTGGAGGACACATCAGCACCGAGCTGCGTATCAACGATCGGATCCGGGTTCCCGAGGTCCGGCTCGTGGGACCCAACGGCGAGACCGTCGGCATCGTGCCGACCGATCAGGCGCTCAAGCTGGCCCAGGAGGCCGACCTGGACCTGGTCGAGGTCGCCCCGACGGCGCGTCCGCCCGTCTGCAAGCTCATGGACTACGGGAAGTTCAAGTACGAGAACGCCCAGAAGGCCCGTGAGGCACGTCGCAACCAGACGAACGTGATCATCAAGGAGATGAAGCTCCGCCCCAAGATCGACGCGCACGACTACGAGACCAAGAAGGGTCACGTCGTGCGGTTCCTCAAGGCGGGCGACAAGGTCAAGATCACGATCATGTTCCGTGGTCGCGAGCAGCACCGCCCCGAGCTGGGCTACCGGCTGCTCCAGCGGCTGGCCGAGGACGTCACCGAGCTGGGCTTCGTGGAGTCCTCCCCGAAGCAGGACGGCCGCAACATGGTCATGGTCCTGGGCCCGCACAAGAAGAAGGCCGAGGCCAAGGCCGACTACCTCGTCGCCAAGGAGAGCAAGGCCGCCGAGCGCGCGGCCGCCGAGGACGAGGAGCGCGCCGAGCGCGAGGCCGCCCACGCCGCCGGACCGGTCGCCCAGAAGAAGGAGCGCGGACGCTCCGAGAACCTCGATCCCGAGATCGAGGCCTGAGACCCGGGGGTCCGCCCCCACGATCCACGCCGGGGCTGCGCCCTGGCCCACGGGACCCGAGCACGGGCTCCGAGCACGGACACAACGAGGAGAGACACAGAGATGCCGAAGAACAAGACGCACTCCGGCGCGAGCAAGCGCTTCCGGGTGACCGGTTCGGGCAAGATCCTGCGCGAGAAGGCCGGCAAGCGCCACAACCTCGAGAAGAAGCCCTCGAAGGTCACCCGCCGGATGAGCGGCACGGTCGAGCTGGCCAAGGCCGACGTGCCCCGCGCCAAGAAGATGCTCGGCCTCTAAGCACCCGCCCGGGGGCTCCGCCCCTGGGATCCCCCGCTGGGGCTCCGCCCCAGACCCCGTGGCGCGGCAACGCCCTTGCCACAGCCGTCTCACCAGCTTTCGATCAAGGAGAACCACCATGGCACGCGTCAAGCGGGCAGTGAACGCCCACAAGAAGCGCCGTACCACCCTCGAGCGGGCCAGCGGCTACCGCGGCCAGCGCTCGCGGCTCTACCGCAAGGCCAAGGAGCAGGTCACCCACTCCCTGGTCTACAGCTACAACGACCGCCGCAAGAACAAGGGCAACTTCCGCAAGCTCTGGATCCAGCGGATCAACGCCGCGGCGCGCGCCCAGGGGCTGACCTACAACCGGTTCATCCAGGGCCTCAACCTCGCCGGCATCGAGGTCGACCGCAAGATCCTCGCCGAGCTCGCCGTCAACGACGTCGCCGCGTTCAACGCGATCGTCGCGACCGCCAAGGCCGCGCTGCCCGAGGACGTCAACGCCCCCAAGGCCGAGGCCTCGGCCTGACCACGCCTCTGAAGGCGAGCAACGCTCGCCTGAAGGAAATACGTCGGCTCAGCCGCCGCTCGGAACGCTCCGAGCGGCGGCTGTTCCTCGCCGACGGCCCCAAGGCCGTCGCGGCCGCGCTCGCGGCCGGCTGCGTCGAGGAGGTCTTCGCCCTCCCCGACGCCGACCACCTCCTCCCCGGCCTGGCGGACGACGTCCGCGTCACCCGGGTCGAGGAGCGTGCGCTCGCCCTGCTCTCCGACGCGGTCAACCCGGCCGGCGTCGTGGCCCTGTGCCGGTACGTCGACGTGCCCCTCGCCCGGGCCGTGGCCGGCGCCCGGCTGGTCGCGATCTGCGCCGACGTACGCGATCCCGGCAACGCCGGCACGGTCATCCGCTGCGCCGACGCAGCGGGCGCCGACGCGGTCGTGCTGGCCGGCCACTCCGTCGACCTCTACAACCCGAAGACGCTGCGCGCCAGCGTCGGCAGCGCCTTCCACCTCCCGGTGGCGGTGGTCGCCCGAGGTCGCGGAGACGGTGCGGACCGCGCAGGCCGCCGGGCTCCAGGTGCTGGCCGCCGACGGCGCCGGCGAGGTCGAGCTGTACGACGCCCGTGCCGAGGCCCTGCTGGGCCGCCCGACCGCGTGGCTGTTCGGCAACGAGGCCTGGGGCCTGCCGCCCGAGGTCGCCGACCTCGCCGACCACCGGGTCCGGATCCCGATCCACGGCCGCGCCGAGAGCCTCAACCTCGCCACCGCCGCCGCGCTCTGCCTCTACGCCTCCGCCCGCGCCCACCGCGTCCCGCCCGCCTGACCCCGGGCCCCCGCCCAGCACGTTCCTGTCGGGGGCGTCTGCAGTGCAATTGCTGGCGCGTGGCCCCCGTTTCGGCCGCGCGGAGGGCCCCAACCGAGCAATTGCACTGAAAACGCCCGCCCCCGGGACCGGCTACACGCCCCGGGTCAGCCGTACGCGGTAACCGTCGGCGGTGCGCTCGATGCGCACGCTCTTGGCTCCCACCGTCGTGCGGAGGAAGAAGCGGCCCGGGCCGCCGTACGCCAGCGTCTCGATCGATCGACACCGGCCGGGGCCGAAGCCGTCCAGCCGCTGCACCGCACGCCAGCCCGAGCCCGTCCAGCGCTGGAGCCTGCTGGGGAAACCGCGGGAGCCACGGGTCGCGTCGAGGCGCACCACGGAGTCAGGGCCGACGGGCAGGACGACCTCGCACCGTCCGGCGGCCTTGGCCCGGAGCCGCACGAAGCCGCTGGGCGAGACGATCGTGGTGCCGGGGAAGCCCGGGGCGGCGACCTGGCGGCGGTCCAGCGACGGCGTCACCGGGCGGGCGCCCACGGAGACGGTGCGCCACCGCCGGCCATCGGGGCTGAGCAGCACCCGCTGGGCGCGCGCCGGCCGGATCGCGTAGCCCCGACCTCGGGCGGGGTAGTCGCCGCTCGCTCGACGCTTCGGGTAGCAGTGCATCAGCAGCGAGTGGACGCGGAGACTGCGCGCCCCCGCCTCCTCGTCCCAGGCGCAGCCCGGGAAGCCGTGGTCGTAGACCACGCGGGCCGGACCCCAGCGCTGGGCCTGCTCGTCGTAGGCCTGCACCTCGACGCGGCGCCGGTCGGGGCTGCCCACCGAGAGCAGCGGCTGGCCGGGTACGTCGCTGAACACGGTGTCCATGGCGCGCTGGACCGAGCGGCGGTACTTCTCCCGGCCCGGTGCCTGCTCGGGGGCGCGGGCGAGCAGCACCCACGGCGAGGCCTCGCCGGGCCGGCCGACGACCCAGCGGCCCTGCCGGCCGGCGTACCGGCTGTTGGTGATCCGGGTGCTCGAGACGCCCTCGACGGACAGCTCGGTGCAGCCGGTGGGCTGCCCGGGGGCGAAGTCGACGTACTGGATGCCCTCCTGCCCGGTCGGGCTCACCGCGTGGAGCCCGAGCACGCACCGGCCGCCCCGGCCCTCCCCACCCGCGACGGTGACGGTGCCGTCGTCGGCGACGACCGTCGCGTTGTCGCTCCCGTCGGAGTCGTAGGAGGTCCTGCGGAGGCCGGAGAAGCCTGACCCGGCGCTCCAGGACACGAAGCTGCCGATCCCTCCGGCCAGCCAGGCGGCGTGCTCGCCGCTGGGGGAGATGCCAGGGGTCCGGTAGGCCTCTCCGGGCAGCTCGGACAACGCCCAGCTCGTCAGGTCCTGCGTCACCGCGGCCCGGCTGCGCGCCGGCGCCTGGTCCTCGTAGTACGGGGTGTCGCACTCCAGGGTCAGCGCGACCCCGCCGGTCGACGCGCGGCCCTCGATCCGACCGCAGGTGATCGAGCGCTCGCGGAAGAGCACCGTGCTCTCGGACCAGGCGGGCTCGCCGTCCAGGCGGTGCTGGACCTTCACCGTGCGCGGGTCGGGCATCCCGACCGCGACCTCGCCGGTGCCGGGCATCCGGAAGACCTGGGCCTTCAGGAAGCGGTAGTCGGCGGGGGCCAGCCCGGCGGCGCCGACCGCAGTCCCGCCGACGGACGTGAGCAGTGCGGCGGGGACCGCGAGCGCGACGGCGGAAGCCACCACGGCGGTGACGAGCCTGCGAGTGGTTGTGGACAACGGGCCTCCTGAGAACGGCTGTGCTCAGGGTGACGCCTGGTGGTCGCAGGTGGTGGGGCCCTCCGGGCGTTCGTTACCGACTCGTGACGACGCGGGCGTCTACGCTGACCCGCGTGCCAGACCCTGTCGCCGCCGCCCAGTCGCTCGTCGACGTCCTGCCCGACGGGGTGGTCCTCGCCGACGCGCAGCAGCGCGTCACGCTCGTCTCGGCGCTGGCGGCCCAGATGCTGGGCGCCGACCCGGTCGCGAGCGTCGGGCGACCGGTGAGCGAGGTGCTGACCCTCCAGGACCAGGACGGCCAGGACTGGTGCACCGCCAACGCGCCGTACCACGGGCTGTCCACCCGCAGCGGCATCCCCGAGCAGTCCTGGCTCCAGCCCGACGGCACCGAGGTGCTGGTGGCGGCGCGGGTGCTGCGCGAGGGGCGTGGTACGCCGGTCTCGGGCCTGGCCGTGACGTTGCGCTCCGGTCGTGGCCGGGCCCGGCTCGACCGCGAGCGCTCCGACCTGGTGGCCACCGTGGCCCACGAGCTGCGCTCGCCGCTGACCGGGGTGAAGGGGTTCGTCCAGGCGCTGCTCAACCGGTGGGACAAGCTCAACGACGACCAGAAGAAGCTGATGCTGCACACCGTCAGCGTCGACTCCGACCGGTTGAGCCGACTCATCGCCGAGCTGCTCGACGTCGCCCGGATCGACACCGGTCGGCTCCAGCTCTACCCGCGGCCGTGCGACGCCGAGGTCCTGGTGCGACGGGTGGTCGACTCCGTCGCGGCCGGGGTCGCGCGCCCGATCGAGCTCGAGATCGAGAGCGGCCTGCCCGAGCTGATGGCCGACCCCGACAAGCTGGTCCAGGTGGTGACCAACCTGGTCGAGAACGCCGTGCGGCACGGTGAGGGCTGCGTGGTGGTGCGGCTGCGCCGGGCGGACGACGGCATGAGCCACGAGGGTCCGGCGATCTCGATCGTGGTCACCGACGAGGGCGAGGGCATCCCGGTCGAGCTGCGTCGCCGCGTCTTCACCAAGTTCTGGAAGGGCGGGGCGACGGGCGGGTCGGGGCTGGGCCTCTACATCGTCGGCGGTCTGACCCGGGCCCACGGTGGCCGCGTCGACATCGGTGACGCCCCGGGAGGCGGCGCCTGCATCGAGGTCCGCTGGCCCCTCGGGGAGTCGCTCGACGACTGAGCGGGCAACCCCGTCGCGCGGCGGCGGCCGGCGTTCCTAGACTTGGCTCCCGTGTCCGGACCCAACAGCGACTACGACCCCGTGGAGGTCACCGACTTGAAGCCCGAGGAAGTCGCGTCCGCTCGTGACGCGGCGCTGGCGGCCATCGCCGAGGCGGCCGACCTCGAGGCGCTCAAGCAGGTCCGGATCGCCCACACCGGCGACCGGTCGCGGCTGGCCCTGGCCAACCGCGAGATCGGCGCCCTGCCGCCCCAGGCCCGCAAGGAGGCCGGCCAGCGGATCGGTCAGGCGCGCGGCGCCGTCAACCAGGCCCTGGCCGCCCGGCAGGCCGTGCTCGAGGTCGAGCACGAGGAGCGGATGCTGGTCGAGGAGACCGTCGACGTCACGCTGCCCACCACCCGCGTACGTCGCGGCGCCCGCCATCCGATCACCTTGATGTCCGACCACATCGCCGACCTCTTCGTCGCGATGGGCTGGGAGGTCGCCGAGGGCCCCGTCGTCGAGGCGGAGTGGCTGAACTTCGACGCGCTCAACCTCGGCCCCGACCACCCGGCGCGCACGATGCAGGACACGTTCTGGACCGAGCCGGCCGACCACCACGTCGTGCTGCGCACCCACACCTCACCGGTGCAGGCCCGCACGATGCTGACCCGCGAGCCCCCGATCTACGTGATCTGCCCGGGGCGGGTCTTCCGCACCGACGAGTACGACGCCACCCACAGCCCGATGTTCCACCAGGTCGAGGGGCTCGTCGTCGACCGCGGCATCACCATGGCTCACCTCAAGGGCACGCTCGACCACTTCGCCACCCAGCTCTTCGGGGCCGGCATCACCACCCGCTTCCGCCCGTCGTACTTCCCCTTCACCGAGCCCTCCGCCGAGGTCGACCTGGTCTGCTTCGTCTGCCGCGGCCAGCAGCCGGCGGTCGAGACCTGCCGCACCTGCAAGGGCGAGGGCTGGATCGAGTGGGGCGGCTGCGGGGTGGTCAACCCCCGGGTGCTCACTGCCTGCGGGGTCGACCCCGAGGTCTACACCGGCTTCGCGTTCGGCATGGGGATCGACCGGGCCTTCATGTTCCACAGCGGCGCCGAGAGCCTGCGCGACTTCTTCGAGGGCGACGTCCGGTTCAGCTCGGCCTTCGGAACGGAGCTCTGACATGCGCGCCCCCGTCTCCTGGATCCGCGAGTACGCCGCCCTGCCGGCCGACGCGACCACCGAGGACCTCGCCGCCCGGCTGACCGCTCTCGGGCTCAAGCTCGAGGCGCTCCACCGCCCCGGCGACGCGATCCGCGGTCCGCTGGTGATCGGCCGGGTGCTCACGTTGGAGCCCGAGCCGCAGAAGAACGGCAAGACGATCAACTGGTGCACCGTCGACGTCGCTGACGCCAACGGCACCGGCGAGCCCCAGGGCATCGTCTGCGGTGCGCACAACTTCGCCGTCGGCGACCTGGTCGTGGTGATCCTGCCCGGGGGCGTGCTGCCCGGCGACTTCGCCATCTCCGCGCGCAAGACCTACGGCCACGTCTCGGCCGGTATGATCTGCTCCTCCCGCGAGCTCGGGCTCGGTGACGACCACGACGGCATCATCGTGCTGCCCGCCGATGCCGGTGAGCCCGGAACCGACGCGCGCGACGTGCTCGGGCTGCGCGAGGAGACCATCGAGTTCGAGATCAACCCCGACCGCGCCTACGCGCTGTCGCTGCGCGGCGTCGCCCGCGAGGCGGCGATGTCGTACGGCGTCGCGTTCCGCGACCCGGTCGACCGGGCCGTGCCGCCCGCCGACGACGCCGGCTACCCCGTGGTGGTCGACGACCCGGTCGGCTGCCCGGTGTTCGTGGCCCGCACCGTCTCCGGCTTCGACCCCTCGGCGCCCACCCCCGACTGGATGGTCCAGCGGATCCAGCTGGCCGGGATGCGACCCATCTCGCTGGCCGTCGACATCACCAACTACGTGATGCTCGAGACCGGTCGCCCGATCCACGGTTACGACGCCGACAAGCTCACCGGGGCCATCGGGGTGCGCCGCGCGGCTGCGGGTGAGCGGCTGACCACCCTCGACGGCACCGCCCGCGTGCTCTCGCCCGAGGACCTCGTCGTCACCGACGGCTCCGGCCTGATCGGGCTCGGCGGCGTGATGGGGGGCGAGGCCACCGAGATGTCCGCGACCACCTCGCGCGTGCTCGTGGAGTCGGCGCACTGGGACGCGGTCGCCATGTTCCGCACCGGCCGACGCCACAAGATCACCTCCGAGGCCGGCAAGCGCAACGAGCGCGGTGCCGACCCGACGATGTGCGAGGCCGCGGCCGACCGCGTGGTCGAGCTGCTGACGACGTACGGCGGCGGGACGGCCGAGCCGGGCGTGACCGTGGTCGGCACCCCGCCCTCGCGGTCCCCGATCGAGATGGCGGTCGACCTGCCCGCACGGGTGACCGGCATGGAGATCGACGACGCCACCACGCTGACGCACCTCGAGGCGGTCGGCTGCGAGCTCGAGGTCGACGGGGCTCGTGTCGCCGCGACCCCGCCGCCGTGGCGCCCCGACCTGACCGACCCCTACGACCTGGTCGAGGAGGTGGCGCGGCTGGTCGGCTACGACCGGGTGCCGTCGGTGCTGCCCACCCCGCCCTCGGGGCGCGGACTGACCCGGGCCCAGACCCTGCGCCGCCGCGTGGGCCGCACGCTGGCCGGCGCCGGCTACGTCGAGGTCGTGAGCTTCCCGTTCGTCGGCGAGGCCGAGCTCGACCGGCTGGGCCTCCCTGCGGACGACGACCGGCGACGGACGCTGCGGTTGGCGAACCCGCTCTCGGCGCAGGAGCCGTCGATGACGACCACGCTGCTGCCGGGGCTGCTCAAGGCACTGGCCCGCAACGCCGGTCGCGGCGCGACCAGCGCGACGCTCTTCGAGTCGGCCACGGTGACCCTCCCTCACGACGGCGGGCCCGCGCCGGTCTACGGCGTCGATCGGCGCCCGACCCCGGCCGAGCTCGACGACCTCGACCGCGCGCTGCCGCGCCAGCCGCTCCACCTCGCGCTGGTGGGCTCCGGCGAGCACGAGGCCGACGGCTGGTGGGGTCCCGGTCGGACCGTCACCTGGGCCGACGCCGTCGACGCCGTGCGGGCGACTGCCGAGACGCTCGGCGTCGAGGTCGCTGTCGTCCCGGCCGCGCGGGCGCCCTGGCACCCCGGCCGCTGTGCCGAGGTCCGCGCCGGTGACGTCGTGCTCGGCCACGCCGGCGAGCTGCACCCCACGGTGTGCCAGGCCTTCGGCGTCCCGACGCGCACCGTCGCCGCCGAGGTCGACCTCGACCGGTTGCTCGCGCTGGCCCCCGACGACGTGCGGGCGCCCTCGTTCTCGGACTTCCCGCTGGCCAAGGAGGACGTCGCCCTGGTCGTCGACGACGCCGTGCCGGCCGCCGACGTCGAGACCGCGCTGCGCGCGGGCGCCGGCGACCTGCTCGAGTCGATCCGGCTCTTCGACGTCTTCACCGGAGCGCAGGTCGGCGAGGGCAAGAAGTCCCTCGCTTTCGCCCTGCGCTTCCGCGCCCCCGACCGGACGCTGACCGAGGACGAGACCGGAGCAGCCCGGGACGCCGCCGTGGCCTCGGCGGCCGAGCGGGTCGGGGCGGTCCAGCGCAGCTGAGGCCGGCCTGTGCGGCCGGTCGTGCGGAGGCCGTGCGGAGGCCGTGCGGCGGTCGGGCCCGCGGGCGAGGGTCTTTTCGGGCTTACGGACACGTGCGTAAGTCCTGGGGAGGGTGTGTCCGGCGGAGGCGAGGGGTTATTCGCCCACCGCGCCGTCGAGGAGCTCGCGCACGACGTCGAGGTGCCCGACGTGGCGGGCGTACTCCTGGAGCAGGTGCAGCACCCGGCCGATTCGCCCTGCGCTTCCGCGCCCCCGACCGGTCGTGCGGGGGCCGCGCGCGACGGTCGGGCCCGCGGGCGAGGGTCTCTCCGGGGCTTACGGACGCGTACGTAAGTCCAGGAGAGGGTGTGTCCGGCGGAGGCGGGGGGTTATTCGCCCGCCGCGCCGTCGATGAGCTCGCGCACGACGTCGAGGTGCCCGACGTGGCGGGCGTACTCCTGGAGCAGGTGCAGCACCGGCCGATTCGCCCTGCGCTTTCGCGCCCCCGACCGGTCGTGCGGGGGCCGCGCGCGACGGTCGGGCCCGCGGGCGAGGGTCTCTCCGGGTACGGAGGTCGTAAGTCCAAGAGGGTGGGGCGGAGGCGGGGGGTTATTCGCCCGCCGCGCCGTCGATGAGCTCGCGCACGACGTCGAGGTGCCTGACGTGGCGGGCGTACTCCTGGAGCAGGTGCAGCACCCGGCCGATTCGCCCTGCGCTTCCGCGCCCCTGACCGGTCGTGCGGGGGCCGCGCGCGACGGTCGGGCCCGCGGGCGAGGGTCTCTCCGGGGCTTACGGACGCGTACGTAAGTCCAGGAGAGGGTGTGTCCGGGCGGAGGCGAGGGGTTGTTCGCCCGCCGCGCCGTCGAGGAGCTCGCGCACGACGTCGAGGTGCCTGACGTGGCGGGCTACTCCTGGAGCAGGTGCAGCACCCGGCCGATTCGCCCTGCGCTTCCGCGCCCCTGACCGGTCGTGCGGAGGCCGCGCGACGGTCGGGCCCGCGGGCGAGGGTCTTTCGGGGCTTACGGACGCGTACGTAAGTCCAGGAGAGGGTGTGTCCGGCGGAGGCGGGGGGTTATTCGCCCGCCGCGCCGTCGATGAGCTCGCGCACGACGTCGAGGTGCCCGACGTGGCGGGCGGACTCCTGAGCAGGTGCAGCAGCCCGGCCGATTCGCCCTGCGCTTCCGCGCCCCTGACCGGTCGTGCGGGGGCCGCGCGCGACGGTCGGGCCCGCGGGCGAGGGTCTTTCGGGGCTTACGGACGCGTACGTAAGTTCAGGAGAGGGTGTGTCTGGGCGGAGGCGAGGGGTAATTCGCCCGCCGCGCCGTCGATGAGCTCGCGCACGACGTCGAGGTGCCCGACGTGGCGGGCGTACTCCTGGAGCAGGTGCAGCACCCGGCCGATTCGCCCTGCGCTTCCGCGCCCCCGACCGGTCGTGCGGGGGCCGCGCGCGACGGTCGGGCCCGCGGGCGAGGGTCTCTCCGGGGCTTACGGACGCGTACGTAAGTCCAGGAGAGGGTGTGTCCGGCGGAGGCGAGGGGTTATTCGCCCGCCGCGCCGTCGATGAGCTCGCGCACGACGTCGAGGTGCCCGACGTGGCGGGCGTACTCCTGGAGCAGGTGCAGCACCCGGCCGATTCGCCCTGCGCTTCTGCGCCCCCGACCGGTCGTACGGAGGCCGCACGACAGTCCGGGCCCGCGGGCGAGGGTCTTTCGGGGCTTACGGACGCGTACGTAAGTCCAGGAAAGGGTGTGTCCGGCGGAGACGAGGGGCTATTCGCCCACCGCGCCGTCGAGGAGCTCGCGCACGACGTCGAGGTGCCCGACGTGGCGGGCGTACTCCTGGAGCAGGTGCAGCAGCACCCGGCCGAGCTCGGCCGGGGGAGCGCCGTCCCAGCGCGGGCCCGGCGCGCCGACGTCGCCCAGGTCGTGGCTGCGGACGACGGCCTCCGAGCACGTCGCCTGCGCCGCCAGCCTCTCGACCAGGTCATCGAGGGTCGTGGAGCGGTCGACCGACCAGCGTCCGTCGCGATGGTCGGCCCACGGGTCCCCGACGTCCCGGCCCTCGAAGCCCCACTCCAGCCAGCGCCGCTCGACGTGGGTGAGGTGCTGGAGCAGCTCCAGCGGCGACCAGCCCGACGGCAGCCGGCTGCCGCGCAGCTCGGGCTCGGCGAGACCGGAGAGCTTCTCGACCAGCACCGAGCGGAAGTAGGCGAGGTAGCCCAGCAGCACCTCGCGCGGGTCGTCCTCAGGATCGGTCGGCGAGGGGAACGAGAGCGTCATCGGAGCCGAGCCCTCAGTCGAGCGGGTGGTCGACGCAGGTTCGGAAGAGGTCGTAGACCGCTCGGTCACCGACGACGCTGATCGCGGCGTCGTCGCCGCGGTGCCACAGCCACAGGTCGACCGCCTCGGCGGAGCCGGTGACGGTGACGTCGGGCTCGACGCCCGGGTCGGGGACCACGGAGATGTCGTCCTCGTCGCGCACGGTGCCCTCGGGGTCGGTGCCGGTGAAGCGGCCGAGCTGCACCCAGACCGACCCGGCGTCGGTGAGGTCGATCTGCACGTGGCTCGCCGAGGGGGTGAACGCGCCCCACGGCGGGGTGCCGCCGAACATGATGTCGAGCACCTCGAGCGCGCCGTCGGCGGCGAGCGCGACGTCGATCGGGGCGAGGGCCGCCCCGACCGCCTGTTCCGCGTCGACCCGGTGGACCAGTGCCTCGTGGGCCTGGCGCCGGTAGGTGAACCCCACCGTCTGCTCGCTCGACCAGGTCCAGGCCGCCTCCGTCGGGTCGGCCGCTTCCAGCGCGGTGACCAGCGCGGCGTGGTTGGCGTCGAAGGCTGCGAGCAGATCGGCGTACGCCTCGGGGCGCGGGACCCGTGCCTCCTCGTGGGGCGTCGTGGGACGCGTGGTCACGACCTGCGCCCAGAAACCCTGGACCTCGGCCAGGTGCCACAGCAGGTCGGCGGCCGACCAGTCGGGGCAGTGAGGCACCCGGGCATCGGGGTCGGCGCCGGCGAGCACCGAGCGGAAGCGGGCGGACTCGGTGCGGAGGTGACGGAGGTGGTCGGCGGGAGCGACGTCCGAGAGGATGGACAGCATCGGGCCACGGTAGATCGTGGCACCGACACCGGCACCCGGGTATCCGGCCATCCAGCCACCATCGGTTCTACATGACCATGCAGGGTGATGTATGGTCATGCACATGACGAAGACACGTGTCGCGGTCGCCGGAGCGAGCGGGTACGCCGGCGGCGAGGTGCTCCGCCTCCTGCTCGGCCACCCCGAGGTGGAGATCGGCGCGCTCACCGGCGCCAGCAACGCCGGACAGCCCCTGGGCGCGCTCCAGCCGCACCTCGTTCCCCTGGCCGACCGGGTGCTCGAACCCACCGAGCTCGACGTCCTCGCCGGTCACGACGTGGTCTTCCTCGGGCTGCCGCACGGCCAGTCCGGCGAGATCGCGGCCCAGCTGCCCGACGGGGTCGTGGTCATCGACTGCGGGGCCGACTTCCGGCTCGCCGACGCGGGGGAGTGGGAGCGCTTCTACGGCGGCACCCACGCCGGCACCTGGCCCTACGGACTCCCCGAGCTGCCCGGCCAGCGAGACCGGCTGCGCGGAGCCACCCGGATCGCGGTGCCCGGCTGCTACCCGACCGTCTCCACGCTCACCCTCGCCCCGGCGATCGCCGCCGCGCTGGTCGAGCCCGACGTCGTCGTCGTGGCCGCCTCCGGCACCAGCGGCGCCGGGAAGTCGGCCAAGACCCACCTGCTCGGCAGCGAGGTGATGGGCAACGCCAGCGCGTACGGCGTCGGCGGTGGACACCGGCACACCCCCGAGATCACCCAGAACCTCTCAGGCCTGGTCGGCACCGAGGTCAGCGTGAGCTTCACCCCGCTGCTCGTCCCGATGTCGCGCGGCATCCTGGCCACCTGCTCGGCGCCCCTCGCTCGCGACGTGAGCGCCGAGGAGGCCTACGAGACCTACGCCAAGGCCTACGCCGACGAGCCGTTCATCCACCTGCTGCCGCCCGGGCAGTGGCCACAGACCCAGTCCGTGCTCGGCTCCAACGCCGTCCACGTCCAGGTGACCGTCGACGAGCACGCCCGCCGCCTGGTCGCGGTCGGGGCGGTCGACAACCTCGCCAAGGGCACCGGCGGCGCGGCCGTGCAGTGCATGAACCTCGCGCTCGGCCTCGACGAGGGCCTCGGCCTGACCAGCGTCGGGCTCGCCCCGTGACCGCCCCCGAGGACGGCCAGACCGAGGCGCCGACGTACGCCCTCGACCAGCACCCCGAGCACCTCGCCGTGGTCCGGCTCGGTCCCGGCTCGGAGATCCCCGCCTGGGCCGGAGCGGCCTCGCTCTTCTCGATCACCGCGACCGCCGCCGAGACCTCGCTGGTCTGCGCGGCCCACGACGTCCCGGCGCGAGCGAGGTCGCACGGCCCGTTCACCGCCTTCGCCGTGCAGGGTCCGCTGGACTTCGGGCTGACCGGCGTCCTGGTGGCGCTGCTCGTGCCGCTCGCGGCGGAGGAGATCAGCGTCTTCACGATCTCGACCTACGACACCGACTGGCTCCTGGTCCGCGTCGACGACGCGGAGCGTGCCGCCGAGGCCTGGCGACGAGAGGGCCACGAGGTCACTGCCGCCGTCCCCGCCCCGCCGTCCGGAAAGAGCTCTCGATGACCGTCACCACCCCCGCCGGGTTCCGCGCCGCCGGCGTGCCCGCCGGGCTGAAGTCCACGGGCGCCAAGGACGTCGCGCTCGTGGTCAACGACGGCCCGACCCACGACTCGGCCAGCGTCTTCACCGCCAACCGCTGCAAGGCCAACCCCATCCTCTGGAGCCAGGAGGTGGTCAAGGACGGCGTCGTCCGTGCCGTCGTCCTCAACTCCGGTGGCGCCAACTGCTACACCGGCCCCGAGGGCTTCCAGACCACGCACGCCGTCGCCGAGCAGGTCGCAGGACACCTCGGCATCGGCGCCGGCGACGTCGTGGTCTGCTCGACCGGGCTCATCGGCCTCACCAACGACCGCCAGACCGTCCTCGCCGGGGTCGACGCGGCGTACGCCGCCCTGGCCGACGACGGCGGACCGCTCGCCGCCGAGGCGATCATGACCACCGACTCGGTGAGCAAGCAGGTGGTCGTCGAGGGCGCCGGCTGGAGCATCGGCGGGATGGCCAAGGGCGCGGGCATGCTCGCCCCCCAGCTGGCCACGATGCTGGTGGTGCTCACCACCGACGCCGTGGTCCCGGCCGCCGAGCTCGACCAGGCGCTGCGCGCGGCGACCCGGCTCAGCTTCGACCGGCTCGACTCCGACGGCTGCATGTCGACCAACGACACGGTGACCGTGATGGCCAGCGGCGCCAGCGGCATCACCCCGTCGTTGCCCGACTTCACCGCGGCGCTCACCCAGGCCTGCACCGACCTGGCCATGCAGCTGCTCAAGGACGCCGAGGGCGCCGACCACGAGATCGCGATCACGGTGCTCAACGCCGCCAGCGAGGACGACGCCGTCGAGGTCGGGCGCAGCGTGGCCCGCAGCAACCTCTTCAAGGCCGCGGTCTTCGGCAAGGACCCCAACTGGGGCCGCGTCCTGGCCAGCCTCGGCACCACCGACGCCGCGTTCGACCCCGCCGACCTCGACGTCGCCATGAACGGCGTCTGGGTCTGCCGGGCCTCCACCCCGGCCGAGGACCCGACCCTGGTCGACCTCGAGCCCCGCGAGGTCAGCGTGACCATCGACCTCAAGGCCGGCAGCGACCGCGCCACGGTCTGGACCAACGACCTCACCCACGCCTACGTCCACGAGAACAGTGCCTACTCCTCCTGAGAGGGACGACGACCTGCGCATGAACGACTCCACGACCGGCCCCGTCGACACGAGCAAGCCCGACCAGGCCAAGGCCCGCACCCTCGCGGCGGCCCTGCCCTGGCTCAAGCGCTACCACCAGAAGATCGTCGTGGTGAAGTACGGCGGCAACGCGATGACCGACGACACGCTCAAGCGCGCCTTCGCCGAGGACATCGCCTTCCTGCGCTTCGCCGGCTTCCGGCCGGTCGTGGTGCACGGCGGCGGGCCGCAGATCTCCGCGATGCTCGACCGCCTCGGCATCGCCTCGGAGTTCAAGGGCGGCCTGCGCGTCACCACCCCCGAGGCGATGGACGTCGTGCGCATGGTGCTGGTCGGCCAGGTGCAGCGCGAGCTGGTCGGGCTGATCAACGAGCACGGCCCGCTGGCCGTCGGTCTCTCCGGCGAGGACGCCGGCCTCTTCACCGCCGAGCAGACCAACACGATCGTCGACGGCGAGGAGGTCGACCTCGGCCTGGTGGGCGAGGTCTCGCGGGTCCGTCCGGAGGCGGTGCTCGACATCATCCAGGCCGGCCGGGTCCCGGTCGTCTCCAGCGTCGCGCCCGACGTCGACGGCCTGGTGCACAACGTCAACGCCGACCTGGCGGCCGCCTCGCTCGCGGTGGCTCTGGGTGCCGAGAAGCTCCTGGTCCTCACCGACGTCGAGGGGCTCTACCTCGACTGGCCGGACCCGGAGGAGGTCATCGGAGAGATCAACCCCGAGGAGCTGGAACGCATCCTCCCCGGCCTGGCCAGCGGCATGATCCCCAAGATGGGCGCCTGCCTGCAGGCGGTCCAGGGCGGGGTGCCCCGCGCCACCGTCGTCGACGGCCGCGAGCCGCACGCGGTGATCCTCGAGCTCTTCACCGACGAGGGCGTCGGCACCCAGGTGCTGCCCGGGGTCGAGACCAAGACCCGGAAGGCCAGGGACACCCAGTGAGCGACGACGCCTGGGGCGAGCGCTACGCCGCCTCCGTGATGAACACCTTCGGCCCGCCCCGGCTGACGCTGGTGCGCGGCGCGGGTGCCCACGTGTGGGACGCCGAGGGTCGTGAGTACGTCGACTTCCTCGGCGGCATCGCCGTCAACACCCTCGGCCACGGACACCCGGCGCTGGTCGCGGCGGTCTCGGGCCAGGTCCGCACGCTCGGCCACGTCTCCAACTTCTTCACCACGCCGCTGCAGGTCGAGCTGGCCGAGCGGCTGCTCGGGGTGCTCGCCGTGCCCGGCGCCGCCCCGGACGCCCCTGACGTCGAGGGTCGCGTCTTCTTCTGCAACTCCGGCGCCGAGGCCAACGAGGCGGCCCTGAAGATCACCCGGCTCACCGGCCGGACCCACGTCGTCGCCATGGAGGACGCCTTCCACGGGCGCACCATGGGCAGCCTCGCGCTGACCTCCAAGGAGGCCTACCGCGCGCCGTTCGAGCCGCTTCCCGGCCACGTCACGTGGGTGCCGTTCGGCGACGCCGACGCCCTGGCCGCGGCGGTCACCGAGGAGACGGCGGCCGTGGTCATCGAGCCGCTCCAGGGCGAGGCCGGCGTCAACGTCGCCTCCACCGACTTCCTGGTCGCGGCCCGCGAGATCACCGAGCGGCACGGCGCGCTGCTGTGGTTCGACGAGGTGCAGACCGGCATGGGTCGCACCGGGTCCTGGCTCGGCAGCCACCCCTCGCGGGTCACCCCCGACATCGTCACGCTGGCCAAGGGGCTCGGCGGCGGGCTCCCGATCGGCGCCTGCGTCGGCTTCGGTCGCGCGGCCACGCTGTTCGCGCCCGGCAACCACGGCACGACGTTCGGCGGCAACCCGCTCTCGTGCTCCGCGGCCCTGGCCGTGATCGAGACCATCGAGTCCGAGGGGCTGCTCCAGCGCGCGACCGACGTGGGGGAGCGGCTGCGCACCGCGCTGGCCGAGGACCCGCGCGTCGTCGAGGTCCGCGGTGTCGGCGTGCTGGTGGGGCTCACGCTGAGCGAGGAGAAGGCGCCCCAGGTGGTGGCCGCCGCCCAGGACGCCGGCTGGATCATCAACGCCACGGGTCCCGACCGGATCCGTCTCGCGCCTCCGCTCGTGGTCACCGACGCCGACGTCGACGGCCTGCTCGCGGCGTGGCCCGCGATCCTCGACGCCGCCGGCGTGGCCTCCCCGGCGGGTGCGCCGTGAGGCACCTGCTGCGCGACGACGACCTGAGCCCCGCCGAGCAGACCCAGGTCCTCGACCTGGCCGACCGGATGAAGCGCTCACCCTTCGAGGCGCGCCCGCTCGAGGGACCGCAGACGGTCGCGATGATCTTCGACAAGCCGACGCTGCGCACCCAGGCCAGCTTCGCCGCCGGCGTGGCCGAGCTCGGGGGCCACGCGATGCTCGTCGACGGCCACCTCGCCGGGATCGGGGTCCGCGAGCCGGTCGCCGACGTGGCGCGGGTGCTCGGTCGCCAGGCCGCCGCGGTCGTCTGGCGCACCTACGAGCAGCGCAAGCTCGAGGAGATGGCGGCGTACGCCGGCGTGCCCGTCGTCAACGCGCTCACCGACGACTTCCACCCCTGCCAGCTGCTCGCCGACCTCCAGACCGTGCGCGAGCACCGCGGCACCCTGGCCGGGTTGCGGGTCGCGTTCCTCGGCGACGGCGCGAGCAACATGGGCAGCTCGTGGCTGCTGGCCGGCGCCACCGCCGGCATGCACGTGGTCGTCAGCAGCCCCGAGGGCTACCTGCCCGACGACGGGGTCGTGGCGCGGGCCGCCGAGATCGCGGCCACCACGGGCGGCTCGGCCCGGGCGGACGGCGACCCCCGCGCAGCCGTCGACGACGCCCACGTGCTGGTCACCGACACCTGGATCTCCATGGGCAAGGAGGACGAGGCCGACGCGCGCCGTGAGGTCTTCGCGCCCTTCTCGCTGACGACCGAGATGGTCGGCCGGGCCCGTCCCGACGCGCTGGTCCTGCACTGCCTGCCGGCCTACCGCGGAGCCGAGATCGACGCCGAGGTGCTCGAGGGCCCGCAGAGCGTGGTCTGGGACGAGGCCGAGAACAGGCGCCACGTCCAGAAGGCCGTGCTGGCCTTCCTGCTCGGGGCCGCGTCGTGAACGAGGCCGCCGTCCGGCCGGTCACCAAGACCGCTCGCCACCAGCTGATCATCGAGCTGGTCTCCAGCCGGGAGGTCCACTCCCAGACCGAGCTGGCCGACCTGCTCGCCGAGGGTGGGCTCAAGGTCACCCAGGCCACGTTGTCGCGCGACCTCGTCGAGCTCGACGCACTGAAGGTGCGCGCGGCCTCGGGCGGCATGGTCTACGCCGTGCCCGGTGAGGGCGGCGACCGACGCCTGGCCGCGCCGGCCGGCAGCGAGGCCTCGATGCAACGCCTGGCCCGGCTGTGCGCCGAGCTCCTGGTCAGCGCCGACGCGAGCGCCAACCTCGCGGTGCTGCGAACCCCACCCGGAGCCGCGCAGTACCTCGCCTCCGCCTTCGACCGGGGCAGCCTCGACGGCGTCCTCGGCACCATCGGCGGCGACGACACCGTGCTGGTCATCAGCCGTGACGCCAACGGTGGCCAGGGCCTGGTCCGCCGCTTCCTCGAGCTCGCCCAGCAGGGCTCCACCTCCAGCAAGACCTCCACCCCGAACCCCCAGACCCCCGAGCACCCCAAGGAACCCACGTGAGCAAGGTCCTGACCAGTCTCCCCACCGGCCAGCGGGTCGGCATCGCCTTCTCCGGCGGTCTCGACACGTCCGTGGCGGTCGCCTGGATGCGCGACAAGGGCGCGATCCCGTGCACCTACACCGCCGACATCGGCCAGTACGACGAGCCCGACATCGCCGGCGTGCCCGATCGGGCGCGCGAGTACGGCGCCGAGCTCGCGCGCCACCTCGACTGCAAGCCGCAGCTGGTCGAGGAGGGTCTGGCCGCGCTGGCCTGCGGTGCGTTCCACATCCGCTCCGGCGGCCGGGCCTACTTCAACACCACGCCGATCGGCCGGGCCGTGACCGGCACGATGCTGGTCCAGGCCATGCACGCCGACGGCGTCGACATCTGGGGCGACGGGTCGACGTTCAAGGGCAACGACATCGAGCGGTTCTACCGCTACGGCCTGCTGGCCAACCCCGAGCTGCGCATCTACAAGCCGTGGCTGGATGCCGACTTCGTCCACGAGCTCGGCGGTCGCGACGAGATGAGCCAGTGGCTCACCGAGCACGGGCTGCCCTACCGCGACTCCAAGGAGAAGGCCTACTCCACCGACGCCAACATCTGGGGCGCCACCCACGAGGCCAAGACCCTGGAGCACCTCGACGTCTCGCTCGAGGTCGTCGAGCCGATCATGGGCGTGAAGTTCTGGGACCCCGCGGTCGAGATCGAGACCGAGGACGTCACCGTGCGCTTCGTGGCCGGTCGACCGGTCGCGATCAACGGCCACGACTACGACGACGCGGTCGAGCTGGTGCACGAGGCCAACGTGATCGGTGGCCGGCACGGCCTGGGCATGTCGGACCAGATCGAGAACCGGATCATCGAGGCCAAGTCGCGCGGCGTCTACGAGGCGCCCGGCATGGCGCTGCTCTGGATCGCCTACGAGCGCCTGGTCAACGCCATCCACAACGAGGACACGATCGAGGCCTACCACAGCCAGGGCCGTCGCCTGGGGCGGCTGCTCTACGAGGGCCGCTGGCTCGACCCGCAGGCGCTGATGCTGCGCGAGTCGATCCAACGCTGGATCGCCTCGCTGGTCACCGGCGAGGTCACCATCCGCCTGCGGCGCGGCGAGGACTACACCGTGCTCGTCACCGACGGCAGCGACTTCTCCTACCACCCCGACAAGCTCTCGATGGAGCGCACCGAGAACGCCGCTTTCGGTCCGGTGGACCGCATCGGCCAGCTCACCATGCGCAACCTCGACATCGCCGACTCACGGGCCAAGCTCGAGCTGTACGCCGCCCAGCCGCTCGACGAGGGCCAGGTGCTGGTGCAGAACGGCACGCTCTTCGGGGCCATCGAGGCCGGTGGGGCCGAGCGGATCGCGCGCAACGAGGCGGCCGGGGATACCTCGGACGAGGCCCTCGACGCCGCGGCGATGGAGCTCGGCACCGACTGATGGAGCCCGTGCTGCGCGCGACCGCCCGGGTGCTCCCGGTCAGCGAGGCGGGCGAGTGCCTGCTGCTGCTCGACCAGGACCCCGGGCGCCCGGGCGAGCTGCGGTGGGGCACGGTCGGTGGTGCCCTGGACCCGGGGGAGGACCACGTCGCGGCCGCGCTGCGCGAGCTGCGCGAGGAGACCGGTGTCCTGGCCGTGGCCGAGGCGCTGGTGGGGCCCTTCCACCGCGACCGACGACCCTTCACCTACGACGGTCGTGCCTACCTCGGTGACTCGACCTTCTTCGCGCTGCACCTGTCGCGCGAGGTCACGATCAGCTTCGCTCACCTGGAGCCCGGCGAGGTCGGCAACGTCATGGAGGCCCGGTGGTGGACACCGCAGGACGTCGCCACCGACGGCCGGCTCGTCGCCCCCGACCTGCCTGAGATCATGAGCGCCGCGATCGACGCGGCGAGAGGAGCAGCACCAGCGTGACCACGCACCAGCCCAGCGACCAGCCCAGCGACCAGCCCAGCGACCAGCCCAGCGACCAGCCCAGCGACCAGCCCAGCAAGCAGGACCCCACGAACACGGGCAAGCTCTGGGGCGGCCGCTTCGCCGGCGGCCCCTCGCCCGAGCTGGAGGAGCTGTCCCGCTCCACGCACTTCGACTGGCGGCTCACGCCCTACGACCTCGCGGGCTCGCGCGCCCACGCGGGGGCGCTGCACCGGGCCGGGCTGCTCAGCGACGCCGACCACGGCGAGCTGCTGCGTGGGCTCCAGGTGCTGGGGGAGCGGTTCGCGGCCGGCGACCTGCTCCCCGATCCCTCCGACGAGGACGTCCACGGGGCGCTCGAGCGGCTCCTGCTGGTGGAGGTCGGCGCCGAGGTCGGCGGTCGGCTCCGCGCCGGGCGCAGCCGCAACGACCAGATCGCGACGCTGTTCAAGGTCTTCCTGCGCGACCACGCCCGGGTCCTCACCGGTCAGCTGCTCGACCTCGTCGAGGCCCTGGCCGGGCAGGCCCGCACCCATCTGGGAGCGGTCATGCCCGGGCGCACCCACCTCCAGCACGCCCAGCCGGTGCTGCTGTCCCACCACCTGATGGCCCACGCCTGGCCGCTCCTGCGCGACGTCGACCGGCTGGCCGACTGGGACGCCCGCGTGGCCGCCGACTCGCCGTACGGCTCGGGCGCGCTGGCCGGGCAGTCGCTCGGCCTGGATCCCGTGGGGGTCGCCGCCGACCTGGGGTTCACCGGCTCCAGCGCCAACTCCATCGACGGTACGTCGGCCCGCGACTTCGTGGCCGAGTTCGCCTTCGTCTGCGCCCAGGTGGGCGTCGACGTCAGCCGTCTGGCGGAAGAGGTCATCTTCTGGTCGACCCGCGAGGTGGGCTTCGTGACGCTGCACGACTCCTGGTCGACGGGGTCGAGCATCATGCCGCAGAAGAAGAACCCCGACATCGCCGAGCTCGCGCGCGGCAAGGCGGGCCGGCTGATCGGCAACCTGTCCGGTCTGCTGGCCACGCTGAAGGCGCTGCCGCTGGCCTACAACCGTGACCTCCAGGAGGACAAGGAGCCGGTCTTCGACTCCGTCGACACCCTCGAGGTGCTGCTGCCGGCGTTCACCGGCATGGTCGCCACCTTGACCTTCCGGACCGAGCGGATGGCCGAGCTCGCCCCCCAGGGGTTCTCCCTGGCCACCGACGTGGCGGAGTGGCTGGTCCGCGAGGGCGTGCCGTTCCGGGTCGCCCACGAGGTGGCCGGCGCCTGCGTACGCCGCTGCGAAGAGCTCGAGATCGAGCTCGCGGACCTGAGCGAGGAGCAGCTGGTCGAGATCTCCCCGGCGCTGACCGCCGGGGTGCGCGAGGTGCTCACCGTCGAGGGCTCGGTCGCCTCCCGCGACGGCCGCGGCGGCACGGCGCCGGTGCGGGTCGCCGAGCAGCTCGAGGAGCTCACCGACGCGGTGGGTCGTGCCCGCCGGCGCTGACCTGGCGACGTTGCTCGACGGCCACGTCACCGAGGTCGCGCCCCGGCTGCTCGGCGCGGTGGTCCGCCACGGCGAGGTCGCGGTGCGGTTGACCGAGGTCGAGGCGTACGACGGCGCCGACGACCCGGGGTCGCACGCCCATCGCGGGCCCACCCCGCGCAACGAGGTGATGTTCGGTCCGGCCGGCCACCTCTACGTCTACCTCTCCTACGGGATCCACGTGTGCGCCAACGTCGTGGTCGGCCCGCCCGGGAGGGCTGCCGCGGTGCTGATGCGGGCCGGTGAGGTGGTCAGCGGGCACGAGGTGGCACGCGGTCGCCGACCCGGCGCCGCGGACCGCGACCTGGCCCGCGGACCCGGGCGTCTGGGCCGTGCCCTCGGCCTGCGACTGGACCTGGCCGGCACCGACCTCACGCTCGGGCCGGTCACGCTGACCCCGGCAGAGCACTCCGTGAAGGGCGTGGAGCGCGGCCCGCGGGTCGGCCTGCGGCTGGCCCCGGACCGACCGTGGCGGTCCTGGATCGCCGGCGACCCCACGGTCTCGGCGTACCGCAGAAGCCCTCGAGCGACCCCGATTGGCGTCCCCGAGTAGGGCGCTGCTACGTTTCTGCATGTCGCGCAAGCGGCGCCCACCCCGGTCGCAAGACCACTTCAGGGTGGGTTGCTGTGCGCCCGGCGCCAGGATCGCTCCAGCGGCCAACGAACCAAGTTGACGCCGGCATGCGAACCCGGTAAGTTTCTGCAGGTTGCCCCGAGCCCGGTCCGCGAGGATCGAGCAGGTGTGCGTGTGATTCTTGAGAACTCAACAGTGTGTCAGATAGTCGATGGAATTAGTTTGTGCTCTGTCAGCCCTTTTGGGGTTGGTTGGGTTTGTTTTTTCGGCATTCAATGATTCTGGCTTAATTGCTAGTTTCGTTTTTTGTTGGGTTTGAATTTTCTATGGAGAGTTTGATCCTGGCTCAGGACGAACGCTGGCGGCGTGCTTAACACATGCAAGTCGAGCGGTAAGGCCCTTCGGGGTACACGAGCGGCGAACGGGTGAGTAACACGTGAGTAATCTGCCCTCCACTTTGGGATAAGCCTCGGAAACGGGGTCTAATACCGGATATGACATGGACTCGCATGGGTTTGTGTGGAAAGTTTTTTCGGTGGGGGATGTGCTCGCGGCCTATCAGCTTGTTGGTGGGGTAATGGCCTACCAAGGCTTCGACGGGTAGCCGGCCTGAGAGGGTGACCGGCCACACTGGGACTGAGACACGGCCCAGACTCCTACGGGAGGCAGCAGTGGGGAATATTGGACAATGGGCGGAAGCCTGATCCAGCAACGCCGCGTGAGGGATGACGGCCTTCGGGTTGTAAACCTCTTTCATCACCGACGAAGGTCCTGCTTTTTGGTGGGGTTGACGGTAGGTGGAGAAGAAGCACCGGCCAACTACGTGCCAGCAGCCGCGGTAATACGTAGGGTGCGAGCGTTGTCCGGAATTATTGGGCGTAAAGGGCTCGTAGGCGGTTTGTCGCGTCGGGAGTGAAAACACGGGGCTTAACTCTGTGCTTGCTTTCGATACGGGCAGACTAGAGGTATGCAGGGGAGAACGGAATTCCTGGTGTAGCGGTGAAATGCGCAGATATCAGGAGGAACACCGGTGGCGAAGGCGGTTCTCTGGGCATTACCTGACGCTGAGGAGCGAAAGTGTGGGGAGCGAACAGGATTAGATACCCTGGTAGTCCACACCGTAAACGTTGGGCGCTAGGTGTGGGATCCATTCCACGGGTTCCGTGCCGCAGCTAACGCATTAAGCGCCCCGCCTGGGGAGTACGGCCGCAAGGCTAAAACTCAAAGGAATTGACGGGGGCCCGCACAAGCGGCGGAGCATGCGGATTAATTCGATGCAACGCGAAGAACCTTACCTGGGTTTGACATACACCGGAAAGCTGTAGAGATATGGCCCCTTTTGTCGGTGTACAGGTGGTGCATGGCTGTCGTCAGCTCGTGTCGTGAGATGTTGGGTTAAGTCCCGCAACGAGCGCAACCCTCGTTCTATGTTGCCAGCATGCCCTTCGGGGTGATGGGGACTCATAGGAGACTGCCGGGGTCAACTCGGAGGAAGGTGGGGATGACGTCAAGTCATCATGCCCCTTATGTCCAGGGCTTCACGCATGCTACAATGGCCGGTACAAAGGGCTGCGATCCCGTGAGGGGGAGCGAATCCCAAAAAGCCGGTCTCAGTTCGGATTGGGGTCTGCAACTCGACCCCATGAAGTCGGAGTCGCTAGTAATCGCAGATCAGCAACGCTGCGGTGAATACGTTCCCGGGCCTTGTACACACCGCCCGTCACGTCATGAAAGTCGGCAACACCCGAAGCCCATGGCCCAACCGCTTGCGGAGGGAGTGGTCGAAGGTGGGGCTGGCGATTAGGACGAAGTCGTAACAAGGTAGCCGTACCGGAAGGTGCGGCTGGATCACCTCCTTTCTAAGGAGACACACCACGTGCTTGCCGGCAACTGTGCTGGTGGGGTGAGGGTGTCTTGTTAGTGGAATCCATCGATGAAGAGCTTGTCCGGCACTGGTCGGCGCTGTGAGTACTGCTGTCCCGTTCCTCTCCTTCCTTTGGGTTGGTGGGGGGTGGGTGGTGTGGAAAGTGGTGTCGTGCGGGTGTGGGTGGTTTGTTCTGGCGCACTGTTGGGCCCTGAGGAATCAGGCGCCGTGGGGCCGTGAGGGTCTTGCTGGGGTTGGTTGTCTCTTGTTTGTTTGATTCTTGGATAGTGGACGCGAGCATCGCCCGCACAGTGTGATTGTGTGGGTGTTTGTTTTTTGTAGTGTGTGTCTTTGCAGAGTGTTTTATTGCTGGTTGCTCAGATCATGATGGGGAGCATCTGCGTGTTGGTTGCGTGGGTGTTTTTTTGTTGTGTTTGTTGAGTGTTTGTTTGGCAAGCTGTAAAGGGCGCATGGTGGATGCCTTGGCATCAAGAGCCGATGAAGGACGTTGGAGCCTGCGATAAGCCCTGGGGAGTTGGCAACCGAGCTGTGATCCGGGGGTGTCCGAATGGGGAAACCCAGCTGGAGTTATGTCCAGTTACCTGCACCTGAATGTATAGGGTGTGTGGAGGGAACGTGGGGAAGTGAAACATCTCAGTACCCATAGGAAGAGAAAACAAAAGTGATTCCGAGAGTAGTGGCGAGCGAAATCGGATGAGGCCAAACCTCAGATGTGTGATACCCGGCAGGGGTTGCATTTGGGGGGTTGTGGGAGCATTCGTGTGCATCTGCCGGTGTGCAGGACAGTAAGAAAGTTCGCAGGAAGTTGAAGTCCATTGGAAAGTGGCGCCGTAGAGGGTGATAGCCCCGTAAGTGTAAGCGCGAGCCTGTCTGTAGTGTTTTCCCAAGTAACACGCCACTCCTGAAATGGTGTGTGAATCTGGCGGGACCACCCGTTAAGCCTAAATACTTCTTGATGACCGATAGCGGACAAGTACCGTGAGGGAAAGGTGAAAAGTACCCCTGGCGGGGAGTGAAATAGTACCTGAAACCGTGCGCCTACAATCCGTCAGAGCTTTGCTGCCTCCTTGAGGGGTGGGGGGTGATGGCGTGCCTTTTGAAGAATGAGCCTGCGAGTTTGCGTTGTGTTGCGAGGTTAACCCGTGTGGGGAAGCCGTAGCGAAAGCGAGTCCTAATAGGGCGTTTGAGTAGCGCGATCAAGACCCGAAGCGGAGTGATCTATCCATGGGCAGGTTGAAGCGCGGGTAAGACCGCGTGGAGGACCGAACCCACTTAGGTTGAAAACTGAGGGGATGACCTGTGGATAGGGGTGAAAGGCCAATCAAACTCCGTGATAGCTGGTTCTCCCCGAAATGCATTTAGGTGCAGCGTCGCGTGTTTCTTGCCGGAGGTAGAGCACTGGATAGCTAATGGGCCCTACAAGGTTACTGACGTTAACCAAACTCCGAATGCCGGTAAGTGAGAGCGCGGCAGTGAGACTGCGGGGGATAAGCTCCGTAGTCGAGAGGGAAACAGCCCAGACCATCAGCTAAGGCCCCTAAGAGATGACTAAGTGGAAAAGGATGTGGAGTCGCAGTGACAACCAGGAGGTTGGCTTGGAAGCAGCCACCCTTGAAAGAGTGCGTAATAGCTCACTGGTCAAGTGATTCCGCGCCGACAATGTAGCGGGGCTCAAGTCATCCGCCGAAGCTATGGCATTCGCACGTCCCTTGAGTGGGTAACTTAGCGCCCTTGTAGTGGGGGTGTTCAGGTGTGTGGATGGGTAGGGGAGCGTCGTGTCGCGAGTGAAGTTCCGGGGTGACCCAGGGGTGGACGCGACACGAGTGAGAATGCAGGCATGAGTAGCGAATCACGGGTGAGAAACCCGTGCGCCGAATGATCAAGGGTTCCAGGGTCAAGCTAATCTGCCCTGGGTAAGTCGGGACCTAAGGCGAGGCCGACAGGCGTAGTCGATGGACAACGGGTTGATATTCCCGTACCGGCGAAGATTCGTCCCTGATGAGGCCGGTGATGCTAACCACCCGAAACCCAGGCGACCGATCCCTTCGGGGTGAGGCACTTGGGCGGAGCGTGGGATCCGATCCGGTAGTAGTCAAGCGATGGGGTGACGCAGGAAGGTAGCCCAACCGTGGCGATGGTAGTCCACGGGTAAGCAGGTAGGACGTGGCTTAGGTAAATCCGGGTCGCTGTGCTTCGAGCACGAGTCTGAGATGTGATGCCGACCCCGTATGGGGGAAGTGGGTGATCCTATGCTGCCGAGAAAAACCTCTAGCGAGAATCGAGCCGCCCGTACCCCAAACCGACTCAGGTGATCAGGTAGAGAATACCAAGGCGATCGAGCGAACCATGGTTAAGGAACTCGGCAAAATGCCCCCGTAACTTCGGGAGAAGGGGGACCCGAACCGTTAGCCCACTAGCTGGGGGACGCGGGGAGGGTCGCAGAGACCAGGCCCAAGCGACTGTTTACTAAAAACACAGGTCCGTGCGAAGTTGTAAGACGATGTATACGGACTGACTCCTGCCCGGTGCTGGAAGGTTAAGAGGACCTGTTAGCCACTTGTGGTGAAGCGGAGAATTTAAGCCCCAGTAAACGGCGGTGGTAACTATAACCATCCTAAGGTAGCGAAATTCCTTGTCGGGTAAGTTCCGACCTGCACGAATGGAGTAACGACTTGGGCGCTGTCTCAACCATGGACTCGGCGAAATTGCACTACGAGTAAAGATGCTCGTTACGCGCGGCAGGACGGAAAGACCCCGGGACCTTTACTATAGTTTGGTATTGGTGTTTGGTTCGGCTTGTGTAGGATAGGTGGGAGACTGTGAAACCTTCACGCCAGTGGGGGTGGAGTCATCGTTGAAATACCACTCTGGTCGTACTAGATGTCTAACCTAGGTCCATGATCTGGATCAGGGACAGTGCCTGATGGGTAGTTTAACTGGGGCGGTTGCCTCCTAAAATGTAACGGAGGCGCTCAAAGGTTCCCTCAGCCTGGTTGGCAATCAGGTTTCGAGTGTAAGTGCACAAGGGAGCTTGACTGTGAGACAGACATGTCGAGCAGGGACGAAAGTCGGAACTAGTGATCCGGCGTCGGCAGGTGGAAGCGACGTCGCTCAACGGATAAAAGGTACCCCGGGGATAACAGGCTGATCTTCCCCAAGAGTCCATATCGACGGGATGGTTTGGCACCTCGATGTCGGCTCGTCGCATCCTGGGGCCGGAGTAGGTCCCAAGGGTTGGGCTGTTCGCCCATTAAAGCGGCACGCGAGCTGGGTTTAGAACGTCGTGAGACAGTTCGGTCCCTATCCGCCGCGCGCGCAGGAAACTTGAGAAAAGCTGTCCCTAGTACGAGAGGACCGGGATGGACGAACCTCTGGTGTGCCAGTTGTCCCGCCAGGGGCACCGCTGGTTAGCTACGTTCGGAAGTGATAACCGCTGAATGCATCTAAGCGGGAAGCACATTTCAAGATGAGGTTTCCCACCACGTAAGTGGGTAAGGCCCCCAACAGACCATTGGGTTGATAGGCCGGAGGTGTACAGCAGCAATGCCTAGCCGACCGGTACTAATAGGCCGAGGGCTTGCCACACAAACCCTCAACCACCACCACAAACCCCCGCACTGACTGAGCACTGGTCAGCAAGCAAACGGTTTGCATGCGCACACACGAGAAACACTCGCGTCCACACAATCCAACCCCCGCACCCGGGCCCACACCAGGGCCCTGCGTGTGTGAGGGTTCATAGAGTTACGGCGGCCATAGCGTCAGGGAAACACCCGGTCCCATCCCGAACCCGGAAGTTAAGCCTGCCAGCGCCGATGGTACTGCAGCCGAGAGGCTGTGGGAGAGTAGGACGCCGCCGGACAAACATTGCCAACAGGGCGACCCTTCGGGGTCGCCCTGTTGTGCATTTCGGGCCACCTGTCGTCCCCAGCACCCGCTCGAGCGCGCGTCGTCCACCGACGGCGCGCTGTCGTCATCGGGGTGTCGGTGGTAGCGCCGAGGCTGTCGTCTCGGAGGTGATGTGCCATGGCGGCACCGGTGAGGACAGACGAGACGACGAGGGTCCCGGAGGAGACCGCTCCTCCCGACGAGCTCAACGAGGTGCGGCTGCGCGGCCGGCTCTCGACCGACCCGGAGGAGCGCACGCTGCCCAGCGGCGACACGGTCTGGACGTTCCGGGTGGTGGTCGCCCGGCCCCCGCGCGAGGGCGAGACCCCGCGGGCCCGGGTCGACGCGCTGGAGTGCGCGGCCTGGTCACCACGGGTGCGGCGCTCCGTCGCCCGGTGGGGCGCAGGCGACGTGGTCGAGGTCGAGGGTGGTCTGCGGCGACGGTTCTACAAGGCCGGCGGCGCGACCGTGTCCCGCGTCGAGGTGGAGGTCGGCCGTGGCCGGCTCATTCGTCGCGCCAGGACCTGATCAGCACGCCGGGGCTGGGCTTGGGCTGAAAGGAGGTCGCCTTCTCGGGCAGCAGCCGGGTCTCGGCCACGATCCGGAGCACCTCGTCGACGTCCGGGGCCGGCATCAGGACGGCCAACCCCGCTCCCGGGCCGACGCGCGCCAGGACGTCGTCGACGCTGTGGTGGAAGCCGATCCGGGCGGGGCCGCGCGGGAAGGCCGGCACCAGGTCGTCGTGCAGGATCTCCACCGCGGCGCGCCCGCGCGACTCGGGCAGGGTGAGCGCCAGCCAGCGCAGCGAGTCGGTGACCACCAGGGTCCGGGGCCCCAGCGAGGCGATCGCCTCGGCCTCGGGCCGCTCCACCGGCTCCAGTCCGAGCGACCCGGCCGCGAGCTCGAGGTCCTCCAGCGAGCAGCCGGTCAGGACCCGGTGGATCGCCCCCAGGAAGAGCGGGGTGTCGCCCTGGTCGACCAGCATGGCCAGGCCGTGGTCGGCCGGCCCACCCGGCGAGCGCTGCTGCAGGCGCAGGTACGCCGCGTAGCGGTGGTGGCCGTCGGCGATCAGCGCGTGTCCCCCCGCGAGCGCCTCGTCGATGCGGGTCAGACGATCGAGGTCACGGATGGGCCAGATGCGGTGCTGCTGCCCGGCGCGGTCCGTGAACGCGTGGGCCGGTGGCTCGGCCAGCACCTCGCGGGTGACGGCGCTCAGCTCGGGGGTCCCGCGGTGCACCAGCAGGATCGGCGACGGGTTCAGCCTGGTCCGCTCCATCCGCGCCGCGAGATCGTCGGCCTGGGCCGGGTAGATCCCCTCGTGCGGGTAGATCGCACGTTCCTCGGGCTTCGTCGCGCGGCGCGACACGTCGACCAGGCCGACGAGCCCTCTCACCGTGATGCTGTTCGCGGTGTACTCGTGCAGGTAGACCGCCGGCTGCTCGTCGTGGCTGATCTGTCCGTGCTGGTGCCAGCGCTCCAGGCGGGTCGCGACGTCCTGGTCGGCGCGGGCGAAGACCCGGGCGGAGGCCGGGTCGCCCACCCGGTAGGCCGCCAGGCGCAGCGCCCGGAAGGGGCGCAGCCGGAGCGGACCTGCGGCGTAGGGAGGGGTGACCACGGCGCCGGAGTCCATCCGGGCATCGTAGGGTGCCGCCGACGCCCCACCCGGAGGAGGACGGATGCTCGGCCACGCCGACCAGGCGCTCAGCACGACCTACGACCTGGCGATGCTCGATCTCGACGGGGTGGTCTACGTCGGGGGCGACGCCGTGCCCGGAGCCCCCCGCCACCTGGACGCGGCGCGCTCGGCCGGGATGCGCTGCGCCTTCGTCACCAACAACGCCTCCCGCTCCGCGGCCACCGTGGCCGAGCACCTCCAGGCGCTCGGCGTCGCCGCCGAGCCGAGCGACGTGGTCACCTCGGCGCAGGCTGCCGCCCGGCTGCTGGGCGAGCGGCTGGCTCGAGGCACGCCGGTCGCTGTGCTGGGCGCCCCGGCACTCGTCGAGGAGGTCCGGGCCGTCGGCCTCGACCCGGTGGCGATCGACGACGACGCCGCGGAGGCGGTGGTCACCGGTTACGGCCCCGAGGTCGTGTGGCGCGAGGTGATGCGTGCTGCGGTCCGGGTCCGTGACGGGCTGTGGTGGGTGGCCAGCAACACCGACCACACGATCCCGACCGCCTACGGCGTGGCGCCGGGCCACGGGGTGATGGTCGAGACGCTGAGCCGGTTCGCGGGGGTGGAGCCGCAGGTGGCGGGCAAGCCCGAGCCCCCGCTGCTGCGCGAGACGATGCGCCGGGTCGGGGGCGAGCGGCCGCTGATGGTCGGCGACCGGCTCGACACCGACATCGCCGGCGCCGAGCGGGTCGGCGTCGACTCGTTGCTCGTCCTGACGGGGGTGACCGGGCTGCGCGAGCTGCTGGCGGCCCGACCGGGGGAGCGGCCGACGTACCTGGCTCCTGACCTCGGCGGCCTCGCGACATCGCACCCCCAGGTCCACCGGGCGTCGGGGTCGAGCGAGGTCGGGGGGTGGCGGGTGACCATCGAGGCCGACCGGCTCGCGTGCGTCGGTGAGGGCGCCCCCGACGACTGGTGGCGCGCGGTGGCCGTCGCCGCCTGGGACCACCTCGACGCCACGGGCCGTGCGGTCGATCCCGACACGCTGGCCCCGCCCGGGTCCTGAGGGCCCCCGACGGTAGCCTCGAGCACATGGACGAGGAGCCGGTCGTGGACCACCAGGACCCCCGGGACCCCCAGGACCACGAGCGCGAGGCGCGCCTCGGCGGCGACGGTGAGGGTCCCGCGCAGGCACCCACCCTCGAGCCCGAGATCGACCGGCCCCACACCGGGGTGGGCGAGGTCGACGCCGCCGTCGACGACGTCGCCGCGCTCGACGCGCGCCCGCTGGAGGACCACGTGGAGGTCTTCGAGGACGCCCACGAGCGCCTGCGCCGGGCCCTCGACGACACCTCGGACACCCACCCCGCCTGAGGGGTGAGGCGACCGTGCCCCCGCGACGACTGCGCCTCGACGCCGAGCTGGTGCGCCGCGGCCTGGCCCGCTCACGCGAGCACGCCTCCGAGCTGATCGCCGCCGGCCGCGTGCGGGTCGCCGGCGCTCCGGCCACCAAGGCGGCCACCGGCGTGACCACCGACGTGGCCCTCGTGGTCAGCAGCGACCCCGACCGTCCCGACTACGTGTCGCGGGGTGGCCACAAGCTCGCCGGCGCACTGGCGGTCTTCCAGCCCGCGGGCCTGGTCGTCGAGGGTCGACGGTGCCTGGACGCCGGGGCGTCCACCGGAGGGTTCACCGACGTGCTGCTGCGCCACGGGGCGGCGCAGGTGGTCGCGGTCGACGTCGGCTACGGCCAGCTGGCCTGGAAGCTGCGCTCGGACGAGCGGGTCGTGGTGCGCGACCGTCAGAACGTGCGGCAGCTGAGCGTGGAGGACACCGACGGACCCGTCGACCTCGTGGTCGGCGACCTCTCCTTCATCTCCCTCTCGCTCGTGCTCGACGCCCTGATCGGCGTGACCCGCCCCGACGGTGACCTCGCGCTCATGGTCAAGCCGCAGTTCGAGGTCGGCAAGGACCGGGTCGGCAAGGGCGGGGTGGTGCGCGACCCGGCGGTCCGGGCGGACGCCGTCCTCGACGTCGCCGAGGCGGCACGCACGCGCGGCTGGGGGGCCCGCATGGTGGCCACGAGCCCGCTCCCGGGGCCGTCGGGCAACGTGGAGTTCTTCTTGTGGCTGCGCCGGGGCGAGCCCGGCGTGGAGGCCGAGGAGATCCGCGGCACCGTGCAGGCTGCCGAGGCTCCTCCGGGCCCGGGTGAGAGAGTGGAACCGTGACCGCCCCGCCCCTGCTGCCCGCCGACGACGCGGGCCCCCGCCGGGTGCTGGTGCTGACCCACACGGGTCGGGCCGAGGCCCGTGAGGTGGCCCGCTCCTTCATCAAGGCCTTCACCAGCCACGACATCGTGGTCCGGCTCCTGGCCGGCGAGGCCGACGACCTCGGACTGCGTCCCACGCCCGGCGACTCCACCATCGAGGTGACCCACTCCGAGACCGACGCGAGCCGCGACTGCGAGATCACCCTGGTGATCGGCGGCGACGGGAGCATCCTGCGGGCGGCCGAGCTCACCTACGCCAGCAGGACCCCGGTGCTCGGGGTCAACCTCGGGCACGTCGGCTTCCTGGCCGAGGCCGAGGTCGACGACGTGGAGTCGACGATCGAGGCGATCATCCACCGCCGCTACACCGTCGAGGACCGGTTGACCCTCGACGTGTGCGTCGTGCACGAGGGCGAGACCCTGGCCAGCACCTTCGCGGTCAACGAGGCCAGCGTCGAGAAGGCCGCGCGCGAGCGGATGCTCGAAGTGGTCGTCGAGATCGACGGACGTCCCTTGTCCCGCTGGGGCTGTGACGGCGTCGTGTGCGCGACACCGACCGGTTCGACCGCCTACAACTTCAGCGCCGGCGGCCCGATCGTCTGGCCCGGCGTCGAGGCCCTGTGCGTGGTCCCGATCAGCGCGCACGCCCTGTTCGCCCGCCCGATGGTGGTGGCGCCCACCTCGGTGGTCGCGATCGAGGTGCTGGAGGGCACGGCCGGGTCCGGCGTGCTGTGGTGCGACGGGCGACGCACGGTCGACCTGCCGCCGGGGGCCCGCATCGAGGTCCGCCGCGGCTCCCACCCCGTGCGCCTGGCCCGGCTCCACGAGGCGCCGTTCACCGACCGGCTGGTGGCCAAGTTCGGGCTGCCCGTCCAGGGGTGGCGAGGGGCCTCGGAGCGACTGCGTACGCCGTCGTCGTCCGCACGCCCACCGGCTGACGATCTGGCCGGCGATCCGGCCGGCGATCCGGCCGGCGACCCGGCCGGGAGCGGCTCGTGATCGAGGAGATCCGGATCGGCTCGCTCGGGGTCATCGACTCCTCGGTGCTCGAGCTCGGTCCGGGGCTGACTGCGATCACCGGCGAGACCGGAGCCGGGAAGACGATGGTCGTGACCGCGCTCGGCCTGCTGCTGGGGGGCCGCGCCGACAGCGGGGCCGTGCGCTCCGGTGCCAAGCAGGCGCGCGTCGAGGGAGTGGTGCTGGTCGCCGACCTGCCCGCGCTGGCCGCCTCGGTCGCCGAGGCCGGTGGCGAGGTCGAGGACGACCGTGTGGTGCTGGCTCGCAACGTGTCGGCCGAAGGACGCTCCCGGGCTTTCGTGGGGGGCGCGTCGGTGCCGGTCGCACGGCTGACCGAGGTGGCCGAGCCCCTGGTGGCCGTGCACGGCCAGTCCGACCAGCACCGGCTGCTGCGTCCGCGGGCCCAGCGCGACGCGCTGGACCGCTTCGGCGGCGTCGCCGTGACCGAGCCCCTGGCGGCCTACCGCGCCCTTCACCGCCAGCTGCTCGAGGTCGAGCGCGAGCTCGCCGACGTGGTCAGCCACGCCCGCGAGCGGGCCCGCGAGGCCGACCTGCTCCGCTTCGGGCTCGGCGAGGTCGAGGCCGTTGCCCCGGAGGACGGGGAGGACGACGCGCTGGGCGCGGAGGAGTCGCGGCTCGGTCACGCCGACACGCTGCGCACCGCGGCCGAGCAGGCCCGCGAGGCGCTGTCCAGCGAGCAGGGATCGCCCGACGCGCTCGCGGCGGTGTCGCTGGCGCGCGGGCAGCTCGACGGCGTACGCGAGCACGACCCCGACGCCGGTGAGCTGGCCGACCGGCTGGCCGAGCTGACCTACCTGCTCTCCGACCTCGCCGCCGACGTGGCCTCCTACGCCAGCCGGATCGACATCGATCCCCAGCGCCTCGCCGCCGTCTCCGAACGACGGTCCGCGCTCACCGCGCTGACCCGCAAGTACGGCGAGACCCTCGAGGAGGTGCTGGCCTGGTCGGCGCAGGCCGCCACCCGGCTGCTCGACCTCGACTCCACCGACGAGCGGGTCGAAGACCTGCGTCGCCGGCGCGACGACCTGCGCGAGCGGCTCGGGGCGACGGCCGACCAGCTGTCGCGGGCGCGCAGCGAGGCCGCCCGACGGCTCGAGCAGCAGGTCACCGACGAGCTGACCCACCTGGCCATGCCGCACGCCACGCTGCGCATCGAGGTGCGACAGAGCGACGGCGACCTGGTGGTCGGCGACCGCTCGCTGCGCTTCGGCTCCTCGGGGGTCGACGAGGTCGAGCTGCTGCTCGCCGCCAACAGCGGCCTGGAGGCGCGGCCGCTGCACAAGGGTGCCTCGGGCGGTGAGCTGTCCCGCGTGATGCTGGCCATCGAGGTCTCGCTGGCCGCGACGGGGTCGGTGCCGACGTTCGTCTTCGACGAGGTCGACGCGGGCGTCGGGGGAGCGGCGGCGGTCGAGATCGGACGCCGCCTGGCCCTGCTCGCCCGGGGCGCGCAGGTGCTGGTGGTCACCCACCTGCCCCAGGTGGCGGCGTACGCCGACCGGCACGTGCTGGTGGAGAAGTCCCACGACGGCACGGTCACCAGCTCGGGCCTCAGCGTGCTCGACGACGCCGGTCGCGAGCGCGAGCTGTCGCGGATGCTGGCCGGCCTCAGCGACAGCGACACCGCCCTCGCCCACGCCAGAGAGCTGCTCGACGTGGCCCAACCCGCCCGGGCGCTGGCCTGACGGCGAGGTCCGGCTCCCGAACGGCGGGGTCTGGGATAGCATGAAGTCCCGTGAAGACGGCCCAACCCACCAAGCACGTGTTCGTCACCGGAGGCGTCGCCTCCTCCCTCGGAAAGGGCCTGACCGCATCGAGCCTCGGACGGCTCCTGGTCTCACGCGGTCTGCGCGTGACCATGCAGAAGCTCGACCCCTATCTCAACGTCGACCCCGGGACGATGAACCCGTTCCAGCACGGCGAGGTCTTCGTGACCAACGACGGGGCCGAGACCGACCTCGACATCGGGCACTACGAGCGGTTCCTCGACACCGACCTCGGCCAGATCGCCAACGTCACGACCGGCCAGGTCTACTCGAGCGTGATCGCCAAGGAGCGCCGCGGCGACTACCTCGGTGACACCGTGCAGGTGATCCCCCACATCACCAACGAGATCAAGGACCGGATCCTCGCCATGGGCGGGCCCGACGTCGACGTGGTGATCACCGAGGTGGGCGGAACCGTCGGCGACATCGAGTCGCTGCCGTTCCTCGAGGCCGCCCGCCAGACCCGTCACGAGATCGGCCGCGACAACTGCTTCTTCCTGCACGTCTCGCTGGTCCCGTTCATCGGCCCGTCCGGCGAGCTGAAGACCAAGCCGACCCAGCACTCGGTCGCGGCGCTGCGCCAGGTCGGCATCCAGCCCGACGCGATCGTGTGCCGGGCCGACCGCGAGCTGCCCGACGGGATCAAGAAGAAGATCTCGCTGATGTGCGACGTCGACGAGGAGGCCGTGGTCACCGCCGCCGACGCGCCGTCGATCTACGACATCCCGAAGGTGCTGCACCGCGAGGGCCTGGACGCCTACCTCGTGCGTCGCCTCGACCTGCCGTTCCGTGACGTCGACTGGACGCTGTGGGACGACCTGCTGCGCCGGGTACACCACCCCAAGGAGGAGGTGACCGTCGCCCTGGTCGGCAAGTACATCGACCTCCCCGACGCCTACCTCTCCGTGGCCGAGGCGCTGCGGGCGGGCGGCTTCGCCCACGAGGCCAAGGTCAACCTGCGCTGGGTCGCCTCCGACGAGTGCGAGACCCCTGCGGGCGCCGCCCGTCACCTGGCCGACGTCGACGCGGTCTGCGTGCCCGGCGGGTTCGGCATCCGGGGCATCGAGGGCAAGCTCGGGGCCCTGACGTACACCCGCACGCACGGCATCCCGACCCTGGGCCTGTGCCTGGGCCTCCAGGCGATGGTCATCGAGTACGCGCGCTCGGTCGCGGGCCTGCAGAAGGCCGGCTCCACGGAGTTCGACCCCGACTGCCCCGAGCCGGTGATCTCCACGATGGAGGAGCAGAAGTCCATCGTCGAGGGCTCCGGCGACCTCGGCGGCACGATGCGCCTCGGGCTCTACCCCGCCGACCTGGCCGCAGGGTCCGTGGCCCGCGCGGCGTACGGCGAGGAGCGCATCGAGGAGCGCCACCGTCACCGCTACGAGGTCAACAACGCCTACCGCGACCAGCTCGCCGAGGCCGGGCTGGTGTTCTCGGGCGTCAACACCGACCTCGACCTGGTCGAGTTCGTCGAGCTGCCCCGCGAGGTGCACCCCTACTACGTCGCCACCCAGGCCCACCCCGAGCTGCGCTCGCGCCCGACCCGGCCGCACCCGCTGTTCCGGGGGCTGATCGGGGCGGCGATCGAGCGGCAGCGCGAGCTGCGCTTCCCGATCGACGAGTCGGGCCTGCGCCGGCCCGACCCCGAGGACTGAGCCGTGCCCGAGACTCCGCCGCTGGTCGACACGCCCGAGGAGTGGCCGGTCGTCTCGAGCGAGGACCTGCACCGCGACGACTGGGTGGTGGCCCTGCGCGCCGACCAGGTCGTCTCACCGGCCGGCGAGCAGCACCGCCGGCTCACCCTGGAGCACCCGGGAGCCGTGATCGTGCTCGCGGCCGACGAGCAGGACCGCGTCTTCTGCCTGTGGCAGTACCGGCACCCGGCGCGGCACCGCTTCGTCGAGCTGCCGGCCGGGTTGCTCGACGGCGACGCCGACGAGGACCCCGTCGACGTCGCCCGACGCGAGCTGCGTGAGGAGGCCCAGCTGCAGGCGGAGAGCTGGACCCACCTGGCCTCGCTCTACTCCTCGCCCGGGATCTCGGCCGAGCTGCTGCACTACTACGTGGCCCGCGGGCTCTCCGCGAAGGACCGCGGCGACTTCGAGCTGCGGCACGAGGAGGCCGACATGCAGACCGGCTGGGTGCCGTTCGCCGACCTGCACGAGGCGGCCCTGTCGGGGGCGCTCACCGACGCGCCGATGGTCGTCTGCCTGCTGCTGGCCCGGGCTCGCGGGCTGGTCGGCTCCACCGACTGACCCCACGCACGCTCCCTGAGGGCCTATCCTCTCCCCAGGTCGGTGCCCGTCCGAGGTCGCGCCCGGCCGTCAGGGGAAGGCACAGGATGCCGCAGCAGTGCTCGACGTGCCAGCACGTCAGTCCGGATGCCGCCAAGTTCTGCCTGGAGTGCGGCACGCCGCTGCTCCGGACCTGCGACCTCTGCGGCCACCCGTCGGGTGGCGGCAAGTTCTGCATGGAGTGCGGTGCGCCCCTGCAGGCCGCCACCCCACGACAGACGCGCCGCCCGTCCGCTCCCCGCGCCCCGGACCGCTCCCAGGAGCCGGTCTCGGAGCGACGTACGACCACGGTGCTCTTCGGCGACCTGGTCTCGTTCACCACGCTCTCCGAGGACCGCGACCCCGAGGAGGTCCGCGAGCTGCTCAGTGCCTACTTCGCCGTGGCCCGCACCGTGGTGGCGCGCTACGGAGGCACGATCGAGAAGTTCATCGGTGACGCCCTGATGGCGGTGTGGGGGGTCCCGGTCTCCCACGAGGACGACGCCGAGCGGGCGGTGCGCGCGGGCCTCGACCTGGTGAGCGAGGTCGCCGCGCTGGGTGCCTCGGTGGGCGCTCCCGACCTGGCGCTGCGGGTCGGCATCGTCACCGGTCCGGTCGCGGTCACTCTGGGAGCGGTCGGCGAGGGCATGGTCGCCGGCGACGCGGTCAACACGGCCGCCCGGGTGCAGGCCACCGCCGAGGCCGGCACGGTCTGGGTCGACCACGAGACGCGTGGCCTGGCGGCCGCCGCGGTCGCCTTCGACGACATGGGGGAGCACGCGCTCAAGGGCAAGAGCGAGCCGGTCCGTCTGTTCCGCGCCGGCGCGGTCGTGGCGGCCGTGGGCGGGGCCCAGCGGGTCGACGGCCTCGAGGCGCCGATGATCGGCCGCGACGGCGAGCTGCGCCAGCTCAAGGAGCTCTTCCACCGGACGCAGGACGACCACCGCGCGCGGATCGTCGTCGTGACCGGCACCGCTGGGGTCGGCAAGTCACGCCTGGGCTGGGAGTTCGAGAAGTACACCGACGGCCTCCAGGACACGATGTGGTGGCACCGCGGCCGCTGCCTGTCCTACGGGGACGGCGTGGCCTACTGGGCCTTCGGCGAGATGATCCGCTCCCGGCTCGGCCTGCAGGAGGGCGACGACCGGGGCCAGGTGGCGGCCAAGCTGCGCGCCGGGGTCGCGGCCGTGGCCGGGGATGCCAAGGAGGCCGACTGGCTCGTCTCGCGGCTGGCCACCCTGCTGGGGGTCGGCGGGGGCGCCACGTACGACCGCACGGACCTGTACGCCGCGTGGACCACCTTCTTGGAGCGGGTCGGCGCCGACGAGCCGGTCGTGCTGGTCTTCGAGGACGTGCAGCACGCCGACAACAGCCTGCTGGACCTGGTCGAGCACCTGCTCGAGACCTTCCGGGGCCCGCTGTTCGTGCTGGTCCTGGCCCGGCCCGAGCTGCTCGACCAACGACCCTCCCTGGTCGCTGGACGTCGCGCCTCGGTGGTGGAGCTGGCACCGCTGGCCCAGCCGGCGATGACGTCGCTGGTCGACGCCCTCGTCGACGGCCTGCCCACGCCGGTGCGGACGGCGGTCGTGAGCAGGGCCGAGGGGATCCCGCTCTACGCCGTCGAGACGGTGCGGAGCCTGATCGACCGCGAGGTGGTGGTCGCCCAGGAGGGGCGCTACGTCTTCGTCGACCAGGAGCGCGGGCAGAGCCACCTCGACCTCGACCAGCTGGCGGCGCCCACCAGCCTGCAGACGCTGATCTCCGCACGACTGGACGCACTCACCCCGCTCGAGCGCCGCACGGTGCAGGACGCCAGCGTGCTGGGCCTGGCCTTCCAGCACGCCGGGCTGATGGCGCTCTCCGAGGTCGGGGGCTATGAGCTCGACCAGGCCCTGGCGGCCCTGGTGCGCAAGGGGATCGTGACCACGGAGTCCGACCCGCGCTCGCCGGAGCGCGGCCAGTACCGCTTCCTCCAGGCCCTGGTGCGCGAGGTGGCCTACGGCACGCTGGCCCGCGCCGAGCGCCGCGCGCGCCACCTGGCCGCGGCGGCGTACCTGGAGACCGAGCACGACAGCGACGAGCCGGACGATGCCCTCGCGGGCATCGTGGCCCTGCACCTCGTCGACGCGATGGCCGCCACCTCCTCGCGTGACCCCGGTCGTCCGGCCCTGGCCGACCGGGCCCGCTCCCTGCTCACCTCCGCGGCCGTCCGCGCGGAGTCGCTGGGCTCGCCCGAGGAGGCCCTGCGGGCCACCCTGATGGCCCTGGACCTGGCGCCCGGACCGGTCGAGACCGCCGAGCTCTGCGAGCGCGCCGCCCGGGTCGCGGTCTACGCCGGCGCCTCCTCCCTCGGCGAGGAGCTGGCCGGTCGTGCGATCGCCGGCTACCGCGCGGCCGGACTCGACGCGCAGATGGTCGGCGTGACGATCGTCCTCGCCCGGTCGCTCTTCAACCAGGGTCGCCTGCAGGACGCCGCCGACCGCGCCGCCGACGCGACGGAGCTGGTCGAGCAGCACCCGGGCGCCGACCCGCTGGCCGAAGTCGACCTGCTGGGGCTGGTCTCGGAGCATGCCCGCTCGGTCCGTGATCCCGACCGTCAGGCCACCCACGCCCTGCGCATGGTGCGCCGCGCCGACGAGGTGCAGGACCCGGCGATGATGGCGCGGGCGCTCAACTCGCTGGCCATCACCTTGGCCGATGCGGGGAGCCCCACGGCGCACAACGCGGTCCTGGCCAAGGCGGTCGCGATCGCCCGCGAGGACCGGCTGCTCCTCGAGCTGGGACGGTCGTTGATCAACCTGCTGTGCGAGACCTACCCCCACGACCTGGCCGAGGCCGCGACGCTCGGCGAGGAGACCGTCGAGACCTGTCGACAGGGCGGCAACCGCGCCCACATGGAGATCGCACTGACCAACGTGGGCTTCACCTGGTGGCTCTCCGGCGACTGGGACCGAGTCGTCGACGAGACCACCGGCTGGTTCGAGACGCGCGAGGTCAACGCGCGGTCCAGCAGTGTCTGGCTGTCCCGCGCGCTGGTCGACCACGCGCGCGGTGAGCCCGGCGGGCATCCGGAGTTCCTCGAGACCGAGCACGTCGACGACGCCACCGCCACAGCCCTGGTCGACAGCCTGGTCATCGCCGGCGCTGACCCTCACGGCGCTGCCCGGCAGGCGGCGCACGCGATGACCGCGATGTTCGGCGACGGTGACATGTTCGACGACTTCGAGATCTTCTGGGGACCGACCCTCGAGCTCCAGCTCGCGGCGGGCGACCTGGAGGCGGCCCAGCGGATGCTCGACCTGGGTGCGCCTCTCGTGGGTGGTAGGTCGCGTCACCTGACGCGCGCTGAGCACGCGCGCCTGCGGGCCCTGCTCGCCGCAGCCCGAGGTGAGGACCCCGAGGCCGACTTCCGCGCCGCGGAGCGGGAGCACGCGACGTACAGGGCGCCGTACCTGCTGGCGCGGACGCGGCTCGACCTGGCGCGCTGGCTGCACGGGCAGGGCCGCACCGACGAGACGGGTCCGCTGCTGGGTCTGGCCCGACCCGTCCTCGAGGGGCTGCGCGCCGCCCCGGCGCTGGCGGAGGTCGCCGCCCTGGCGCCACTGGTGCGACCGGTGGCGACGTCCCAGGTCAACGGGAGACAGGGAGCGGAGCATGCCTCTGCAGTGCACGGTCTGTAGTGCTGCGTGTCCGGACGGGACGCGCTTCTGCCTCGAGTGCGGCAAGCCCCTCGCCCTCAGCTGCCCGGGGTGCGGCCAGCCCACGGTGCCCGGGAGGTTCTGTGGTCTGTGCGGGACCGCGCTGGCCCCCGGACCGCCTGCGCCCTCGTCCGTCGCCGCGGGCGCCGCGCCCTGGGAGGCCGCCGGGCCGGTCTCGGAGCGGCGTACGACGACGGTGCTGTTCGGGGACCTGGTGGCGTTCACGTCGTACTCGGAGGGTCGTGATCCGGAGGAGGTGCGCGAGCTGTTGAGCGCGTACTTCGCGGTGGCGCGGACGGTGGTGGGTCGGTACGGCGGGACGATCGAGAAGTTCATCGGCGATGCGGTGATGGCGGTGTGGGGGGTGCCGGTCTCGCACGAGGACGACGCCGAGCGGGCGGTGCGGGCCGGGCTGGACCTGGTCACGGAGATCGCGGCTCTGGGGGAGTCCTCGGGCGCTCCGGGGTTGTCGATGCGGGTGGGGATCGTGACGGGGTCGGTCGGCGGTGACGTTGGGCGCCACCCAGGAGGGGATGGTGGCCGGGGATGCGGTGAACACGGCGGCGCGGGTGCAGACGCGCGGCGGAGCCGGGGTCGGTGTGGGTGGACCCGGAGACGCGGTCGTTGACGCAGGCGGCGGTGGCGTTCAGCGACATGGGTGAGCACGGGTTGAAGGGCAAGGCGGAGCCGGTGCGGCTGTTCCGTGCGGACACGGTGGTGGCGGCGGTGGGTGGGGCGCAGCGTGTCGATGGTCTGCAGGCGCCGATGACCGGTCGCGACGGTGAGCTGCGCACGGTGAAGGAGGCGCTGCACGCGACGCAGGCCGACGGTCGGGCGCGACTGGTGGTGGTCACCGGGGTCGCGGGCGTGGGCAAGAGCCGGTTGGGGTGGGAGTTCGAGAAGTACGTCGACGGGTTGCGCGGCCGGGTGGCGTGGCACCGGGGTCGGAGCCTGTCCTACGGGGAGGGGGCGGCGTTCTGGGCGTTCGCGGAGATGGTGCGGTCCCGGTTGCGGATCCTGGAGACCGACGACCGGGTGACGGTGGCGGACAAGACCGCGGCGGGGGTGCGGGCGGCGGCGGTCGTCGGAGCAGGAGGCGGCCTGGTTGTTGCCGCGGGTGGCGGCGCTGGTCAGCGGGAACGAGACGGTGTCGTTCGAGCGGACGGATCTGTTCGTGGCGTGGACGACGTTCCTGGAGCGGGTCGGGGTGCGGACCCGGTGGTGCTGGTCTTCGAGGACGCCCAGTACGCCGACTCGGGTCTGGTGGACCTGGTGGAGCACCTGATGCAGTCGATCCGGTGCAAGCTGTTCGTGCTGGTGCTGACCCGCACCGAGCTGCTGGAGCGGTGGCCAGCCCTCGCGGAGGGACGGGGTCGCACGCGCGTCGACCTGGCGCCGTTGCTGGAGGAGGCGATGACGGCGCTGGTGGATGGTCTGGTGAGTGACCTGCCGGTCCGGGCTCGGGCCGCTCTGGTGGCGCGGGCCGAGGGGGTGCCGTTGTACGCGGTGGAGACGGTGCGGTCGTTGATCGACCAGGACGCGGTGCTGGCGCGCGACGGACGGTACGTGTTCGTGGACCACGACTACGCGATCGTCGACCTGGGCCGCCTCACCGCCCCGACCAGTCTGCAGACGCTGATCGCGGCGCGGCTGGACGCCCTGACGGCGACCGAGCGGCGTACGGTGCAGGACGCGAGCGTGCTGGGAATGACGTTCCGCTACGCGAGCCTGTTGGCGCTGAGCGGCACCAGCAGTCACGCGCTGGACGGCGCCCTGGCCGGGCTGGTGGGCAAGGGGGTGCTGGAGACCCAGGACGACCCGCGGTCGCCGGAGCTGGGTCAGTACCGGTTCCTGCAGGCGATGGTGCGGGAGGTGGCCTACAGCACCCTGGCGAGGAGCGATCGTCGGGCGCGGCACCTGGCGGCGGCCGAGCAGCTCACCCGGGAGGAGGAGGAGGGGACCGAGGCGCTGGCGGGGATCATCGCCCAGCATCTGCTGGACGCGTTGGCGGCCAGTACCGGGCACGACCCTGAGCGCGCGGCCCTGTCGGTCCGGGCCAGGTCGCTGCTGACCATCGCGGCGACCCGGGCGGAGGGGCTGGGGGCGCCGGAGGAGGCGCTGGCCAACACCCTGGCGGCGCTGGCGCTGGATCCCAGGGACGAGGAGCGGTGCAATCTGCAGCTGCGGGCTGCTCGGACCGCGGGGCTGGCGGGGCAGTTCACCCTCTCCGAGGAGCTCGCGGCGTCGGCGGCCGAGGGCTACGAGACTTCGGGCGACGACCTCGGCGTGGTCGCGAGCCTTGCCCAACGTATGTGGGCCTGCCAGCAGCTGGGGCGGCTGCGGGAGGCCGAGGAGCTGGCCCAGCAGGCCCAGCGGCTGATCGCCGGGCGGGACGACGTCCCCCCGGACGTCCGGACCTCGGTGCTGGGCATGCTGGCGTGGACTGCGCGCACGCGCGGAGACCGAGCCGCCCAGCAGACCCACTCGTTCGCCGCACTGCACATCGCCGAGCGTCTCCAGGATCCGGCTCTGATCGTGCGGGGGTTGGGCCGCCTGTCGAGCCTGATGGTGGACCTGGGCAGCGCCGCCGCGTCCCGGGCGCTGACTGAGCGGGCCGTCGTCCTGGCCCGTGAGCAGCACATGCTGTCGGGGCTGGCGAACTCCTTGAACAACCTCATGTCCGATGCCTATGGGGTGGACCTGATCAGCTCCGGGGCGTTGGTGCGAGAGTCGGTAGCGGTGTGCAAGCAGGTGGGTGACAGCGTCACCACCGAGACCGCCCTGATCAATGCGTCCTACGCCTGGTTCCTGGCCGGGGAGTGGGACCTGCTCACCCACGAGGTGGCCGAGTGGCTCGAGGGACGGGAGCTGACCGCGGGCTGCGGTTCGCTGTGGATGTCGTGGGCGCAGGTACAGCTCGCCCGGGGGGAGCCGGTGGTGGTGCCCGAGCCGCCGTACGCGGAGGACCCCTACGACCAGCAGGCCTGGAGCGTCGCGAGCGCGCTGGCCCAGGCGGCGGACGGCGACCTGGCGTCCGCGGCGCTCACGGCGGCGGAGGCGAGCCGGCGTTCGTTCGGCGACGGGAAGCTGTTCGAGGACTTCGAGGTGCTGTGGGCGCCCACCGTGGAGCTGCAGCTGAACGCCGGCGCAGCTGGACGCCGCCGCGGATCTCCTGGCGCTCGCGGCGCCCTACGTCACCGGCGGGAGGTCGCGCGCGCTGACCGGGCTGTGTGTCCGCAAGGCTGCGCGGCCTGCTGGCCCTGGCCCGCGGGGAGGACCCGGAGCCCGACCTGCGCGAGGCCGAGGTCGCGCTGGCGGCGTACGGCGCGCCGTACCTGCTGGCGCGGACCCGACTCGAGCTGGGGCGGTGGTTGACCGAACAGCGACGCGGGGACGAGGCGTCGGGCATGCTGGCACAGGCACGCGAGACCTTCGTGACGCTGGGGGCCGCTCCATCGGTTGCCGAGGTCGACGCGATGGAACCGGTGGCCGAGGCGCTGCAGACGTGAACCGAGGCTCGGACGAAGGGACATGGGGTGGCTCAGCGGTGCGGCACCTGTAGCGCGGATTGCCGCGACGGGGCGAAGTTCTGCCAGGAGTGCGGGGGAGCCCTGGCGCGGGTCTGCCCGGGTTGTGGTCAGGCGGCTGGCGCGGGCAAGTTCTGCGACGAGTGCGGCACCCCGTTGTCCGGCGCGGCGGCGTCGCCGGCGCAGCGTCCCCCGGAGCCCGGGGGACCGGTCTCGGAGCGGCGTACGACGACGGTGCTGTTCGCGGACCTGGTCTCGTTCACGTCCTACTCGGAGGGACGCGACCCCGAGGAGGTGCGCGAGCTGCTGAGCGCCTACTTCGCGCGGGCGCGCACGGTCGTGGGTCGCTACGGCGGGACGATCGAGAAGTTCATCGGCGACGCGGTGATGGCGGTGTGGGGCGTCCCGGTCTCCCACGAGGACGACGCCGAGCGGGCGGTGCGCGCGGGGCTCGACCTGGTCACGGAGATCGCGGCCCTGGGGGAGTCGGCGGGCGCCCCCGGGCTGTCGATGCGGATCGGGATCGTGACCGGGTCGGTGGCCGTGACGCTGGGCGCGACCAACGAGGGCATGGTCGCCGGCGACGCGGTCAACACCGCGGCCCGGGTGCAGACCGCGGCGACGCCCGGCTCGGTGTGGGTCGATGCGGAGACGCGGGGCCTGACGCAGGCCGCGATCGCCTTCACCGACATGGGCGAGCACGCGATGAAGGGCAAGGCCGAGCCGGTGCGGCTGTTCCAGGTCGAGGCGGTGGTCGCCGCGGTGGGTGGAGCGCAGCGCGTCGACGGGCTCGAGGCGCCGCTGGCCGGACGCGACGCCGAGCTGCGCACGGTCAAGGAGACGCTGCACGCCACCCAGGCCGACGGGCGGGCACGGTCTGGTGCTGGTCACCGGCGTGGCCGGCATCGGGAAGAGCCGGTTGGGCTGGGAGTTCGAGAAGCACGTCGACGGAGTCAGCACCGCAGTCTTCTGGCACCGAGGACGCAGCCTGTCCTACGGCGACGGGGTGGCGTTCTGGGCGTTCGCGGAGATGGTGCGCTCGCGGCTGCAGATCCTCGAGGGCGACGAGCGGGCCGAGGTCGAGGCGAAGGTCCGGGCGGGCGTCGAGCGGGTCGCCCGCGACGCGGCGGAGGCGGCCTGGCTGGTCCCACGGGTCGGGGCGCTGGTCAGCGGCGGTGAGCGCACGGTCTCCTTCGACCGCACGGACCTCTTCGCGGCCTGGACGACGTTCCTGGAGCGCGTGGGCGGCGCCGAGCCGGTCGTGCTGCTCTTCGAGGACACCCAGTACGCCGACAACGGGCTGCTGGACCTGATCGAGCACCTGTTGCGGGCGATCCGGTGCCCGCTGGTCGTGCTCGTGCTGGCTCGACCGGAGCTGCTGGAGAAGCGTCCCGGCCTGGTGTCGGGACTCGGGACGACGCTGGTCGAGCTCGCGCCGCTGGGCGACCCGGCGATGCGGAGCCTGGTCGACGGACTCGTCGCGGACCTGCCCCAGCGGGCGCGCTCCGCGCTGGTGACGCGGGCGGAGGGCGTGCCGTTGTACGCGGTGGAGACGGTCCGGTCGTTGATCGACCAGGACGCGGTGCTGGCCCGCGACGGGCGCTACGTCTTCGTCGACCACGACCACTCGATCGTCGACCTGGACCGGCTCACGGCCCCGACGAGCCTGCAGACCCTGATCGCTGCGCGTCTCGACGCGCTGACCCCGGTCGAGCGCCGCGCGCTGCAGGACGCGAGCGTCCTGGGCCTCACGTTCCGCTACGCGAGCCTGCTGGCGCTCTCGGAGGTCAGCAGCTATGAGCTGGACGAGGCGCTGGCGGCCCTGGTCGTCGAAGGGGCTCTTCGAGACGCAGAGCGACCCGCGCTCGCCCGAGCTGGGTCAGTACCGCTTCCTGCAGGCCATGGTCCGCGAGGTCGCCTACAGCACCCTGGCCCGCAGCGACCGGCGTTCGCGCCACCTCGCGGCCGCGGCGCAGCTGGAGCGGGAGGGCCTCGAGGACCTGTCCGGCATCATCGCCCAGCACCTGCTCGACGCGCTGGCCGCGAGCGGCGAACCACGACCCCGAGCGGGCGTCGACGACCGCGCGGGCCCGAGCGCTCCTCATCACCGCTGCCACGCGAGCCGAGGCGCTCGGGTCGCCGGAGGAGGCCCTGTTGGGCGCCCTCGCCGCGCTCGAGCTGGACCCGGAGCCCCACGAGCGCACCGGACTGCTGGAGCGGGCCGCCCGGGTGGCCACGGTCGCCGGTCACGTGGAGCAGGGCCTGGAGCTCGCCGTCAATGCCGTCGCGGACTACCGCCACGCCGACGACCAGGCGGGCGTGGCGCGCGCCCTGGCGGTGCAGACGCGCGCGCTGATGGACCAGGGACGCACCCGTGAGGCGGGCGAGGTGGCCCAGGTCGGCGACGAGATGGCCGTGGCCGGTGACCCGGTCGACCCGGCCACCCACATCGAGCTGCTGGCATTGATGGCCTGGGCAGCACGAGTGCGCGGAGACCCGGACGCCCAGCTCCAGCACTCGATCCGCGCGATGCTCAAGGCGGAGGAGTCCCAAGACCCAGCGTGGGTGGCCCGAGCCCTCAACACGCTGGCCACCACGCTGGTCGACCTCGGGATGCGCACCGCCAACCTGGCCTTGATCGAACGCGCTATCTCGATGGCGCGCGACCAGCACCTGCTGGAGCAGCTCGGCCGCTCGCTCACCAACCAGTGCGCCAACCTCTACCAGGACGACCTGGCGGCCGCCCGGGGCCTGACCAGGGAGATCGTCGACGTCCACCGACAGCTCGGCGACCTCACGGCCTTGGAGATCGCCATGATCAACACCTGCATCGTGTGGTGGCTGTCCGGTGAGTGGCCCCGCCTCCTCGAGGAGACCCACGCTTGGGTCGACATGGAGCCCAGCGCAGCGGCGTCCCCGATCTGGCTGCTGCGCGCACTCGTGCGTCTCGCCCGAGGGGAGGTGCCCGAGGCGGTCGACCTCCCGGTGAGCGAGGAGCCGTACTTCCAGCACGCCTCAGAGGTCGTACGCGCCCTGACTCTGGACTCCGCTGGAGACGCGCGCGCTGCGGCCGCGATGGTGGCGGACTCGTGCAGCGCGACCTTCGCCGGCGGATCGCTGCTCGAGGACTTCGAGATCCTGTGGGCCCCCTCGGTCGAGCTCCAGCTCCAGGAAGGCGACCTCGACACAGCAGCCGAGCTGCTGGCGCTGGCCGGCGGGCTGACCTCCACGCGCCGGTTTGCGCTGACGCGGGGCGTGGAGCCGCGGCTGCGTGGGCTGCTGGCGCTGGCCCGGGGCGAGGATCCCGAGGCCGACCTGCGCGAGGCGGAGGCGGCCTTCGCGGCGTACGGCGCGCCGTACCTGCTGGCGCGGACGCGCCTGGAGCTCGCGGGCTGGCTGACCACCGAGGGTCGTCAGGACGAGGCCGCGCCGCTGCTGGCGCAGGCGCGGGCCGTCGTTCGTGGACCTCGGCGCCGCGCCGTCGGTCGCCGAGGTCGACGCGCTGCTACCGACCGCTGTGGGGGTCGACGCGTGATCATCGGGAGCGGGACGGACTGATGACGCACGAGTGCGCGAGCTGCGCGACCACCAACCCGTCGACGGCCAAGTTCTGCGTCGGGTGCGGCTCACCACTGGCCCGGGTCTGTCCCGCCTGCGGCCACCCGGCGGTGCCGGGTCGGTTCTGCGCCGAGTGCGGGTCGCCGCTGGACGCGGCGGTGGGGCCGGCCGCACAGCCCGCACATCCCGCACCGGGGCTTGGCGCGCCGGTCTCGGAGCGACGTACGACGACGGTGCTCTTCGCGGACCTGGTCTCGTTCACCACACTGGCCGAGGGCCGTGACCCCGAGGACGTGCGCGAGCTGCTGAGCGCCTACTTCGCGCGGGCGCGCACGGTCGTGGGTCGCTACGGCGGGACGATCGAGAAGTTCATCGGCGACGCGGTGATGGCGGTGTGGGGCGTCCCGGTCTCCCACGAGGACGACGCCGAGCGGGCGGTCCGCGCGGGGCTCGACCTGGTCGGCGAGGTGGCGGCGCTGGGGGAGTCGGCGGGCGCTCCCGGACCTGTCGCTGCGGGTCGGGGTCGTGACCGGGTCGGTGGCGGTGACGCTGGGGCGGTCCGGGAGGGCATGGTGGCCGGCGACGCGGTCAACACCGCGGCCCGGGTGCAGACCGCGGCGGCGCCGGGCGTCGGTGTGGGTGGACGCGGAGACGCGGGCCTGACGCAGGCCGCGATCGCCTACACCGACGTGGGTGAGCACGTGCTGAAGGGCAAGGCCGAGCCGGTGCGGCTGCACCGGGCGGAGGCGGTCGTCGCCGCCGTGGGCGGAGCGCAGCGCGTCGACGGGCTGGAGGCGCCGCTGGCCGGCCGGGACGCCGAGCTGCGCACGGGTCAAGGAGACTGTTCCACGCCACGCAGGCCGACGGCCGGGCACGGGTGGTCCTGGTCAGCGGCGTGGCCGGCGTCGGCAAGAGCCGGCTGGGCTGGGAGTTCGAGAAGTACGTCGACGGGTCTGAGCGACCGCGGTGCTTCTGGCACCGCGGACGCAGCCTGTCCTACGGCGACGGGGTGGCGTTCTGGGCGTTCGCCGAGATGGTGCGCTCGCGGCTGCAGATCCTGGAGGGCGACGACCGCGCGGTGGTCGAGGCGAAGCTCCGCGACGGGTCGACGCGGTGGCGCCGCGACGCAGGCGGAGGCGGCCTGGCTGGCTCCACGGGTGGGGGCGCTGCTGGGCGACGCGGTGACCGCACGGTCCCTTCGAGCGGACCGACCTCTTCGCGGCCTGGACGACGTTCCTGGAGCGGGTGGGCGGCGACCGAGCCGGTGGTGCTGCTCTTCGAGGACACCCAGTACGCCGACAACGGGCTGCTGGACCTGATCGAGCACCTGTTGCGGAGCGATCCGGTGCCCGCTGGTCGTGCTCGTGCTGACTCGACCTGAGCTGCTGGAGAAGCGTCCCGGCCTGGTGGCCGGACTCGCGGACGACGGTGGTCGAGCTCGCGCCGCTGACGCGACCCGGCGATGCGGACACTGGTCGACGGACTCGTCGCGGACCTGCCCGAACGAGCGCGGGCGGCGCTGGTGACGCGGGCGGAGGGGGTGCCGCTGTACGCGGTGGAGACGGTGCGGTCGCTGATCGATCAGGACGCGGTGCTGGCCCGTGACGGGCGCTACGTCTTCGTCGACCATGACCACACGCGCGTCGACCTGGCCCGGCTCAGTGCCCCGACGAGCCTGCAGACGTTGATCGCGGCGCGGCTCGACACGCTCGCGCCGCTGGAGCGGCGTACGGTCCAGGACGCCAGCGTTCTGGGCATGACCTTCCGCTACGCCAGCCTGCTCGCGGTCTCCGAGGTCAGCAGTCACGACCTCGACGTGGTGCTGGCGACGCTGGTCGAGAAGGGGCTGCTGGAGACCCAGAACGACCCGCGGTCGCCGGAGCGTGGGGCAGTTCCGCTTCCTGCAGGCGATGGTGCGCGAGGTGGCCTACCAGACGTTGGCGCGGGTCGACCGTCGCGCGCGGCACCTGGCGGCGGCGGCGCAGCTGGAGCGGGAGGGTGAGGAGGTCGCGGGCATCGTGGCCCAGCACCTGCTCGACGCCCTGGCTGCCTCGACCGGCCACGATCCCGACCGCGGCCGGCTGGGCGAGCGCGCCCGGGGGCTGCTCACGACGGCGGCCGGCCGGGCGGAGGCGATCGGTGCGCCCGAGAAGGCGTTGGCCGCCGTGCTTGCCGCCCTCGACCTGGGGCCCGAGCCGGGGGAGCGCACCGGGCTGCTCGAGCGGGCAGCGCGGGTGGCCACGCTGGCCGGGTTCGCCGAGCAGGGCGAGGACCTGGCCCGGCAGGCGGTGACGGGCTATGAGGCTGTGGGCGACTCGGCGGGTGTGGTGCGCTCGTTGGTGGTGCACGCGGAAGCGCTGATGAACCTGGGCCGCAACGCCGATGCTGGGACGATCGCCGAGCGGGGGGTCGCGCTGGCAACCGAGGCGGACGTCAGTCCCGAGGCCCACATCGAGCTCCTCGCCCTGCTGGCCTGGGTCGCCCGGGTGACCGGCGAGCGCGAGGCGCAGGGCGACTACGCCATGCGCGCCATGGTGCTGGCCGAGGAGCTCGGCGACCCCAACTGGGTGGTGCGGACGCTCAACACGCTGGCCACGATGCTGTTCGACCGCGGCATGCCCACCGCCAACCTCGCGATCATCGAGCGCTCCATGCAGCTGGCGCGCCAGGAGCACCTGCTCGACCAGCTCGGGCGGTCGCTGACCAACCTGTGCGCCAACCGCTACGCCGAGGACCTCACCGGCATCTTCGAGATCGCCGACGAGGCGCTGGCGGTCGACCACCAGCTCGGCGACCTCCCCCGGCTGGAGGTCACCATGTCCAACGCGGTCTTCGTCTGGTGGTTCGCCGGCCGGTGGGACCGGCTGCTGGAGGAGACCGAGCAGTGGCGCGATCGTGAGCCCACCGCCACCTGCTCGCTGCTGTGGCTCGGCCGCGCGCTCGTGCAGACGGCGCGCGGTGAGCCGATCGACGCCCCCGTGCTGCCCGACACCGAGGAGCACATCTTCGCGCAGGCGGCCGAGGTGGTGGAGGCGCTGAGACTGCTCGCTGCGGGAGATCCCGCCCAGGCCGCACGCGTCGCGGACCAGGCGAGCCGAGTCCACTGCGCCGCGCACCTGTCTGCCGAGGACGTCGAGGCGATATGGGCGCCCACCGTCGAGCTGCAGCTGGTCGCCGGCCACCTCGACGCGGCCGCTGGACTGCTGGAGCTCGGTGACGTCCATCTGGGCGCTCGCCCCCAGGCGCTGGCCCGAGGGGTCCTGCCGCGGCTGCGAGGCCTGCTCGCCCTGGCGAGGGACGAGGACCCCGAGACGCACCTCCGCTCTGCGGAGGCGGCCCTCGAGGCGTACGGCGCGCCGTACCTGCTGGCGCGGACGCGGCTCGAGCTGGGCCGCTGGCTGCACGGACAGGGCCGGGTCGACGAGGCCACCACCCTGCTGGCTCAGGCCCGACCGGTCTTCGAGGGCCTGGGTGCGGTGCCGTCGGTGGCCGAGGTCGACGCCGTCCCGTCGCCGTCTCCGCTCACCGTGGTGTGACGCCGCGCACGGCCCGGCGATAGTGTCGGCCGCGCCGTCACAGAGTCGTGCCGGCACCAGCGATCGAGGGAGTTCCCAGGTGAAGGTCGGCGTCCCCAAGGAAGTCAAGAACCACGAGTACCGCGTGGCCATCACGCCGATCGGGGTGCACGAGCTGGTCTCCCACGGCCACCAGGTCCGGATCGAGAAGGACGCCGGAGTCGGGTCGTCGATCACCGACGAGCAGTACGTCGCCGCCGGGGCCGAGATCGTCGACGACGCCGACGAGGTCTGGGGCAGCGCCGACCTGCTGCTCAAGGTCAAGGAGCCGGTCGCCGAGGAGTACCACCGGCTCCGCGAGGGGCTGACGCTCTTCACCTACCTCCACCTCGCCGCCGACAAGCCGCTGACCGAGGCGCTGCTCGCGAGCCGGATCACCGCCATCGCCTACGAGACCGTGCAGCTGCCCTCCGGAGGGCTGCCGCTGCTCTATCCCATGTCGGAGGTCGCCGGCTGCCTGGCGCCCCAGGTGGGGGCCCACTCGCTGCTCCGGGCACAGGGTGGCCGCGGCGTGCTGATGGGCGGCGTCGGCGGTGTCGCCAACGCCAAGGTGGTCGTGATCGGGGCCGGTGTCGCCGGCCAGAACGCCGCCAACATCGCGCTCGGCATGGGCGCCGACGTGACCCTGCTCGACACCGACCTCGACAAGCTGCGGATGTCGTTCTGGCGCTACAACAACCGGGTGCACGGCCTCGCGTCGTCCAAGCTGGCGATCCAGGAGCAGGTGCGCGAGGCCGACATGGTCATCGGCGCCGTGCTGATCCCGGGCGCCAAGGCGCCCAAGCTCGTGACCAACGAGCTGGTCTCGGAGATGAAGCCCGGCTCCGTGCTGGTCGACATCGCCGTCGACCAGGGCGGCTGCTTCGAGGACACCCGGCCCACGACGCACGACGACCCGACCTTCCCCGTGCACGACTCGGTGTTCTACTGCGTCGCCAACATGCCGGGCGCGGTGCCGCACACCTCGACCTACGCGCTGACCAACGCGACGCTGCCCTACACGGTGGCGCTGGCCCGCAAGGGCTGGCAGCAGGCCTGCCGCGACGACCACAGCCTCGCGCTCGGGCTCAACACCCACGCCGGCCGGCTCACCAACGCCCCCGTCGGCGAGGCGGTCGGCCTCGAGGCCGTCGACCTTGACGAGGTGCTGGGCTGAGCGGTCCCGACGCCCTCGAGCGGGCCGTGCGCACCTACCTCGACCACCTGGTGGTCGAGAAGGGGCTGGCGGTCAACACCCTGACGTCCTACCGGCGCGACCTGCGCCGCTACCGCAGCCACCTGGCCGCGGCCGGGATCACCGACCTCGACGCGGTCAGCGAGGCGACCGTCACCGACTTCCTGGTGCGGCTGCGCGAGGGTGAGGCCGACCACCCGCCGCTGAGCGCCACCTCGGCGGCGCGCACCGTGGTCGCGGTCCGCGGCTTCCACCGCTTCGCGCTGGCCGACGGGCTGGCGCAGCACGACCCCGCAGCCGCCGTCAAGCCACCGGCCGCGACCAAGCGGCTGCCCAAGGCGCTGCCGCTCTCGGACGTCGAGGCCATCCTGGAGGCCGCCGGCAAGCCCGGCACCACGCTGGCCCTGCGCGACCGCGCCCTGCTCGAGGTGCTCTACGGCACCGGGGCCCGCATCTCCGAGGCCGTCGGTCTCGACGTCGACGACCTCGACTGGGGCGAGCAGGGAGACGGCTCCGACGACGTCGGGACCGTGCTGCTGCGCGGCAAGGGCAGCAAGGAGCGGCTGGTGCCGATCGGGTCGTTCGCGCGGGAGGCGGTCGGTGCCTACCTGGTGCGGGGGCGGCCGGAGCTGGTCTCGGCAGGCTCGACCACCGGGGGGCAGGCGACCAACGGGGGGGCGTTGTTCTTGAACTCGCGCGGGGGGCGGCTCTCGCGGCAGTCGGCGTGGGCGGTGCTGGTCAAGGCCGCCGACCGGGCGGGCGTGACGCGCGACGTCTCGCCCCACACGCTGCGTCACTCGTTCGCGACGCACCTGCTCGACGGGGGAGCCGACGTACGCGTCGTGCAGGAGCTGCTCGGCCACGCCTCGGTGACCACCACCCAGGTCTACACGCTGGTCACCGTCGACAGCCTGCGCGAGGTCTTCGCCACCGCCCACCCCCGGGCCCGTGCATGAGCGCCGCGACGTACGACGAGGACGCGGTCTACGAGCGGATCACCACCTGGTCGACCGGCCGCGGCCTCGAGCTCTACCCCCACCAGGACGAGGCGATCATCGAGCTGCTCTCGGGCAGCAACGTCGTCCTGGCCACCCCGACCGGGTCGGGCAAGTCGGTGGTGGCGGTCGCGGCCCACATGGCCGCGATGGCCGACGACCGGGTGTCGTTCTACACCGCCCCGATCAAGGCGCTGGTCAGCGAGAAGTTCTTCGAGCTCTGCGCGATCTTCGGCGCCGACGACGTCGGGCTGCTCACCGGCGACGCGGCCGTCAACGCCGACGCCCCGATCATCTGCTGCACCGCCGAGGTGCTGGCCAACATCGCGCTGCGCGAGGGCCGGAAGGCCGACGTGGGCATGGTGATCATGGACGAGTTCCACTTCTACGCCGACCCGCAGCGCGGCTGGGCCTGGCAGGTGCCGCTGCTCGAGCTGCCGCAGGCTCAGATGGTGCTGATGTCGGCCACGCTCGGCGACATGACCGAGCTCGCGGCCGACCTGACGCTGCGCAACGGCCGCGAGACGGCCGTGGTCGACCAGGCCGAGCGGCCGGTGCCGCTGCACTTCAGCTGGTCGCTGAACCCGCTCGCCGACACGCTCGAGGAGCTGGTGACCACCCACCAGTCCCCGGTCTACGTCGTGCACTTCACCCAGGCCGCGGCCGTCGAGCACGCCACCTCGCTGCTCACCAGCCCGGCGGTCAAGGCGGCCGACAAGGACGGGATCGCCGAGCGGCTGGGCGACTTCCGCTTCGGGGCCGGCTTCGGCAAGACCCTCTCCAAGCTGCTGCGCCGCGGCATCGGGGTCCACCACGCCGGCATGCTGCCGCGCTACCGCCGCCTGGTCGAGCAGCTGGCCCAGGCCGGACTGCTCACCGTGGTCTGCGGCACCGACACCCTCGGCGTCGGCATCAACGTGCCGATCCGGACCGTGCTGTTCACCGGGCTGGCCAAGTTCGACGGCACCCGGCAGCGGGTGCTGCGGGTGCGGGAGTTCCTGCAGATCGCCGGTCGCGCCGGGCGCGCCGGCTTCGACACCGCCGGTTACGTGGTGGTCCAGGCACCCGAGCACATCATCGAGAACGAGAAGGCCAAGGCCAAGGCCGCCGCGAAGAACGCCGCGATGAGCGAGGAGAAGCGGGCCAAGAAGGCCAGCAAGGCCCACCTGAAGAAGCCGCCCGAGGGGACCGTCGTCTGGAGCGAGCAGACCTTCGACAAGCTGGTCGCCGGGGTGCCCGAGCAGCTGGTCTCGCGGATGAAGGTCGACAACGCGATGCTGGTCAACGTCGCCGCCCGCGAGGAGGACGGGTTCGCGGTGATGCGGCGGCTGCTCACCGACAACCACGAGGACCGCAAGGCCCAGCTGCGGCTCAGCCGCCGCGCGCTCCGCCTGGCGCGCAGCCTGCTCGGCTCCGGGGTGCTGACCCGGCTGGAGGAGCCCGACGAGGTCGGCCGCCGCTACGTGCTGACGGTCGAGCTGCCCGAGCACTTCGCCCTCAACCAGCCGCTCTCGCTCTTCGCGATCGCCGCGCTGGACGCCCTCGACCCCGAGGCCGAGACCTACACCCTCGACATCGTCTCGGTCGTCGAGGCCGTGCTCGAGGCACCGCGCCAGGTGCTCTTCGCCCAGCAGCACGCCGCCCGCGGCGAGGCGGTCGCGGAGATGAAGGCCGACGGTCTCGAGTACGACGAGCGGATGGCGCTGCTGGACGCCGTGACCTGGCCGCAGCCGCTCGCCGAGCTGCTGGAGGCGACGTACGAGATCTATCGCCAGACCCACCCCTGGCTGCCCGAGGACGGGCTCGACCCCAAGTCGGTGGTCCGGCAGATGTACGAGCAGGGGATGAGCTTCACCGACTTCGTCGGCCGCTACCAGCTCGCGCGCTCGGAGGGTCTGGTGCTGCGCTACCTCACCGACGCCTACCGGGCCCTGCGGCAGACCGTGCCCGACGCGCACCGCACCCCCGAGCTCGACGACCTGGTCGAGTGGCTGGGGGAGACCGTGCGGCAGACGGACTCCTCGCTGCTCGACGAGTGGGAGGCGATGAACGACCCCGACGCCCTGGCGCGGACGGCGGCCGGTGGCGCGCCGCCGCCTGCCCCGCGCTCGATCACCCAGCAGGAGCGGCCCTTCCGGACCATGGTGCGCAACGCGCTGTGGCGCCGGGTCGAGCTCGTGGCTCGTGACGACCTCGACGGCCTGATGACCATGGGCCGCGCCGACGCCGACCGGACCGACCCGCCCGGCGAGGTGGTGATGACCCGCAGCGTCTGGGACGAGGGCATCGAGGCGTACTTCGCCGAGCACGACCGCGTCGAGATCAACGCCGACGCCCGCGGGCCCGAGCTGTTCGCGGTCGAGGCGGTGGTGGTGGAGGGGCGGCGTACCTGGCAGGTGCGGCAGACCGTGCACGACCCGGAGGGCCACCACGACTGGGTGATCGACGCCGAGGTCGACCTCGACGCCTCCGACGACCTCGGCGAGGCCGTGCTCACGGTGACCGCGTTCCACCGGCTCTGAGGGCTCGTTGGTTGAGGTGCGAAACCCGTCGACTTGGCCGGCGGCCGGGGTCCTGTTCTGGACTTACGTACGTGTTCGTAAGTGGGGGAGTGGGGTAGGCTGGTGGGGTGGTTTCGTGGCTCGCTGCGCTCGCACCTCAACCACCGCCGCGCGCGCCCCGCTGGTTGAGGTGCGAAACCCGTCGACCTGGCCGCCGGCCGGGGGTCCTGTTCTGAACTTACGTACGCGTCCGTAAGTGGGAGAGAGGGGCAGGCTCGGGGTGGTTCGTGGCTCGCTGCGCTCACACCTCAACCACCGCCGCCGCGCGCGCCCCGCTGGTTGAGGTGCGAAGGCCGCAGGCCTGAGCCTCGAAATCCGGTGACCTGGTGTGCGTCGGGGCGCTCTGGAGGAGATCCTGGCCGCCGGCCGGGGGTCCTGTTCTGAACTTACGTACGCGTCCGTAAGTGGGGGAGAGGGGCTGGCCTGGTGGGGTGGTTTCGTGGCTCGCTGCGCTCGCACCTCAACCACCGCCGCCGCGCGTGCCCCGCTGGCTGAGCCTCGAAACCCGGTGACCTGGTGTGCGGCGGGGCGCTCTGCAGGAGATCCTGACCGCCGGCCGGGGGTCCGGTTCTGAACTTACGTACGCGTCCGTAAGTGGGGGAGAGGGGCGGGCCTGGTGGGGTGGTTTCGTGGCTCGCTGCGCTCGCTGCGCTCGCACCTCAACCACCACCGCCGCGCGCGCCCCGCTGGTTGAGGTGCGAAGGCCGCCAGGCCTGAGCCTCGAAACCCGGTGACCTCGATGGGGCCTGCCGCCGATCGCGAACGTGCGCGGAGCCCCACCGGCGCGTCGCCACAATGTCGTCGTGTCGACATTGTCTGATGGGGGGCATCAGGCACCACGGCCCGTCCCGGGCCCGAGCGAGGAGCGCCCCATGAGCGACAACGGCAGGTACGGCACCTACGGCGGAGGCAGCAGCGCCCCCGACATGCCGCCGCTGGTCTCGGCCCGCCCCGGCCCCGTCGAGCGCCACGCCACCGAGCCGCTGCCCTTCGAGCGACCCCGCCCCGCGCAGCCGGAGGCCACCGTCACGCCTCCGGTCACCGAGACGCCCACCGAGGCGCCACCCCAGGCCTCGACGGTCGCACCGACCGAGGCGCCGCCGGTCGCGCTGGGCCCGACCGGGCGCCCCGTCCGCACCTTCCCGGAGCCGCCGCCGGTCGGTGAGCGCGGGTCGGCGCGGGTCGTGTCGATGTGCAACCAGAAGGGTGGGGTCGGCAAGACCACGACCACGATCAACCTCGGTGCCGCGCTGGCCGAGTACGGCCGCAAGGTGCTGCTGGTCGACTTCGACCCGCAGGGCTCGCTCTCGGTCGGCCTGGGCCTCAACCCCCACGAGATGGACCTGACCATCTACAACCTGCTGATGGAGCGCGACGTCACGCTCACCGACGTGGTCGTGCCCTCGGGCGTGCCCGGCATGGACCTGCTGCCCTCCAACATCGACCTCTCCGCCGCCGAGGTGCAGCTGGTCCACGAGGTGGCGCGCGAGCAGACCCTGGCGCGGGTCCTGGCCCCGGCCCTGGCCGAGTACGACGTCATCCTCATCGACTGCCAGCCCTCGCTCGGGCTGCTCACCGTCAACGCGCTCACCGCCTCCGACGGGGTGCTCGTCCCGCTGGAGTGCGAGTACTTCGCGCTGCGTGGCGTGGCTCTGCTCAAGACCACCATCGACAAGGTGCGCGAGCGGCTCAACCCCAAGCTCGAGATCGACGGCGTGCTCGGCACGATGTTCGACGGCCGCACCCTGCACGGCCGCGAGGTCATGGAGCGGCTGGTCTCCGCGTGGGGCGACCAGGTCTTCCACACCGTCATCCGCCGCACGGTCAAGTTCTCCGACTCGACCGTCGCCGGCGAGCCGATCACGACGTACGCCTCGGCCTCCACCGGCGCCGACGCCTACCGCCAGCTGGCCAAGGAGGTGCTGGCCCGATGGCTCGACGGGTGAACCTCCCGGCGGCCGACGACCTCTTCCGGCCCACCGCGACCCCGCGCGAGGCCGCAGCCCGCCGCGTCCGCGCCGTACCCGATGCCCCGGTCGCCGACGAGGCGGCCACCGCGACGACGACGGCGGCCGCAGCCGCCGCGGCTGCCGAGGCGGAGGTCGAGGCCCGCAAGAAGCCCAGCGGCCGGATCCGGCACGACGAGAAGATGACCGTCTACGTCACCAGCGAGGAGCTCATCGAGATCGAGCACGCGCGGCTGGGGCTGCGCAGCCGGCACGGGATGGCCGTCGACCGCGGCCGACTGGTGCGCGAGGCGATCGCGATGGTCCTGGCCGACTTCGAGGCCCACGGCAGCGACAGCGCCCTGGTGCGTCGGCTGACCGAGGAGTGAGCGGGCCCCCGATGGTCGAGGCCGGCACCGAGACGCCGGCCTTCGAGCTGCACCTGGACAACTTCGAGGGTCCCTTCGACCTGCTGCTCAGCCTGATCTCCAAGCACAAGCTCGACATCACCGAGGTGGCGCTCTCGCGCGTCACCGACGAGTTCATCACCCACGTCAAGGCGCTCGGCAAGGTCTGGGACCTCGAGCAGACCACGTCGTTCCTGCTCGTGGCGGCGACCCTGCTCGACCTCAAGACCGCGCGGCTGCTCCCGCAGGGTGACGTCGAGGACGAGGAGGACCTCGCGCTGCTGGAGGCGCGCGACCTGCTCTTCGCCCGCCTGCTCCAGTACCGGGCGTTCAAGCAGGTGGCCGGCGTCCTCGAGACCCGGCTGGCCGACGAGAGCCGGCGCTACCCGCGGGCCGTCGGTCTGGAGGAGCGCTACGCCACCCTGCTGCCCGAGGTGCTGATCGGCATCGGTCTGGAGCAGTTCGCCGCCCTGGCCGCGCGGGCGCTGGAGCCCAAGCCGGTGCTCGAGGTCTCGCTCCAGCACATCCACGCCCCCACCGTCAGCGTGCGCGAGCAGGCCACGATCGTCGTCGAGCGGCTCCGGCGCTCCAGCACCTTGACCTTCCGCGCGCTCTGCGGCGACTCGCCCGACACCCTCACCACCGTCGCGCGCTTCCTGTCGCTGCTCGAGCTCTTCCGCGAGGGGGCGGTGGCCTTCGAGCAGGCGACCGCGCTGGGTGAGCTGACCGTGCGCTGGACCGGCGGCGACGACATCGACGCCGAGGCGCTGGTCGTCGACGAGTTCGAGGGGGCGCCGCTCGTGCCCGATCCCGGCCTGCCTGATCCCGGCCTGCCTGGAGCAGCCCTGCCTGATCCCGACCAACCCGAGGAGAGCAACCCGTGACGGAGCCGACCGACCACGACCAGGAGTCGCTGGCCATCCCCGTCGCCGAGCTGCGACCCGCCCTCGAGGCGGTCCTCATGGTCGCCGACCAACCGCTCGACGACCTGAGCCTGGCCTCCGCCGTGGGCTACCCCTCCGACGAGGTCGGTACGGCGCTGCGTGACCTCGCGGCCGACTACGACGAGCAGGGCCGCGGCTTCGAGCTGCGCAACGTCGCGGGCGGCTGGCGCTACTACACCCGTGAGCAGTACGCCGCCGTGGTCGAGGGCTTCGTGCTGGAGGGCCAGCAGGCGCGGCTCACCCAGGCCGCCCTCGAGACGCTGTCGGTGGTGGCCTACAAGCAGCCGGTCACCCGCGCCCGGGTCTCGGCCGTGCGCGGGGTCAACGTCGACGGCGTGATGCGCACGCTGCTCACCCGGGGGCTCGTCGAGGAGGCCGGCGCCGACGGTGAGCACGGTGCGACGCTCTACCGCACGACCAGCTACTTCCTCGAGCGGATCGGCGTCACGTCCCTCGACGACCTCCCCGAGCTGGCGCCGTACCTGCCCGACCTCGAGGACATGGAGGACGATCTCGCGGCGCTGTCCACCAGCCCCGAGCCCACGCCCGAGCCCACGCCCGAGCCCACGCCCGAGCCCACGCCCGGCGGCTCGGAGCCGGCCGACAGCCCGTAGCCTCCTGGGGTGACCCGCGAGATCGAGACCGACGACGACGGCCTGGTCCGGCTGCAGAAGCTGCTGGCCCAGTCGGGCGTCGCGTCGCGGCGCAAGTGCGAGGAGCTGATGCTCGAGGGTGAGGTCGTGGTCGACGACGAGGTCGTCACCCGGCTCGGCACCAAGGTCGACCCGCGCACCGCCGTCATCCGCGTCTCCGGCAAGCGGCTGCCGCCGGTCTCCGACCTGGTTTACCTCGTGCTCAACAAGCCGCGCGGCGTGGTCTCGACGATGTCGGACCCCGAGGGGCGACGTACCCTCACCGACGTGCTGGCCGAGAGCCGCGGCGACCGGACGGAGCGGCTGTTCCACGTCGGGCGGCTCGACACCGACACCTCCGGGTTGCTGCTGCTCACCAACGACGGCGACTTCGCCCACCGCATGGCCCACCCGTCGTACGAGGTCGACAAGACGTACGTCGCCGAGGTCGAGGGCGACGTCACCAAGGCGACCCGCCAGCGCCTGCTCGACGGCGTGACGCTCGACGACGGCCCGGTCACGGTGTCGCGGGCCAAGGTCGTCGCACACGCACCGGACAAGTCGATCGTCGAGCTGGTCATCCACGAGGGCCGCAACCGGATCGTGCGGCGCCTGCTCGACCACGTCGGTCATCCGGTGCGCAAGCTGACCCGCACCCAGCTCGGCCCCGTCGCCATCGGCGGGCTGAAGGTCGGCGCCCTGCGCGACCTGACCCTCGACGAGCTCGGCGAGCTGCTCGAGGCCGCCCAGCTCTAGGGCCGCCCGGCCGACTAGCCTGCTCACGTGCGAGTGAGAGCAGTACGCGGAGCCACGCAGCTGGACGTCGACGAGCGCGACCACATGCTCGAGCGGGTCGCGGAGATGGTCCTGGACCTGATGCAGGCCAACGACCTCGAGGTCGACGACTTCATCTCGGTGATCTTCACGGCCACCGACGACCTCAACTCCGAGTTCCCGGCGTACGCCGCCCGGCGGCTGGGGTTCGGCGACGTGCCGCTGATCTGCGCCCGTGAGCTGGAGATCCAGGGGTCGATGCCACGGGTCGTGCGGATGATGGCCCACGTCGAGACCGAGCTGGACCGCGCCGACATCACCCACGTCTACCTGCACGGCGCGGCCGCCCTGCGCAAGGACCTCACCAAGGTGCGCGAGCGACCCGATGAGTGACCGGCCGCCCGGCCCACCCACCGGTCGACCCACCGGTCGACTCACCGGACCGGTCCTGGTCGTCGGCGCCGGGCTGCTCGGCACCTCCATCGCCCTGGCCTGCCGCGCAGCCGGCCTCGACGTGCTCCTCGACGACGTCTCGCCCGACCACCTGCGCACGGCCTCGGGGCTGGGCGCCGGACGACCCGCCACCCCGGAGGACCGACCCCAGGTCGTCGTCGTGGCCGTCCCGCCCGACCACCTGGCCGACGCGATCCGCGCGGCGCTCGACAGCGAGCAGCACGACGCCGCCGCGGTCGTCACCGATGTCGGCAGCGTGAAGACCGGGCCCGCGGCCGCCGTGGCCGACCATCCCGCCGCCTCCCGCTACGTCGGCAGCCACCCGATGGCCGGCAGCGAGCGCTCCGGCCCGCTGTCCGCGACGGCGGCGCTCTTCGACGGTCGCCCGTGGGCCGTGGCGCCGCACGCCGGCTCCGACCCCGCTGCCGTGGGCCTGGTCGAGGAGCTCGTGCTGCTGTGCGGCGCGGTGCCGGTGCGGATGAGCCCCGAGGAGCACGACCGGGCCGTGGCCCGGACCTCCCACCTGCCGCACCTGCTCGCCGCCCTGGCGGCCGGACCGCTGGCGGGCGCACCCACCGAGCACCTGCGGCTCTCCGGCCAGGGCGTGCGCGACGTCACCCGAGTCGCGGCCGGCGACCCGGCGCTCTACGGGCAGATCGTGGCCGCCAACGCCGTCGCGGTGGGCGAGCTGCTGGGCGACGTACGCCGCCGGCTCGACGAGGTCATCGAGGCCGTCGGCAGCGGCGACCGCCCCGCGCTGGAGGCCGTCCTGGCCACCGGCGTGGCCGGCACCCGGGCGATCCCCGGCAAGCACGGCGGCCCCGTGCGGCCGATGACCTCGGTCTTCGTCGCGGTGCCCGACCACCCCGGCGAGCTCGCGCGGCTCTTCGCCGACGCGGGGGCGAGCGAGGTCAACATCGAGGACGTGCGGATCGACCACGACCCCGGCCGCCCGGTGGGTCTGGTCGAGCTGCTGGTCGGCGTCGACCACGCGGAGCGGCTGCTGGCGTCTCTCGAATCCCGGGGTTGGGTGACTCACCGGTAGTCTCGTTGCCCGTGAGCAGTGCTTCCCCGCGCCCCCCCGCGCCCTCCCGACGCCCGTTGGTGGTGGCCGTCGACGGTACGTCGGGCTCTGGCAAGTCGAGCACCTGCCGTGGCGTCGCCCGGCGGCTGGGTCTGCGCTACCTCGACACGGGGGCGCAGTTCCGCGCGATGACCTGGTGGATGCTCCGCGCCGGGGTCGACGTGCACGACCACGCGGCCGTCACGGCACGGGTCGACGAGCCGGTACTGGTCTCCGGCACGGACCCCCAGGCACCCTCGATCACCGTCGACGGCACCGATGTCTCGGTCGAGATCCGCTCCGAGGACGTCACCTCCGCCGTGTCGCCGGTCAGCACCGTCCCGGCCGTCCGCGCCCGCCTGCTCGAGCTCCAGCGGGAGATCATCGGCGAGGGCGACATCGTCGTCGAGGGCCGCGACATCGGCTCGGTCGTGTGGCCGCAGGCCGAGGTCAAGGTCTACCTCACGGCCGACGCCTCCGCCCGGGCGTCACGCCGGGCCGCCGAGGAGGGCGGCTCCGACCCCGTCAACACCCGCGAGACGCTGCTCGAGCGCGACCGGATCGACTCCGGCCGCGCCACGGCGCCGCTGCGCCAGGTCGACGGAGCGATCCACGTCGACACGACGACGTACACGCTGGAGGACGTCGTCGACCTCGTCGTGGGGCTGGTGCCGCAGGGGGCGCCATGACGACGGCCCCCTCCACCTCCGCGCGCTGGCGGCGTACCCGCCCCGCCCGCTCCGGCACCCCACACCCTGGCTACGCAGGCGACGCCGCTCACGGCGAGCCGCCCCGCACGGACACCGTGGCCCACCCCGAGACCTTCCGCCTGCACCGCTGGCGTCCGGCGGCTCGCGCGCTGATCCGGAGTCGCTTCCGGGTCGAGCTGCACGGCGTCGAGCGCGTCCCGGCGCACGGTCCGGTGATCTTCGCGGCCAACCATGTCGGCGTCATCGACGGGCCGCTCCTGGCCATCTTCGCGCCGCGGCCGGTGCACGCTCTCACCAAGCGCGAGATGTTCGCGACGCGGCTCGGCCCGTTCCTGGTCAAGGCGGGGCAGATCCCGGTGAACCGCTTCGACACCGATCCGTCGGCGGTCAAGGCCAGCATCCGGGTGCTGCGCGACGGGGGAGCGGTCGGCATCTTCCCCGAGGGTGCTCGCGGCGCCGGCGAGCTCGACCTGTTCCACCGCGGTGCGGCCTACCTGGCCATGACCACCGGGGCGCCGGTCGTGCCGACCATGATGATCGGGACCCGCTTGCCCGGCGGCCACTCCAGCTCGATGCCGCCGCGCGGCAGCCGGGTGGAGCTGGTCTTCGGCGAGCCGGTCACGCTGCCACGCACGTCGTGGCCGCGGACCCGCGAGGCGGTGGGCGCGGCCTCGCGCCACCTGCGGGAGCAGATGCTGCGTGACCTCGACGCGGCGCTGGAGCTGACCGGGCGGAACCTTCCCGGACCCTTGCCAGCAGGCGAGCACGAGCCAGACCCCGGCGGGGGAGTCACGGAGACATCCGCATGAGCAACACAGCAGAGCCATCAGCAGCCGACCAGGGGGCCGGTGAGCCGACCCTCGACGGTCCGATCCCGGTCCTGGCCGTCGTCGGCCGACCCAACGTGGGCAAGTCGACGCTGGTCAACCGGATCATCGGCCGACGTGAGGCCGTGGTCGAGGACGTGCCCGGCGTGACCCGCGACCGGGTCTCCTACGACGCCCACTGGAACGGCCGCGCGTTCACCGTGGTCGACACCGGCGGGTGGATCCCCGACGCGAAGGGCCTGGCCGAGCGGATCGCGGCCCAGGCCGAGATCGCGGTCAGCCTCGCCGACGCCGTCCTCTTCGTCGTCGACGCCACCGTCGGGATCACCGACGCCGACGAGGCCGTCGTCCGCATCCTGCGCGGCTCCGGCAAGCCCGTCGTGCTGGCCGCCAACAAGGTCGACGACCAGCGCACCGAGGCCGAGGCCTACGGGCTGTGGAACCTCGGGCTGGGCGAGCCCTGGCCGGTCTCGGCGCTGCACGGGCGCGGGTCGGGCGACATGCTCGACGCGATCCTCGCCGCCCTGCCCGAGCCCCCGCCCGAGCGGGAGCGCGAAGCCGGGGGACCCCGACGGATCGCGATCGTCGGCAAGCCCAACGTCGGCAAGTCCTCGCTGCTCAACCAGCTCGCGGGGGAGGAGCGGGTGGTCGTCGACAACGTCGCCGGCACCACGGTCGACCCCGTCGACGAGCTGATCGAGCTGGGCGGCACCGTGTGGCGCTTCATCGACACCGCCGGGATCCGCAAGCGGGTCAAGGAGGCCTCCGGTCACGAGTACTACGCCTCACTGCGTACGTCGACCGCGATCGACCGGGCCGAGGTGGCCGTCCTCGTGGTCGACGGCGGTCAGTCGCTGTCGGAGCAGGACGTGCGGATCCTGCAGACGGTCCGCGAGGCCGGCCGCGCCCTGGTCATCGCCTTCAACAAGTGGGACCTGGTCGATGAGGAGCGCCGCTACTACCTGCAGCGCGAGATCGAGCGCGACCTGGTGCAGGTGCCGTGGGCGCCGCGGATCAACATCACCGCCCGGACCGGCTGGCACATCGACCGGTTGGTGCCGGCCATCGAGAAGGCCATCACCGGCTGGGAGACCCGGATCACGACCGGCACGCTCAACTCGTTCCTGGGCCGGCTCGTCGCCGAGCACCCCCACCCGGTGCGCGGTGGGAAGCAGCCCCGGATCCTCTTCGGCACGCAGGCCACGACCTCGCCGCCGACGTTCATCCTCTTCACGACCGGCAAGCTCGAGGCCTCCTACGAGCGCTACGTCGAGCGTAGGCTGCGTGAGGAGTTCGGCTTCGTCGGGACGCCGATCGTGCTGCAGCAGCGGCCTCGGGAGAAGCGGAAGAGGTAGCAGCATGCGAGGCCTGGTCGCAGCAGTCGGGACGGGCCTCGTGCTGCTCCTCGGCGCGTCGGTCGGCTCGGCCCCGGCGTCGACAGACGCTGGTGGTCAGCCCCCTGGTGGTCGAGCCTGCCCAGACCCTGTCGGTGGTGACTCCCTCGGTGGTCGAGCCTGCCGAGACGCCTTGGTCGCGAAGCCGGTCGCCCGCACCCGGTGCGCGGCGTCCCCCCGCGACAGCTGGTGGCGGGCCGACGTGAGCCGGCTCCCGGTCCACCGCCGCAGCAGCCAGTGGCTCTCGCACATGTCGCCGGGCCGCAACCTGCACCCCGACCTCGGACCGAACGACGGCGCCGGCCCCGACTACGGCATTCCTGTCACCACGGTGTCTCGCCGTCATCGCAAGGCCCGGGTCTCCTTCAGGTACGCCGGCGAGAGCGACCGGGTGCGCTACCCGGTCGGCGCGGACACCCGGATCGAGGGCGGTCGGTCGTCGTCGGGCGACCGGCACGCGATCCTCGTCGAGCGGGGTACCTGCCGGCTCTACGAGCTCTACGACCTGCGCGGTCGCGGCGGCCGCTGGCGAGCCGGCTCGGGCGCGGTCTGGTCGATGCGCAGCAACCGGCTGCGCCCCGACGGCTGGACCTCCGCCGACGCGGCCGGGCTCGCGATCCTGCCCGGCCTGCTGCGTCGCAACGAGGTCCGCGCCGGCCGGGTCGACCACGCCCTCCGCTTCACCACCGACCTCACCAGCCGGTGGCACCTCTGGCCGGCGCGCCACGACGCGGGTGCGGTGTCGAGCCGGGCCTATCCACCGATGGGGGCCCGCTTCCGCCTCCGGGCGACGTACGACGACTCGGCGCTGTCGCCGCAGGCTCGCACCGTGGTCGCGGCGATGAAGCGCTACGGCCTGGTGCTGGCCGACAACGGATCGCCGTGGTTCTTCCAGGGCGAGCAGCACTCCCGGTGGCCACGTCGCCTGGTCGCCGACCTGAAGACGATCCCGGCCGCCGCCTTCGTGGCCGTCGACACCTCCTCGCTGCGAATCTCCCGCGACAGCGCCGCTGTGCGTTGAGCCCAGGGAGGTCGGCCCCGGAACGCGGTCGAGCTAGCCGGCGGTGTTGGCCGTCCACGAGCGCTCGACGAGCTCGCGCAGCACGTCGGTGTCGAGACGGTCGAGCCGGGTGACGTAGAGGCAGCCCTTGCCGGTGCGGTGCGGGCCGAGCCGTTCGAGCAGGTCGCGGTTGCTGTCGTAGTAGGTCAGGCCGTAGAGGGTCAGGGCCGTCTTGCGCGGTGAGAGCCCGACGGCGAACCACTGGTGCTGCTTCCCGTCGGCGGTCGTGTAGGGCTGCTGACCGAAGCCGATGATGGAGGGCCCCCACAGCACCGGCTCGACGCCGGTGACCTCGCGCATCAGGGCCAGCGCGCTCTCCGCGTCACCCCGTCGCCGCGGGTCCTCGACCGTGTCGAGGAAGGCGAGCACGTCGCCGTCGTGAGGCTGGGTCTTGCGCGCGGAGTCGGCCATGTCGCCATTGTGCGCGCGTGCGAGGCTCGGGGGATGACTGGGACGACGACAGTGGAGCACGACGGCCTCACCTTCGACGTCCGGGTGGCCGGGCCGGAGGACGGCACGCCGGTCGTGCTGCTGCACGGCTTCCCGCAGAGCTCGCTGAGCTGGGAGCAGGTGATCGAGCGGCTCGACGGCTCCGGTCTGCGGCTCGTGGCGCCCGACCAGCGCGGCTACTCGCCTCGGGCCCGCCCTGCCGAGGTGGGCGCGTACGCGATCGACCGGCTGGCCGGCGACGTGCTGGCCGTCGCCGACGCGCTGCTGGGGCCTCGCTTCCACCTCGTCGGCCACGACTGGGGCGCCTCGGTGGGGTGGTACGTCGCTGCGCACCACCCCGACCGGGTGGCGAGCCTCACCGCGCTGTCGGTGCCGCACCTGGCGGCCTTCGGGTGGGCGCTGGCCCACGACGAGGAGCAGCAGTCGCTGTCGGCGTACCTCCAGCGCTTCCGGCGTCCCGAGCAGGCCGAGACCGACCTGCTCGCCGACGACGCACGAGCACTGCGCGAGATCTACGACGGCGCGGTGGCCGCCGACGACGTCGAGGCGTACGTCGCCCTGATGCGCGGGGGCGCGCTGACGCCGGCGCTGGGCTGGTACCGCGCGATGGGTCGCGAGCTGGCGCGGACACCCTCGGTGCGGGTGCCGACGACGTACGTGTGGGGGGAGCAGGACCGCGCGACGTCGGCCGCCGCGGCCCGCCGCTGTGGCGACCACGTGGAGGCCGACTACCGGTTCGTGGCCCTGCCCGGGAGGAGCCACTGGACGCCCGACGAGAGCCCCGAGGTGGTCGCCACGGAGGTGCTGGACAGGGTCAGGCCCGCTGGGTCGTGAGCTCGGCGCGCAACGAGCCGCCGGGTCGCTCCGCCGGGAGCCGGACCGTGACCGCGGTGCCCACCCCGAGGGTGGAGTCGATGTCGACCTCGCCGCCGTGGGCGGTGACGATCGACTGCACGATGCTCAGCCCCAGTCCGGAGCCGGGGATGGCCAGGGCCGCGGCCTCGGGGGCGCGGAAGAAGCGGGTGAAGAGCTTGGCCTGAGCCTCCGGCCCGATGCCGATCCCGGTGTCGCGGACCACCAGCAGCCCGCCGGGGCGCTGTCCGTTGGACGACGCCAGGGGGCCCAGCTCGACGTGGACCGTGCCCGCGCCGTCGATGAACTTGATCGCGTTGGTGACGAGGTTGACGATGACCCGCTCGAGCGCGGCCGGGTCGCCGCGCAGGAGGATCGGGGTGTCACCGGCATCGACCTCGAGCACCACGTCGCGGCCACGGCACAGCTCCTGCATCAGCTCGCACAGGGACAACAGGACCTCGCGCAGGTCGACCTCGACCATGTCGAGCACCAAGCCGCTCGACTCCGCGGCCCCCAGCGTCAGCAGGTCGTCGACCAGCCGCTCGAGCCGGTTGGCGTTGTCGGAGACCCGGGCCAGCACGGCGCGCAGCGGGGCCGTGATGTCGCCGAACTCCCCGTCGGTGACCATCTCGAGGTAGCCCAGCACGCTGGTGATCGGCGTCCGCAGCTCGTGGCTGACGTTGCTGACCAGGTCGGCCTTCAGCTCGTCGACCTCCTGCAGGCGCTGCACCGCGTCGTGCTCGCGCTCGAGCGCGGCCGAGATGGCCCGCTCGGTGCGGACCCGGTCGGTGACGTCCTCGCCGGCGCCGAGGTAGCCGACGACCTGGCCGTCGTCGACGATCTCGGTGATGCTGTAGGAGATGGTGCGCGTGCCGCCGTTGACGGTGAGGAAGTCCCAGTCGCGCCGGAGCCCGGTGTGCGCCACCGCCCCCGCCACGAGGAACGGATCGACCGCCTCGCCCTGCGACAGCCCGAGGTCGACCGCCATCCGGGACCAGACGTCGGGGTGGTGCAGCTGGTCGAGACGTCGACCGAGCAGCTGGTCCTCGGTGGTGTCGAGGATCCGCGTGGCGCCCGAGCTGACCCGGGTGATGACCAGGCTCTCATCGGTGGTGATCAGCAGCGTGTTCTGGGCCGAGCGCAGCAGGCCGCTCATCGTCGCGGCCGCTCGTTGGGCGCTCGCCGCGGTGTGGGTGAGCCGGGCCCGTTGCTGGTCGATCTCGGCCTGTTGGCGGTCGTAGCGCTCGAGCAGCTCGTCGCGGGTCACCGAGAGGAGCGCCCGCAGCCGCACGGGGGAGGCCTCGTAGTCGGCCAGTGCCGGTCGGTAGGCGGCCACGAAGATGATCAGCGGCAGCGCGAAGGCGCCGGCGAGGTAGGCCTTCGCCATCACGCCGGCGGCGATGATGTCGCCCAGGCCGGACGTGGGAGGGAGCACCAGCGCGGGGAAGAGCACGCCGTCCAGCACGATGATCGAGACGAAGGCCAGCACGTAGGTCGGGGCCATCGCCCAGGAGGCCAGTCGCCGCTTGGCGGTCTCGAGCAGCGCGATCAGCAGGACCAGCTCGACGATGATGAGCAGACCGCCGGACAGCACGACCCAGGTCGACTGCGCGAAGAGCTGTTCGGGGGTCTCGAGCGGATTGAGGATCTGCGGACCGGAGACGAGCGCCCGGTGGGTCAGCGTGAAGGCGGTGTAGACCAACACGTTGACGACGAGCGTGAGCGCGATGACGTTGCGCACGACCTGCAGGTCGCGCCCCACCACGACCGTGACGAGCGTGGCGAACATGAATCCGCCGTAGCTGACCTGGCCCGCCAGCAGCGTGACGTCTCCGGGCAGCGGCATGACGTAGACCGCGCCGAGCAGACCGCCCAGGGTCAGCATGGCCGCGAGGTGCACGTAGAGCAGCAGGTAGCGGGAGGGACCGCGCCACAACGCGTAGAGCAGCGGCAGGGCGGCGTACGCCGCCACGCTCAGCACGAAGAGTGCCGTACCGTTCACGGGGCCCTTCCTGGGTCAGCACACCTCGACAGGCAACGCCACGATGCTAACGCGCGAGGCCAGTGGTCGACGCGGAACGACGATCCGCGGACCGGCCCCTCTGGACGACGTGCACGCGCAGCGTGCGGTCCGCGCAGGTCTGCACCTCGCGTAGGAGGAAGCGACGCTCGGCGCGGTCGACCCGCAGCCCCCAGCGCAGCTTCACCGCCAGCCACTCCCGGAGGTAGCGGCAGCGCTGGCGCGGCGGCAACCACTCGCGGGCGTCCTGGTCGCTCTTCGAGCGGTTGGACGAGGCGGTCACCGCGACCAGCGAGCGACGATCGCCCAGGTCGTTGGCGAATCGCTGTCGGCGACGGTCGCTCCAGCCGCGGGCGCCGGAGTCCCACGCCTCGGCGAGCGGCACGAGATGGTCGATGTCGAACCCGGACGGGTCGGTGGTGGTGACCCCGTCGTAGTAGGAGCGCCAGCGACCGCCCGTCAGCGTGCAGTCCGACGAGACGGCTGGAGCACGGCGGGCCTCCGCGATGAGCACCCGGTCGCGCGTGTCGCACCCGTCACCCTGCGAGATCCAGTGCACGAACAGGTCGCGGTCGTAGCCGTCGCGCACCTCCCGACGTACCTCCAGGCGCCGGGGGGCCGCGTGCAGCCGCACCCGGACGAAGCCCGCGCGGGCGCGCTCGGCCCCGTCTGCCACGGGCGAGCCCGCCACGGGAGAGGCACTCGCCGGGAGCGTCCACCCCGTCCCGACGATGCTCACGACCAGAGCCAGCATGAAAAGCGTTCTGCGCACCTCCAGATGGGACCACAGCCCGGCCCCGCGCGCACTCCCCGACGCGGCCCGGCGCGCCCGCCGGACACGGCAGGGGTCGATGCGGTCCCGACGCCGCGCCTGAGGTAGTGTCCACGCGTCCCGGCAAGGCAGAATCGCCGGGCTTCGGGCTGTGGCGCAGCTTGGTAGCGCACTTGACTGGGGGTCAAGGGGTCGCAGGTTCAAATCCTGTCAGCCCGACCGAAGTGAAGCCGGCTCTGACCAGCGAACATGCTGGTCAGAGCGGGTTTTCGGTCTCGGAGAGTCGCGGGTTTCCGTTCAGGAAAGACTCGAAGATTTGAACCGCTCACCAGAAACTCTCCACAAACCCCCGCAGCCGAGCCTTCGGCGGCCTTCCCGAGGCGATGAGTACGGACCAGTCACGGACCACTTCGGTGGTCTCGGACTGCCGGCGCACCTGTGGGGTATGACTCCGAGACCACCACCGGACGCGGCCTGGAACCGCTGATGAACATCGAAGAGCTCGCCGAGTACCTCCGCGTGCCCGTGGCCACGATCTACGACTGGCGGGCCGCGGTAGGGGCCCCTGTGCGATTCCGGTGGGCCGGTCGCTGAAGTTCGCTTTCCCCGACGTACGCGACTGGCCAACGGCTGACAGCGACGGAGAATATCGACTCGTCCGACCTGGTCGCCTTTCGAGCAAGCCCACTACGCGGCCCTCGACCATGAGCCGCAACCCGGAGAGGAGCGGCAGAGAACCTCAGGCGGTTCACCAGGTGGTTCGAGGCGGAGACCGCCCCCTCCAACACGCGTACTACGACGTCTGTCCCAGCTTCCTTCACGCCAGAGTCGAGAAGCGCGGCGCCGCATGATCTTTCCGGACGATGTGGTGGGCATCTCGTCAACGAAGCGCACCAGACGCGGTCGCTTGTACGCCGCCAGGTGCTGCCCGGCAAACGTCGGCAGACAGCTCGTCTGCGGTCACGTTGCTGTCCGCGACGGGAACGACGTAGGCACAGGCGAGTTCACCTCGCACGTCATCGGGGACAGGACCCACCGCCACGAGTGCGATGTCCGGGGTGGCTGGAGAGTACGCGCTCGATCTCAGCGGGGTAGATGTTGTAGCCATCGGTGATGATCATGTCCTTGAGCCGGTCAACGATGCGCACGTGCCCGGTGGGTTCGAGGCAGGCGATGTCGCCAGTGTGCAGCCAGCCGTCCGGGTCGAACGTCCTCGCGGTCTCGGTCGGGGTTGTTGTAGTACCCGAGCATCACCACCGGCCCGCGCACCAGCAACTCGCCGGGGGACCCGAGCGGCGCCTCGAGCCCCAGCCGTCTCGAGGTCGGCGATCTTGACCTGTATCCCTGGCAGGGAGAGACCTGCCGCTCCGGGCCGTGGCGCCGTGTGCCGCGTGTGCGTCAGTCCGAGCCCGGATATCTCGGTCATCCCCCACAGCTCCAGCAGAGGGCGCCACTGCACTTGCTGCCACCGTTCGATCGGTCGGCTCCGGCATGGTTTGCCCGCCCACCGTGAAGCGACGGCTGCAGCAGGACGACCAGCTGACGCGCCGTCCTCCCTTCCTGCGACCGTCTCTAGGAAAGTAGCGTCCGCGTACTGGACGGTCCCGGAGCCCTTCGCTGTCAAGGGACCTCCAGTGCTCGGCCAAGCCTCGTGGCACCGTCCTTACAAGCGGTTCGAGTTCCAGGTCGGTGCGAGCAGTGGCTACCGATTCAGCGGCTTCAGATGGACAGCATGGAAGGCTCGCACGGTCACCGGACGCGGACGAGCATCATTTTGCAACTATCAGGGCTGTACCAAGGCGACGCGAGCACGCATCAAGCTGAAGAATCGTGTGATCATCCGCTGTGGCGACTCAACCGAAGGCGTCGGGATCTACACTCGCTACGAGTTTCGGCACGCCGGACACGACGGCACCTACCGATCTGTCACTGGTTGTTGAGGCTGGTCGGACAGCATGAGAACGGGTTGCATCGTGCCTAGGGCACGTGCCAGCACTGCGAGAGCCGTCAGCTCGGATGCAACATCCGGAGAACGGCACCGTCGGCCACAGGGTTCCTAGGTCTCAGCTGGGTCGCCGCAACGCTCATCGTCGAGGCGCTGGGATGAGTCGTGGAGCTCGAGCAGGCCCACGTCGCGACTCGCGAACCGAGAGTCACACCCCGTGAGGAACGGCCGAGAACCTGGGGCGCTGCACTTCTCGTCGTCTTGTGCTTCTTCCTCCCGTCCCTGGCGGTGCTGCGCAAGGACGGACTGAGCATCGAGGTGCTCTGGGCCTTCTTGCTGCAGCTGCTCGGGCATGTTCCAGGTGTGTTCTACGGGCTGCACCAGGCCCTGGAGAACTAGTCTCTCTGGAGAGGCTGACGAATCCACCTCCGCCGTGCCGACACCTACCCGTGTCTGACGGGGCACCCTCTCGATCAGACACCTCATCGAGGACCGACCTCGTCGGGTGACCAGTACCAACGTTCCAACGACAGAAATGAGCGCTAGATGCTGTCTCAAGTCAGGGCCTGGGGCGACCGACTGCGCAGCAGCCTGTTCTTCATCCCCATGCTCTGCGTGATCGGGGGCGTCCTTCTCGGGGAAGCGATGCTCATGGTCGACGCCCTCGTCACCGGTATCAGTCCTCGCCTGACCGCCACGGTCGAAAGTGCCCGGACGGTGCTGACCACGGTGGCCGGCGCGACCCTGACGTTCGCCGGTATCGCGTTCTCTGTCAGCCTGCTGCTCATCTCGCTCGCGTCGAGCCAGTACTCGCCGCGCGTCGTCCATGGCATGTTCCGGGACCCGTTCAACAAACGAGTGATGGGTCTGGTCATCGGGACCTTCACCTACTGCCTGGTCGTGCTGCGTGCCGTACGAGGGGCGCTGGAGGATGCGGGTGACCCGGTCGTCCCGAGCGTCTCCATCCTGCTCGCAGTCGTCCTCGGGATCGCCTCGATCCTGTCGATCGTCGCCTTCATCAACCATGGGGCTCACTCCATGGACGTCTCGAAGATCCTGCGCCGCGTCACCGACGAGGTGCTGACCCAGGCAAGCTCGGCGTGGCCAGAACCGGAGTCGGAATCGCCTCCCGGTAGCGAGCAGGGAGAGCCGCCTCGTCTGCCCGAGGGCGCCGGCGCGGTGCGCTTCTCCACCTATGGCTGGGTGGAGAACGTGGACTACGACGCGCTCCTGGCGGCGTTGCCGCCCGGAGGGACGGTGCGGTTGGAGACCTTCGCCGGGCGGTACGCCACTCAGAACACGCCGATCTGCCACATCTTTCCGGCACCCGAGGACATGGCGGACATCGCTGACGCAGTCCGAGCGGCCGTGATGGTGGGGGAGACGCGGACGTTGCAGCAGGACATGGCCTACGGCGTGCGCCAGCTCTCGGATGTGGCATTGAAGGCCATGTCGCCCGGCATCAATGACCCCACCACGGCTCACGACGCGATCTCCCACCTCGGCACGGTCTTGGCCGACCTGCTGCGTCGTCAGCCACCGGCTCGCCGGTTGTCCGGCCGCGAAGGCCTGGTGCTCCTGATCCCGCACGCCACGACGTACGAGCAGCTCGTCGGCGTCGCGTTCGACGAGGTGAGAATCGCATCGGCGGCACAGCCGACCGTGCTGATCTATCTGCTCGACGTACTGCACCACGTCGAGCAGTCGCTGGCCGAGCTCCATCGCCCCAGTGCCGTGCTGGCCCTCCGGAGTCAGGCCGATCTGATCCGGGCGATGAACGAGACGGCCGACGTGCCGGAGCCAGACCGTGAGCGGGTCCGAGTTGCCTACGCGCGCCGCTACCGAGCTGACCCTGGCACGGATGAGCAGTCAGGCCAGCAGCACCGGGGTCTGCTAGACGCACAGGTGACAACCGATCTGGCTTGCCCGAGGGGCAGGCTCGAAGGATGTCGCCGTGCCCAAGCCGTCGTACGCCGGAGCTCGGCCCGGATCCGGGCGACGAGCTCCTCCCGGCTGAACGGCTTGCTCACGTAGTCGTCACCGCCGAGCGTGAGTCCTGCGACGCGGTCGGCGGTGTCGTCGCGGGCCGTCAGGAGGACCACCGGCAGCAGCCGGTGCGCGCCCCGTAGTCGGCGCAGCACCTCGAGGCGGCGAAGCGCAGGCTGCCCGAGCAGCTCGCGGATGTTCGGCTCGTCATCGACGACCCGGGACGAAATAGACCACCGGGCCGGACGACCACCCGGTGCGGATGGTCGCCCGGCCCGTCAGCGCTGCCTGAGCCTGGGTGTCAGTGCGGGCTCATGGATGCCCGGGCATCGGGTCAGTCCTCGCTGGCCGCCTCGGCTGACTTCTCGATGGCCTCCGTGTCGTCGTCGACCCAGTCCAAGGTCTTGGTCACGGCCTTCTTCCAGTTGCGGTAGAGGCGCTCGCGCTCGTCCGCACCCATGGAGGGCGACCAACGCTTGCCCTCGTTCCAGTTGTCGATGACGTCCTGCTCGCCGTCCCAGAAGCCGACGGCGATCCCAGCCGCGTACGCGGCACCGAGCGCCGTGGTCTCGGCGATCTCCGGACGCACGACGTCGACGCCCAGGATGTCGGCCTGGAACTGCATCAGCGTCTCGTTGACCACCATGCCGCCGTCGACCCTGAGCTCGGCGAGGTCGACGCCGGAGTCGGCGTTCATCGCGTCGAGCACCTCGCGCGTCTGGAACGCCGTGGCCTCCAGTGCCGCCCGTGCGATGTGGTGCTTGTTGACGAAGCGGGTCAGTCCGACGATCACTCCGCGAGCGTTGTCCTTCCAGTGCGGCGCGAACAGTCCGGAGAAGGCCGGCACGATGTAGCACCCGCCGTTGTCATCGACCTCCTTGGCCAACGTCTCGATCTCGGGAGCGTCCTTGATCAGGCCGATGTTGTCTCGCAGCCACTGCACGAGCGAGCCGCTCACGGCGATCGAGCCCTCGAGCGCGTAGACCGCGTCCTGCTCACCGATCTTGTAGCAGAGCGTGGTCAGCAGGCCGTTCTCGCTGGGCACGATCTCGGTTCCGGTGTTGAGCAGCATGAAGTTGCCGGTCCCGTAGGTGTTCTTCGACATGCCCTTCTCGAAGCAGGCCTGTCCGAACGTGGCGGCCTGCTGGTCGCCCAGGATGCCGGCGATCGGGACCCCCAGCTTGGTGCTCTCGCCGTAGACCTCCGAGCAGGACTTGATCTCGGGCAGCATCGACATGGGGATGCCCATGTCGGCCGCGATCGACTCGTCCCACGACAGCGTCTTGAGATCCATCAGCATGGTGCGCGAGGCATTCGTGACGTCGGTGACGTGCACGCCGCCGTCGGTGCCGCCGGTGAGGTTCCACAGCACCCAGCTGTCCGTGGTGCCGAAGAGCAGGTCACCGGCCTCGGCCTTCTCGCGGGCGCCCTCGACGTTGTCGAGGATCCACTTCACCTTGGGGCCGGAGAAGTAGGTGGCCAGCGGGAGGCCGCAGACCGCCTTGTACTTGTCGTTGCCGTCCGACCCGGCGAGCTCGGCCACGATCTTGTCGGTGCGGGTGTCCTGCCAGACGATCGCGTTGTAGACGGCCTCGCCGGTGTTCTTGTCCCACACCACCGCTGTCTCGCGCTGGTTGGTGATGCCGATCGCGGCGACCTGGTCGTTGGAGACGTTGCCCTTGCCCAGGGCGGTGCCGATCACCTCACGCGTGTTGTCCCAGATCTGCGCGGGATCGTGCTCGACCCACCCCGCCTTGGGGAAGATCTGCTCGTGCTCCATCTGGCCCACCGAGTGGATGGTGCCCTCGTGGGTGAACACGATGGCTCGGGTGCTGGTGGTGCCCTGGTCGATGGCGAGTACGTACTTGGTCATCTGTCTTCCCTACGTCGTGGTGAATGGTGTGTCGGGCGAGCGAGCGGGGACGGCCCCGCTGTCTGGATCACATGTAGGCGGCGGCGGCGAGCCCGGCGAGGACGCCCCCGACGATCGGCCCGGCGATCGGGACCCAGGAGTAGGACCAGTCGCTGGACCCCTTGCCCGGGATCGGCAGCAACGCGTGGGCGATGCGGGGACCGAGGTCACGCGCCGGGTTGATGGCGTACCCGGTGGGGCCACCCAGGCTGGCACCGATCCCGACGACCAGCAGGGCGACGGCCAACGGTCCTATCTGGTTCGGGGTGTTCCCGAAGGAGATCACCACGAAGACCAGCACGAAGGTGCCGATCACCTCGGTGATGAAGTTGGAGAGGTAGTTGCGCAGCTCTGGACCGGTGGAGAAGACCGCCAGCTTGACCGCCGGCTCGGCCTCCTCGGCGAAGTGGTCCAAGTACGCCAGCCAGCACAGCACGGCACCGATGAAGGCACCGATGACTTGGGCGAGGATGTAGAGCGCGGCGTTGCCCACGGAGGCGTCGACCCCGGCCGCGAACTCGTCGGCGCCGTTGGCCAGGAGACCGATCGTGACGGCGGGGTTGATGTGAGCCCCGGACTTGAAGGCGACGAACACAGCCGCGAAGACAGCCAGACCCCAGCCGAAGTTGATCATCAAGAAGCCACCGCCGAAGCCCTTGGTCTTCGGCAGGATGGCGTTGGCCACGACCCCACCACCGAGCAGCAGCAGCATGGCCGTGCCCAGCACCTCAGAGACGAACACCGCGCCCATCATTCACGCTCCTCTTGTCTGTCCAACCTGGATGGATCATCACTGCGACCGGGCCGGGCCCGGTCACGTCGTCGGGAGTCGAACCCGTGGTCACGCTCCCGCGACCGGCACCTCGGTGGTGCCGATGCGGCGCAGCGGGGCGATGTCGACCGCCTGGCTGCGAGCAGCGACGGCGGCCTTGTCGTCGTACGTCGCGGCGGCGGCCTCCTCGGCGCGGACCCGGGACTCGTAGGCCGCGGTCTCGTGCTCGGCGCGTGCGGCGTCCCACCCGAGCTCGGCAGCGGCGATCTCGACGATCTCGGGCAGGACGGCCAACCCCTGGTGCTCGACCTCGTAGACCAGCCGGGTCCGGCGGCACATCAGGTCCTCGAGGTGCACCACCCCCTCGCTGGAGCAGGCGTAGGCGATCTCGGCCCGCAGATAGGCGGGCGCCAGCTGCAGCGGGTCGGCCATCGACGGATCCTCGTCGATCAGGTCCACCAGCTCGTCGATCATCGACCCGTAGCGGTGCAGCAGGTGATCGACCATCATGTCGGACCAGCCGAACCGGGCCTGCAGCGCGGGCATCCGGCGGCGCATCGCGGCCTCTCCGACGGCACCGAGCAGTGGGATCTCGTCGGTGATGCAGCCCAGCTCCACGGCCCGACCGCCGAGCGCGAAGTCGACGGCATCCTTGGCCATGATCCGGTACGTCGTCAGCTTGCCTCCGCCGATCACCGTCAGGCCGGGGATCGGGCTGGCCACGGTGTGCTCGCGGCTGACCTTCGCCGAGCTGGTGCCCTCCTTGGTGCCGGGCTGGAGGAGCGGTCGGAGGCCGGCGTACCACCCGATGACGTCGTCGCGGGTGAGATCGGTCGTCAGGACCTCGTTGGCGTGCGCGAGGACGTAGTCGATGTCGGCGGCCGTGGCGACCGGGTGCTGCCGGTCCAGGTCCCAGGTGGTGTCGGTGGTGCCGATGATCCAGTAGCGCGACCAGGGCACGAAGAAGAGCACGGACTTCTCGGTCTGCAGCAGCACACCGGACGTGCCGCTGAGTCGCTCTCGCGGCACGATGATGTGGATGCCCTTGGAGGCCAGGACGTTCAGCCCGCCGTCGGTGTGGGCGAGCTTCTCGACGTCGTCGGTCCAGACCCCGGTGCAGTTGATGATGTGCTTGGCCTTGCACACGATCCGGGCGTCGGTCTCCAGGTCGATGAGCACGGCACCGTCGGCGCGCCCCTGGGAGTCCTTGGTGATCTCGACGACCTGGGTGCGGTTGGCCGCCTGGGCGCCGTAGGTCACCGCGGTGCGGACCAGCGTGGTCACCAGCCGCGCGTCGTCGACGGTGGCGTCGTAGTACTCGACGGCGCCGATCGCGGTGTCGTGCCTGAGGTCGGGGAACTTGCGCTTGAGGCCCTTGCGGCTCCGGTGCCGGTGGATCGGCAAGGCGCGGCGGCCCGGCATGATGTTGGCCAGCGCGTCGTACAGCGTGACGCCGGCTCCGTAGTAGGCCCGCTGCCAGATGCGGTGCTCGAGCGGGATCAGGAAGGGCATCGGCTTGACCAGGTGCGGTGCCAGCCTGGTGAGCAGGAGACCGCGCTCGGTCAGCGCCTCGTGCACCAGCTTGAAGTCGAGCATCTGCAGGTAGCGCAGGCCGCCGTGGACCAGCTTGGTCGACCACTGTGACGTGCCGGAGGCGTAGTCCTGGGCCTCGACCAGCACGGTCGTCAGGCCACGGGTGGCCGCATCGAGCGCCACGCCCGCGCCGGTGACCCCGCCGCCGATGACCAGGCATTCGATCACCGGCCCCTCTGCGCTGCTGCTCGCGAGAGCGTCAAGGGCCCGCTGTCTGGAAGACGGGGTGAGCCGTAGCGCTTTCACAAGACGTCTTCCTACGTGAGGCGTGTCACTCGCGTCAAGGTGCTGGTCGCGTCGTCCCCGGCCGGGACCAGCCCCGTCCCGGCGACCGACGACGGCGTCGCCCGTGGGGGATGACCCAGGCGATGCGCACGACGCTTGACGTGGTAGGTCTGACGGTCCAAGACTCGGGCACGACAAGGTGGGGTCGATCACCGGCATCGGGACCGGGGCGTCGGCTCGTGAGGTAGGGAGCCCGACCATGAAGAAGCTCATCAACGACCCCGGTGATGTCCTCGCTGAGTCCCTGCGTGGCCTCGACGCGGCGCACCCCGAGCTGCGGGTGGACCACGAGCACCGCATCGTCTACCGCGCGACGGCCAAGGACGACGGCAAGGTCGCCCTCCTCTCCGGCGGCGGCTCCGGGCACGAGCCGCTGCACGCCGGGTTCGTCGGCGCGGGGATGCTCGACGCCGCGTGCGCAGGCGAGGTGTTCACCTCCCCGACGCCCGACCAGATGGCCGAGGCGACCCGGGTCGTGGACCGCGGCGCCGGGGTGCTGCACATCGTGAAGAACTACACCGGCGACGTGATGAACTTCGACATGGCTGGCGAGCTCGCCGCCCTCGAGGGCGGCGTCGAGGTGCGCACGGTGGTCACGCAGGACGACGTGGCCGTGGAGAACTCGACCTTCACCGCCGGTCGGCGCGGCGTCGGCGTCACGGTGCTGCTGGAGAAGATCGTCGGTGCCGCCGCCGAGGCAGGAGCCGACCTCGACGCCGTCGACACCCTGGCCCAGCGGGTCAGCGCCGCCGGCCGCTCGATGGGGGTCGCGCTGACCAGCTGCACCGTGCCGTCCGCCGGGAGACCGACCTTCGACCTGCCGGAGGACGAGATCGAGGTGGGCGTCGGCATCCACGGTGAACCCGGCCGGCACCGCCAGCCGCTTGTCGGAGCGTCCGAGGTGGCGCGGCTGCTCGTCGACCCCGTGCTCGCCGACCTGGACTTCTCTGCCGGTCCCACCATCGTCCTGCTCAACGGGATGGGCGGTACGCCCCTGCTCGAGCTGTACCTGATGTACGGCGAGGTGGCTCCGCTGCTCGAGGCGGCAGGAGTACGGGTGGCGCGATCGCTGGTGGGCAACTACATCACCTCGCTGGACATGGCCGGGGCCTCGCTCACCCTGCTCGCCGCCGACGACGAGATGCTCGACCTCTGGGACGCCCCGGTGAGCACGACCGGGCTGCGCTGGGGCGTCTGAGGATGAGCGACACCGTGACCCGGGCGCAGCTCGTGGCTTGGCTGTCCACCTTCCGCGACTCCGTGCACGAGCACCGCGACCACCTGACCGACCTCGACGCAGCCATCGGCGACGCCGACCACGGGACCAACCTGACCCGGGGGATGGACGCGGTGATGGAGGCCCTCGGCGCCGACGAGAGCGCGCTGCCCGACACCACGGCGGACCTGCTCAAGACGGTCGGGATGCGCCTGGTCAGCAGCGTGGGAGGGGCCAGCGGCCCGCTCTACGGCACGTTCTTCCTGCGGGCCGCCACCACCGCGGGTGCGGTCGACTCCGTCGACGCGGAGACCGTGGTGGCGATGGTGCGGGCCGGGGTGGAGGGCCTGACGGCACGCGGCAAGGCGGAGCTGGGCGACAAGACCATGGTCGACGCACTGTCCCCCGCGGTCGAGGCCCTCGACTCCGCGGTGACCGGCGGTGAGCCGCTCGCCGCCGCGATGCGCGCGGCAGCCGAGGCGGCAGCCGCAGGCCGTGACGCGACCACGCCCCTGCAGGCGCGCAAGGGCCGGGCCAGCTATCTCGGCGAGCGCAGCATCGGACACACCGACCCCGGCGCCGCGTCGGCGACGCTGCTCCTCGAGGCGTTCGCGGACGCCCTCGAGTGACGGACCCGGCGTGATCGGCATCGTGGTCGTCTCCCACAGCAGGGCCCTGGCCGAGGCAGTCGTCGAGCTGGCGACCCAGATGACGCCCGACAACGGTCCGACGGTGGCCTTCGCCGGCGGTGCGGCCGGGGGTCTCGGCACCGACGCGACGGAGGTGGCCGAGGCCCTCGCGGCCGCGGCGACGCCGGACGGCGTCCTCGTGCTGATGGACCTCGGCTCGGCGATCATGAGCGCCGAGCTCGCCGTCGAGCTCGCCGACCTCGCCGACGTCGACGTGCGGCTGAGCGCCGCGCCCCTGGTCGAGGGGCTGGTCGCGGCCGTCGTACGCGCCGCCGGCGGAGCCGACCTCGACACCGTCGCGCGCGAGGCCGAACAGGCCCTCACGCCGAAGCAGGCGGCGCTGGGCCGACCCACCCCGCAGGGGCACGCCACGCACACTGCCGACGTGCCGGGCGTGCCCGACCCGGACGCGGCCTCGATCACCCTCACCCTGGTCAACCCCGCCGGGCTCCACGCCCGCCCCGCCGCCCAGCTCGCCGCCGCGCTCGGTCAGCTCGACGCGGAGGTCGTCGTCAGCTCCAACGGCCGCCACGCCGACGGCGCCAGCTCGTTGGAGATGCTGACTCTCGGCGCCGGTCAGGGGGCCGAGATCACGGTCTCGGCCACCGGTGCCCACGCGCAGCGCGCCCTCGACACCACTCGGGAGATGGTCGTCGACGGTTTCGGCGAGCTCGTTCCGCCCGAGGCCTGAAACACACCGGTGGTTGAGGTGGACGCCTTCGTATCCGAGTCGGGGCTCGTCGTGCCGGCTGTCACCACCGAGCAGATGCGCGAGGTGGACCGGGTAGCGATCGAGGAGGTCGGTCCGAACCTCTATCAGATGATGGAGAACGCTGGCCGGAGCCTGGCGTCGTTGTGCGTGGAGACGCTGGGGGAGGGGTGGGCCACGGCTCCGGTCGTCGTGCTGGCGGGCACCGGCGGCAACGGGAGGTCAACTGCCTGTACCTGTCACCAGAGGCTTTAGAGCGCCTGCTCGCCAGCCAGGGGCAGCTGGCGAGACGCTGGTTGACCAGCGTGGCCAGCCGGCTCGCCAACAGCCAGAACAGGCTGGTCGGGCTCCTCGGCGGATCACTGAAAGCGCAGACCGCACGGTTGCTCGCGGACGAGGCGGACGCGACCGGGCGCATCTCCCTCACACAAGCAACCCTCGCTGCCATGCTCGGTGCTCAACGCCCCAGTGTGAACAAGGTGCTGGGCGAACTGGCGGAGGCGCGTCTGATCGAGGTGTCCTACCGCAACATACGAGTGATCGATCGTGACCGCCTCGCACAGGTCGACTGACCCTGGCCAGAGCACTCATGCCGAGTCAGGCTCCCGGGACCCGTGTCACCTCGCCTCGCGCAGGTGCACGGTGTGGTCGGTCACCGCCCCCGCGAGGTCGTCGTCGAGCCGTGACGTGGGCTCGTCGACGAAGAGCAGTGCCGGACCCGCTGCCTCGCGATCACGGCCGGCGATCGCCAGGTGGTGATCGCGCAGCTCGCAGCCGTCGGGGCCGGAATGAGGCTGCGCCGATGCCCGTCGTCCTCGATCGGACGAAGGTGTTCCCCTCAGGCCCGTGGCGGTACTGTCCCAGATGGGTGCACACGTGACTCTCGGACCCTGGACCGGGTCGTCTGGCTCGGTCTCTTGTTGGCTCCACCGAGCGCAGGGAGAACGACCATGGGTTTTGCGGACAAGGCCAAGAACGCCGCGGAGGACCTGACCGGCAAGGTCAAGGAGGCTGTGGGCGACGCCACCGGCAAGGACGACCTGAAGGCCGAGGGACAGGCCGACCAGGCGAAAGCCAAGACCAAGAAGGTCGGCGAGGACGTCAAGGACACTTTTAAGGGCTGACGAGCACGCTGAGTCCGCCGCGGCGGCGGGACTGAGGGTCGGAGCTGCACGTCTTCACGTCCGTTCCTCGTTGCTCGCAGCCGCGTCGGGGTCGTGCGCGCCGCCCCGTCGTCTCGTCTGCCAACCCTTCTTCGCGGCGCGGCTGCGGCGTCGGTGCTGCCGCGCGCCCTCCAGTGACGCTCGTTCACCGGCGCGGCGTACGCGCCGTTCGGCGTTGTCAGCCTTGCGCTGCTCGGCGGCCACGACGGAGGGGGACCTGACGGGCCAGACGTAGGCCACGTCGTCGGTGACGTCCGGGAACAGCGCGGAGTAGTGATCGGGGTCCTTGCGCACCAGGGCGGACTGATGACTGCGGTGCAACGCGTCGTCGCCGAGCCAGGGAGGCAGCTCGCCCGCGGTGGCCAGCTCGGACTGGGTGCGCACCGCGGCGATGCCCGCTGCGCGTAGGTCCGTGGAGATCGTGAGCGCGCACGTGTCGGCGAAGCCGAGCTCCGTCCAGGCCTCGCAGCAGGTGAATCCGTACCGCCCGAGCGCCTCCTCGAACCCCTTCCACATGAGGACGGCCGGGTGGTTCTTCCACCCGTAGTCGGGTCGGGTCAGGGCGCGGACCACCTGGATGGTCTCCACGCGCTGCTTGCCGAGCCGCTTGAGGTCGAGGGCGCGTGCCGAGCGTTCGAAGTCGGGAAAGGGCAGGAAGGTCTGCACCCCTCCAGTGTGCCAACCGCCCGGCGCGGCGCGGGTCTCCCGCCCCTGCCGTCGACCTGGGCCCGGACTAGAAGTCGTCCGTGCGGTGCAGCCTTCGCGGCCGTCCGTCCGGGTCGTGCAGGAGCGCGTACAGCGGCGTGGCGACCGCGCGACTGAGCAGCCCGAGCTCCGGGGGCTCGATCCGGCGCAGGCGACCCGCCGGTCGAGGACCGGTCCGGCCGTCTTCGTGCCACGCGTCCAAGCGGGCCGCGCTCGCTGCGTAGGTGGCGAACAGGTCCGACGGCTCCAGGCAGTCGGCCATCGCCCCGGGCGGGTCGCCGGGGTCGCGGTCGAGGTGCTCGGCGGCCAGGGCGAGTCGGAGTCGGCGGCTGTACTCGCCCTCCCGGTCGATGACGACCGCGGAGAGCTCGGAGTCATGCGTCCACGAGCGTCGGTTGAAGTTGTCGGAGCCGATCGTGGTCCACGTGTCGTCGATGACGCAGGCCTTGGCGTGCACGTATACGGGAGTGCCGGCATGGTTCTCCAGACCGTAGATCGCGACGCGGTCGGGGGCTTGACGCAGCAGCTCCTGCATCGCACGGCGGCGGCCCTCCAGCTGCGGCAGCCGCCCCAGCACGCCTTCCCGGTCCGGGTACTGGGGAACCACCCCGATGATGAACAGCCCGTGATCTCGATCCAGCGCCGTGCCGAGCATCTGCGCGACGTGGCGGCCCCACAGGTACTGGTCCTCGACGTAGACGAGTCGACGGGCGTGCTCGATCGCCTTCGTGTACCCGCGCGCCACGCTTCTCTCCCCGCCCCTGGCGAACGGGTAGTCCTTCCTGGACGGCAGCTGGGGGTAGGTCCGGAGCAGCTGGACCACGTGCGTACCACCGGGGACGGCGGGCGGCGGCGGCAGCTGGGCGGGCAGCGGGCTGGGCACCGGACTCGGGTCCGGCGTGCGCGGCCGCCGCCAGCGACGCGGGCCGCCGTCCAGCGGAGCCGGATCCTCCCAGCGCTCCCGGAAGACGGTCTCGACGTCGTGGACCGCAGGACCGGATATCTCGGCCTGGAGGTCGTGCCACGGCGGGGTGGCGCCGTACTCCTCGGCCATCCCGTCCGACTGGGGGTCGCCGGCGTGGCTGGCGTCGTCCCGACGGGAGTGGCACAGGTCGATGCCGCCGACGTACGCCACATCACGCGTGGGGTCCCCCCGGTGTCGCAGCACCACGAGCTTCTGGTGGTGCGAGCCACGCCTCCGGACCCGCATGTCGAGCCAGGCCTCGACGCCGAGCGCGCGCAGCCGCGCACCGAACTCGGCGTTGTCGCCCTCGTCGCCGGCAGCAGCCGCCGCGGGGGAGTGCCACACCAACCCCCGCACGTCCACCCCGCGGGCGGCGGCCCGACCCAGCACGGCCAGGACCTCGCTGCCCGGCTCACCGGTGAGTCGCTCGTCGGCGTCGCCCTGCCAGTCGGCGAAGACGATCAGGTCGCCGGCCCCGGCAGCCTCGATCCGCTCGTAGAGCTCGGCGAAGTAGGTCGCTCCGTGGATCAGCGGCCGCACCCGGTTGCCCTCGGACCACGCCCGGCCCGGGTGCGCGTCATCCAGCCTGGTCTGGTGATTGCCGCGCTCGGCGGGAGTCAGCAGCCACTCAACGTCGTCACCCGGGTAGGACACGCGCACACCATGGCACAAGCGGCCTGCCAGCGAGCGGCCACGGACACCGCGATGGTCGATTCGACTCGTCGCACCCACGACCTCGTCTGCCGCAGCCCCCTGACGTCGAGGGCGACGTCGTACCGATCCGTTGGCACCCAGGCTGCCCGTGGTGCTCGTCGTTGCCACGGTGTCGGCACGCTGGATCGCTCGATCACCGCCTGAGCCTCTCCCCGGTGGGCCGACGCGACCGGAGTCGGTGGGCCGAGCACCCTCAGGGGTGAGCCTCGCCCAGGTGCACGGTGTGGTCGGTGACCGCCCCCGCGAGGTCGTCGTCGTGGGTGACCAGCAGCAGGGCGCAGCCGTGCTCCGCGACCTCGGTCATCAGGCAGTCCATCGTGCTCGCCTGGGTGGCCAGGTCGAGCCGTGACGTGGGCTCGTCGACGAAGAGCAGGGCCGGCCGGGTCAGCATCGCGCGTACGACGGCGACCCGCTGGAGCTCGCCTCCGGACACCTGGTCCGGTCGTCGGTCCAGGATCGCGGGCGGCAGGGCGACGCGCTCCAGGAGCGACCGCAACCGGCCGTCCTCGGCGCCGTGCCGACGCATCACGTCACCCATCCCCAGCCGCAGCGGCACCCGGCGTGGGAAGGACAGCGCGGGGTCCTGGTAGAGCTTCTGCAGCCGACCGCCGGCCGCCGCGTGGTGTGTCACCGCGCCCGCGTCGACCTCGGTCAGCCCGAGCAGCGCGTTGCCCAGGGTCGTCTTCCCGACGCCGCTCGGCCCGGTCAGCGCCCAGCGCTCGTCGGGCCTGAGCTCCAGGGAGAGGTCGCGAAACAGCCCGGCGTCGCCGTAGGACTTGCTGACGGAACGGGCGGTCACCAGCGGCTCTATCGACCGGTCCGGGGCGGTGGACCCGCGCATCCACGGGTAGCGCCACCGAGCGGGTTCGGCCGCCAGCAGCCGCTGGGTGTAGGCGTGCCCGGGTGCTGCGAGCACCTGGTCCGCGGGGCCGGACTCGACGACCGTGGCCTCGCGCATGACCAGGACGTCGCCGCCGAGCCTCCGGGCCAGTCGCAGGTCGTGGGTGATGGTCAGCAGCAGGCCGCCGTCGGCGACGTGGGCCTCGAGCAGGCAGGCGAGCCGGTCGAGCGACTCCCGGTCGAGTCCCTTGGACGGCTCGTCCACGATCAGGATCCGGGCTCCACCGATGGTCGCGGCGGCATAGGCGACCCGCTGCGCCATGCCCCCGGACAGCGTGTGCGGGTACGCCGGCCCCGCCTGGGCCAGGCCCAGGCGAGCGAGCCTGTCGTCCGCGAGCCGCAGCACGGTCGTGTCGCGGGGTCGCCAGCCGGGGGCTCCTTCGGCGACCTGGCTGCGTACGCGCATCGTCGGGTCCAGGGCCAGCACGGGCTCCTGGGGGAGGAGGGCGAGGCGACGTCCCCACAAGGGGCGCCGACCAGCCGGGTCGCTGAGGTCGAACCGGGTCGAGCCGATCGCCATCACCCCCTCGGCCGCCAGGTCCTGCGGCAGGGTGCCCATCAGGGCGTGCGCGAGGACGGACTTGCCCGAGCCGCTCTCACCGACGATGGTCAGCGGTCGGCCCGCGTGGAGGTGCAGGTCCTCGACGCTGGCGAGCACGGAGGTCCCGTGGCGGACCACGGCGCGGCGGATGCTCAGGGTCGGCTCGACCACGTGGAGCGCCGTCATCGGGTGCCCTCGTCGGTGCGCAGGCCCAGGAAGCAGGAGGTGAGCAGGAAGAGCACCGCGATCGGGGCCAGCGACATCCAGGGAGCGACGTCGTAGAACGGGAACGCGTCGGTGATCATCAGGCCGAGCTCCGCCCGTGGGGGTTGCAGGCCCACCTTGACGAAGCCCAGCGTCGACATCGCCAGGATCGAGGTGACCATGCCGAGCGACGCGAGGGTGGTCAGCAGCGGACGCAGGTCGGGCCACAGCTGCCGACGTACGACGTGCACCGGCCCGAGCGCGAGCAGTCCGGCCGCCTCGACCGCGGACGAGCCGAGGACCATGGCTGACCGGGCCCGGACGACGCGGAAGTACTCCACCCATTGGGCGAGCGCGAGGCCGAGGTAGAGCGCCCACAGGCTGCCACCCGAGGCGAGGGCGGAGACCAGCAGCACCACGAGCAGGGCGGGGATCGCCACGAACGCCTCCGACACCGCGCGCAGGACGGCGTCGACCCAGCCGCCGAACCAGGCCGACGCGACCCCTGCGACCGTGCCCAGGACCAGGGCGGTGGCGACGCAGAGCGCGGCCAGCACCAGCGAGAGCCGGGTGGCGTGCGCGAGCCTCGTCAGCACGCTGCGGCCGTAGTCGTCACGCCCGAGCGGCTCGGCGAGGCTCGGCGCCTCGAGGTAACGGCTGAGGTCCTGCGCGGCCGGGTCCGGCAGCACGAGTGGGCCGACGAGCGCGAGCGCGGCCAGGAGCAGCAGCCCGACGACCGAGGCGGTTCGCACCACCGGGTGGCGCCGGCGTGCGTCTGTCACGGAGGCCGAGACCTCGAGGAGGGGCGTCATGCGGTGACCTCCAGCCGGCGCGGACGCGGGTCCAGCCACACCCCGGCCAGGTCCACGAGGGTGTTCACGACGACGATCAGCAGCGCGAGCACCAGCGCGGTGGCCTGGAGGACGGGTACGTCGCGCCAGAAGACCGCGTGCACCAGGGCGTGTCCCAGGCCCTGCCAGGCGAACAGGCTCTCCACCACGACGACGCCCTCGATCAGGATGATCGCCTGGACACCGAGGTAGGGGACCACCGCCACCGCGGCGTTGCGGAGCACATGACGCGCCGTCACCCACCGGTCGGCGAGGCCCTTCGTCTGCGCGAACTGCACGTACTCGGACCGTCGGACCTCGACCACCGCGTCGCGGGTGACCCGAGCCACCAGGCCCGAGAGCCCCGTGCCCAGCGTGAGCGCCGGCAGCACGATGCTCGCGGCGTCGCCGTGGCCCACCGCCGGTAGCAGGCCGAGCTGGCTGGAGAACACCACGACCAGCAGCAGTCCGAGCAGGAACGGCGGCACCGCGCGGACCCCCGCCACCCAGGTCGTGGTGAGCCGGTCGACCGCCCCGCCCGGCCGGCGGGCGGCCAGCAGGCCCGCGGTGACGCCGAGCGCGGCCGCGAAGGCGAGGGCGACGCCAGCCAGCTGCAGCGTCCCCAGCAGGTAGTAGCCCACCTCCTCCACGACCGGCCGCGAGGTGACCAGGGAGCGACCGAGGTCGAGCTGGACCAGGTCGAGCAGCCAGGCGCCGAGCTGGCGCCAGGCCGGCTGGTCCAGCCCCAGCTCGGTGCGCACCGAGTCTGCCGTCGCCTGGTCGACCAGGTCGTAGCCGTAGCGACCGGCGGCGACCCGGTAGGCGGCGTCGCCCGGCAGTCGACGTACGACCAGGAAGCACAGCACGGAGACGAGGAGAGCGACCCCGAGAGCCTGGGCGCCACGGCGCGCCAGTACGCCGGCGAGGACCACCTGGCGAGTGGTCACGCGTTCCATCGCAGGTCCGAGATCCGCCAGGAGGCCTCGAGCGGGTCGAGCGCGAAACCGTCGACGCGGCCGCTGACCGCAGCGTTCATCCGGTACCACGCCACGGGGATCAGCGGCAGCTGCTCGTGAGCGGTGCGGATGACGGTCTCGCGGTGACGCTCCGCGGCGCGGTCCGATGCGCCCGCCAGCAGCGCGTCGAGCGCGCGCTCGACCGCGGGGTCACGCCAGTTCATCACCCCCCAGTCGTTGCCCTCCGGCGCGAACACGGCGGCCACGTCCACGAGAGGGTCGGCCACGAGCGCGAAGTGCTTGGCGATCAGGGCGAGCTCGAGGCTGCCGTCGGCCTGACGGGCGGGGATCTCGCTGGAGTTGGTCACCTCGACCTCGAGGTCGACCCCGACCTCGGACAGGGCGGCCTGGATCGCGGTCGCGAGGGCCGGCAGCTCCGGACGGTCGGGGTAGGTGACGAGGTGGAGCTCCAGCGGCTTGCCGTCGCGTGCGAGGCGCCCCTCACCGTCGCGCGTCCATCCCGCCTCGGCCAGCAGGCGGCGGGCCTCGGCCCGGTCCTGCGTCAGGGGCTCGAGGCCAAGGTGCCAGGCCTCGAGCGAGGGCGGGAGCAGCTGGGTCGCAGCCAGCTCCCTCTCACGCAGAACGGCGTCGGCCATCGCCTCGCGGTCCAGGGCGAGGGCCAGGGCGCGGCGTACGCGCACGTCGCTGAGCGCCGGGTGGTCCGCATTGACCTTGAGCAGGATCGTGCGCGGCTGCAGGCTCGACTCCAGACGCACACCGTCGGCGGCCTCGACCCGCGCGCGCCCGGCGGGCTCGAGCCCGAAGACCACGTCGGCCTGGTCGCTGACCGCCATCAGTGCCCGCGACTCCGCCCGTCCCACCGCCTGGAACTCCACGTTCCCGATCGCCGGCTGCTCTCCGCGCCAGCCGTCGAAGCGGGTCGTCTCGATGCGCGCGGGCAGCTCGATCTCGGACACCTCGTAGGGGCCCGTCCCCAGGACTTCTGTGACGTGCCCGGTCTCGTCGAACGAGGCCGGCGCGAGCACGGCGGCGCTGTAGTGGGTCAGCATGGCCGGCAGCGCCAGGTAGGGCTTGGTCAGCTCGAACCTCACCGAGGACCCCTCGGCGTACAGCTGGTCGATCGGTACGTCGGCCAGCGGGCTCGCCGTCTGCGCCGCCGCCTTGTCCAGTGACGCCACGACGCGCTCCGCGGTCACGGGGGAGCCGTCGTGGAAGGTCGCGTCCTCGACGAGGGTGAACTTCCACTCGGTGTGGTCGCGCGAGGCCGACCACGCGGTGGCAAGTCCCGGGGCCAGCTCACCGTCGAGGTCGCTGGTCACCAGCGTCTCGGTCACCTGCAACCGGGTGAAGACCTCGCCGCCGACGGCGGGCTCGAGGCTGTGCACCTCGAAGCCTCCGGCGACGCGCAGGGTGTCGGAGTCGGCCTCGGGCCGTGAGGACGAGCCGCAGGCACTGGTGGTCAGGAGCGTCGCCGCGAGGACCGCGGCTCCGCGAGGGGCGAGACGGCGCATGGAGGGCCTTCTTTCCGAGAGAGGGGGTTGGCGCGACAGACTCTAAATGAGAACGATTCTCAACCTCAATAGGGGTCGCAAGTGTTGGCGGAAGTCGGCGACGGACGGGGAGTGCTCGTGATCACGCACCATCGCCCACCTGACCGGCCGATCTTCGTTGCGCATCGGCGCCCTCTGGTTACGCTGCGGTGTGCCCGACTTCACCTGGCGGCCGGCCAACCGAGCGACGACCGACGACGTCGAGTCGGTGTTCGACACCGGTGGCGCACGCAAGTGCCGCTGCCAGGCGCTGAAGGTCCCGGGCTGGATCTGGCGCGACACCACCCAGGAGCAGCGTGATGCCGCCCTTCTGGAGCAGACGGGGTGCGGCACCGACGGACCCACGTCGGGCCTGATCGGGTACGTCGACGGCGAGCCGGCCGGCTGGGTCGCGGTGGAGCCGCGGGAGGACTACCCCCGGGTGTGGAGCCGGAAGAAGTCCTGGATGCGGACGGACCCTGATCTCGAGGGGGTCTGGTCGGTCACCTGCTTCGTCGTGCGCCCGGGCTTCCGCAAGCAGGGGGTGATGTACGAGCTGGCCGCCGCCACCGTCGAGTACGGAAAGCAGGTCGGGGCCCGCGTCCTGGAGGGCTATCCCACCGAGCCGCCTCCAGGGAAGACCGTCATCTGGGACGAGGCGTCGGTCGGGCTGCTCCAGGTCTTCCTCGAGGCCGGGTACGAGGTGGCAGCCTCACCCACCCTGCGCCGGAGGGTGGTGCGTCACCGACTCGGTGGGTGACGGGCAGGCTGTGCTGCAGCGCGGCCGCTCCTCGACGACGTCCGCTCGTCGGCGGATCGGTTCGCGTCTGGGCGGGCTGCTGGATCGGTTAACCTCTAGCCCGTCCACCGTGGCGTCACGGTCATGGAGGGAGCAGGGTGCAGGGGGAGTCCTTCGAGTCCGCTCTCGGGGCGTCCTACCGACTGCTGGAGCTGATCGGTCAGGGTGCGACGGGCCAGGTCTGGCGTGCGATCGATCGACGTACCGAGGAGGTCGTGGCGGCGAAGCTGCTGCGACAGGAGCACGTGGCCGACCGCGACCTCGTCGCGCGCTTCGTTCAGGAGCGATCCGTGCTCACCGGGCTGCGGCACCCGAACCTCGTGGCGGTCCGTGATCTCGTCGTCGAGGGCGACCGGCTCGCGATCGTCATGGACTACGTCGACGAGGGGTCGGTGCGCGACCTGCTGCGCGACCACGGCGCCATCGCGCCGGCCATCGCCGTCGGGCTGGTCGCCCAGGTCCTCGACGGACTGGCCGTCGCCCACCAGAACCGGCTCGTGCACCGGGACATCAAGCCGGACAACGTCCTGCTGACCCGCGGTTGGGCGCGGATGGGGGAGGGCGGGGTCAAGCTCACGGACTTCGGCATCGCCCGGATCGTGGGCGAGGGCGAGAAGACCACCACCGGCCTGCTGGGCACTCCCGAGTACATGTCTCCGGAGCTGTTGACGACGGGCGCCGCCGATCTGCCCGGAGACATCTACGGTGTGGGCATCCTGCTCTACGAGCTGCTCGGCGGCCGTACGCCGTTCGCGGGTCCCGGTACGGACTACACCATCGCGCACCGCCACGTGAGCAGCCGGCCGCCCGAGCTGCCGCTACCGGCCTCGCTCTGGGAGACCCTGCAGAGCCTGCTCGACAAGGATCCCCGACAGCGTCCGGTGGCTCAGGACGCGGCGCCCGCCCTGCGAGCACTGGTGCCAGGTCTCGTCGACCTGCCCGCGCTCAAGACCCAGCAGCCGCCGGCGGAGTTCGCCTCGGCCCGCGGTCCGGTCACGATGCTCCGCGGCCTGACACCCACCGACGACGACGCCACGGAGTCAGGGGCGGAGCCGGGTGAGGAGCCACTCGGACTCGACGACCTCGACCTGGGCGCTCCCGGCCACATGACCCTGGTGCGACCGATGGCGCGTCCGAAGGCGGTGTCGACGTCGCAGCAGGCCGCTGTCTCGATCGACGACGAGGACCAGCCGGTCGCCTGGTGGCGCAATCGTCGGGTCCTCGCCAGCATCGCCGGCACGGTGATCCTCGTCGCGGGGGTGGCTTTCGTCGTCACCCGCGGGTCGGCGGAGTCGACCGGGCCGACGGCGGCGACGGCGGTGACAGCCAGCCAGCAGGACCCTCCGCTGCCCACGGGTCTCACGGTCAGCAGGACCGCCAGGTATGACCCCGAGGCCGGCACGGTCGAGCTCACCCTCACCTACGCGGCGCAGAACGCCCCACTTCGTGGCCCCTTCCTGCAGGTCGTGCCGGGCCTGGAATCGACCTGCCCGACGTTGAGCTGGACGGACTCTGACCAGGCCGCCAACCTCCCTTCCGTCTCGGGCATCGACACCGAGTGCTCCTGGAGCGTCGACGTCGGCGAGATCGACCGGCAGAGCAAGGCCACCGTGGTCGCCGAGGTCTCCTTGCCGCTGGGCAACGAGTCACCGCAGACGCAGCTGCAGGAGTGGCTGGACGTGGGTGCGGCGCGCACGCTGGAGGCCGTCACCGACCCCGAGCTCTCCAGCACCTCCTACCCCGTGCAGCGTCTGCAGAGCATCGAGGTCGCCGCGCCGCTGCGGACCGTCAGCGGCAAGTCACTGCCGATCAGTCTGCTGCCGATCTGGCCCAACGGCGTCGACCGCCTCAACCCGCTGTACCGGAGTCCGTCGGTGGGCGAACCCTCCTCACTGCTCACGGCCGTGGCCGGCGGTGAGTCGGGAGTGCGCTTCTCCGACACCTGCTCCGGGGCGGTCGCGGTCTCCTCCGACGGTCTGGTCGTGACCACCCTGACGCCGTCGGACGAATGCCAGATCGGGGCCAGGGTGGGCAACTTCATCGACCTGACCAGCACCACCTTCTCCATCGCGTCCCGCGGCGGGTGAGCCCCGGAACCCGCCGCGATTCGCATCGAACCGCGCAGTAGCGGGCCAAGGTGCCGATCCAGTGTTTATCGATCTATTTTCTGGGGTAGATTCCGGCCTTGTTGTTGTTGCAGTTCCCATATCCGAGTCGGACCTCTCCGGCCAATCAACAGGGGGAATCACCCGTGTCTCGAGTGTTGTCGACCGAACAGGCCAAGACTGCGATCCAGCAGCTGCAGGCGATCATCAATGGCGGTTTCACCGACCAGATCACGCAGATGGACTCGCAGGGCAAGACGCTGTCCGACCCCAACGTCTGGGACGGGCCCCTCGCGGAGAGGTTCCGCGGCACCACCTGGCCCGAGACGCGGGCCGCACTGGAGAAGGCCAAGACCGAGCTCGAGTCGCTGCGCACACAGCTCCAGGCGATCTCGGCGAACATCTTCAGCGCTGGTGGCGGTTCCTGAGGCCTCAGCCTCCTGCTCGCTGACCGATCGGCCATCGCGTGTCTCACGACTGCGCGATGGCCGATTCTCGGCGTGTGCACGATCCTGGTTCTTGTAGCGATTCCTGGCTTGGGGGGAAACTGTCGTGACCGACGTGCTCAGTGGCATCGACGAAGATGTCCGGTTCGACGCGGAAGCAGCGGACACGCTGATCGCGGCTGTCAACGGCGCCGCCAGCCTGATCGAGGGCCAGACCGGTTCACGTGCCTCCTGGGTCACCACCGGCGCGAAGGACTTCAAGGGCCACTTCGCAGACCTGTTCCAGGCCAACGCCGCGACCGCCCAGGCGGACAGCGCAGAGCTCGTCGCGCGCCTGCGCGAGGTGGCCCAAGGGGCGACCCGACTCAAGGAGGAGGCCGCCAAGGAGCAGCAGCGTCGCGAGATCGCCCGGCAGTGGAAGAAGGAGCGCGACGACCGCAACCTCTTCGAGAAGGGGTGGGACAAGGTCGTCGGCGACGACAGCGACACCCCTCCTGTCGGACCCGCTGCGACCCCCGTGACCCTGGCCGTCTCGGCTCCTCGCAACGCACCCAGACAGACTCCCTCGCCCGGTTCGGGTGGTGGTGGCGGCGGCACGTCCTCCGCGCGTCCCGCCGACCTGCGCTCGTTCGCGACGACCTCCTCGGCCGCCAACCAGGCCGTCCGTCCGAGGTCGACCACGTGCACGTCCGCGCTCGGGAGCTTCGCCGCCGGGTGCCACTGGGGCAGCCTCCGCGCTGACGGCGTGATGACCGGATTCGACAAGTGGATCGACGCGAACGACGAGGACGTGCGCTGGGCCAACGTCGTGGCCAACGCGTTCGCCGCGGCCGGCGGCGAGGGCGCGGTCTCCACGGTGTCGAACAGCGCCCTGGCCGCGACGTTGCAGGCCGCCGGCGTGAGTGCCTCGCGCCAGGACCTGGTGATCGACCCGCCTGCCGCCTACGGACACCCGCCCACCACCGGCTACGCCGTGGACCCGGTGAACACGTCGACCGGCAACTTCCTGGAGACCGAGTCCGACCTCGCCTTCGCTGGGGCGTGTGCTGCGCTCGCGGTCCGTCGCACCTACAACTCGTTGAACCGCGTCAGCGGCGCCTTCGGCCGCGGCTGGTCGTCCCTCAACGAGGCCGGGGTGACCACCGACGACGAGGGCGCCGCTGTCACTCTCGCCGACGGGCGCACGATCATCTTCCCGCGCCTCGGGTCCGGGTGGGACCGATCCGTCGGTGACAACTACTGGCTCGCGCACACCGACTCGGGCCTGCGGATGTCCGGCAACGAGGGCTCCACGTGGGACTTCGACGCGAGCGGGCGTCTGGCGGCGTTCGCCACCGGCCCCGGAACCACCGTCCACCTGGAGAGGTCCGGCGACCGACTGGTCGCGCTGACCCACGAGCGCGGCCGCCGGATCGAGCTGTTCTGGACGGGCGAGGACGCGGCGGCCAGGATCTCCGTGCTGCGCGCCTCCGACGGCCGCACCGCTTCCTACTCCTACGACGACGACGGGTGCCTGGTCGCAGCGACGTCGGGCCTCGGGACCCGCACGTACGGCTGGACCGAGGCCGGTCTGATCCACACCGTGACCGGCGCCGACGGGATCGTCGAGGCGGAGAACGTCTACGACGACCAGGGCCGGGTCACCCACCAGCGGACCGCCCATGGTCGGGCGACCCGACTGGTCTACCTCCCGGGCCGCGTCACGGTCGTCTCCGACGAGGACGGCACCCGGTCGAACACCTGGATCGCCGACGAGCGCGGCCGCCTGACCGGCGTCGTCGACGCCGACGAACAGCGTCAGTCCATGGCCTACGACAAGCACGGCAACCTGGTGATGGTCACCGAACGCGACGCGGCCCTCACCGTCAACGAGTACGACGAACGCGGTCGCGTGGTCAGGCGGGTGCTGCCCACGGGTGCCGAGCTGACCTGGACCTGGGACGACCAGGACCGGGTCGCCACCGTCAGCGCCCGCGGTGACTCCGCAGACGAGGTCGCCACCACCTCGTTCCGGTACCTCGGCGCCGAGCGTCAGCCGAGTGTCATCGTCGACGCCGAGGGCGGCGTGACGGAGATGGTGTGGGACGGCGGCCTGATGACGCGGATCACCGATCCGACCGGGGTCGTCGTGCGCTTCACCTACGACTCGCACGGCGATCTGGTCGCCACCACCGACGCCGAGGGCAACAGGGCTCGGCTCACCCGCGACGACTCCGGCCGCGTCGTCGCGGCGACGACTCCGTCGGGCAACATCACGACCTTCACCTACGACGAACTCTCGGGACTGCTGGCGCAGCGCGTCGATCCTGACGGTGCGACCTGGCAGTTCGAGCACACCGAGGCCGGTCTGCTCTCCGCGACCATCGATCCGCTGGGGTCGCGCACCGAGATGGAGCACGGCGCTGACGGCGAGGTCACCAAGACCGTCGACGCTCTCGGACGAGCCATCACCCGCAGCTTCGACGACCTGGGCAACCTGGCGTCGGTCGAGCTGCCCGACGGGTCGTCGTGGACCTTCGCCAACGATGCGATGTCGCGGGTCCGTGCGATCACCGACCCTGCGGGTCAGGTGTGGCAGCGTGAGTACGACGTCAACGGTGACCTGGTCAGCGCCACGGACCCCGCCGGCGAGACGCGCACGCTGACGACCAACCGGACCTCCGGCACCGCCGACGTCACCGACGGTCCGATGACCAACGGCATCAAGGTGGACCGACTCGGCCGCCTGGTCGCGAGCGAGACGCCCGACGGCGCCTCGGTGCTGACGCGCTACGACCGTTGTGGGCGTCCGGTGGAGCTGATCGACGCCAACGGTGGTCTCACCACGATCGGGCGCGATGCCGGCGGCCGGGTCGCCTCGGTGACGCGGCCCGGCGGCGGTCGGCTCGCCTACGAGTACGACCGCTGCGGGCGTCCCAGCGTGGTGGTCGACGAGCTGGGCGGTCGCTCGACCGTCACCTACGACGCCGACGGACGCGTCGTGCGGCAGACGCAGCCTGGCGGTGACGTCGCGTCCCTGCACTACGACGTCTGCGGCCGTCTGGTCAAGCAGCGCGTGCCCGGCATCGGCACCTCCACGTGGACCTATGACCTCGCGGGCCGCGTCGTCGAGGGTCGCGACCCGCGCTTCGGCCGACGCACCTTCCGCTACGACGCCGCCGGTCAGCTCGTCGAGGCGGTCAACGGCAACGGCGGTGCGACCCGCTGGGAGTACGACGCCAACGGTCGCGCGGTGACCATCGTCGACCCCGCCGGCGGCAGGACGCAGCGCGAGTTCGACGCGATGAACCGCCTGGTCGCCGAGACCGACCCGCTCGGCCGCACCACCCGGGCCGGGTACGACGCCTCGGGCAACCAGCTGTGGCAGACCAGTCCCGACGGGGAACGCACCGAGTGGACCTACGACGCGGCCGGCAAGGTCGCTTCCGTGATCGTGGACGGGCAGCTCGCCTCCACGATCACGCGCGACGTCCGCGGTCGCCGTGTGCAGATCACCGAGCTCCGCCGTGACGAGGACGGCGTGGGCCACGAGTCCGCGCACGAGCTGGTGTGGGACGCCAACGGCAAGCTCGTCGCTCGTCGGCGCGACGGTCGTGGCCTCTCGTGGTCCTACGACGCCGATGGGCGGCTGGTGTCCCGCACCGGTCCCGACGGTGACGTCACGCGCTTCGAGCGCGACGCGGCCGGCCGGCTGGAGCGGGTCTCGCACCCGCTCCTCGGGAGTGCCTCGTTCACCTACGACGCCGGCGGTCGGCCGGTCACCGCCGAGGCTGGCGGCATCCGTCAGTCGTGGCGGCACAGCGACGGATTCGTCAGCGCGCACACGGTCGGCGACGCTCGCGCGACCTCCGAGACGCTCATCGACCGCGACGGCGTCGGCCGTGTCGTGTCGGTGAACCGCGACGGCGTCCACACCACCTTCGACTACGACCAGGCCTGCCAGCTGATCGAGGCCAGCACCGCTGGCCCCGAGGGTGCGCGAGCCGCGAAGTGGCGCTACGACGCGGCTGGACGTCTCGTCATGGAGACGCTCGACGGCAAGGTGCGCGAGCTCTCGTACGACGCCGCCGGCCAGCTGGTCTCCTCGGGCGAGTTCGACGACCGGGTCGTCGTCTACTCCTACGACGGCTCGGGTCGACGGACGAGCGCCTCGGCGACCGACGGCACCACGCGCGAGTTCGTCTGGTCGAAGCGGGGCTGGCTCGCGGGGGTCATCGACCGCGACTCCGGCGGTGAGACCGCGCGAGCCACGACCGTGGTCGATGCGCTCGGAGAGCTCGCGCGGCTGAACGATGCCGAGGTCTTCTTCGACACCTCGGACGACTACGCGCCGGCCGTCGTGCAGCTCGGTGACGACGCCGTCATCGCGACCGGTGCCTTCACCGGCATCGGGCAGTCGTGGGACGCGCCGGGCTGGCGCGGGGTGCGCAGCGACCCGACCGACGCCACCGACCCCTGGGGCGACGCCGCCACGGGGATCAGCCCGTCAGGTGCGATCGGCTTCGCCGGGCTGGAGTGGCTGGGCGCCCGGGTCTTCGACCCTGCGGCGCGCGGCTTCCTGAGCGTCGACCCGCTCGACACGATCGCCGGGTCCGGTTGGTCGGGCAACCCCTACGCGTACGCCGGCAACGACCCCCTGCACGCGACCGACCCCACCGGGCTCCGCCCCGCGACCGACGCGGACCTCAAGGCCTACGCGGATGCCCACCAGAGCTGGACCTCGCAGGCCGGCGACTGGATGAAGGACAACTGGGAGTACGTCGCCGGCGGCGCCATGGTGATCGCTGGGGGTGTGCTGATCGCCACGGGGGTCGGTGGCCCGGCCGGCATGATGCTGGTCTCGGCGGGCGCGGACACCATCATCCAGAAGGCGACGACGGGGCAGGTCAACTGGGGTCAGGTCGCCGTCTCGGGGGCCCTGGGCGCCTGGGGTGGCGCCGGCGCGGCCACCCGGCTCGGGGCCAAGACGGCCCTGCAGAAGGCGGTCGTCGGCGGCATGATCTCCGGCGGCGGCAGCGGAGGCGTCAGCAGCGGCTACGGCTACCTGAGCGGACCCGGACCGCACACCGTGGGAGGCCTCCTCGAGCAGACGGGCAAGGGCACGGCGCTCGGCGTCGTCACCGGTGGGGCCGGTGGCGCCGCGGGTCACGGACTCGAGACCGTCGCGCTGCGGCGCCTCGCGGACCAGAACGTGGTCCCGGGCGCCACCGACACCGTCCTGGGGCACCACCCCGGCTACATCACCAAGGCCGAGGCTCGTGGCGCCAACTACTTCGACATCGGCGACAGGTGGGACGACGTGGTGTCGAGCGGTCGTGACCCCTGGACCCTCAACGAACACTTCCTCGACGGCCGGATCGCCAACGGCGACCGGATCCTGATGTCGACGCCGAAGGGCGACATCAGGCCGGGCTCCTACCTCGAGCGCGAGGTCAACCACCTGCAGGACAATGGCTACAAGTGGGTCAACCAGTGGTCCCTCCACCCAGGATGATGCGATGCCACAGATCTTGAGCTTCATCGCCGCCTACATGGGCTACCTCTGGGACGGGGCGCGGTTCCGGATCGTCGACTCCGAGCTGACCGAGGCCAACGGTGGCGACTCGACCCTGCTGGTGGAGTCGGCGACGTTGCGGCTCCGCTTCGTCACCGACAAGACCCAGCTGTTCCTGGACTTCCAGCCGGCGGCCGGCCCGGTCAAGGACTGGTACTCGGTCGACCTGGTGCGCCGACTCTTCCTGGGCGAGCGTGAACGATCGGCGGTGCTGGACGAGTCCTACGCCGACTTCATCGGTGAGCACCTCGACGAGATCGAGGCTCGGTTCGGCCCGGAGCGTTGGCCCGACACCCAGGCGGCGCTGAAGAAGCTCAAGCTCGTGCGCTCCAAGGAGATGTTCGGGTGACGAGGGCACGTCGATGACTGAGCGGCGTCCCGTGCCCCCGCAGGTCGAGCCCTGGCCGAGGTGGGTGCGCTTCCCCCTCATCGGAGCGCTGGCGGCGGTCGTCGTCTACGGGCTGGTGGCTTCCTTCCAGTCGGGGATCAGCAGCGACGCTCTGCGGGTGGTGATCGCGGCCGTGGTGATCCCGGCTCTGCTGGCGCCGATCCAGCTGCGACGCCGCCGACGACGCAAGGTCAAGCAGGCGGGCACCGTCGTCCAGCACACCCGCGCCCTGATCGAGCGGCTCGAGGCGGAGAGCGCCCTTCCCGCGCAGCAACGCCCCAGCGGCGCGTCGGACGAGTCGTTGCGTGAGGTCTCCGCCCGGAGCGACCGAGCCCTTCAGCTGCTCCGGCAGGGCTCGCGGGGCGAGGCCGCTGAGCTGCTCGGCGAGCTGCCCGCCGCGACGACGACGTGGAACCGGTCGTCGCCCCTGCGGCGCCAGGTCGCCGAGGGCGCCAAGCTGGCGCGGCGGTCGGCGAAGCGCTCCTCGTAGTCTCCTATCGTGAGGCCATGACTTCACAGCAGACAGCTCTCGGCAGGCTCGCGGTCACGCTGGCAGCGCTCCCTCTCGTCCTCTCGGCGTGCGGTGGAGGCTCCGCGGACGAGGCGGCCGCGCCCGAGCCCGACGCGGCCCCGGGTGGACTTCCGACAGGACCGTCCGGAGACCCGCTCTGCTCGGCGCTGTGGGAGCCGGGCACGGTGATGCCTGAGGGCGTCGTGGGCTGCACCATCAGCGCCACCGACAACACCGTCGCCGTGGTGCTTGCAGACTCGTGTCCTGACGGTCGCACGCTGGTGTCCTCCTCCGACTACGGCTGGGCCTTCGTCGGCGAGGAGGTGCACGTGCTCGCCGCCGGCGCCCGCAACGCCGACGACCCCGAGTTCATCGAGGCGCAGGAGGCCTGCCCGGCGTCCTGAGAGCGCCACGGCCGAGGGTCACGTCGCCGGACTTGCTCACGAGGTGGGGGCGAAGCCCCCGGGAGCCGCGAACTGCACGAACTCCGCCCCACCACCCTGCGTGAGGTAGCCGCGGGCAGTGGTCATGGCAGCGGGGGCACGGCGGGGGAGGGGAGCGCCGGTCAGGTCACCGTCGTAGTCCACGTTGGGCTGCAGCAGGACGCCGCAGCGCGACTTGCGGACCAGCGTCGTCCAGTGTCCGTACAGGGTGCGGAGGTCGTCGGCACGTCCGGCGGCCACCACGTGCAGGTTCGGCAGCTTGGCCGACAGCAGACCGTTGAGCGACTGGTCGCTGTCGGCGAAGCTCTCCGCGTCGTCGATCAGGAGGACCAGTCGACCCTGGTGCACACGCGCGGAGGCGAGGAGCGCCGCCATCTCGTCCTCCTGGACACACCGGTCGAGGCCCGCGGTGTTCAGCGGGGAGCGACGCCCGCAGAGACCCCAGATCGCCAACGGCTCCCCGTCGACGGCCGCCCCGACCTCCAGGGCCTCGCGCAGGGCGAGCAGGAAGGTCGACTTGCCCGAGCGCGCCGAGCCGGCGACCAGGACGTGCTCACCCTCGTAGACCTCGAGAAGCGCGGTCTGGAGGTCGGACTCGCGGATCCCGACCGGGATGCGCCACGGCTCGGCGGCCAGCTGCGCGGAGCCCTCCAGGTCGGGGATCGTGACGAAGTCGGGGAGCTGGCCGACCACGCTCTCCTTCGGGACGGTGACCCCCCACTTGCTGCCGACGCGGAGGACCGCCTCGGCCAGCGGGACGTCGGGCGTGGCGACGTGGGCGTGCAGCTTGGTCTCCGCGATGACGCACCGGCCGGCCACCGGCGGCGGCGCCAGCTTGGCGGGGACCCCGGCCGTCGAGTAGTCGTAGACGTCGGCGAGCCGGAACAACCACTTCTGGGTGGTGACCTCGTCGATCGCCGAGGGCACGGCCTTGGCGCGCGTGGTGGAGACCGCACACCACATCCCGACCGAGGGACCGTCGGCGTAGGCCCGGTAGAGGCCCTCGAGGAACTGCAGTCCCTCGAAGTCGTCGTACTCCTCCTTGAGGGCCGCCAGGCCGTCGAGCAGCAGCACCGTGCGGCGGTGACCGCCGGGATGGGCGCGCCGACGGTCGAGCTCCGCGCGCAGGTACTTCAGCAGGCGGACCTGCTGCTCGCGAGCACCGGAGCCCGAGCCGACGTAGCCGCTGGTGTGGGGGAGACCGGCCAACGGCGCCAGGTCGCGGGAACCGAGGTCGAGGACGATCAGGTCCAGCTCGTCAGGCGAGTACGTCGAGGCCAGGGTGAGCGCCACCGTGGCCAGCGTGGTGCTGGTGCCGCTTCCGGGGATGCCGAGCAGCAGCAGGTTGCCCCGGTCCATGTCCCACCCGGCCGGGATCTGCCGCTGACGATCAGGGTCGTCGGCCAGGGCCAGCTCGACGGTGTGACCCACCACCCCGCCCACGGCGGCGGGGAGGTCGGAGGTCGCGGCGAGCTCGACGCGCTCGCCGAGCGGCTCGGGCCAGACCGGACGTGGCTTGGCGTGACCGGCCTCGTCGTTGGCGGCCACGACCGCGTCGATGAGGAGGTCGAGATCGGTGGGCGCGTCCTTGTCGACGGCCGCGACGGACGGCGAGTCCTCACGACCGAACAGCACGGGTGCCACCTCGACCAGCGTGGAGGCCTGTTGCGTCGATCGTCCGGTGACGAGGGCCGTCTGGACCGGCGTGATGTCGTCCTGCCCGAGCTTCACGTAGGCGCGGCCCATCTGCGTGCGACCGATCGCGGAGGCGGCCGGCACACCGATCACGTTCGTGGAGTCGTCGCGGCTCTGCACGCGCAGCGCCACCCGCAGGTTGGTGTTGGCCAGGATGTCGTCGTTGACGACACCGGCGGGACGCTGGGTCGCCAGGATCATGTGGACGCCGAGGGTACGACCCACCGCGCCGACGCTGACCAGGGAGGAGAGCACGTCGGGGTACTCCTTCGCCAGCATGGCGAACTCGTCGACCACCAGCAGCAGGCGCGGCATCGGGACGGCAGGATTGGTCGCCAGGTAGGCGTCCAGGTTGTCGATGCCCTCGCCCGCCTCGGCGAAGACCCGCATGCGGTACTCCATCTCGGCCTCGAGGGCGCGCAGCGCGCGGTCGGCCAGCTGCTCGTCGAGGTTGCTGACCGTCCCGATGGTGTGGGGGAGCCGCTCGCAGCTCGCGAACGCGGCACCGCCCTTGAAGTCGATCAGGATGAACGTGAGCCGGGTGGGGTCGTTGCGGGCGGCCAGCCCGGCGACCAGCGAGCGGAGGAACTCGCTCTTGCCCGAGCCGGTGGTGCCGCCGACGAGGCCGTGCGGACCGTCTCGCACCAGGTCGAGCGAGAACGAACCCTCCTCGCCGACACCGATCGGCGTGGTGATCCGGGTCGCCTCGGACCAGGTCCGGCCGATCTCTGCGGCACTCATCTCGTGGATCCCGAGCAGCGGGGGCAGACGCACGAGCCCGGGGAGGGCGGCCCCGGGGACGACGAGCTCGGGATCCTCGAAGCGGGCCAGGTCGAGGGCGCAGGTGCGAGCGGTCGCCAGGTCGATCCCCGCGAGCACCACGTCGTCGACGCTGGTGAGGTCACCGGGCTGGGTGGCGGTGCCCTCGGCGTCGTCGCGGACGTGCAGCACGACCGTGCAGGAGGCGGGCAGCTGCTCCTCGGTGGAGGCGATCACGATGCCGGAGACCTTGGTCTGCTGGCGTTGGGCGTCGAAGGTCCCGGACAGGGAGCGGTTGCGACCCAGCAGGCTGCGCGCAGGGGCGTCGCGGCCCTCGGTGAGGACGTCGGAGTCGAGGACCAGGAGGACGGCGGGAGTCGGGTGCCCGTCGATGTTCTCGCGCAGCTGACGCAGCATGGCCTCGCTGCGAGAACGGTCGCTCGAGACCCACTGGCCACCGCTGCCGTCGCCCAGACGGCGTACGTGGGGGAGCCAGACCGTCCACGCCCAGGCCTCGTCACGGCCGGGGTCGCAGAACACGCCCACCGTCAGGTCCGCAGGACCGCAGTGGACGGCGGCCTGGGTGATCAGGCTGCGGGCCACCGCGAGGGCGCCCTCGCGAGCACCCACGATGCCGACGACACCTGCGTCGGTGAGGTCGGCGACGACGGGGGCAGCCACCATGCGGGCGTCGTCGACGGCTTGGGTGACGACCTCCTCGGGTCGACCCGCACGCTGCAGGTCGACGGGTGGTTGCCAGGGCACGTCTCCGATGCCCACGTGCAGGGTGAGGAAGTCCTCGCTGCCCGACCGGCGCTGCCACAACCGCGTGGAGGGCAGAGCCGCGCGGCGCGCCGTGGTCGCCGGATCGGGTACGTCGGCCCGGCGCAGCGTCCGCGCGGTGGCGGCGGCAGCGGCGATGTCCTCCTCGAAGGCGGCCATCGCCTTGCCGAACCGCTTGCGCTCCTCCAGGGCATCGGCCTTGCCCCTGCGCTTGCCCTCCCACCAGGTGCCGATGGCGAGCAGCGGACTCATCAGCGCGATCACGGCGTACTGCGGCCCGGACATCATGACCATGACACCCGCGAGGGCCAGGGGCGCGACGATCGTGGCGATGCTGAACTTCGACGGGGGCGAGGGATCCTTGCGCACCGGAGGATCGATCTTGCGCGGCGCACCAGGACGACCGGGTCGCGGAGGTCGGTTGAACGGAGCGGTGCCCCCGGGCGTCACGTTGTGCAAGGAGCCCGGGGCGGGCGCCAACGACTCGGTGGAGTCGGGGCGCACCGTGAACACGGTTCCGCCGGCCACGACGACGCACTCCTCGCTGACCAGCGTGCCCTCCTCGTCGAGCTGCGCGCCGTCGAGGAAGGTGCCGTTGGTCGAGCCCGCGTCCTTCACCCGCACCTCGTCGCCCTCGCGCTGGACGGTGGCGTGCGTCCAGGAGAGGCTGGCGGACTCGACGTGGAAGTCCGCCTGGGGGGACCGGCCGATGACCAACGGTCGGGAGGTGGGCACGGGCAGCGACCCTCCCGCGTGGAGGCCGCCCGAGAGGGTCACCGACCAGCCGCGCAGCGGTTGGACGCGGTGGAGCGGCGAACGGGAGATCCGCGATCCGTCGAGCAGGGGGAGGGTGGCGACCAGGTCGCCGGCCACGTGCGCGGCGTCGTCGACGTACCACTGCTCGTCGGGGGCGACGTCGAGGGAGCAGGTCGCCTCGACCAGGTCGCCCAGCGTGGCGTTGGCCGCGGTCTGAGTCAGGCTGACATCGCGCTGGACGCCGGATGCGTCGATGACGAGCCGCACACTCAGCTCCTTCTGTTGTCGGGTCGTGGCCTCAGGCGGCCGGTGGGGGGAACCAGAAGATCTGGGACGTGACCCCGGACGCCGGTCGGACCCCGGGATCCTGCGAGGTCGACTGGAGCGCCGTCACGTCCTCTGAGGACACCACCGGCGTCTCCCGGAAGTCCAGGTCGGGACCGGCCAGCCCCTCGCCCTGGCTCAGGGAGAGATCGCTCAGGGCCTTGCCCACCTCGGCGGCCTCGGTCGAGCGTGCCCGAGCCATGGCCGTCACCAGCGCGACGACGGCATCGTGGCTGCGGCCGTCGGCCGCGTGAGCCACCGACGAGAACGGCTGGCCGTCGAAGAAGTCCTTGCGCCCACCGTCGTCGGACACCATGCGCAGCGCGGCGTAGAACGCTGCGGAGGCAGCGCCACTGCCCCCGGGGTCGAGCGTGGAGGCGTCACCCCCGGACGTGCCCACCGTCAACAGGTTCGCCTCGTTCGACCCCCCAGCCTCCTCGAGGCTCGCGGCGAACTGCGGGCTGAGCGCTTGGGGAGTGAGCACGACCGGCAGGGCAGCGTCACGGCCCTGGAGCGCGCTGACCACCGTGGCCTGCGCCTCGGCCGGCCCCGCGATGACGACGGAGTCGACGGCCGCGCCCTTGCGGACCCGCTTCGCGATGGTCTTGGCGAGCTGGACGGCGTCGCTGCCCGGATCGAAGGTGAGGGTCTCCACCGGGGTGATGCCGCTCAGCACCTCCCCGCCCGCGTCGACGACGAGAGGACTCCGCAGGTCCTGCGCCCGGAGCTGTTGCTCCAGGGCGGCGCTGACCTGCTCGTGGGAGGGGGTGATGCTCCACACGCCGTCGGGCAGGTCGGCGGGGGCTGCGTACGGCAGCAGCACCGGGATGCCGGCCTCGGCTGCGGTCTCCAGGGCACCGGTGAGGTGGGAGCCGTCGCTGGCCAGCACGATGCCGGAGACGCGTTGCTCGATCAACGCCTCGACGGCCGCCGTCGCTCCGGCCTCGGTGCCCTTGTCGTTCTGGGCCACGAGGGTGATGTCGTGTCCGCCGAGAGCGAACCTCTCGGCGGCCACCACCGCACCCTCCGCCGCTCGACTCCAGTCGGCGCCCTCACCCGGGGCGGAGGTCAGGCTCACGACGACGCCTAGCGCCGCGCTCGACGGCGCATGGTCCGGATCCAGCGCGACGGCGCTCGAGGGGGCGGGCTCATCGGCCGTGGACGTCGAGGCGCACGAGACGAGCCCGGACGCGCCCACGGCCAGGAGACCGGTCGCGAGCGCGTTCCGGATGCGCTGCTTGCTCACGAGTCCGGGGTGAGGTGGAAGGTGTAGACGGTGCGGTGCTCTGCGCTCGCGGGCAGCTCCAGCCGGAAGGCGGGGAGCTCGGCCTGGACCCGCTGGGCCTCATCGGCCTGGGCCTGTCGCAGCAGCAGCCCCGAGATGTCGCCCTGGCGCACGCTGGCGTAGGACGACGCGGCGTCGGAGGCCAGCCCCAGCTGGTAGTTGGCCGAACCCGTCGTGGCCGCGCTCGTGGCCATGGCGCCGAGGAGCCCGGACCCCTTCACGCGACGGGTCCCGAGGTCGAGCAGGACGTTCTGGAGGTCGCGGCTGAGCAGCTGCTGGGCAGCCTGCAGGTCGAGCGTCGAGCCCGCGACCCCCTTCGTCACCTGCGCGAGTCCTTGGGCGATCGACGCCGAGATGCGCTGGCTCGAGGCCTTCTGCCGGGCGTTGAACTCGCTCTTCTCGCGGGTCACGGTCTTGGCGCCGTCGGCGGCGATCGAGCCGGCTGCGCCGGTGAGGCCGGCGAGGGACTTGTCGAGGAGTCGACCGAGAGCTGCGCTGTTCAGCTCGGCGTTGTCGCTCACCTGACGCACCTGCGGGTCGAGCCTGTCGTCCACCTCGCCGGCGGTGTCGGCCGCAGCGTCGTCGAAGGCCGTACGCACGGCGTCCTCGACCGCCGACTGCCGGCTGTCGACCGCGTCGACGGCGCGCTCGACTTCTTCCTTGGCCTCGCCCAGCGCCACCTTCTTGGCCTGCAGGTCGAGGAACAGCGTGCGCAACGTGCCCGACTCGCTGTTCAGCGAGCCCTGCAGCTCGCGGACGGCCTGGTCGATGTCGTCGAGACGAGCGCTCAGGGTGAAGACCGCCAGGCCGAGGCCCGAACCCGTCTGCTCCTGGTCGGTCGAGCTGGCCAGAGCGGTCCAGGCCTGCTCCTGGGCGGAGATCTGCTCGTCCATGGAGTCGCGGCCCTGCGGTGCGCCCGGCAGCGGCGTGGTGACGCCACCGGCGTCGGGGCAGGAGGTGCTGGCCACGTAGGAGCGCAGCGCCAGGGCATCGGCCTCGCTCAGCCCGCCGGAGTCGGCGAGCTCACAGATCTCCACGCCGAGGTCGCCGTTGAGCTCACCGAGGGCGGAGGCATCGCTCAGCCCGGAGACCGCAGCATCGTGGACCACGTCGACCGCACTGCCCAGGTCGCGTGTCGCCTGCTCGGCCTGGTCGAGGGCGTCGATGACGCCCGAGACGTCGGCCCCGCCCTGGCCGAGGGCGGCTGCGAGGGCCGCGGCGGCGAGGTCGAGCTCACCGGCCCTGGCCTTGAGGAGCTGAGTGGCCTCCAGGGCCTCGGAGATCCCGAGTCCGCCGAGCTGCGCGATGGCCGCGTCGCCGTCGGCGAGCAGCTCGGCGGCGATGTCCTCGAGGCCGCCACCGACGGTGAAGATCGCGCAGGTGACCGAGGTGGAAGCCCGGGTGCAGGTGTCGGCGCTGGGCTGCTTGGGACCGACCGAGTCGAGGATGGCTCGCTGCACGGTCTGCTTGCAGGCGCTCGAGGCCTCGGCGTACCCGTTGAGCAGGCTGACCACCCTGAGCAGGTTGCCGTAGACGCTGTCGGCGCCCTTCGGGGCCCGCGCCGAGACCTCGCACCCGCTGCCGGTGATGGTCGCTGCCGGCACCTTGGCCGAGGTGTCGCCCAGGAGCTGGTCGACGGCGGTGACCATGGCCTCCAGCTCGGTCAGGGTGGTGGACTCGGTGGCGCTCAGCGAGGTGTTGAGGTCGTTGCCGAGCCCGGAGACGCTGCCTTTGAGGCCCTGGACGGAGCTGGCGATCGTCTCGGTGCTGGACTTGAGGTCGGCGACCGTCTTGGTGCCGAGCGTCCGGGAGGACTTGCCGAGCGTGGAGCGCACGCGGTCCATGGAGCTGCCGGCCCGTGCCAGCACCGTGGTGACCTGGCCGATCAGGCCGATCGTGCGCTGCTGCAGGCGCATCTGCGAGGACTGCGAGGGGTTGAACGCGCTGTCGACGAGCGCGCCGACCGAGGGGTCGGTGACGAGACCGGGCTGGACGCTGATGTCGAACACCGGGACCTCGAAGTCCTTGGCGTCCACGACCAACCGCATCGCGGTGCTGGAGCCGAGCTGCGGGGGCGCGAGGATCGTGGCCCACTGGACCTGCGGGGTGCCGTCGGCATCCTGGCTGAGGACGCCGTTGGTGGCGGCGCCGTCCTTGCCGGCCACGGTCTGCACCGACGCCGGTGCGGCGCCGTCGAGCCGGGTCGAACCGACGACGGTCAGGGGAGCGCCCACCAGGGCGGAGCGGGAGCGCTCGACACCACCGTCGTCGTACTTGAGGGTGCGCGGCTCGACCGTGAGGTTCTGCACCGTGATCGAGATGTCGAGCGGGCCGGTGTATCCGTCGAGGTCGGAGAGATCGGTGCCGCTCTTGTCCTTCGTGCGGTAGGACGTCAGCACGCGCACCGGCAGTTCGGAGGCAGCGGACCGGGGGGTGTGGGTCTCGTCGGAGGTGAACGGCTCGTCAGCAGTCGTGATCCCGGTGGCGCTGCTCTCGATCTCGAGCAGGTCGCCGTCGGGCGCGACCTGGACGTTGACCGACTGGAGGACCCTGCTCGCGTCGGCGAGCGACCCCACCTGGTCGTCGTCCGAGGTCGCCTTGACGACCACCAGGGCCCCGCCGACCGCGACCAGCGCTACCCCGAGGGCGACCCTCAGCGGCTTCTGGATGAAGCCCGTGCGTGTACGCCGTTGCATGTCCTACCCCTTGGTACTGGTGCCCGAATCAGTCCGATGCAGTCGACAACGAACGCGTGCTGCTGAACCCCCCACGCGCGGTGGTAGGAAACCGCGCCGAATCCTACACGGCGTCGGGGCCGGCGACTCCCGTTCGGGAAACAGCACCTCGACGATGCCGCGCGCGCTCAGGCGCCGATGACCGCCCGCAGCTGCTCGAGCGTGGGCGCGCCCTCGTAGCCGTTCGGCGTCAGGTATCTCCGACAGGAGAGACCGACCACGGAGCCGGGCTCGGCGAACACGTCCACCCCGTCGACGAGGATGCTCGGCGAGCCGTGGAACCCGATGCGCTCGGCCTCCTCCGGGGTGTCGACGAGGTGGCGGCTCACGCGGAGGTCCGGCCGCTCGTCGGCCAGAATCTTCAGCCGCTCGTCCGCGAGCGTCCAGTTCGGGCAGCCCTCGAAGTAGAGCAGCGTGATGTCCATGAGGGCGACGCTAGACCTGGATCGGAGGGGCCGGGACGTGAGAGTCCCGCCCCGGACCGTTGTGCGAGGCTAGGGCCATGGCCGACATCGGGATCCGCTTGCTCGACGAGGACGAATGGCAGCTCTACCGCGAGGTCAGGCTGGCCGCGTTGAAGGACGCCCCTGAGTCGTTCGTGGGTCGACACGACGACGAGGCCGCGCGCGACGAGGAGTTCTGGCGCGAACGCATGAGCCGCGCCAGCCGGATCGTCGCCGAGCGCGACGGTGAGCCGGTCGGCCTGGTCGGTCTCGGCCTGCACGACGACCCCGAGGAGCCCGAGGAGCCCGAGGAAGCCGGCGCAGCGGAGGTGTTCGGCCTGTGGACCTCGCCGGCCGTGCGTGGTCAGCGGGTCGCCCGCGGCCTGGTGGCCACCGCAGCCAAGAAGGCGGCCGAGGACGGCCACCGCCAGCTCTACTACTGGGCGATCTCCGACAACGCCTCCGCCGTCGGCTTCGCGAGCAGCTACGGCTTCCGGCCCACGTCCAAGCGTCGGCCGGTGCGGGTCGCGGAGGGCCAGGCCGAGATGGACGCGGACGAGGTCGCCATGGTGCTGCCCCTCGCACCGGACCCGACCCTGACCAAGAACCCCCACGTGCCCTGAGAGATCTCAGGTCTCCGACACGAGCGGAGGACCGGTCCGCTCAGGTCTGTCTGCGGGCCAGGAGCCTGCGCTGGGCCCGTCGGCCCTGGGCGACGACCAGTGGCACGGCGAGCAGCCCGAGCGGGGGGACGGCGTCCGCGACCCGTGCGATGGCACCGCGCCACCCCGGGATCGTCGTCACCAGGCGCGGTCGGTCGAGCACCTTGCGGACGGCCTCGACCACCTCCGCGGGCTGCAACAGCTTCCCGGAGAAGGAGAGTGCGGCGCCGGGGTCCTCCAGCTTGTCGTGGAGCATCGGGGTCCAGATCCCGTCGGGGCACACGCACGAGATGGCGATGTCCTTGACGCCCGCAGCCTTGAGGTCGGCCATCGTGCTCAGGCTGAAGCCGAGGACGGCGTGCTTGGACGCCGAGTAGACGGCTTCGCCGGCGACCGCGGTGAGCCCGGCCAGAGAGGCGATGTTGACCACGTGGCCGCCACCGCCACCGCGCATCGCCTCGAGGGCAGCGACCGTCCCGTTGATCGTGCCGAGCCCGTTGACCTCGAGCATCAGGCGGCGGGTCGACTCGTCCTGCTGCCACACCGGTCCCGTGACGAGCACGCCGGCGTTGTTGACCCACACCTCCAGACGTCCGGCCCGTTCGAGGATCGCGTCGCGAGCCGCGGCGACCTGAGCGTGGTCGCGGACGTCGACGGTCATGGCGGTGGCTCCGCGTCCGATCTCGTCGGCGGCCGCCTGCGCCGCCGCGCCGTCGACGTCGGTGACCAGGACCTGGTGCCCGCGATCGGCGAGGAGCTCGGCGATCTGGCGGCCCAGCCCCCGGCCGGCGCCGGTGACGACCGCGCCTCCGCGCGGACTCGTCACCGATCCGAGGTCGGTCGGGGTGTCCACCATCAGTTGTCTCCTCCGTTGCCGTGTCCACCTGATTCTCGACGCTCGCGCCGGGAAAGACGTGCATCTGCGCGGTCAGGTGGCGCTCGCACCTCACCGTGGTGGCGGCAGCCATGGCGCACGGGACTCCCCTCCTGGACTTACGGACGCGTACGTAAGTCCAGGAGCGGGGCGTCCGTCGCTGGTTGAGGTGTGAGGGCCGCCGGACCCGAGCGACGAAACCATGCGGGGCGGCAGGTGGTTTCGTGGCTCGCTGGCGCTCGCACCTCAACCACCGTGAGTGGCGGCTGGCGCTCGCACCTGAACCGCCGGGGGTGGCGGCAGCCATGGCGCGCGGGACTCCCCTCTTGGACTTACGGACGCGTACGTAAGTCCAGGAGCGGGGCGTCCGTCGCTGGTTGAGGTGTGAGGGCCGCCGGGCCCGAGCCACGAAACCATGCGGGGCGGCAGGTGGTTTCGTGGCTCGCTGGCGCTCGCACCTCAACCACCGGGGGTGGCGGCAGGCCATGGCGCGCGGGACTCTCTCCTGGACTTACGGACGCGTACGTAAGTCCAGGAGCGAGGCGTCGTCGCTGGGTTGAGGTGTGAGGGCCGCCAGGCCCGAGCGACGAAACCATGCGGGGCGGCAGGTGGTTTCGTGGCTCGCTGGCGCTCGCACCTCAACCACCGTGAGTGGCTGCTGGCGCTCGCACCTCAACCACCGGGTCAGGCCGCGACGGACGCGTGCATCTCCCGCACCAGGATCTCGGCGGGCTCGGTGGCGGTGACCTTCTGCCCGCCCGTGGCGGTGAACCGGACGGCGTCGCCCGTGGCGAGCGACGTGCAGGGCCTGCCGGACAGGTGGGTGTTGGCGCGATCGAAGTGCTGGCCGAAGGAGAAGGAGTGCTTGGAGTCCAACCACGAGAACTGGCTCTTGGAGCGGTCCTGGGCGCGGCGTACGTCGCCGGTCGGAGGGGGCGACGCGTCAGGCGTTGCGGATCGCGGAGACCTCGAACTCGAGGGTGATCTTCTCGCTGACGAGCACGCCGCCGGTCTCGAGCGCGGCGTTCCAGGTGATGCCGTAGTCCTTGCGGTTGATGACCACGGAGCCCTCGAAACCCGCGCGCAGGTTGCCGAACGGGTCGGTGGCCGTGCCCTCGAACTCGAACGGGACCGTGACGGAGTTGGTCGTGCCCTTGATCGTCAGGTCGCCGGTGAGCTCCATGCCGGTGGCCCCGGTCAGGTTGACCCCGGTGGAGACGAAGGTGATCTCCGGGAACTCGTCCATGGCGAGGAAGTCGTTGCTGCGCAGGTGGCCGTCGCGCTGCTCGTTGCGGGTGTCGATGCTGGCGGCCTTGATGGTCAGGTTGGTGGTCGACCGGGCGAAGTCGTCGGCGTCGATGACCGCGCTGCCCTCGACGTCGTTGAACGCGCCGCGGACCTTGGTGACCATCGCGTGCCGGGCGACGAAGCCGATCCGGGTGTGCGAGGGGTCGATGGTCCAGGTGCCGGCCAGGTCGGCGAGGGTGGCGGGGGAGTGGGTGGTGCTGGTCATCAGGTGCTCCTTCAGGGTCCGACGCCACCCAGTTGGTGACGTGTCATCTACCATCCCCCAACCTGCGTGACATGTCAACTATTCCGGGTAGGATGGAGCCATGACCGAATCGACGTGGCTCTCCTCCACCGAGCAGCACACCTGGCGCCGCTGGCTCCGGGTCAACGCACTGCTCCCGGCGGCACTGCACCGAGAGCTGCAGAGCGATGCCGGCCTCTCGCTGCCGGACTTCGAGGTCCTCGTGCAGCTGACCGACAGCACGGAGGGGCGGGTCCGGGTCAGCACGCTGGCCCGCGGCCTGCACTGGGAGCGCAGCCGCGCGTCACACCACCTCACACGCATGGAGCGTCGGGGGCTCATCCAGCGCGAGGAGTGCTCCGACGACGGTCGGGGCGCCTGGATCGTGCTCACCGCTGAGGGCCTGGCCGCCATCGAGAAGGCGGCACCGCCCCATGTCCAGACGGTGCGACGCCTCGTGTTCGAGGCGCTCACCCCCGACGAGCTCGACGTGCTGTCCACCGTGCTCGACAAGGTGCTCGCCAGGCTCGACGACAACGTCTAGTGAGGGGGTCTTCCCCGGATCAGGCCGATCCGACCTGCGCCAGCAGCGTCTCGAACGGGACCGGGTCGGCGAAGTCGTCCTCGACAGTGCGACGTACCGCCTGCGCCGGAGCTCCTGCGGAGCGCGACGTCAGCAGGGCGGCCAGCTCACCGGCGGCTCGGGCGACGCGGCCGTCCAGGCCGCTGTTGCCGAAGTCCTCGGTGGCGGCGAAGACCCCGGTGGGGACGACGACAGCGTGCAGGTAGCTGAACAGCGGACGGAGCGCGTGCTCGAGCACCAACGAGTGTCGAGCGGTGCCGGCGGTGGCTGCGACGAGCACCGGCTTGCCGTCGAGGAGGCCCTCCTCGAGGACGTCGAAGAAGGTCTTGAACAGACCCGAGTACGACGCAGCGAAGACCGGGGTGACCGCGATCAGTCCGTCGGCCGCCGTGACCGCGTCGATGGCGGCCCGGAGCTTGGGCCCGGGGAACCCGGTCAGCAGGTGGTCGGTGAGCTCGTGGGCGAGGTCACGCAGCTCGACGTCGACCAGCTCGACCTCGCTCAGCGACTGGGCCGTGGACGCGGCGATCCGGTCGGCGAGCAGCCGGGTCGACGACGGGACGCCGAGACCCGCGGAGACGACGACGATGGAGGTCATGCCGTCACCTCCACGCCCTGGCGATCAGTGCCGGCCGCAGCGACCAGGGAGGCGTGGGTGGGCGCCTCGGGGACGTGGGCCGGGCGGCCCTCCGCGAATCCCTTGCGCATCGCGGGAAGGAGCTCGCCGAGCAGGTCGAGCTGCTCCAGCACCGTCGTGAGCGGCAGGCCGGCGTGGTCCAGCAGGAACAGCTGGCGCTGGTAGTCGCCGACGTAGTCACGGAAGCCCAGGGTGCGCTCCAGCACCTGTTGCGGCGAGCCGACGGTGAGGGGGGTCATCTCGGTGAACTCCTCCAGCGACGGGCCGTGCCCGTAGACGGGTGCGTTGTCGAAGTAGGGCCGGAACTCGTTGACCGCGTCCTGGCTGTTCTTCCGCATGAAGAACTGACCGCCGAGGCCGACGATGGCCGTGTCCGCGGGGCCGTGGCCGTAGTGCTCGAACCGGCGACGGTAGAGCGAGACCATCTGCTGGCTGTGGGAGGCGGGCCAGAAGATGTGGTTGTGGAAGAAGCCGTCCCCGTAGTAGGCCGCCTGCTCGGCGATCTCGGGGGAGCGGATCGAGCCGTGCCAGACGAAGGGAGCGACGCCGTCGAGGGGTCGTGGCGTCGAGGTGTAGCCCTGCAGCGGCGTGCGGTACGTGCCCTCCCAGTCGACGACGTCCTCACGCCACAGTCGACGGAGCAAGGCGTAGTTCTCGATCGCGAGCGGGATGCCGTCACGGATGTCCTTGCCGAACCAGGGGTACACCGGGCCGGTGTTGCCGCGGCCCATCATCAGGTCGACGCGGCCGTCGAGGAGGTGCTGGATCTTGGCGTAGTCCTCGGCGATGAGCGCCGGGTCGGTGGTGGTGATCAGCGTGGTGGCCGTCGAGAGGACGATCCGCTCGGTCTGGGCGCCGATGTAGGCCAGCGTCGCGGTGGGGTTGGAGGCGATGAACGGGGGGTTGTGGTGCTCGCCGGTGGCGAAGACGTCCAGCCCGACCTCCTCGGCCTTCTTCGCGATCGCGACCGTGGCCTTGATCCGCTCGTGCTCGGAGGGCGTGCGCCCGGTGGTGGGGTCGGTGGTGACGTCACCGACGGAGAAGATCCCGATCTGCATGTTGACCTCCGAGGAGTAGGGCTGGCACGTCACCGGCTGTGGTGAGGTGCGACTACCTGCCCAACAGTAAGTGACGTGTCATCTATTCCTCGGCTCCGGCGTCTGCCGTGCCTGCTGCGGCGGTCCAGATCACCGGCAGGTAACTATTCGAACTCTTTCGAACGGACCCGGTTGGCACGGGTTGGCACGGCCGGAGCGTTCCTTTACGTTATCGGGGTCACAGCGACTCATCGGTCGCTGGTCCCTACTCGGAGGGAATTTCTCGATGCGTACACGCATGCCCTATGCGCTCTCAGCCGCTACCGCGCTGACCGCCGCAACCATCCTCACCTCCGCTGCGTCCTCGTCGGCAGAACCACTGCCGGTCGAGCCAGCGGCGACGGCGACCCCGGCCGGGTCGTTCACGCTGACCGGTCAGGAGGCAGCCGACTTCGTGCTGCCGCAACACATGAAGCAGCTGCACGTCCAGACGCTGCCCGACGGCACGACCTCGACCCGCTACCAGCAGAAGGTGCGCAACGCCACCGTCTTCGGCGGGCAGATCACGGTGCTCCAGGACGCCGACGACACGATCACGGCCGTGATCGGTGCCTACTACCCCGACCTGCAGCCCCAGAACGCGGCCAAGCTCTCTGCGGGCCAGGCCAAGGGTCAGATCACCAAGAAGATCGGGAAGGGCGGTGACTTCGACACCGAGCTGCGCATCGACCCACGCACCAACCGGTACTTCTACGAGGTCGAGAGCATCCGCGACACCAGCCGCCCGGTCCGCTGGGTCGACGCGGCCACCGGTGAGACGGTCAAGGCGTTCAACGCCCTGGCGGAGGGCGAGGGCGTCGGGGTGAAGGGCGACCGGAAGACGGTCAGCACCACCCAGACCTCCGGGGGCGACTACGCGCTGCGGTCCCAAGACGACCGCCAGCTGACGTACGACGCGATGAACACCGGCCAGCGAGGCGTTCCGTTCCGGGCGAAGGTGATGACGGACGCGGACGACGTGTGGGACCAGCCGGGCAACACCAGCCCCGGACAGGCCGCCGGCGTCGACGCGCACTACTACGCCAACGTGGTCGACGACTTCTTCGCCGACACCTTCGGCCGCGACAGCATCGACGACAACGGCATGCAGATCGTCTCGGTGATCCACTACGGCCAGGCCTACTGCAACGCGTTCTGGAACGGCGCCTACATGACGTACGGCGACGGCAACGGCACCACCTGCAAGTCGCTGTCCGGCGGCCTCGACGTGGACGGCCACGAGCTCACCCACGGCGTCACCGAGTTCACCTCCGGCCTCATCTACGAGGACGCGTCCGGCGCGCTCAACGAGTCGTTCAGCGACATGATGGCCAACACCATCGAGTTCTACGCCGACGACAACGGCCTCGACCCGAGCGCCGAGCCGGACTGGCTGATCGGCGAGGACGTCATCAACACCCCGGGCGACCCGACACCCGGCTTCCGCAACATGGCCGACCCGATGCAGGACGGCGACCCGAGCCACCTCTCGCAGGCCTACACCGGCGAGGCGGACAACGGCGGGGTGCACACCAACAGCGGCATCCCCAACCACGCCTACTACTTGACGGTCGAGGGCGGGCGCAACGCCAGCTGCGAGGCCAACGAGCACCACGGCGTGCTGCTCACCGGCAAGGCCGCGGAGGACTGCAGGACCGTCGTCGACGGCATCGGTCTCGACAAGGCGGCGCAGATCTACTACGCGGGCTTCACCAGCTTGCCCGAGTACGCGAACTACTGCGACGCCCGCGAGGCCACCATCGCGGTGGCCAAGGCGACGTCCAAGGCCGATGGCGAGAGCCAGGGCAAGACCTACAAGGAGGTCCGTGCCGCCTGGGACGCCGTGGGCGTGCACCAGAGCTGCACCGGTGGCACGCCGCCGCCGCCCCCGTGCGTCGGTGACGCCAACGCCTCGCTGCCCTTCGGCACGCCGAACCCGTACGGCAACAACGGCGACTGCACGTGGACCTACGACAACAGCAACGCCGGCTTCAAGTTCCACTTCAGCGAGCTCAACACCGAGGCCGACTACGACTACGTCTACGTCAAGGACGCCGCCGGCACCACGCTGGCGACCTACTCCGGGGACGCCACGGTCGCCGGGCCGATCACCAGCCCGTGCATCACGACCTCGACCGGCTCGGTGCAGTTCACCTCCGACGCCGCGGTCACGGCACCGGGCTTCACGGTGGACGCCGTCGAACCCTGCTAGCGATGACGCTGCCCTAGCTCCACGGTGAGCCAGGGCAGAGCGAAGGGCCGGAAGCGTCTGCTTCCGGCCCTTCGCGACTGCGTCCCGGCGACCCGATGCGGTGGTGAGGGTGGCGAACGCAGCGAGCCACAGCGGTGGTTGAGGTGCGAGCGCAGCGAGCCGTTGCGGTGGTTGAGGTGCGAGCGGAGCGAGCCACGAAACCAGCCATGGACCGGGACAGTCGGTACCCAGCGTTCGAGCTGACCGGCCCCGACGCACGGCTCCCTGCTCCCGCCCACCCATCGGCCGACCACCCCGGCGGCTCCGTCAGCGCCCACCGACGCGGGCAGGCCCGTCAGATGCCCTCGACCGCACTACGGGCTGAGGAGTAACGTCGAGCGGTCCGACGTCATTACTAGGGGGGATTGACATGAAACGACACGTATCCGCCGCGATCCTGACCGCTCTGGTCGTGGTGGCCACCTGGGGCCTCACGGTCGCCACTGCTCCGAACGTCCTGGCCAAGGGCTCAGCCGGCAATAACCTCGTGGCGCAGCTCAGCGGTGATCAGGAGGTGCCTCCGGTCGTCACCGCCGCCCACGGGACCGCACACTTCCGTGTCTCCGCCGACGACAGCACGGTGTCCTACAAGGTGGTGGTCAACAAGCCGACGTCCGCCGTGACCGCGGCGCACATCCACCGAGCACCTGCGGGCTTCAACGGCCCGGTCGTCGTGTCGCTGTTCCCGGGCAACGAGGTCAAGGTCAACAAGAACACCACGACCTTCTCCGGGACGTTCCTGATGTCGAGCTACCCGACCCTGGTCGCGGACGCCGAAGCCGGACTCCTGTATGTCAACGTCCACAACGCGGCCGTCCCGAGCGGAGAGGTCCGCGGGCAGCTGAGCTAGCTCCACGGTGAGCCAGGGCAGGCGAAGGGCCGGAAGCGTCTGCTTCCGGCCCTTCGTGCGTTGCCGGTGTCCTTGCGGCTGCGCACTCAGCGGTCGTATGGTCGAGATCAGAGAGCGTGGGGGGCTCTTGCGCTCCCGAGCGATCGGAGCGAGTCATGCGTAGGCAGTCGATGGTGGTCATGGTCGTGGTGGCGGTCTGGATGGCCCTGCTCCCCGGGGCGGCCCAGGCTGATCCGGTCGAGGTGAATCCGGCGAACGGTCACGTGTACGAGGTGGTGACCCTCGCCGGCGAGAGCTGGAGCGCCGCGAACGCCGCAGCCGAGTCGAGCACCTACCTGGGTGCCCCGGGTCACCTGGTCAGCATCACCAGCCCGGAGGAGCAGGCCTTCGTCGAGAACCTGATCGCCGATCTCGACAAGAGCGCCTTCATCGGGCTCACGGACCGGGCCGTTGAAGGGACCTTCGCCTGGACGAGCGGAGAGCCGACCGACTACCTGAACTGGGGGAGCGGCGAGCCCAACGACTTCTTCGACGAGGACTGCTCGGCGGCCTACGGCGGCAGCTTCCCGGACGAGTCGCGCCGCGGGCACTGGAACGACATCCAGTGCGACGGCGACGCCACCTACACGGAGACCCACTTCGACGCCTACATCGTCGAGTACGACGGACCGTTCGACGCCGACGGCGACGGCATCCCGGACACGGACCCGCCCGCTGACAAGGACCAGTGCAAGAAGGGTGGCTGGGCGACCTTCAACAACCCGAGCTTCCGCAACCAGGGACAGTGCGTGTCCTGGGTCAACCACCACACCTGACACGAGCGCAAGGCCTGCCGGTCACGTACGGGAGGGGGGCGCCCCGGCCTCGCGGGCAGCCGCTACTCGTGACTGGCGTGGGGGCCGTGATCGGTCACCTGGGCCGTCGCCCAGTCGTGAGAGCCGCCTGACCGACAATGCGGCACGACACGCTCGAGGCCGGATCGACCTTCGGGTGCGCACCGTCGGCGCGGTCACCAGGATCGAGGTCGAGGACGACGGCCCCGGCGTCCCTGGGGCGGACCGCGAGCGGGTCTCCGAGCTCTTCGTGCGCCTGGACGAGAGCCGCACGCGGGGCAGCGGAGGCACCGGTCTCGGGCTGGCGATCGCGCGCGAGATCAGCGTGGCGCACGGCGGCAGCCTGCACGTCGAGGCCGGGGGGTGCGGGGCCCGCTTCGTGCTGGTGCTGCGGGGGCCGAGGCCAGGGCCCTCGGCGGCACCGTGGTGCGCATTGCTTCGACGCCGGTCAGAGGGACCGAGCCGCCCGAGGACTAGAAGATCGACCACCCGGTCCGGGTGGTGAAGAGGTCCAGCGCCGCCATGCCGGCCGCAGAGTTGCCCGAGGCGCTGAGCCCTGGGCTCCAGACGCAGATGGTGCAGACGTTGGGGATGACGGCGAGGATCCCGCCGCCCACCCCGCTCTTGGCGGGCAGCCCGACCCGGAAGGCGAACTCGCCGGCGGCGTCGTAGGTGCCGCACGTGAGCATCACGGCGTTGATGCGCTTGGTCTGGCTGGCGGAGAGGATCCGGCTGCCGTCCGTCAGCACTCCGTGGCGAGCGAGCAACCCCCCGGTCAGCGCGACCTCGCGGCAGCTCATCGACAACGAGCACTGCCAGAAGTACTGCGCGAGGACGTCGTCCACCGTGCACTCGAGGTTGTCGTAGCTGGCCAGCAGGTGCGCCATCGCCGCGATCCGGTGTCCCCGCTCGGCCTCGGAGCGGGCGATGAGCGGGTCACCGTCGATGTCCGGGTTGCCGCTCTCGCGGCGTACGAGGTCGCGGATGGTCGCGGTGGCGTCGCCGGTCACCCGGTGCAGCCGGTCGGTGACGACCAGGGCGCCGGCGTTGATGAAGGGGTTGCGCGGCCGGCCCTCCTCCTGGTCGAGGTGCAGCAGCGAGTTGAAGGGGTTGCCCGACGGCTCGCGGGACACCCGCTTCCAGACCCGGTCGCTGTCGTGCGCCATCACCAGGGCGAGGCTGAAGACCTTGGAGATGCTCTGCACCGAGAAGCGGGTGTCGCAGTCGCCGACGGCGTGCACCTCGCCGTCGTTCATGACCACGGCCATCCCGAACTGGTGGGGGTCGACCAGCGCGAGCCCGGGCACGTAGTCGGCGACCTGGCCCGCGCCGACGTACGGCGTCACCTCCGCGCAGATCTCCTCGAGCACCTCAGCCAGGTCCATGACGCTGATTGTGTCGCGGTGGCCGTGGCGTTCGCTCAGGAGCCCGGCAACACGTCCTTGATCGCGTCGACCACCTTCGCCAGCACAGGGCGCTCGTCGCCGCCGCTGGCCCAGGCGGGGTCCTGCGGCAGCGGCCCCATGGGGTCCGCGTCCTCGGGGGTGGTCGCTCGCGAGGAGAGCGAGCGGCGGAAGGCCTCGTCCAGACCCACGAGGGTGTGGTCCGCGGGCAGCAGCATCGTCGTGAAGTCGTCGCCCTCGGCGACCATGTCGTGGTGGAGGCTCTCGACGAGCGCCTCGACCGTGGGGCGCGGTACGTCGGTCAGGCTGCCCACCAGGGTGCCGACGAGCGCGGTGGGCAGCAGCGGCACATGGACCTGCGGCCGCTCGAGCCCGGCGTGCTCGGTGTAGGCCTCGAGCAGGGCGCCGTAGCGGAGCTCGTCGGGGCCACCCACGTCGAAGTGTCGCGACGGACCGTCGTAGTCGAGCGCCCCGACCATCGCCTCGAGCACGTCGACGACGGCGATCGGTTGCACCAGCGAGTCCATCCAGGACGGCACGGTGTGCACGGGCATCCGCTCGCTGACCTGCCGGATGAGCTCGAACGACGTGGACCCGCTGCCCAGGAGCACGGCGGCGCGGAGCGCGACCACGGTGGCGGGGGAGTCGCTCAGGATCCGCTCGACCTCGCGGCGCGAGGTGATGTGCTCGGAGAGCTCGGCGTCGTCGACGTCGGGGACGAGCCCGGAGAGGTAGACGACCCGCTCGACGCCGTGAGCGCGTACGGCGTCCGCGAAGTGCGTGGCGGCCTTGCGGTCGGTCGCGGCGAAGTCGTCGCCGCCCATGCCGTGGATCAGGTAGTAGACAGCCTCGATGCCCTCGCAGGCAGCCGTGACCTGGTCGGCGTCGAGCGCGTCCATGACGACGGTCTCCACCCGGTCGCCCCACCAGGGCTGCTGGCGGTCAGGGTCGGACGTCGTGGTGCGGACGTCGTGACCGCGCTCGAGCAGCACGGGCACCAGCCGCCCTCCGACGTAGCCGGTCGCTCCGGTCACCAGGATCTTCAACTCGTCCTCAACTCTCTCAGGGCTCGGCCAGCACGCCCCGAGAGCCTACTGGGGCGGGCGTGCTCGCGCGGCGCCGGACAGGACGCCGGCCCCGGCACGGAGCTCGAAGACCAGCTGGGTCTCGGTGCCGCGCACCACCTGGTGGTTGGTGACGTGGTTGAGCACGAAGTCGCGCAACGCCTGGGCGTGCTCGACGGCGACGTGGAGGTGGAAGTCGTCGGAGCCCGCGACGTGGTAGGCGCGGATCACGCCGGGGGCCGCGACGAGGTCGTCGTAGAGGGCGTTGACCCGGTCGCGGTCGTGGCTCCCGAGCCGGATCTTGATGATGGCCTGGAGCGGGAAGCCGAGGGCGTCGAGGTCGAGGTCGGCGTGGGTGCCGCGGATCGCGCCGCTGTCGCGCAGGGCGCGGATGCGGTAGGCGCAGGTGGACTCGGCGATGCCCAGCCGGCGCGCGAGGGCCTTGTTGGTGGTGCCGGCGTCGGTGTACAGGGCGTGCAGGATGTCGCGGTCGAGGTCGTCGGTCCGGGAGTCGGCGGCCGAGCCGCCTTGTCTTTCCTGCAACGTGATCTCCTTCGTGAGCCGTCCTGGTCACTCGAAATCATACGATCAGGTCTCCTCGTGAGCGAGAAGGCAACTGACTTGGCACACAACTGTGATCACGCTCATTCTTGGTCGCATGGACTACAGCGGACTCCACCTGGACACCACGGCCGTGCACGCGGGGCGCGAGGACCTCGAGGCGCTGGGGGTGCATGCCCTGCCGATCGACCTGTCGTCGACGAACCCGCTGCCCGACATCGAGCGCGGCGGCGACTCCTACGAGTCGATGGCGACCGGCGGCTACCCCCTCGCCGGACGGGGGAGCGGTGTACGCCCGGCTGTGGAACCCGACCGTCGCCCGCTTCGAGAGCGCGCTGGCGCGGCTGGAGCACGCCGACACCGCGGTCGCCTTCGCCTCGGGCATGGCGGCGATGACGGCGGCGGTGCTCGCCACGTCGGCGCTGACCGGTCAGCGCCACGTCGTCGCGGTCCGCCCGCTGTACGGCGGGACCGACCACCTCCTCGCGTCGGGCCTGCTCGGCGTGGAGGTGACCTACTGCGAGGAGCACGAGGTCGCGACCGCAGTCCGCCCGGACACGGCGATGGTCGTGGTCGAGACGCCGGCCAACCCGACCCTGGCGCTGGTCGACATCGCGGACGTCGTCGCCCAGGCCGGGACGGTGCCGGTGCTGGTCGACAACACCTTCGCCACCCCGGTGCTCCAGAACCCGATCGACCACGGTGCCGCGATGAGCCTGCACAGCGCGACCAAGTACCTCGGTGGGCACGGTGACGTGGTCGCCGGGGTCATCGCCTGCGGTGAGGAGATGGCTCGGTCCCTGCGGCAGGTCCGGGCGGTCACCGGTGGGCTGCTGCACCCGCTGGGGGCCTACCTGCTGCACCGCGGACTCACCACCCTGCCGCTGCGGGTCCGGGCCCAGCAGGCGACCGCGCGCCGGCTCGTCGAGTGGCTCAGCGCCCATCCCGCCGTCGAGCGGGTCCACTACCCGTCGTCGGACGACGACCCGCGCGGCCTGCTCGGCCGACAGCTCCACGGCACCGGCGCGATGATCTCGATCTCGCTGCGCGGAGGGTACGAGGCCGCGGCGCGGCTGACGTCGGGGGTCGAGCTGTTCACGCACGCTGTCTCGCTCGGCGGCGTCGACTCCCTCGTGCAGCACCCCGCGGCTCTCACCCACCGCCCCGTGGCGCCCGAGGCGCGGCCCGCAGCCAGCCTGGTCCGTCTCTCGATCGGGCTCGAGGACGCGGACGACCTGATCGACGACCTCGACCGAGCACTGTCGTTCGACCCTGCCCCGTCGCCGACCTCGGTGCGCGTGGGCGACCTGACCTCCGTCTCCTGACCGGACGCCGCGGCCAGGAGCGACGGGCGAGAGCTAGCGCGGGCGCAGCCCGTCGAGCACGAGGTCGGTGACGGCGCTCGCGATGCGGGCTTCGTCCAGCGTCTGGTCGGTCACGAGGGAGGACAGCGCGCTGACGGTCACGGCGCCGAGGAGCGCCATGGCCACGACCTGGGCCCGGGATCATCTCCGCGATCGCCGGCATCCGTCCGGCCCGGCCCAGGTCGCCCCCCAGGTGGGGGAGTCGGTCAGCGACCGGTCAGCCGCCGGCTGACGGTCTGTGCCGTCTCGAGCACCGCAGCCACGAACTGCTCGCGCGGCAGCTCCCGCTCGAAGGTGACCGCGATCCCCGCGACCGGGTGCCCGTTGTGGTCGAGCACCGGCGCGGCCACGCTGGCCAGGCCCTCGGTGACCTCCTCGTCCTCGACCGCGTAGCCCCGACGACGGACGTCGGTGAGCAGGCTGCGCAGCATCGTGGGGGAGGTCGGGCCGTGGCCGCGGCGCTCGACGAACGCCGTCCGGTCCGGGTAGAGCGCGCGCACCTGGTTGGCCGGCAGCGCCGCCAGGATCGCCCGTCCGGTGGCGGTGAGGTGCGCGGGCAGCCGGACGCCGACGTCGGTGACCAGCGGAGGCCGTCCCGGCGCGCGCTCCTGCACGACGTAGAGGACGTCGCGTCCGTGCTGCACCGCCAGGTGGGCCGACGCGCCGCTCCGGTCGGCCAGCGCGGCCAGGGGGCGGCGGGTGATCCGCTGCAACGGCTCCTGGCGTGCGTAGCCGCTGCCGACCTCGAAGGCCGCGACCCCCAGCCCGTAGCTGCTCTCGTCGGCCAGGTGCACCACGAAGCCCTCCTCGATCATCGCGTTGAGGAGGTGGTACGCCGTGCTGCGCGGCAGGTCGAGGGCGCGGGTGATGGTGCCCAGCGGGACCGGGTGCGGCTGGGCGGCCAGGAAGCGCAGCACGCGCAGCGCCCGGGTGGCCGCGGGGGTCTGGGACACCGGAGCACCTCCCTGTCGTGGCCGGCGACCGGGGTCCGACCTCGAGTCTCGTATGCGAGACAGTATGCCGCTCGCGAGGCTGGCGGCGACCACTGGCAGGGCGTTGACTCGAGGCATGAGCCCAGACGAGTCCGCGGTGTCCCTCGGCACCGGCCCGGTGTCCTTCGCCGACCTGGTGCGGGTGGCCCGGCACGGAGCGGGCGTGCAGATCGACAGACCGGCCCAGGCGGCGCTGGCGTCGGCCCGCGCGGTGGTCGACGAGCTCGCCGCCGCGCCCACCCCGGCGTACGGCATCTCCACCGGCTTCGGAGCGCTGGCCACCCGCCACATCCCGACCGACATGCGGGCCCAGCTGCAGCGATCGCTGGTCCGCTCCCACGCTGCCGGCTCCGGACCCGAGGTGGAGCGTGAGGTCGTCCGGGCGCTGATGCTGCTGCGGCTCTCGACGCTGACCACCGGCCACACCGGCGTCCGGCCGGTCACCGCCCAGCTGCTCGCCGACCTGCTGAGCCACGGCATCACGCCCGTGGTGCGCGAGTACGGCTCGCTCGGCTGCTCCGGTGACCTCGCGCCGCTGTCGCACTGCGCCCTGGCGCTGATCGGCGAGGGCGAGGTCCGCGACGCGGCCGGCACCCTGATGCCGGCGGCCGAGGCGCTCGCCGCGGCCGGGCTCACCCCGGTCGAGCTCGCCGCCAAGGAGGGGCTGGCGCTGATCAACGGCACCGACGGGATGCTCGGGATGCTGGTGCTCGCCATCGAGGACCTGCGGATGCTGCTGCGGACCGCCGACATCTCCGCGGCCATGTCCGTCGAGGGACAGCTCGGCACCGACCGGGTCTTCGCGCCCGAGCTGCAGGCGATCCGGCCCCACCCCGGCCAGGCGCTCTCGGCCGCCAACCTCGTGGCCCTGCTGGCCGGCTCCGGCGTTGTCGCCTCGCACCGTGGGCCCGACTGCAACCGCGTCCAGGACGCCTACTCGCTGCGCTGCTCGCCCCAGGTGCAGGGAGCGGCCCGCGACACGGTCGAGCACGCCGCCCAGGTCGCCGGACGCGAGCTGGCCAGCGCCGTGGACAACCCCGTGGTCCTGCACGCCGGTGACGGCCAGGACGGGCGGGTGGAGTCGAACGGCAACTTCCACGGCGCCCCGGTCGCCTACGTGCTGGACTTCCTGGCGATCATCGCCGCCGACGTCGCCTCGATCAGCGAGCGGCGCACCGACCGGTTCCTCGACAAGTCGCGCAACCACGGGCTGCCGCCGTTCCTGGCCCACGACCCCGGCGTCGACAGCGGGATGATGATCGCCCAGTACACCCAGGCCGCCATCGTCTCGGAGCTCAAGCGGCTGGCCGTCCCGGCCTCCGTCGACTCCATCCCCTCCTCGGCCATGCAGGAGGACCACGTGTCGATGGGCTGGTCCGCGGCCCGCAAGCTGCGCCGCTCGGTCGACGGTCTCACCCGGGTGGTGGCCATCGAGGTGCTCACCGCCGCCCGCGCGCTCGACCAGCGCGCCCCGCTGGAGCCGTCCCCGGCCACGGGTGCCGTCGTACGCCTGCTGCGCGAGTCCGGCGTCGAGGGCCCCGGCCCCGACCGCCACCTGTCACCCGAGATCGAGACCGCCGTCGAGCTGGTCCGCTCCGGAGCCGTCCTGGCCGCCGCCCAATCAGTGATCGGAGAACTGCGATGAACCCCAACGCCACGCCTGCCAACCCCCGCCTGCCCATCCACGCCGCCACCGGCACCACGCTCACCGCCAAGTCCTGGCAGAGCGAGGGGCCGCTGCGGATGCTGATGAACAACCTCGACCCCGAGAACGCCGAGAACCCGGCCGAGCTCGTCGTGTACGGCGGCACCGGCAAGGCCGCCCGCAGCTGGGAGGCGTACGACGCGCTGGTGCGCACGCTGGAGACCCTCGAGGACGACGAGACCATGCTCGTGCAGTCCGGCAAGCCGGTCGGCGTGATGCGCACCCACGAGTGGGCGCCGCGCGTGATCATCGCCAACTCCAACCTGGTCGGCGACTGGGCCAACTGGGAGGAGTTCCGGCGGCTCGAGGACCTCGGCCTGACGATGTACGGCCAGATGACCGCCGGCTCGTGGATCTACATCGGCACCCAGGGCATCCTCCAGGGCACCTTCGAGACCTTCGCGGCCGTGGCCGACAAGCGCTTCGGCGGCACCCTGGCCGGCACCATCACCCTCACCGCCGGACTCGGCGGCATGGGTGGCGCCCAGCCGCTGGCCGTGACCATGAACGACGGGGTCGCGATCTGCATCGAGTGCGACCAGGCCCGGATCACCCGCCGCATCGAGCACCGCTACCTCGACGTGCAGGCCGACTCCCTCGAGCACGCGCTGCAGCTGGCGGTCGAGGCCCGCGACGCACGCCGTCCGCTCTCGATCGGGGTCCTCGGCAACGCGGCCGAGCTGCTGCCGACCCTGCTCGAGCAGGAGGCCCCGATCGACATCGTCACCGACCAGACCTCGGCGCACGACCCGCTGTTCTACCTGCCGGTCGGCGTGCCCTTCGAGGAGTGGCAGACCCAGCGCGAGGCCGACCCCGCCGGCTTCACCAAGGCGGCGCAGGCCTCGATGGCCACCCACGTGCGCGCGATGGTGGAGCTGCAGGACCGGGGGGCCGAGGTGTTCGACTACGGCAACTCGATCCGCGACGAGGCCCGCAAGGGGGGCTACGACCGCGCCTTCGAGTTCCCCGGCTTCGTGCCGGCCTACATCCGCCCGCTGTTCTGCGAGGGCAAGGGGCCCTTCCGCTGGGCCGCGCTCTCGGGCGACCCCGCCGACATCGCCGCCACCGACCGGGCGATCCTCGAGCTCTTCCCCGACAACGAGCGGCTGCACAAGTGGATCACCATGGCCGGTGAGCGGGTCGCCTTCCAGGGCCTGCCGGCGCGCATCTGCTGGCTCGGGTACGGCGAGCGCCACCTCGCCGGCCTGAAGTTCAACGAGATGGTCGCCTCCGGCGAGCTCAAGGCCCCGGTCGTGATCGGCCGCGACCACCTCGACTGCGGCTCCGTGGCCTCGCCCTACCGCGAGACCGAGGCGATGCTCGACGGCTCCGACGCGATCGCCGACTGGGCGCTGCTCAACGCGCTGGTCAACACCGCCTCCGGCGCCACCTGGGTCTCCATCCACCACGGCGGCGGCGTCGGCATCGGGCGCTCCATCCACGCGGGTCAGGTGTGCGTCGCCGACGGCACCGAGCTGGCCGCGCAGAAGATCGAGCGGGTGCTGACCAACGACCCCGGCATGGGCGTGATCCGGCACGTCGACGCCGGCTACGAGTCGGCCGCCGAGGTCGCCGCTGAGCGTGACGTGCGCATCCCGATGAACGAGGGCTGAGGCCGCCCGCGCCATGGCATTCGAGGAGATGTGGCGCGCACCTCGCGGACGTCGGCCGCTCGGCGAGCAGCGGCGGCTACTTCCGGCAGCCGTTCGCCACCGCCGAGCGCGAGTGCGCGGCCTGGTTCGCTGAGGAGGCCCTGGCCCGCGGCCTGCGACCTGCGCAGCGACGGCTACGGCAACACGATCGCCTGGTGGGGCAGCGGCGACGGCAGCGATGGCGGCAGCGTCGACGGCAGCGGGACGGGGTCCTCACCGGCTCGCACCTCGACTCCGTCCTCGATGGCGGCGCCTTCGACGGACCGCTCGGCGTCGTCTCGGCGTTCGCGGCCGTCGACCTGCTCCGCGAACGCGGCTTCGAGCCGTCCCGTCCCCTCGGCATCGCCGCCTTCGTGGAGGAGGAGGGGTCGCGCTTCGGCCGGGCCTGCCTGGGCTCCAGCCTCGCGGTCGGTGCGATGACGCCAGCCGCGGCGGAGGCGCTCACCGACCGCGACGGGTACGTCCCTGGGGGACGCGTGGGCCGGCGCCTACCTCGACCCCGTCGAGCGGGTCGAGCCTGCTCGCCGACGTCGGCTGCTTCGTCGAGCTGCACGTCGAGCAGGGGCGCGACCTGGTGCGACCGCGACCAGGCGGTCGCGGTGGCCAGCGAGATCTGGCCGCACGGGCGGTACCGCTTCGACTTCGACGGCGAGGCCAACCACGCCGGCGCCACCCGGATGGAGGACCGTCACGACCCGATGCTGACCTACGCGGCGACCGCCCTGGTGGCCAACCAGCAGGCGCGGCGATCGCGACGAGCGGGCCACGTTCGGTCGGTTGAGCGGTCGAGCCGAACGGCACCAACGCCGTCCCCTCGCGGGTGACGGCATGGCTCGACGCCCGCGGGTCCACCGACGACGTCGCTCACCGAGCTCGTCGAGACGATCCGTGTCCGCGCGCAGGCGCGCGCGTCGAGGCCGACGGCACGTCGGTCAGCCTGACGCCCGGAGTCGGTGTCGCCTGCGGTGGCCTTCTCCGACGACCTCGCGGCGCGGATCGCGGCCCCCCACGGGTGGCCGATCATCGCCACGCAGGCCGGGCACGACGCCGGCGTCCTGGCCACCGCCGGGATCCCGACCGCGATGCTCTTCGTGCGCAACCCCACCGGGGTCTCGCACTCGCCCGCCGAGCACGCCGACATCGACGACTGCCTGGCGGGAGTGGTCGCCCTGGCCGACACCCTCGAGGAGCTGACCCGGTGAGCACCGACCCCGGGCGTCACGACCTTCCACCTGGAGCGAGCCCTCCTGCCCACGGGGGTGGCCGACGACGTCCTGGTCACGATCGTCGACGGGCGCTTCGTCTCGGTCGAGCCCGCGGTGGCCGACCCCGCCGGAGCCGCGAGCCGGCTCGTCGGGCTCACCGTGGCCGGCCTGGCCAACTGCCACAGCCACGCGTTCCACCGCGCCCTGCGCGGCCGGACCCAGCGCGGTCGCGGCACGTTCTGGACCTGGCGCGAGCAGATGTACGCGCTGGCCGAGCGGCTCGACCCCGACTCCTACTTCGCGCTCGCGCCGGGCGACCTACCGCGAGATGGTCGCCTCGGGGATCACCAGCGTCGGCGAGTTCCACTACCTCCACCACACGCCACAGGGCCGCCCCTACGACGACCCCAACGCCATGGGCCGGGCGCTCATCGAGGCCGCTCGCCAGGCCGGACTCAGGATCACGCTGCTCGACGCCTGCTACCTCGCCGCCGGCATCGACCGTCCGCCCGAGGGCGTGCAGCAGCGCTTCTCCGACGGGGACGCCGCCCGCTGGGCCGACCGGGTCGCGCTGCTGCGCGACGACGAGGGGATCCGGATCGGGCAGGCCTTCCACTCGCTGCGGGCCGTCCCGCGCGACCAGCTGTCGGCCGACCCCGACCGACCGCTGCACGTCCACGTCTCCGAGCAGCGCGCCGAGAACGACGAGTGCCTGGCGGCCTACGGGCGCACGCCCGACCGAGCTGCTCGCCGACGCGGGTCAGCTGCGGTCCGCGGACCACCGTCGTCCACGCCACCCACCTGACCGACCACCGACATCCACCTGCTCGGGAGCCACGACGTGTACGTCGACTTCTGCCCCACGACCGAGCGCGACCTCGGCGACGGCATCGGACCCAGCCGTCGGCTGCACGACGCGGGCGCGCGGCTGACCCTCGGCAGCGACAGCCACGCCGTGATCGACCTGTTCGAGGAGATGCGAGCGGTCGAGCTCGACGAACGGCTGGCCACCGAGCAGCGCGGCCACTGGAGCGCCGACGAGCTGGTCGCCGCCGCCACCGCGACCGGGCACGAGAGCCTCGGCTGGACCGACGTCGGACAGATCGCGGTCGGCCAGCGGGCCGACCTGGTCACGCTCGACACGCGCAGCCCGCGGACGGCGGGCACCGGCGCCGACAGCCAGACCGCGGTCTTCGCGGCCGGCGCCGAGGACGTCGGTCCACGTGGTGGTCGACGGCCGGGTGGTGTCCCGCGGTGACGACCGGGCCGAGATCGGGCGCGAGCTGGAGTCGGCGATCGCGGCGGTGTGGTCATGACCAGCACCCTGCTCAGCAACATCGGCGAGCTGGTCGTCGACGCCCGCGAGCGCACGACCTCGCCGGCGCCGCGCTGGTCGTCGACGACGGCCGCGTCGCCTGGACGGGGCCCGTGAGCCAGGCTCCCCGCCGCCGACCGCGAGGTCGACCTGGGCGGGCGATCCGTGATCCCCGGCTTCGTCGACAGCCACTCCCACCTGGTCTTCGCGGGCGATCGCGCGGCGGAGTTCGAGGCCCGGATGACCGGCGCCGCCTACAGCGCCGGCGGCATCCGCAGCACCGTGCGCGACACCCGGTCGGCGACCGACGAGCAGCTCACGGCCAACGTCGCGCGGCTGGTCGCGGAGATGCGACGCCAGGGCACGACCACGGTCGAGATCAAGAGCGGCTACGGCCTGACCGTCGCCGACGAGGCGCGCAGCCTGAGGATCGCCGCGCGTTCACCAGCGAGACGACGTACCTCGGCGCGCACGTCGTCCCGGCGGACGCCGACCCGACGGAGTACGTCGAGCTCGTGACCGGTCCGATGCTCGACGCCGCCGCGCCCCACGCCACCTGGATCGACGCGTTCTGCGAGCAGGGCGCCTTCGACGCCGACCAGGCCCGCGCCGTCCTGGCCGCGGGCCGCGCCGTGGGCCTCCCGGGGCGCCTGCACGCCAACCAGCTGACCCAGGGCCCTGGCGTGCAGCTCGCCTGCGAGCTCGGCCTCGCGGCGGTCGACCACTGCACCTACCTCTCCGACGCCGACGTCGACGCGCTGGCCCAGTCGGGGACGGTCGCGACCCTGCTGCCCGGCGTGGAGTTCTCGACCCGCCAGCCGTGGCCGGACGCCCGGCGGCTCCTGGACGCCGGGGTGACGGTGGCCCTGGCCAGCGACTGCAACCCCGGGTCCAGCTACACCAGCTCGGTGCCGTTCTGCCTCGCGCTGGCGGTGCGCGACATGGGCATGAGCCCCGTCGAGGCGCTGTGGTCGGCCACCTCCGGTGGGGCCCAGGCGCTGGGCCGCACCGATGTCGGCAGCCTGCACGTCGGTCGACGCGCCGATCTCGTCGTGCTCGACGCGCCGTCGGCGGTCCACCTGGCCTACCGCCCCGGCGTGCCGCTGGTCTGGCAGACGTGGGTCGCGGGGGAGTGCGTCTCGCCCGCCCCGGCGTAGGGCGGCTCGCCGGGGGCCTGTCCGTGGGGCGCCCTTGTCCTCGCGGGCCGGGTGGTGTTGAGTCGCACGCGACGAGAGGATCGGATGTCGGGCTCGGAGATCTGCGCAGAGGTGGTCGACGGCGGTGACCGCGCCTGCGGTGAGCTGTTGCTGGTGCTGGCTGCCCGTGCGCGCGGGCTCGCCCCGCGCACCGTCATCCGGCTGCTGGCCAGCGATCCCGCCGCCGCGGTCGACCTGCCGGCGTGGTGCCACCTGACCGGTCACGACTTCCTCGGCTCCGGCGACGACGCCGGCCGTCGCTACTACGACCTGCGCACCTCGGCGACGCCCCGCACCACCGACCACGCCCGCCCGTGGCGGCTGGCCTGACCCCCCACACCCGAAGCTCCACCACCGCTCAACGAGAGGAACCACCTATGAACGGCCTCGTGGTCAACCTGACCCACTCGACGGACGACGTCGACCGCACCAGTGTCGCCATGGTCGTCGCCGGAGCCTCCGTGGCCTCGGCCCAGCAGACGACCGTCTTCCTCTCCTCCGAGGGCACCCGGCTGGCGGCCAAGGGCGTCGCCGAGGAGATGCACGAGGAGGGTTTCGCGCCGATGGCCGAGCTGGTCTCCGGCTACGTCGAGGCCGGCGGCACGTTCCTGGTCTGCAGCCCCTGCGCGAAGAAGCGCGGCATCGGTGAGGACGACCTCATCGAGGGTGCCAGCATCGTCGGTGGGGCGTCGCTGGTGAAGCTGCTCGCCGACGGGGCGACCTCGCTGTCGTTCTGAGGCCGCGCCGCCCGACCACGGGCCGGGCGGCGTCGGCGCCGACCGGTCCCGTCATACTCAGCGGGTGCGGGACGACGAGGTCGAGGTGGCGCTGCGCGTCCTGAAGGACGCGGGCGAGCTCGACCCTGACGACCCCACGTTCGTGGCGCTTCGCCGAGCGGCGGCCGGCTTCTTCAAGGCCGCCAAGGTCGAGCGCCGCCGGGTCCACCGCCAGTCGGTGGCGGCCGCGGACCGGGCCGTGGTCGGGCTCACCGCGACCGGTTCGGCCTCGCGGATCGACGACGAGACCGCCGGTCTGCCGCTGACCTCGACGGCGCGCGGCGCCACCGCGGGCCGGCTGCTGGTGGCGCGGGCCTGCTACATGTGCAAGCAGAAGTACGTGGACGTCGACGCGTTCTACCACCAGCTCTGCCCGGCCTGCGCCACCCTCAGCCACGACAAGCGCGACGCGCGCACCGACCTCACCGGGCGGCGCGCGCTGCTGACCGGCGGTCGGGCCAAGATCGGGATGTACATCGCGCTGCGCCTGCTGCGCGACGGCGCCCACCTCACGCTGACCACCCGCTTCCCCCACGACGCCGTGCGCCGCTTCGCCAGCCTGCCCGACAGCGCCGAGTGGCTGGGCCGCCTCCGCGTGGTCGGCATCGACCTGCGCGACCCCGCCCAGGTGATCGCCCTCGCCGACGACGTACGCGGTCGGGGCCCGCTCGACATCCTGGTCAACAACGCCGCCCAGACCGTACGCCGCTCGCCCGGCGCCTACGCCCCGCTCGCGGCAGCGGAGCGCACGCCCCTCCCGCCGGAGCTGACCCACGAGCAGGGAGGTCCCGAGCTCGCGAGCTTCGGTCACGCGAGCGACCTCCACCCGGCGGCGCTGGTGGGGTCGGTCGAGGCTCACCCCGTGCTCGAGACCGAGGGCGCGACGGCCGAGCGGCTCACCACCGAGGCGATGACCGCGGGCTCGGCCGACCTCAGTCGGATCGACGCCGGGGGACTGGTGCCGGACCGCGTCGACACCAACAGCTGGGTCCAGGGCATCGGCGAGGTCGGCGAGCTGGAGCTGCTCGAGGTGCAGCTGTGCAACCAGACCGCGCCGTACATCCTGATCAGCCGGCTGCGGCCCGCCCTCGCCGAGTCCGCGGCGCGCCGCACCTACGTCGTCAACGTCTCGGCGATGGAGGGCCAGTTCGGCCGGCGCTACAAGGGCCCCGGGCACCCGCACACCAACATGTCGAAGGCCGCGCTCAACATGCTGACCCGCACCAGCGCGGGCGAGATGCTCGCCACCGACGGCATCTTGATGACGGCCGTCGACACCGGCTGGATCACCGACGAGCGACCGCACGAGACCAAGGTGCGCCTGGCCACCGAGGGCTTCAAGGCCCCGCTCGACCTCGTCGACGGCGCCGCCCGGGTCTACGACCCGATCGTCCGCGGCGAGGCCGGTGAGGACGTCCACGGGGTCTTCCTCAAGGACTACGTCGCCTCGCCCTGGTGATCGCCCGGCGGCGCTCTCACGCCCCGCCGCCGCTGTAACGCGGAGTTATCCCCCTCTTCCGCGCCCCTGCACAGGCGCGGAAGTGTCGACGAACCCGCGGAAGATCGGTGCTTTGTCGAGATGGGGGTCCTTCGACCCGTGACCGCGGGGGGCGAGCAGGAGTAGGGCTGGGAGGGACCCATCCGGAAGTGCTCGGAGATCAAGGAGACGATCATGCCCACCACCACCTCAGGTTCTCGGGTCGTCGCAGCGCTCCTCGCCGCCGTCGTGCTGATCGGCGGCGCCAACCTCGCGGCGTACGCCGCCAACGGCAGGCCGCTGCTGCTCGGCAAGACCAACGTCGAGACCAAGAAGTCCACCATCAACAACAAGGGGTCGGGCCCGGCCCTGCGCCTCAAGACCAAGCCCGGGCAGCCGCCGCTGGTGGTCAACCGCACCGCCAAGGTCAACAAGCTGCACGCCGACCTGCTCGACGGCGCCGACGCCTCGGACCTCGAGTCGCTGGTCTTCCCCTACGAGCTGTCGTCGCAGGCCTCGGCGGCGGAGCACGTGATCAGCTTTCCAGGACTGCCGCCGGGGCTCTACCTGATGACCTACACCGTGATCAGCAGTGGTAGCCAGATGGCCTGCTTCGCCGACAACCGTGACCAGGGCCTGACCTACTCGACGCCGGGGATCGGCGGCTTCTCGGTGAGCAGCGGGTCGGCCGTGCTCGACACGACGGGGGGTGCCGACCGGCTCCGCTGCTTCGGGATCGGCGGGAACGCGTCGATCTTCTCCTCGGCCGCAGGTGGCCTGTCGGAGGTGGCCTTCACGCGTCTCGACGCAGCCACCGCAGGCACCCCGACGACGGCCCGCCGCGCCGCCCCCGGAGCTCGTGCTGGTGGTGGTGCGACCGGGCGCTGACAGCGCGCTCGCCCGAAGCCTCTGCGTGGGATGTGCCTCGCTCGTGACCCCCGGCCCGTGGCCGGTTGCCACGAGAAGGGCGCGGGAACAACCTCGCGCTCCGGGTGACGGGGGTCTTGCACGTCGTTCGGCCGGCTGGCGATCGTGGACCGTGGTGGGGTCTTCCTCAAGGACTACGCACCCTTCCCCTGGTAGGCGCGCGTCAGGCCGCGTCGCGGATCTCTCCGAGCCACGCCTCGAGGCCGTCCTCGCGCCGGTGCCAGTGCTGCGGGTCGAGCCGCGCCTCCCGCGGGGTCAGCGCGATGCCCTCGAAGGCCTCGACCAGGTCGCGCGGGGGGCGTCCGAGGCCGGTGAACAGCAGGCGGCTCACCGGCGGGCGCCGGTCCCAGGGTTCGAGCACGCCGATGCTGAGCTGGCCGCCCGCGCCGCCCCACTCCAGCGCCAGCCCGGGCCGGGTCGGCACCCAGAAGCAGCCTCGCGACCGGTGCCGCCCGCTGCCGAGACGCTCGATGTGGTCCAGCAGCCGCTCCGGGTGCAGGGCTCGTGGCGTGGAGAGCTCGAGCCGCCAGGCACGGCTGTCGCCGAGCGGGGGCCGAGGCTCGTCACGCAGGGCCGAGCTCCAGCCGGTGGCGTCGGTGAGCACGTGGCTGCGCGACAGCAGGGTCGTCACGTCGAGCTGGTCGGCCCCCGGGACGAGCAGCGCCTCGGGGCGCGCCAACGCGCGGGCGAGATCGGTGGCCTCGGCGCCGGTGTCGTCGGCGAGCACCACGACGTCGGCGTACTCGACCTGGGCGCACGCCACCTCACCGACGCCACGCCCGTCCCCGGGGCCGGTGTGCCAGCCGCGCTCGCGGAGCAGGTCGTCCCCGAGCAGGTCCTCGGTCACCCGGTCGGTGGAGGTGACGGCGACGACGCTGCTCAGGCGTAGGTGACGGGCGAGCGAGCTGTCCCGCGCCAGGGCACGGGCGAGCTGGACCGCCTCGGTGCCGGTGGGGAGCCCGGCGACGATGCTGCTCCAGCGGCCGTCGCGCCCCAGACGCTCCAGGGTCGGCAGGATGTCCTCGCGCAGGGCACACGAGACGCAGGCGTGCTCGAGCTCGACCTCCGCGTGCTCCAGGACGCCCGAGGCGTCGCTGACGACCCGGGTCAGGACTTGGGAGGCGGGGTCGATCCGGTGTCGCACGGCGACAGCCCGCGGCAGGTCCCAGGAGAGCCCGAGCATGGTCCGGTCGATCGCGTGCGGGTCCACCCCGGTGACGACGACGGTGCTGGTCCTCATGCGCTCGCCTCCTCGGCACGAGCCAGGACGACGCGGCGGTCAGGGGGAACGAGGTCGTGGGGCATGTCGGCTCCGCATCGGTCGATAATGAGAACGATTCTCAGTATGACGCACGAGGTGCGGCCTGTCATGTCGGGGTCCGCTCCGCCTGACGGGGCCGTCAGGACAGCGCCCAGGCCCGGTTAACATCGGCGAGCGCTCGACGTGCTCGGGCGGCCGGACCCCCGACACCGAACGCGACACCGAAGCCGACGAGGATGACAACCATGGGCGCCCACCACCCGCGTCACGCCGTGCGGGACAGCCCGCGGCTGCGCAGGCTCGCCGTCCTGGTCGTCGCTCCCGTCGCCGTGCTGACGCTGCTGGCGATGGTCTGGCTCTGGCCCTCGGAGGGGCTCCCGGTGCCCGAGGACGTCGGCGGGGTCGAGCAGTTCCAGGGTGCGATCACCACCATCGAGCGCGAGGCCTGCGTCGAGGAGCTCGCCGACGACGTCAACGGCTGCGGCATGGCGCGGGTGCGCGTGACCAGCGGACCGGACCAGGGGCGGACCATCTCCGTGCTGCTGCCCAACGGCCCCGGCGCGCCCGCGGTCGACGAGGGCGACCAGGTGGAGCTGATCGTGAGCTCGACCCCTGACGGTGAGATCTACTCGATCGTCGACCAGCAGCGAGCCAACGGGCTGTGGCTGCTGGCCGGGGCGTTCGTGCTGGCCCTGGTGGCCTTCGGTCGATGGCGGGGTGCGACGGCCCTCGTGGGGCTGGCGGTGACCTTCGCCGTGCTGGTCCTGTTCGTCGTCCCCGCGATCCTCTCCGGCGAGCCGCCCCTGCTCGTGGCCGTCGTGGCGTCGGCGGCGATCACGCTGTCGGTGCTCTACCTCACCCACGGCTTCTCCCTGTCGACCACGGTGGCGGTGATCGGCACGCTGATCAGCCTGGCGCTCACCGGGGTGCTGTCGGCCGTCTCGGTCTCGGCCCTCCACCTGACCGGGATCACCGACGACATCTCGACCTCGCTCGGTGCGACCTACACGGTGAACATGCAGGGCCTGCTCCTGGCCGGCATCGTGATCGGCTCGCTGGGCGTGCTCGACGACGTGACGGTGACGCAGGCCGCCACCGTCACCGAGCTCGCGCGCGCCAACCCGACGTACGGCGCCATGAGCCTCTACCGGGCCGGCAGCCGGGTCGGCCGGTCGCACATCGCGTCGGTGGTCAACACCATCGTCCTGGCGTACGCCGGCTCCTCGCTGCCGCTGCTGATCCTGATCGTCGCCAACACCGACTCGCTGGGCGGCGTGCTGACCAACCAGGTGATCGGGCAGGAGATCGTGCGGAGCGTGGTGGCCACGCTGGGCCTGATCGCCGCCGTGCCCATCACCACCGGCCTCGCGGCCCTGACCTTCGGCCGGCGGGCCGACCGGACGGCCTGACCCGCGGGCGCACCATGGCCGGCTCGGTGCCCCTTCACCGGGTCACCAGCGGGGGCCGACCGTCCACGTACTCGCTCGTAACCCCCGACCCATGGCAGGTTGCGTGTTGAAGGGTGCGAGAACAACCTCGCGCTCTGGGTAACGGGGGTCTTGCATGTCGTTCAGCCGGCTGGCGATCGTGAACCGTGGTGAGGCCGCGATGCGGCTGATCCACGCCGTCCGTGAGCTCAACGCGGCCGGTGGGGAGCCGGTCCAGGTGATCGCGCTGCACACCACGGGCGAGGCCAACGCCATGTTCGTGCGCGAGGCCGACATCGCCTACGACCTCGGCCCGGCCTCCGCCCGTCCCTACCTCGACCTCGCCGTGCTCGAGCGAGCGCTGGTCGACACCGGCGCCGACGCCGCGTGGCCCGGCTGGGGCTTCGTCGCCGAGGACCCGACGTTCGTCGACCTCTGCGACCGGATCGGGGTGACCTTCGTCGGCCCGAGCGCGGCTGCCATGCGCCAGCTCGGCGACAAGATCGGGTCCAAGATCATCGCCGAGGAGGTCGGGGTCCCCGTCGCCCCCTGGAGCCGTGGCGCCGTCGACACCCTCGAGGGGGCGCTGGCCGCCGCCGAGCAGATCGGCTACCCGCTGATGCTCAAGGCCACCGCAGGAGGCGGCGGACGCGGGATCAGGATGGTCGCCGCGGCGGCCGACCTCGAGGAGGCCTTCCAGCGCACCAGCGACGAGGCGTTGCGGGCCTTCGGCAACGGGACGCTCTTCCTCGAGCGGCTGGTCACCGGCGCCCGGCACGTCGAGGTCCAGCTGATCGCCGACAGCCACGGCACCGCCTGGGCGGTCGGCGTGCGCGACTGCTCCATCCAGCGACGCAACCAGAAGGTCATCGAGGAGTCGTCCTCGCCGCTGCTGACGGCCCAGCAGAACGAGGAGGTCAAGGCCTCGGCCGAGCGCCTCGCCCTGGCCGTCGGGTACGTCGGCGCCGGCACCGTGGAGTTCCTCTACCACCCCGGCGAGAAGACTTTCGCCTTCCTCGAGGTCAACACCCGGCTCCAGGTCGAGCACTCGATCACCGAGGTCACCACCGACCTCGACCTGGTCAAGGCCCAGCTGCACGTGGCCCAGGGCGGACACCTGGAGGGCGAGAAGCCCGCCGAGGTCGGTCACGCCGTGGAGGCCCGGCTCAACGCTGAAGACCCCGACCGCGACTTCGCCCCCTCGCCGGGCCGCATCGTCCGCCTCGACCTGCCCGCCGGCCCCGGCATCCGGGTCGACACCGGCGTCGCCGAGGGCGACACCATCCCCTCCGACTTCGACTCGATGATCGCCAAGATCATCGCCTACGGCCGCACCCGCGACGAGGCGCTGGCCCGCCTGCGCCGGGCGATGAAGTCGACCACCGTGGTCATCGAGGGCGGGGCCTGCAACAAGAGCTTCGTGCTCGACCTGCTCGCCCAGCCCGAGGTCGTCGCCGGCGACCCCGCGTGGGCCGACACCGGGTGGATCGACCGGGTCCGCGCCGAAGGTCGCCTGGTCGCCCAGGCCCACTCCGGCATCGCGGTGGTGGCTGCCGCGATCGAGGCGTACGTCGACCGGGTGCGCCTCGAGACCACCCGGCTGCTGGAGACCGCTCGCGGCGGCCGCCCGAGCGCGTCCCACGAGGTCGGCCGCCCCGTCGAGCTCAAGCTGCGAGGCGTCGCCTACCAGGTCGCGACGGTCAACACCGGCCCCGGTCGCTACCGGGTGACGGTCGCCGCCGGTGGTCAGGAGCAGACCGTCGACGTCCGCATGGAGGGCGTCGACGCCGTACGTCGTCGCCTGGTCGTCGGGTCGCGCCGCTACCAGCTGGTCACCGCGACCCAGGGCCCGACGACCCTCGTGGAGGTCGACGGGGTGGCCCACCGGGTCAGCCGTGACGAGGGCGGCGTGCTGCGCTCGCCGGCGCCCGCGCTGGTCGTGGCCACGCCGGTCGCCGTCGGGGCCGAGGTCGAGGCCGGGGCCGCGGTCGTCGTCCTCGAGTCGATGAAGATGGAGACCGTGGTGCACGCGCCGTTCGCGGCGCGCGTCAAGGAGCTGTCGGTGATCACCGGCAGCCAGGTCGAGACCGGCACCGCGCTGATCAAGCTCGAGCCGTTGGGCGAGGAGGTCGAGGAGTCCGTCGCCGTCGGTCCGACCCTCGACCTGCCCACCTCTCAGGAGGACGCCGAGACCGGCGCGCCGGGCCTGCGCGCGCAGGCCGCGCTCCGGGCCCTGAAGGCGGTCGTGCTGGGCTTCGACGTACCGCCGCAGGACCAGGACGCCGCGCTGTCCGGCTACCTCGCCGTCCGCGACCGCCTCTGCAGCGACGACGAGCCGGTCGTCGCCGAGGAGCTCTCGCTGCTGGCGATCTTCGCCGACCTCGCCGAGCTGAGCCGCAACCGGCCGGTCGAGGAGGACCAGCACACCGAGCTGCGCGTGCACAGCTCGCGCGAGCACTTCCACACGTTCCTCCAGAGCCTGGACGCCGACCGCGGCGACCTGCCCGAGCAGTTCCGCGAGCGGCTGCTGCGCGTGCTTCACCACTACGGGGTGGAGAGCCTCGAGCGCACCCCCGAGATGGAGGAGGCGGTCTTCCGCATCTTCCTGGCCCAGCAGCGCTCGGTCCCCGAGGTCGCGCTGGCCTCGGCCGTGCTCGGCTGCTGGATCGACGAGACCCCGCCCGTGGGCGAGGACGCCGTGGCGGCGCGCGCGATCCTGGAGCGCCTCGGCCGAGCCACCCAGCTGCGCTACCCCGTGATCGGCGACCTCGCCCGCAGCGTGCGCTTCCGGTGGTTCGACCAGCCGGCGGTCGACGACGAGCGCTCGACCGTGCTGGCCGATGCCCGCGACGAGCTGGAGCAGCTGGCCCTCGAGGGCGACGTCGCCGACCGGGCCGGGCGGATCGAGGCCCTCGCGGCGATCCCCGAGCAGATCGTGCGCTTCCTGGCCCAGCGCCTGGAGCGCGGCACCCCCACCCGCGAACCCATGCTGGAGGTGCTCGCCCGGAGGCACTACCGCGACTACGACCTGCACGACGTCGAGGCGGTCGCCTCGGGCTCCCGGGCCACGCTGGTCGCGGGCTACACCCTGGACGACCGACGTACACGCCTGGTGTCGACGGTCGGCACCGTGGCCGAGCTGGCCGACGGCGCCGGTGACCTCGTCACCACCGTGACCGACCTCGTGGCCAGCCGGCCGGAGGGCGAGCAGGCGGTGGTCGACCTCTACCTGCACTGGGCCGACGCGCCCGAGTCGGTCGAGGAGGTCAGCGAGCGGCTGCGCGCCCTGCTGGTCGACCTGCCGGTGGCCCACGACGTACGTCGGGCCTGTGTCGCGGTGAGCTCCGGCGGCGACCGTCCCGTCGGCTACTACGTCTTCCGTCCCGACGACGACGGCGGCGTGGTCGAGGACGACCTGACCCGCGGGGTCCACCCCATGGTGGGTCGTCGTCTCAACCTCTGGCGACTGCGCAACTTCCACGTGACCCGGGTGGAGGCGCCCGAGGACGTCCTGCTCTACGAGTGCGTCGCCCGCGAGAACCCCACCGACCGCAGGCTCGTCGCCCTGGCCCAGGTGCGGCAGATGTCGGTCGTGCGCGACGAGGCCGGCACCGTCACCTCCCTGCCCCACGCCGAGCGCGCGGTGGAGAGCTGCCTGGAGGCGATCCGACGGGCCCGGGTGGCGCGCGGGTCCGCGGGCGCCAAGCTCGACATGAACCACGTGTGGGTCCACGTCTGGCCGGTCGTCGACGTCGACGAGGTCGGCCTCGACGCGCTGGGCGCGAAGATCAGCCCGCTCACCGACGGCGCCGGCATCGAGGAGGTCGTGGCCCAGGGCAAGGTCGCCTCGGGCGGCGGCACCCCGACCCCGGTCGCCGTACGCTTCGGCGCGCAGCCCGGTGCCGGGGTGGTCTCGACCATCGAGGAGCCGCCCACCGACCTGCTCCAGCCCCTCGACGACTACACCTCGAAGGTCGTCCGTTCGCGACGCCGCGGCCTGGTCTACCCCTACGAGCTCACCGCGGCGCTGACCGGGCCCCACGGCACGCTGGTGGAGCACGACCTCGACGACAGTGGTCGCCTGGTCGCGGTCGACCGCCCCCGGGGGCTCAACAAGGCCGGCATCCTGGTCGCGGTGGTGACCACGCCGACCCCGCTGCACCCGGAGGGCGTGACCCGGGTGGTGCTGTGCGGCGACCCGACGAAGTCGCTGGGCTCGGTCGCCGAGGCGGAGTGCCTGCGAGTCATCGCCGCGCTCGACCTGGCCGAGCAGATGCAGGTCCCGGTGGAGTGGTTCGCCATCTCCGCGGGCGCTCGCATCTCGATGGACTCCGGCACCGAGAACATGGACTGGGTGGCCAAGGCGCTGCGTCGGATCGTGCTCTTCACCCAGGGCGGCGGCGAGATCAACATCGTGGTCGCCGGCATCAACGTCGGGGCGCAGCCGTACTGGAACGCCGAGGCCACGATGCTGATGCACACCAAGGGGATCCTGGTGATGACGCCGGACAGCGCCATGGTGCTGACCGGCAAGCAGTCGCTCGACTTCTCCGGCGGGGTCTCCGCCGAGGACAACTACGGCATCGGCGGCTACGACCGGGTGATGGGCCCCAACGGGCAGGCGCAGTACTGGGCGCCCGACCTGGCCGGCTCGATGCGGGTGCTGATGGCGCACTACGAGCACACCTACGTCGTGCCGGGCGAGACCGGCCCGCGCCGCGCCGCCACCACCGACGACGCGGAGCGCGACATCTCGTCGTACCCGCACGAGGCCGAGGGCAGCGACTTCCGCACCGTGGGCGAGATCTTCTCCCCGGCCACCAACCCCGACCGCAAGAAGGCCTTCGACATCCGCACCGTGATGCGTGCGGTCGCCGACCAGGACCACCCGACGCTCGAGCGCTGGGCCGGCATGGCCGACGCCGACACCGCGGTGGTCCAGGACGCCCACCTGGGCGGCCACCCGGTCTGCCTGCTCGGCATCGAGTCGCGGTCCGTACGTCGTGCGGGCTTCCCGCCCACCGACGGACCTGACACCTACACCGCCGGGACACTGTTCCCGCGGTCGTCGAAGAAGGCCGCACGCGCCATCAACGCGGCCAACGGCAACCGCCCGCTGGTCGTGCTGGCCAACCTGTCGGGCTTCGACGGCTCTCCGGAGTCGATGCGCAACCTCCAGCTCGAGTACGGCGCCGAGATCGGCCGCGCCATCGTCAACTTCCGCGGCCCGATCGTCTTCTGCGTCATCTCCCGCTACCACGGGGGAGCGTTCGTGGTCTTCTCCAAGGCGCTCAACCCGCAGATGAAGGTGCTGGCCATCGAGGGCTCCTTCGCCTCGGTCATCGGTGGTGCCCCTGCGGCCGCGGTGGTCTTCAGCGGCGAGGTCGACAAGCGCACCGCGGCGAGCCCGGAGATGCGCGACCTGGACGCACGCATCGCCGAGGCCACCGGCTCGGAGCGCATCGCGCTCGTGGTCGAGCAGTCGGACCTGCGGGCCAAGACCCGGGCCGCGAAGATCAGCGAGGTCGCCGCGGAGTTCGATGGCATCCACAACATCCACCGCGCCGTCGAGGTCGGCTCGGTCGACGCCGTCATCCCGGCCGCCCGGTTGCGTCCCGAGATCATCGCGGCGATCGAGGAGCACCTGCCGGGCTGATCCGGCCGGCGTAGTGCCGCGCTCCGGTGTCATCTGATGGCACCGCAGCGCGGCACAACTCTGCCTAGCCCACGTGTTGCCGAAAGCGTTAGTGACCACTAACGTATTGATCGTGCCCGACGCCCTCTCTGCCGCTGCCGAGCCGACCCGGCGACGCATCCTGCAGCTGCTGGCGTCGCAGCCGCTGACCGTCGGCGACATCGCCGCTGAGTTCACCGTGACCCGCTCTGCGATCTCCCAGCACCTCGGTGTGCTGAGCGAGGCCGGCCTGGTCACGGGGGAGAAGGTCGGCCGCCAACGGATCTACCGGGTCCGCCCCGACGGCCTGCGCCAGCTGCAGGCCGAGATCGACCGCTTCTGGACCGACGAGCTCGACCTGCTGGTCGCCGACGCCACCACCTTGAGGAGAAACCGATGAGCTACACCAAGACCGCCGTCCTGCCCGTCACGCCCGACGAGGCCTTCGCCCTGATCACCGAGCCGGAGCGGCTGCGTCGCTGGCAGGCCGTCTCGGCGCAGGTCGACCTCCGCGCCGGCGGTGGCTTCCGGTGGACCATCACGCCCGGCCACATCGCGGCCGGCACCTTCCGCGAGATCGAGCCCGGCAAGCGGGTCGTCTTCGGCTGGGGTTGGGAGGGCAGCTCCGAGCTGGCTCCCGACGCCTCGACGGTGACCGTGACGCTCGAGCCGGAGCAGGACGGGACCCGGGTGACCCTGACCCACGAGGGCCTCGTCGGTGAGCAGGCCGACCACCACGCCACGGGCTGGACCCACTACTTCACCCGGCTCGAGAAGGTCGCCGCCGACGGCGACGCCGGCCCCGACGAGTGGGCCGCCACCCCGCCGGAGCTCGACCCGCTCACGAGCGCCGAGGCCACCCTGGCCGTGCTCCAGGGCGTGCTGCGCCACCTGACCACCGAGGACCGCACGCGTCAGACGCCGTGCAGCGACTTCGACGGTCACGCCCTGGCCGAGCACCTCTTCGGGTCGCTCACCGGCGTCGGTGGCATGGCCGGCGCCGACGTCGTCGACCCCGAGGAGGGCTCCCTGGAGAACCGGGTCGCCGTCATGGCCTCGCAGGCCATCGACGCCTGGCGCGCCCGCGGGGTCGAGGGCATGGTGCCCGGACCCGGTGGCCAGGAGATGCCGGCCGTGGTCGGGGCCAACATCCTCTCGATCGAGTTCCTGCTCCACGCCTGGGACTTCGCCCAGACCAGCGGCCAGCAGGTCGTGGTCTCCGACGAGGTCGTCGCCTACGTCCAGGCCATGGCCGACCAGATCATCCCCGGCTCACGCTCCCGCGGCGCCTTCGGCGAGGAGATCCAGCCCGCCGCCGAGGCGACCCCGCTCGACCGTCTCGCAGCGTTCTCGGGACGGGTCCCGCTCGCGTCCTGACCCAGCGCAGCACCACCACCACATCACGCACACACCAGGAGAACCCGATGACCAAGTACATGTTCGTCTACCACGCCCCCACGCCGCCCGCCGACGCCCCGGCGCCGAGCGCGGAGCAGATGGAGGCTGTCATGCAGCAGTGGATGGGTTGGGCCGGCACCGTCGGCGACCGGATGGTCGACTTCGGTACGCCGCTCGGCGGAGGCACGCGCGTCGGCGCGGACGGCACCACGACCCCCGGCAGCCGCGGGGTCAGCGGCTACACCGTCCTCGAGACCGCCGATGTCGACGAGGCCCTCGAGCTGGCTCGCAACCACCCGCACCTGCAGATGCCTGGCGGCTGCGAGATCGAGGTCCACGAGCTGCTTCCGGTGCCCGGGATGTGACCTCGCGCGGGCAGGTGGCACCGCGGCCATGAATGTGACCGCGGTGTCACCTCCGCGAAACAGCACACCTCCACAGTTGCTTCCGTTCGGGAAAAGTCCCCGCCGGCCCAGCCGGCGGGGCAGCGCACAGCGACGTGCCGTCCCGCCGTGCCGCGGTCCTCCGACCGCGCCCTAGAAGGGAAGTAGCTCGTGCCCCATCCCCTCGTGCGCCGTGTCCTCGCGGCCTCCTCCGTCCTCACCCTCGGCCTGGCCGCCAGCGCCTGCGGCGCCAAGGCGGGTGAGCAGGCCTCAGCTGCCGACTCGTGCGTCGACACCAGCGGTGACTCCGTCAAGATCGGCTTGCTCAACTCCCTGTCCGGCACGATGGCGATCAGCGAGACGACCGTCTTCAAGTCGCTGTCCATGGCGGCCGACGAGATCAACGCCGACGGCGGTCTCCTCGGCAAGCAGCTCGAGATCGTCAGCGAGGACGGGCAGTCCGAGCCCACGGTCTTCGCCGAGAAGGCCACCAAGCTGATCCAGCAGGACTGCGTCGCCGCCGTCTTCGGTGGCTGGACCTCCAGCTCCCGCAAGGCGATGCTGCCGGTCTTCGAGGGCAACAACGCCCTGCTGTTCTACCCGGTCCAGTACGAGGGCCTGGAGTCCTCGCCCAACATCTTCTACACCGGCGCCACCACCAACCAGCAGATCATCCCCGGTCTGGACTACCTCAAGGACGAGAAGGGCATCGAGTCCATCTTCCTGGTGGGCTCGGACTACGTCTTCCCGCGCACGGCCAACGCGATCATCCGCGCCTACGCCGAGGAGAACGGGATCGAGGTCCTGGGCGAGGAGTACCAGCCGCTCGGCTCGACCAGCTTCGGCACCGTGGTCGACAAGGTGAAGGCAGCCGGCGCCGACGCGGTGTTCAACACGCTGAACGGCGACTCCAACGTCGCCTTCTTCAAGGAGTACGGCGGCAAGGGACTCACCGCGGAGCAGATGCCGGTCGTCTCGGTCTCGATCGCCGAGGAGGAGGTGCCGGGCGTCGGTGTCGACAACCTGGTCGGGCAGTACACGGCCTGGAACTACTACCAGACCATCGACACCCCGGCGAACACGGAGTTCGTGACCAGCTTCCAGGAGGCCAACGGCGCGACGGCGGTGACGTCGGATCCGATGGAGGCGGCCTACACCTCGCTCCACCTCTGGAAGGGCATGGTCGAAGAGGCCGGCTCCTTCGACGTCGACGCGGTCGTCGAGGCGGCCGACGGGATCACCTTCGAGGCCCCCGAGGGCACCGTGACGGTCGACGGCGAGAACCACCACATCGCCAAGACCGCGCTGGTCGGGCAGATCCAGCCCAACGGGCTGATCGACACCGTGTGGTCCTCGGACGAGCCGATCGAGCCGGACCCCTACCTGGAGTCCTACTCGTGGTGGAAGGGCGAGTGACCACAGCACCCCGTCACCCGACCCGCACCTGAAGGGAGCTGTCCGTGGACGCCCTGCTGTCCCAGATCTTCACCGGCCTCTCGGCCGGCGCCGTCCTGCTGCTCATCGCGATCGGGCTCACGCTGACGTTCGGTCAGATGGGTGTGATCAACATGGCGCACGGCGAGTTCATCATGGCCGGTGCCTACACCGCCTACGTGCTCAACATCGTGATCGGCAACGCCGGCGCGAGCCTGCTCATCGGGCTGCCGGTCGGGTTCGCGGTCGGCGGGCTGCTCGGGGTGATGCTCGAGGCGGGGGTGATCCGGTGGATGTACCACCGTCCGCTGGACACCCTGCTGGTCACGTACGGCGTGGGCCTGGTGCTGCAGCAGGTCGCCCGCGACGTCTTCGGGGCCCCGGCCAAGGAGGTCCCGGCCCCGGGGTGGCTCTCGGGGGCCCTCCCGGTCCTGGGCTACAGCTTCCCGCTGTCCCGGTTGTTCATCCTGGTGCTCTCGGTCGCCTGCCTGGCGGCGGTCTTCGCGGTGCTGAAGTACACCGCGCTGGGCCGCCAGGTGCGGGCCACGGTGTCCAACCGGGACCTCGCGGAGACCCTCGGGGTCTCCACGCGACGTACGGACCGGATCACGTTCTTCCTCGGCTCCGGCCTCGCCGGTGTCGCGGGCGTCGCGCTCACGCTGCTGGGCTCGACCGGGCCGACGATCGGGTCGTCCTACATCGTCGAGGCCTTCCTCGTCGTCGTGGTCGGCGGAATCGGCCAGATCAAGGGCACCGTGATCGCGGCGTTCGGGATCGGGCTGACCCAGTCCTTCCTGGAGTACTCGACCAGCGGCAGCATCGCCAAGGTGCTGGTCTTCCTGGCCATCGTGGTGTTCCTCCAGGCGCGACCCCAG